>NZ_MTLG01000083.1 GCF_002192695.1 Achromobacter xylosoxidans
CATTGGGGCGAGCATCGGAATGGCGCAGGGCGGCCTCGGCGGCTAAAGAACCCTGACGTCCGCAAGCTCGAAGCCCTGCCCCGCCCGCCCCCAAGATCCTGGCCGCGCCTTACTCGGACTCGCCCAGATAGGCCGCACGCACTTTAGGATCGTGCAGCATGTCGCCAGCGGGACCGGACAGGATGATCTCGCCCGATTCCATCACGTAGCCGCGATGGCTGTTTTCCAACGCCAGGCGCGCGTTCTGCTCGATCAGCAGGATGGTCACGCCTTCGCTGGCAATGGTGCGCACCACCTCGAAGACCTTCTCCACCATCAGCGGCGCCAGACCCATAGAGGGCTCGTCCAGCAACAGCAGCTTGGGGCGCGCGATCATCGCGCGACCCATCGCCACCATCTGCTGCTCGCCGCCCGACAGCGTGCCGGCCGCCTGCTTGCGACGCTCGGCCAGGCGCGGGAACAACGTGAAGACGCGGTCGGTGTCCTGGCGGATCTGGGCCGCGTCGCGACGGATGTAGGCCCCCATCGCCAGGTTTTCCTCGATGGTGAGCTGACCGAAGATGCCACGCCCTTCCGGCACCATGACCAGGCCGCAGCGCACCAGCTCATGCGACTTCTGGCCGCCGACGGACTGGCCGCCGTAGACCACTTCACCGCCCGCCAGCGGCACCAGCCCGCAGATGGCGCGCAGCGTGGTGCTCTTGCCGGCGCCATTGGCGCCGATCAGGCAGACCAGCTCGCCCTGGTCCACGCGCAGGTCGATGCCGCGCACCGCGCGGATGCCACCATAAGAGACCTGCAGGCCCCGCAATTCCAGTAGGGGTTGGGATGCTGCTGCCGTCATGCCGGGCGCTCCTGATGAATCTGCGGATCCTGCGCGGCGCCTGCGCCCAGATACGCTTCGATGACCTTGGGATCGCGCTGTACCTGGGCAGGTTTGCCCATGGCCAGCACCTTGCCGTATTCAAGCACCAGCACGCGGTCGCACAGGCCCATGACGAGCTTCATGTCGTGCTCGATCAGCAGCACGGTGATGCCGTCGGCGCGGATCTTCTCGACCAGCTTGCGCAGCACCACGGTTTCCGATGCGTTCATGCCGGCCGCCGGCTCGTCCAGCGCCAGCAGCTTGGGATCGGTGGCCAGGGCCCGCGCGATCTCCAGGCGCCGCTGGTCGCCGTAGGGCAGCGAACGCGCCACGTCGTTGGCGCGATGGCCGATGCCCACGTAGTCCAGCAGTTCCTGCGCCCGCGCTTCGGTGGCGGCCTCTTCGGCCCGCGTGCCGCGGGTACGCAGCACCGCGCCCAGCACGCCGGACTTGGTGCGCATGTGGCGGCCGATCATCACGTTCTCGATGGCGCTCAGGTTGGCGAACAGGCGGATGTTCTGGAAGGTGCGCGCCAGGCCCGCGTAGGCGACTTCATGCGGCTTCTTGCCGGACATGGACTCGCCATTGAAGGTGCAGCTGCCCTCTTCCGGGATGTACAGGCCGGTGAGCACGTTGAACAGCGTGGTCTTGCCCGCGCCGTTCGGGCCGATCAGGCCGTAGATCTCGCCCTGCTCGATGTCGAAGCTGACGTCCGACAGCGCCTGCAGGCCGCCGAAGCGTTTGCCCAGTCCCTGGGCTTGCAGCAGTTTGCTCATGCCGCGCCTCCCTGGGTCTTGGTTGCGAGTTCACGCTTGCGCACCGCCGACGGCCACAGGCCAGCCGGACGGAACAGCATCACGCAGACCATGGCCAGACCGAACAGCAGCATGCGTATGCCCTCGGGGTCCAGCACCACGGCGCCGAACAGCATGTGCTGCACAGGTTCGACCACCGCGCGCAGGAACTCGGGCAACGCGGCCAGGATCAACGCGCCCAGGATCACGCCCGGAATGTGGCCCATGCCGCCCAGCACCACCATGCACAGGATGGAGATGGATTCCATCAGCGAGAAGCTCTCGGGGCTGACGAAGCCCTGCATCGAGGCGAACAAGGCGCCCGCCACGCCGCCGAAGGACGCGCCCATGGCGAACGCCAGCAGCTTGATGTTGCGGGTGTTGATGCCCATGGCCTTGGCCGCGATCTCGTCTTCGCGGATCGCTTCCCAGGCGCGGCCGATGCGCGAATTCTGCAGGCGCACGCAGACCACCACGATGATCAGCGTCACCGCGAGCAGCAGGTAGTAGTACTTCTCCGGTCCCGTCACGCGCAGGCCTAGCAGGCTTTCCGTGCGGCCGAAGGCAAACTCGCCCACCTTGAAGGTGTCGATGCGGTTGATGCCCTGCGGTCCGTTGGTGATGTTGACCGGCGCGTTCAGGTTGTTCAGGAAGATGCGGATGATCTCGCCGAAGCCCAGTGTCACGATGGCCAGATAGTCCCCTCGAAGCTTGAGCGTGGGTGCACCCAGCAGCACGCCGAACAGGCAGGCCACCGCCAGCGCGATCGGCAGGATCGCCCAGAACGGCAGGTGCAGGCCGAAATGCGGCGAGGCCAGCAGCGCCCAGGTGTAGGCGCCCACCGCATAGAACGCGATGTAGCCCAAGTCCAGCAGACCAGCAAAGCCCACCACGATGTTCAGGCCCAGCGACAGCATCACGTACAGCAGGGCGAAATTCAGGATGCGCACCCAGCTCTGCCCGGCCATGCCGATCACGAAGGGCAGCACCGCCAGCACCACGCCGATCAGCGCGATGCCGATCAGGTTGCGGGTCGAAAACCCGCTGCTTTTCAAGGTTGCGTTCATGCCCGGTCTCCCACGCGTTCGCCCAGCAGGCCGGACGGACGGAAGATCAGCACCAGCACCAGCACGAAGAAGGCGAACACGTCCTGGTAGTGGCTGCCGAGGAAGCCGCCGGTCAGGTCGCCGATGTAGCCGGCGCCCAGGGATTCGATGATGCCCAACAACAGGCCGCCCGCCATGGCGCCGACCAGGTTGCCGATGCCGCCCAGCACCGCGGCCGTGAAGGCCTTCAGGCCCAGCATGAAGCCCATGGTGTATTGCGACACGCCGTAATAGGTGGCGACCATCATGCCGGCCACGGCGGCCAGCGCCGAGCCGATCAGGAACGCCGCCGAAATGACCGTGTTGATGTTCACGCCCATCAGCCCGGCCACTTCGCGGTTCTGCGCGGTGGCGCGCATCGCCGTGCCCAGGCGGGTCTTGTGCACCACGGCCAGCAGCCCGCCCATGATCAGCGCGGCGATCACCACGATGGCGATCTGCAGCGAGCTGATGCGCGCGCCCGCGATCTCGAACACCTGCGGCGACAGCACCTGCGGGAAGTTCAGGTAATTGCGGCCCCAGCCCATCATCGCCACGTTCTGCAGGATGATGGACACGCCGATGGCGGTGATCAGGGCAGCCAGGCGCGGCGCGCGGCGCAGCGGCCGGTAGGCCACGCGCTCGGCGGTCCAGCCCACGGCCATGCACAGCGGCACGGACACCAGCAGGCCGACGCCCAGCACCACGAAGGCGGACGTGGAAGGATCGCCGCCCACCAGCGAGATGGCGATGGTGGTCGCCGCCATCGCGCCTATCATGACGACGTCGCCATGGGCGAAGTTGATCAGCCCGATGATGCCGTACACCATGGTGTAGCCCAGGGCGACCAGGGCGTACACGCTGCCTAGCGTGACGCCGTTAATCAGTTGTTGAATGAAGATATCCATAGGGGCCGCTGAATAAGCCTGGAAAAATCGCGCGGATCTTGCGGTGACGGCCCTCGGGCCTGCCACGGCGCCGCGCGTGGCGCGCGCCTGACGGCGCGCACGCTGCAATACGGGCGGGACGCGGCGCGCAGCCGCCTTCCCGCCCCGGTCCAGCCGCCTTAGTTGGCCTGGCTGACCATCGTTTCAACCATCTCCCACTTGCCGTTCTTGACTTCGTAGATGGTGACCGAGATTTCCTTCAGGTCGCCCTTGGCGTCGTAGGAAATGTGCTCGCTGGTGGCGCCCTTGCGGTTCAGCTTGGCCAGGGCCGGCAGGTACTTCTCGGGCTTGGCCGAGCCGGCCTGCTCGATGGCGGCGATCATGTTCCAGGCGCCGTCATAGGCGTAGGGCGCGTACACGCCGGGGGCCTTCTTGAAGCGGGCCTGGTAGCGCTGCTCGAAGTCCTTGCCCGCGGCCATCTTGTCCAGCGGCACGCCGGCCAGCGAGGCATAGGTGCCGTCGGCGGCGTCGCCGGCCAGCTTGATGAAGGTGTCGCTGCGGGTCATTTCGCCCGAAACCAGCGGCGCCTTCAGGCCCAGGGTGGCCAGCTGGCGCTTCATGGGACCGGATTGCGCGTCCAGGCCGCCGTAGAAGATGGCGTCGGGCGCCGCACCCTTGATGTTGGTCAGGATGGCGGTGAAGTCGTTGGCCTTGTCGGTGGTGTACTCGCGGCGCACGACCTGGCCGCCGGCGGCCTTGACCGCCTTCTCGACCTCGTCGGCCAGGCCCTGGCCGTAGGCGGTGCGGTCGTCGATGATGGCGACCTTCTTGGCCTTCAGGCTTTCCACCATGAACTTGCCGACCGCGGCGCCCTGCTGGGTGTCGCTGGTCATCATGCGGAAGGTGGTTTCGTAGCCTTGCTTGGTGTATTCCGGCGAGGTCGCCATGGCGATCTGGGGCAGACCGGCTTCATGGTAGACACGCGAGGCGGGAATGGTCGTGCCCGAGTTGAAGTGGCCCAGGATGCCGACCACGTCCTGGTCGACCAGCTGCTGCGCAACCTGCACGCCCACGCGCGGATCGGCCTGGTCATCGCGCGACACCAGCACGAACTTGGCGGTTTCGCCGTCGACCTTGATGCCCTTCTTGTTGGCTTCTTCCAGGGCCAGGTTCAGGCCGTTCTGCATGTCCTCGCCATAGTGCGATTGCGGACCGGTGAGCGGTGCGGCAAAACCGAACTTGACGTCGGCTGCCTGCGCGGAGGCGGCCATGCCGGCGGCGGCGATGCTGGCGGCGAGAAGCTTCAAAGTGGTGCGGAACTTCATGGGTATCCTCCGAATGTCGGACTTAAGACCTTGTTATACCTGAGCTTTTAACCAGGCTTTTGGTTTTTCACTACTAGCAAGTCCGATATGGCGGAAGCTTGCGCGTGCATGTTCTGCAAAATCCGGAAGCCGGGTTGCGACTTCCTGAGTTGAGGTGCGACCGGATTTTCGTTCCAGTACAACCCCGACCGATATTGGAGATAACCCTTGGATACCCAAGGGTTGTCCTACATCCGACTCAACCTATGGTCATGAGGCTGGCGTTGCCGCCCGCCGCCGCCGTGTTGACGCTGACGGAGCGTTCCGCCAGCAGGCGCTCCGGCACGTAGCCGGCGCCCGCCGCGATCGCGTCGGATGTCAGGCCATGGACCGACAGGATGGCGCCCGGACGCTGCGCGATGCGCTGGTTCAGCGCCTGCAGCGCGTCGCCATCGCCCTCGAACAGCACGGCCTGATAATCCGCCTGGTCGACCTCGTCGTCGGCCAGGATGCCCGCCTGCTCCCGCTGGCCGGCATCCAGCGAGGCCAGCAGCGCCTGTGCCGCGGGCGTGTCCGCGAACCAGGCATGGTTGCCCGTCAGCCTGGCGACGGACCACTGCGCCCGCGCCCCGGCCTCGGTGGCGGCCACGCAGTACACCGCGCCGCGCGGCTCGACCACATAGGTGTTGGTCTCGCCGGTCGGTCCCGGCAGCGCAATGCGCTGCGGCAGCGCCGCCGCCGCGTCCAGCGCCGGCGGCAGGCCCGCCGGCCGCGTGCCCAGCAGGCGGTACATATAGAGCGGGCCGCCAGCCTTGGGGCCGGTGCCGGACAAGCCTTCGCCGCCGAAAGGCTGCACGCCCACCACCGCGCCCACGATATTGCGGTTGACGTAGACGTTGCCCGCATGGACCTGGCCGGTCACGTGCGCGATGGTTTCGTCGATGCGGGTATGCACGCCGAAGGTCAGGCCGTAGCCGGTGCCGTTGATGGCGTCCAGCAAGGCGTCGAGCTCGTCGCGCTGGTAGCGCACCACGTGCAGCACGGGCCCGAACACTTCGCGCGTCAGCTCGCTGACGTGGTCGATTTCGATGATGGTCGGCGGCACGAAGGTGCCATGGCGGCATTCGCCGTTGAGTTCGACCTGGTCCACGCGATGGCCCGCGGTGCGCATCGTTTCGATGTGCCGCTGGATGCCGTTGCGCGCTTCCGTGTCGATCACGGGGCCCACGTCCACCGCCAGGCGGTCGGGGTTGCCCACGCTCAGTTCGCGCATGGCGCCGCGCAGCATGGTCAGCACGTGGTCGGCATTGTCTTCCTGCACGCACAGCACGCGCAGCGCCGAACAGCGCTGGCCCGCCGAATCGAAGGCAGAGGTCAGCACGTCAAACACGACCTGCTCGGACAGGGCCGAGGAATCCACCACCATGGCGTTCTGGCCGCCCGTCTCGGCGATCAGCGGAATGGTGTGGCCGGCGTCGTCCAGGCGGTCGGCCAGCGTGCGCGCGATGATGCGCGCCACGTCGGTCGAACCGGTGAACATCACGCCGCGCACGCCGGGGCTGGCGACCAGCTGCGCGCCCACGGTTTCGCCGCGGCCCGGCAGCAACTGCACGGCGCCGGCCGGCACGCCGGCCGCGCGCAGGATGGCCACGGCTTGCGCGGCGATCAGCGGCGTCTGTTCGGCGGGCTTGGCCACCACCGTATTGCCGGCGGCCAGCGCGGCCGCGACCTGGCCGGTGAAGATGGCCAGCGGGAAGTTCCAGGGGCTGATGCACAGCACCGTGCCCAGCGGGCGGTGCGTGTCGTTGCTGAATTCGGTTTCGGCCTGGTCCGCGTAATAGCGCAGGAAGTCCACGGCCTCGCGCACCTCGGCGATGGCGTTGGGCAGCGACTTGCCGGCTTCGCGCACGATCAGGCCCAGCAGGGTCTGCATCTGCTC
The DNA here is from genome assembly GCF_002192695.1 of Achromobacter xylosoxidans. Classification (GTDB taxonomy): domain Bacteria; phylum Pseudomonadota; class Gammaproteobacteria; order Burkholderiales; family Burkholderiaceae_B; genus Achromobacter; species Achromobacter xylosoxidans_C. The sequence continues at coordinate 6,875 of NZ_MTLG01000083.1, forward strand.
TTCCAGCAGTTGCGCGGCGCGGCGCAGGCACTGGGCGCGTTCGGCCACCGGGGTGGATTGCCAGATCGGAGCCGCGTTGGCGGCGGCGCGCAGCGCGGCCTCGGCCTCGTCTTCCTGCGCTTCGACCACGTGGCCCACGACATCGCGCAGATTGGCGGGGTTGCGGACTTCCATGGCGCGCGAGGCATCCCAGACGCCGTCGCCCTCGCCCAGCATGGGGCCGGCCCGCCACGGCATGGCAGCGCTGGCCAGCAGGGCCGCGGACAGCGAACCCAGGCGATGCTCGTTGCTCAGGTCCAGGCCGGCCGAGTTGGCGCGGGCGCCCTCCCGCGGATCGCCATAGAGCTCGCGCGGCAGCGGAATCTTCTCGTGCGGCGCGCCCAGCGGGACGATGCGCGCGGCGGCGTCCACCGGATCGGCCACCAGTTGCTCGACCGGAATGCTGTCGTCGCCGATAAGGTTCACGAACGAGGTGTTGGCGCCGTTTTCCAGCAGGCGGCGCACCAGGTAGGCCAGCAGCGTTTCATGCGTGCCGACCGGCGCGTAGATGCGGCACGGACGGTTCAGCTTGCCCTGCGACAACGCGCCCACGACCTCGTCATACAACGGTTCGCCCATGCCGTGCAGGCACTGGAATTCGTACTGGCCCGGGTAATAGTTCTGGCCCGCCAACTGGTAGATCGCGGACAGGGTGTAGGCATTGTGCGTGGCGAACTGCGGGAACACGGCTTCCGGCGCGCCCAGCAGCTTGCGGGCGCAGGCCAGATAGGCCACGTCCGTGTAGACCTTGCGGGTATAGACCGGATAGCCTTCCAGGCCGTCGACCTGGGCGCGCTTGATCTCGCTATCCCAGTACGCGCCCTTGACCAGGCGCACCATCACGCGATGGCGGCTGCGGCGGGCCAGGTCGATCACGTAGTCGATCACGAAGGGAGCCCGCTTCTGGTAAGCCTGGATGACGAAGCCGATGCCGTTCCAGCCGTCCAGCTCGGGCTCGAAACAAAGCGCTTCCAGCAGGTCCAGCGAGATTTCCAGGCGATCGGCTTCCTCGGCGTCGATGTTCAGGCCGATGTCGTAGCTGCGCGCCAGCACGGTCAGCGCCTTCACGCGCGGCAGCAGCTCGGCCATGACGCGTTCGCGCTGGGCGCGCGAATAACGCGGATGCAACGCCGACAGCTTGATCGAGATGCCCGGGCCTTCATAGATGCCCCGGCCGGCCGCGGCCTTGCCGATGGCGTGGATGGCCTGCTCGTACGAGGCGTAATAGCGGTCGGCGTCCTCGGCCGTGGTCGCGGCCTCGCCCAGCATGTCGTACGAATAGCGAAAGCCACGGGCCTCCATCTTGCGGTTGTTGGCCAGGGCTTCGGAAATGGTCTGGCCCGACACGAACTGTTCGCCCATCATGCGCATGGCCATGTTCACGCCCTTGCGCACCAAGGGTTCACCACCCTTGCCGATCAAGCGGGTCAGCGCCTTGGACAGCGACTGCTCGCTGCTCACGGCCACCAGCTTGCCGGTGATCATCAGCCCCCAGGTAGCGGCGTTGACGAACAGGGATTGCGAGCCGCCCATGTGCGACTTCCAGTCGCCGCGGGCCACCTTGTCGCGGATCAGCGCGTCGCGCGTGGCGCGGTCCGGGATACGCAGCAGCGCTTCGGCCAGGCACATCAGCGCCACGCCTTCCTGGCTGGACAGCGAGAATTCCTGGATCAGCCCTTCCACCCCGCCGCCGCTGCGCTTGCCGCGCAGCTTCCTGACCAGGTCGGCGGCCATGGCGTGGATCTTTTCCAGATTGGGCATGCGGGCCTGGCCCAGCAGCAGCGGCACGCACTCGGGCTCGGGGCGCCGGTAGGCGGCGGTAATGGCCGCGCGCAGCACCGACTGTGGCTGCACGTCCTGGCCGAACTCGTAGAACGGCGGCGTGGGCGCCGAATGGCCCTCGCCCGCCTCGTCCTCGCCGCCCGCGTCCATGCCCAGGTGCGACATCTCGGCGGGCAGATGGCCGCGCTCGATCTTGTCCAGGTAGGAAAGAATCGCCTGCTTGTGCAGCCAATGCGGCGTGCAGTTGAGCTTTTGCGCGGCGGCCTTCAGCCGGTCGCGGAGCGCGTCGTCGACTTTAACGCCTAGGGTCGTGCTGGCCATAAGAGATTGCTTCCTGTCGCATGGCAAAGGTAATACCAGGTCCGGACGGGACCCAGCATGGGTAGGACCGTATGCTAGACAGGTTGCAACTTTGTTTGCACTATGGTTAACCCTAGGTTAACCATTTGAGATCAGGCGAGATTTTGGACCAGGGCGATCAGTCCTTGAGCGCCGCGCAGCCCAACATCTGGACCGAGGCCGATCCGGCCGGAGACTGCCCCCGGATGGCCGAGGCCATGGCGCCGGCCAAGCTGACCACGGCGCGCTGCTGCGCGGCGATCATGGCAGGCACGCCCTCTTCCGTCACCGGTTCCGTCACCACGCTGCGGCACAGCAGCCCGGAACCCTTCATATTGACCGGCCGCACGCGCCAGGTCGCATCCAGCTGGGCCATGCGGCCCGGCTCCAGCTCGAAACGCTGCACGTCGGTCTGCACGCGCCAGACCGCGGCGCCGGGTCCCGGCTTGACCAACTGCACGTCCAACGCGCCCAGCTCGCGCTTCAGTGCGTCCGACAGCGCGCCACGCAGCTCGTCGCCCAGCGGCGAACTCCAGCGCTCGGAATACAGCGCGGACAAGCTGCCCTCGCCAGTGCGCACCATCAGCTGGGGCTGATCCGCCTGCGTCGAAATATTGACCGGTTGCACCTCGATCAGGAAGCTGGCCGGCGCCACCGCGCCGCCCGGAGCCTGGGCTGCCGGCGCCTGCAACGTGTGATAGTGCACGGGCGAGGACGCGCCGCAGCCGACCAGCGCGGCCGACAATGCCAGCAAGGACAGGACCGGGCGCAAGCGTGGCGCAAGCCGCCCCGCGGATCGCGGCGGCTCGGAACTCGGGTTCGCCTGGCGGGCGCGGAGGGATGGGCGTCTATTCATGGGTTCAGTTCCTGACAGGACCGGCGCCGGGGATCGGGTCTGGGCCGCGGCCGCGCAACAAGGCCTCGGGATTGGCTTGCAGGAAATCGGCCAGGGCGCGCAGCGAACGAGCCGCGCGGCTCAGCTCCTGCATCGCCTTCTCCGTGTTGACCGGCAAGGAAGCATCGGATGCCAGCAGCGCGTTGACCTGCGCCATGGACTCCTTGGCCTGCTTGAGCATGTTCTGCGCTTCGGGCGCGACCTGCTTGTCCAGGCGGTTCATCAGCTTGGAGGTGCTGGCCAACGTGGTGCGCAGGTCCTCGCCGATCTTGTCGAACGGGATCTTTTCGATCTTGGCGACGATGTTGCTGATCTGCTGCTGCAGCTGGTCCAGGTTGCCGGGCACCGTCGGGATCATGGCCGGATCCGAGGGCTTGAATTCAACCGGCTTGGCGTTCGGGAAGTCGTCCAGCGCCACGTACAGCTGGCCCGTCAGCAGGTTGGCGGTGCGCAACTGCGCGCGCAGGCCGTGCTTGATCATCCCGCCCAGCAGGCGGTTGCCGGCAATGTCGCCGTCCTTGGTGGCGCGATCGCGTACTTCGTCGAACACGCGGCCCAGACGTTCCGGATACAGGGTGGCATCCACCAGCGAATAGAAGCGCTTGGCGATCGGATCGAAGTCCATGTTGATCTGGGTGACGTTGCCCAGCGTGATGCCGCTGAAGTCGATCGGCGCGCCCACGGTCAGGCCGCGGATCGATTGGTCAAAGCGCATGCGGATCGGGAAGGCCTCGCCGTCCGGATTGGCCTTGGCGGCCGCCTCGGTCGCGTAAAGGTCGAACTGGGCGTCGGCCTGCGCCTGCTTGCCTGCTTCGCGCGCGCTGATGACAGACTCGAAGGCCACGCCGCCCACGGCCATCGACACCAGCGATTGCGTGCGCACCTTGAGTCCGTCCGCGTTGACGCTGAAGTCGACCCCGCTGGCGTTCCAGAAACGCGTGCCCTGGGTCACGAACTTGTCGTTGGGCGCGTCCACGAACACCTCGACGTTCACGGCCTTGCCGGTTTCATCCAACGCGTAGCCGATCACGCGGCCCACGTTGATGCGGCGGAAGTACACGGGCGAACCGATATCCAGGGAACCCAGGTCGGACGCCTTGAGCTTGAAGCGCTTGCCGGCGCGGTCATGCGTGACCGCGGGCGGCACTTCCAGGCCTTCGAAATGCAGTTTGGTGGCCTTCTTGGAATTGTCCTTGCCTTCGGCCGCGTCCACGCCGATATAGGCGCCGGACAGCAGCGTGCCCAGGCCGGACACGCCGCTCACGTCCAGGCGCGGGCGCACCACCCAGAAGTTCGTGCCTTCGCGCGCCAGATCGGAGACGTCCTTGGACAGCTCGGCCTGCACCACCACCTTGGTACGGTCTTCGTTGAAGCCGATGGACTTCACGGTACCGATATTGACGTCCTTGTAGCGCAGCTGGGTCTTGCCGACTTCCAAGCCTTCGGCGGTGTTGAATGAAATGGAGATGTCGGGACCGGCCTGCATCCAGGTCCGCACGACCAGCGACAGGCCCATCAGGGCCGCCACGATGGGCACCAGCCAGATCCATGAAATCCGGCTCTTCTTCTTGCGCGAGATCGCGGGTGAGGCGAACTTCTCTTCACCGGACCCGGGTGCTTGCTCGGACATCTACTCTTCCTTGTTCGTGGACCGAAACCGCGACGCTTCCTAGCCCATTTCCTTACCGGCAACAGGCGCCGGCTGGCGCCCGCCCTCCACCGGTGGCGATTCTATTTCACTTTGCCCTTCAAGGTCCCAGCTGCGGCGCAGGTCAAAACTCATGGCCGACAGCATGGTCAGGATCACGGTCAGCCCGAACGCCGCCGCGCCCGCACCTGCGCTGATCTCCATCAAGCCCTGGAAATCCGCCAGCGCCGCCAGCAATATAACGACAAAAACGTCCAGCATCGACCATTGGCCGATGAACTCGACCATTTGATACAGGCGCGTGCGCGGACGCAAGTTGGTGGTGCTGCGCCATTGCTCCGTCAAGAGCAGCAGCATGAGCGCCAGCAGCTTGGTCAGCGGCACCGCCACGCTGGCGATGAAGACGATCAGCGCAATATCCCAGGAGCCCATTTCCCAGAGCTCGACCACGCCGCCCAGGATGGTATGGGCGCTGTCGCCCAGCACGGACCTGACCTGCATCACCGGCAGCGCGTTGGCCGGAATGTAGAACACCACCGCCGCCAGCAGCAGCGCCCAGGTGCGCGCCAGATGGTCGGGCTTGCGGTAGTGCACCACGGCGTCGCAACGCACACAGTGGTGTTCTTCTTCCGGGTCGGCCGCGCGCGGCAGCGCCTGTACCTGGCCGCAAACATGGCATCCAGTCAGCACCGTGTCCGGCGTGGCCTGGGGCACATGCACCGGCACCACGCCCACGCTCTCGGCATAACGCCACAGTACATGCGGCGACAATCGTCCCAGCATGGTCAGCAGGATGGTCAGGATGCCGAACGCGCCCAACCCGATGCCGGGAGCCACGGCGGCCATGCCTGCCAGCTTCACCACCGCCACCAGCACGCCCAGGAGGAACACCGGAATCATGCACCAGGGCCGCAGTATGCCCAACAGGCGCATCGCGGTGCGAAAGCCCCAAGGCTCGCGGCCGCGCGACAGCGGCCCCAACACCCACAACAGCACGGATAGCTGCAGCACCGGCAGCGCGAAGCCCGCCATCCCCGTCATGATGGCGACAGCCCAGTGGTCCTGGCGCCAGGTAATGGCAATGGCGTCCAGCAGGGACGCCTGCTGCGTCATGCCCTGCACGGCCATCGAAGCCACGGGATAGGCGTTGGCCACCCCGAACACGATAAGGGCGGAAATGGCGAGCGCCAGCCAATTGGACAAAGTAAGCCCGCTGTAGCGCCACAAGGTGGCACCGCAGCGGGCGCAATTGGCGGTCTCTCCAGGTTCAAGCTGATGCCGGCGATAGATGCTCGCGCAGTGTTCGCACTCGATCAGCGGCTGGCGGTCCGCGGTCATTGAGAGCCTTAATCGACCAGTTCGACTTCCTGTTTGTCAGGTGCGTCCGACGAGGGCGGCTTGCCGTTCTCGTCGAAGTCCAGCTTGACCTTGCCCTCCTCGTCGAGGTCCACGGTCACGGTGCCGCCGTCGACCAGCTTGCCGAACAGCAGCTCATCGGCCAGCGCGCGCCGGATCGTGTCCTGGATGAGGCGCTGCATGGGGCGTGCGCCCATGAGCGGATCGAACCCTTCCTTGGCGAGATGCTCGCGCAGACCCGTGGTGAAGATGGCTTCCACGCGACGCTCGTGCAGTTGGTCTTCCAGCTGCATGAGGAACTTGTCCACCACGCGCAGGATGATTTCGCGGTCCAGCGGCGCGAACGGGATGATCGCGTCCAGGCGGTTGCGGAATTCGGGCGTGAACATGCGGCGGATTTCCGCCATTTCGTCGCCCACCACGCGCGAATTCGCAAAGCCGATGGACGGACGGTTCAAGGTTTCGGCGCCCGCGTTGGTCGTCATGATAAGGATGACGTTGCGGAAGTCCGCCTTGCGGCCGTTGTTGTCGGTCAGCGTGCCGTGGTCCATGACCTGCAGCAGGATGTTGAACACATCCGGGTGCGCCTTTTCGATTTCATCGAGCAGCAGCACGCAGTGCGGCTGCTTGGTGATGGCCTCGGTCAGCAGGCCGCCCTGATCGAAACCGACGTAGCCCGGAGGCGCGCCGATCAGGCGCGACACGGCGTGCCGCTCCATGTATTCGGACATGTCGAAACGCAGCAACTCCACGCCCAGCGTGAAAGCCAGTTGGCGGGCGACCTCGGTCTTGCCCACGCCGGTGGGGCCGGAGAACAGGAAGGCACCGATCGGCTTTTCCGGCTTGCCCAGGCCCGAGCGCGCCATCTTGATGGCGGCGGACAGGGCTTCGATGGCGTTATCCTGGCCGAAGACCACGGTCTTCAGGTCGCGGTCCAGCGTCGCGAGCTTGCTGCGGTCGTCGTTGGAGACGGACTGCGGCGGGATGCGCGCGATCTTGGACACGATGTTCTCGATGTCCACCTTGCCGATCACCTTCTTCTGGCGCGAACGCGGCAGCAGGCGCTGCGCGGCGCCGGCCTCGTCGATCACGTCGATGGCCTTGTCCGGCAGATGGCGGTCATTGATGAAGCGCGCCGACAGTTCAGCCGCGGCCGACAGGGCGGCGGACGAGTAGCGCACGCTGTGGTGCTCTTCGAAGCGGCTCTTCAGGCCGCGCAGGATCTGCACGGTCTGTTCGACGCTGGGTTCGGGCACGTCGATCTTCTGGAAGCGGCGCGACAGCGCGTGGTCTTTTTCAAAGACGCCGCGGTATTCGGTGTAGGTGGTCGCGCCGATGCACTTGAGCTGCCCGGAAGACAAGGCCGGCTTCAAGAGGTTGGACGCGTCCAGCGTGCCGCCCGAGGCCGAACCGGCGCCGATCAGCGTATGGATTTCGTCGATGAACAGGATGGCGTCGGGATTGCCGCGGATCTGCTTGAGCACGCCCTTCAGGCGCTGTTCGAAATCGCCGCGGTACTTGGTGCCCGCCAGCAACGCGCCCATGTCCAGCGAAAAAACCTGGGCGGCCTGCAGGATTTCAGGCACTTCGCCGCGCGTGATGCGCCAGGCCAGGCCTTCGGCGATCGCGGTCTTGCCCACGCCGGCCTCGCCAACCAGCAGCGGATTGTTCTTGCGGCGGCGGCACAGCACCTGGATCACGCGTTCGACTTCGTGTTCGCGCCCGATGAGGGGATCGATGCGGCCCGCCAGCGCGGCGGCGTTCAGGTCGGTGGCGTACTGGTCCAGCGGCGACTGACGCGATTCGCCCTGTTCTTCACCATTGGTCTGCTGCTCTTTCTGCACGGCGGCGGACTCCACCTGGGGCTGTTTGGTAATGCCATGCGACAGAAAATTGACGACGTCCAGCCGCGTGACGCCCTGCTGTTGCAGGTAATACACGGCGTGCGAATCCTTTTCGCCAAAAATGGCCACGAGCACGTTGGCGCCGGTGACCGGCTTCTTGCCGGTGCCGCCCGCGGATACATGCATGATGGCGCGCTGGATCACGCGCTGGAAACCCAGCGTCGGCTGCGTGTCGACCTCGGCGCCGCTCGGGATCACCGGGGTGTTCTCCGAAACGAACTGGCGCAGGTTGCGGCGCAAGTCGTCCAGGTTGGCGGCGCAGGCGCGCAGCACTTCAACGGCCGAAGCGTTGTCGAGCAACGCCAGCAGCAGATGCTCGACGGTAATAAATTCATGCCGGGCCGAACGGGCCTCGACGAAAGCCATATGCAGGCTGACTTCAAGCTCTTGAGAAATCACGCTTCCTCCGTAACGCATCGAAGCGGGCAAATACACGATTCATATTCTATGCCGATCATGGCGTAACGCCAGAGATTTCAAAAACCACTCTGTCGTGGCGGCCTTGCGCATCCATGACGGTAAGCGTATACCGGCCGTCCATGGCCAGCACTAATTTAAACGGATGACCCGACGCGCCATGGCCAACCACGCGCCCGTCCAGCATCCACCATACTTCGCCTTCTGTTCCCTGCACATCCACATCCAGCGCCACTTCGCGCCCGCCCGGCACGGGCCGCAGCACCGAGCCGCTGGCCACGCCGCCCAGACGCAAGGGTCCGAGCGAGGCGTCGGCGTAGCCGGCAAAAGACGGCGGCGCCGTTTCATTCAACACCCAGGCCGCGCGCTGCTCCGGACATACGCCGGACGGCACGCTGCCGAGCTTGTAACCCAGGGGCCAGCATGTCACCGCGGCCTGCACCGTTTCGGGCCTGACGCGGACCTGCTGGGCGCCTTCGGGCAAAGCCGCCACGATATCCTGCAGCAGCGGCGCCGCCACGTTGGCCCCGAAAAATCCCGGGTTGGGCGTGCCGTCCGGACGGCCGACCCAGACGCCCATCGTCCACCTGTCGGTCACTCCGACGGCCCATGCATCCCGGAATCCGAAACTTGTCCCGGTTTTCCAGGCCAGTTGCCGCGCCGGACTGCCCGACTGATAGAACGGCCGGTCAGGATGGCCGCCGCTCTCCAGGATGTCACGGACGATCCAGGCCGCCCCAGGGCTCATCATACGGGACTCGACCCGCGCCTGCTCTGGCCGCAGCCGAGGCCGCCCGGAGACGCCGCCGCGGGCCAAGGCCCGGTAAGCGCCCACCAGTTCTTCCAATGTGGTGCCGCCCCCGCCCAAAATCAAGCTCAAATTCGGTTCCGCGCCCGCGGGCAATCGTAACCGCACTCCGCCGGCCAGCATGACCGAGGCGAAACTGCTGGGCCCCACGCGGTCCAGCAGGTCCACGGCCGGCACATTGAGCGAACGCTGTAGCGCCTGCGCCACGCTGATTGGGCCGGCGAATGCGGCCTGGAAATTGCCCGGCGCGTAGCCGCCGAACGACATCGGCGCGTCGATCAGCAGGCTTTCGGAATGGATCAGGCCCTCGTCGAGCGCCTGCGCATACAGAAAGGGCTTGAGGGTGGAGCCCGGCGAACGCACGCCGCGCACCATGTCCACGTGGGCGGCCCGGCTTTCGTCGGAGAAATCGGCGGAGCCGGCATAGGCCTTGACCTCCAGCGTATCGTTGTCCATCACCAACACGGCCATCGACACCTTGGGCGGCAGGCCGTCCACCCGGTCCTGCAACATGCGCTCCACCGCGGCCTGCATGTCCGCGTCCAGGGTGGACGTGACCACGGCGGGCCGCTCGCCAGGGCGCCGGCCGGCCGCGCGCTGGCTGCCCGCTTCCTGCAGCAGCCGCTGCGCGGCCAGGGGCGCCAGCCAGCGCGCCCGCAACGGCGGCGCGACCACGTTCTCGATCTTGGCGTCGGCCACTTCGGCCGGAGTCCAGCGGCCCAGTTCGACCATGCGGTCCAGCACCTTGTCGCGGGCGGCCTGCGCGGCCTCGGGATGGCGGTCCGGCCGCAGGCGCGACGGCGCTTGCGGCAAGGCGGTCAGCATCGCCGCCTCGGCCGGGCTCAGGTCGCGCGCCGGCTTGCCCAGCCACAGGCGCGAGCCCATTTCCACGCCTTCCACGATGCCGCCCATGGGCGCGTGGGTCAGGTACAGCGACAGGATCTCGTCCTTGCTGTAGTGCATTTCCAGCTGGATGGCGCGCCAGGCCTGCCGCAGCTTCGCCGACATCGAGCGTGAAGGCTTGCCGGCCAGCGCTGGATCTATCAGCCGCGCGACCTGCATGGTCAGCGTGGAGCCGCCCGACACGATGCGGCGGTTGGTGGCCCACTGCCAGCCGGCGCGCGCCATCGCCACGGGGTTGACGCCGGGATGCCAGTAGAACCAGCGATCCTCGTAGGTCAGCAGCGTTTCCAGATAGCGCTCGGACACCTGTTCGGGCTTGACCGGATAGCGCCAGATGCCGTCGCGGCTGGGATAGTTGCGCAGCGGCGTGCCGTCGGCGGCCACGACGACGGCGGCGCCGCCCGAATCCACGGGCGGCAAGGGATAGAGGCGGTCCAGCGCGAATAACGACGCGGCCAGCGCAAACAACGCGCTGGCCGCGAGGATTCCGCGCCGCCGCCAGCGGCGGGCGCGCGAGGCGCCCGCCACGGGGGTGGCGGCGGGGGTCAAGGACGCTTGGCGCCGCGGTCGCGGATCTCTACCGTGCTCCATTGCTCGCCTACGCCCCGGATTTCAGGCCGGTACATGTCTTCGGCCACCGTCGACGGCACCGCGTAGCGGCCCGGCGTCACGACGCGCACCAGATAGAACACGTCCACCTTGCCGCGTCCCAGCGACACCGCAGCCACATAGCGGTCGTCGCGGAACTCGCGGTGCTTGATGTTGGGATCGGACATGGCTTCGGCCACGCGGCGTCCGCCGATCGTCCATTCCTGCATCTCGGGGCTTTGCGACAGGTTCAGGTTTTCGACTTCAAAACCCGCCGGCACGCGGTCCACCAGCAAGCCATCCGGAATGTTCTGGTTGGCGCTGGCCTGCACCCACACCACCAGCATGTCGCCGGTCTGCAGGCTGCCGCCATCCCACGGACGGCCGTCAGGACGGTACCAGCCGCGCTTGAGCTGGATGACGTCGCTGCGCGGCGCGGGCACGGTGGTCGGGCTGCCCTGGATGTCGTATTCAACGAACAGGGACTGATTGCCGGTGTTCACCAGCTGCGCGCCGGCCAGATCGGCCGCCGACAGCGACACGGTCTGGTCGCTGGTGCCGCCGGCCAGCGCCTTGGTGGACCCGTTGACGGTCAGCGTGGCGGACCAGGGCGTGGCCTTGTCGCCGCCCAGGGCGCGGGCGGCCAGCAACAGCGACATCTGCTCCTGCGTCGACAGGTACGAGCGGTTGCCCAGGCGGCTGGCCAGCTGCGTCAGCAGATTGTCCATGCGCTCGTGGCGCAGCTCGTACTTGTCGGCGATCGCGAAGGCCAGCGCGTAGTCGCGCACGCCGCTGCCGTAGTCGCCCAGCCATTCGTCGTAATAGCTGGAATTGCGGCGGGTGTTGATGCCGTACTCGCGCGCCACGGCCTGCTCGAGCGCGCTCTTCATGCGCCCTTCGTCGCCCATGAGCTTGAACGCGGCCGCCAGCTGGATCAGCGGCAGCGGCGAGCGGGCACGCTCCTGGTAGTTGTCGTACAGCTGGCGCACCGTGGACAGCGGCGCCTTCTTGTCGCGGGCCAGCGCCAATGCGGCAGTGGCCAGGCCAGCGAAGCGGCGGTGGTCCTCGCGCAGGATGCTGAGGTCGCCGGAATCGTAGCGTCCGGATTCGACACTGCGCTTCAGGTTGGGCGACCAGATGCCGAACGCGCCGGAACTCTGCTGCACCTGCTCCAGCAGCCACTGGCGCGAACGGTCCAGCGATGCCTCGGGCACTTCGAAACCGTTGTCGCGGGCGTCCTGCATGAAGCCGACGGCATAGGCCGTCAGCCATACGTCGCGCGAGGACGAGCTGCTCCACAGGTTGTACGAACCGACGGCGTTGCGCATGCCCGCCAGGCGGCCGATCGCGCCGGCCACCTTGGCGTCGCGCTCCGCCTTGCTGCGCGGCTTGAGGCCGAACTGCTTGGCCGCGGCCTCATCCAGCATGACCCACGGCAGCGTCGCGCTGATGGTCTGCTCGGTGCAGCCGTAGGGATAGTTGAGCAGCCCTTCGACCAGGCGGTTGACGTTGATCGGCGGACGGTTCGAGACCGTCATGCTGACCGTGGTCGAGTCCGGGTAATAGGAAGCCACCCACGACGCCTGCGGCGCATTGGATTCGCCCGGGTTCAGGCGCATGCGGCGCACCTGGCGCTCGGCCGCGTAGGCCGGTTGCACCTGCAGCACGGATTCGCGCACGATGTGCACGGGCTTGCCGCCGCCCTGCCCGTCGACGGTCAGGCGCATCAGGCCCAGGCCGTAGGAACCGGTAGTAGTGGCGGTGAAGCGCAGCGTGGTGCGCTGCTTGTCCTTCAAGGTCACGGTCTTGACGCCGTCGACGATGGCCAGCGGGTCCAGCGCTTCCAGCTTGACCGTCACCTTTTGCTCGGCGCCGCTCAGGTTGGTCACGTCCAGCGCAATCGCGGCCTGGTCGCCCGGGGTGATGAAGCGCGGCGTATTCAGCTCGGCGACGATGGGCGCGGCCACCACCATTTCGGTGTCGGTGCTGCCATAGTTGTCGGGCGTGAAGGCCACGGCCATCAGGCGCAGCGTGCCATTGAAATCGGGCAGGTCCAGCGGGATGTCCGCCTCGCCCTGCTCGTTTAGCGTCACCGGACCAGAGAACAGGTCCACCAGCTTGACCTTCTTGGGCAGGCTCTTGCTGTCGCCGCGCATGGCGGCGTCGCCGCCCCACTTCAGCTTGCCCTTGGTGCCGTCCATCTTCTCGATCAGCTTGCCGTACATGTCCAGCAATTCGGGCGCGTAGCGGTGCTTGCCGAAGAAGTAGTCCAGCGGATCGGGCGTCTTGTACTGGTTGATGTTGAGGATGCCCACGTCCACCGCCGACAGCGTCACGGTGGCCTGCTTGCCCAGGGCCCCGTCGACCTTGACGCGCACGGTGGCCTTGGTCTCGGGCACCGCCTTGGGCGGCGCCGTCAGCTTCACGTCCAGCTTGCGGTCGGCGCTGGCGATCGGCAGGAAGGTCAGACCCAGCGCGCGCGCCGGGGTCACGCGGTCGCCCTCGCTGCCGGGACGGAACACGGCGGCGGCGATATACAAGTCGTGGCGCTTCCAGGTCTTGTCGACCGGAATCTCGACCTGCGTGCCGGTCGCTTTCACGGCCACCCAGGTGGACCACAGCATGCGGTCGCCTTCGACGGTGATGAGCGCCTGGCCGTCATGCGGCGGCGTCAGGGTCAGCTTGACGGTGTCGCCGGGCTTGGCCGGCACGCCTTCGAGCTTCATCTGCACGCGGTCGGGACGATTGCCCATGGAGTCGGCGTCCTGCGCGTTCCAGCCCGCGTAGAAGCGGTAGCGCAGGGTCTGGCCGGTTTCGGGATCGGCGATTTCCAGGCGGTAGCGGCCCCACTTCACAGGCACGGTCAGCTGGGCGCGGTCGTTCAGCGCGATCTCGCGCGAATCCAGCAATTCCTCGGTTTCGGTGTAGCCGCTGTTCCAGCCGCGCTGGTCGTCGAAACGCCAGTAGTACTGGCGGTCTTCGCGGTACAGGCGCATCTGCGCCTGCGCCAGCGGCGCGATCTTGCCCTGCGCGTCCACGCGCAGCACTTCAAAACCGGCCGGCGCGCCTTCGCGGGCCACGTCGCCGTCGAACTGCGGACGCACGGCGATCAGGCGGTCGGCGGGCCAGACGCTGCGCTCGATCGAGCGCACCACCGGACGGCCGCCGGATTCAAGCAGGCTGGCCGACACCCGCACCTTCATCGGCGAACGCGTGCCGCCCGTGCGCGGATCGACCTCGAGCTGGCCGTGGCCCTTGTCGTCCAGGGCCGTTTCGGGCAGCTCCTCGAAATGGCGGCGGGTATCGTCGGCCACGTCGCCGAAGATGAAGCCGGGCCATTGCTGGGGCAGCGCAAAACGGTCGCGCTTGACCTGGAAGCTGGACAGCAGGCGGTTGCCGGCGGCGGGCGCGCCGTAGAGATAGTCGCCCTGCACATCCACGGTCAGCGTTTCTTCCGGCGACAGCACCTCTTGATCGGAGGTCAGCGACATCTTCATGCGTTCGGGCAGGAATTCCTCGACCTGGAACTTCCAGGACGCGTCCGGCGCGCGCGACGCGGGGTCGACGCGCAATTCCAGCAGCCAGGTGCCGGTCTGCGCGTCCAGCGGCAGATCGATGCTGCGCTCGATATAGCCGGGCAAATCCTTCTTGGGCTGCCACAGGGTGCTCAGCACGGTGCGGCCGTCGGGACGCTTGATGGTGGCGGTCAGGGGCGACGGCGACAGCATGCGGCCGTCCAGGTCGCGCGGCAGGACCGACACGTTGAAGGTTTCGCCGGGACGGTACAGATTGCGGCCGGCATAGACGAACAGGTTGTTGGGGCGCGAAACGTGGCCGCCGATGTCGAATTCGGACAGGTCCAGGGCGGGTTCGCCCAGGGCCAGCACGGTCATTTCCTTGTCGCGCGAGGCGCGGATGACGCGCGCATTGGCGAAGCTGCCATCAAAGCGAACATGGCCCTGTCCGTCCGCGGCGGCCTTGGCCAGCGACTTGCCGGCGCCGTCCACCAGTTCGAACACGGCGCCCGAGATGGCGGTGCCGCTCTTCAGGGACACGGAATAGGCCTCGATGCGGTCGCTGTAGCGGCGCGCGTGCAGGCCGATGTCGCTGACGTAGAAATACGTCACCTGGTATTCGTAACGGAAACGGCCGGGCTGGCTCATCACCGCGATGTAGATGCCGGGCTCCTGCAGTTCCTTGACGCCTTCGACCGGCAGGAACGTGACATGGCGGCGGTTGGGCTTGTCGTCGGTGACGAAGCGGCCTTGATAGACGCTGGTCGTCAGCGAGTTCAGGCGGTCCAGGTCCCAGTTGCTGACCGAGCCCTTCAGGCTGCGGTTGTCGGAATAGCGCCAGTTGTCTTCTTCGTCGCCGCTGTCTTCCTCTTCGCCCGAGCCGGCGCTGCGGCCGATGCCCAGCACGCTGTCGAACAGTTCAGGCACGCGCTCCGGCGATACGCGCAGGAACTGCACGTCCACTTCGGGCACGTTCACCGTGGCCACGGGCAGGCCGCCATTCTGGCCGGCCGGCAACACCACGCCGCGGCTGGCGAAATAGAACGACGGCGGCATGGCCTGCGTGTTCACCTCGCAATTCGACGCTTCCGCCAGCTTGACGCCGGCGCCCGAGCCGGGCAGACCGGCGCGCACCGAGATCGCGTAGGAACGCTGCGGTTGGACGTAGGGGAAATAGACCATGCGGGGGTTGTCGCCCACCACCCAGTTGCCCTTCAGGATCTTGCCCTTCGGCGCCGAGTCGCCCGGCCGTACCGAGGCGGGCTGGTCACCGTTGGTGGCGGCCGATTCGCTGTCCTTGTCGGCAGCCGAACCCGTGTCCGTCACCTGCAGATAGCTGTCCAGGTCGGCCTTGGCGTCCACCGGTTGCGTGAAAGTCACAGCCAGGGCCAGCGTGTCGTTATATTGGCGCGGTTGGCAGGAAAGCGCGGCAAACGGATCGGCCGCACCGACCACCGCGCTGGCGGGCAACGCCGGCTTGGCATCGCCGCCTCCCGCCGCGGCCGCGGGCTGCGACACGACGGCTGGCGCCGGCGTGGCGGACTGCCGCTCCTTGCCCATCCACCAGCCCACGCCGATGGCGCCGGCCAATACCACGACCCCGGCTGTCGCCAGCCAGGCCTTGCTGATCTTTCCACTCACGGCAAATCTCCCGCTCACTCAAATTCAGACGTACTGCTCCTTTGCGGCGGAGCTGCCGACCTGATCATTCCGCGCGCTTCTCGGGTACGCGGATACTGCTTGTCAAAATAACCGGACAACACAACGCCGCCATGACAGGCGGCGCATTGATTCTGAGGTTCAGACGGGTTCCATCACGCATTGCAGGGGGTGCTGGCGCGCCCGCGCGTACTGGGCCACTTGCGCAATACGCGTGGCGGCGAGGTCCCGGGGATAAACCCCGCATACACCACGTCCTTCGTGATGCACCTGCAACATGATCCGCGTGGCCTCTTCGTGATTCTTATTGAAGAACTTCTGCAGCACTTTCACGACGAACTCCATCGGGGTGTAGTCGTCGTTCAGCAGCAGGACCTGGTACATCGGAGGCGGCGCGGCGCGCGCCGGAGCCTTCTCGACGGCCAAATCATGCTGGGTATCCAAGGTAGAACTCATAGGGCCGCTATTCTATTTAAACGGGGGACGGCTAGCGTGTAACTTACGGAAAATTACACGTAGAAATGCGTAGTTTCCATACTTGACGCCGCAAAGAAAAGCGGCGCATTATCCACGCATTCTGGGGTTTTCAACGCATCGAAAATCTGCCAGGAAGCCGGAGGGGGGACAGGGGTCTAGGCCGCGATGCCCTTCGTCAACATACGATTCAATGAGGCAGTCCGCATGTCTGATACGACCGCAACCGCCGTCCAAGGGGACAATCCCAAATCGACGGGCACCGTCAAATGGTTCAACGATGCAAAGGGGTTCGGCTTCATTACGCCCGACGACGGCGGTGAAGATCTGTTCGCCCATTTTTCGTCCATCCAGATGAATGGTTTTAAAACCCTGAAGGAAGGCCAGAAAGTGGCCTTCGAGATTATTCAGGGGCCCAAAGGCAAGCAGGCGCTTAATATCACGGCTGCCTGAGTTACCCTTTAAAGCGCAACGGTAAGGTTGCGCCATTATTCAGGCGGGGCTTTCGAGCCCCGCCTTGTTATTTTTCATTCATTACGCCAGGCCATGCCCAAGAACGCCGTTTTAATTCCTGTCAGCCTCACGTTGTTCAAGACAGCGTTCTTCAGAAACCTCCTGCCGAAAACCCTGGCCGCCATCGCGATGGCCCTGCCCGCGGCGGCCGGCGCGCAGCAGACCGGCCCGCAAGCCCCTCTGCCCACCACCCAGCTCTCGGCCGGCATCCATATTATCCGCGCAGAAGTCGCGAACACGGAAGCGACCCGCCGCGACGGCCTGATGTTCCGCAAGGAGCTGCCCGGCAACGACGGCATGCTGTTCGTCTTCGAACAACCCGACGTGCAGTGCTTCTGGATGCGCAACACCCTGCTGCCGCTCTCGATTGCCTTTATCGCCGACGATGGCACGATCGTCAACATCGAGGACATGGCGCCACAGACCGAAGACCCGCACTGCGCCAAGAAGCCGGTGCGGTATGCGCTGGAAATGGCCCAAGGCTGGTTCGATCAGCATGGCATCAAGGCCGGCAAGAAACTGGACGGCCTGCCCTGAGGCGAGCCCGTCGGCAGACATGAAAAGGGAGCCCTGGAGGCTCCCTTTTCGTTCCAGCGCGCTGCGAGCCGCAGCGCGCCAGGCGATCACACGCGTTCGATGATCAGGGCGATGCCCTGGCCCACGCCGATGCACATGGTGCACAGCGCGTAGCGGCCGCCGGTGCGGTGCAGCTGGTTGATCGCGGTGGTGGCCAGGCGCGCGCCGCTGGCGCCCAGCGGGTGGCCCAGGGCGATCGCGCCGCCGTTGGGGTTCACGCGCGGGTCGTTGTCGGCGATGCCCAGTTGGCGCAGCACGGCCAGGCCCTGGGCGGCAAACGCCTCGTTCAGTTCGATCACGTCCATCTGCGCAAGCGTAAGGCCGGTCTGGGCCAGCACCTTCAGCGTGGCGGGCGCCGGGCCGATGCCCATGATGCGCGGCGCGACGCCGGCCGTGGCCATGCCGACCACGCGGGCGCGCGGGGTCAGGCCATGGCGGGCGGCGGCCTTTTCGTCGGCCAGCAGCAGCGCGGCGGCGCCGTCGTTGACGCCCGAGGCGTTGCCGGCGGTGACGGTGCCGCCTTCGCGGACCACGCCCTTCAGTTTGGCCAGCGATTCCAGCGTGGTTTCACGCGGGTGTTCGTCCTTGCTGACGACGATGGCATCGCCCTTCTTCTGGGCGATCGACACCGGCACGATCTCGGCGTCGAAGAAGCCTTCCTTCTGTGCGCGGGCGGTCTTCTGCTGGCTGGCCAGCGCGAACAGGTCCTGGTCTGCGCGGCTGATCTTGAAATCGTCGGCGACGTTCTCGGCCGTTTCGGGCATCGAGTCCACGCCGTATTGCGCCTTCATCAGCTTGTTGATGAAGCGCCAGCCGATGGTGGTGTCGTAAATCGCGGCGCTGCGCGAGAACGCGCTGTCGGCTTTGCCCATGACGAAAGGCGCGCGGCTCATGCTTTCCACGCCGCCGGCCAGCATCAGGCCGGCTTCGCCGGCGCGGATGGCGCGGGCGGCGCCGCCGATGGCGTCCAGGCCCGAACCGCACAGGCGGTTGACGGTGGCGCCGGGCACTTCGATCGGCAGGCCGGCCAGCAGCGTGGCCATGCGGGCCACGTTGCGGTTGTCTTCACCCGCCTGGTTGGCGCAGCCCATGATGGCGTCGTCCAGTTCTTCCCAGCGCACGCCGGGATTGCGCGCCACCAGCGCCTTGATGGCTACGGCGGCGAGATCATCGGGGCGCACGGAAGCCAGCGCGCCGCCGTAGCGGCCGAAGGGGGTGCGGATCGCATCACAAATGAAAGCATGCACGGTCATGGGAAGCTCGAAGTAAGTGAGAAAAAATCCGGATCGGAGGGATCTTAACGCAGCGCTTTCGCGCCAAGTTGGTGCGCCCGCAGGATGTCCGCTGCACGGACAGTGTCCAATGGCTGTTCACCCCGACGGTGCGCGCCGCGCGCACCATGGCAACGCGCGAATCGGGGCTGCCGACTCAGGCCGCGGGCGGCCTGGCGGCGCGCCCGGCGTCGACGATGGCCTGCCTGCGGAAGCGCCCCGCGGCCAGGTGATAGAACGGTTGCGGGCAGAACTGGCGCGACACGCCCGAGGCCAGCAGGGACCCGACCAGCAGCCAGAACAACATGGGCTGGCTGCCCGTCATTTCCATCACCACCACGCTGGCGGTCAGCGGCGCCTGGGTCGCGGCGGCCAGG
Source organism: Achromobacter xylosoxidans (assembly GCF_002192695.1). GTDB lineage: Bacteria > Pseudomonadota > Gammaproteobacteria > Burkholderiales > Burkholderiaceae_B > Achromobacter > Achromobacter xylosoxidans_C. Next base: position 25,939 of record NZ_MTLG01000083.1, read on the forward strand.
AAGGCGGCCATCGAAATCAGCACCAGCACGCGGTGGTCCACGCCCTCTCCCGCCAGTTGCCAGATATGGTGGCCGATGCCCGCGCCCGTGGTCAGGGCCGGCGTGAAGATGCCGCCCGGTATGCCCGCCCAATACGAAGCGACGGTCGCGGCCAGCTTGGCCAGGCCGAAGCTGGCGGGCGCCGTGTCCTTGCCCGACAGCAGGTCGGCGGCCACGCCATAGCCCGTGCCGTAGACGCTGCCGGCCGTGGCCAGCCCGATCAGCGCCAGGACCAGGCCCATGATGAAGGCCGTCCAGATCGGATGCGCGCGGATCCAGGCGCGCCAGGAGAGTGGCGCGCTGCCGGCCGCCCCCTTGCCGAGCAGCCGGGCGAATATGCCGCCCAATGCACCATTGAGGGCCGCGCAGATGGCCACCCACATCACCATGCCATGCGCCAGCGGCGCGCCGCCGAACACGCCGAAATAGGGGTTGTTGCCGACCACGGCCACGACCAGAAAGCCCGAGGCCAGCACGCCGATCAGCACCAGCCGCTGCCAGCGCAGCACGGTGCCGCGTCCGAGTTCCTCGATGGCGAAGATGACGCCGGCCAGCGGCGCGTTGAAGGCGGCGGCCAGGCCGCCCGCGGCCCCGGCGGCGATCAGTTCATTGGCATGGAAGCCGCGCAACTGCACGCCGCGCCGCTTCCAGAAGTCGCCCCAGGCCAGCATCAGCGCGGCGCCCACCTGGACCGACGGCCCTTCGCGGCCGATCGACGCGCCGGCCAGCATGCCGAAAAACGCGAGCGGAATCTTCCAGAGGGTTTGCCCCAGCGCCACCAGGCTGTTCTGGCTGGCGCCCGGCGGCAGCGACAAGGCGCCGATGACCTGGGGAATGCCGCTGCCCGACGCGTTGGGTGCGAAGCGCAAGGTCAGCCAGCGCAAGGCCGCCAGGCTCAGCGGCAGGACCAGCAGCGCCAGCCAGCCGTTGTAGGCCACCCACTCGCGGTTCCATTCCAACGCCTTGTCGGCCAGATAGGCAAAGCCCAGCGACATCAGCGCCACCAGGCCGGCGCCCCCCAGCAGCAGCCCCATCTGAACGCTCTTGCGCGACAGGCGGTTGATCTGGCGCACCTTGCGATGCGCCCATCGGCGCGGGCCGGCCAGCAGCCGGCGTAGGGGGTCGGGCAGGTTCATGGGCACAAGCCGGCTCGGTTGGAGGTGGCTAACCTTACCACTCCCACCTGACCGGCAGCCCACAACGCAGGATCAGAACGTCGACCAGTCGTCGTCCGAAGCCTGCGCCAGCGCGGGACGCGCTGCGGGCACGGCCGGCTGCTTGCGCGACGCCACGGGCACGGCCTGCACCAGGCGGACCTGGGCTTCGCGGGCCGATCCGCCGCCCGCTTCCACCTTGAAGCGGCGCACTTCCTGGGCCAGGCGGGTGGCCTGTTCCTGCATGCTGGCGGCGGCAGCGGCCGCCTCCTCCACCAATGCCGCGTTCTGCTGGGTCACGGTGTCCATCTGCGCCACGGCCTGGTTGACCTGGCCGATGCCGGCGGACTGCTCTTCCGATGCGCTGGCGATTTCGCGCACCAGGGTGGCGACCTGGCGCACGCTATCCACCACTTCACGCATGGTGCGGCCGGCCTCGTCGACCTGGCGCGTGCCGCCCTCGACGCGCGTGACCGACTCGTCGATCAGGGCCTTGATCTCCTTGGCCGCCACCGCCGAGCGCTGCGCCAGCGTGCGCACCTCGCCCGCCACCACGGCGAAGCCGCGGCCCTGCTCGCCCGCGCGCGCCGCTTCCACGGCGGCGTTGAGCGCCAGGATGTTGGTCTGGAAGGCGATGCCGTCGATCACGCCCGTGATGTCGGCGATGCGGCGCGAGCTGTCGGAAATCGCGCTCATGGTCTGGACCACGCCCTCCACCACCTCGCCGCCGCGCACCGCCACGGTGGAAGCCTGGTTGACCAGGCGGTCCGCTTCGCTGGCGTTGTTGGCGTTCTGCTGCACGGTGCTGGTCAGCTGCTCCATCGACGCCGCGGTTTCCTCCAGCGACGAGGCCTGTTCCTCGGTACGCTGCGACAGGTCGGCGTTGCCCTGCGCGATCTGCGAGGACGCCGAGGCGATGCTTTCGCAGCCGTCGCGCACGTCCTTGACGATGCGCGCCAGGCTTTCATTCATGGTCTTGAGCGCGCCCATCAGGTCGCCGGTTTCGTCACGCGTGGCGACCTGGATGTCGGTCGTCAGATCGCCGGCCGCAACCTGGCGCGCGGCCGTCACGGCCTGTTCCAGCGGGCGCACGATGCCGCGCGTCACCAGCCAGCCCAGCAACATGCCGACCGCGACGCCGATCACAGCCAGGACGATCATGACGGCGCGCAACGTTTCATACAGGTCCGTGCCCGCCTGCACGCTTTGCGCCGCGACGTTTTCCTTGGCCTTCGCCAAGGTCGTCATCAGGTCATCCAGCTTCTGCGACGAGGCGATCACGCGCGCCTCGATCTCGGCCACTTGCGGATCGGCCTGGGTCAGCGGCCGGGCCTGCGCGGCGGCAAAGAAAGCGGCGGATTCGCGCTTCCAGACCTGCTCGGTCTCGGTGAACTGCGCCAGCAGGCGCTTGCCCTCTTCCGAATAGAAATTGGCGGCAGCCTTTTCGCGCAGGGCGTCCATAGCGGCCACGGCGTCGTCGAACTGCTTGCGCAGCGCCTGGCGCTCCTTGTCGGTGGACGCGGCCAGGTAGCCGCTGCGGGCGCGGCCCGCATAGATCAGATTGATATTGGCTTCCTTGATGTCCGAGATGCCGCGCAGCTCGGTGTCGTAAAGCCGGTCGTTCATTTCATTGATGCGCGCCAGGCCCCAAACCCCGAAGCCCCCGATCGCACCGCCTATCACTGCCACCAGCAGAAACGCGCCCGACAGGCGCGCGCCAATGCGCAAACCCGAAAATAACCGCAACATGCTTCCCTTCCCTGTAGTTACCACGGTTTATGGCGGGCATGCCGCGGCCGTGGACCCCGTGGTTCAGTCGTCGACCGGGGCCAACGATAGTGGCTCGCAAACCTAGGGATAACCCGGAAGAAAAGCCGGTTTCTTCTTCATTTCCCCGCAATGAATTCGACAATCGACAGGGATTTCACAGGCTGAATTTTTGCTGAACAAAAAGAAAACCCCAGGCTTGCGCGAGGGGTTTGCCAGCGGGGCCGCGGCGCGATGCCGCGGCGGGCCAGACTTTGCCGGTCAGGCGAAGTTCTTGGCCGCGAATTCCCAGTTCGCCAGCGCCCAGAAATTTTCCAGGTACTTGGGACGGGCATTGCGGTAGTCGATGTAGTAGGCGTGTTCCCACACATCACAGGTGAGCAGCGCCTTGTCGGCCGTGGTCAGCGGGGTGGCGGCATTGCTGGTGTTGACGATGTCGACCGAGCCGTCGGCCTTCTTGACCAGCCAGGTCCAGCCCGAACCGAAGTTGCCGGCGGCCGACTTGTTGAAGGCTTCCTTGAAGGCGTCAAAGCTGCCCCACTTGGCGTTGATGGCGTCAGCCAGCTTGCCGGTGGGAGCGCCGCCAGCCTTGGGAGCCAGGCTGTTCCAGTAGAAGGTGTGGTTCCAGACCTGGGCGGCGTTGTTGAAAATGCCACCCGAGGACTTCTTCACGATGTCTTCCAGCGACAGCGTTTCGAATTCCGTGCCCGGGATCAGGTTGTTCAGGTTCGTGACGTAGGTCTGGTGATGCTTGCCGTAGTGGAACTCCAGAGTTTCCTTGGAGATGTGCGGAGCCAGCGCGTCCAGTTCGTAAGGCAGGGGGGGAAGAGTATGTGCCATGTGAGGTTCCTTCTGTTGAGTGCACGATCAAGCCGGTCAATTGTATCGGCAACTACTGAGGATACCGCGTTAACCCCGCGCCCGCGCGGGGTTAAGGGACGCATCTGCTTATGACTGGAAGCATGTGCACATGCGGCGCGCGCAGGGGCTCTTGAGCGCCGCGCAATCGCGCAGGCCGGCGCTCAGGACGCTTCGCGCGTATCGCGGCTGCGCGTGACCGCGACTTCGGCGCCGCCTTGCGCGAAACTCAGGTCCAGCGCTTGCCCCGCCGCCAGCGCGGCCCCGTCCCGCACGATGCGGCCCTGGTCATCGCGCGCGATGGCGTAGCCGCGCGCCAGCGTGTTGCCCGGGTCCAGCGCGCGCAGTTGCGCCGTGGCGGACGCCAGCCGGTTGCGCCGCTGCACCAGCAGCCGCGCGTGCGCCTGGCCCAGTTGCCGCGCGGCGCCCGCCAGGCGGTCGGCGGCACGGCCGGTATCGGGCACGCGATGCGCCAGGCGCTGCGTCAGCAGGTTGACGCGCGCGGCGCGGCGCTCCTGGGGGCCGGACCAGGCGGTCGCCAGACGGAAGCGCAGGCTGTTCAGGCGCTCGCGCTGATGTTCCAGGCGCTGGGCCGGGGACACCAATTGCGCCGCAGCGCGGTCCAGCCGCTGCGCGGCGCGCTCCAGCCGGCGCTGCTGGCCGCGTGTCATCGCCTGCGCCGCCTGCATGACCCGGCCGAGCAATTCGGAACGCGGCACGCAGGCCAGCTCGGCGGCGGCGGTCGGCGTCGGCGCGCGCACGTCGGCCACGAAATCGACGATGGTGAAATCCGTTTCGTGCCCCACCCCGCTGATGACCGGAATGGCGCTGCCCGCGACCTCGCGGGCCAGCGCCTCGTCGTTGAAGCTCCAGAGATCCTCGATGCTGCCGCCGCCACGCACCAGCAGCAGCGTGTCGACTTCGGCGCGCTGGTTGGCCATGCGCACCTGGGCCGCCAGCCGCCCTGCGGCATCCGCCCCCTGGACCGGCGCCGGATAGATGATCACGGGCACCTGGGGCGCGCGGCGCGCCAGCGCCGACAGCACGTCCCGCAGCGCCGCGGCATGCAGGGACGTAATCACGCCGACGGCCCGCGGCAGGCGCACGGGTTCGCGCTTGACGGACGGATCGAACAGGCCTTCGGCAGCCAGCTGCTCCTTCAGGCGCAAGAACGCCTCGTACAGATTGCCTAGTCCGGCCCGCCGCATGGCGTCAGCCTGCAGCTGATAGTCGCCGCGCGGCTCATACAGGGACACGCGGGCCCGGATTTCGACCTGATCGCCGGCGCGCGGGGTAAAGCCCACCGCGCTGGCGCGGCTTCTGAACATGACGGCGCGCACGGAGGCCCGGCTGTCCTTGAGCGTGAAGTACCAATGCCCGGAAGCCGCCGCCGTGAAGTTGGAAATCTCTCCGCGCACCCACAGCGCCGGGATGCTGCGCTCCAACAACTGCCCCACGGCTTGATTCAGCTGGGCAACCGTCAGGATATCCCGCGCAAATACGTTGTTTGTGACTGTAGATTCAATTGTCATGGGGCTTTCCGATGCGTACCTGTCCACAGGAGCCGCGTAGCGGGCCGCAATCATACCGCGTCCCAGCAAATTTCCCCCAACCGGCCCGAAAGCCAGCAAATTCGAATTAACTTATTGATTTTTATGTGATTTTAGGAAAAACGAAGCTGCTCTCAATTGAAGCAAACAAGTGCAAGCCCTGTGCCCACAAGCCTTCCCGGGAAGTTTTGCACAGAATTATCCACAAGATCTGTGGATAGATTGGGGGTCGTACCGACTTGCCACGCCCCTGCCGCACCGTTACAGTTTCGGCTTGATCAGATACCGGCTCGCGCCGTCTTGCGCGCCGGTTCCCCCCGGGAGTTGAACGCTTTGCTTTCCATACTGCGCGAGGCCGGCTGGCCGATCTGGCCCCTGCTGGCGACATCCGTCCTGGGCTTGGCGCTGATCTTCGAGCGCTTCCTCTCGCTGCGCCGCGGGCTGGTCATGCCGCGCGGCCTGAGCGACCAAGTGGCTGAAATGCTGCGCAACCGCCAGGACACGCCCGAATCCATCAACCGTCTCGAACGGAATTCGCCGCTGGGCCGGATCCTGGCCGAAGTGATGCGTCACCGCCACCTGCCGCGCGAGGAACTGCGCAACGTGGTCGAGGACGCCGGCCGCGCCGTGGCCCATGACCTCAGCCGCTACATTTCCGCCATCGGCACCATCGCCGTGGTCGCGCCCCTGATGGGCCTGTTCGGCACCGTGATCGGCATGATCGAGATCTTCGGCTCCTACACCCCCGGCGGCGGCGATCCCGCGCAACTGGCGCGCGGCATCTCGATGGCGCTGTACAACACCGGCTTCGGCATCCTCATCGCGATTCCCGCCATGATCGCGCACCGTTATCTGCGCGGCCGCGTCGACGGCTACCTCAGCGCCATGGAACAAACCGCGGCGCGCCTGGTCCGCGCCGTCTCCCCCGGCTCCGCCATGCGCGAGGGCCGTTCATGAATTTCCGCGGCCCCCGCGGCGACCGCGATGAGCTGGATATCAACCTGATTCCGCTCATCGACGTGCTGCTGGTCATCCTGATCTTCCTGGCGGCAACCACATCCTTCGCGCGCTTCACCCAGCTGAAGGTGACGCTGCCCCAGGCCTCGATGGAACAGGACACGCCTCCGGCGCTGGAAGTCGCCATCAGCCAGGATGGGCGCTATGCGCTCAACGGCACGCTCATCGACGTCTCCACGCCGCCGGAAATCGCCGACGCCCTGCGCCAGGCGGCGGCCGGCAAGACCGAACCGCTGGTCGTCATCAACGCCGACGCCCAGGCCACCCACCAGTCCGTGATCAACGTCATGGAAGCCGCCCGCCTGGCTGGCATCGGCCGCGTCAACTTCGCCGCGCAGACCACCCGGTGAGCGCCAAACGTGCCTCGACGCTGCTGGCGCGCCAATGGCAGCGCGGCGGCTGGCTCTCCAATCTGCTGCTGCCCCTGTCCCGGCTGACCGCCTGGGAGGTGGCGCGCAAGCGCCAGCGCTATCTGGACGGCACGCGCCGTTCCTACCGCGCCCCCGTTCCCGTCGTGGTGATCGGCAACATCTATGTCGGCGGCACGGGCAAGACCCCCATGGTCATCGCCACCGTTGAAGCGTTGCGGTCTCGCGGCTATACCCCGGGCGTCGTCAGCCGCGGCTACGGCGTCAAGGTCGGCCCGCACGCCCGCGTCGGGCTGGGCCAACTCGAAGCCGCCCGCTTCGGAGACGAACCCGCCCTGATCGCCCGCGCCACGGGCGCCCCGGTCGCCGTGCACCCGAAGCGCGCCCTGGCCGCCCAGGCCCTGCTGCAGGCCCACCCCAAGGTGGACGTGATCGTCTCGGACGACGGCCTGCAGCATCTGGCGCTGGCGCGCGACGTCGAAATCGTGGTGCAGGACGAGCGCGGCGTGGGCAATGGCCGCCTGCTGCCCGCCGGCCCCTTGCGCGAACCGGCCGAACGGCTGCGGGAGGTCGACGTGGTGGTGACGAACATCGGCACGCCCGACGGCCAGCCGCCACCCGCCAGCGCCGGCCAGCGGCCGCGCCAGGTCCGCATGTGGCTGGAACCGGGCGACACGCGCCAGGTCTCGGGCCGCGGCACGCGCCCCCTGGCGGACTTCGCCGGCCAGCCGCGCATCGCGGCGGCCGCCGGCATCGGCAATCCGGAGCGCTTCTTCACCACCTTGCGCAGCGCCGGCATCCAGCTGGAAACCGCGCTCGCCCTGCCCGATCATCACGACTACGCCGAATCGCCCTTCCAGGCGCTCACGGCCGAGGCCATCCTGGTCACGTCCAAGGACGCGATCAAATGCGCCGCCCTGAACGATGCGCGCCTGTGGGAAGTGCCCGTGCGCGCGGGCTTTTCCGACCCGCAGCTGTTCGACTGGCTGGCACAGGCGCTGCGCCAGCCGGCCCGGCCCTAGCAAACCGTCCGCCTGGCGGCGCCGCGCGGCCCGGCCCCAGGCAAACTGCTTTAGAATTCCGGTCATGGAATCCCGCCTACTCGACATCCTCGTCTGCCCGCTGTGCAAGGGCCGCCTCGAACACGACCGGCAGCAAGCCGAACTGGTCTGCCGCGCCGACCGCCTGGCCTTCCCCGTGCGCGACGGCATCCCCGTCATGCTGGAATCGGAAGCCCGCGCGCTGGACGACGCCCCCGCCACGCACTGAAAGCGCCGCGCATGAGCTTCATCGCCCTGATCCCGGCGCGCACCGCCTCGACCCGGTTGCCCGACAAGCCGCTGGCCGACATCGCCGGCAAGCCCATGGTCGTGCGTACCGCCGAGCGCGCGGCGCTGTCCGGCGCCTCGCGCGTCTACGTGGCCACCGACGACCTCCGCGTCCAGCAGGCGGCGCAGGCGCACGGGCTGCAGGCGCTGATGACCCGCGCCGACCACCCGACCGGCACCGACCGCCTGGCCGAAGCCGTGGAACAGCTGGGCCTGCCCGACGACGCCATCGTGGTCAACGTACAGGGCGACGAGCCGCTGATCGAACCCGAACTCATCGACGCGGTCGCGGCCAAGCTGCAGGCCAGCCCCGAGGCCGACATCGCCACCTGCGCCTGCCCCCTGGCCAACGCGGAGGCGCTGTTCAACCCCAACGTGGTGAAGCTGGTCTGCGCCGCGAACGATCGCGCCCTGTATTTCTCGCGCGCCCCGATCCCCTGGGCGCGCGACGCGCTGGCCTCGGGCGAGCGCGTGCTGGCCGACGGCCTGCCCGCCTGGCACCACATCGGCCTGTATGCGTACCGGGTGTCGTTCCTGCGCCGCTATCCGACCCTGCCGCAAGGCGCGCTGGAGCGCTTCGAATCGCTGGAACAGCTGCGGGCCATGGAACACGGCCACGTCATCGTCGTCCATCGGGCGTCCCACCCTCCTGCCGCGGGCGTAGATACCCCGGCGGACCTGGAGCGCGTCCGACTGGTCTACAGCAAGCAGATATAAGGGTTATTTCCTATGGCGCGGCTCCGCATCGGCTGCTGCATTGCGGCATAATTCCCCGGATCACAAAAAATACACCCCTTCAGGAGCACTCATGCGTCTCATCTTGCTCGGACCTCCCGGCGCCGGCAAAGGCACCCAGGCCGCGTTTCTCACCCAACACTTCGGCATTCCCCAGATCTCCACCGGCGACATGCTGCGCGCCGCGGTCAAAGCGGGCACGCCGTTGGGCATCGAAGCCAAGAAGGTCATGGATGCCGGCGGCCTGGTTTCCGACGAGATCATCATCGGCCTGGTGCAGGACCGCCTGAAGCAGTCCGACTGCGCCAACGGCTACCTGTTCGACGGCTTCCCCCGCACCATCCCGCAGGCCGACGCGCTCAAGAGCGCCGGCGTCAAGCTGGACTACGTGGTGGAAATCGAAGTCCCCGAGGAAGACATCATCGAACGCATGAGCGGACGCCGCGTGCACCAGCCCAGCGGCCGCAGCTACCACGTGCGCTTCAACCCGCCCAAGGTCGAAGGCCGTGACGACGTCACCGGCGAAGAACTGATCCAGCGCGACGACGACCGCGAGGACACCGTGCGCAACCGCCTGTCCGTGTACCGCGAACAGACCCGCCCCCTGGTCGACTACTACTCGTCCTGGGCCCAGCAGAATCCCGCCGACGCGCCTAAGTACCGCAAGATCTCCGGCGTCGGCGCGGTCGAGGAAATCAAGGCGCGCCTGTTCGCAGCCGTCCAAGGCTGATCGGCGCCTCGATGGCTCACAGGCCTTCGGCGCTGGCACCGGAACGCATCGCGTCCGGCCGGCCCCGAAGGCCTAGTCATATCCGGCGCCTGCCGCGCCGCTTTCATCCCTAGAACTCACTGGTGGTAGACACATGGAAATCGCGAACAAGGTATTCATCGTCACGGGCGGCGCGTCCGGACTGGGCGCCGGCACGGTGCGCATGCTGGTCGAAAACGGCGCCAAGGTCGTCATCGCCGACGTGCAGGACGAGCCGGGCTCGGCCCTGGCCAAGGAACTGGGCCAGCGCTACGTCCACTGCGACGTGACCCAGGAAGCCGACGGCAAGAACGCCGTGGCCGCCGCGCTCGAGCTGGGCACGCTCTTTGGCCTGGTGAACTGCGCCGGCGTCGCGCCCGCCGCCAAGATCGTGGGCAAGAACGGCGCGCATCCGCTGGAACTGTTCCAGAAGGTCGTGTCGATCAACCTGATCGGCAGCTTCAACATGATGCGCCTGGCCGCCGAAGCCATGAGCGCCAACGCGCCCGAGCCCACCGGCGAACGCGGCGTGATGATCAACACCGCCTCCGTCGCGGCCTTCGACGGCCAGATCGGCCAGGCCGCCTACGCCGCCTCCAAGGCCGGCGTGGCCGGCATGACCCTGCCCATCGCGCGCGACCTGTCCAAGACCGGCATCCGCTGCATGACCATCGCCCCCGGCATCTTCGGCACGCCCATGATCTTCGGCATGCCGCAGGAAGTGCAGGACTCGCTGGCCGCCAGCATTCCCTTCCCCGCCCGCCTGGGCCGCCCGGAAGACTACGCCAAGCTGGTCCACAGCATCATCACCAACGACATGCTGAACGGCGAAACCATCCGCCTGGACGGCGCCATCCGCATGCCGCCGAAGTGATGTAGTACAAAGACAGGCCCACCAGGTGGGCCTGTTTTCATTGGGCGTCTCGCGCTTGCGCGCAGCCTCGCCGGGCCGGACCGGCCCGTTTTTTTTCAGTAGTCCTATCCATGAGCCTGTTTCGTTCGGCGGCCACGGTCAGCAGCTTCACCCTGCTGTCCCGCATTTCCGGCCTGATCCGCGACATCCTGGTGGCCCGCGCTTTCGGCGCCGGCCCCATCACCGACGCCTTCTGGGTCGCTTTCCGCATTCCCAACCTGCTGCGCCGCCTGTTCGCCGAAGGCGCTTTCGCCCAGGCCTTCGTGCCCATCCTGGGCGCAGCCCGCAACAACCGCTCCGAAGCCGAAGTCCGCACCTTGCTGGACCGCGTGGCCCTGCTGCTGACGGCGGCGCTGATGCTGATCACGCTCATCGGCATCGTCGCCGCGCCCTGGGTGGTATCGGCCATGGCCAGCGGCCTGCGCGGCGCGGCCCGCGACACCGAATTCGGCGCCGCGGTCTGGATGACGCGGGTGATGTTCCCCTACATCTTCTGCATGTCGCTGATCGCCTTCGCCTCGGGCGTGCTCAATACCTGGCGCCGCTTCGCCGTGCCAGCCTTCACGCCGGTGCTGCTCAACCTGGCCATGATCGCCGCCTGCATCTGGCTCGCGCCGCGCATGGACGTACCGGTCTACGCGCTGGCCATCGGCGTCATGATCGGCGGCCTGGCGCAACTGGCCGTGCAATGGATCGCCCTGGCCCGGCTCGGCTTGACCCCGCGCTTTACGCTGCGGTTCCGCGAAGCCTGGAGCGACCCCACGGTGCAGCGCATCCTCAAGCAGATGGCGCCCGCCACCCTGGGCGTCTCGGTCGCGCAGATCTCGCTGTTGATCAACACCAATATCGCCACCTGGCTGACGCCGGGCAGCGTCACCTGGCTGTCCTTCGCCGACCGCCTGATGGAATTCCCCACGGCGCTGCTGGGCGTGGCGCTGGGCACGGTGCTGCTGCCCAGCCTGTCCGCGGCCCATGCCCGCGACGACCACGGCGGTTACAGCGGACTGCTGGACTGGGGCCTGCGCCTGGTGCTGCTGCTGGGCCTGCCGGCAGCGGTGGGCATGGCGCTGCTGTCCGATGGCCTGGTCGCCACCCTGTTCCACTACGGCGCCTTCGCCGCCCAGGACGTGAGCCAGACCCGCCTGGCGGTCATTTCCTATTCCGCCGGGCTGATCGGGCTGTTGGCGGTGAAGATCCTGGCGCCCGGCTTCTACGCCAAGCAGGACATCCGCACGCCGGTGAAGATCGCCATCGGCGTCCTCATCCTGACGCAGCTGATGAACCTGGTGCTGGTGCCGTTGATGGCCCATGCCGGGCTGGCCCTGGCCATCGGCCTGGGCGCCTGCCTGAACGCATTGGCGCTGCTGATCGGGCTGCGCCGCCGCGGCGTCTACCAGCCCGGCCCCGGCTGGGCCGCGTTCGCGCTGCGCCTCTTGCCCGCCCTGGCGGCGCTGGCGGCCTTGCTCTGGTATGCGGACGGGCGCATCGACTGGATCGCCCTGCAGGCCCATTCCTGGCAGCGGGTGGCCTGGCTGGCCGGCGTGCTGGCAGCCAGCGGCGCGGTCTACTTCGGAATGTTGTTACTGTTTGGCTTCCGTCCTAGGGACTTCGGCCGACGTCCGGCGCGTTAAGTTCGGACAATCTGTCTATATACACCCCGAAAGCCGGTCTAGTGCCGGCTTTTTTGCATTAGATTCGTCAAGAATTGACAATCAGCCGGTAATCTTTGGTAAAAAACCTTTATTATTTACAAATTGCCATCGAAAGGATCCCCCTTGAAGCACTGCGGGGACATGAAGTGAAGTACGCCCAAGGACAACCCATGGCGGACCAGGTAATCAATTGGCTGCTGTTATTGCGTTCCGGCAAGGCGACCGCACAGGACTACAACAATTTCCTGGCGTGGCGCGCTGCCGACCCAGCCCATGAAAACGCCTGGCAACAGCTGACCGGATCGCTCGAAGGATCGACCTTCGGCCGGCTTGGCGACGCCTACCCCGTTGGCTACGCCACGGCCAGCCAGCCCGTTCCGCCCCTCGCCGCCCCTCCCGGGCCCGCCATCACGCCGCCGCGCCGCCGCTTTCTGACCGGCGCGCTGGCGCTCGCCGGTACCGGCGCCTGCGCGGCTTACGTGGGCAATGCCTTCTACCCCCTGGGCAACGTCGCGGCCGATGCCGCCACGGCCACCGGCGAACGCCGCCGCTACGTGCTATCCGACGGCAGCCAGCTGCTGCTGGACGCCCGCAGCCGCGTCAACCTGGATTTCACCCCCGCCTACCGCCAGGTCCGCCTGCTGGATGGCGCCGTGACGGTGTCGGTAGCCCCCGACGCGCGCCGCCCCTTCCTGGTCCAGACGGCCGAAGGCACGGTCCGCGCCCTGGGCACCCGCTACATGGTGCGCCAGCAAGCCCAGCGCACGCTGGTGGTGGTGCATGAACACGAGGTCGAGGTCGAGACCATGTCCGGCGCCCACGGCACCGTCCGTGCCGGTACCGGCGCCCGGTTCGATGCCGCCCGCATGGACACCCCGCGCGCCGAGCTCATGGCCGAGGCCGCCTGGGAAGCCGGCTGGGTCGAAGCCCGCGGCCGCCCACTGGCCGAAGTGATCGCCGCCCTGCGCCCCTACCGCAGCGGCACGCTGCGCGTGTCCATGGCCGCCGGCGGCCTGCCGGTATCCGGCCATTTCCCGCTGGACGACACCGACGCCGCGCTCGATACGCTGCGCGACATGATGCCCATCCACGTCCGCCGCTTCACGCCCTGGTTTGTCTCGATCAACGTCGCCACCTGACAACGCCGGTGTGCGCGCCGTGCCGCCAGAGGGGCTTCTCGTTGTATACTAAGCACGGTGTTTTTATCCAGTAGGCGCCACGGGTCTTCCTCAAGACTGTGCATGAGGACCATCCGCAAGGGCTCCCCAGCCCAGGGAATTCTTCCCGCAGCGCCCCCCGCCCGGTTGACGGGCGCTCCATCGGTTGATCAGACATTAAAAGCTTGCATTCCCGTAGGGACTTGCTACAATGTTCGACTTTGCCGAATTCAACTTATATAGCAACATGGCCAATACCGCCCAAGCCCGCAAGCGCGCTCGCCAATCCGTTGAGCGCAACAAGCACAATTCCAGCCTGCGCTCGATGCTGCGCACCGCCATCAAGCGCGTTCGCCAATCCATCGCCGCTGGCGACAAGGCTGCGGCTGGCGAAGTGTTCCAGAAGGCCTCCAGCGTGATCGATCGCGTGGCCGACAAGAACATCATCCACAAGAACAAGGCCGCTCGCCACAAGAGCCGCCTGGCTGCCGCCATCAAGGCGCTGGCCTAAGCCATTCTGCCGCCCTGTTCTCAGGGCGTCACGAATACGGCAAATGAAAAAGGATGCCCCTGGGCATCCTTTTTTGCGTTCCTGGCCGCCGCAGCGGCCTTTGCCCGACGCGCGCCATCCCGCCCAGCCGAGGCCCGAGCACGGCTTTCGCTCGACCCAGCTACAGCTGCGCAGCGATCCGTTCGGCGAAGAAGTCGATGAACACGCGGACCCTGGCGATTTCCGCCGACCTGGGCGGCCATAGCAGCGATACGCTGCCGCGGTTTTCCGTGTAGTCCTCGAGCACTGGCTGCAACCGCCCTGCCGCCACATCCTCCTTTACCAGGTAGCTGGGCGCCTGCACGATCCCCAATCCGCTGATCGCGGCGGAAGCCAGGGCTTCGCCATCGTTCAAGACGCCGGAAGGCTTGGGCAGCTTGCCCGGCTGCACGCCCTTGAAGGCCCAGGTTTCCGGCCGTCCCGTGGTCGGAAAGCGATAGTGGATACAGTGATGATCACTGAGGTCCGCCGGGGTCCGAGGAATGCCGTGGCGCGCCAGGTAGGCAGGCGAGGCGCAAGTCGTGAACGAGTGCGGGCCGATGCTGCGGGCCTGCAACCCGGAATCCTCCAGTTCGCCCAGGCGCAGCACGACGTCGTATCCGTCCTCGATCACGTCGACGATCAGGTCGTCGAGATTGATGTCGACCACGACCTCGGGAAAGCGCGAATGGAAGTCGCTGAGCGCCGGCAACACGATCCTGCGCCCCATCACCGTGGGGACGCTGATCTTGAGGCGGCCGCGAGGCGTGTTCTGGAGCAGCTGCAATTCGCGTTCCGCCTCCTGGAGATCCTTCAGGATCTTGCTGACATAACGGTACAAGACCTCGCCCTCGCCGGTCGGGCCCAGCGAACGGGTGCTGCGATGCAGCAGCCGCACGCCCAATTTCAGCTCCAGCCTTTCGACCGCCTTGCCCGCCGCCGAAGCAGACAGGCCCAGCTTGCGCCCGGCCGCGGCAAAACTGCCGGATTCGACGGTGGCCGCGAAGGCCACCATCGCACTGAACGATTCGATCGAGAAGGTTCCGGACATATGCTCGCGAGTCTAGAGACCGCCGCCCGTCTTCTGTTGGCGGCAGTACCGATGAATGATGCACCCCAGTGGGTGATTTGCTGACCGGCCGCGACAGCCTGAATCCGATCAGTGTCCGATGCGATTGGACCTCCCATCCTGACACAAGCTCGAAATTTTCAGCCGGGAACGCTATGAATACAGGACTGCGCCACCCCAAGGGGTCGGAAAATTCAGAATTTGAGAACGCCGCCTTCGACATCATCGTGGCGGGAGGCGGTTCCGCGGGCGCCGTGCTGGCCAGCCGCCTGAGCGAAGACGCGGGCCGCCGCGTGCTGCTGGTCGAGGCCGGCCCAGCCTATCCGCCGCACGCCTATCCGGACGCCGTCCGCGCCCAGCACATCATCGGCGGCGACGCCAGGCACGACTGGGGATACGCCTCCCTGCCGGGCTGGAGCGGAAAATCCTTCCCCGTCCCGCGCGGCAAGGTGCTGGGCGGTTCCTCGGCCGTGAATGCCGGCGTCTGGATGCGGGCGCCCGCCGCCGACTTCGAACGCTGGACCCAGGCCGGCCTGCCGCATTGGTCCATCGTCGACGTGCTGCCATTCTTCCGCGGCAGCGAATGGACCGCCTCGGGCGCGGACCAATGCCATGGCCGAGCAGGCCCCGAGCCCGTGCACCAGTTGCAGGACGACGAGATTTCCGACATGCAGCGCGCCTTCCTGGTGTCGGCCCAGATGGCGGGCCATCCCAGGGTGCAGGACTTCAACGGCGACTCCCCATTCGGCGTCGGCCCCTACCCCATGAACAACCGCATGGGCCAGCGGCTGAACACAGGCATGACCTATCTTTCAGACGCCGTAAGGGCCCGCCCCAACCTGACGATCCTCAGCGAAACGCTGGCGGACCGCGTCGAGATCAAGGACGGCCGGGCGCAAGCCCTGATCCTGGCCGACGGCCAGCGGATCGCCGCTGGCGAGATCGTGCTGTCGGCCGGCGCCTACGGGTCGGCGGCCATCCTGCTGCGCTCGGGCATCGGTCCCGCCGCCGACCTCCAGGCGCTGGGCATTCCGGTTGCGGCCGATCTACCGGTCGGGCGGCGCCTGCAGGAACACCCCTTCTACTTCACGATCTGGGCAGCCCACCCCGAACGCCTGGGGCTACCCATTCCGCCAGTCGGCGCGATTCTTTGGACGCAGTCGTCCAAAGCCGGCCCCGGCGACGGCGATCTGCACGTCAGCGCCGTGCACTACGGCGACCCCGCCGACTCGCCCACGGGCGCGATCTTCATGCTGGCCCTGGCGCTGACCCGACCCAGCTCCATCGGCACGCTCAAGCTGCGGGACCGTGATCCGCGTACCGCTCCGCTCATCGACCTCAACATCCTGGGGACGGCGCGCGACCGGGAGCTGATGGTCGAGGGCATCCAATTGATCCGCCGGATCGCGAGCCAGGGCCCGCTATCCGAAATCATCGCGCAGGAACTCGTGCCCGGCCCGGCCGCCGCGGACGCCACGGCGCTGGAAGCGGCGCTGCCCAAAGCGCTAGACATCTATCATCACCCCGCTTCGACCGCGCCCATGGGCGGCGATAGGGACCCCGACGCCGTGACGGACTACCAGGGGCGCGTGCGCGGCATCGCCGCGCTGCGGGTCGCGGACGCATCCAGCTTCCCGGATGTCCCCTCGGTCGCCACCAACCCCACGGTGGTCATGCTGGCCGAGCGCGTCAGCCACTGGATCAGGACCACGGAGGCCAAACCGTGAACACCGCCGCGAACAACACCAGGCCGCGCAAGGCATACAACTGGATCGGCGGCGTCCAGCGCTCCGAAGGCCCCATGAGCGAGTCCATCGATCCCGCCACCTACAACGTCATCGGCCACTATCCCGACAACGGCCTGCTGGCCGCCAGATCCGCCGTCGCCGCCGCTGCGCAAGCTTTCCATGCGACTCCCTGGGCACACGACCACGAGCTGCGCGCCCGCGTGCTGGAGCAGCTTGCGCAGGCCTTCGAACGCAACCGCGACCGGCTGCTGGACATCCTCTCGCTCGAAAACGGCAAGATCAAGAGCGAAGCCGGCTTCGAACTCGACATGATTCCAGGCAAGCTGCGCTACGCGGCCGCCGCCGCCCTGCTGGATAGCGGCCGGGCGCTCACGCCCAGGCCCGGCAGCGTCTCCATGGTCCTACGCAAACCCATGGGCGTGGCGGCCGTGATCGCGCCCTGGAATTCTCCGGCCGTGCTGACGATACGGTCGCTGGCGCCGGCCCTGGCAGCGGGCTGCACCGCCGTCGTCAAGCTGCCGGGCCAGGTGGCGCAGACCGCCAGCTTCATGGCCGAAATCATGGCCGAAGCGCAGGATCTCCCGGATGGCGTCATCAACCTGTTCTTCGAAAGCGGGTCCGACGGCTCCGCTTATCTCGTGGACTCGCCCGAGGTCCCTGTCGTCAGCTTTACCGGATCCACCCGCACGGGTCGCGCGATTGGCAGCGCCGGCGCCAAGCGCCTGAAACGCTTCGGCATGGAACTGGGCGGCAAGACGCCGATGATCCTCTTCGACGACGCGGACGTGGAGGCCGCGCTACCGGTACTGGAGAAAGCGCTCACGGTGTTCAGCGGGCAGTTCTGCATGACCGGATCCCGAGTGCTGGCGCACAACGGCATCTACGCGGCGGTCCGCGAAGGACTCGCCAGCCGGCTGCGCAGGGTCAAGGTCGGCCCGGCAGCAGATCCGGACAGCGACATGGGGCCCTTGATCGACCGCGCCAACGTCGAACGCGTGGACCAGGCCGTCGATGCGGCGATCGCCGCCGGCGCCGGCGTCGTCGAGCGCGGCGGCCCGATAAACACTGGCCCCCTGGCCCGCGGCGCCTTCTATCGCCCCACGCTGCTGGAAGTTTCCGACAACCGTTTGGCCATCGTGCAGCAAGAGACCTTCGGCCCGGTGCTGACGATCCAGCGCTTCAATGACGAGGCCGAGGCGGTCCGGCTGGCCAACGACAACGAATATGGTCTTGCCGCCAGCGTCTGGACCCGCGATGTGGACCGGGCGCTGCGGGTCGCGCAAGCGATCGACGCCGGCTCGGTCTGGATCAACGACTGGGCCAAGGTCTATGACGGCACCGAGGAAGGCGGCTTCAAGCAGTCCGGACTCGGACGCCTGAACGGCCTCGCCGCACTGGAGGACTTCATCGAATACAAGCACATCGCGCTCAAGCCTGGCCTCGGGTAGCGCCGACGAGCCAGAACATCCATTAGAAAAAAGGAGACTTCCATGCCGGATTCCATCGCCGCAAAGCTGATCGACGCGCTCCATGCGGGCGCGGATGTCCCGCCAGGCTGCCGCGTCAACCACGCGCGCGGACTACTTGTGGAAGGCAGGCTCCTCGGCGTGCCCCAGGCAGCGCAATTTTGCGCTTCGTCCATGTTCAACGACGCGGAGCAGCCGCTCCTCGCCCGATTCTCAGACTCCGGCCCCGACCCGCGGATTCGCCAGGACAGTCCGCAAGCCGAACCGCGCGGCCTGGCCGTGCGCATCGGACAGGATTCCCAGTTGGTGCTCGTCGGCCACTCGATCGACGGTTTCCCCGCGCAAGACCCGCAGACGTTTCTTGCCTTCATACAGGCCTTGAACGCGCAGCGCACGGCCCCCGAAGCGCTGCAAGCCCACCTGGCGGCCAATGCGTCGGCGCAACGCTTCGGCCAACTGCAACAAGACACCCTGCCCACGGGCTACGCCTCGCGCAGCTATCACATGCTTCATTCCTACCGCCTGACTGCCGCGGATGGCCGGACGCGAACCGGCAGGCTGACGATCCGGGGCAGGAACGCCGACGGTGCGCACAAGGCCCTGACCGGTCGGAACTGTATGGACGAGGCCTTGCGCCACGCCATGGCGGCGGGCCCGGTGGCGCTGGAACTGGCGTTCACTCCGGCGCCGGAACAAGGCGCGACGGACGACCCGTCCACGGCCTGGACCGGACACGGTGGCTCGATGCTCCTGGGATACCTGATGCTGGAACGCATTGCGCCAGATCAGGACGCGCAACGCGCCCTGGTGTTCGACCCTTCCATCCTGCCTGCCGGCATCGAGTTCGCGGGCGACCCGCTACTGAAGGCGCGCTTGCGCGCCTACCGGCTGGCGGCCGAGCGGCGACTGCGCGGCATTTCCTGATCCAGGCCCGATGCCAGGCGGCTCCGGGCTGCCTCCGCCGCCTCGCGCAATGACGCCATCAACCCGTCCACCAGCGGATTGCCCGGCCGATGCTCGGGAAACACCACGCTGACCCGAAACGGAAACGAGCGCGCCAAGGGACGGATATGCAGCCCCCGGCCGACAAAATCCAGCGCCGTCAGCGGATTCACGATGGCCAGGCCCAGGCCCTGGCGCACGAAGGTGCACACCGACACGGCGGTCGTCGTCTCGACGATGGACCGCCGCAGCACCCCGGCTTCGGCGAAGGCTTCGTCGATCTGGATGCGATAGGGATCGCTGGAAGACAGGCTGACGAACGCATGCCCCTCGAAATCCGCCAGTTCCATGCGCCGTTTGCCCAAGAGCGCGTGGCCATCGGGCAGCACGCATACCTCGTCCACCTGCAGCAGCAGCTCCACGCGCGTGCCGGCCGGCGCCGCGTCGTGTTCGGTCAGGCCCAGGTCGTAGCGCTGGGCGCTCAGCCATTCCTCCAGGAAGGGGGACTCCTGCGTTTCCACCGCCAGGCTCACGCCGGGATGGCGCTCATGGAAGCGCCGGAACGCGTCCGGCAGGATGGAATGGGAAAAGACCGGCAAGGCAATCACCGACAGCTGCCCGCCCTTGTAGGCCCGCAGGCGCGCGGCGGCCGAGGCCACCCGCTCCAGGCCGGCATAGGACTGGCGGACCTCGTCGAACAGCGCCAGGCCCGGCATGGTGGGCCGCAGCCGCCCCGCCACCCGGTCGAACAGCGTGAAGCCTATGCCCTGCTCCATGCGCGCCAGCTCGCGGCTGACAGTCGGCTGGGACGAGCCCAGCAGCTCGGCCGCCTTGGTCACGCTGCCGGCGATCATGACGGCGCGGAAGACTTCGATCTGGCGGTGTGTCAGCATGGCCTGACCCATATCAGGAATGAATCGATAAAGGAAATATAAGCATTTTACTGGATGACCGAAGCCGGGCATCATGCCGCCTTGTTTTCACTTCCATCCACAAGGTTTCGCCCGCCATGGCCTTCGATCCGCGCCAACTCACCCAACTCGCCGCCGAACACGGCACGCCGCTCTGGGTGTACGACGCCGCCGTCATCCGTGAACGCATCGCGCAACTGCGCCGCTTCGACACCATCCGCTATGCGCAGAAGGCCTGCTCCAACCTGCACATCCTGCGCCTGATGCGCGCCGAGGGCGCCGTGGTGGATGCGGTCTCGCTGGGCGAGATCGAACGCAGCCTGGCCGCCGGCTTCCAGCCCCAGGGCGAACCGGAAGGCATCGTCTTCACCGCGGACCTGATCGACCACGCCACGCTGGCCGCCGTGCTCAAGCACGGCATCACGGTCAACGCGGGCTCGCTGGACATGCTGGCGCGCGTCGGCCAGGCCTCGCCCGGCCATCGCGTCTGGCTGCGCATCAACCCGGGCTTCGGCCACGGCCATAGCAACAAGACCAATACCGGCGGCCCGCAGAGCAAGCACGGCATCTGGATCGGCGACGTGGCGGCAGCCATGGCCATCGTGCGCCGCCACGGCCTGAAACTGGTCGGAATCCACATGCATATCGGCTCGGGCGTGGACTACGCCCACCTGTCCAGCGTGTGCGACGCCATGGTCGACGTGGTGGCCTCGCTGGACCACGACATCGAAGCCATTTCCGCGGGCGGCGGCCTGTCCATTCCCTACCGCGAAGGCGACGCCCGCATCGACTGCGACCACTACTTCGAACAATGGGACGCGGCGCGCCGGCGCATCGCCGAGCGCCTGGGCCACGAGATCCGCCTGGAAATCGAACCGGGCCGCTTCCTGGTCGCCGAGGCCGGCGCGCTGGTGTCTGAAGTGCATGCCATCAACCGCCGCCCGGAACGCGACTTCGCGCTGGTCGACGCCGGTTTCAACGACCTGATGCGTCCGGCCATGTACGGCAGCTACCACCAGATCTCGGTGCACGCGCCCGACGGCAGCCGGCCGCAAGGCACGGCCGAAACGCGCATTGCCGTGGCCGGCCCGCTGTGCGAATCGGGCGACGTGTTCACCCAGGATGCCGGCGGCGTCGTGTCGGACCAGTTGCTGCCGCAGCCGCGCATCGGCGATTTCCTGGTATTCCACGACGCGGGCGCCTATGGCTCGTCGATGTCCTCGAACTACAACAGCCGCCCGCTGGCGCCGGAAGTGCTGCTGGACCAGGGCAAGGCCCGCCTGATCCGCCGCCGCCAGACGGTCAGCGAGCTGCTGGCGCTGGAAGACGCCTGAGCATCATCAGGTCGGAAACGCCTCGCGCAAGGCAAAGGTCGCCTGCTTGAACACGCCCAGGTCGGTGCCCACCGCCACGAAGTGCATGCCCATGTCCAGATAGCGCCGCGCGTCCGCATGCACGGGCGCCAGGATGCCCACGGCCTTGCCCTGGGCCGACACCCGCTGGTACAGGTGGCGGATGGCCTCCTGGACTTCGGGATGGCCCGGGTTGCCGATATGGCCCAGCGCCGCGGCCAGGTCGGACGGCCCGATGAACACGCCGTCCACCCCTTCCACGGAGGCGATCTCGTCCACCGCGTCTATGCCGGGGCGGCTTTCTATCTGCAGCAGCACGCAGATGTTGTCGTTGATGGTGTGCAGGTAGTCCGGCACCGTGCCGTAGCGGTTGCTGCGCTGCGCGCCCGCCACGCCGCGCATGCCTTGCGGCGGATACCGCGTGGCGGCCACGGCCCGGCGCGCGTCCTCTTCGGATTCGATGAACGGAATCAGCAGGTTGTAGAAGCCGATATCCAGCAGCCGCTTGATCTCCACCGGATCATTCCACGACGGCCGGCCCACGGCGGCGCTGGCGCTGCCCTGCAGGGCCTGCAGCTGCTGCAGGAACATCGGCACCTCGTTGGGCGAGTGCTCGCCGTCCAGCAGCAGCCAGTCGAAATTGGCCAGCCCCACGAGCTCGGCCGTGATGTGGCTGGACATGCACATCCAGAATCCGATGAGCCGTTCGCGTGCCAGGATGCGTTGCCGGAAACGGTTGGGTAGGGGTGAGTTCATTGCCGTCTTCACTTCATAGAGAAAAATCATGTTCGGCCGGGCCTCAGGCCCGGCCCTGCATTCAATCCATCTTCGCGCCCGAAGCCTTGGCCGCCTTGCCCCACTTCGCGATCTCGTTATCCACGAACGCCGAGAACGACTTCGGGTCGTCCGCCACCACCACGAAACCCACGCTCTCCAGCTTCTGCCGGATCTCGGGCGAGGATAGCGCCTTCACCGTCGCCTGGTTCAGGCGCTGGATCACGGCGGGCGGCGTCTTGGCCGGCGCCGACAGGCCAAACCAGGACTCGGCCGAAAAACCCGGATAGCCTGATTCCGCCACCGTCGGCGTATCGGGATAGGCGGGATTGCGCTTGGCGCTGGCCACGGCCAAGGCGCGCAGCTTGCCCGAAGTGACCTGCGGCAGCAGCGTGTCTTGGTTCAGGAACATCACCTGCACGCGGCCCCCGATCATGTCGGTGATGGCGGCCGCGCCGCCCTTGTAGGGCACGTGCACCAGGTCGATCTTGGCGTCCTGCTCCAGCATTTCCATGGCCAGGTGGCCGGAGGAACCGCTGCCCGAACTCGCGTGCGTGTACTTGCCCGGGTTCTCGCGCACCAGCTTGATGAAGTCCGCGAAGGTCTTGCCCGGGAAATCGTTGTTGGCCACCAGCACATTGGGACCGGTCGCCAGCAACGACACATGCGCGAAGTCGCTGTTGCGGTACGGCATGTTCTGGTAGACCGCGTAGCTGATGGCGTTGGAGCCCACGCCCGACAGCAGCAGCGTGTAGCCGTCAGGCTCGGCCTTGGCCACCATGTCCGAGCCGATATTGCCGTTGGCCCCGCCCTTGTTCTCGACCACCACGGTCTGGCCCAGCTCCTTGGACAGCTCTGCCGCCAGCAGGCGGCCCACCGAGTCGGTGCTGCCGCCGGCCGGAAACGGCACGACCAGCTTGATCTGCTTGGCGGGCCAGGCCGCGCCCTGCGCCATCAGCGCGCCTGGCAGGATGGCCAGCGTCCCCGCGGCCGCCAGGACGGCCAGGCGTGCGCGCGCCGCCGGTTTTTTCTGTTGCATGGTTGTCTCCTCCGTGGGTTTTTTAGTATGTGCGCCCGGTGCCCGGGTCAGTGGATTTCAGGCTCGCCCGCGGCCGGAGCGCGCGTTTCGGTCTGAAGAAAATCGAAATCGCAGCCCGTGTCGGCCTGGCCGATGTGCTTGAGGTACAGCACGCCGTAGCCGCGCTCGAAACGCGGCGGCGGCGCCTGCCAGGCGGCGCGGCGCGCGGCCAGCTCTTCGTCGGACACCAGCAGTTCCAGGCGCCGCGCCGGCACATCCAGCGTGATGCGATCGCCGTCCCGCACCAGCGCCAGCGGGCCGCCCACATAGGCCTCGGGCGCCACGTGCAGCACACAGGCGCCATAGCTGGTGCCGCTCATGCGCGCATCCGAAATCCGCACCATGTCGCGCACGCCCTGCTTCAGGAGCTTCTGCGGAATCGGCAGCTGGCCCCATTCCGGCATGCCGGGCGCGCCCTGCGGCCCCGCGTTCTGCAACACGATGACGCTGTCGGCATCCACGTCCAGGTCGGGATCGTCGATGCGCGCGGCCATGTCGTTGTAGTCCTTGAAGACCACCGCGCGGCCCGTGTGCACCTGCAACTGCGCCTCCATCGCGGGCGGCTTGATCACCGCGCCGTCGGGCGCCAGGTTGCCGCGCAGCACCGCCAGCCCGTCGCGCTCGATCAGCGCCTGCGCGCGCGGCCGGATCACGTCTTCATTGAAGATGCGCGCCCCGGCGATGTTCTCGCCCAGCGTGCGGCCGTCCACCGTGCGCTGCGTCGTATCCAGCAGCTCGCCCAGCTGCACCAGCATGGCGCGCAGGCCGCCGGCGTAATAGAAGTCTTCCATCAGGTACTTGCCGGCCGGCCGCAGATTGGCCAGCACCGGCGTGGTGCGCGCCAGATGGTCGAAGCGGTCCAGGTCCAGGCCGAAGCCGCTGCGCCGCGCCATGGCGATCAGGTGCACCACCGAATTGGTCGAACCGGACAGCGCCAGCACCGTGCGCACGGCGTTGTCGAAGGACGCGGCGGTCAGCAGGTCCGACGGCTTCAGGTCTTCCCACACCATTTCCACGATGCGCTTGCCGGTCAGGCTGGCCATCTGCGCGTGGCGCGAATCCGGCGCGGGGATCGACGAAGCGCCCGACAGGCACAGGCCCAGCGCCTCGACCGCGCCCGTCATGGTGGACGCGGTGCCCATGGTCATGCAGTGGCCGGGCGAGCGGGCGATGCCGTCCTCCACGCCCTGCCAGTCTTCCTCGGTGATGTTGCCGGCGCGCAGCTCGGCCCAGTACTTCCAGGTGTCCGAGCCCGAGCCCAGCGTGTTGCCGTTCCAGTTGCCGCGCAGCATGGGGCCGGCCGGCATGAAGATGGTGGGCAGGTCCATCGACACCGCGCCCATCAGCAGCGCCGGCGTGGTCTTGTCGCAGCCGCCCATCAGCACACAGCCGTCCGCGGGGTAGGAGCGCAGCAGCTCTTCGGTCTCCATCGCCAGCAGGTTGCGATAGAGCATGGTGGTGGGTTTCTGGAAGGGTTCGGACAGGCTCATGGCGGGCATTTCCACCGGGAAGCCGCCTGCCTGCCAGATGCCGCGCTTGACCTCTTCCACGCGCTGCTTGAAGTGGCTGTGGCAGGGGTTGATGTCGCTCCAGGTGTTGATGATGGCGATGACCGGCTTGCCGGCGTAGTCCGAGCGGTGATAGCCCATCTGCGCGGTGCGCGAACGGTGGCCGAACGAGCGCAGGTCGCGCACGCCGTACCAGCGGTGGCTGCGCAGTTCCTCGGGTTTCTTGCGCTTGGTTGAATCGCTCATGTCTCTGTTCCTGTGCTCTTGGGCAAGGGTCTATAGGGAAAACGGAATCACGCCGGGTCCAGCAGATAGGGCGTGCCGGCGCGCTCGCAGATCGCGCGCAGGCGTTCGGCCAGCGCGGCGGATATGGGGATGCCCTCGCGCAGCCGGCGCGCGCGCTCGGCGGCTTCGGGTTCGCCCGCCACCAGCACCGGTTCGTCCGGGTTGGCGGGCGGCGTGTCGTGCATGGCGTCGATCATGTCATCCATGTCGGACTCGAACGAGCCCGCCGCGCGGAAGGCGTCAGGGTTCAAGGCCAGGAAGAAATGGCCGACGTCGTCGGGTTCGCCCGGGCGGCGGGTCGGCGCGCGGCGCGCGGCGAAGGCGCTGCCGCTGAGCGTGCCGCCCAGGATCTGCGCCATCATCGCCAGGCCATAGCCCTTGTGGCTGCTCATGGCGGCGGTGCCGCCCAAGGGCGTCAGGCCGCCCTCCGGATGCTTGAAGATGAATTGCATGGCGGCAGCCGCATCGGTGACCGCGCCGCCCTGCCCGTCCACGGCCCAGCCCGGCGGCAGCGGCTGGTCCAGGAAGTCGTAGACCTTGACCTTGTTGGCCGCGACGGTGGTGGTCGCCATGTCCAGCACAAAGGGCTCGTTATAGGCGGCCGGCGCGCCGAAGGCGATGGGGTTGGTGCCCAGCATGGGCATGGCGCCGCGCGTGGGCACCATGATGACGCCGTTGGCGCTGCTGGTCACCAGCCCGACCACGCCGCGCTCGACCGCGATGCGCGCATAGACGCCGGCCGCGCCGAAGTGATGCGAGTTGCAGACCGACACGGCGCCCACGCCATGCTCCAAAGCCTTGTCCACCGCCAGGTTCATGGCCTGCGCCGCCACCGGATAGCCCAGGCCACCCATGCCGTCGATCAACGCGCTGGCGCCGCCGTCGCGCAGGACCCGCGGCCTGGCGTCCAGCCGCAGCGTGCCGGCGCGCAGCTTGTCCTCGTAGGCCGGCAGCATGGAAATGCCGTGCGAATCGACGCCCAACAGGTCGGTGCGCGCCATCAGCCCGGCCGTGACGTGCGCCAGGTCCTGCGCCATGCCCCAGGCCATCAGCACCTGCAGGATCTGCTCGCGGACCTGCTCCACCGGCGCTTGCACCGCGATATTCCCTTGCACTCTGGTCTCCTGTGGTTTTGGTTTGATCGCGGCGGGCAGACGGAAGGGATCAATCGCGCTCGCGATCCACCAGCCGGTGACGGGCCTGGCCCAGATGGAACTGCATGGCGACGCGGGCGCGCTCGCTGTCCTGTTCGCGGATGGCGTCGAGGATCGCGGCGTGCTCGTCGACCACGCGCTGCGCGCGCTGGCGCGAGCCGGTGCGGGTCAGGTTCAAGGTCAGCCGCATGAAGCCGCTGATGGATTCGTGGATGCTTTCCAGCACGCCCAGATAGAAGTCGTTGCCGCTGGCTTCGGCGATGCTGGCATGGAAGGCCAGGTCGGCCTCGGCCGACACCTGGCCGCGCGCCAGGCTGTCGGCGAAGGCCGCATGCGCATCGGCGATCTTCCTGAGCTGCTCATCGGTGCGGCGCAGCGCCGCCAGGCGCGCGGCGTCACCCTCCAGCGCCACCCGGACCTCCTGGGCCCGCAGATAGGCGCTGACGTTCTGCACATCGTTGAAGGTCTTCAGGCGCGGCGCGGGCGCATGGCTGACGAAGGTACCCAGCCCCTGGTGCGCGGTGATCAGGCCGTCGGCGCGCAGGCGCAGCAGCGCTTCGCGCACCACCGGACGCGACACGCCGAAGCGTTCGGAGATCTCGTTCTCGGAAGGCAGCTTGTCGCCCACGTTCAGCCCGCCGGAGACGATCTGCTCGAAGATCTGGCCGTACAGCTGATCCGCCAGCCGCACCCGGTGCCCGCGTTCGAGCACCAGCGCGCCCGCGGCATCGTGTTCGGCGGCCGCCTGCGGCGCAGGCGCGGGTGTTGCTTTGGGTCGGGCCACGAAACCTCCTCGATGCTATGGCGCAGTCCGCGACGGCGGGACAGCGCTCATCGTACCGTCAATGCGCGGCGCCAGCGCGCTCACGCGACGGCGGCCTCCCGATCCCAGGCCGCCAGGGCGCGCGCCACCGGCGCCACGCGCTCGCGCTCGGCGACGGAGATGCCGGTCAGCAGGGGCAGCATCGGCCCCATGTCCGCCACGCCCGACAGCGTCACCGCATCGTGCAGCACGCGGATGGGGCTGATGCTGTCGCGGCAGTCTTCCAGGCCCAGGTAGTGCTGGCGCACGGCCTCGGCTTCGTCATGGCGGCCGTCGCGCAGCAAATGCAACAGGCGCATCGAGCCTCGCGGCGCCACGCAGACCGAGCCGGAAGTAAAGCTCTTCAGGCCAAAATCGCGGTAGTGCACGATGGCCGGACGCTCGCCGATGCCGCTGACGATCCAGCGCGGATCCACCGCCCGCAGCAGCGACGACAGGTAGGCGTCCTGCGACGGATCGTCGCGCACGACGGCGTACTTGAACGCCACGATGCGGCCCTCTTCGATCAGGCGCGCGGCGCTTTCCGGCGCCAGGTAGCCGGAGGACTTGATGTAGATCACCGCGGGCTTGCCCAGCGCGTCCGTGAAGCGGCGCACGCCCTCGGCCAGGCCCGCGTCCGTGTAGGGAAAGGACATGGGCAGCAGCATGGCCGTGGGAAACGCGCGCGTACGCAGGATCGCCGCCTGGTCCATCATCTTGCCGTAGTCGGGCCCCACCGAAGGCAGGATCCAGGTGTCCGCGCCCGCCAGGCCGGCCAGCATGTCGACGATGCGGGCGTATTCGCCCACGCCCACGTTGTAGAAGTTGGCGTTGCCGCCATACATCACGTTGCGCACGCCGCCCGCTTCCAGATGGCCGAGCAGGGCCTTGTTGGCCGCCTCGTTCAGGGAAAGATCGTCGTGGCGCGCCAGCGGCGGCACCGCGATGACCGAACGCTGCAAGTCCTGCGCGGTGACCGGGGAGGTTTTCATGGGCGGGGCTCCTGGCTGATCCAGCTATCGGGTGGGTAAGTTCGAAAAAGTATACTTGGTTGACAACCTCAAGCTCAATACCTATATTTGTTTTACAAGTAGTCAGGCAGCAAAACGCAGGGCGCCGCGGGGCGCCATGCGGCTTCAAAGCCTCGGGCCATGCCAGGGGCGGAATACCCCCAGAAACGATGCGCGGCCACGCGCACACCGAGGAGACGAATTCCATGCATGCAGCCCCTGCGCGAGGCCGGTCCGCCCTGGCCGTCCTTTGCAGCGCCGCCCTGGCGGCGGCGGCCTTCCTGTCGCCGGCCGCGCCGGCGCTGGCCGACTACCCCGAGCGCGACGTCAAGATCATCGTGCCCTTCCCGGCCGGCGGCACCACCGACATCGCGGCCCGCATCGTCGCCGCCGAACTCGGCAAGACCTGGAACAAGGCCGTGGTGGTGGACAACAAGGCGGGCGCCGGCGGCAACGTCGGCACGGCCGAAGCCGCCCGGGCCGCGCCGGACGGCTACACGCTGCTGATGGGCACGGTCAGCACGCATGCGATCAACCAGTCCGTCTACGCCAAGCTGCCCTACGACCCGGTCAAGGACTTCGTGCCGGTGACGCTGGTGATTCCCGTGCCCAACATCCTGGAGCTCAACCCCGCCTTTGCCGACAAGCACGGCATCCGCACGGTGGCCGACCTGATCAAGTACCTGAAGGCCAATCCGGGCAGCGTCAACATGGCATCCACCGGCAACGGCACTTCCACGCATCTGTCGGGCGAGCTGTTCCAGAACATGACGGGCACGCGCATGACCCACGTGCCCTACAAGGGCAGCAGCCCCGCGCTGACCGACGTGATGGCCGGTTCCGCCGACCTGATCTTCGACAATCTGCCGTCCTCCATGGGATTCCTCAAGAGCGGCAAGTTGCGCCCGCTGGCCGTCACCAGCGCCCAGCGCTCGCCCGCCCTGCCCGACGTGCCCACCATGGCCGAGGCCGGCGTGCAGGGCTATGACGCGTCCAGCTGGTTCGGCCTGCTGGCGCCCGCCGGCACGCCGCAGGCGGTGGTCGACAAGATCCAGCGCGACGTGGCCGCCGCCCTCAAGCTGGAGTCCGTGCGCGCCCAGCTGCAGGCGCAGGGCGCCACGCCGTCCGGCAACACGCCGGCCCAGTTCAAACAGTTCATGGCGCAGGAATCCGCCAAATGGGCGGAGGTCGTGAAGAAATCCGGCGCCAAGGTCGACTGACCCCAAGCCGATCCGGGCCCGTCCGCAACGCGTGGGCGGCGGGCTCTCCATCAGCACGCGAACCAGGAGACACCATGAACAAACTGATGAGCGCCGCGGCCGTCGCAGCCGCCGTCGCCGCAGGCGCCGTGCTGCCCGGGATGCCCGCGGCGCAGGCTGCCGGCTATCCCGACAAACCCGTGACGATGATCGTGCCCTTCGTGCCGGGCGGCTCCTCCGACATCACCGCGCGCTCGGTTACGCCGGGGCTGACGAAAATCCTGGGGCAGACCTTCGTGGTCGAGAACAAGCCGGGCGCCAACAGCGCCATCGGCGCGCAGGCGCTGGCCCGCTCCACGCCCGACGGCTACACCATGATGGTCGGCTCCATCGGCACCTTCGCCATCAACGAGGCGCTGTACAAGAACCTGTCGTACAACCCCAGCAAGGACTTCGAGTACCTGACGCAGGCCGTGCGCAATCCCAACGTGCTGGTGGCCGCGCCCGCGTTTCCGGCCAGCACCGTCGCCGAACTGATCGAGTATGCGAAGAAGAATCCGGGCAAGGTGTCCTATGCCTCGTCGGGCACGGGCTCGTCGGACCACCTGTCCGCCGTGCTGTTCCGCCAGCGCACCCAGAGCACGGGCGTGGACGTGCCCTACCGCGGCGGCGGCGCGGCCATCGCCGACCTGATCGGCGGGCAGGTCAACGTGTCGTTCCAGAACCTGGGCGCGGTCCAGACCCACATCAAGGCCGGCAAGCTCAAGGCGCTGGCCATCACCGGCGACGCCCGCGCCGCCGACCTGCCGGACGTGCCCACGCTGGCCGAAGCCGGCATCAAGGACATGGTGGTGTACTCCTGGCAAGGCTTTGCCGTGCCCAAGGGCACGCCCGCGCCCATCGTCCAGCAACTGTCCAAGGCCTTGCAGACCGCGCTGCGCGATCCCCAGACCGAGAAGACCCTGCAGGGCCTGGGATTCGAGGTAGTCGCCAACACGCCGCAGCAGTTCACGGCGTTCCAACAGGCCGAGGTCAAGCGCTGGAAGGACGTCATCCAGAAAGCCAACATCCAGCTCGAGTAAGGCCGGGATCAGGACGCGGGATGCCCCTGGCGGGCATCCTGTCAGCCTGGATCAAGGCCGGATCAAGTAGCATCAACGTTTTGCCACCCACCTGTACGACAACATGACCACCAAGCATCGCATCATCCAGGTCGGCTCGCTGGCCGGTTCCCCCTACGCCAACAAGACGCTCGCGGACCGCTACGACGTCGTCGAACTATGGAAGTACCCGGACCGCAAGGCGGCGCTGGCCGAGCACGGCAAGGGCGTCACCGCCGTCGTCACGTCCGCGACTTACGGCGCCAACGCCGAACTCATCAACGCCCTGCCCGACCTCAAGGCCATCTGCAGCTGGGGCGTGGGCTACGAGACCATCGACGTCCAGGCCGCCAAGCAGCGCGGCGTGCAGGTCAGCAATACGCCTGACGTGCTGACCGATTGCGTCGCCGACCTCGCGTGGGGCCTCCTGATCGCCGGCGCGCGCCACATGGGCCAGGGAGAACGCTTCGTGCGCGCGGGCCAGTGGGGCCAGGTGCATGGCGGCATCCCGCTGGGCCAGCGCGTCAGCGGCAAGAAGCTCGGCATCGTCGGCCTGGGCCGCATCGGCGAGGCCATCGCCCGCCGCGGCATGGGTTTCGACATGGACGTGCGCTACCACAACCGCCGCAAGCGCGATGACGTGGAATACGGCTACGAGGCCTCGCTCACCGACCTGGCCAAGTGGGCCGACTTCCTCATCGTGGCCACCGTCGGCGGCGCCAGCACGCGCCATCTGGTCAACCGCGACGTGCTGGAAGCGCTCGGCCCCACGGGCATCATCGTCAACATCGCGCGCGGCCCCGTCATCGACGAGACCGCGCTGGTCGCCGCGCTGGAAGCCGGCAAGCTGGGCTGCGCCGCGCTCGACGTGTTCGAGCACGAGCCCAAGGTGCCCGAGGCGCTGCTCAAGACCGACCGCGCCGTGCTGCTGCCGCACATCGGCAGCGCCACGCTGGAAACGCGCGTCGCCATGGAGAACCTGATGCTGGAAAACCTGCAGGCGTTCTTCGAAACCGGCCGCGTGATCACGCCGGCGGAATAAGGCCGCCCTGCGCCGCGGCCGCAGCCGCGGCGCGCCAAAGAAAAAGCCTCTCGGCGCCCATACCGAGAGGCTTTCGACTTTCCGGCCCCCGCGGGAATCGGAAGTCGTTTGCGCAAAGGAACTACCAGGCCATAAGGCCCTCAGTGCTTACTTCGCCGGTGCCGCTGCGCCGGAATGATCCGTCTTCGCGGCCCCGCCCGATTTGGCAGCCGCCGGCTTGGCGGAGGTCTTGTCGGACTTGTGATGCTTGTGCTGCGCCTGGGTCTTGGATTCCCCCGCCTTGGACGTGGCGTCGGCGCCCGCCGCAAACGCCGAAGGCGCGGCGGCAAGACCGAGGCACAGGGCCGAGGTGGAGAGGAACGCAGCAATACGGGAGTGAGTCGTCATTTCATGAACTCCTGAATGTGAAAGGCCCGCAGGCCTTTCCGACACGGGGCGGCAACATCGCCTCTAGGGCCTGTACAGCGCCCTAACCCGTTCCCGTTTGAACCCGGCCCGCGCAGAAGGTTCAGCGCGGAACCAGAAAATTGCGGTCGCTAACGCTTCGAAATATGGCGCGGACGGTTCAGCTCTCGAACGCCAGCAGCGCCACCGTGGCGAACAGCATCAGCGCGAAGCAGGCTCTCAGCTTGCGTTCAGGCAGGCGGTACGCCAGCTTCACGCCCACCGGCACGAACAGCAGGCTGCCTATCGCCAGCGGCGCGCCGACCAGCCAATCCGCCTGTCCCGCCCAGGAGTAGGTGATCAACGCGATGAAAGAGCCCGGAATCACCATGCTCAGCGCCAGCGCTTGCGCCGTGGTCTGCGGCAGCCTGAACACGGAGGTGATGATGGGCACGGCCAGCACCGCGCCGCCCACGCCGAAGAAACCGCCCAGCGTGCCGCACAGGATGCCCAGCACGCTGGCCCGGCGCGGCGTGAAGACCGGGGCATCGCCCTTGGCCGCCGGCTTGCGCGCGGCGGCGGGACGCGAGGCGCGCCAGGTCTGCCACACATAGAACAGCGCAATGAAGAACAGGAACACGGCGAAGCTGCGGCGCAGGACGCCGGAGTCTATGCCCAGCGCCAGCTGCGCGCCGACCCAGGTGAACACCACGGCGCCGGCGGCGCCCGCCAGCGCCACGCGCTTGTCGATGCGGGTCTGCTGGTTGTACTTGCGCACCGCCATCATGATGGTGGGCAGCACCATGATGAGCGCCGTGCCCTGCGCCAGCTGCTGCGACATGCCCATCAACAGCACCAGCGCGGGAATCGCGATCAGGCCGCCTCCGATGCCCAGCACGCCGCCCATGAAACCGATCAGGCCGCCCGCGGCCAGGCACGCGGCGATAACTAACAGACTCACTTCTTGCTCCAGCAGGCCCGTCCTGTGGCAGGCCGGGCAATCAGAATACGGATATGAAACCGCCGCAGGCCCCGGCCTCAGCGCAACTTGTCCAGCGCGGCGTCCAGCCGGTCCACCGCCCAGATCTCCAGCCCTTCGATGGGCTGGCGCGGCGCGTTGGCCTTGGGGATCAGCGCAATCGAAAAGCCCAGCTTGGCTGCTTCGCGCAGGCGTTCCTGTCCGCGCGGCGCGGGCCGGATCTCGCCCGCCAGGCCGACCTCGCCGAAAGCGATCAGGCCGCGCGGCAGCGGCTTGTCGCGCAGCGAGGACATGATGGCCAGCAGCACCGGCAGGTCGGCCGCGGGTTCGGTGATGCGCACGCCGCCCACCGCGTTGACGAACACGTCCTGGTCGAAGGTGGACACGCCGGCGTGCCGGTGCAGCACGGCCAGCAGCATCGCCAGGCGGTTGCCCTCCAGGCCCACCGTCAGCCGGCGCGGGTTGGGCGCGTGCGAACTATCCACCAGCGCCTGGATCTCCACCAGCAGCGGACGCGTGCCCTCCTGCGTGGCCATCACGCAGGACCCGGCGACCTGCTGTTCGTGCTGCGACAGGAACAGCGCGGACGGATTGGCCACGCCGCGCAGCCCGCGGTCCGTCATGGCGAAGACGCCCAGCTCGTTGACCGCGCCGAAGCGGTTCTTGAAGGCCCGCACCAGGCGGAACGAAGAATGCGTGTCGCCCTCGAAATACAGCACCGTGTCCACGATGTGCTCCAGCACCCGCGGCCCAGCCAGCGCGCCGTCCTTGGTGACGTGGCCGATCATGACGATGGCGATGCCCGTCTGCTTGGCCAGGCGCGTGAGCTGCGCCGCGCATTCGCGCACTTGCGAGACCGAACCCGGCGCGGCGCTCAGCTCGCCGCTGTACAAGGTCTGGATCGAGTCGATCACGGCGACGGTGGGCTTCTGCTCCGACACCGCCGCCTGGATCGACTCCAGCCGGATCTCGGCCAACAGGTTGACGTTGCCCGTCTGCAAGCCCAGGCGGCGCGCGCGCAGGGCCACCTGCTCGGCGGATTCCTCGCCCGTGACGTACAGCACGTTGGTGACTTCGGACAGCGAGGCCAGCGCTTGCAGCAGCAAGGTGGACTTGCCGATGCCCGGGTCGCCGCCGATCAGCACCACGGCGCCGGCCACCAGGCCGCCGCCCAGCACGCGGTCGAACTCTTCCAGCCCGGTAGGCTGGCGCGGCGTTTCACGGGCTTCGATTTCAGACAGGCTGCGCACCGGGCTGGCGGCCGCCAGCGGCGCATAGCGGTGAGAGGCGGCGGCCGGCGCCGACGACTCCACGGTTTCTTCCAGCGTGTTCCAGGCGTTGCAATGCGGGCATTTGCCCTGCCACTTCGGGGTGGTGCCGCCGCAATCGGCGCACACGTATACGGTTCGGGATTTGGCCATGCGCGAAAGTGTACCGGCAAGCCAGGGCGACGGCGCGCGCCAGGCGGGCGCGAACGCGCGCTTTCATCCCCGTGCGCCCCACGATGGTGCAGCTATCTGTCATTCTGCTTTCAAAAACAGGGACGAGCTGAAGTTACATGATGCAAACTCAAGAAATTCTCTGGCGGATTTCTCCAAATCGCGCATAATCATCAAGTGCAGCGCATTGACGAACCGCCCGGCCCAAGGCGGCATACCTGCAGCGACACGCCCTCGGGCGCGGCTGCGGGAATCGCGGCGCAATCACCCGCGGCTTTCCAGGAAGCCGCCTAAACCGGAACAGGACCCGAGCCACGACGAGACCGCCGGACCACCGGCGCGGCGTGCGCAAAGGCCAGACGCGGATGCGCCTTGCCACCAGGCGCATGCGCGAGGAGTACGCGCATGAGCATTACCTACCGCCCCCCTTTCGACGAAGACGATGAACGGGATCTGCGCGCCTTGTATCGCCGGCACGGATCCGGCACCAGTCCCGAATTGGACGCGGCGGTGCGCAGACGTTGGCATCCCGGCCATAGCTGGCACCCCGCCTGGGGCGCTGCCGCTTGCGCGGCCATGGTTTTCGGCCTGTTCGCCTGGACCGAGATGCGCGAAGCCCAGGACTTTGCCGAGCAGAACACGCCTGTCATCACCCCCCACGAAATAGGGACAAGCTCGGAACGCGCGCCCGCGCTGCTGTCCACGCCTGCGCAAGCGCCGGCCGAACAGGTCGCGCCCGTCACCGAACGCGTGACCGCGCCGCCCCAGGAAGAGGTGCCGCAAGCCGCTCCTGCCCAGGAAGCCGCCCCCGCCGCTCAGGAAGCCGCGCCCGCTGAACAGCCGGCCGCCGAACCCGCCGCGCCCGAAACGCCCACCCTCAGCGACCAGGACATCGAAGCCCGCGTGACGCACATCCGGGCGCTGGTGCGCGAGGAACAACAGGAAGAGGCCGTGCAGGCGCTGCGCGAATTGCAGCAAGCCGCGCCCGACCTGACCCTGCCCGACGACCTGCAGGAACTGGCTCAACAGATCCCCTCCTGAACGCCGCCTGCGCATCGGACCCGCGCCCCGCGCGGACCAATGCGCGGGCGTGTCCGATTTCGCTGCGGCGCGGCCCGGCTTCTTGCTAACATAGCCGCCATGAGTCCGAGCTTCCACCACCGCAATCTTCCCCATCTGCTGCTCTACGCGCGCGAAACGCTGATGGCGCACTTCCGCCCCATCCTGCATGCCGCGGGCGTCACCGAACAACAATGGCGGGTGCTGCGCACGCTGAGCGAGGTGGGCTCCATGGAACCCAACCAGATCGCCCGCACCTGCCAGATTCTCAGCCCCAGCCTCACCCGCATGCTGGCGGGCATGCAGGAACAGGGCCTGATCAAGCGCACACGCTCCAGCGCCGATCAGCGGCGCCAGGAAATTTCGCTGACACCCAAGAGCAACAAGCTGATCGACCGCATGCGTCCGCAAGTGGACGCGAAGTACCAGGAAATCGAAGCCCGTATCGGCAAGGAATTGCTGGACCGCCTGTACCGCGACGTCGACACCATGGTCGAACTGATCAAGCGCGAGCCCGCCGACCCGCGCGCCTCCGAAGACGAATGATCAGGCCGGCACCGGGAAGATCGCGTTGATCTGTCCCGTGCCGGAACTGGCGAAGT
Source organism: Achromobacter xylosoxidans (assembly GCF_002192695.1). GTDB lineage: Bacteria > Pseudomonadota > Gammaproteobacteria > Burkholderiales > Burkholderiaceae_B > Achromobacter > Achromobacter xylosoxidans_C. The sequence continues at coordinate 61,657 of NZ_MTLG01000083.1, forward strand.
AGTCGGTCACGATCTCCACCGGCTGGTCGTAGCCGTCCCAGCCCAAGAGGCCCAGCAGCATCGCGGTGTCGTGCATGCCGCCTTCGCCCACGCACAGGTCGGCGTATTCGGGCAGCATGGCGCAGAAGGTCTTCCAGTCGCCCTGGCGCCACAACTCCACCACGCGCAAGTCCACCTGCCGGAAGAATTCGCGGCTGATCTGGTGCATGGCGGCCTCGGGGCTGCCGTTGTCGTTGAAGCGGTGCGACAGCGAACCGCTGGCCAGCACCGCCACGCGGCCGTCGCTGGCCTCGATGGCCTGGCGCAGCGCCGCCCCGAAGCGGCGGCTTTCGTCCAGCGAATGCCAGGCGCACCAGGCGGCTACCGACACCACGTTGAAGCGCCCGTCGCCATTCATGTAGCGCATCGGCACCAAGGTGCCGTACTCCAGCTCCAGGCTGTCGATCTCGTGCGAGCGCGTACCCACGCCCGCCGCGTTGGCGCATTCGGCGATGCGGCGTCCCAGCTGCGGATTGCCGCGATAGGCGTAGTCCATGTCCTTGATGAAATGCGGCAGCTCGTTGCTGGTGTAGCGGCCCTTGAAGCCGCTGTTGCAGTTCACGTGATAGCCGCCGTTGACCAGCCAGTGCACGTCCAGCACCACGATGCTGTCCACGTCCAGGTCGCGGCAACGCTGGCCAATGACGCGGTGCCCCTGGATCGCGGCCTCCCTGCAGCCCTGGTGCTTGCCAGGCAGTTCCGAAAGATACATGGACGGCACATGCGTTACCTTGGCCGCCAGCGCGAGCTTGCCCATGATGCTAGTCTCCTCGTTTTTGTGGATCCGGGCCGGATTCAGACGCCCCACCGGGGGATGTGGTGGCTGCCCATGGACACGCACACGTTCTTGATCTCGGCAAAGACTTCGTAACTGTATTCGCCGCCTTCGCGTCCCGTGCCCGATTCCTTGGTGCCGCCGAAGGGCTGGCGCAGGTCGCGCACGTTCTGGCTATTGATGAACACCATGCCGGCTTCGATGCCGCGGGCCAGGCGGTGCGCCCGGCCGATGTCGCGGGTCCAGATGTAGGAGGCCAGGCCATACTTCACGTCGTTGGCCAGCGCCAGGCCTTCGGCCTCGTCCTTGAACGGCAGCAGGCAGGCGACCGGTCCGAAGATTTCTTCCTGCGCGCAGCGCATGCGGTTGTCGACGTCGGCCAGCACCGTGGGGCTGACGAAATTGCCGCCCGCCAGATGGGCCGGCAAGCCGGCGGGCCGGTCCGCGCCGCCCGCGAGTAGGCGCGCGCCTTCCTGCTCGGCCAGGCGGATGTAGCCCGTGACCTTTTCCCAGTGCTGGCGCGTGATCATCGCGCCCACATGGGTATTGTCATCGGTGGGGTCGCCCACGGCCAGGCGCTGCGCACGCTCGGCAAACCTGCGCACGAAATCGTCATAGATGGATTGCTGGATGAAGATGCGCGAACCCGCGGTGCAGCGCTCGCCGTTGAGCGAAAAGATGGTGAAGAGCGCCGCGTCCAGCGCCCGCTCCACATCCGCGTCGTCGAAGATCAGCACGGGCGATTTGCCGCCCAGTTCCATCGAATATTTCTTGACGCCGCCGGCGCTGGCCAGAATCTTCTTGCCCGTCACGGTGCCGCCCGTGAAGGAAATCGCGCGCACGCCAGGGTGGCGCACCAGCGCATCGCCAGCGGTGGCGCCGTAGCCCTGCACCACGTTCAGCACACCGGCCGGAATGCCGGCCTCCAGCGCCAGCATGCCCAACTGGTCCGCCGTCAGCGGCGAAAGCTCGGACATCTTCAGCACCGCGGTGTTGCCCAGCGCCAGGCACGGCGCGGTCTTCCAGGTGGCGGTCATGAACGGCACGTTCCAGGGCGACACCAGCGCGCACACGCCCACCGGCTGGTACAGCGTGTAGTTCAGCATCTGGTCGTCCACCGGATAGGTGTGGCCGTTCATGCGCGTGCAGACCTCGGCGAAGAAGTTGAAATTCTCCGATGCGCGCGGGATCAGCTGCTTGCGGGTCTGCGAGATCGGCAGCCCGGTGTCGCGGGTTTCCAGTTCGGCCAGCTGCGGCACGTTCTGGTCTATGAGTTCGCCCAGCCGGCGCATCAAACGGGCGCGTTCCTTGGCGGGCGTGTTGGCCCACTTGGGAAAGGCCGCGGCCGCGGCCGCCACGGCGGCGTCGACCTCGGCCTGGCCGCCTGCGGCGACCTCGGCGATGGCCTCGCCCGTGGCCGGGTTGCTGGTGATGAAGCGGTCGCTGCTGTCGACCTGCTTGCCGTTGATCCAGTGCTTGATGCTCACGCGAGGCTCCTCGTCCGGTCCGCGCCGGATGCTGCGGCGCAAATATAATTAACAGGTTAACGTTATGCTTGCCCGACCGGACTGTCAACGTCGGGAAACCCCCAGGCCTGGGCAAGCCTCATGGCCTGCTGGCGGATTGTCGCAATCCCGGATTTTCATTAATATAGTTAACATGATAATTACATTCGGTGGAGCAAGGCCATGCCCCATATCTGGATCGAATACTCGGGCAATCTGGCCCTGGATACGCAGGCCCTGATGCGGACCGTGCAGGACGCCGCCGTGGGCGACGGCAGCCTGTTCCCGCTGGCCGGCGCGCGCACCCGCGCGCTGCGGGTGGACGACTGCCTGATCGTCGACGGCCATCCCGACAACGCCTTCGTCCATGTGGTGCTGCGCATCGGCCACGGCCGCAACGCCGAACAGAAGGCCGCGCTCGGTGAACGGGTGTTCCAGGCGCTGAGCGCCGCGCTGGCGCCGCAGATGGCGGCGCGCCCGCTGGGCATCTCGATGCAGATCGAGGAAGCCGACCCGGTGCTGAACTACAAGCTCAACAACTACCGCGAACACCTAGCCGCGCGCGCAGCCGCCGCGGCCGCGCCGTGGCCGCGGACCGTGGTGGGCGCGGCGCTCAACACGCGCCAGGCGTTGGCCGCGCTGGGCGAGGCCGTGGACGCCCCTCCATACAAGGCCGCCCCCAAGGCGCCCGTGCTCTACATCAAGCCGGCCAACACCTATGCGCGCCATGGCGACGTGATCACCCTGCCCGCCGACGTGGACGAGGTCGAAGTGGGCGCCTGCCTGGGCGTGGTGTTCGCCCGCCGCGCCACCCGCGTGAGCGAAGCCGAGGCGCTCAACTACGTAGCGGGCTACCGCGTGGTGGCCGACCTGTCCGTGCCGCATGCCAGTTACTTCCGCCCCGCGCTCAAGCAGAAATGCCGCGACGGTTTCTGCCCCATCGGCCTGGATCTCGCCCCCGCGGCCGCGGTCGGCGACCCAGACGCGCTGGACATCGAAGTGCGCATCGACGGCCAGGTGGCGCAGCGCGCCAGCACCGCCGACCTGATCCGCCCCGTGGCGCGGCTGATCGCCGACGTCACCCAGTTCATGACGCTGGAAGCGGGCGACATCCTGCTGGTCGGCGCCCCCCACGGCGCGCCGCAAGCCCGTGCCGGACAGCGCTTCGACATCAGCATTTCCCGCGTCGGCACGCTGGGCAATGCGCTGGCCGCCGCCCGCTAAGCACAGGAACCCGCCATGAAACATGCCCGCATCTCCCTGGACGGCGTCATCCATGCCGCCACCAAAGCCGGTCCCGGCCAGGTCCGCCTGGCCGACGGACGCGTGTACGCCGAAGACGCGGTGCAATGGCTGCCGCCGTTCGAGCCGCGCACCACTTTCACGCTGGCCATCAACTATGCCGACCACGCCAAGGAACTGGCGTTCAAGGCGCCCGACGAACCGCTGGGTTTCCTCAAGGCCGCCAACACCTTTGTCGGCCACCGCGCCCGGACCTTGCGCCCCGCCGACGTCGCCTTCATGCACTACGAATGCGAACTGGCGGTGGTGATAGGCAAGACCGCCCGCAAGGTCAGCCGCGCCCAGGCCTATGACTGCGTGGCCGGCTACACCGTGGCCAACGACTACGCGCTGCGCGACTACCTGGAAAACTGGTACCGCCCCAACCTGCGCGTCAAAAGCCGCGACACCTGCACGCCGCTCGGCCCCTGGCTGGTGGACCGCGACGACGTGCCGGACCCCATGAACCTGAACCTGCGCACCACCGTCAACGGCGTGGAGACGCAGCGCGGCAATACCCGCGACATGGTGTTCGACGTGCCCGCGCTGATCGAGTACTTCAGCAGCTTCATGACGCTCTCGCCCGGCGACCTGATCCTGACGGGCACGCCCGACGGCATCGTCAACGTGCAGCCCGGCGACGAAGTCGTGACCGAAATCGAAGGCGTGGGGCGGCTGGTCAACACGCTGGTCCCCTGCCCCGACTGACTCCACTTCAACTCCATCACACCTGGAACCCCGATGCTAGACAACGACACCGTGCGCGCCATCGCCGCGCGCCTGCATGAAGCCGAACGCACCCGCCAGCAGATCCGCCAGATTTCGCTCGAGTATCCCGACATCACGATCGCCGACGCCTACGCCATCCAGCGCGCCTGGATGGACATCAAGCTGGCCGAGGGCCGGGTCAAGCGCGGACACAAGATCGGCCTGACCTCGCGTGCCATGCAGCAGGCCTCGCAGATCGACGAGCCCGACTTCGGCATGCTGCTGGACGATATGTTCTTCAACGACGGCGCGGACATACCCGCGGGCCGCTTCATCCTGCCGCGGCTGGAAGTCGAACTGGCCTTCGTGCTGGGCAAGCGCCTGCAAGGCCCCAACGTCACGCTGTTCCAGGTCTATGACGCGGTCGACTACGTGATCCCGGCGCTGGAAATCATCGACGCGCGCTCGCACAGCATCGACCCCGACAGCAAGCGCCCGCGCAAGGTCTTCGACACCATCGCCGACAATGCCGCCAACGCCGGCGTGGTGATGGGCGGACGGCCGGTGAAGATCGGCGAGCTGGACCTGCGCTGGATCGGCGCCATCCTGTCGCGCAACGCCGTCATCGAGGAAACCGGCGTGGCCGCCGGCGTCTTGAACCATCCCGCCAATGGCGTAGTATGGCTGGCGAACAAGCTGGCCGCCCACGACGTGGCGCTGGAGGCGGGAGAGATCATCCTGTCGGGTTCCTTCACCCGGCCGGTGCTGGCCCGCCCTGGCGATACCTTCAACGTCGATTACGGCGTGCTGGGTTCCGTCAACTGCCACTTCATCTGACCGCGCCACCATCCATGGACATACTGACCAATACCTTCAAGCAGGCCTTGCGCAGCGGCAAGCCCCAGATCGGCCTGTGGGCGGGCCTGGCCAGCGCCTACTCGACCGAGATCATCGCCGGCGCCGGTTTCGACTGGTTGCTGATCGACGGCGAACACGCCCCCAACACCTTGCAGACCACGCTGCAGCAGCTGCAATCCATGGCCGCCTATCCGGTCGCGCCGGTGGTGCGGCCGGCCTGGAACGACGCGGTGCAAATCAAGCAGATCCTGGACACGGGCGCGCAGACGCTGCTGGTGCCCATGGTCCAGTCCGCGGAAGAAGCCGCGGCCGCCGTGGCCGCGGTGCGCTATCCGCCGCAAGGCGTGCGCGGCGTGGGCAGCGCGCTGGCCCGCTCATCGCGCTGGAACCGCATCCCCGACTACCTGCGCCGCGCCAACGACGAGATGTGCGTGCTGGTGCAGATCGAAACGCCGCGCGGCGTGGACGCGCTGGAAGAGATCCTGGCGGTGGACGGCGTCGACGGCGCCTTCATCGGCCCGGCCGACCTGTCGGCCAGCATGGGCTACCTGGGCCAGCCCGAGCATCCGGACGTGGTCAAGGCGATCGACGACGCCATCCTGCGCATCGTGCGCAGCGGCAAGGCCGCCGGCATCCTGCACAGCGGCGTGGACCGCGCCAAGCACTATCTGTCGCTGGGCGCCACCTTCGTGGCCGTGGGCGTGGATGCCACGCTGCTGGCGCGCGCGGCCGAGCAGTTGGCCGGCCAGTTCAAGAACGCTGCCGCGCCCGCGGCGGCCAAGGGTCCGTACTGACCCCGGCGCCGGGGCTCCCCGCCCCGGCCCGATTCAACCCCTTGCCAGGAACTCGCGCACGGCGGTGTTGAACAATAGCGGGCGCTCCAGATGCGCGGCATGCCCGCAGTCCGGCAGCACGCACAGGCTGCCATGGGTCAGCGTCGCGCGCAGGGCCAGCGCCGAAGCCAGCGGATGGCTGCGTTCATGTTCGCCCGATATGACCAGCACCGGCGCGCGTACCGCCGCCAGCGTCCGCGTGTAGTCCACGCCTTCGACTGCCGCGATCATCGAGGCCGCGCCGGCGGCGCTCATGGACATGCCGTCTTCCAGGCAGGCCGCGTAGGCCGGCGCCTGCTCCCCATCCTGGAACCAGGCGCCCAGCACGCGCCTTGCGGTGGCCCGCGGACCCTCCGAGCGCAGGCGCGCCAAGGTCTGGTCCATGGGTTCGAAGCGCGCGGCGGCATCGACCCTCAAGCCCGCGCCATACAGCACGGCCCGGCCCACGCGCCGCGGAGCCGCGCACAGCAACTGCTGCGCAACGAAACCGCTGAACGAATGCCCCAAGACGTCGAAGCTGCCTAAGCCCAGTTCGTCCGCCAGCGCGACGAGCGCGTCCGCGTAGGCCGGCAATCCCTGCAAGGGAGCCGCTTGCGCGCCGCGTCCGAAGCCGGGCCAATCCACGGCGATCACGTCATGCTCATCGGCCAGCACGTCCGCCAGGCCGTTCCAGATCGCGGACGATGAACAAAAGCCATGCAACAGGAACAGCGGACGGCCTGAGCCGCGGCGCGTGTACTCCATGTCCAGCTCCTCAGTTGTCCAGCACCACGCCGGATTCGCGCACCACCTCCTGCCATCGCGGCGCTTCGCTGCGCCACGCGGAGGCGAACGACGCCGGCGTGTCCTGCCCGGGCACGAAGCCGCCGGCCAGGAACGCCTGGCGCACCTCGGGCAAGGCCAGTACCTCATGCAGGACCTCGGCAAAGCGCGCCACGCGTTCGGGCGGCGTGCCCTTGGGCGCGGCGAAGCCCCACCAATTGCCCTGCACCACGTCCGGCATGCCGGCCTCGCCGGCGGTAGGCACGTCGGGCAGGCCGGCGAAGCGCTCGGGCGCCGCCACCGCCAGGGCCCGCACCTTGCCCTGCGGCATGTAGGCCGCAGCGATGCTGTAGCCGCCGATATACATCTGGATCTCGTTGGCCAGCAAGGCCTGCACGCCCGGCGAGGACCCTCGGTAGGCGATGTGCGTCATGCCCGCGCCCATGGCGTGCGACAAGCGGTAGCCGGAAAGATGCGGCGTGGTGCCCATGCCCGGCGAACCATAGTTCAGCTTGCCGGCCTGCGCGCGCGCATACTGCGCGAACTGCGCGTAGTCCTGCGCCGGCACCTGCGCGCTGACGTAGACGAAGGCCGGCACGTCCGCCAGCTTGCCCACCGGCTCCAGGTCGGCCAGTGGGTCGAAGCCCAGCTTGCGGTACAGGAACTGGTTGATGACGAAATTGTTGGTCGCGCCCAGCACCAGCGTGTAGCCGTCGGGCTTGGCGCGCGCCACTTCCAGCGCGCCGATATTGCCGCCGGCGCCGGTCTTGTAATCGACGATCAGAGGCTGGCCCAGGCGCTTTTCCAGCAAGGGCTGGATCTGGCGCATGGCGACATCGCCCGCCGCGCCCGGCGCGTACGGCAGGACGATGCGGATGGGGTGATCGGGATACTGCGCCCGGGCGGCCAGCGGCGATGCCGCCACGCCCAAGGCTAGCAAAACGGATACGGCGCAAGTCCGGTACGTCATGGTGTTCTCCCTGGCCGGCGGGCGTCGCCCGCGCACGCGCCGGCCCGGCGGCCGGCAGTTTTCCTCGCGGATGCTACAGGTCGATGCGCATCAGGTCGTGCGCCAGCCGCAGCGGGCCCGAGTAGTTCTTGCGGATGTCGGCCACGATCTCGTCCATCAGGTGCGGCCCCATCAGTTCCACCGGCAGATGCTTGGCCGCGGCGCGCTTGATCACCGGGCTGGACGAATCGAAGTGGCCGAAGTGCGTCGCCACCAGGCTCTTGACGCCGGCGCGGCTGGCGATGATGCCCAGGTCCGTGGGACTGGTATGCGCATAGGTGCCCACGCCGGTCTTGGCGCGGTGCGCAATGAACGATTCGGGGAAGGTGCATTCATGGATCAGCAGGTCGGCGTCCTGCGCCAGCCGCACCATGGCTTCACAGGGCGCGGTGTCGCCGCTGAACGCGATGACCTTGCCTTCGGCCTCCACCCGCACGCCGAAGCATTCGCACACGTCGCGCGGAATGTGCTCCACCCAGTCGACCGAAATGCGCACGCGGCCATCGTCGAACACCGGCCCGGGACTGACTTCGCGCACTTCCGGACGCATGGCTTCCAGGTTGGCCTGGCGCACGGGATAGGCGCTGCGCGCCTGGTAGTCGGTATGGTAGGCGCCGTTCTCGAACAGGTGGTCGACGAAATGGCGCGTGCCCTTGGGCCCCAGCACCAGCGGCGCGCCGGTCTTGTTCAGCATCCAGCTGGAGATGACGAAGTAGGGATAGTCGCAGATATGGTCGTGGTGCAGGTGCGTCAGGAACACGAAACCCACCTTGGCGGGATCGACATTGGCGCGCACCATCTGGCGCGTGGCGCCCTCGCCGCAGTCGAACAGGTAGTGGGTATCGTCATCCAGGGTCAGCAGGATGGCGGACTGGCCCCGGTCGGGATCGGGCAGCGCGGCTCCGGTTCCCAGCATCGTGATCTTCATGGTTTCCCCTTTTGCACAGGTCGTTGAACTGCAATCCAGTATAGGTATGGGGTGCATACAATCTAATCAATTATTAGAATGCTGTGATAACCAAGAGGAATTGCAAAAAATGCCTGCCACGCCCCGGATTCCAGAGCTGCACCACATCGGCGGACGCCTGCGCATGCGCCACCTGGACCTGCTGCGCGCCCTCTATGCGCTGGGCAGCGTGCACAAGGCCGCGGCCGAGCTCGGCATGACGCAGCCCGCCGCCAGCAAGCAGCTGCTGGAACTGGAGGACATGTTCGGCGTGCCGCTGTTCCAGCGCACGCGCCGCGGCATCGTGCCCACGGGCTTTGGCCATGCGCTGGCGCGCAAGGCCGACGTGCTCTGGTCCGACCTGTCCGGCGCCCGCAACGAGATCGCCGCGCTGGCCGCGGGCGCCAGCGGCAGGATCCGCGTCGGCGTGCAGCAGGTGGCCCTGCCCGTGCTGGTGCCGCGCGCCCTGCAGCGCCTGCGCGCCGACCATGCCGGCGTCACCGTCATGCTGCAGGAAGGCGCGCACGACGCGCTGCTGGCCGGCCTGGCGCGCGGTGAACTCGATTGCGTGCTGGGACGCCTGATGCTGGACGCCACGCAGCCCGTGTTCCGTACCGAGGTCCTGTACGAAGAGCCCATCTGCGTGGTGGCGCGCGTCGGCCATCCGCTGGCCAAGTCCACCCGCATTACCGCCGCCGCGCTGGCGCGGCAGGACTGGATCCTGCCGCCGCCGCAGGCGCCGCTGCGCCAGCGAATCGATTCCTACTTCGCCGAACAGGGACTGACGCTGCGCGCGCCCATGGCCGAATCGGTATCATTGCTGGCCAACGAGGTGCTATTGCGCAGCAGCGACGTGCTCTCGGCCATGCCGCGCGCCGTGGCGCAGCACTACGCCGCGCTGGGCGTGCTTGCAATCCTGAGATTCCGGCCCGACTGGAACCTGCCGCCGGTGGGCGTGGTGCAGCGGGCGCAGGTGGAAGCGGCGCCGGCGCTGCAGCGCTTTCTGGATGCGCTGCGGGTGGAGGCCGGGGCGCTGGGCGCGTAGCGCCGCAACCGCCCCGCCGGTGTCAGGCGTACTGCGCGAGACCGTAGCCGAAAGACCAGTTTTCTTTTGCCACTTCCACCAGGTTCACGAACACGTCCTCGGGCCGCAGGCCGGGATCATCGCCCAGGCGCTGCGCGATCCGCTGGAACAGCGCCTTCTTCTGTTCCAGGCTGCGCGTGTTGTTCGCCGTGATCTGGATGTACACAAGGTCGTCGCTGCGCGCCACATCCATGTAGGTCGGGCTGTAGCGGAAGTTCGGCGCCTCATGCTCGGTCATGGTCATGAACTGGTCGTCTTCGGGCACATTGAACGTTTCTCGCATGGCCAGGTAGATATTGTCGAAGATGGCCTGGCGATAGGCTTGCGGCTTTCCCGCGCGCAATGAGACATGGACTAGCGGCATGGTGGGTTCTCCCTGTTGAGCTGCCTCATGTTATCCATTCTGATAAGCTATGGCTCTACATTTCAATAATAAGTATCTGAAATGATTGAGCGCTCGTTGGACGTCGCTGCCGTCAGGGCCTTTGTCCGCATTGCCGAGCTGGGCAGTTTCACGCGCGCCGCCGAAGTCCTGCAGACGACACAGGCGGCCATCAGCCTGAAACTCAAGCGGCTCGAGGACCGGCTGGGCTTTCGCCTGATCGAACGCACGCCGCGGTACGTGGAGCTTTCGGCGCGGGGGGCCGCCTTTCTTGGACAGGCGCGCGAACTCCTGGCGGCGCACGACCGCGCGTTGTCCGTGGCGGCCGAGGGCAGGCAACGCCTTGCCATCGGCATCAGCGAACATGTGGCGGGCCCCGAACTGCCGGCGCTGATCGCACGCATGAACGCGGCGGATCCTCAGTTGCTGATCGAAATCCGGATTGCCTCGTCCGGCGACCTGCTCCAAAGCTACGACCGGCGCGAACTCGATACGGTGATCGTGCGCCTGCATGCGGGACGCAACGACGGCCAGGTTCTGACCAAGGAGAAATTCGGCTGGTTCGCGGCGCCCGGCTGGCAGCATCGGGCAGGCGAACCGCTGCCCCTGGCCACCATGGCGCAACCTTGCGGCGTGCGCGCCATCGCCGAACAATTGCTCGATGAATCGGGCGTACCCTGGACGGAGGTCTTTGTGGGCGGCGGCGTGATGGCGGTCGCGGCCGCCGTGATGGCGGGACTCGGCGTTGCGGCGCTGTCTCCGCGCATGCTGCCCTTCGGCGCGGTCGACGCGGGCCCGAGGCTGGGGCTGCCTGCCCTGCCGCAATTGCCCGTCATATTGCACACGCGGGTCAGGGATGGCCGCAAGCGGGATGCGCTAACGGCCCTGGGCGCTGCGTTCCGCAGCGCGGTGAAGGGCTGAAACCAAGGCTGAAAGCCTCAGGAACGACCGCCCAGGCTGCCGCCGCCGTCCACGCCCAGCACCTGGCCGGTGATGAAACCCGCGTCGTCCGACAACAGGAAGGCGATCGCGGCCGCGACTTCGGCGGGCGTGCCCAGGCGCTTCATGGGCACCGAGGCCAGCGCGCGCTTTTCCGCGTCGCTGCCGGCCGGCCGCGTGGCGCGGAACATCTCGGTTTCGATCGGGCCAGGAGCCACCGCGTTGGCGGTGACGCCGTACTCGGCCAGCTCCAGCGCCCAGGTGCGCGTGCAGCCCACCAGCGCGCTCTTGGCGGCCGAATAGGCGGTGCGCTCCAGGCCGCCGTGGATGGCGCGGCTGACCACGTTGACGATGCGCCCGGCGCGGCGCACCTTCATGGACTCGATGAACGCCTGGGTGACCTGCACCGCCACGCGCACGTTCAGGTCGAGCACGTTGTACAGCGTGGCAAGATCGATCTCGCCCAGCGGCTGGGGCGAGACGATGCCCACGTTGTTGACCACGGCGTCGACCGGGAATTTCTCGCGGATCTCGCGCAGCACTTCCTCGGTGCGGCCGGCATCGGCCAGGTCACAGGCGTAGAGATAGCCCGGAAAGTCCACGTCGGTGGTGTTGCGCGCGATGCCCACCACATGACAGCCCATGTCGGACAGCCGCTGAGTAAGCGCCCAGCCTATGCCTTTGGTGGCGCCCGTGACGAGCACGCATTTGTCCTTCATGGGTTGAAACCTCGCTTCTGTTTTCTTGGTAAAAACGGGCGCTTGAGCGCCCGGTCTTCCAAGTAGACACCATCCGGCGCTGCCTGTCTTGTAAATTGCGTAGCAATTATTGCCAGCCGGACGATCCGCCAGACGGCGCGGAACCGGCCCGCTTCAGACGTCCCGGGTGACCGGAACGCGCGGCGCCAGGGCGCACAGCAGCTCGTAGCCGATGGTGCCGGCGGCCTGGGCCACCTCGTCCACGGAGGGGCCTTCCTCGCCCCAGAGCGACACGGGCGAGCCGACGCCGGCGGCGGGGACGGGCCCCAGATCGACGATCAGCATGTCCATGGAAACCCGGCCCACCAATTGGGTGCGGATGCCGGCCACCACCACCGGCGTGCCGGTGGTGGCGTGGCGCGGATAGCCGTCGGCGTAACCGCAGGCGACGATGCCGATGCGCATGGAACGGTCGGCGCGGAAGATGGCGCCGTAGCCGACCGAATCGCCCGCCTTCAGGTCCTGCACGGCAATGATTTCCGAGCGCAGCGACATGGCCGGTTTCAAACCAAAGGAAGCGGCTTCGGCGTCCGCGAACGGCGAGGCGCCGTACAGGCAGATGCCCGGACGCACCCAGTGCGCCTGGTTTTCCGAGGCGACCGCGATCTCGGCAAAGCGCAGCGTGGCGGCGGAATTGCAGACGCTGATGGCGCCCGGCATCTTATGCGTCACCGAATTGAACACCGCCAGTTGCTCGTTTACGCCCTGGGGACCGTCGGCGCAGGCGAAGTGCGTCATCTTGCCCACCGAGCCCAGCACGCCCTGCTGTTGCAGCAGCATGGCGCGCTCATGCGCGGCGGCATAGGCCGCGGGGCTGAAGCCCAGGCGGTTCATGCCGCTGTTCAACTTGAGCATGATGTCGACGCGGCGCGAGAAGCGCGCACGGGCCAGCATGTCCAGCTGCTCCCGGTTGTGCACGGTGGTGCTCAGATGGTAGCGGTCGACGATGTCCAGGTCGGAGGGTTCGAAAAAGCCTTCCAGCAGCAGGATGGGGCCGCCCCAGCCCGCTTCGCGGCAGCGCACGGCTTCGTCCAGGTCCAGCATGGCCAGGCCTTGCGCCTTGGAGAAGCCGGCAACCGCCTGCTCGATGCCGTGCCCATAGGCATTGGCCTTGATCACCGCCCAGATCGAGGGCGGCAGACCGGACGCGACCTCCGCGGTCTGATCCAGGTGGCGGCGCACGGCCGCAAGGTTGTGCGCAAGCGCGGAAACGGAGACGGTGGCTGAGATTGGGCGCGGCATGGTGTGGGATCCTGTGGCGCTTAAGTCTAACTGATCCTCGCCCTGCGCGGCGCTGCGCCGTGTCACGGAAATGCGACTACTCTAAAATGGACAGGTCCTGGCTCCAAGGCCAGATCCGCAAGTCCACATATGCCCATCGATCACTACGAGAATTTTCCCGTCGCCTCGCTGCTGCTGCCGCGCAGGCTGCGTGGCGCCGTGACCGATATCTACCGGTTCGCCCGCGCGGCGGACGATATCGCCGACGAAGGCAGCGCCACCGACGCGGAACGGCTGAACCAGCTGGCCGCGTTCCGGGCCGAGCTGCACCGCATCGGCGCCGAACCGGGCGCCAAGCCCGAACCCGGCTCGCCCGAGCTGGCCGGCATCTTCGTGCCGCTCGCGGCCACCATCGCGCGCCACCAGTTGCCCATCACGCCGTTCTACGACTTGCTGTCCGCCTTCGAGCAGGACATCAGCGTCAAGCGCTACGAAGACTACGCCACGCTGGCGGACTACTGCACCCGCTCCGCCAATCCGGTGGGCCGGCTGATGCTGCACCTGTTCGAGGCCACCAATCCGCAAAATGTCAGCGAGGCCGACGCGATCTGCACCGGCTTGCAACTGGTGAACTTCTGGCAGGACGTGCGGGTGGACTGGCACAAGCAGCGCGTCTACCTGCCGCAGGAAGACCTGCGCCGCCACGGCGTGACGGACGAGGACCTGGCGGCCTGCCGCCTGACGCCCGCCTGGCGCGACCTGATGGCCTTCGAAGTCGAACGCGCCCGCGCACTGCTACACTTCGGCGCTCCGCTGGCGCGCCGCCTGCCGGGCCGCATGGGCCTGGAGCTGCGCCTGGTGGTGCAAGGCGGGCTGCGCGTGCTGGAGCGTATCGAGGCGGGCGGCTACGACGTATTCATGAATCGCCCCGAATTGGGCGCCAAAGATTGGGCCATCATGTTGTGGCGCGCAATTACCTGATATGACCCCTGACGAATACTGCCAGGAGAAAGCCGCCAAGAGCGGTTCCAGCTTCTACTACTCGTTCCTGTTCCTGCCGCCCGAGCGGCGGCGCGCCATCACGGCCCTGTACGCGTTCTGCCGCGAAGTGGACGACGTGGTGGACGAATGCACCGACCCGTCGCTGGCCCGCGTCAAGCTGGCCTGGTGGCGCACGCAGGTCGACCAGATGTACAACGGCAATCCGGACCACCCGGTGACGCGCGCCCTGCAGCCGCACCTGCAAAGCTGTTCGATCACGCGCGAGCGCCTGCTGGCCGTGATCGACGGCATGGAAATGGACCTGGACCAGACCCGCTACCTGGACTGGCCGGGCCTGCGCAAGTATTGCTGGCATGCCGCGGGCGTGGTGGGCGAACTGTCCGCCGGCGTCTTCGGCTATTCCGACCCCAAGACCCTGGTCTATGCGGAAAAGCTGGGCCTGGCGTTCCAGATGACCAACATCATCCGCGACGTGGGCGACGACGCCCGCCGCGGCCGCATCTACCTGCCCGTCAACGACATGCAGCAGTTCGAGGTCAAGGCCTCGGACATCCTGAACGGCGAATACTCCGACCGCTTCAGCGCGCTGATGAAGTTCCAGGCCGAACGCGCCCGCGAGCTGTACCGCGAGGCCATGAGCAACCTGCCCGAGGCCGACCGCCGCGCGCAGCGCCCGGGCCTGATGATGGCGGCCATCTATCACGCGCTGCTCGACGAGATCGAACGCGACAACTGGCAGGTGCTGCACCAGCGCATCTCGCTCACCCCCTTGCGCAAGCTGTGGCTCGCCTGGAAGACCTGGGTGGGCGGCGGACGCGGACTGGTCCGCCGGTTGGCACGGTGAAGGCGGCGGTCATCGGCGCCGGCTGGGCCGGCCTGGCCGCCAGCGTCGCCCTGCGCGAAGCCGGCGCCAAGGTCACCGTCTTTGAAGCCGGCCATACGCCGGGCGGCCGCGCCCGGCGCGTATTCCACACCGATTTCGACGCGCCGCTGGACAACGGCCAGCACCTGCTGTCGGGCGCCTACAAGCACACGCTGGCGCTGATGCGCCGCGTGGGCCGCAACCCGGATGCCTTGCTCATGCGCCGGCCCTTGCAGCTGGCCAGCCTGGACGGCCGCTTCCGCCTGGCCGCGCCGCGGCTGCCGGCGCCGCTGCACATGGCGGCGGCGATCCTGCGCGCGCGCGGCCTGTCCTGGAAGGACCGCCTCGCGACCCTGCGCCTGATGCGCGGCCTGAAGGCCATGTCGTGGACGCCGCCGCGCGAATGGACCGTGCTGCACCTGCTGCACTACCACGCGCAATCGGACACGCTGATCCGCCAGATCTGGGAGCCCCTGTGCCTGGCCGCGCTGAACACGCCCGCCGCCACGGCCAGCGCCGCGCTGTTTGCGCGCGTGCTGCGCGACAGCCTGACCGGCAGCCGCGAAAACAGCGACATGCTGCTGCCCTGCACCGACCTGTCCGCGCTCTGGCCCGACGCCGCGGCGCGCCAGGTGACCATGCGCTACGGCAGCACCGTGCGCCAGGTCCGCCCGTCGGCCGAGGGCATCGACATCAACCAGGAACGGTTCGACGCGGCCGTGCTGGCGGTGCCGCCCTCCTTTGCCGCGCGGCTGCTCGACGCCCCGCTGCGGGAAGCTGGCGCCACCGGACTGCTGGATGCGCTCAAGGCATTCGAGTACATGCCCATCGCCACGCTGAACCTGCGGCTGCAGGACCCCTGGCGCCTGCCCGAACCGATGATGATGCTGCGCGAGGAATCCGCCCGCGACCACTACGGCCAATGGCTGTTCGACCGTGCGCAGTTGGCCGGCGACACCAAGGCCGGCGAACTGGCCGTGGTGACCAGCGCGGCCACCGGCATCGCGGAACGCAATCGCCGGCAGGTCATCGAAGCGCTGATCGACCAGGTGGCCGAACAGGCGGCGCGCCATCCCGCGCGCCTGCCGGCCATGCCGGACGTGACGGCCGCGGAACTGTTCATCGAAAAGCGCGCCACCTTCGCGGCGGTGCCGGGCCTGACCCGTCCGCTGAACTCCACGCCCTGGCCCACGTTGGCGCTGGCCGGCGACTGGACCGACACGGGCTATCCAGGCGTGCTCGAAGGCGCGGTGCGCAGCGGCCTGCAGGCCGCCCGCGTGTTGAATCCGGCAGCGGCCTGAACGCCGCGGCCGGCCTTAGCGCAGCAGATTGGCGGTGGCCAGGCCGGCCACCGTCAGCAAGAGCGATCCGACCAGGCTGAAACTCGCATAGCCCAATGCGCTGGCGTAGGCGCCGCGCTCCAGCATCGCCACGGTCTCGGCCGAAAAGGTCGAGAACGTGGTCAAGCCCCCCATGAAGCCCGTGATCGCGCCCAGCCGCACCCAGGCCGGCCATTCGGGATGCCCGGCCACCAGTGCCAGCACCAATCCGACCAGATAGCCGCCGGCCAGGTTCACCGCGAAGGTTCCCCAAGGCCAGGACTCCACGTTCAACCACAGGCTGACCAGCCAGCGGACCCAGGCGCCGAACATGGCGCCCACGCCCACGGCCAGGAAATTCAGGGGAATCAGGGTTTGGTATGCGGACATCGGACGTCAGGACGCCTTGTGCTGTTTGAGCCGGAAGGAAAAGACCAGCAGCAGTATGCCGAAAAACACGGCGTAGGCGCCGATGACCCAGACCAGCGCCAGCGCGCCCGCGCCGGGCTGCATGATCAGCATGCCGCCGAACAGGATGGACACCAGGCCCGACAGGCCCAACAGCCATTCGTTGCGGATGTCCTTGCGGAAACGGATCGCGGCCACGACCTGGAACACGCCGGACACCAGCGCCCAGATCGCAATGATGTAGAGCAGGACCAGCGCGGTCAGGCCGGGATAGAGAAAGGTGACGATGCCGGCCGCGATGCCCAGCAAGCCCACGATGATGAGCGCCCACAAGGGCTTGCCCTGATCGCGGATGCGCACGCCGGCAACCAGGGCCAGCACGCCGTCCACCAGGGCGAACGCGCCCCACACCAGCACCAGGGCGGACAAGGTGATGGCGGGCATGAGCAAGGCCATGAGTCCGAACAGGATGGCCACGACGCCGCGCAAGGCCACCCAACCCCAATGACGACCGATCTGATCCACGACTTGCTGTTCAAGCATGACGACCTCCGGTGTTTGTAACGGGTGGCCTATCTTATCGCCGCTGGCCGGCAGGCGCCACGGCGCGCCCCATTCTGCCGCCGCATGCCGCCCGAAACAGATTGAAATTTCCTTGGGCGGACCACCGAGGCATTTATAAGAGTCATTCTCATTAAATGTTAGAATCCGCGGGCTTTCACCCTATACCCCATGGACAGTCAACCCACTCCCCGCCGCCGGGCCTATTGGCTCAAGACGCTGCACCAATGGCATTGGATCAGCTCGGCGCTGTGCCTGCTGGGCATGCTGTTGTTCGCGGTGACGGGCCTGACCCTGAACAATGCCTCGCACATCGAGGCCCGGGCGGTCGTGACCAGCCGCGAGGTCCGCATGCCGGACGCCGTGCTGCAGCAACTGTCCCCCCCGCCCGCGCAGAAAAAAGCGCCGCTGCCCGCGCCCGTGGCGCAATGGCTGGACCAGACGCTGGACGCCGCAGCCGCCGGCAAGCCGGCCGAGTGGTCGGCCGACGAGGTCTATCTGTCGCTGCCGCGCGCCGGCGGCGACGCCTGGCTGTCCATCGACCTGGCCAGCGGCGACGTGGAGTACGAACGCACCGACCGCGGCTGGATCTCGTACCTGAACGACCTGCACAAGGGCCGCAACACCGGCCTGGCCTGGAGCTGGTTCCTGGACATCTTCGCCGTCGCCTGTCTGGTCTTTTCGCTGACCGGACTGGTGCTGCTCAAGATGCACGCCGGCAACCGCAGCGCCACCTGGCCCATGGTCGGCCTGGGCGTGGTGATCCCGGTGGTGCTGGCCCTGCTTTTCATACATTGATTCCAACGATCCGCCCCTGGAGATTTCCATGCGCAAGCTGTTGCTGTCGGCCCTGCTGGCCGGCCTGATCGCCCGAACGGCCCAAGCGGCCGACATCGGCCTGTCCATCGAGATCCCGCGCCTGGACGTGGCGGAATACCACCGCCCCTACGTGGCGATCTGGATCGAGAACCCGGACCAGAGCGTGGCGGCCGACCTGGCCGTCTGGTATGACGTGGCCAAGAAGAACAACGAAGGCACGGAATGGCTCAAGGACATGCGCCAGTGGTGGCGCCGCAGCGGCCGCAACCAGCAATTCCCGGTGGATGGCGTCAGCGGCGCCACCAAGCCCGTGGGCAAGCACGCGCTGAGCTTTGACGCGGCCAGCAAACCCCTGTCGGGCCTCAAGCCCGGCCAGTACGCCGTGGTGGTCGAAGCCGCGCGCGAAGTCGGCGGCCGCGAGCTGCTGCGCATTCCCTTCCAATGGCCGCCGCAAAAGGCCGAGCAGTTGACGGCGCGCGGCGAACACGAACTGGGCGCCATCGCCCTCGACCTGAAACCCTGAGATCCTTCCTAGGAGCGCAACGATGAAATCCGCCGCCAAACTGGCCGCCGCCCTGGCGCTGTGCCTGCCCTTCGCCTCCCAGGCGCATGACGTCTGGATGGTGCCGTCCTCGACGGTGCTGTCGGGCACCGACAGCTGGGTCACCGTCGACGCCGCCGTCGGCAACGACAAGTTCTATTTCAACCACGCCCCGCTGCGCCTGGACGGCCTGGCCGTGACCGCGCCGGACGGCAGCGCCGCCGAAGCCGAAAACGTCAATAAGGGCAAGCTGCGCAGCACCTTCGACCTGCAACTGAAGCAGGCCGGCACCTACCGCGTGGCCGTGGTCAACGACGGCGTGTTCGCGCGCTGGAAGGAAGACGGCAAGAACAAGCGCTACTTCGGCAAGCCCGAAGGCCTGGCGCAGGCCGTGCCGGCCAAGGCCGACGAGCTGGAAGTCTCGCAAAGCCTGGGCCGCGTCGAAACCTTCGTGACCGCGGGCAAGCCTTCGGCCGTCAAGCCGGTCGGTCGCGGCCTGGAACTGGCGCCCGTGACCCACCCGAACGACCTGTTCACGGACGAGCCCGCCACCTTCCAGATGCTGCTGGACGGCAAGCCCGCCGCCGACCTGGAAGTCAACGTGGTGCCCGGCGGCAGCCGCTATCGCGACAAGGTCGGCGAAATCCAGCTGAAAACGGACAAGGACGGCAAGTTCTCCGTGAAATGGCCGCAGCCCGGCCTGTACTGGATCGAAGCCGGCATGGAAGACGCCAAGGTCAGCGTGCCGCAGGCCAAGAAACGCCGCCTGTCCTACGCCGGCACGGTCGAAGTGCTGCAGCCCTAAACCGTCGCGGGCGCATGGCCAGCTCTCCTTCCTACTCCCAGCGCGGCGCGCCCGCCGCGGCCGTGCGCGTCGCCTATGGCGCCATGCCGGCAATGCCGGCGGCGCCCGCGGCGCTGGCCGGCGCCACCATGGGCACCACCTGGTCGGCGCGCATGGCGCTGCCGGCCGGGCGCACGGAAGCCGCGGCGCGCCATGCCATCCAGGCCGCGCTGGACGAGGTGGTCGCGCAGATGAGCACTTGGGAGGCGGATTCCGACATCACGCGCTACAACCAGGCCGCGGCCGGCTGGCAGGAATTGCCAGCGGGGTTCTTCCATGTGCTGAGCCACGCGCTGGCGCTGGCCGAGGACTGCGGCGGCGCTTACGATCCCACGGTCGGGCCGCTGGTGAATGCATGGGGGTTCGGGCCGCATCAGCGCGCGTTTGAACCGCCCTCTCCCGCCGCCGTCGCGGCCGCGCGCGCCCGCTGCGGTTGGCGCCGCGTGCAGCTCGATGCCGGACGCCGCGCCGCGCTGCAGCCGGGCGGCGCCTATCTGGATCTTTCCTCCATCGCCAAGGGTTACGGCGTGGACCGCGCCGCGATGGCGCTCGATGCCCTGGGCATCAACCAATACCTGGTCGAAGTGGGCGGCGAATTGCGCGCGCGCGGCAAACGGCCCGACGGCCAGCCCTGGCGCGTCGCGATCGAAGTGCCGGACGCCAGCGACGACCATGCGCTGGCCCTGCCGCTATCCGACCGCAGCATCGCCACCTCGGGCGATTACCGCCGCCACGCGGGCAGCGGCGACGAGCGCTACGCCCACACCATCGATCCGCGCACTGGTCTGCCGGTGCGCAACAATCTGGCCTCGGTCACCGTGCTGCATCCCGGATGCATGCAGGCCGACGCGCTCGCCACCGCCCTGACCGTGCTGGGCGAAGACGAGGGCCTGGCCTATGCGCGCCGCCACGATCTGGCGGCCTTGTTCATCCTGCGCGAGCGCGACGCCTGGCGCGTCGTCGCCACGCCCGAATTCCAGGCGCTGGCCGCCATCGCCTGACGATATGCCAGCAACCCGGTTGATCGCGGCGGCATGCGTGGTGGGAGCCTGGCTGCTTCTGTGCGTCTGGGCCCGGCGCCGCGCCAAGCGCCATGAAGCGCAACAGGCGCTGGCTCTGCAAGCCCTGCAGGCGCCCGTCCCCGAAGACACCTTGCTGGTCGCCTACGCCACGCAGACCGGCTATGCCGAATCGCTGGCGGCGCAGACCGCCGAATCCCTGCGCGCGGGCGGCCTCGCCGTGCGCGTGGCGGCGCTGGAACAGCTGGACGCCAAGCGTCTGGCAGCGTATCGCCGCATGCTGTTCGTGGTCAGCACCTATGGCGAAGGCGATCCGCCCGACGCCGCCGCGGCCTTCGCCGAACAGATGCAGCAGGCGGTCCCGGCGCTGGCCGGCGCGCACTACGCGGTGCTGGCGCTGGGCGACAGCGAGTACGCCCAGTTCTGCGGCTTCGGCCATCGCCTGGACGCCTGGCTGCACGCGCAGGGCGCGACGCCGCTGTTCGACCTGGTGGAGGTCGACAACGGCGACCCCGCCGCCCTGCGGCATTGGCAGCACCACCTGGGCCTGTTGGCCGGACGCAGCGACCTGCCCGACTGGCAGGCGCCGGTGTACGAATCCTGGCGCCTGGCCGCGCGCGAGCACCTCAATCCGCATAGCCAGGGCGGCCCCTGCTACCTGCTGACGTTGACGCCGCCCGCCGATGGCGAGCGCGGCTGGCAGGCGGGCGACATCGCCGAGATCGGCCCGCGGCGCGAAGCCGGCGGCCCCTTGCTCGCGCATCGCGAGTACTCGATTGCCTCGCTGCCCGAAGATGGTTCGATTCAACTGCTGGTGCGCCAAATGCGCGGCGCCGACGGCGCGCTGGGCCTGGGCAGCGGCTGGCTGACCCATATCGCCCAACCGGGCGACACCATAGACCTGCGCGTGCGCGTGAACCGAAACTTCCACGCGCCGGCCGACGGCCGCCCGCTGCTGCTGGTGGGCAACGGCACCGGCCTGGCTGGCCTGCGCGCGCTGATCAAGGCGCGCCGCGCCGCAGGCCAGCGGCGCAACTGGCTGGTCTTCGGCGAACGCAACGCCGCGCACGACTGGTTCTGCCGGGAAGAGATCGACGCCTGGCGCAATGACGGCACGCTGGAACGCGTGGATGCGGTGTTTTCGCGCGACCAGGCCGAGCGCCGCTACGTGCAGCACCATCTGCGCGATGAGGCCCAGGCCCTGCGCGCCTGGGCCGATGCGGGCGCCGCGATCTACGTCTGCGGCAGCCTGCAAGGCATGGCCGGCGGCGTGGACGCCGCGCTGCAGGACATCCTGGGCGCCGCGCGCCTGCAGGCCATGCAGCGCGACGGCCGCTACCGCCGCGACGTGTACTGAGCTGTGTTTACTGCAGCTTGATGTCGGCCTTGTCGATCACGGTCTTCCAGCGGTCGCGCTCGGCGCGGATCTGCTGGCCGAACTCGGCCGGGGTATTGCCCAACGGGAACGCGCCCGTCTCTTCCATCTTGGCCGCGGTCGCCGGATCGCGCACGGCGCGGGCGAAGGCATCGGCCAGCTTGTCACGCACGTCGTCAGGCATGCCGGCAGGTCCCACCACGCCGTACCAGGCCGTCACGTCGTAGTCCTTGTAGCCCTGCTCGGCGAACGTCGGCACGTCAGGCAGGCGCGGGTTGCGCTGGGCGCCGGTGATGGCCAGGGCGCGCAGGTGATTGCTCTTCAGGTAGGGCAGCGACGACGGGAAATTGTCGAAGATCACCGGCACCACGCCGCCCACCGTGTCGGTCAGCGCGGGCGCCGAACCGCGATAGGAAATGCTGTTCATCTTGCCGCCGATGATCTGCAGGAACCAGATCATGCCCAGGTCGTTCACGCCGCCCGCGCCGGCATTGGCATAGCCGTCCTTGTTGGGATTGGCGCGCACGTGCTCGACGAACTCGGCCAGCGTCTTGGCCGGAAACTGCGGATTCACGCTGAGGATGTTGGGGCTGGTGACCAGGTTGCTGACGGGCGTGAAATCCTTGACCGGATCGTAGGTCAGCTTGGGGAACAGGTGCGGCGCGGTGCCGTGCGTGCTGACGGTGGCCAAGCCCACGGTGTAGCCGTCCGGCTTGGCGCGCGCGGTGGCGGTCATGCCTATGGTGCCGGACGCGCCCGTGCGGTTTTCCACGACGATCTGCTGGCCCAGGATCTCGCCCGCCTTGGCGGCCGCCAGCCGGCCCACGATATCGGTCGGGCCGCCCGCCGGGAACGGCACGATCAGCGTGATGGGATGGTCGGGAAAGGCCGCGTGGGCGGCGGGCAGCATGACGGCCAGCGCCAGGGCTACGCAAGTCTTGCGCATCATGGGTATGTCTCCTCTACGGATGGTTGGAATTCTTATGCGGCGGCGCCGGCGGCGGCCTGCGCCATGGCCTCGCGGCGCAGGATCTTGCCAGGCCGCGCCATCCCGGCTGCGGCCGGGTAGACCTGCTGGCCGTTGACCAGCACGTGCTCCACGCCCGCGGAGGCCAGCGTCGGCGCTTCCCAGGTGGCGCGGTCCTCGACCGTGTCGGCGTCGAATATGACGATGTCGGCCCAGGCGCCCTCGCTCAACTGGCCGCGCCCGGCCAGGCCGAACACGCGGGCTGGCAGGGAGGTCATTTTGGCGACGGCGGTCTCCAGCGTCATCAGCTCGGCCTCGCGCACGTAGCGGCCCAGCACGCGCGTGAAGCTGCCCCACAGCCGCGGATGCGGATGCGCATCGTTGGGCAGGCCGTCCGAGCCCACCATGCAGCATTCGTGCTGGAAGATGCGCTGCACTTCGGCCTCGTCCATGGCGAAGTAGATGGCGCCCGCCGGGCACAGGCGCCGCGCCGCGGTGGTCTTGTCGCAGCCCCAGCGCGCCGCGATGTCGCTGAGGAACTGGCCGCCGCATTCGGGATGCGGCGTGGACCAGGTGATGCGTATGTCTTCGATGGTTTCGGCGCGCTCCGGAATCAGGATGGTGGAGCTGCCGGGGTACGGGTAGATGTCCAGCGCCACCTCGACGCCCTCGCCGCGTGCGCGGTCGATGTTCGCCAGCGTGGCGCGGCTCTTGCCCCAGTTCTGCGGCATCATGCATTTGTGGTGCGACAGCACAGTGGCGCAACCCGTGTTGCGGCCCACCGAGAGCACCTCGTCGACGGCCGCCTCGACCTCGTCGCCCTCGTTGCGGATATGGCTGGTGTGCATGGCGCCGCGCGCCGCGGCCACCCGCGCCAGGCCTTCCAGTTCAGCGGGGCGGGCCGCGCCGCCGGGCTGGTAGGCCAGGCCGGTGCTGAAGCCCACCGCGCCTGCCGCCAGGGCCGCGTCCAGCATGCGCTGCATGTTTTCCTGTTCTTCGGCCGTGGGCTGCGCCGCGGGGTCGCGCATGGCGGCCAGGCGCAGGTTGGCGTGCCCCACCAGCGCCGCCACGTTGATCATGGGTTGCTGCGCGCGCAGCTCGCCGAAGTAGGCCTGCATGTCGGCGAACAGGGGCGTCTCCCCCAGCAGCGCCAGCGCCGCGGCGGTGTTGCCCGGCAATGGCGCCGGCGCGCCGCTGACGCCGCAATTGCCCACCACCACCGAGGTGATGCCTTGAGTGGTCTTCCATTCCAGGCCCGGCCGCTCCACGAACATCAGGTCGTCGTGGCCGTGCACGTCGATGAAGCCGGGGGCCACGATCTTGCCGCGCGCGTCCACCCGGCGCGTGGCAGCCCTGCCCGACAGGTCGCCGATGGCGGCGATGCGCTCGCCCGCCACGCCCACGTCGGCGCGCCGCCGGGGGCCGCCCAGGCCGTCGATGACCCAGCCGCCTTCGATGATCAGATCCAGAGGTTCCTGCCGCATGGTGCTCCCGCCTTGGTGGCTTTATCGGCGGATGCGCTGGGCCAGCGGACGCCGAAAGGGTCTAGTATCGTCCGCGCGATCAATCTGGGAAAATTGTTTTTATTGATCCATCCATCATCATTTGAAATGAATCGTCTGCCCAAGCACGTCACCTTGAAGCACCTGACCGCCTTTGTCGCGGTGGCCCAGGAATCCAGCTTCACGCACGCGGCCAAGCGCCTGTTCCAGACGCAGTCGTCGGTGACCAGCCTGGTGCGGCAGCTGGAGGACGCGCTCGCCACGCAGCTGTTCGCGCGCACCAGCCGGCGCGTCCTGCTGACCGCGGCGGGCGAGGAATTCCTGCCGCGCGTGATGCGGCTGCTGGCGGATTTCGATGGCGTGATAGACGACGTGCAGCGCTACGGCGCGCTGGAGCGCAGGCGAGTCGGGGTGGCGGCGGCGCCATCGGCCATCACGCAGATCATCGCGCCCGCCGCCGCAGCCTTTTCCGCGCGCTACCCGGCCGTGCGCCTGTATCTCAGCGACGACAACTCCGGCCGCATCCAGCGCAAGGTCGCCGCGCGCGAAGTGGACTTCGGCCTGACCAGCCGCTGGGCCGACGCGCCCGGCCTGCAGTTCGACGCCCTGCTGGAAGACCGTTTCGGCGTGCTGTACCGGGAGGACGACGCCGGCCTGCGCCCCGCGCGCGACGGAACGATGCGCTGGTCGGACCTGGCCGGCCGCAAGCTGGTGGGGGTGGTGGACGAAACCGGCATCATGGCGCTCTTGCGCGCCCGCGCCGACTTGCCGATAGAAGCCGGCGCACCGTTCTACGAAGCGTCCAGCACCACCTCGCAAGCGGCGCTGGTCAAGGCCGGCCTGGGCGTGGCGCTATTGCCGGCGCTGGCCGCGCAGCGGGTAATGGAGCCGGGACTGGCCTACGCACTGCTGGCGCGGCCCACGGTCGTGCGCACGGTCTGCATCATCCGGCACAAGGAATACCCCTTGAGTCCCGCTGCGCAGGCGCTGATCCGCGCCATCCACGACTACTTGCGCAGCGCGCCCCTGCCGGCCGGCTGCAAGCGCATGCCGGCCAAAAGCTTGAAAGCCTGAAAGACAAGCTCGGCGCGATCAAGCTCCGCGCAGCTTCTCGTCCAGCGCCGCCAGCCCCGCCGCGAACACGTTGCGGCCCACGGCGTCGGCCACGTCGCTCAACTCCGCGCCCTCGACGCGGAAATCCGCCCACCATTCGACCAGCGTCTGGCCGCCTTCGGTGACGGCATGCAGCGATACGCCGGCGACGTAATCGCGCATGGGCAGGCTGGTCTCGATGATGGAATAGCGCAGCGCCGTGCCCGGGTCGTCCAGCATCAGCAACTGCTCGCGGACGAAACCGGAAGGCTTGAGCGACAGGTGCCGCACGCTGCCCACGGCGTCATGGCGGCCGCCCTCTTCCAGGCGGCTTTCGGCGATGCCGGGATGCCAGGCGGCCAGGCCGTTGAAATCGCGGAAACTGGCCCAGACCTGCTGAAGCGGCGCGTGGATGATGGCGCTGACGTGTACGGTATGCGGCATGCGGACTCCTGCGGGCGCGCGGCCCAGGGATAGTGGAAACTGCGGAAACGACAGTATCAGAACGTCAGGCTCTTGAATTCGCGCGTTGCCGCGGTCAGCGCCTGTTCGGTGGGCAACCGCTCCATGGAGCTGGCGCCGTAGAAGCCATGGCAATGCTTGCACGCGCGCAGCACGTGGGCCGCGTCCTCGGGCGTGGCGATGGGGCCGCCATGGCACAGCACGATGATATCCGGCCGCACTGCCATCGCGGCCGCGGCGATGCGGTCGATGGCCGCCACGCAGCCGTCCAGCGTCTGCGCGGTTTCGGCGCCGATCGAGCCGCCGGTCGTCAGGCCCATGTGGGCCACGATGATGTCGGCGCCGGCCTTCGTCATGGCCACCGCGTCGTCCTCGTTGAACACGTAGGGCGTGGTCAGCATGCCCTTCTTGTGCGCCAGGCGGATCATGTCCACTTCCAGCGCGTAGCCCATGCCGGTCTCTTCCAGGTTGGCGCGGAAGGTGCCGTCGATCAGGCCCACGGTGGGGAAGTTCTGCACGCCGGCAAAGCCCTGGCGCTTGAGGTCGTCCAGGAACACGTCGAAGTCGCAGAACGGGTCGGTGCCGTTGACGCCGGCCAGCACGGGAGTCTTCTTCACCACCGGCAGGACTTCGCGCCCCATGTCCACCACGATCTCGTTGGCGTTGCCATAGGCCAGCAGGCCGGCCAGCGAGCCACGGCCCGCCATGCGGTAGCGGCCCGAGTTGTAGATCACGATCAGGTCGATGCCGCCCGCTTCCTCGCACTTGGCCGACAGGCCGGTGCCCGCGCCGCCTCCGACGATGGGCGTGCGCGCGCGCACCATGGCGCGATACTTGTCCAGGAGTTCGTTGCGGTCAAAGCGCGGCATGGCGGCGGTCCTCAGTGTGTGGCGATTTCAAGAAATTGGTCGACCGCGGTCTGGGCGAACAGCGGGTCATTGATGTGGCAAGGCACGCGCACCAGGCGGCGGTCGGCCGTCTGTACGAGGTTCTTCTCCAGCGCGGCGAACAGGGCCGCGTCGGCCTCCGGATCCCAGAACGCCTGGCCCGGCGCGTCCAGCGCGGACACGCCGCCTTCCGGGACCAGGAAGCGCACCGGCCCCTGGCATAGATTCAGCCTGGCGGCGATCCACTCGCCCTGGCGGGCGTTTTCTTCCACGGTGGTGCGCATCAGCGTCACCTGCGGATTGTGCGGATAGAACTTGCGGCCGCGGTAGCGTTCCGGAACGGTGTCCATGGCGCCGAAGTTCACCATGTCCAGCGCGCCGCAGGAACCCACGTAAGGCAGGCCGGTGCGGGCCACGGCGCCGAAGCGGTCCTCGGTGCAGGCCAGCACGCCGCCGAACAGGAAGTCGCAGACTTCGGTGGTGGTCAGGTCCAGCACGCCGCCCAGCAGATGGCTGTCGAGCAGCTTTTCCATCGATTGCCCGCCAGTGCCCGTGGCATGGAATACCAGGCAGTCGTAGCGCGACTCCAGCAACGGCGTCACCTGCTGCACGCAGGCGGTGGTGACGCCGAACATGGTGATGCCCACGGCGGGCCGGCCGTCGTCGGCGGCCGCGCTGGCGGCCTGCTTGAAGGCGCCCCCGATCGCGCCGGCGGCGTTGGCCAGCACCCGGCGCGAAATGCGGTTCAGGCCCGCCACGTCGGTCACGGAATACATCATGGCGATGTCCGAGGGCCCGACATAGGGTGCGACATTGCCCGAGGCCATGGTCGACACCATCAGCTTGGGCGTGCCGATGGGCAGCGCGCGCATGGCGGGCGTGATCAGGGCGGTGCCGCCCGAGCCGCCCAGGCCCAGCAGCGCGCCGATCCTGGCGTTGCCGGCCGCATAGCGTTCGAACGCCAGCGCCATGGCCGCGATGGCCGTGCCCCGGTCGCCGGTGAAAACGGCGCCAGCGCCCTCCGGATGGCTGGCGGCCACTTCACTGGCCTGTACCTGTGCCGCGCTGGCGGCGCCGGAGGTGGACACGTCCACCGAGACCGGATCCAGTCCGTCCCGGCGCAGCAGGTCCATCACGTATTCGGCTTCCTGGCCCTTGGTGTCGTAGGTGGCGGCCACGTAGACCCGCCGGTTCGCATGCGTCATGACTCCTCCGCGGGCGGCTACACTCGGTGCGCGCCTCGATATGTGAGGCCGCGAGGCCTGTAGAATCTAGAAATGAGACGAAAGAATCATACTGAGACACCTGTCTCACGTCAAACTCCCGCCCCCTCCTCGGCCGGCACGGCGCGGCTGATCGCGCCCGCCAGTCCGCAAGCCGCCGCCAGCGGCGAACCCCCGCACGGGCCGCGCGCGCGCATGCGCAAGATCCTGCTGGACGCGGCGCAGCGGCTGATGGCACAGGGCATCACGCCGTCGGTGGCCGAGCTGGCCGAACACGCGCAGGTCTCGCGCGCCACCGCCTACCGCTACTTTCCCAGCCAGAGCGCGCTGATCGCCGCCGTGGTGGACGAAAGCCTCGGGCCCATCCTGGCCTGGGACTCGGCCGCGCCCGACGCCGCCGACCGCGTCGACCAACTGCTGCGCTTCGCCTACCCCCGGTTGGCAGAGCACGAAGCGCCGTTGCGCGCCGCCATCATGGTGTCGCTGCAGCAGCACGCCGAGGCCAGCGCCGGCCGCGCCGGCGCGGAGCCCCGGCTGGTGCGCGGCCATCGCGTCGATATCCTCAGGCGCGCCATCGCGCCGCTGGCGCCCGAGCTGACGCCGGCGCAGCAGGACCGCGTGGCCCAGGCCCTGTCGCTGGTCTATGGCACCGAGGTGTTCCTGGTGTTGAAGGACATCTGGAAGCTGGACCTGCCCGAACTCACCGACGTGGCGCGCTGGACCGCCCAGGCCATCATCGCGCAGGCGCGGGCCGAGGCCGCAGCCGGAAAGAAGCCGCCAGGAAAGCGCGCCCGGGAATAGCCGCGCCGGTTATTGGCCCGACTTGCGGTGGCTGCGGAACAGCAGATGCGTGGCGGCTAGGTGGAAGCGCATGGCGATCTGGGCGCATTCCGCGTCGCGCGCGCGCAGCGCCGCGATGATCTGGCGATGATGCTCCACGCTGCGCAGCATGTCGTCCTTGGTGTAGAAGTAGAACGAGCCGATGATGATGGGCATGTCCAGCAGGCTTTCCACCATGGACCGCACCCGGGCGGATTGCGCCGCGTCGAGCAGCGCGTGGTGGAACTGGTTGTTGAAGTGCTGCACCTGCGCGACGCTGTCGGGCGCATCGGCGTTGATGGCATCGAGCATGCACTGATTGATGCGCTCGAGTTCCTGTATCTGCTCCGGGCTGGCCCGTTCGGCGGCAGCCTTGGCGGAGTACGGCTCCAGCAGCATGCGCAGTTCGAACGCTTCGTCGATGTCGCGGTCCTGCCAGCCCAGCACCACGGCTCCACGCCGGCCTTCGTGCTTGACCAGGCCGTCCGTCACCAGGCGTTCGATCGCGCTGCGCACCGGCGTGCGGCTGACGGAGAGTTCGGCCGCGATGTGTTCTTCGCGCAGCCGTTCGCCGGGCATGAAAGAGCCTGCCATCAGGCGGCGGCGCAACTCTGCATAAACGTAATCGCGGGCGCTCGACATAGTGGCGCATGACTCCAGTTCCGGGTTCCCGAACTATACCGGAAGCCTATCCCGGCAATCGCGCCTGGCCGCGTCAGCGCTGGCGTTGCGCGAGCCGCTCCAGGAACCTGGGCCAGACCTCCGGATTCAGCAGCCGGGACGGACGGCGTCCGGCCAGCATTTCGATGATCTGGCGGGCGGATCCGTCCGCAACCTTGCGCCGGCCTTCGTGCGTGACGCCTCCAGTGTGATAGGTCGCCACCACATCTGAACGCAGCAGCAGGCCATGTCCGGGCAAGGGAGGCTCCTGGCTCCAGACATCCAGCCCCGCTCCCGCCAACCGCCCGTCCTGCAAGGCGGCAAGCAGCGCCTGCTCGTCATGGATGCCGCCGCGCGCAGTCGAAATGAACAGCGCGCCGGGACGCATCCTGGCGTACGCCTCGATCCCGATCATGCCCCGCGTGTCGTCATTCAGTGGACAGTGCAGGCTCACCACGTCGGCCTGCTCGAACAGCTGCGCGAGGCTCACGGGCTCGGCGCCGCGCGCCCGGATTTCGTCGGAAGGCAGCAGCGGGTCGCAGGCCACGACCCGCATGCCGAAGCCAGCGGCAATGCGCGCCACCCGGCGGCCGATTTCACCGATGCCCACGATGCCCAACGCGCGCCCTTCGATCTCGCGCCCCATCAGGGCCTCGCGCGAGGCGGCGGACCCCGCCTGCAGCGCGGCCTGGGATTCACGCAGGCGCTTGACCAGCGACAGCAGCAAGGCGAACGTCATTTCCGCCACTGACGCGGCATTGGCGCCGGCCTGGTTCACCACCGCCACGCCGGCCCGCGTGCAGGCCGCCACATCGACGGTGTCGTAGCCCGCGCCGCCCGAGGAAACGCAAAGCAACTCCGGGCACCGCGCCAGCAGGCTTTCCGTAACCTGCCAGCGCGCGGGGACTTCGTCCTTGGCCGCGCTGACATGATAGGCATGCGCGCAGGCCAACCCCGCCGCCGTGACCGCATCGCCGTGCGCGGGCAGCGCTTCGAGGCTCAGGGCCGCCTCGCGTCCGATGCCCGCGTCGAACGCAGGGTCGATCCAGAGATCCAGCCGGACGACGCGCATCCTGTCCGGCAGCCGATGCGCCAGGCTCACGGCCGCGCCTCCGCGCAACCCAGCTGCTTGAGCCGGGCATCGACCCAGGACGTATCCAGCGAACCCGCCGCGATGTCCGCCAGCATCTTCGTTTCCAGTTCGTGCTTGGACTGGGCAGCCAGGTAGACCGCTTCCGTCTGCTCGAACGGAATCGACAGCAGGCCGTCCTCGTCGCCCAGGATCAGATCGCCCGGCGCAATCGTCATGCCGTTCAAGGCGATGACGCAGTTGATCTCGCCAGGCCCGTCCTTGTAGGGCCCCCGGTGGGTCACGCCAGCCGCATAGACGGGAAACGCGCCGCGGCGGATCGTGCCGCTATCGCGGATCGCGCCGTTGATCACGATGCCTGCGATGCCGCGCTTCTGCGCATAGCTGGTCATGATTTCGCCGATGATGGCGTTGGTCAGGTCGCCGCCCGCATCCACCACGATCACGTCGCCGGGCTGCGCCAGGTCAAGCGCCTTGTGCACCAGCAAATTGTCGCCGGGACGGGTGCGCACGGTCAGGGCCGGACCCGCAAGCGGGCTGCCGTCATGCATGGGCTGCAAGGGCGCGCCGCCGGCCGTCATCCGCGACATGCAGTCGCTGATGTTGGCGACCGGCACGCCTTTGAACTGGTCCACGGTTTGCGGGCTCACCGCGCGCTTGCGGGCATGGATCTCAAAGCCGATCATTTTTGCTCCTGTCGGGAATTGCAATGCGTTGCCATTACTGCTTGGGAATGCCGGCGTCCTGCACGACCTTGCCGAAAATCTCGTGGTCCGCCCGGTGCTGGCGCGCCAGATCCTCGGGCGTGCCCTTGAGCACGCTATAGCCGGCGTCTTCCAGCTTTTTCACCAGTTCGGGCTGGGACTGGACCTGCTGCAAGGCCTTGTTCAACGCGGCAACCACGTCGTCCGGCGTCTTGGCGGGAGCCATCAGGCCCCACCAGATCGATTGGTCTATCGTCTTGAATCCGCTTTCCGCGAACGTGGGCACGTCGGGCAAGGCCGGCGCGCGTTCCTTGGCAACCACGGCCAGCGCGCGGACCTTGCCGCCTCTGATCTGCGGCAGCAGCGAAGCCACCGAGCCCACATACATGTCGATGCGGCCGCTGGCCAGGTCCGGGAACGCCTGGCCCCAACCACGGTACGGCACGTGCATCAACTCGATGTTCGCCGCCTTGCGCCAGAGATAGCCGGTCAGGTCGCCGGTGCCGCCGATGCCGGGAATGCCCAGCGAAACCACGCCGGGGCGGGCCTGTGCCGCCTTGACCACGTCGCCGACCGTCTTGAAAGGGGATTCGGGCAGCACCACGAACACGCTCGGCGAGGTCGCCACGGGGCCCACAGGCTTGAAATCCTTGAACGTGTCGTAGCTGAGCTTGTTGTAGAGCCAGGGATTCAGCACGATGTTGTCGGTCTGGGCCATCACCAGCGTATGGCCGTCCGGACGCGCGCGGGCGGTGGCGTCCAGCGCCAGGTTGCCGCCGGCGCCCGGCTTGTTCTCCACCACCATGTTCCAACCCTGGTCCTGGCCGATCGCGCTGCCGATCATGCGGGTCAGCGTATCGGTGCCGCCTCCGGGCGGGAACGGGGAAATGAGCGTGATGGGCGCCGTGCCCATATCCGCCGCGTTCGCGGCGGCGCAGCCCAGCACGAGCGTGGCCGCCAGGAGTTTCTTCAGGACCTTCATTGTCTTCCTCACACAGTGGGTTCTTGTTGAATATGTCGCCGCGTTGCCGCGCGGCGCTCAGCGCTCGCGCGCCAGAGCCGTCAGCCAGGCCAGGCGCGCCTCGACCGAATCCGGCAGATTGAAATCACCACTCGCCCGCGCATCCTGGATGCCTCGGCTGGTGCGGCTGAAAAGCCGCTCGACACCGTCCAGAACCAGGGGCTCCAGTCCCGCCTCGATCAGTTGCTCGCGAGCCTCGCGGACTTCCGCCTGCCGGCGCTGCGCATGCAGCACGTGGGACCGGACGAACGAATCCATGAAGGCTGTAAGCGGCGTCTGGTCGATGTCCGCCAGCACCTCGTAAAGCGAGGTTCTCAATCCCATGGACTCGGCCGCCACCAGGCATTCCACGGCCAGGCTTTCCATGCCCTTGGTCATGATGCTGCGCAGCAGCTTCAGGCGCACGGCATCGCCCGCCGCGCCTTGTATGGCGCGCGCCGGCGCCCCGCCGCTCTCTGCCAGCCGCAGCACCGCCTCCGTGCCGGTCCCGGCGCAGAGCAAGGGCGTGCGTTCCGCCAGCAGGGCAATGGCGCCCATGATCGCGACGTCGGTGAAGTCGATGTTCCGTTCCGCTGCGGCCGCCGAGGCGGCCTGCATATCGGGCGCGCTGGCTGTCGTGAAGTCGGCATAGACGGCGTCCGGGCGCATGTGCGGGAAGCTCTGCCGCGCCATCTCCAGCGCCGCATGGCCATACACCGCCGACACGACGATGTCCGCCTCGCCCAGCCATGCCCCGGGCTCGGCGTGCAAGCCGGCGCCATGACGCCGGGCGCGTCCCGCCATTTCTTCGTCCTGCCGCAACTCGCAGATCCCGACCAGCGCATGCCCGGCGTCGCGCCATGCCTGCGCATAGCAGGAACCGACCTCGCCGCAGCCCATCAAAGCAATTTTCATTTCTATAAATACAATAAAAAAACAATGATGCTTTATAGAATGAAAATTCTGGCGATTTTATTCGTATAAACCCTAGGTTTTTTCTATTTTTAGTACATTAAAAAAACATCTCTTGATCCAGACGGCGTCACCAGAAGCCTGGGAACCGGACGCGCGCAGGCGCCGCGACTTGCGGCACGTACGCCGGCTTGGCGCAGGTGGCCGCAATGGTCCGCAGTCGTTCAGAGTTGGGGGATGGCGCGATGCGCGCGACTGCGCCGCAGGCAGCCACGGCTGTGCGTTGCTGGACGCCTCAGGCGCGCGGAACCATGCCGGCGGAGATGGCCCGCGCGGTGCGGCACAGCGGCTCCAGGCACTGCTCCACCATCTGCTCGGTCGAGCGCACGCCCTGGATCCACACGATGTTGACGCAGCCGTAGAGCCGCCCCGGCGCGGCCATGATAGGCAGGGCGATGGCCTCCAGCCTGTCGTTCTGGTCCTTGCGGGTCTTGTCGTAGTCGCCGCCGAAACGCTGCTCGCGCAGGCCATAGCCCTGGCGGCGGGTCTGCTCCAGCATTTTTTCCACGGCGGCGCAATCGTGCGCCAGCGCGTCGCCCTCGCGGCGGCTGCGGCGCAGCGCGGCCAGGATCGAATCGCGCTCGTGGTCGGCGCAGAACGCCAGATAGGCGCGCCCCACCGCGGAGCGCAGCATGTTGATCTGGAAGCCGATGTTGTCGCGGCGGATAGTGAAGTACGACTGGCTGCGGTTGGTTTCACGCACGATCATGGCGTTGCCGCGGCGCACCGTCAGGTCCGACGGCCATAGCACCTCCGCCTGCAGGCGGTCCAGTTCGGGCGCCGCGCACTGGCCCAGCAAATCCAGCACGCGCGCGCGCCGGCTGGGCTCGTTGAGCGAGCTGGCCGGACAGAAATAGTCGTCGGCGATCCGCCGCCAGATCAGCCCGCGCAATTGCAGCGTCGCCAGGATGCGCAGCAGCGTGGCCTTGGCATAGCCGGTGCGCGCGTGCAGCTCATGCAGGCTCGCGCCCTGCGTGGCGCGCACCTCGTCCAGCACGATCAGGCCGCGCTCCAGCGCGTCTATCGTCTTCACCTTCGGCGTCCAACGGCTCATTGCGCCCCCTATTTCCGCGTGCCTGGAAATTTCACTCAGTGAAACTCTAGCAAAACCTGCTTGAGCCGCCCAGCCCCTGCGAAATATCGTGGCGTCTAACGCAAGCCGTGGTGGCTGGCGGAACGGGAAGAGAGGCGGGAATGAGCGGACAGGCTGTACGCAATGTGCTCTGGATCATGTGCGACCAACTACGCTGGGACTACCTGTCCTGCTATGGACACCCGCGCCTGCACACCCCCAATATCGACCGCCTGGCCGCCGAAGGCGTGCGCTTCGACAACGCTTTCGTGCAGGGCCCGGTCTGCGGGCCGTCGCGCATGTCCTATTACACCGGCCGCTATGTCACCAGCCACGGCGCGGTGTGGAACTTCGTGCCCATGCCCGTCAGCGAAATGACGCTGGGCGACTACCTGCGTCCCCTGGGCGTGCGCGTCGCGGTAGCGGGCAAGACGCATGTGGAGGCCGACAAGGCCGGCATGCGGCGCCTGGGCGTGGACCCCGCGAGCGCCTGCGGCCTGCTCGCGGCGCAAGGCGGATTCGAGCCCTACGACCGCGACGACGGCATCTGGCCGCCAGGCTTCAGCGACGAGTCGCACCGCTACACGCAATACCTGCGCCAGCAAGGCTACGACGGCGCCAATCCCTGGCACGACCATGCCAACTCGGCGCTGGGCGCCAACGGCGAGATCCTGTCCGGCTGGAACATGCGCCATGCCGGCCTGCCGGCGCGCGTCGCGGAAACGGACTCCGAAACGCCCTACATGACGCGGCGCGCAATCGACTTCATGGAGCAAAGCGGCGAGCGGCCCTGGGTGCTGCACCTGTCCTACATCAAGCCGCACTGGCCCTACGTCGCGCCCGCGCCCTACCACGCCATGTACTCGCCCGACGACATGCAGCCCGCCAAGCGCGCGGCGCGCGAACTCGAAAATGCGCACCCCGTGCTGCAAGGCTTTCGGCAGGCGGAGGTCAGCAGGAATTTCTCCTGCGACCAGGTGCGCGAAACCGTGATTCCCACCTACATGGGCCTGATCAAGCAGGTGGATGACCAGTTGGGCGTGCTGTTCGACTATCTGCGGCGCAGCGGCCGCGACCAGGACACCATGGTCATCTTCTGCAGCGACCATGGCGACTACCTGGGCGATCACTACCTGGGCGAAAAGGAGCTGTTCCACGACTGCGTGGCCAAGGTGCCGCTGATCGTGCGCCTGCCCGGCGCCGGCGCGCGCCGCGGCTCGGTGGAATCACGGCTGGTGGAAGCCATAGACCTGGTGCCCACCATCCTGGACGCCATGGGCGCGGAGATTCCCGACCATATCCTCGAAGGCTGTTCCCTGCTGCCGCTGCTGCGCGGCGAACAGCCCGCCGGCTGGCGCCGCGCCGTGTTCTCGGAAAACAACTACGCGTTCCGCGACTTCGTGCGCGAACCGCTGGGCCGTCCCGCCGACGGCTGCCACACCATCATGGTGCGCGACCACGAATGGAAGTACGTCCATTTCGAAGGCCTGCGCCCGCAGCTGTTCGACTTGCGCGCCGACCCCGACGAGTACGACGACCTGGGCGCGGACCCTGCGCACGCGCCGGTCCGGGAACGCTACCAGGCCATGCTGTTCGACTGGCTGCGCAACCGCAAGATCCATCCCACCGTCAGCCACGCCGCCATGACGGGATGGACACGCAAGGAGGATTCCGCCGGCATCCATATCGGCAGGTGGTAGCGCAGCGCGCCC
Source organism: Achromobacter xylosoxidans (assembly GCF_002192695.1). GTDB lineage: Bacteria > Pseudomonadota > Gammaproteobacteria > Burkholderiales > Burkholderiaceae_B > Achromobacter > Achromobacter xylosoxidans_C. The sequence continues at coordinate 97,669 of NZ_MTLG01000083.1, forward strand.
AGACCCGCGCGCCTGAAAAATAAACGTCAGGAGACAGCATGAAACCGCAAGTACTTGCGCTGGCAGCCTGTATCGCCGCCAGCACGGCGTCGCACGCCCAGCCAAAAGACGAATGGCCCACGCGCGCCATCCGCATCGTGGTCGCCTTTCCCGCCGGATCACCCGGCGACACGGCGGCGCGCATCGTGGCCGACGCAGTGGGACAGTCGCTCAAGCAACCGGTCATCATCGAGAACCGGCCCGGCGCGGGCGGCAACATCGGCGCCGAAGCGGTGGTCCGTTCGCCGGCCGACGGCTACACCTTTCTCGAAGCGCCCGACACCGTCGTCACCATCAATCCCGCCATCTACCGCAAGCTGAATTTCAAGGCCGAGGACCTGACGCCCGTGGTCGCGCTGGCGAATTTCAACCAGATGCTGGTGTGCTCGGCCGCTTCGGGCCTGCAAACGCTGGCGCAGCTGGACGCGCGGGCCAGGAAGACGCCCGGCGCCCTCAGCTATGCCTCCGGCGGCCAGGGCGTGCCCGGCCACCTGGCGATGGAGCTTTATCTGTCCGACGCCGGCCTGGACATCCTGCACGTTCCCTACAAGGGGCCCTCGCCCGCCACGCAGGACGTGCTGGCCGGGCAGGTGCCCTGCGGCTATCTGGCCTCTCCGGTGGTCGCGCCCTACGTCGCGGCCGGCAAGCTCCACGGCTTGGCGGTGTCGGGCAGCGCGCGCTCGGTCCAGGCGCCGGACGTGCCGACCATGCAGCAGGCGGGCGTGGCCGGCTACGACGCCACCTTCCGCGAAATGCTGTTCGCGCCCAAGGGCACGCCGGCCGGCATCGTGCAACGCATGAATGAGGAAGTGGCGCGCGCCCTGGCGCTGCCGGAGGTGAAGCGGAAGCTGCAAGGCAATGACCTGGATCCGCAGCCCGAATCGCCCGATGCCACCGCGCTGCGCTTGCGCGAGGACGCCGCCAAATGGACCGCCGTCATCCTCAAGATCAATCTCAAGGTGGACTGACACGCCCGCCCCCCCATCGTCCGCGCCACTTCGCCGCGCGGGCGGTTCCATCTGACACAGGAGGCTCCATGAACACCGCAACACCGACCACCGTCTTCGGCTCGCTGACGGATTACCGCAAGGGCTCGATCGAGATCACGCAAGGCTCGCCGCGCCACTACGTCTTTTCCAACATCTTCGAGGTAGCCGCGAACTCGGCGCCCTACGAAAAGGTGGTCGTCGGCAAGAACCTGGAATACGTCATCGAAACCCTGCGCGCCGAAGGCGTGTCGCCCTGGTACGCCTGCAGCCACGACGAGTTCGCCATCCTGATGGACGGCCAGGCCCAGGTCGAGTTCCTGGCGCTGGCCCAGCCTCCCGCAGCCGCGGACGGCACGGTGCTGGCGGGCGCCGCCCCCGCCGGCAAGCCCATGGGCCGCGTGCTGCTCGGCCGCGGGCACCAATGCCTGCTACCCGCCGGCTGCGCCTACCGCTTTACGGCGCCGTATCCGGGCGTGCTGCTGGTCCAGACCCGCGCCGGCGAATTGTCCGTCGAGAAGTGGGCGGACATCTGCCTGCAGTAAGCCGCTACCCCCATTTCCCTTTCAGGAGTACCGATATGGCCATGCTGGACACCCCCGCTCCCGCCCCTTCCTTCGCCGCCGGCAAAGTCGCGGCTGGCGCCGCCGACGCCGCCACCGGCTACAAGCGCTTCGACCTCGGCGCGTTCACCTTCACCCGCGACGAGTACTTCGTCAAGGTGCACTGGCCTTCCAAGGGCCAGACGCGCACCCACGCCATCGCGGCCGACGCCTTCCTGCGGGCCTTGATGCGCGACGTGGCCTGGGGCTTCTTCTATGGCTGGGTCAACTTCGACCACGTGTTCGGCACCCGCAACCACTACGGCAAGGTCGACGTCTACGCCGGCTCGTTCAACGGCGTGATGAAGGCCGCGGGCGTGGACTACACGGAGACTTTCGACACGCCGCTCATCATGGCCACCTTCAAGGCCATGCTGCACGACTGGACCAACGAAGGCTTCGATCCGTTCGCCGCGCCCGAGGAAACCGGCTCCGCCTTTGGCCGCAAGCATGGCGACAACATCGCCGCCATCGAGCGCTCGCGCATCGCCACGCGGCGCATGCCGGGCCTGCCGGAAGACTCGCCGCTGCGCGACGACCTGCCGGTCAACCGGGCCTTCGCCGACGTGACCCAGGATGAGCCGCAGATCCAGGCCGAACCGGGCTACGAAGGCGCGCTGCACGCGTTCAGCCTGTTCAAGTACCTGTCGCGCTCGGACGTGACCTGGAACCCCTCGGTCACTTCCGTCTGCGGCGCCAGCCTGTTCTGCCCCACCACCGAGGAATTCATCCTGCCGGTGTTCCACGGCAACGACCGCGTCGAATGGTTCCTGCAGCTGTCCGACGAGATCGTCTGGGACATCGGCGACAAGGACACCGGCGCGCCGCGCGCCCGCGTCACCATGCGCGCCGGCGACATCTGCGCCATGCCCGCCGACATCCGCCACCAGGGCTATTCGACCAAGCGTTCGATGCTGCTGGTCTGGGAGAACGCCACCCCCGACCTGCCTCAGCGGTATGAAAGCGGCGAACTCGCGCCCTACCCGGTCGAGTTCTGAATCCGCCCCCCTTCCACTCATCACGTATCCAGAGCCATGCAGAACAAACTCTTTATCGACGGCCGCTTCGTGGACGCCGCCGCCGGCGGCACGATAGACGTGCTCAATCCGCACGACGCAACCCTCATCACCGCCATCGCCGCCGCCGAAGCCGAAGACGTGGACCGCGCCGTAGCCGCCGCGCAGCGCGCCTTTCCCGCCTGGTCGCGCATGGCGGCGGCCGAACGCGGACGCCTGCTGCTCAAGCTGGCCGACCTGATCGAAGCCAACGCGGAAGAACTGGCGCAGCTGGAAACGCTGGACACCGGCCATCCGATACGCGACACGCGCGGCCTGGACGTGCCGCGCACCGCGGGCTGCTTCCGCTACTTCGGCGGCATGGCCGACAAGCTGCAGGGCAGCGTCATCCCGGTGGAAGCGGGCTTCCTCAACTACGTGCAGCGCGCGCCCATCGGCGTGGTCGGCCAGATCGTGCCATGGAATTTCCCGCTGATGTTCACCAGCTGGAAGCTGGGCCCGGCGCTGGCCGCTGGCAACACGGTGGTGCTCAAACCCTCTGAACTGACGCCGCTGTCGACCCTGCGCATCGCCGAGCTGATGGCCCAGGCGGGCTTCCCGGAAGGCGTGGTGAACATGGTCCCCGGCTACGGCCACACCGCGGGCCAACGGCTGGCGGAACATCCCGACGTGGGCAAGATCGCCTTTACGGGATCCACCGCCACCGGCCGCCGCATCGTGCAAGCGTCCCAGGGCAATCTCAAGCGCGTGCAGCTGGAACTGGGCGGCAAGGGCGCCAACATCGTGTTCGACGACGCCAACCTCGACGCCGCCATCAACGGCGCGGCCTGGGCCATCTTCCACAACCAGGGCCAGGCCTGCATCGCGGGCTCGCGGCTGATGCTGCATGAAAAAATCGCCGACGCGTTCCTCGATCGCTTCACGGCGCTGGCGAACTCCATCCGCCTGGGCGACCCGCGCTCGCCCGACACCGAAATGGGTCCGCTGACCTCGGCCCAGCACCGCGACAAGGTCCTGTCCTACACGGGTATCGCCGCCGAACAGGGCGCGCGCCTGCTGGCCGGCGGCAAGGCGCCCGGCGGCGAACTGGCCCGCGGCTACTACGTCGCGCCCACCATCGTCGAAGCCCGGCCCCAGGACCGCGTCGCGCAGGAAGAAGTCTTCGGCCCCTTCGTCACGGTGCTGCGCTTTGGCAGCGACGAGGAAGCGCTCGCCATCGCCAACGCCACCGACTACGGCCTGGGCAGCGGCCTGTGGACGCGCGACCTGGCGCGCGCCCACAAGATGGCCGGCGCCATCCACGCCGGCATGTGCTGGATCAACTGCTACAAGCGCGTCAATCCCGGCAGTCCGTTCGGCGGCGTGGGCCAGTCGGGCTACGGACGCGAGATGGGCTTCGAAGCCATGCATGACTACACTGAGGCCAGGTCCGTGTGGGTCAATGTGGACGCCGCCGTGCCGCCGCATTTCAAGCGCTGAGGAGCCGCCATGAACCCTGCCATGCCGAACGCCGAAACCGCCCTGACCGACACGGTCGCCGCCGCCTTCGCCCAGACGCCGGATCCCAGGCTGCGCCAGCTGATGCAGTCCCTGGTGCGGCATCTGCACGCCTTCGTTGCCGACGTCGAGCCCACCGAGGCCGAATGGATGGCCGCGATCCGGTTCCTGACCGAGACCGGCCAGATCTGTGACGGCGCGGTGCGGCAGGAGTTCATCCTGCTGTCCGACACGCTGGGCGTGTCCATGCTGGTGGACGCCATCAACCACCGCAAGCCGGGCCAGGCCACCGAGAGCACGGTGTTCGGCCCGTTCTACATCGCCGGCATGCCCGACCGCGCGCCGGGCGAGGACATGGCGCAAACGCCGGGCGAGCCCGCGCTGGTGCACGGGACCGTGCGCGACACCGAAGGCCGGCCGTTGGCCGGCGCGGTGCTCGACGTGTGGCAGACGGCCGCCAATGGCATGTACTCGGGCCAGGATCGGGACCAGCCGCAAGGCAATCTGCGCGGCCGCTACCGCAGCGGCGAGGACGGCAGTTTCGCCATCCGCACCATCCTGCCCGTGTCCTATCCGATCCCGGGCGACGGTCCCGTCGGCCGCATGATGGCGGCGACCGGCCGGCACATCTTCCGGCCCGCGCACCTGCATTTCATGATCGACGCGCCGGGACACCAGCGGCTCGTCACCCATCTGTTCAATGCCGGCGATCCGTATCTCGCGTCGGACGCGGTGTTCGGCGTGAAGCCATCGCTGGTGCTGCAATACGGCCGGCAGGGCGCGGACTCGCCGCTGGGCCGGCGCTACGGATTCGAGTCGGACTTCCTCGAGGGGCGCTATGACTTCGTGCTGCCCCGCGCTTGAACACGCGGCCGGGGCGGCGTTGTGCCGGGTCGAGGACATTCCGGATGGCGGCTCCCTGACGGTGCGGATCGACGCGCGGCCGGTGATCCTGCTGCGGCGGGGCGCAACGGTCTGGGGTTACCAAAACCGTTGCCCGCACTTCTCCGTCACGCTGGACGCGGCCCACGGCGCCGTCCTCACCTATGAGGCCCAGGTGCTGATGTGCGCGCATCATTCGGCCCTGTTCCGCTTCGAGGACGGGCTCTGCATCGAAGGCCCCTGCCAGGGCGCGGCGTTGGATCCGCAACCGCTGCGCGTGGCCGCCGGCCAGGTCTACGCGGCGGACTCGAAGCCGCCCAGCGCGCTGGCCAGGTTGGGCCCCAGGTCGTCCGACAGGTAGCCGCCTTCCTGCACCAGCACCGTGGGCAGGCCCAGCGCGGCCACCTGGGCCAGGATGGCCGCAAAGCCGCCGGTGGTCACGGCCAGCCCCTTGTAGGGATCCTTCTCGTGCGCGTCCAGCCCCAGCGCGACCACCAGCGCGCCCGGCGCAAAGGCCTGGATTTCCAGGCAGACCCGCCGCAACGCGGCCAGATAGCCTGCGTCGCCGGTGCCGACGGGCAAGGGGCGGTTGATGTTGTAGCCCAGCCCGTCGCCCGCGCCGGTCTCGTGCGCATGGCCCACGAAGAACGGCGTGGTGTTGTAGGCGTCCGCGTGCAGCGACACCGTCAGCACGTCCGGGCGGCGGTAGAAGATGCCCTGGGTGCCGTTGCCGTGGTGCACGTCCAGGTCCAGGATCGCGACGCGCTGATGCGCGCCCCGCAGGTACTGCGCGGCGATGGCCGTGTTGTTCAGGTAGCAGAAACCGTTGGCGCGTTCGGTATAGGCGTGGTGGCCGGGCGGGCGGCACAAGGCGTAGGCCGCGCGCTCGCCGTCCAGCACCAGCCGGGCGGCATGGGTGGCGCAATGCGCGGACCAGACCGCCGCTTCCCAGGTGCCGGCGCCTATCGGACACGCGGTATCGCCCATGTGATACCCCGCCAGGCCCACGATGTGTTCGGGATAGGCGCAGGGCTCGCCCGGAAAGGGATGCACATTCGCGATCACTTCGTCCGAAGCATCGGGCAGCTCGCGCCAGCGGGCGTGGGCCGTTTCCAGGAAGCGCAGATACTGCGGCGTGTGCACGGCGGCGCGCGGACCGGCGCCGTAATCGTCCGGCGCGATGATCTCGTGCCCGGCGTTGCGCGCCGCGGCCAGCAGGCGGGCGCCGCGTTCGGGCTGCTCGTTGCTGCGCTTGACCTTGCCGCGCGCGATGAAGAACTGGGGATCGTGGAGCTGATGCTTATCGCTGTGGACGACCTTCATGGTTTTGCCGTGCCCCTGGGCTTGTCGCCCGCCCCGCCATGCTGCGAGACGAACAGGTTGCGGACGTGCTGCCAGGCATCGTCCAGATGGACTTTCATGCAGGCCTGGGCGGCCTGTGCATCGCGCCGCGCCAAGGCGTCCAGGATGGGCTGGTGCGTGGCCGCCACCATCTCCGGATCCTGGTAGACGTTGTCGATCAGCGAAATGATCATGCGCATCTCGGTCTGGGTGCTGGAGAACAGACGCAGCAGATAGGCGTTGCCCGAGAGTTCGCAGATCAGGGTGTGAAAGCTCAGGTCCAGCTCGATGCGGCGGTGCTGTGGCGCGTCCGCGGCTTCGGCCATCATCAGCGCCAGCAGGTCCTTCAGGCGCGCCAGGCCGGCGGCGTCGGCATGCTGGCAGGCCGCTGCCACGGCGGTCAGTTCCAGGCTCAGGCGGACCTGGAACAGGTCGTCGACCTCGCGCACCGACATATCCCGCACGAAGAAGCCGCGGCGCGGCTTGGACACCAGGATGCCCTGGCGCTCCAGGCGGCGCGAGGCCTCGCGCACCGGCGCGCGGCTGATCGCCATCTGCCGCGCGATCTCGGCTTCCACCACGCGGCTGCCGGGCGGCAGGCGGCCCTGCACGATGGCCTGGGTGAGCCGGTCCTCGACCACGCCGACCAGGTCGGGAACATTGACGGATTCGAAGGGGCTGGCGGCGTCCGGAGTTGCGGGCATGGCGGGTTCTGTCTCGGTCTGGGGTAGGGAAATGCGGTAAGGCGTCAGCTATATAGCACCCCATTTTCGCTCAGCATATCAGTGTTACTGCTAACTGTCGACAGTTGACGATCGACGCATAATCCTTCGCATCCGGCCCGCCACCGCGGCCGAACTCACCAAGGACGCATGTATGGTCACTTCCCTCGACACCGCGCCGCAGTCCATGAGTGCGGCGGAGTGGCAGACCCGCCAGGATCTCGCCGCGTGCTATCGCCTGACGGCCCACTTCGGCATGGACGACAGCATCTACACCCATATCTCGGCGCGCGTGCCGGGCGAGGAAGGCGCGTTTCTGATCAACCCCTACGGCCACCTGTTCCGCGACATCAGCGCGGATTCGCTGGTCAAGGTCGGCATGGACGGCACCGCCGTCGCGCCCACCCCCTACGATGTGAACCCGGCCGGCTTCACCATCCACAGCGCCGTGCACATGGGACGCGCCGACGCGGGCTGCGTGCTGCACACCCACACCGTCGCGGGCGTGGCCGTGTCTTCGCTCGCCTGCGGCCTGCAGCCGGTGAACCAATGGGCGCTGCAGTTCTACAACCGGGTCGCCTACCACGAGTACGAGGGCATCGCCCTGGACCTGGAGGAGCGCGAGCGCCTGGTCGCCGACCTGGGCCAGCACAAGGCCATGATCCTGCGCAACCACGGCCTGCTCACGATCGGCGCCACGGTCGCCGAGGCCTTCATCCTCATGCTCAACCTGGACCGCGCCTGCCGCGTCCAGCTGGCGATCCAGGCCACCGGCCAGGCGACCTACCCGGTCAGTCCGCAGGTCAGCGAGAAGACCGCGCGGCAATACGCCAGCGGCGACACCAACCGCCTGCCCGGCGCCACCGATCCCAGCGAACGCGAATGGCGCGCGCTGCTCAAGCTGGTGACTCCCCCGTCCAGCGCTCCCGCCGCGCCGCGCGCCTGAACCGCGCGCGCCGCTCCATCTGCCGCTTCGCCCCACGACTCCAGGAGAACCTCATGAACCGTCGCGACTTTCTGATCGCCAGCGCCGCCACCGCTGGCTGGTGGAGCGGCAGCGCCGCCCTGCCCGCGTGGTCAGCCGCCGCCCGCAACGGCGTGCTGAACATCGCCGTGCAGCCGGAACCGTCCGGCCTCATGCTGGGCATCATCCAGAACGGCCCCACCCAGATGATCGGCGGCAATATCTACGAGGGCCTGCTGCGCTACGACGAAAAGCTGGAGCCCATGCCCGGCCTGGCGGCCTCCTGGACCGTGAACGACACGGCCACCGTGTACACCTTCAAGCTCAAGCAAGGCGTGCTGTGGCACGACGGCAAGCCCTTCAACGCGCACGACGTGGTGTTCAGCGTCGACCAGTTCCTGCGCAAGACCCATGCGCGCCTGCGCGCCGGCCTGGCTTTCGTGGACAGCATCAAGGCGTTGGACGAGCACACGGTGGAATTCCGCCTGCCGCGCCCTTTCGCCCCCTTCCTCGGGCTGTTCGAGGTCGGCACCATGCCCATGGTGCCGCGCCACATCTACGAAGGCACGGACTTCCAGGCCAACCCGGCCAACAACACGCCCATCGGCACCGGCCCCTACAAGTTCAAGGAATGGCGCCGCGGCTCGTACATCCAGCTGGTGCGCAACGAGCAATACCACGAGCCGGCCGTGCCCAACGTGGACACGCTGTACTTCCACGTGATTCCCGACGCGGCCTCGCGCTCGGCGGCATTCGAATCCGGCAAGCTGGACGTGCTGCCCGGCGGCACCGTCGAGTACTTCGACATCGCGCGCCTGAAGGGCCTGCCCAATGTGGAGATCACCACCAAGGGCTGGGAGTTCTTCGGCCCCCATTCCTTCATGTGGCTGAACAACCGCAACCCGGTGCTGGCCGACGTGCGGGTGCGCCGCGCCATCATGTACGCGCTGGACCGCGAGGCCATGCGCAACGTGGCCTGGTACGGCTTCGGCAAGGTGGCCACCGGCCCGTTCAACAGCACCGTGCGCTACCACACCGACCAGGTGACCAAGTATCCGCGCGACCTGGCCCGTGCCAGGCAACTGCTCAAGGAAGCCGGCTACAAGGGCCAGACCCTGCGCCTGCTGCCGCTGCCCTATGGCGAGACCTGGCAGCGCTTTGCCGAGATCGCGCGGCAGAACCTGGCCGAGGCTGGCATCAAACTGGAAATGACCGCCACCGACGTGGCCGGCTGGAGCGAAAAGACCGCCAACTGGGACTACGACATCGCCTTCTGCTACCTCTACCAGTACGGCGACGCCGCGCTGGGCGTGGCCCGCAACTACCTCACGTCGACCATCGCCAAGGGCTCGCCCTGGAACAACGTCGAGGGCTACAGCAATCCCAAGGTCGACGACTTGTTCGAACGCGGCTCGCGCGAAGCCGACCCCGAGGCGCGCCGCCGCCTGTACGAGGAAGTGCAGCGCGTGCTGGTGGACGAGGTGCCGGTGGCCTGGCTGCTCGAGCTGCAGTTCCCCACCCTGTACCGCAACAACATCAAGAACCTGATCAATTCAGGCATAGGCTTGAACGACAGCCTGGCGCGCGCCAAGCTGGCCTGAACGCGGCCGCAAGCACAGGGGGAACGCCATGAAGAAACTCGCCTACCTGATGCGCCGCGTGGTCCAGGGCCTGCTGGTGCTGGCCCTGATCGCGGTCATCAATTTCCTGCTCATCCGCGCCGCGCCCGGCGACCCCGCCACCGTCATGGCGGGCGAAGCCGGCGCGGCCGACGAGGTCTTCATGGCGCAGCTGCGCGAACGCTTCGGGCTCGACCAGCCGCTGCCGCAGCAGTTGGCGAATTACCTGGGCCACGCCGCGCGGCTGGACCTGGGCGATTCCTACCGGCAGCAGCGGCCGGTGATGAGCCTGATCGCCGAACGCCTGCCGGCCACGCTGCTGCTGACCATGACGGCCTTCGTCGTCTCCCTGACCGCGGGGGTGGCGCTGGGCGCCTGGACCAGCGCGCGCGCCGGGACCTGGCTGGACAGCCTGGTCAGCACGCTGTCCATGCTGTTCTACGCCACGCCGCTGTTCTGGCTGGCGTTGATGGCGGTGCTGCTGTTTTCCGTGAAGCTGGAATGGCTGCCGGGCTTCGGCTTCGAGACCGTGGGCGCGGGCTATTCGGGCCTGGCGCGGGCGGCGGACATCGCGCGCCACCTGGCGCTGCCCGCGGCCACGCTGGCGCTCTTCTACATGGCGGTCTATGCGCGCATGACACGCACGTCCATGCTGGAAGTGGCGCAGATGGACTTCATCAAGACCGCGCGCGCCAAGGGCCTGTCGCCGCGCCGCATCCAGCGCCACCACATCCTGCGCAACGCGCTGCTGCCCGTCATCACCCTGGCCGGCATCCAGGCGGGTTCCATGGTGGGCGGCACCGTGCTGATCGAAACCGTGTTCGCCTGGCCCGGCATCGGCCGCCTGATGTTCGATGCGCTGGTGCAGCGCGACTACAACCTGCTGCTGGGCACCTTCCTGATCACTGCCGCACTCGCCGTGGCGTTCAACATCGTCACCGACCTGCTCTACACGTTGGCCGACCCGAGGATAGAACTGCAATGAACAACGGATTCTGGCGGCGCTTTCGCCGCAACAAGGGCGCCCTGGCCGGACTGGCCGTGATGGCCGCGGTGCTGCTGCTGGCGCTGGCCGCGCCGCTGATCGCGGCGCACGATCCCTGGGCCATGGTGCAGCGCCCGTTCCTGCCGCCGCTGGACATGGCCAGCCTGCCCTTCGGCACCGACACCATGGGCCGCGACATAGGCTCCGGCCTGGCCTACGGCGCGCGCGTGTCGCTGCTGATCGGCCTGGTCTCCACGCTGGCCGGCCTGTTGATCGGCGTATCGGTGGGCGCCCTGGCCGGCTACTACGGCGGCTGGATCGACAGCGGCCTGATGCGCTTTACCGAACTGTTCCAGGCCATCCCCAGCTTTGCCCTGGCCATCGTGCTGGTGGCGATCTTCCAACCTTCGGTGGGTTCCATCGTCACCGCCATCGCGCTGGTCTCGTGGCCGCCGGTGGCGCGCCTGGTGCGCGGCGAATTCCTGACGCTGCGCCACCGCGACTTCGTGCATGCGGCGCACCTGGCGGGCGAATCCAATCTGCGCATCATCGTCACCCAGATCCTGCCCAACGCCGCCGCGCCCATCGTGGTCATGGGCTCGCTCATGGTGGCCACCGCCATCCTGCTGGAATCCAGCCTGAGCTTCATGGGCCTGGGCGACCCCAACGTCATGAGCTGGGGCTACATGATAGGCGCGGCCCGCACCGCCTTGCGCCAAGCCTGGTGGATCAGCCTGTTCCCGGGCGTGGCCATTCTGCTGACCGTGCTGGCGCTGAACCTGGTGGGCGAAGGCCTGAGCGACGGCCTGAACACCCGCCTGGACGCAAGGAGCCGCGCATGACGCCCACGCCCCCATTGCTGGACATTCGCGGGCTGAGCATCCGGCTGCCCGCCGGCGCCGACCGCGCCCTGGCCGTCCGAGAAGCTTGCCTGTCCGTCGCGGCCGGCGAAACGCTGTGCATCGTGGGCGAGAGCGGCTCCGGCAAATCCATGATCGCCAATGCGGTCATGGGCTTGCTGCCGCAGCCGCTGGTGGCGCCCGTGGCCGGCAGCATCGCCTTCCAGGGCCAGGACCTGCTGGCCCTGCAGGAGCCGCAATGGCGCACGCTGCGCGGCAACCGCATCGGCATGATCTTCCAGGACCCGATGTCGGCGCTCAATCCGGTCATGCGCATCGGCGAGCAGCTCGAAGAGGCGCTGGACGCGCACCTGACGCTCGCGCCCGCCGAGAAGCGCGCCCGCATCCTCGCGGCGCTGCGCGACGTGCGTCTGCCCGATCCCGAAGGCATCGCCGCCAGCTACCCCGGCCGGCTGTCGGGCGGACAACGCCAGCGCGTCATGATCGCCTGCGCGCTGATGCTGGAGCCCGCCCTGCTGATCGCCGACGAGCCCACCACCGCGCTGGACGTCACTACCCAGGCGCAGATCCTGGAACTGATCCGCGACCTGCAGGCCAGGCAAGGCACGGCGGTGCTGTTCATCACCCATGACTTCGGCGTCGTATCGCAGATCGCGGACCGGGTTGCCGTCATGCGGACGGGCGAGATCGTCGAGGCCGGCGACGCCGCCGGCGTCCTGGGCAACCCGCAACACGACTACACCCGCAAGCTGATCGCCGCCATCCCGCACGGCGTGCCGGCGACCGGCAGCGCCGCGCAACCGCAACCGGTGCTGCTGGACGTGCGCGACTTGCGCAAGACCTATGTATCCGGCGGCGGGCTGTTGCGGCGCGGCCGCGAAACCGCCGCCATGCGCGGCATCAGCTTCACCCTGCAGCGCGGCGAGGTGCTGGGCCTGGTGGGCGAATCCGGCTCCGGCAAGTCCACCCTGGGCCGCTGCATCGCCGGCCTGCTGGCGCAGGATGGCGGGGAAATCCTCTTCAACGGCCAGACGCGCGGCGCGCGGCCAGCGCCGGGCCGCGTGCAGATGGTGTTCCAGGACCCGCAGGCCTCGCTCAATCCGCGCCACACGGTGGGCCGCTCGATCATGGCCGGGCCGCTGGCGCAAGGCATGGCATTGCCGCGCGCCCGCGAGCGCGCGGCCGAACTGCTGCAGCTGGTCGGCCTGAGTCCGGATGCCGCCCAGCGCTATCCGCATGAATTCTCCGGCGGCCAGCGCCAGCGCATCGGCATCGCGCGCGCGCTGGCTTCGGAACCCGAACTGATCGTGGCGGACGAACCCGTCTCCGCGCTGGACGTGTCGGTGCAGGCCCAGGTGCTGGAGCTGTTCGCCAGCGTGCGCCGGCAGTTCCAGCTGAGCATGCTGTTCGTGACCCACGACCTGCGCGTGGCGGCGCAGATGTGCGACCGCATCGCCGTCATGCAGCAAGGCCGCATCATCGAATGCGGCCCCGCAGCCGAGGTCATCCGCAGCCCCGGCCAGGCCTACACGCGTGAACTGGTGCAGGCGGTGCCGGACTTCGCCAGCATCGTATCCGGACGGGCGCGGCTGACCGGCATCACACAATTGGAGGCCGCGGCATGAGCGCGCCATTCTCCCCCGCCATGGCCGCCGACCGGCCGCCCCGCATCGCGCTGCTGAGCCGGGTGCTGGACATGCGCTACCTGGCGCCCGCGTTCCAGGCCCTGCGGCCCGACATCGAATGGCGCACGGCGGACGACCTGGGCGACCCGGCCCGGATCGACGCGGCCGTCTGCTGGCTGCCCCCCGCCGGACTGCTGGGCACGCTCCCCAACCTGCGCCTGATCCAGTCAATAGGCGCAGGCGTCGACCACATCTACGCCGATCCCGCCGTGCCACGCCAGGTGCCGGTATGCCGCGTGTCCGAGGCCGGCATGACCGCGGGCATGAGCAGCTATGTCGCCTGGGCCGTGATCAACCACCACCGGCACTTTCCCGACTACGTGCGCAATTGCGCCGCAGGCATCTGGCGCGAAAGCCCCATCGTGCCGCCGTCGGAGCACCGCGTCGCCATCGCGGGACTGGGCCGGCTGGGCCTGGCCGCGGCCAGCGCGCTCTCGGCCCTGGGCTACCGCGTATCGGGCTGGAGCCGCACGCCCAAGCCCGAGCTGCCCGCCGGCATCACCGGCCATCACGGCGCGCACGGCCTGCCGGCGCTGCTGGCGGAGGCCGACACGCTGGTCTGCCTGCTGCCCCTGACGGACGAGACCCGCGGCTTCCTGGGCGCGGCCACTTTCGCGCAATTGCCGCGCGGCGCCCACGTCGTCAACGCGGGCCGCGGCGAACATCTGGATCCGGACGCGCTGCTGGCGGCGCTGGACAGCGGCCAGCTTGCCTACGCCACGCTGGACGCCACGCCGCAGGAACCCTTGCCGGCCGAACACGCGCTATGGCGCCATGGCAAGGTACTCGTCACGCCGCACATCGCCACCCGCACGCCGGCCGCGGCCATCGCCCGCCAGACCCTTGAGAATCTGAAGACGGTGCTGGAGGGCCGGCGGCCCGATACCTGCGCCGACGCAGCCTTGGGCTATTGACGGAAAGGTTGACGCCGCCCGCGACAGTTGTTACACCCACAGACGCACTGCACTGCACTTGCCCTCAGAATCTCTCCATAAGAGGTGGTTTATGAACAAGCGTATTGTTGTCGTAGGCGGCGGCGTAGGCGGCACCATGCTCGCCAATCAGCTCGCCGGAAAGCTGTACCCCGAAATCAGCCGCGGTGAAGTCTCCATCACGCTGCTCTCGGACACGCCGGATCACTACTACAAACCGGCGTTCATGTACGTGGCCTTCAACCTCTTCTTCCAAGAGGAACTGAAACGGCCGGAACGTTCCCTGCTGCGCCCCGAGATCGAATTCCGCGTCGACAAGGTCACGCGGTTCCACTTCGACCGCCAGGAAGTCGCCACGCAGAGCGGCAAGCGCTACGGCTATGACTACCTGGTCATCGCCACCGGCTGCGTGCCGTCGCCCGAACGCATCGAAGGCCTGAAGGAAGCGGGAGACCATTTCTACCAATATGCGCCCGCCAGGCAGTTGGCGGACCGCCTGTCGCGCATCGAGCGCGGACGCGTCTTCATCAGCGTCACCTTCCCCAAGACGCCCAACGTCCCGCACCAGTGCGGCATCGCGCCGATCGAAACCACGCTGATGCTGGATGACTACCTGCGGCGGCGAGGCGTGCGCGACAAGGTGGAGATCATCTACACCTACCCGACCACCTCGCAGCTGCTGCGCAACTGCCTGTTCCTGCAACGGCCGACCTGCGAAGTGCTGCCCGCGGTCTTCGAGCAGAAAGGCATACAGTTCCAGCGCGGCTTCACCTTGTCGCGGGTCGATCCGGACCGGCGCATCGCGTACTCGGAGGAAGGCGGCGAACAGCCCTTCGACATCCTCATGGCCACGCCGCCGATACGCGCCGTGGACGTGGTGCTGGAGTCGGGCGTGTCGCAGGCCGAGAACGACGAAGGCTGGCTGCCGACCGACCACGAGACGCTGCAGGTCTACGGGCTGCAGAACGTCTATGTCATCGGCGACACCGTCGACCTGCCGGTCAGCAAGGCGGGCGGCTCCTGCCACAACCAGGCGCCGGTCATCGCCAACAACATCGCCGGCGAAATCCGCCTGGGCCACCCTTGCAGCGCCTATGACGGCCGCGTGCAGGCGGTGGCCCAGATGGGGCTGAACGCCGGCATGCCGCTCTGGTACGACTACACCCACGACGTGTTGCCCACGCCGCCCACCAAACTCGGCGGCCTGCTGCGCCACGGCTTCAACCGCGGCCTGTACTGGGCCGTCGCAAGGGGAATGCTATGAACGCGCCGCATGAAGCAAGCGCCACGCAGGCCGCCGACGCGGCCGCTCCGTTCCTGGGCGGCGGACCGGGCGCGCGCGCCCTGGCCGACAGGCTGGGCCTGCTGGCCGAAGCGGGACGGCTGGACAACATCGCCGACCTGCTGTCGCTGGCCTCCGATCTGGTGGACCTGCTGGACCAGTCCATGGTGGAAAAGCTGGCGCTGATGTCGGAGCAGGCCAGCAGCGCCGCCTGGATGACCGCCAACACCTTGCGCGACGCGCATACGCGCACGCTGCAGGAAGCCCGCCCTCCCAGCCTGGCGGGACTGATCGGCCTGCTGCGCGATGAGGATACGCGCCGCGGCATGGCCGTGGTGCTGCGGGCGCTGCAAACGCTGGGCCGGCAGATGGCGGCCCAGCGCAAGGACTACGCCGACGCAACCTGAGAGCGCATGTAAAAACCCCCGGCAGCTGGATTTCAGTCCAGCTGCCGGGGGTTGTTTTCATGCCTGGCGCGGCGCTCGCCACGCCGGACCCGTTTACTGCAGCGTGCGGGTAAAGACGAACTGTCCGTCCTGCCAATCCACCGGCACCACGTCGCGCGGACCGAATCGGCCTTCCAGGATCAGCCGGGCCACCGGGTTCTCGATCTGCTGCTGGATCGCGCGCTTCAAGGGGCGCGCGCCGAACACCGGATCGAAGCCGGAGCGGGCCAGTTCCGCCAGCGCGGGTTCGCTCACCTCGAGGCGCATCTCCTGCTTCTCCAGGCGCTCGCCCAGGCGGCGCAGCTGGATGCGGGCGATGGACTCGATGTGCTGCGCTTCCAGGCCATGGAACACGACGACTTCGTCGATGCGGTTCAGGAACTCGGGGCGCAGGGTCTGCTTGAGCTCGTCCCACACTACTTCCTTGACCACTTCGTACGGCTTGCCGGCCAGGCTCTGGATATGGTGCGAGCCCAGGTTGGACGTCATCACGATCACCGTGTTGCGGAAGTCCACCGTGCGGCCCTGGCCGTCGGTCAGGCGGCCGTCGTCCAGCACCTGCAGCAGCACGTTGAAGACGTCCGGATGCGCCTTTTCGACTTCATCCAGCAGCACCACGCTGTACGGCTTGCGGCGCACGGCCTCGGTCAGGTAGCCGCCTTCTTCGTAGCCGACGTATCCCGGCGGCGCGCCGATCAGGCGGGCCACCGAATGCTTCTCCATGAATTCGCTCATGTCGATGCGGATCATGTGCTCTTCGGAGTCGAACAGGAACTCGGCCAGCGCGCGCGTCAGCTCGGTCTTGCCCACGCCGGTGGGGCCCAGGAACAGGAACGAGCCGTAGGGGCGCGACGGATCCGCCAGGCCAGCGCGCGAACGCCGAATGGCGTCGGACACCAGGCGCACGGCCTCGTCCTGGCCCACCACGCGCTTGTGCAGGTATTCCTCCATGTGCAGCAGCTTCTCGCGTTCGCCCTGCATCATCTTGGACACCGGAATGCCGGTGGCGCGCGACACGACCTCGGCGATTTCCTCGGCGCCGACGCGGGTGCGCAACAGGCGCGGACGCCCTTCGCCGCCCTCGGCTTCCTCGGCCGCTTCCGCGGCGCCCACTTCGGCCGCCTTCAGGCGCGCTTCCAGGTCAGGCAGCTTGCCGTACTGCAGCTCGGCCAGCTTGTCGAACTGGCCCTTGCGCTGCAGTTCCGCCATTTCGGCGCGCACGCTGTCGATTTCTTCCTTGATGGCCTGCGTGCCTTGCACGGCGGCCTTCTCGGCCTTCCAGATTTCTTCGTAGTCGTTGTACTCGCGTTGCAGCTTTTCGAGCTCGTCCTCGATCACGCCCAGGCGGCGCTTGGAAGCGTCGTCGGTTTCCTTCTTGACGGCCTCGCGCTCGATCTTGAGCTGGATGATGCGGCGGTCGAGCTTGTCCATCACTTCCGGCTTGGAATCGATTTCCATGCGGATGCGCGCGCCGGCCTCGTCGATCAGGTCGATGGCCTTGTCGGGCAGGAAGCGGTCGGTGATGTAGCGGTGCGACAGTTCGGCCGCGGCCACGATGGCCGGGTCGGTGATCTCGACGCCGTGGTGGATTTCATAGCGCTCCTGCAAGCCGCGCAGGATGGCGATGGTGGATTCCACGTCGGGTTCATCGACCAGCACCTTCTGGAAGCGCCGCTCCAGCGCCGCGTCCTTCTCGATGTACTTGCGGTATTCGTCCAGCGTGGTCGCGCCGATGCAGTGCAGCTCGCCGCGCGCCAGCGCGGGCTTGAGCATGTTGCCGGCGTCCATCGCGCCTTCGGCCTTGCCCGCGCCCACCATGGTGTGGAGCTCGTCGATGAAGACGATGTTGCTGCCGTCGTCCAACGACAGTTCCTTCAGCACGGCCTTCAGGCGCTCTTCGAATTCGCCGCGGAACTTGGCGCCGGCCAGCAGCGCGGCCAGGTCCAGCGACAGCACGCGCTTGCCGCGCAGGGTTTCGGGCACTTCGTCGTTGACGATGCGCTGGGCCAGGCCTTCGACGATGGCGGTCTTGCCCACGCCGGGTTCGCCGATCAGCACGGGATTGTTCTTGGTGCGGCGCTGCAGGATCTGGATGGTGCGGCGGATTTCATCGTCGCGGCCGATCACCGGGTCGAGCTTGCCCTGGCGGGCGCGCTCGGTCAGGTCCATGGTGTACTTGGACAGGGCTTCGCGGTTGGACTCGCCTTCCGCGCCGGAGACGTTCTCGCCGCCGCGCACGGCGTCGATCGCGGCCTCCAGGGCCTTTTTCTGCAGGCCCGCGTCGCGCAGGATGCGGCCGGCCTCGCCCTTGTCGTCGGCCAGCGCCAGGAGGAACAGCTCGCTGGCGATGTAGGTGTCGCCGCGGCGCGCGGCTTCCTTGTCGGTGCGCGTCAGCACCGCCTGCAGGTCGCGGCCGACCTGGACGTTGTCGTCGCCCTGCACCTGCGGCAGGGACTTCAGGG
The DNA here is from genome assembly GCF_002192695.1 of Achromobacter xylosoxidans. GTDB lineage: Bacteria > Pseudomonadota > Gammaproteobacteria > Burkholderiales > Burkholderiaceae_B > Achromobacter > Achromobacter xylosoxidans_C. The sequence continues at coordinate 115,989 of NZ_MTLG01000083.1, forward strand.
CGCTGTCGATGGCCGATTGCACCCGGTTGACGGCCACGCCGGCGCGCGCCAGCAGGCTGCCCGCGCCGCTCTCGGAATCCGACAGCAAGGCGGAGAGCACGTGGATGGGCTCGATGTAGGGGTGATCGTTGCGGGCGGCCAGACTTTGAGCGTCGGCCAGGGCTTGCTGGAACTTGGTGGTCAGTTTGTCGAATCGCATAATGGTCGTTTGGCTTGTTGGGGAGCCTGACCGATACGTGCCGGCTGGCTCGATATCCTGAATATGCGGCCAGATGCGAGAATTTCAACACCTTGCCCGCGCCATGGTTTTTCGACGTGCAGCAACAATCTGACTTATGAGCATATACGTTTTTGTCTACGGCACGCTACGCGCGGGCGAAATCAATGATCTGGCTCAAGCCGCCGCCCGGCGCGGACTGCCGGCGGCCCGCTACGTCGGTCCGGCCAGCGTGCCGGGCCGGCTGGTGGACTTCGGCGACTGGCCCGGCCTGATCCCGGTGGACGACGGCCGGCGCGTGCGGGGCGACGTTTTCCAGGTGCAACCGGCCCTGGTGGCGCTGATGGACGAGATCGAGGAATACGAGCCCGGCAAGCCCTGCTGCTTCGTGCGGCGCGGGGTCATGGCGCGCCTGGAACCGCCCGCGGCGGCCGCGGAGCTGCCCTGCCAGTACTACCCGATAGACCCGGCCCTACGCGGCGCGGCAGCCGATATCGGCGCCGACGACTGGGTCGCGTACCGCCTTGCCCGCCCCCTGCCGGACGGCCCGTAAGACGCCCGTAGTAACAACGGACTACAATACAGCTTGTCTTAAGCTTTATACCCATTCCGGCATGCGTCCGCGCAATGGGCACTATAGAGGTCATCGTATGCAAAAACGGGTCCCCGTTGCCCCTGATGCCGCCCATTGCTCCACATGCATGCTGGGTCATGTGTGCGTGCCCGTGGGCATGGCAGCCGCGGAAGTGGAAAAGCTGGACGAACTGGTCAGGGAACGCGTGCGCCTTGAAAAAGGCAAGCCGCTCTATTCGCTGAACCACCCGCTCGACGCCGTCTACAGCGTGCGCTTCGGCAGCCTCAAGACGCAGCTGGAAGACGCGACCGGCCAGATCCAGGTCACCGGCTTTCATCTGCCCGGCGAAATCGTCGGCATGGACGGCATGCTGGACGGCAAGCACGTCTCGACCGCCGTGGCGCTGGAAGATTCCGAGGTCTGTGTCATCCGCCTGGCCGACATCGACCGGGTCGCGGCCCACCTGCCCTCGCTGCAGCAGCAGTTCCGCCGCCTGATGAGCCGCGAGATCAACCGCTCGCACCAGATGCTGGCCTCGCTGGGCTCCATGCGCTCCGAGCAGCGCCTGGCCGCGTTCCTGCTGAACCTGTCGCAGCGCTACGCGTCGCTGGGCTATTCCTCCACCGAATTCGTGCTGCGCATGAGCCGCGAGGAAATCGGCAACTATCTCGGCCTGACCTTGGAAACGGTCAGCCGGCTGTTCTCGCGCTTCGCGCGCGACGGCCTCATCAAGATCAACCAGCGCGAGGTCCGCATCCTGGACCTGCCCGCGCTCAAGCAGCTGCTGGGCCAAGAGAGCTGCTGAACGCCCGCCGCGCCATGCGCCGCGCGCTCATCCTTCCCTTGCTTCAGGCGCGGCCGGACCGCAGGCGCGGCCTGGCCGCGCTGTTCGCCCTGGCGGCGCTCGCGCCGCTGGCCGCGCGCGCCCAGACGCCCCTACCCGACCCTTACGACTACAGCGAAACCGCGCCCGCGCCCAAGCGCGCGGCGCCCTTGCGCTGGCAGTCCGTGGAACTGGGCAAGCCCGGCCACCGCTACAAGATGCCGGTCTACGCCAATCGCGACCTGGCCAAGGACGACCTGCGCAACATCAAGCAGGTCGTGGTCGTGATCCACGGCGTCAAGCGCGACGCCGACCGCTATTACGAATCCGTCGCCGCGCTGCTGGCGCACAACCCCGAGCGTGCGCGCGACACGCTGATCCTGGCGCCGCGCTTCTCGGGTTCGATCGATTCGGGCTTCGGCGGCATGGCGGCCTGGCGCAAGGCCAGCTGGGAAGACGGCGAAGACAGCGTGCAGGCCGCCGGACGCCCCGCGCCGGTGAGCTCGTTCCAGGTGCTCGACGACCTGCTGCGCAGCCTGGACGACCGCAAGCGCCTGGCTGCGCTGGCCGGCATCGTGCTGGCCGGCCATTCGGCCGGCGGACAACTGGTGCAGCGCTACGCCGTGCTGAACAACGTCGACGGCCCGCTGCGGCGCGACGGGCTGGCGCTGCGCTACGTCATCGCCAATCCCTCGTCCTACCTGTACCTGAGCAACGAGCGTCCGCGCCCCGACGGCAAGGGCTATGCGCCCTACGAGCGCGGCATCTGCCCCACCTACAACCAGTACAAGTACGGCCCGGACAAGCTGCCCGCCTACTCGCGCGAGACCGACGAGTCCAAGCTCTTCGTGCGCTACGCGGCGCGCGACGTCACCTATCTGCTGGGCGGCGCCGACAACAATCCCGAAGACCGGCTGCTGGACAAGACCTGCGGCGCGGAGGCCCAGGGCGCCACCCGGCTGGCCCGCGGCACGGGCTACGCGCAATACGAACACGTGCTGGCCGCCCGCGGCGCCCGGCCCGTGGCGCTGCACCGGCGCGCCTTCGAAGTGGCCGGCATCGGCCACAACAGCAAGGGCATGTTCGGCTCGGTCTGCGGCGCGCAGGCGCTGCTGGGCGACGAGGCCCAGGCGGCCGACGGCGCCGCGCCCTGCGAAGCCATCAAGCCGCGCGGGAAGTAAGCCGGCGCGGCCGGACCTGACAAAAAACTGAACAAGAAGCAGTATTGATACGCGTGCATTTCCGCGCGCGCAGGCGCAACATAACGCAATGCATGTTCCATGCGCGGCCCGTCCGCGATCGCGTGCCCTGCGTCCCCCGACAAACGCACCCGAAGGATGGATATGACACAAGCGTATCTCGACATCCCCGACGCGAAGCGCCGCATCAAGGCGATCTTCGTCGGCTCCATGGGCAACCTGGTGGAGTGGTATGACTTCTATGCCTATACCGCTTTCGCGCTGTACTTCGCCCCCGCCTTCTTTCCCTCGCACGACCCCGTCGTCCAGCAATTGAACGCGGCCACGCTGTTCGCGGCCGGCTTCATCGTGCGCCCGCTGGGCGGCTGGCTGTTCGGCCACCTTGCGGACCGCCATGGGCGGCGCCTGTCGCTGATGGTGTCGGTGGGGATGATGTGCGTGGGCTCGCTGATCATTGCGGTCACGCCCACCTACGCCACCATCGGCCTGGCCGCGCCGGCCCTGCTGGCGCTGGCGCGCGTGATCGAAGGCCTGAGCCTGGGCGGCGAGTACGGCGCCAGCGCCACCTACCTGACCGAAATCGCGGACCCCGAGCATCGCGGCTTCTATTCCAGCTTCCAGTACGTGACCCTGATCGGCGGCCAGCTTTGCGCCATCCTGGTGCTGCTGCTGTTGCAGAACGTATTCCTGACCCACGAACAGCTGGTGGAATGGGGCTGGCGCATCCCCTTCGTGATCGGCGCCATGCTTGCCATCGTCACCGCGCTGATGCGGCGCGACATGCCCGAGACGGACTCCTACAAGGAAGCCCAGAAGGCGCCCAAGCCGCAGACCAGTTCGCTGCGCGGCCTGCTGAAGTATCCGCGCGAAGTCGCGATCGTGGTGGGCCTGACCGCGGGCGGCACCGCGGCGTTCTATACCTTCACCACCTACATGCAGACCTTCGTGCGCCAGACCTCGGGCTTCTCCGACATCGTCACGACCTACATCATCGCGGGCTCGCTGATCTTCGCGCTAATCCTGCAGCCGGTCTATGGCGCGCTGTCCGACAAGATCGGGCGCAAGCCGCTGCTGGTGTTCTTCGGCGTGGCGGGCGCGGCGCTCACGGTGCCCATCCTGATGACGCTGTCGCACACGCGCTCGCCCTTCATGGCCTTTCTGCTGATCTGCGGCGCCTGGGTGTTCACGGCCGGCTACACCTCGATCAACGCGGTGGTGAAGGCGGAACTCTTCCCGACCAACATCCGCGCCACCGGCGTGGCCGTGCCCTACGCCGTGACGGTGTCGATCTTCGGTGGCACGGCACCGGCCATCGCCCTGTTCTTCAAACAGCAGGGGCATGAGGAGTGGTTCTACTACTACCTCGCGAGCATCATCTTCCTGTCGCTGCTGGTGTACGCCACCATGCGCGATACCAAGCACCAGTCGGCCATGCACCAGCACGCCTGATTCCTGATCGCGCCAACTTTGTTGCTTGACAGTCCCGCGGCTTCGGCTTAATACTTAACCCTATGGTTAAGTTTAAAGACGACACGCTGGACAGCATCTTTTCGGCCCTGGCCGACGGCACGCGGCGCCGGGTGCTGGCCGACCTGGAGCAAGGCGCGGCCTCGGTCAGCGAGCTGGCCCGGCCGCATGCCATGTCCCTGCCTGCTTTCATGAAGCATCTGCGCGTGCTGGAAGACGCCGGCCTGATCGCCCGCGCCAAGGACGGCCGGGTCGTGAACTGCACGCTATCGCCCGAACCCATGCGGGCGGCATCCGACTGGCTGGCCCGCTACGAGAAGTTCTGGAACGGGCAGCTGGATTCGCTGGCGCGGTACCTGTACCACGAGGAAGAGGTCCACCCATGGAAAAACGAAGCACCCGACACGAAACAGCCCCCATCGAACTCCGGCTCAAGCGGCGCTTCGACGCCCCCGTCGAACGCGTCTGGCGCGCCTGGACGGACCCGCAAGCGCTGATGCGCTGGTTCGGTCCCGCCGAAACCCGCAAGGTGCTGCGGGCGGAAACCGACGTGCGCGTGGGCGGCGCCTACCAGGTGGGATTCGCCACCGAGGACGGGCTGGAGCATCATGCCAGCGGCCACTACCGCGAAGTCGAGCCGCAGCGTCGGCTGGTCTTCACCTGGGCCTGGCGCGACACGCCCGCGGAAGTTTCGCTGATCACGCTGGAATTCACCCCTGCCGGCGGCGGCACCGAGCTCGCCTTCCTGCAGACCCCGTTCGTCGACCAGGCCACCCGCGACAGCCACCAGCATGGCTGGCTGGGCGCGCTGGAGCGGCTGGCGGCCCATCTGGCGAATCCGGCCTGAAGGCCCGCCGCTCGCCCTACCCGGGCCCACGGGCCCGTTCCAAGGAGACACACGATGCAGACCGATCACCCCGTCGTATCCCGAGCCCAATGGGACATCGCGCGCGAGGCGCTGCTGCGCCGCGAAAAAGAACTGACCCGAGCCCAGGACGCCCTGGCCCGCGAGCGCATGGCCCTGCCCTGGGTCAAAGTGGACAAGCCCTACCGCTTCCAGGGCGCGGCCGGACCCGTGGACCTGGCTGGACTGTTCCAGGGCAGGAGCCAGCTCATCGTCTACCACTTCATGTTCGGCCCGGACTGGGAGGAAGGTTGCGTGGGCTGCTCGTTCCTGGCCGACCACATGGACAGCGCGATCATGCACCTGCGCCAGCATGACGTAGCGGTGGTCGCCGTGTCGCGAGCCCCCTACGCCAAGCTGGAGGCCTTCAAGCGGCGCATGGGCTGGCAGTTCCCCTGGTACTCGTCCGAAGGCGGCGACTTCAATTTCGACCTGCTGGCCTCCGTGCCCAAGGCCGACGGCAGCATGGAGGAAAACTCCGGCGCCAGCGCCTTCTTCCGCGATCCGGACGGCGAAATCTTCCACACCTATTCAAGCTTCTCGCGCGGCGTGGAAAGGCTGGCCGGCGCCTACAACTATCTGGAGCTAGCGCCCCTGGGCCGCAACGAAAACGGCCCGCACTTCAACCTGGGCGACTGGGTACGCCACCATGACCGCTACGACGACGCCCGGGCGCACGCCTGCCACGCCTGCGGCTAGGCGCAAGCCCGGCCACGCCGTCCGCATGGCCTCCGACGCGGCCATCCTGTGGCTGGCCTGCACGGCGGCCATGGCCGCGGGGTTGTGGGCGGACACGCTGCGCACGCCGGCTGCGCTGCTGGCCAGCCTGTGCGCAGCGTCCGGCGGGCTGCTGGAACAAGCTTGGCGCCATGCGGCCCTGATGCCCGCCAGCAGCGCAGCCATGCTGATTGCCGCGCTATTGCCGCTGCCGGGCGCGCCACGCATGGCCGCGCGGCTGGCCTGCGCGCTGGTGATGGGGCTGGGCATGCTGGCGGGGGCTCAATGGGGCATGGCGGCGGCGCTGGCCGCGAGCGCCGCGCCATTCGGCGGAATGGCGGCCGGCATGGCGCTGGGAATGGGCGCCGCCATGGCCGCCGCGGCGCTGATCGCAGGCGCTAGCGCCGCGCCCCGGTAAGCGGGCGCGGCGGCGCAACGGGCGCGGCCTCGATCGGCGCGGCCAACGGCGCCTGGATTTCCAGGGCGGACTCGGCCTGCGCCACGCAGGGCAGGATCCAGCCTTCTTCCTTCTCGTCGCGCGACAGTCCCGGCCATTCGATGCGGTACGAGATCTCACCCTCCAGCAGCAGGCACATGCAGGCGCGGCAGGTGCCGTTGCGGCACGAACTGGGCAGCTTGATGCCGGCCGCCTGCGCCGCCAGCAGCACGGAGGTATCGCCCGGCGCGTCGAAGCGCAGGCCGGCGGGTTGCACCAGAACGGGAAATACGGACATGGCGCTGGCGGGCCTCAGCCCGCGTTGTCCTGCCAGTCCAGCTGCCAGGCGCCCGACAGCACGTTCTGCATCCACAGCACGCAGGTCAGCGTCTTGGCATCGGTGACTTCGCCCTTGGCGCAGGCCGCGATCAGCTCGGCGGGATCCGCGCTGATCACGTCCAGGAATTCGTCCTGGTCCAACTGGCGCGGCCCGGCGCGCAGGCCGCGGGCGAAAAAGATGTGGATGATCTCGGTGGAATAGGCGATGGCCAGGTGCAGGGCCCCCGCGTGCGCCCACTGATCGGCGGTGTAGCCGGTTTCCTCCAGCAGCTCGCGCTTGCCGCAGGCCAGCGGATCCTCGCCCGGATCCAGCTTGCCTGCGGGAAACTCGGTCATCACGCGTCCGATGGGATAGCGGAACTGGCGTTCCAGCAAGACCCGGCCATCGTCCAGCAAGGGGATCACCACCACCGCGCCCGGATGCACCACGTACTCGCGCGTGGCCGTGTTGCCGTTGGGCAGGCTGACCGTGTCGCGGCGGATCTTCAGGAAGGCGCCGTTGTATGGCGCCTCGCTGGCGACGAGCTTTTCTTCAAGGTGGGAATCGGGCTTGCGGGTCATGGCGGGTCGGATATCTCAAGGGGCGCGCGGATGACGGCCAGTCCGCGCGGGCAGCACGAGCTTACCATCGCCTCCCGCCTTCCCCGATGACGCCTACTCCGCGACGCGGATGACGAGCTTGCCGAAGTGCCGGCCCGACGCCAGGTGCTCGAACGCCGCGCGCGCTTCGGCAAATGAGTAGACGCGGTCGATGACCGGCGCGATGCGCGCCACGTCGACGAAGCGCGCCACGTCCTCGAGCATCTTGCGGCTGCCGACGAAGATGCCTTCCAGCCGCTTGACGCCCGCGATCAGGGCCAGGGGCGCGACCGGCACGGCCGCGAAACCGCTGACGCCGCCAATGACCGCAATGGTGCCTCCCATGCGCGCGGCCGCCACGGAACGCTCCAGCGTGCCTTCGCCGCCGACTTCCACCACCACGTGGGCGCCCTCGCCGCCGGTCAGGCGCAGCACTTCGTCCTGCCACTGCGGCGTTTCGCGGTAGTTGATCGTCAGGTCCGCGCCCAGTTCCCGCGCGCGAGCCAACTTGTCGGCGCTGGACGAGGTGATGATGGTACGCATGCCGGCTGCCTTGGCCAGTTGCAGGCCCCAGATGGAAACCCCGCCCGTGCCCAGGAACAAGGCCGTCTGGCCTGCCTTGGCGCGTCCGGCGACGAACAGCGCGTTCCATGCGGTGACAGCCGCGCAAGGCAGGGTCGCGGCCTGCTCGTCGCTCAGGGAAGCCGGGGTGGCGACCAGGGCATGCTCGGCAAAGATGCTTTCGGTTGACAGCAGGCCGTCGGTGGCGGCGCCCGGCGCCAGCGCCACCGTGGCGGGCGTGGGCTCGCCATCGATCCAGTCCGGCATGAAGGCGCCCATGACGCGGTCGCCGATCTTGAAGCGGGTCACATCCGAACCCACCTCGATCACCTCGCCCGCGGCGTCGGAGGCGGGTATGACCGGATCGCCCGAACCCTTCAGATATTCGCCGCGCGCCACCATCAGGTCGCGATAGTTCAGCGACACGGCCTTGATGCGCACGCGCAGCTCCAAGGGACCCAGGCTGCGCGGCTGACGCGTGACGCGTTCCAGTGAAGCGATGTCCCGGCCGCTGGTGACGGTGTATGCCTGCATGTTGTTTCTCCTGTATCGATTCAAGAAAGACCGCTACCCGTGGCGGCCAACTACCGATAAGATATATGGGAACCAATTTCCCTAGTGGCGAATATTTTTCATTTCATTGAATCCCACCAGGAATCAATAAACGCAGGGAGTCCATGATGGCTACGGCGATCACCTATGACCGGCTGAGCGGCATCGAAGTCTTTGTGCAGGCCGTGGAGGCCGGCAGCTTCGCGCTGGCCGCGGAACGCCTGAACCTCACGCGCTCGGCGGTGGGCAAGTCCATCGCGCGGCTGGAGGCGCGGCTGGGCGCCAGGCTGTTCCATCGCACCACCCGCCAGCAAAGCCTGACCGACGATGGCCAGGCCTACTACGACCGCTGCGTGCGTGCGCTGGCCGAACTGCAGACCGCCGAGGCCGAACTCGACAGCGGCCGCCGCGAGCCCCAGGGACGCTTGCGGGTCAGCGCGCCGCTGGTGTTCGGCCGCCATTGCGTCGCGCCCGTGCTGCGCGAACTGGCACAGCAGCATCCGCAGCTGCAAGTCGAGATTTCATTCAACGACCGGGTGGTCGATCTGATCGAGGAAGGCTACGACCTGGGCATCCGCGTGGGCGAGCTGCCCGACAGCGCCAGCCTGGCCGCCCGCCGGCTGGGCATGCAGACCATGGGCATCGGGGCCTCCCCGGCGTACATCCAGTCGCATGGCCGCCCAGTCACCGTGGATGAATTGCAGCGGCATGCCGCCATCGTCTACACGCGCAACGGCGTGGACAAGGCCTGGGCGCTGCACGGGCCGGACGGCCAGGTGCTGCAGCTGCGTCCGCGCGCGAGCCTGCGCGTGGACGATCTGCAAGCCATCGCGGATGCCGCCATCGCCGGCGCGGGACTCGCCTGGCTGCCCTGCTGGATGCTGACGCACTATGTGCGCACCGGCGAGCTGGACGTGCTGATGCACGGCGACCGCCTGGCCGCGCAAGAAGTGCACGCGGTCTGGCCGCAGGCGCGCTACCTGCCGTCCAAGACGCGCGCCGCCATCGACGCGCTGGCGGCGCGGGTGCCGGCGATGCTGGCCGCCTGAACGGCTCAGCCGAACTTGCGGTGGGCGTCCAACGCCAGGCCGGCGCCGATGCTGCCGAACAGGTCGCCTTCGACGCTGCGCGCGTCCGGCACCAAGGCCGACACCGATTCGCGCAGGCGCGGCACGCGGCTGGAACCTCCGGTGAAGAACACCGTGTCCACGTCCGCGGTCGACACGCCGGCATCGCGCAGCAACGCGCCTACCGTGCTTTCGACTTTTTCGATCAGGCGTCCCACGCAGGCGTCGAACGAGGGCCGCGTCACGTCCACGCCCAGTTCCGGCGCGATGCGCGACAGGTCGATGCGCGCGGCGGGCGTCTCCGACAACGCGATCTTGGCCTCTTCGACCTGCACCGCCACCCAGTGGCCGGCGCGCTGCTTGACCAGGTTCAACAGCAGGTCGATCTTCTCGCGGTCGCCGGCTTCGGCGCGGATGTAGGCGAAGTGCTCGGCGGCCTTGCGGGTATAGGCCTGGTTGATGGTGTGCCAGCACGCCAGGTTGCCGTATTGCGTGGACGGCACGTCCTTGCCGCTGCGCAGCTGGCTGCCCAGCCCCAGCATGGGCATCACGTGCGCCAGGCTGAGCTGCTTGTCGAAGTCCACCCCGCCGATGTGCACGCCGCCATAGGCCAGGATGTCCTCGCGGCGGTCGGCCTTGCCCGCGCGGCCGGGGCCCAGGCGGATCAATGAAAAGTCGGAGGTACCGCCGCCGATGTCGATGACCAGCACCAGCTCTTCGCGGTCGATCTGCGATTCGTAGTCGAATGCGGCGGCCAGCGGCTCGTACTGGAACTCGATATCGGTGAAGCCGACGCTGCGCGCGATCTCGCCCAGCGTGTCCTGGGCGGTCTGGTCGGCGGCCGGATTGTCGTCCACGAAGAACACCGGCCGGCCCAGCACGGCGCGCGTGAAGCCGCGCCCCGCCGCGGTTTCGGCGCGGCGCTTGAGTTCGGCGATGAAGCGCGTGAGCAGGACGCGGAACGGAATCGAACGGCCTTGCACTTCCGTCGAGCCATCGATCAGCGAACTGCCCAGCAGGCTCTTCATCGAGCGCATCAGGCGTCCGTCGTAGCCTGCCAGATAGTCGGAGATGGCGGCGCGGCCATAGCTGACCTCGGCGTCTTCGTCATGGAAGAAAATGGCCGAGGGCAAGGTGGTCTTGCCGTCTTCCAGGGCGAGAAGCGCGCGCTGATCGGGGCGGCTCCAGCCCACGGTGGAATTGGATGTGCCGAAGTCGACGCCGCATGCGGTGGAGATCATGGGGAATTCTGGTGCTGAAAGCAAAACGGCGCACAAGTGTAGCCGCAACCGCCAGAATCGCCATATCAGCCCGTGCGCGCCAGCGCCCTGGCCGTGAACGCCAGCGTCGCGGCCGCCACCAGCAAGCCGCTGGCGAAGCCTCCCGCGTAGCCGACCTGGGCCGCCAGCCCGGTCATGAGGGACGAGGTCAGGATCTCGCCCAGGTCGCGCGCGCTCTGCACCGCGGTCATGTCGGTGCCGGCCTGCTCGCCGCGGCTGGCAAAGCGCATGGCCAGCGTCATCAGGGCCACGGACGCGGCGCCCGCGCCGAACGCCCCCAGCGCCTGCGCGCCCAGGGCCGTGCCCGCCTGCGGCGGCATCCAGCCCTGGGCCTGCGCCATCCAGGCCAGCGCGGCCGCGCCCGAGGCGGCCAGGCCCAGTGCCAGCACCGCCCGCGCGCCAAGCCGGCCGATCAGCCAGGCGCCGCCGCCGCAGCCCAGCAGCACCGTCACCACGCCTCCTGCCATGCCGACGCGCCCCACGGCCTCGACCGCCCAGCCCGCATCCACCAGGAACAGCTTGGACAGGCCATAGCCCGCCACCGCCGTCATGGCCGACAGGAAGGCGGCCGCGGCCAGCGCCCAGGCGCCGGGGCGGCGCACGAAAGCGCCCAGCGTGGCGCGCCGCCTAGCCGCAGGCATGGCCAGCTCGGTTTCACGCCAGGCGGCCGCCAGCAACAGGCTGAACGCCACCACGGCCGCCAGCGTCAGCAGCGCGCCCGTCTGGCCGACGTAGCCGGCCAGCATCAGGCAACCCGGCCCGCCGAAGAAGAAGCCCACCATCGTGCCGCCCACCTGCACGGCATTGGCGCGCGCCAGATCCTGCCCCTGGAAGCGCTCCGCCGTCAGGCCGTCGGTGGCGATGTCCTGCGTGGCGCTGGCCAATGACGCCAGCGCCATCAGGGCGACCACCCAGGGCGCCGCCTCGGCGTCTATGCCCACCAAAGACAGCGCCAGCAGGCAGGCCAGCACCACGGCCTGCATCGGCAGGATCCAGCTGCGCCGCCGGCCCATGGCGCGGGTCCAGCGGTTGTCGACCACGGGCGCCCACAGGAACTTCAGCACCCACGGCAGGCCGACCAGCGGCAGCCAGGCCAGCGCGTGCAGGTCCGCGCCGTCGCGGCGCAGCAGCGTGGGCAAGGCCTCCATGGCCACGCCCAACGGTATGCCTTGGGAAAAATACAAGGCGCCTATCATCACGAACATGCGTGCGTCTGCAATACGGTTCACTTCAGATTTCCTTCAACGAGGGGCTGCGGGATGGCGGCGCATCCGCGCGGCGGTGTTCGCTGCCCTGCCCCGGCGTCACGAACAGGATCTTGCCGGGACAGGCGACGTGCAGCCGGTGCCACACGCCGCGCGGCACGATGGCGCTGCGCCGGGTATCCAGCAGCATGTCGGTCTGGGCGCCGTCCTCCGCCAGCAGCGTGACCACCACGCGCCCTTCCAGCACGCAGAGCATTTCATCGCCGGCCGGGTGGCGCTCCCACACATCGCCATGCACGTCGGCATCGCTGGCCACGGCCTTGATGCCGACCAGCCATTCGTCCTGCGGCGCGAGGCGGCGCAGACGGCCCACGTCGCGCATGGCGCCGTCGCGCCCCAGCGCCACGAAGTGGTCCAGCCAGTCGAACACCGGTCCGGTCTCGGGTGCACTCATCGATCTCTCCTTCTGGTTGCCGGCGGACGCGCGCGGTGGGCGTCCGCCGTGGGTCATCAGTATTCGGCGCGCAAAGTCAGCATGACGTTGCGGGGCTCGCCGTAGCGGTTGTTCCAGGCCGTGCCCGACAGGCTCTGGTAATAGCCGCGGTCGAACAGGTTGTTGACGTTGAGCGCCGCGGTCACGTGCTTGTCCACGCGATAGGCCATGCGCAGGTCCACCAGCGCATAGCCGCCCTGGCGCAGCGTGACGGGACCGGACACCGTGGAGTAGCCCGACTGCACCTGCAGCCCGCCGCCCACGCTCAGCCGCCGCTCCAGGCCGGGCAAGGCATAGTTGGTCCACAGGCGGAAGATGTGCTTGGGCGTGAAGCGCGCGAACGGCTGTCCGCCGGACTCCGAATCCGTCAGGTACTTGCTGGTGTTGAAGGTGTAGCCCGCGGCCACTGTCCAATAGGGCGTGATGCTGCCGGAGGCTTCGGCCTCGATGCCGCGGCTGCGCACCTCCCCGCCCGAGATGTAGTAGCAGTTGCGGCCCACGCATGGCCAGGCGGGGTCCTCCTGCGCGCGGTTCTTCTGCTGGATCTGGAACACGGCCAGCGATACGTTCAAGGCGCCGTCCGCCAGTTCGCCCTTGACACCGGCCTCGTAGTTGGTGCCGGTAATGGGATCCAGCGGCTTGCCGTCGCGCGTCAGTTCGCCCTGCGGCTGGAACACCTGCGCATAGCTGCCATACAGCGACCACTGGCGGTCGAGGTCCACGATCAGCCCGCCATAGGGCGTGAACTCCGGGTCGATGCGCTGACGCGCGCGGGGCGCGCTCTGGTTCCACCAGCTCATGCGTCCGCCCAGCACCAGCGTCACCGGATCGGCCAGCGAAAAGCGGCCCATGCCATAGACGCCCTGCTGCTTGAGCCGGGTTTCGCCGGGCGAGGTGTACGGCCCCACGCCAGGCTCGGGCACGCTGTGCGGATCCCAGTCGAAGACGTTGACCGGCACGTTCGGATAGGGCGTCAGGTCCGCGCTGTATTGCTCGGACGTGGTGCGCTGGGCATTGCCGCCCAGCAGCAGTTCATGGCGCCGGCCGAACAGTTGCACCGGGCCGCCGACATAGGCGTCCACGCTGGCCTGGCTGTTGTCGAACTTGTAGGCCGCGCCCATCAAGGAGGAACCCAGCCCGGTCTGGCGGTCTATCGCGCCATAGGCGCCGGCGTACTTCAGGTTGCTGTCCGCGGTCAGGTAGTTGGCGCTGATCTTGGCGCTCCAGCCTTGGCCGAAACGATGCTCCAGGTCCGCGAACACGCGCGTCGTATCCCAGTTGAACCGGTCCCAGGCCGCGTCCAGGTAGGTCGAGCGCTTCAGGCCGATATCGCCGCCGTCCTTGTAGCGCGGCACGCCGGCCATGTTGGTGGTGGAACGGATGCGCTGGGTTTGCAGGCCGGCGGACAGCACCGTGTCCGGCCCCAGGTCCACTTCGCCTATGGCGTAGAACAGCGCCGACTGCTGGTCCGCGACGTCATAGAAATAGCCGCGGTCTTCTACTGCGCCGACGATGCGGCCGCGCACGCTGCCGCTGTCGTTCAACGGACCGCCCAGGTCGGCCTCCGCACGGTAGCGGTCCCAGCTTCCGGCGCTGACGGAGCCGTTGAACGAGAACTCGCGTTGCGGCCGCTTGCGCACCAGGTTCACCGTGGCGGCGGGATTGCCCGCCCCATGCATCAGGCCGTTGGCGCCGCGCAGGATCTCCACGCGTTCGTACACCGCCATGTCCTGCGGCGATGCCGCCATGTTGCCCATCAGCACGGGCACGCCGTCCTGCTCGAACGAATCCACCTTGAAGCCGCGCGCGTAGTACGCGGTGGTCAGCAGCTGATAGGGCTGCACCGTGATGCCGGTGGCGTGTTGCATCACCTCGTCCAGGCTTTGCAGGTTCTGCTCACGCATCCGCTCCTGCCCGATCACCGTCACCGACTGCGGAATCTCGCGCAGCGTCAGCGGCAGTTTGCCGAGGGTCGCCGTGTCCTGCGCCACGCCCTCGCCGCTGACCGTCACCGCCGGCAGCGACGCGGCCTCCTGCGCCAACGCCGGCCCCGCAGCCACCGCCAGCCACAGCGGCCAATGCCGCGCACGCGCCGCGTTCCTGCGCGGCACCCCCGTTTTCACCTGTTTTCGCACTGCCTGTCCTCTTAGAATTTTATTGAGAATAATTCTCAAGTAATTCTAGGAACGACAGCGGCCGCGCGTTGGCGATTGCGGAAGTCTTGCTGGCGATTGCGGAAGTTTCGGCGCCTCAGCGGCCCGGCGCGACGCTACTGGGCAGCACGCCGTAGCGGCGCAGGAACGCCTTGGTGAAGTGCGAATCGGTATAGCCGCAGGCGTAGGCCGCCTCGGATACGGTGTAAGCGCCTTCGGCCAGCAGCACCTGGGCCTGCTCCATGCGCCGTTCACGCACGTAGGCGTAGACGCTCTGGCCGAACAGCTTGCGAAAGCCGGTGGTGAGCTTGTTGACGTTCACGCCCGCGCGCCGCGCCAGTTCGGGCAGCGACGGCGGGTCCTGCAGGTTCGCCGCAACCAGGTCGCGCGCGTGATGCAGGCGCTCCACGTCGGCGCGCGTCAGGCCGCGCACGGGCGCGCCCTGCTCCGCCGGCTGCAACGCGCCCAGGGCCAGCGCGGCCAGTTCCAGCGCCTTGGCCGAGAGGTACATGCGCTTGAGCGCGCCTTGCACCGGGCAGGCCAGCATCTGGTGGCCCAGGGCCTCCAGCTTGCGGTCCGCCCGCATATTGGCCTCGGCGTAGGCGCCGGCGGCCCGCGGCGCGCGCAGCAGGCCCGCCAATTGGGCCGGGTCCATAGCAAAGGCCTCGCGCAGATGGTCCAGGCCCGTGCGCAAGGACACGAAGCGCAAGGACTGATGGGCGCCAAACTCATGCTCCATGCCCATGGCATCCTGGCACACGCTCAGGTGCAGCGCGGGCCCGCTCACGCGGGTGGGCGCCGCGCCGCGCACGCTGTAGCGCAGGTCCCCGTCCAACACGAGCACCAGCTTCAGGCCCGGCTCCAGGCGCTCCTGCACGCGTTCGTCGCGGCCAAAGCGCAACGTGCCGCCCGCCAGCGACATGGCGGGCGTGGCGGCCGATACGGTCCAATCAGGTTCGGGATGGGCGGCGGTCAAGATGGCGGCTCCGTCGCGGCGGACAGCGCTGTTGATGAGATTGAATATTATTACCGTTTGACCAGAACGGAAAGCCGCCCATTGGGCGGCGACGCGCGCCTTATTGCTGGCGGCGCTGCTCCAGTTCCTTCAGGCACTGCGCCACGCCGGCCTGCATCTGCGCGTTCGACACGGCGGCGCGGTCCGACACTTCGCGGCAGCGCACGTACTGGGCCTGGCTTTCCGGCGTGTCGCGGATGACCGCTGGCGCCGAGCCGGATTCGGGCGTGACCGTCATGCGCAGCGTGGAAGGCGGCGACAGGCTGCCGTCCTTGGAGCGCACGCTGGGGTACTGGTATTCCTGCGTGACGGGCGCCGCATTCTGCGCCTGCGCGGCGCCGGCCGCGCACAGGGCGGCAAGCAGGAAGGCGGAAATGTGGAGTTTCTTCATGACGACCTCTCTTCAATGAACTGACATCCAGGGCGCGGACCCGCGGTCCTGGACACGCCGCCCTATCGTATCGCCGGCCGCCCGCGCGCGGCGTGCCAAGACGCTACACAATCCGCCACAGTTGTTTCCCGCGGTTTCTCCGCCCGGCCGCCCTGCGCGGGCCGCCCTACGCGGGCCGCCCTACGCGGGCCGCCCTACTTCTTCGGCGCGGACTGGCGCAGCGGCGCCAGCAAGGAAGACAAGCCGTTGTGGTCCAGCTCGTGCATCAGAGCCAGCAGGCGTCCCAATTCACCCGGCGGAAAGCCCTTGCGCGCGAACCAGGCCAGGTAGGGTCCAGGCAGGTCCGCGATGAGACGCCCCTGGTACTTGCCGAAGGGCATGGTGCGCGTGACCAGCAAGGATAGCAGTTCAGGATCCATGGCGGTCACCGGGCTGCCGCGTCGGGGAAGACGATGTCCGCCGCAGGCACGGCGGCGATCTTCACGCCAAAGCTGGAGATGGACGACAAGGTCGCGTTGTGATGCGCGCGGATCTGCGCGCCCGGCGCATGCGGCTTGTCCTGGGTGGTGTGGGCGTCGGCGGCCAGCGTGACGGGATAGCCCAGCGCGGCCGCGCGGCGCACGGTCGTGTCCACGCAGAACTCGCTGGCATAACCGCACACCACCAGTTGCGTGGCGCCGGCTCGCGCCAGCGCATCGGCCAGATCGGTGCGCAAAAAGGAATCGGGCGTGGTCTTGCGCACGCGGACGTCGCCATCCGCCGGCTGCAGCCGCGAGTCCAGCTGCCAGCCCGGCAGGCCGTGATCCATGGCGCTGCCGGGGCTCTCGTGCTGCACGTAGATGACCGGCGCGCCGGCCTCGCGGGCGCGCACGGCCAGCGCATTGATGCGGGCCAGCACGGCCTCGGCATCGGCCGGCGCGGGCGTCGTCTCGAACAGCGCGCGCTGCACGTCTATCACGATCAAAGCGAACGTCATGGTTTCCTCAAAAGGTTGGGCGTCAGTCCGGCGCGGCATTGACGCGCGCGTACATCCAGAAATCGCGGGATACGCCGCGCACCAACCGGTAGCGGCGCAACAGCCCTTCGCGCTGAAAACCGCATGCTTCCAGCACGCCGGCCGACGCCACGTTGGTGTCCAGCACGGTGGCCTGGATGCGCGCAAAGCCCAGCTCGCGCAAGGCCCATGCGGTCACGGACGCGCAGGCGCGCGTGGCGATGCCGCGCCGCCAGTACGGCGGCGCGACGTCGTAGGCGATCTCCGCGCGCCGCGCGGATACGGAAATCTCGTTCAAGCCTATGGTGCCCGCCAGGGCGCCGTCCAGCGTGACGATGGCCAGGCGCAGGCTGTGCGATGCCGATGGCTGGCCATAACCGCCGATCAGGCGCACCAGCGTATCCGGTCCGTCCAACTGCCAGCTGGTATGGCGCGTGACCGCCTCGTCACGCAGATATTCGTGCCAATCGGCGGCGTCCGCTTCCCGCAATGGGCGCAGCAGCAAGCCTTCCAGCCCCAGTTCGGGCAGGTCCTGCGGATAGTCAGTGAGGTGCGGCATCATCCTGGGGCGCGGTCGGCTGCGGCGGCAGCGCCGCGACATGGCGCAGCTTATCAGGGTTGCGCACGATGTAGATGGCGCTGATCCTGCCGTCGCGCACCTCCAGCGTGGTGGACCGGGGCAAACCGTCCAGTTCGGTCGCCAGCACGCCCGGCATGCCGTTCAATTGCGTCACCACGGCGTCCAGGAACTGGCCGCTGGGCTTCTTCGCCAGGCCTGCAAAAAAACGCGCGATCTTGTCGCTGCCCAGGATGGGCCTGAACACGGCCAGCTTCTTGCCGCCGCCATCCGCATGCAGCACGGCGTCCTGCGCCAGCAGGCTGCGCAGGGCGTCCACGTCGCCCGCGCGCGACGCCTGCCAGAAGGCATCGGCGATGCGCGCCCCTTCCTGTTCGGTCACCGCGAACCGCGGACGCGATTCGCGCACCCGGCTGCGCGCCCGCGCGGCCAACTGGCGGCAGGCGGCCTCGTTGCGGCCCAGCGTCGCCGCGATCTCCGCGAACGGCAGGTCGAACACGTCGTGCAGCAGGAAAGCGGCCCGTTCGAGCGCCGACAGGCGCTCCAAAGCCAGCATCAGCGCCACCGACAGATCGTGCGCGATCTCCCCCGCCCCCGCCGCTTCGTAGCTGCCGGCATCGGGCAGGGGCTCCGGCAACCACGGGCCCACGTATTCCTCGCGCCGCGCGCGCGCCGACTTCAGCTGGTCCAGGCACAAGCGCGTGACCGTGCGCGACAGGAAGGCGCGCGGCGTCTCGACCTGGCCGCGATCCGCATCGCGCCAGCGCAGCCAGGCATCCTGCACGATGTCCTCGGCCTCAGCCCAGGAACCCAGCATGCGGTAGGCCAGGCCCTGCAGATGCCTGCGATGCGGTTCGAAGTCGGCAACGGCATCGGGAATGGCGGACGCGCTCATAAAGCCAGGGCCTCAGTGCTTGGGATGCTGCGAGCGGAAGCCGACGGCGATGCGGTTCCAGCTGTTGATCATGTTGATGGCAACCGTCAGGTTAACCTGCTCTTCCTCGCTGAAATGCCTGGCCATTTCGGCATAGTCGGCGTCCGGTGCGCGGGTGTCGGCAAGCCTGGTCAGCGCCTCCGTCCACGCCAGCGCGGCGCGCTCGCGTTCGCTGTACAGCGACGATTCGCGCCAGGCGTCCAGCAGGTACAGGCGCATTTCCGTTTCGCCCTGCTTGCGGGCATCGGTGGAATGCATGTGCAGGCAGTAGGCGCAGCCATTGATCTGCGAAGCGCGCATCTTCACCAGTTCAAGCAGGCTGTGCTCCAGGCCGCAGCCCTCGACGAAGTCATTCAAGGCGATCATGGCCTTCATGGCCTTGGGCGAGGCGGTGTAGGCATTCAGGCGGGCGGTACTCATGGCGTGTCTCCGGCAAGGTAGGCATGCGCCGCAGGATGCGGCGCCATTACCCGTAGGACGAGACAGCCTGCCACGATGTGACATCGGCCGCCGGAAAATTTGTAAATCCAGCCTAGAAATCCAGCCGCCCGCGCAGCTCCCCGAACGGCACCATCACGTGCTCGCGATAGGCCGCGCGGGCCTGCAGGCGCTCGTACCAGGCTTGCACATGCACCATGGGCGGATGCGGGATATCCAGTTCGAAGTAGCGGTAGAGCGTGGTGCCGGCCGGAATGTCGGCCAGCCCCAGGGACTCGCCGCCTAGGTACGGGCGGTCCGCCAGCGCGAGGTCCAACTGCCGCAGGCAGGCATGCGTGGCCGCGATGGCGCGCTCGATGGCGGCCGCATCGCGTTGCGCCTCCGGCGTGCGGTAGAAGCCCCAGAACACGCCTGTCAAAAAGGCGGGCTGCAAGGCGGTCTGGGCCCAGTCCATCCAGCCATCGGCGCCAGCCCGCTGCGCGGGGTCGTCCGCCCAGAACCGGCCGGCGCCGTCGCGTGCAGCCAGATAGCGCAGGATGGCGTGGGACTCCCACACGACGGTGGCGCCGTCGCGCAGCAGCGGCACCTTGCCGTGCGGATTCATGGCGCGGAACTCGGCCGTGTCCAGCAGCCCGTGCTGGCCGCCGGCCAGCACATGTTCGTATTCCAGGCCCAGCTCTCCCGCCAGCCACAATACCTTCTGCACATTGAACGAACTGCGCCGTCCCCAGATGGTCAGCATGACGATAGTCCTCAGGCAGCGTGCACGATGCGCGGCTCGCAACGCACCGGGAAGTTGACCGAATTAGCGATGAAACAGAAATGATGCGCGCGCTCGTGCAGCTCGGCCGCCAGCGCCGCGTCGTCGCCGGCGCGGATGGTCACTTCGGGGCGCAAGGTGACGGCGCTGAAAGCGCCGCCGCGCTCGCGGTCCTCGACCATGACGCCTTCGGCCTCGTCGCGGTAGGCTTCCACCGTCACCCCTTCGACCGCGCAGAAGTGCAGGTACCAGAGCTTGTGGCAGGCGGACAGCGACGCCACCAGCATGTCCTCGGGATTCCAGCGCGCCGGATCGCCGCGGAAGGCCGGATCGGACGAGCCCGGCACGTCGGGCTTGCCCGCCGCGCGGATCAGGTGGTCGCGGGAGTAGGCAGCGTAGCTGGACGTGCCCGAGCCGGTGTTGCCGGTCCAGTCCACGGTGACGTTGTAACGGTGTTCGCCTTGCATCGGATTCGTCCTGTTCAACGGGAAAGGCCCAGGTGGGCGCGTCTGGAAAACAGCTTAGCGTAGCGCATGCGCGACTGCGCCAGCCCCGCGCGCTTTACATCCCGTTTCAGCACCGCCCCGTTACTATCCGTATCGTGACCGGTTTGCCAAACAGGAGCTCGCCATGATGAAAACCACCCTGACCTGCGCCCTGACGCTAGCCCTGCTCGCCGGCTGCGCGCCCTCCCGGCCCGGCGCCGGCGGTTCCGCGCCCGTCGACAGCCACACCTCGCGCGATTCCCTGGACTGGGCCGGCAGCTACGAAGGCACCCTGCCTTGCGCCGACTGCCCCGGCATCCGCACCCGCCTGACGCTGGAACAGGACGGCCGCTACGAACGACAGACCCAGTACCTGGACCGCCAGCCGCAGCCCGAGGTCGTCACGGGTTCGTTCAGCTGGGAGTCCGACGGCAGCACCATCCGCCTCGACGCGTCCGGCGACAGCCAGCGCTACTTCGTCGGCGAAAACCAGGTGACCATGCTGTACCGCGACGGCACCCGCCCCACCGGCCCGCTGGCCCCGCACTACGTCCTGCGCCGCGCGCAATAAGGCATCGCGCAACGCGCGCGCTTGCGGCTATGCTTGTGCCGCAACGTGCGCGCCGGCGCGCGGCCCCTACGCCCAAGGTAACCATGAAGACCGATCACGAGCTGCTTTCCGCCTTCGCCCCCACCGGCACGCTGCGCGCGTCCATCAACCTGGGCAACCCCATCCTGGCCCATGCCGACCCCGTCACCGGCCAGGCCGGCGGCGTATCGGTCGACCTGGCCACGGAACTGGCGCGACGCCTGGACGTCCAGCTGGAACTGGTGGTGTTCAAGTCGGCCGGCGAATCCGTCAATGCCGTGGCGGCCGAAGAGGCCGACGTGGGCTTCTTCGCCATCGATCCGTTGCGCGGCGCGCAGATCGCCTTCACCGCGCCCTACGTGGTCATCGAAGGCGCGTACCTGGTGCGCCAGGACTCGCCCATCGCCAGCATGGACGAAGTGGACCGCAAGGGCCTGCGCGTGGTGGTCGGCAAGGGCAGCGCCTACGACCTGTACCTGACGCGCGAACTGAAGCAGGCAGAGATCTTCCGCGCGCCGACCTCGCCCGCCGTGGTCGACACCTTCATGCGGGAAAACATGGAAGTCGCCGCGGGCGTGAAGCAGCAGCTTGAAGCCGACGCGCAGCGTCTGGGCGGCCTGCGCCTGCTGGACGGCCATTTCATGCTGATCCGCCAGGCCATGGGCGTGCCCAAGAGCCGCGGCGACAAGGCCAGCGCCTACCTGGCCGCCTTCGTCGAAGCCATGAAGAAATCGGGCTTCGTCGCCGAAGCGCTGGCCCGCCACAAGATCCAGGGCGCCGCGGTGGCGCCGCTGGAGCCCTGAGCCCGCTGCTCTCGCCCCGCAAGAACAAGGCCCCGCTCGAGCGGGGCCTTGTTTTATGCGCCGGCGGCGTATTCTCAGTGGCTGATCATCCAGGGCCTTGCGCCCGCGAACGATTTCGCCCCATCCGGCGTGGTGCGCGTCTTGCCGGCCGCCTTGCCGCCGGAACAGCATCCGCAGTTCATGCCATGGCCGGAGCGCGAACTGCGCGGCTCGTGCGCGCTGCGCTCATTGGCCGCGCGCGCCCGGTTCACCGCGGACGACAGCGCCGAGATCGCCGGCGCGCCGCCCACGATGCGGCCGCACATCGCGCCGCATTGCGGGCAGGCCGCCGGGTCGCGCCACTGGGCCAGGGGCACCAGCGCCGCGAACTCGCCGCAATCGCCGCAAGCATAGTCATACATGGGCATGGAATGGCTCCTAGCGGTCGCGCGACAGCGGCATGTCCACGCCGCCCTGGATGTGCTTGACGGGTCCGGACGCCGACGGCTGGATGTCGAAGTCGAAGATCTCCGTCGGCAGCCACAGCGTGGCGCAGGAGTTGGGAATGTCGACCACCCCGCTGATATGCCCCTGCACCGGCGCGCAGCCCAGCAACGAATACGCCTGGGCGCCCGAGTAGCCGAACTTCTTCAGGTATTCGATGGCGTTCAGGCAGGCTTGCCGGTACGCGACGTTCACGTCCAGGTAGTGCTGCTTGCCGGACTCATCCACCGAAATCCCTTCGAAGATCAGGAAGTCCTTGTAGGCCGGCGCGATCGGGCTGGGCTTGAAGATCGGGTTCTTGATCGCGTACTTCTCCATGCCGCCCTTGATCAGCGACACGCGCATGTGCACCCAGCCCGCCATCTCGATGGCGCCGCAGAACGTGATTTCGCCGTCGCCCTGCGAAAAATGCAGGTCGCCCACCGACAGGCCGCCGCCCTTCACGTAGATCGGGAAGAACACCCGCGCGCCGCGCGACAGGTCCTTGATGTCGCAGTTGCCGCCGTGTTCGCGCGGCGGCACCGTGCGCGCGCCCTCGCCCGCCGCCTTGTCGCGCGCCGCGCCCTGCATGGCGCCCATGTGCGCCGTCTTCGGCGCGGGCGGATTGGCCAGCGGCGGCACGCGGTTGGGATTGGTGTCGATCAGCGCCTGCTCGCGCCGGTTCCAGGTGTCCAGCAGCTTCTTGTCGGGCAGGCAGCCGATCAGCCCGGGATGGATCAGCCCGGCGAAGTTCACGCCCGGAATATGGCGCGACGAGGTGAACATGCCATGGAAATCCCAGATGGATTTCTGCGCATGCGGAAAATGCTCGGTCAGGAAGCCGCCGCCGTTATTGCGGCTGAAGAAGCCGTTGAACCCCCACAGGCTGTCCGGCTTGGCGCCGATGTCCAGCAGGTCCACCACCAGCAAGTCGCCGGGCTCGGCGCCTTCCACGCCCACCGGTCCCGAAAGAAAGTGCACCGTGGACAGGTCCACGTCGCGGACGTCGTCGGCGCTGTCATCGTTCTTGATCGCGCCGCCGGTCCAGTCATAGGTTTCCAGCACGAAGTCATCCCCCGGCTTGACCCACACGGCCATCGGGATATCCGGATGCCAGCGGTTGTGGATCTGCGCGTTCTCGTAGGGGGATTGGGCCAGGTCGACCTTGATGAGGGTGTCAGTCATTCTCTTTCATCTCCAACGTAACTTGTTGATAAAACAGAAATTTCTATCTCCGACTGTCTAACATGAATGCGCCAGGCGGCGCTCATGAGTCGTTGATATGTAAAGCACAGTAGGCGAGTTTGGGACCGGCGTAAACTGGGTTTCCGACCAGTAACCATGCGATAACGATTGGAGACGGGCCGGTGCCATGGAACGCTTCACGCGCCCAATGCAACCCTGGTACCACCACCTCATCCAGGAGCTATCGCGTACAACGCTTTTCAAACATTCAACACCAAACGCTACACAAGCAAGAAACATAACTCCGCCACACTAGTCGATTCGAAATCAGTGAGCGTATCTTGTTGGATGCCATGCCTACCGCCCCCTCCCTCAAACGTAGTACAGCGCAAAACTGTGCGATCTATCTGTCCGGCGGCATCGGCGACGGTGTGCTCGGCATGGTTTTTGCCCAAGCGCTGGCCGAACAAACCGGCGGCACTGTTTCATTGCTGATGACTCAAAGCGAGTCTTCGCAGGAGCTGTTTCGTGCCCAGCCCTATGTGGCGGAAGTCATCTCTCTGCGATCAGAGCACCGGTTGCGCGGTTGGGAACGAATCACACAGGTAAAACAGGTATTGACGGACGGGGGCTACGACAGTCTTTTCTTGTTTACCTTCCGCCCTCATATCGCCTTGGCGGCCAGCTTGGCGGGGATCCCGCAGCGCGCCGGCTTCTTGCGTATGCATCAACCGCATCTCGCGGCGCTGCTCACGCATCGCATATGGGTGCGCCGCAAGGGAACCCCGCACCCTGACATCTATACATGGCTGCCCTTGCTATACGCCAAGGCTGGATATCAGTATGAGCCACGCTATCCCTCGTTGTTCTGCAAGGACTCGGCGCACGGCAAGGCCATCCAGTTTTGCCAGGCGCAATCGCGGACGATCGGCTTCGGATTGAATGGTTCGATACCCTGCAAACGTTATAGCGGCAGGGCCTTTGCGGAGGTGGCGCGCATTTTGCATGCGCGGGATAGCGGGCTGCGCTTTGTGTTGGTGGGCGGCAGCGATGTCCAGGACATCGCAGAAGAGATTCGCGCCCTGCTACCCGAGTCCATTGCCTTGCTGGACGCGACGCGACAGGCCACGGACATATGCGATAGCCAGGCGCTAATCGCGTGCTGTTCGGTATTTGTTTCCAACGACAGCATGGGTATGCACATTGCAGCTGCCCATGGAATACCGACGATTGGATTGTTCGGAGCCACTCCTGCGTTGCGGTATGTGCCCTGGTTGCATGCACTTGAGGCCGCTGTCAAAGGCGACATGGCCACCATAACGCCGCAGACCGTGGCCGAGGCGGCCTGGAATCATTTGGAGGCAGCGGGTTCGCCTGGATCCACCGTTGCGGCGAGCTGATACTCCCGGCAGTTATGATGCTGCCCATTCAGCCGCATCACCAAGGTATCCCCGCATGGCCGCTTTTGACCGCCGTACTCTCGCCATCCTGCTCCTCTGCGCTGCCAGCGCCAGCGCGCCCGCCGCAGCGGACGATTGCGTTGCGCAGATCCAGGCCGAGCAGGCGCGCATCGACCGCGCGCAGGACGTGCAGCGCACGCGCGAGGCGTCCAACGACCTGCAATTGAATCGCGAACTGTGCCAGGGCCGCCTGGACCTGCTGGATGCCCGCTACGCCCTGGTCGACGACTTCGAGGCCTGCCGCCGCAAAGGCGTGGAGTTTCCGGCCAGGATGGCGCGCGGGCTGAGCGACGCGTCCGAGGAACTGGCCGACAAAAAGGCCGCATGGATCAGAACCTGCGGCCTGCACATGAAGGATTGAGCGGCCCGCCTGACAGCGGGCACGCGGCTCAGGCGGCCTGCTTCTCGGCGCTGTGCGGAAAGAAGATGGCCCGGCTCGGATCGAAGCCGTAGCGGTGCTCGAACTCAGTCGCGTCCGCGGCCAGCGCCAGCACCGAATCCAGGATGAAATCGGCCTTTTCGTCAGGCAGCAGCACGCTGAAGTTCAGGCGGATGAAACCCGGCTTTTCCATCTCGCGGCCATCCAGGATGGCCTGGCGCATCTGCTGCGACTCATCCGCGCCGATATCCAGCAGGCGATGCACATAGGGCCCTGCGCAAGCGCAGCCGCCGCGCGCCTGGATGCCGAAGCGGTCGCTCAGCATGCGCGTCACCAGTTGCTGGTGCACGAAACCGCCGCGGCCGTTGCGCACCCGGAACGAAAAGATCGGCAGGCGTGCCGCCGTCAGCGAACCCAGCAGCTCCAACTGCTCGGCGCCCTGCCATCTGGCCAGCGCGCGCTCCACGAAGTGTTGATTGCGCTGGCGCATGAACTCGGCGCCCAGGGCTTCCTTCACCAGCAGCACCAGCGCGGCGCGGATATCGCCCACCACATTGGGCGTGCCCGCTTCCTCGCGCGCTTCCAGGCTGCCGCTGTAGTCGTGGCCCGCGGGCGAAACAAAGCGCACCGTGCCGCCGCCGGGCCAGGTGGGCTTGGTGTCCAGCACCGCGTCGCGGCGCACGATCAGCACGCCAGACGCGCCCGGGCCGCCGATGAACTTGTGCGGCGAAAAAACAATCGCGTCGATCGCCGCATCGGCGGCGGGCGTCATCCGGATCGGCAGATAGGGCGCGCCGCCGGCATAGTCCCACAGCATCTTGGCGCCCGCGGCCTTGACGCGCCGGGTCACCGTCGCCACGTCCGCCACGATGCCCGTCACGTTCGAAGCCGCCGACAGCGCGCAGACGACCAGCGCGCCCTCCCCGGCTTGCAGCGCCGCGTCCAGCTGCGCCAGGTCGGGGCCGCCTTCCGGGCTTTCCGCCAGCTCGACGATTTCGGCGCCGCATTCGCGCCAAGGCAGGATGTTGGAATGGTGTTCGTAGGGGCCGATGATGACGCGCACCTTGCGGCCCGCGGCGATGGCCTCGCGCACGCCGAACAGATGCACCAGCCGGTTGATCCCCGCCGTCGCGCCCGACCCCGCAAAAATCACGGCGTGTTCGTCGCCCGCGCCGCAGCACCGCGCAATCGCCGCGCGCGCCTCGCGGCGCAGGCGGGTAATGAAGCCGCCGCAGTACGACGCCTCGGTATGCGAGTTGGCGTAATACGGCAGCACCTGCTCAAGAATGAAACGCTCGACCTGCATCAGCGCCCGGCCGGACGCCACGTAATCGGCGTACACCAGCGGCTTGACGCCGTAGGGACCTTCGACCTCCGCATCCTTGCCGATCAGCCCGTCAGCCAGCGCCGCGGCGACGTCTTCCGTCTTCAGGCTTTCTTGAAATTGCTGCAACGGCGTGATCTTGGCGGGAGTCGTTTGGGTAGGCGTATTCATGTCGGGGATGTTCCTGGGCACACCGAAATATCATACGATGGAAAGAAATTTGAAACCTCACCTAAATTTTGCCTAAAACCACATAAATTGGGTCATTTGATCTTTCAAATGGAAAAAATAGACAAATTTGATCTGAATATCATCTCCTGCCTGCAAAAGGACGGCGCGCTGTCGCAGCGCGAGCTGGCCGATCGCGTCGGCCTGTCGCAAAACGCCTGCTGGCGCCGGCTGCAGCGCCTGAATGCCTGCGGCATCATTCGCGGCACCCGGGCCGAGGTCAATCTGGTCGAACTGGGGCTGGACCTGACGGTATTCGTGATGATCCGCACCAGCCATCACGCCAAGGCCTGGGCCGACGGCTTTCGCCAGCACGTGGGACGCCTGCCCGAAGTGACCGAGTTCTACCGCATCGGCGGGGACTGGGACTACCTCATCAAGGTGGTCTGCCGCGGCATGGCCGGGTACGACCGCTTCTATCAGAAGCTGATCACGGATTTCGAGCTGTCGACGGTGACAGGGTTCTTCAGCATGGAGGCCATCATCGAGAACCGGCCGCCGGATCTAGGGGGATTGGAGGGGTAATGCCTGCGGGCATGGCGCATGGCGCATGATCCATGCCGACATGACAAACCCGTGACGCCAGGACGATCGGATTTGTAATTCCAATGACCGCGGATTGTCGGGCGGCGGCCTGCACACTGGCCCTGCCTATCCGCCAGAAGACATGGTTTCCGTGGCTTCCGGTCGATATGACGCATATCGATCTTCCCTGCTCACGGAGTCCCCCATGAAAAAGCTATACGCCGCGGCGGCCGCCACGGCACTGTCCGGCGCCGCCTATGCGCAGTCCTCTTCCGTCACGCTCTATGGCTTGATCGACACCGGCATTGGTTACGCCAACGTCGACGGCGCCTACACCGATCCCGCCACCGGCAGCCGCACCCGCGTCGACAGCAGCCGCATCGGATCCACCACCGGCACCACCGCGGGTTCGCGCTGGGGCCTGCGCGGCAAGGAAGACCTGGGCGACGGCCTGTATGCGCTCTTCCAGCTGGAGTCCGGCTACGACAGCCGCAACGGCAACTCGCTGCAAAGCGGCCGCCTGTTCGGCCGCGAAGCCACCGTGGGCCTGGGCAGCGCCGACTGGGGCGAAGTCCGCCTGGGCCGGCAATACAACGTCGCCGCGCGTTACTTCACCGGCATGTTCGGCTCGTCGTTCGGCGGCGGCTTCAATCAATTGAACACCGGCGCGGGCCTGGGCTTCAGCTCGGCCTACTTCGTGCGCTACGACAACCTGGTCGTCTATGAAACCCCGTCGATGGGCGGCTTCAAGGGCGCCGTCGGCTACGCCTTCAACGCCGACGACCGCCGCCTGGCCCAGACCGGTTTCGCCACCGCCGACAACACCCGCGCCATCACGGCCGGCCTGCGCTACGACAACGGTCCCGTCATGGGCTTTGCCACCTACGACCAGCTCAATGCCTCGAACAAGCTGAGCCCAAGCCAGACCGACGCCACGCCGCGCTCCTACATCGTCGGCGGCTCCTACGACTTCGAGGTCGTCAAGCTGGCCCTGGCCTACAACCGCACGACCGATGGCTGGTTCGCCGGCAAAGGCTTCCCCAATGGCGGCAGCATCGGCGGCTTCACCGGCACGCCGTCCTACGCCTTCGTCAAGGGCTTCCGCTCCAACGCCTACATGCTGGCGCTGGCCGCGCCGGTCGGCAAATCCGGCGGCGCGTTCGCATCGTGGCAGCGCGCCGATGCCAACAACAAGCTGCTCACGGGCGGCGATGCCACCAGCAACACCTACAGCCTGGGCTACAACTACAACCTGTCCAAGCGAACCGACCTGTATGCAGTGGCGTCCTACACCACCAACTGGGCGTTCCTGGACAACGTCAAGGCGACCGAAGTGAACATGGGCATCCGCCACCGGTTCTAGCGCACGCTTTCACAAGACGCTGCATGCAGGGAGTCCCTTGATCGCGCCCTCCTCCGCGAAGGGAAGGCCAGATGATCGCCGCGCGCCTTTCCGGCGCGCGCTTTTTTTGACGCCGCGCGGCTGCCGGCCGCGCATGAAGGCTTGTGCCGATCACAAAGGACCCGCCGCCAGCATATAGCTGCCGCCTCGTATTGTATGCAGCAGCTTGGGCCCCGGGCCTGCGTCCACTTTCTTGCGCAGCCTGCGCATCGCGACCGCAACCGCATGCGACTTGAAATTGCGCTTGTCGTGGATATGCAGCTTCATTTTCCAGACCTGCTCGGCCAGCTCCCATCCCACGCACACGACCCCGGGCCGCTGCATCAGAAAGGCCAGCAAACCGAATTCCTTGGGCGTGAGCGGCAGGAACTGCCGGTCGCGGTAGGCGCGGCAACGCAACAAGTCCAGCTCCAGATCGGCAAGCTGCAACCTGGGACTGGACTCGGGGGGATTGATCACGGAGGATTCAGCCACGCCGGGCGCTCCTGCCCCGCGGGCGGCTATCGCCGCGACGCGTTCTGGCGTTGCACTTCAGCCTGGTACTCCGGCCCCGAACGCAGGCGGAAGTACTCCGTAAATGCCGCCCTGTACTCCGGACTGTAGATGTCCGGCGTCTCTTCGCCACGCCAGAACCGGTCCACGCCCGCGCGCTTCCATAGCGCCAAATCGGCCAGCACTTCGGCGCGCGTCAACGACGGACCATAGGGGTTGGCCAAACCAGCGGGCGGCGGCGCGGACTGCGCCAGCGCCGTGCCGGTGGCGGCGGCCGACAGCGCCAGGATCAATGCGGCTTTGCGGATCATCTGCATGCTTGTTTCCTATGTATCGTGGAGGGGACTGCACGATCAAATTCTAGGAAGGCGATGCAGACAGAAAGCGGATAGCGGGATTACGTTTTTGAAATGGCGGACCGCGGACGCGTGGCCCGCGATGCCGCTACCAAGCCAGGCCCTGCTCAGCGAATCCCAGGCGCCGCGGCCTCAAGAACACATAGCAATGCTGGAATCCATCCGCCACGACGTGGCGCGCGCCCGTCGTCCCCGCGATACCGGGCTCGAATGTCTTGAAAACCTGAAACCCCTTGGCCTGCTCGACCACGAAACTCAGGCGCTCCGGTTTGTCGTTGTAGCCAAGCACCAGCATCCCATCGTCGGCCAGAACACGATGGCATTCAAACATCAGCTGATTGAATGCTTCTTCCGTATCCAGGCCGAAGCCGATCAGCCCATTGGCGAACACCACGTCAAAGCTATGGGGCGGATAGTAGGCAGACAGCTCAGTCGCGGAACCCACCACGTGCCTGTTGGGCTGACCGTACACGGCGTTGCGCGGATTCAGGTCTATCGAATAGAAATCCAGATCCAGCAGCCGGTCGTAGTGCCAGTTGTGCTTATCCAGCCCGATGAAAAGACATCTGGCCGCTGGAGCCGCGATGCCGCGCCGGAAATGCTCATTGACGTAGTCGAAGACCTCTTGCTCCATGAACATCCTGCTGGGCACGCGCAGCCGGAAATCGGCGCCCAACATTCTCAAAAGGCCCGGAGAAACCCGGAAAACAGCGCGCTTCAGCGCGTAAGTTATTTTTTTAATGAACCTCATGATCCCCAAGATCTCAAAAACCCGAAAAACGCCAGGCCTGCTACCGGCATTCCCGCCGGCCAGCCGTCGCGCTTTCAAATTTTATTTTTGGGAAAGATTCTTTATCCGGAGTTTTTCTGAATTGGTAATTACTTTTTCTTGTGACGCGGCCACAGAAAGACATAGCGATGCTGGAATCCAGCTCGCCATGGCGCGTGAGTTTCCAAAAAAAGTGTCCGACTACATTTTCAGCTGAAGAAAATTTCGTCGGACACTTTTTAGGCAGGCGATGCAGACAGAAAGCCAATAGCGGGATTACGTTTTCGAAATAGCGGGCGGCTCTGAGCGGCCGTCCCCAGCTATGCCGCCGCCAGGTCCATGCCCAGTTCACCCAGCCCCAGGCGCCGAGGCCGCAAGAACACATAGCGATGCTTGAACCCATCCGCTACGACGTGGCTCGCGCCCGTCATTCCCGCTATGCCGGGCTCAAACATCTTGAAGACTTGAAAACCCGCGGCCTGCTCAACCTTGAAACCCAGGCGGTCAGGCTTGTCGTTATAGCCCAGCACCAGCATCCCATCGCTGGTGAGGACACGATGGCATTCAAACATCAACTGATTGAATGCTTCCTCCGTATTGACGTGCCCCGGGCTAGCTCAGTCTGACACCTTATTTTTATTAATGTAGTCTGAGCTAGCCCGGGTTTTCCGGACACCCGAAGAAGTAGACAATACTTGAAGGAGGTGTCCCATGGATAAATCCAAACCCGAAGGCAAGCCGCTTGAAGCCAAACGCCAGTATCACAGTCGAGAGTTCAAGATCGAGGCGGTGAGACAACTGGAGGAAGGCAAGGTCAGCGGCACGCAACTATCGCTGATGCTGGGCGTGAAGCGGTCGATTATTTACCGATGGAAGAAAGAGCTGGCGACACACGGCCCAGACGTCTCATTTCCCGGTAAAGGCAAGGCTCGCACCGACGAGCAGACCGAGATTCAGCGCCTCAAGCGTCAGTTGGCCGAGGTCACCGAAGAGCGCGATATCTTAAAAAAAGCGGCAGCGTACTTTGCGCGGGAACTGCCGTGAGGTACGCCTTTGTGCAGGCTCATCAGCAGCAGTTCCGGGTCGCTCGGTTATGCCGGGCCTTGCACGTCAGCCGCAGCGGATATTACGACTGGCAACGTCGTGAACCCTCGGCAAGGCAGCAGGAGGACGTCAAGCTGCTCGCGGCCATCGAGCGGACCCATCAGACTTGCCGCCAAGCGTATGGCGCGGAGAAGACCTGGCGGGCGCTTAACGCCAGCGGCGTGGCGTGCGGCAAGCATCGCGTCGCAAGGCTGCGACGCCAAGCAGGCATCGAGGCGCTGCGCAAGCAGCGGTTCCGTCGGCTGGAGAAGCATTCGCTGCTGGGGCCAGCCCCGAACCATCTGCAACGTCAGTTCACCGTGCAATGCCCCAATAAAGTCTGGGTGGGCGACATCACGGTTATACCAACGCGGACTAGCTGGCTATATCTGGCCGTACTGCTGGATCTCTACTCGCGGTCGGTGATCGGCTGGAGCATGGCCGAGAAGGCTGATCGCAGGTTGTTGATCCATGCACTTCAAATGGCCCTAGCCCGGCGCCGTCCCGATCCCGGACTAATGCACCACAGCGATCGCGGTGCGCAGTACAGTTCGGCAGAGTACCGGGGCATGCTTAAGGACCACGGCATCATCATCAGCATGAGCGCCAAGGGGGATCCCTACGATAATGCCGTGGCAGAGAGCTTCTTCAGCAACTTAAAAAACGAATTAACGCATCACAAGATCTTCCACAGCAGGGAGCATGCGCGGCTGGCGATCTTTAACTACATTGAGGTCTTCTATAACCGCCAGCGAATCCACCAGGGGCTAGGTTATCGAACCCCTGCCCAGGTCGAGGCCTCCGTGCCTTAACCAAAATGTCCGAGAAATCCGGGTCAGCTCAGTCTGACACCTTATTTTCTTAAGGCAATCACCGTAGATAACGGAACGGAATTCACGTCTCGGGCGTTGGACGACTGGGCATACCGACGCGGCATCAAGCTCGATTACACGCGCCCAGGAAAGCCGACGGATAATGGGCTGATCGAATCGTTCAACGGTCGACTGCGTGATGAATTCCTTAACCTGCATGAATTCATCACGCTGCACGACCTGCAGCAAAAACTTCGGGCTTGGCAGGACGACTACAACCATCACCGTCCCCACGGCTCACTCGGTCATCTGACCCCGCGTGAGTACGTTCAAAAGTGGTCAGTGCAACCAAAAGAGGCAGCCATTCTCCAGTTTTGAACTGTCCAATTTGCGGGGGAAGGTCACTTTGTGAACGAACTCTACATCGATTTCGTACTAACCAGGGGGAGCAGGTCAACCAAATTTTCAATTGCTGAAAATGTAGTCTGACACCTTATTTCCCATATCATTAAATGAGAAAAAAACCATCCGGAAACAATCTTTTAAGCTCAATACGCCGCCGGGCGAACAACTCAAAATCTGCAGCAACGTCCTGGATATTCTCCGTAACTCTAACCAAATAACCATCACCCATCCTTTCAATAGGGAAGCCCCAATGAAGTATTCTCTCCATATCAACCTTCTCGGCAAATTCATTTCCATAAAACATGGCCCAACCGACGTTGGGCACGTCGGGTTTCAGAGCCGCATTGAACGAACCTATCTGAAAGCTCTCATTTACCTCATGCGGACCGAGTTCAGGCTCCGTGAAGTAGTGGAGCATACCAAGTTGAGGAGGAAAGATCTCACACCACACTTTGAATAACCGAAACCAATTAATCTTGTCACTGAATTTGGAATTTAGATGAACTCCACCAGGAACTATTTGATTTCGAAGATTTCTCATGGCGTGGGATATTGATCCGGTGCTTTTAAGGGACTTTCGTCTTTTCCAAGCAAAATTATCGAAAAGCTCGGATAGACTGCCATTAGCGCGAATGCATATTTTCTCTGCCCACATTTTTTCAGCGTGCGAATCGCCTTCAAACAACTCTGTCACCTTGTCAGCATTGTGTGAGACATATTCAGGAGCCAATAAATTCGAGTCAAAACTTAGAGATTCGAGCAGCTTTTTTCCAACATCCCACCCAGCAGTTTCAATTTTGGTTCTCAGCGAAATCTGGATATATGGCTTCATAGCGTCAGTATTTTGTCAATTCACTACTAGTGGGATTGTACCGGTAGATACCACCACCAGTTCCCGCGATGTCTTGCTGAAGGTTTTTCACAATAAAGGTGTCAGACTACATTTTCAGGTGCGAAAAATGTAGTCTGACACCTTATTTTTAAGATATCACGCTCTTCAATGACCTCGGCCAACTGACGCTTGAGGCGCTGAATCTCGCTCTGCTCGTCGGTGCGCGCCTTGCCTTTACCGGGAAATGAGGCGTCTGGGCCGTGCGTCGCCAGCTCCTTCTTCCACCGGTAGATAATCGAGCGCTTCAAGCCCAACATCAGCGATAGTTGCGTGCCGCTGACCTTGCCTTCCTCCAGTTGCCTCACCGCCTCGATCTTGAACTCTCGGATGTGACGCTGACGTTTGGCTTCGAGCGGCTTGTCTTCGGGTTTGGATTTATCCATGGGACACCTCCTTGAAAAAAGGTGTCAGACTACATTTTCAGGTTTGAAAAACGTAGTCTGACACCCTATTTTGAATCCGCCCTACCGCGCCAGTCGCTTTTTGACCTAATCAGCAGCTTTAAAAAAATGCTTATCTAGATCAGCAGAAGGGAATTGACCAGGTAGAACTTTTGACGAAATGTCCCTACCAAGAAGCCTTAAAAGAAACTCAACACAGCCACAATTGTAGATCTCTTCTTCCCCTTGGTCGGAGCTATGAATAGCAACTTTCCATGAATCTGGCTCTCCATCAACCAACCAAACAAAAGTTTCTCCATTATCTGTCACTGCCCAAGGAAGAAAAGAACCTTCCGCGGGATAGTCTGGCCTTGGATAGTCCGATAAAAACTCCTGCCGCATTACAGCGTACGCGCCTACAAAGCATTTACTTTTCTCATAATTCAAATTTGAATTTTCTGAAAAAGGATCTAGCACCCACACAAAATCGTCTATCGCCCCGCATCCATAAATTGAAATAAATTCTTTAAAATCATTGGGCAGTCGCAGGTTCTCCTCAGTTTCAAGATTCGCCCAAGCGGCCTTGTCAAAGGCTCGCGGAGAGGGTGGCGGGAGAAGGCTAATCAGCTTATTTATCATTCCTACTTCACCCCACTTAGGAAACCTCAGTGTCGGACTACAATTTTCGCTGGCCGCCCGCGCCGTCGGGTAACCACCTGCCGATGCAGGCCATGCTCCAAACCCGCACAATACTCTTCCGACCCAAGCGGGTTTCCTGACTGGGTCGACTGTCGAATGCGCTCAATTTCTTCAGTGGGCATCGCTGATTCCACGTAGCTGCGATAAACAGCTCGGCGCTCATCCTCCGAACACCCAAGCGCCAGATACAAGGGATGCAGTTCCAGCACTCCACCTTCGGCCATCCCCATACGACCTCTATAGCTCGACCATGGATAGTCTGCTGCGTGTGCTGCCATGTGCGCTCGCACCGGGTTAAGTTCGATATACCTGCAACATGCTAGCAAGTCAGAAAAAAGGTGTCAGACTTCATTTTCAGGTGTGAAAAATGTAGTCTGACACCTTATTTTAAGGCCCAGTTTCCCGGCAAGAGCCGGAGACGCGCGGAATATTGAAAATGTAGTCTGACACCTTTTTTCCATTCAGGTGTGAAAAATGTAGTCTGACACCTTTTTTCCAATCGTGGAATCCACTACTAGAATTGGATCCTCATATTTCTCCAGATTCTGGTCAACCCATGATTCGCCATCACGTAACAAATGGAATTTTACAATTGCACCGAATTCATCACTGGAGACTATAGCTTGAAGAACTCCTTCCTTGCGTTCCCGCCATTTCTTGAAAAGGTCATCCAAAAATATTATCGAATTAAGAACATAGGCTGAAGTGCAATAATCATCAATATGAATAGAATTGACAAAACACTCCCAACCAGTTTTATCTGGGAAGTTATCTCCACTCACATTTCTACGTTTAGTCGCTAGAGAGGCAAGAAATACACATTCATTTTCTATTGAAAATCCTGAACGAAGCATATCAAACAATTTCTCCGGGGTTTTCCCACCCTTCCAAACGGCACTCGCCAGCGTCTCTTTCATCTTGGCATTCATTGCGATCAAAACTATTCTCCCAGATACTTTTTCAAACCTTTTTCAACCGCCTGCATGAACTTCTTATCCAATAATAGTTTATTAACAGATTTCGGCGCACTGGGAAATGAATTTGTGGAGAAATCGTAAAGATACTTATTTCCCTCATTATCCTGATAATGGATCTGCCCAGGACGTTGACCTGGATTGGGATTCTCAACGTCCAAACGTTCCTTACCTGCCCCCTTCCATATGGTCTTACTAGCCGTTTGAACGCCCCCCGCGCCCAACATGCCTTTCGGGTTATCTCCCGAACCAGAGGCACTATTCCCAGCCTTGGGCCTCCCTCCCACTCCTCCATCGCTATCAAGTGGTGACAATCCTTTCACCGCCGCGAAAACTACAGGCGATGCCATCATTGTCTCAACCACAAAACGGTCCACTCCGTTTGCGTAGTCGGGCGAACCGATCTGGAAGCGCACCAGCGCATCCTTCAACTCCAACCGATCATAGGTATTGTTGCGATTGGCCGTGTCCAGCAAGTCCATCCCAGCGATCAGCGGATCACTCAATCGGCTGGTGGCAGTGGCAAGCCCCGCAACATATGCCTCCCTCTCAAGCAGCTTGTCCTGAACGCACCGGCCATTGCTCCCGCAAGCAGGTAGATCTTGCTCGTCAATAGCTTTGATCCACCCCTCGAAATGGCCCGCGGCGGTCTGACATCCCCGATCGCCCACACATTCCGCCAACTCCTTTACCTTGGATTTGAACTTGGCGGTGTGGACGTTTGAATGGTCCTTCAGCGTGTTGTTCTCGACTTCAATACGAGCTGCCGCCGCAATTGCCGACATCTGTTCTGGAGAGAGCCCACTGGAGATCGCAGCTACGATGGAAACTAGTAAATTTGAACGCTGTTCCTTTTCTTCTGCCCCGAGCCCAGCAGCACTAGCTCCAAATGCCTTCTCCAGAAGGTTGTTTAGAACAACGCTCGCAGACGCTCCAACAGCCCCAGCACCACAGTTTGCCCCCTGTGCCACAGCTCCCCCGCAGGCCAGCACTGCATGAAGCGCGACATGCCCTGGCGATCCCTCTCCACCGAGGGAAGTGGCAAGAACCTTGATTTGAGCTGCGCCCAGGCTTTGCAGATAGTTCACTGCCGCTGATTGAGCGAACTGACCCGCCCCTCCAGTAACGTTACCGCCTGCTGCTGCACTCACAGCGGTGATGAGCAAGCGATATTCGCCGTTGGGGCCCCACTTAGCCGCTTCCGCATATTGAGCGGCAAGTTGCTCCTTGCGGTACCCCTCAGGCTCAGCATCCATCGCTTTTTTCAACGCATCCGCTTCCTTCGCCCGATTCGTCAAAAACTGCCCCATCTGCTGCTGGGCTTCCGACGCAATCTCAAACCCCGCCTCGATCTTCTCCTTATCAAATATCGGCTTCAGCGCATTCAACGTATCCGAGGTATCCCGGTTCAACGCCGCGATCGTCTCCGCCGCCGTCATCCCGCTCAGATCCTGCTGCGCAGCCTCATCGCGGATCACGACCGTGCCGCCGCTGATGGCGCTTTGCGTGGTCGAGTTGCCGCTGCCCTTGGCGGCCACGACGATGGGCGTGCCCATGCCGAAGCCGTTGCTGCCGGTGGCGATGGACGTGGCATGGTCCTTGCTGGCGCCGCCTGCCACCTGGCCGTCCTTGGTTGTCCCCAATCCGGAATCCGCCCCCTTGGACGCGCCGAAGCCGAAGCCCCCGCCTATCGAGACTTGGCCGCCGCTGTACTTGGCACTGTTCTTGATGCTCTCCGTGATCAGCGTGCCGGTGTCGAGCTTGTTCAGCCCCTCCGCCACGGCCTGGTCGCTGCTGGCGATGACGCTGCCGATCAATGTGGTGTTGTTCTTGACATCGATCTGGAAGCCGCCGTCGCCTGCCCGCAAGCCCGTCTGCTCCATGACGGACTTGAAGTCGCTGTTCATCTTGCCGGTGCTGGCGTTGGCCCAGGCGTTGCTGGCTCCGGCGCAGAACGGCGGGATGCACAAGCTCAGCCCAAAGCCGGCGCTCTTGTTCTTGGAGTCGTACTTGCTGCTGTCCTGCAGGCTCTCCAGCAGCAGGTTGCCGCCCACGGACGCGATGATGCGATCAGCCTCCCCCGTCGCGCCCTTGAGCGTGGTGTCCCCGCCCGACTGAATCGCCAGCACGTTGCCTGCCGTGACGTGACTGTTGGTCCAGCTTTCGTCCTTGCCGTTGGCCGAACCCCGGCCAACCGAGGCGCCCAGCTCCAGCGTGAAGCCGTTGCGCTCGCCGCCGGTCGAGAAGCCGATGCCGATGCTGCCGCTGCTGCTCTTGCTGTCGGTCTTCTGTTCGAAGGCGTTGCGCGCGGCCTGCAGCACGACGTCGCCTTCGGCCTTGAGCACCACGTTATTGCCCGCCGACACGTTCGAGCCCGTGACGGTAATGTCGGAGTCTTTACCAGCGCCTTGCGCAACGATGGTCAGGTCCTTGCCCGCGGTGACGGTCGAGCCGTAGGCGCTCGACGAGCTGCGATCGGTGGTGCTGGTGCTCTTGCTCGTGCCCAGGCTGAGCTTGATGCTGATACCGCCCACTTGGTCGATCTTGTTGCTTGAACCGGGCTCGGCCAGCTCCGCCGCTTGGGCGGCCAGGGCGGACTTGCGGACGGCGTCGTAGGCATTGACGCCCGCGACGCCGGTGGTTACGCCTGCCAGGCCCTTCATGACAGTGTTGTCCGTCTTGCCCGCCGCGTCGGCCATACGGACGCCGGTCTGCACGGCGCTGACCAAGGGGTTGCTGGCAGTGAGCGTCAGCCCGGTCTGCTTGATCTCATGGAACTCCTTCTCGCGCGTGGTATCGAGCGCCGCGGCGATGTTCACCTCCTTGCCGATCAGCGTCATGTCGCCCTGGCGCGCCAGGAGGTTGCTGCCCGTGATGTTCAGCGCCTCACCGGCCTTGATCAGGACGTCGCCTTCAACGCTGCCCACCGTGCTGGCGGTGTTGAAGATCTTCTTGCCGTCGATCCAGTCGGTCTGCTTGCTGCTGCCGTAGCTGATGCCGCCCATCGCACCGAAGCCGGACTTCTTGACCATCTTGTAGTTGTAGCTGTCCTCGGCGTTCTGGCCGGGCAGGATGTTCACGTCGCGCTCGGCGGACATGACCAGGTCCTTCTGCGCGGCGACGTTCGACCCCACCACGTTCAGGTCCCGCCCCGCCATCAACACCGCCGTGTCGCCGGTAAAGGTCGAACCCTTGGCCTGCTCCCAATCGTTGGAGGTAATGGTGTGCGTGGTCTTGGACGACAGGAAACTCTTGGTCTTGTAGCGGACCTCGTCATAAGCCGAACCGGTTTCCACGCCGGCGACCAGATTTATGTCGCGTCCCGCGCCCACGGCGAGTTGCTTGCCGGCGGTGACTTCCGCCGCTCGCGCATTGACGTCCTGGCCCGCGACCAGCGTAAGGTTTCCGCCCGCGGCGAGGGTCGAGCCGACTTCCGAGCTGGTGCTCAGGTCGTGGCGGTTGTTCTTGTTCAGGACCAGCGTTTCGCCATGGCTTTCGGTCAGCGTTTCCAACGCGATGTCGCGCCCGGCCTGCAGCCGCGCGTCGTCCTTGACCGAGACTTGCGCCGCGGTCAGCGTGATGTCGCGGCCGGCCTGCATATTGAGGTTGCCGGCGTCGACGCGGGCCACGCCACTGACGTGCGTGCCCCAGGTGCTGCCGAAGTTCTCGGAGGCCGAGGTGGACGTCAGGGCGATGTCTCGTCCCGCCTTCAGGGCAACGTTGTCGCCTTTGATCAGCGATACCAGGTTGGTCAGGTCCTCGCGCGCGGCGAGGTCGACGGTGGAGCCCTGGATCAGGCCGCCGCCCTGGTTGACGATGTTGCCGGCGGTCATGACGGTGGCTTCGCGCGCGCCGATGGTGCCGCTGTTGACGATGTCGCCTTCGGCCTCCAGCTTGACGTCGCGGCCGGCCATGAGGGTGCCGTCGCCCTTCAGGTCGCCTTCGCGCACCAGCAGGTAGACCTGCGGGACCAGCACGGTCTCGGTGGTGCCGTCGGGCAGCGTGACGGTCTGTTCGACCAACCAGACCAGGTCGGTGGTCAGCTGGCGCTGCTGCGCCTCGGTCAGCGCGACGCCGAGCTGGACGCCGCTGTCGCGGGCGAATTGCGCGCCAGCGGCAAGCAGGGCCTTGTATTGGCTGTCGTTGTCGCTGTACTTGTCGAGGAAGCGCTGGCCGGTGGTGGCCAGGATCTGGTCGGACACGAGCTTCTGTTCATAGAAACCGTCGCCCAGGCGCTTGGGCTGGCCCGAGGGCGTCAGGAACTTGGCGCCCGCGGGCACCAGGGAATCCCAGTTGCCCAGACGCGCGCCTGACAGGTTCTGGCCGTCGGCCGCGGCGGTGGCGCCGCTGGCGGACAGAGAGCCGCCCGTGCCGAGCGTGGCGCCGGCGGGTCCGGATGCGCCTTGCGCGTCCAGGCGCTGGCCGTCCAGGCCGCCGCTGGCGCCGACCGTGGCGCCCGCCTGGCCGGCATTCGAGACCGAACCCGAACCGACGCCGGCATTGACGGGGCCGGAGCCGCCTTGGCCGTCCATACGCTGGCCTTCAAGGCCGCTGCTGGCGCCAACGGTGGCGCCGGCCTGCCCCGGGGTCGAGACCGAGCCTGCGCCCACGCCGGCATTGACCGCGCCGGCCGTGCCGGGCTGGTCGTTGCGTTGGCCTGCCAGGCCGCCGCCCGAGCCGGCGCCGTTGCCGATAGTGGTGCCGGGCAGCGCGCCCGGCTGGCTCAGCAGGTCCAGCAGGTAATCGCTGGAGACGGTCGGACGCTGGCCGACGAAGCGCGGATCGGTCGCGACGACGTAGGGCGCATCCGGCCTGCCGTTGACGGTGTAGAGTTGGCTGTCCGGAATACCGGCAGGATTGGAGACGCTGCGCACCACCGTGCCGCCGGGCAGGCCGACGCTGGCGACCAGCACCGGTCCGGGCG
Organism: Achromobacter xylosoxidans; assembly: GCF_002192695.1. Taxonomy (GTDB): domain Bacteria; phylum Pseudomonadota; class Gammaproteobacteria; order Burkholderiales; family Burkholderiaceae_B; genus Achromobacter; species Achromobacter xylosoxidans_C. The sequence goes on from NZ_MTLG01000083.1 coordinate 156,292, forward strand.
CGACGCCGCCATTGCTGGCGCCGGGCTTGGAGCCGTTGAGCTGGACGGCGACGTTGCCGCCAGACGTGCCGACTGGCAATTCGATGGGCTGGCCGGCCAGGGTGGCGTTGTACGCGCTGGAAAACTCCTTGCGGTCGCGCGAACGCGCCTGGGTTTCCGTCATGGTCCCGGTCCGCGTGATGGTGCGCACGCCGCCCGCGCCAATGTTATTGATGGCAGGACCCGCCACCGTGAGCGCGCCGCCCGCGGCGATCTGGCTCTTGTCGTTGGTGACGGCGCCGGTGAGCGTCATGGACCCGCCCGACAGGATCTTGCCGGGATCGGAGGACAGGGTACGGGTCTCGGTGACGGTCTCCTGCACCCGGTAGTACACGAACGTGCCGACCAGGCGATTATTGAAGTCGGCGTTGAACTCGCGGATGCGCGCATCCAGCACCATGTGCGGCGCCTTGTACGCAGCGTAGGCTTCTTCGTAGGCCTGGCGACGCGCTTTCTCGGCGTCGCAGGTGGGGCGGGTGTAGCAGGCCTGCTCGGGCTCCGTCCAGACTGGCATGGGGCCGGACGGCGGCGTCACGCCGAAGACGGACCAGATGCGCTCCTGGGCGCCGTACCGGAATTTTTCCGGCACGTCCGAGCAAGTCGCGCCGGCATCGCCGCCGGTACCGTCACACACCATGGTGACCGGCGTATAGGTAGGCGTGATGGGCGAAGTCGTGCCGCCCTTGCCCTTCAGGCTGGGCGCGTAATCAAACGGCGGCCCATAACGCGACGCCGGATACTTGGTGGACGGCAGCAGGAACATGCGTTCCGGATCGTCGTCCAGCCAGGCCGGATCCTTGCTGCACATCGGCGTCACTTCGTCGCACAGCCAATTGGTTTCGGCGTCGTACATGTCGGTGGTGCCGGCCGGGGTGAAATACACCTTGGACGTGCTGGACACCTGCACCGTTTCGCTGGTGTAGCGGTCGTTCTGGTTGCGGATGGACGCGGCCGAGATGTTGGCATTGCCAGCCGCTTCAATGGTCGCAGAGGCGTTCAGCAACGAACCCGCCTGGCCGATGGCTTTGCCCGCAGCATCCAGCGCGCCGCCGATGCGCAGGTCGCCGCCGGCATAGACCAGCGCATGGTCGCGGTTGACGAGCGATCCCACGCCCAGGTCCATGCTGGCGCGCGACGCGATGACGGCTCCGCCGCCCGCGCCCGCGCCGTTGACCAGCGTGCCAGCCTGGATCGACACGGCATCGCCGTAGATGCGGCCGGTGTTGTCGACGCGGCCCGCGGTGATGCGAGTCGAACCGCCGTCGATGAGGCCGGCGTTGGTCAGGCCCTGCGTCACCGTGATGCGGTTCTGGCCGGCGGCCAGCAATTGGCCGGAGGCCTGGTTGTTCAGCGAATCCGCCGTGATGCTCAGGTCGCGGCCGGCGCTGATCTTGGCGCGGTTGTCCATCGCGCCGCCGACCGACAGATTGAGATCGCGGCCGCTGGAGATGTCGCCCTCCTGGTTCAGCGGGCCGGCATAGGCGAACGACAGGTCGCCCGCGGATTGCAGCACGCCCAGCCCTTGCAGCGCCTGCGCGATGACGGTCAGGCTCTTGCCCGCCTGCAGCGTGCCTTGGGTGTTCTTGAGCATGTCCGCGACGATGCGCGCGTTGCCTTGGGAAGCGACGGCGCCGCCCGTGTTGTCCAGTTCCTTGGTGGTGAGGCCCAGGTCCTCGATCGCCTCGATGGAGCCTCCCTGGTTGTTGACGCGGTCGGCCACGATGGAGACGACCTTGCCCAGAACGCCCTTGGGCGGCGTGCCGGCCGCGGTCAGCGTGCCGCTGTTGTCCAGGCTGGCGGCCTTCAAGGTCAGCACGTTGTCGGCCTGGATCAGGCCGCCGCGGTTGTCCACCGCGCCCGTGGCGGTGACGGTCAGGTCGCGAGCTGCCAGCGTGCCGTCGCGGTTGACGATGCTTGCGGCTTCGATGCGCGCATCGCCTGCGGCGGCGATCACCCCGCCGGTGTTGTTCAAGGCGCCGCCCAGTTTGATCGCGGCATCGCCCGTGGACGTCAGTTTGCCGCCCTGGTTGTAGAGGTTGGCGGCGGCGATATCCAGAGCGCCGCCCTGCACGACCGCGTTGCGGCTGTCGACATCGCCCGGCGTGGCCAGCGTGACCTTGCCGATGGCGGACAGCTTGCCGCCCGCCAGGTTCAAGCTGTCCGCTGACAGGCTCAGATCGCGGCCCGCGAGGCTGGTGCCGCCATGAACGATGGAACCCCCGGTCAATCTGATGCTGCCCGGCAGGCTGAGCGAGCCGTCGGCACCCACGCCGGCCACGAAGCGGCCGGCGTTGGAAAGCTGGCCCAAGGCGGTGGCGATGAGATCGCCGCCGGCCAGCACCGAACCGGTGTTGTCCAACGTGGATCCCGCCCACAGCTTGGCATTCGTGCCCGCGGACGCGACGCCCGCATTGAGCAGCGCGCCGCCCGCGCTCAGGTCCAGCGCCGCGCCGGACTGCAAGCGGCCGTCCGCGGTGATGGTGAGTTTGCCACCGGCGCTGGCGACCAGGTCGCCCGCCTGCGTGGCGGCGATGCCGCTCAGCGTCGCGTCCGTGCCGGCGCGCAAGGTCATGCCTTGTTCCGCGGCGGCCGAGCCGAACGCGGTAAGCGCGCCGCCCGCCTGCGCGGTCAGCACGCCCCCTGCCTGCAGGCGCGACGCCGCGCCCAGCGCGATGTCGCCGCGCTGGGCGGTTAGCGACAAGTTGCCTTGCAAGGCGGCCACCGTGCCATCGACCGAGATCTTGTCGCCGGCTGTCAAGGCCTGCGAGCCGCCTGCCAGCATGCGCCCGGCCGCCTGCAACGCGCCTTGCGCGGTGGCGGTCAACGTGCGGCCGGCCTGCGCCAGTCCGGCCGTGCCGACGGTCACGTCGCGGCCCGTCAGCGTCAGGTTGGCATCGGCGGCGGCAGTGCCGTCCACTCGCGCGTCGCGCGCGGCAGCCAGCAGCATGTCGCCCACGGAACTCAGGGCGCCCGTTGCGTACAGGTCGCGATCCGCGCGGGCAGTCAGCGTGCCCGCGGCTTGCAGTTGGCCGTTCTGCTTGACGATGAGATCGCGTCCCGCCGTGATCGAGGCGTTGCCCGCCGCGCGTTCGCCCAGGGCGGCAGCAAGGCCGCCCAAGAGGACGTCTCCAGTTGCGGCGAGCGTCAGGCCGCCGCCCGAGGCAATGACGCCGTCTGACACCAGGTTGCCGCCTGCGCGCGCGCTCAGCCCGTCGGATGCTTGCATCCTGCCGCCAGCGCCGACCAGCAGGTTCGCGCCTGCGTCGGCCGTCAGGCCACCTTCCAGCGCGGTGGCGATGCCGTCGATGCGGATGTCGCGCTGCGCGCCCAGGACGATGGGGGAACCGGCCGTCACCGTGCCCGTGATGAACAGGTCGCGGCCCGCCTGCGCCTGCAAGCTGCCGCCGGCGGCGCCGGCGCCCGTGGCGGTGCCCGCCGTGCCTGCGATGCGCAAGTCTTGGCCCGCGCCCAGCAGCAGTTTGCTGCTGCCCTGGGCCAGGCCGGCCTGGCCGATGCTCAGGTTCCCAGCAGCGTCCGCGCGCAGCGTGCCGTTGGCGACGGTCTTGCCGTTCAGCTCGGCGTCCGTGCCGGCCTTCAGCGTGATGTCCTGCTCGCCCGAGATCGTGCCGTTGGCCAGCAGCTTGCCGCCGGCCTGCGCTTGCAGCAGTCCGCCTGCTTGCAACGCGCTTGCGCCGCCCAGCGTCATGGCGCCGCCGCTCTCCACCTTGAGCGCACCCGCATCGGCCAGGACCGTGCCGTCCACCGCCAGATTCTTGTCGATACGCAGCGTCGCCGCTTGCCCGGCCACCAGCGTGCCCGCCAAGGCGGCGCTGTCGGCCTGCACATCGACCGAGCCATCGGCCTGCAGGCGCGCGTTCGCGCCGGTGGCCAGCGCGCCGCCGGCCTGTAGCGCCAGGTTGCCGGCCGCCAGGTTCTGGCCGTCGAGGCTGATGTTGCCGACCGACTCCAGAATCAGATCGGCCAGCGAGGAAATCGTGCCTGCCGCCGTCAGCGAACCGCCCGCGCGGACCTGCAACGCGCCGCCGGACAGCGCCCGGCTACCTGCGGACAAGACCAAGTCTTCACCCGCTTTCAGATTCAGAGCGCCGTTGGCGGATGCCGCCGTGCCGGACATATCCAGACGGCCCCCGGCGTCCAGGCTCGCGCCCTGGTCGCCGCGCACGACGCCGGCCATCTCCAGATTGCCCGCAGCCGCAATGCGCGCCTGCTGCGAGGCGTCCAGCTGCGCCGCCGCGCCGATGCGCAGATTGCCGCCGGCGCCGAGATCCAGCGCACCGTCGGCGCCCAGCTTGCCGTCCACGCGCGCATCGCGCACCGCCTGCAGTTCCGCGCCCGCGGTGGACACCAGAACGCCGCCCAGCGCCAGATCGCGCCCGGCATCGGCCTGCACGCCCTTGCCTTGCAATTGGCTGCCCGCGCCCAGCAGCAGGTCGTTGCCGCTCTTGAGCTGCAGCGCCCCGCCATAGGCAAGCGCATTGCCGTCCACGCGCAGGTCGTGTGACGCGTCCAGCGACATGCCGCCTTCGGCCAGCGCCGTGCCGGCAAGCGTCAGATCCTGTCCGGCCGCAAGCGTCATCGATGTGTCGGATTGCAGGTGCGAACCGCCTGCCGCCGTCAACGTCTGGCCCGCCTTCAAGTCCAGGCCGCGTGCCGCGTACACCTGTCCCGCCACGGCCGCGTTACGCGCGGCCTGTAGCGTCAAGGCGTCCAACGAGCTGAGCGCGCCCGCCACGCGGAGATCGCCTAGCGTCGTGACGTTGACCGCGCCCTTGGCCGCGACCCGCGCCAGCTCGCCCATCGACAGGTCGCCGCCGGCGTTCAAACTCAGGCCGCCGGCGCTGGCGGCAAGCGTGCCATCCACGGACAGCTTGCCCGCGGCATCGATGCTCATGTCGCCGTTGCCGCGCCAGGCGCCGGCCAGCTTCATGTCCTGGCCGGCCTGGGCGCGCGACGCGCCTTCGGCGTCCCATTGCGCCGTCTTGCCCATGGCAAGGTCACGCGCGGCAATCAGCGATGTGTTGCCGGTGGCAGCGGCATTGCTGTCGATGCGCGCATCGCGTCCAGCGCTCAACGCGATATCGCCGCGCGCCGCCATGGCGCCGCCCGCCAGCAGATCGCCCACGGCGCGCGCCTCCACGCCCACGCCCTGCGTGCGGCTGGCGTCGCCCAAGCGCAGGTCCTTGCCCGCATTCATGGCCAGTTGGCCGCCGTAGGCCAGCGCCGCGCCGTCCACTTGCACGTCCCGCCCGGCATTCAGCGTCAGGCCCTTGTTGGTTTCCGCCTCTCCGGCCAGGACCAGATCCTGGCCGACGCGCAAGGTCATGGCGCCTTCAGATTGCAGGCGCGCATCCGCGCCGGCCTGCAACTGTCCTATCGCCTCCAGCAGCAGCGGGCCGCCGGCCAGCAGCTTGCCCGTTACCGTGGCATCGGTTCCGGCTTGCGCCGTCAACCCGGCCAGCGAGGACACCGTGCCCGCCACGTTCAGCGCGCCCTTCGCGACCATGGACAAGGGGCCGCCGGATTGGGCGCTGCCGCCCACCGTCATGTCGCCGTCCGAGGCCAGGGTCAATGCGCCCGAGGCCGCGCCGGCCGTTCCGCTGAGGTCCAGCGCGCCTCCCGCCCGCAGTTCCGTGCCCTGGTTGCTGAGCAGGCTGCCCGACAGCGCCACGTCGCCGCCAGCTTGCAGGCTTGCAGCGCCCGTCGTTTGCAGTTCGCCCGTGACCTGCGCCGACTCCAGCGCGCGCAGCGTCAGGTCGCCGTCGGCGCCGAGCTTGGCGCCGAACACCGCATCGCGGCCCGCCGTGAGGGCGGCCGATCCCGCCGCCACCATTTCGCCAGCCGTGGCGAGGTCGCGCGCCGCCTGGGCCGTGACGCCCTTGCCCTGCGTCTTGCTGGCTGCGCCCAGCAGCAGATCGCTGCCGGCGTCCATGGACAAGCCGCCGCCGTAGGCCAGCGCGCTGCCGTCCACGCGCAACTCGCGTGTTGCGCTGATCGCGATGCCACCATCGCTCAGGGCAGCGCCCGCAAGGCTAGCTTCCTGGCCCGCGCTCAGCGTCATGTTCTTGGACGATTGCAGCTGCGCCGTCTGTCCCGTGCGCAGGTCCTTGCCCGCGCGCAACGACAAGGCGTCGCCGGACAGCAGCTTGCCGTCCACCGTTGCGCCGCCCACCGATACGAAAGTCAGCGCGCCCTGGCCCGCCAGTTCGCCAGCGACCGACAACGCGCCGCCGCTCTCGCCGCGCAGCGCGCCGCCTGCCAGCGCCTTGCCGCTGCTGCCCACCGTCAGGTCCCCGCCGGCGAGCAGCTCGATTGCGCCCGATGCCGCGGAAGTCGTACCGTCCAGGCGCAGCGCACCGGCTGCCTCGATGCGGTTGCCCTGGTTGCTGCGCAATGCGCCCGCCAGCGTCGCATCCTGCCCCGCCTTGAGTTGCGCCTTGCCTTCCGCGTCCAGTTGCGCCGCTTGGGCGATGGCCAGATTGCGCCCGCCATCGAGCTTCAGGTCGCCTGCGGCCACGGTCTTGCCGCCGAGGCTGGCATCGCGGCCTGCGATCAATGCAACGTCGCCGCGCGCAGCCATGGCTCCGTCTGCCAGCAGATCGCCGCCGGCGCGCGCGGCTACGCCCTCGCCCTGCGTGCGGCTGGCGTTGCCCAAGCGCAGATCGTTGCCCGCGCCCATCGACAGTTGGCCGCCGTAGGCCAATGCCGCGCCGTCCACGCGCAGATCGCGCGCGGCGTCCAACGCCAAGCTCTTGTTGGCTTCCGCCTCGCCCGCCAGGACCAGATCCTGGCCCGCGCGCAACCGCATGGCGTCTTCCGATTGCAGGCGTGCGTCCGCGCCCGCGGCCAACCGGCCCAGCGTTTCCACCAGCAGCGGGCCGCCGGCCAGCAGCTTGCCATTGACCGTCGCATCGCCCGCGGCCTGGGCCGTCAACGCGGCCAGCGAGGATACCGTGCCCGCCACGTTCAGCGCGCCCTTGGCGGCCATGGACAAGGGACCGCCGGATTGGGCGCTGCCGCTGATGGCCAGGTCGCCATCGGCGGCCAGGGTCAATGCGCCCTGCGCCGCGCCGGCCGTGCCGCTGACGTCCAGCGCGCCCCCAGCCCGCAGTTCCGTGCCCTGGTTGCTGAGCAGGCTGCCCGACAGCGCCATGTCGCCGCCGGTTTGCAGGCTGGCCGCGCCGGTCGCCTCCAGCTGGCCCGTGACTTGCGCCGCGCCTTGCGCGCGCAACGTTATGCCGCCGTCGGCGCCAAGCCTGGAACCGATGGCCGCGTCGCGGCCCGCGATGAGCGTTGCGGAGCCCAGCGCCACCATCTCGCCGCCAGCGTCCAAGTTGCGCCCTGCCAGGGCGGTGATGCCTTTGCCCTGGGTCTTGCTGATATCGCCCAGCCACAGATCACGACCGGCGCTCATCGACAGGCCGCCGCCGTAGGCCAGCGCGCTGCCGTCCACGCGCAGCTCGCGTTTTGCGTCGATCGCGATGCCGCCATCGCTCAAGGCAACGCCCGCAAGACTGGCGTCCTGGCCCGCGCTCAGCGTCATGCCCTTGGACGATTGCAGTTGCGCCGCCTGGCCCGTGCGCAGGTCCGCACCCGCCTGCAGCGACAAGGCATCGCCGGACAGCAACCGGCCATCGGCCATCGCGCTACCCGCCGATGCCAGGCTCAGGCCGCCTTGGCCGGCCAGTTCGCCATCCACGCGCAACGCGCCGCCGCTTGCGCCGCTGAGCGCGCCACCCGCATATGCCTTGCCCTGCGCGCCCACGGACAGATCGCCGCCCGCGAGCAAATCGATGGCGCCAGCGACCGAGGACGCTTCTCCGTCCAGCCGCAACTTGCCGGCGGCGTCGATGCGTATGCCCTGATTGGTGCGCACAGCGCCAGCCAGCGCGGCATCCTGCCCCGCCTGGATCTGCGCCGAGCGTTCCGCCTCCAGCTGCGCGCCCTGCGCAATGGCCAGGTTGCGTCCGCCCGCCAGCGTCACGTCGTTGGTGGCGACCGTCTTGCCGCCGAGCTGCGCATCACGCCCCGCAGTCAACGCGATGTCACCGCGCGCGGCCATCGCGCCGTCCGCCTGCAGGCCACCGCCCGCGCGCGCCGACACGCCCTCACCCTGGGTTCTGCTGGCGTTGGCCAAGCGCAGATTGTTGCCAGCGTTCATCGACAGCTGGCCGCCATAGGCCAAAGCCGCGCCGTCCACGCGCAGGTCACGGCCCGCGCCCAGCGTCAGGCCGGCATTGGTTTCCGCCACGCCAGCCAGAAGCATGTTCTGGCCTGCGCGCAGTTGCATGGCGCCGTCCGCCTGCAGACGCGAGTCCGCGCCCGCCGCCACCTGCCCTATCGCTTCAAGCAGCAGCGGACCGCCGGCCAGCAGCTTGCCGTCAACCGCGGCATCGCGCGCGGCCTGAGCCGTCAAGCCGGCCAGCGAGGACACCGTGCCCGCCACGTTCAGCGCGCCCTGCGTGTCCAACCTGGCCGGGCCGCCTGCCTGCGCGCTGCCGCTGACCGACAGGTCGCCATCGGAAACCAGCGTCAGTTCACCCGCTGCCGCGCCCACCGCGCCACTGATGGCGAGCGGGCCCGCCGCGCGCATATCCACGCCCTGATTGCCGCTCAGGCTGCCCGCAAGCGCAATGCCTGCTCCGGACCGCAGCCGCGCGCGGCCCAGCGCTTCCACCTGTCCGGTGACAGCCGTGGCGCCTTGCGCGCTCAGGTCCAGGTCGCCGCGCGCCAGCACCCGGGCGTCCACCGCAGCCTCGCGTCCGGCCTTCAGTGCGGCCGCGTTCTCCGACACCAGTTCGCCATCGGCCCGCAGATCGCGCGCCGCATCGATTCCAACACGCCTGCCCTGCGCCTTGCTGGCCGCGCCCATGCGCAGATCGCCGCCGCTCTTCAGGTCCAGCGCTCCGCCATACGCCAGTGCGCTGCCGTCCAGGCGCAGGTCGCGCGTGGATTCGACGAGCATCGCGCCATCGGTGAGGGCCGCGCCGGCCAGCGTGACGCCCGAGCCCGCGCGTATCGTCATGCCGCCTGCGGACTGCAGCTGTGCGCCGGCCTCCGACACCGCGTCCGCGCCTGCCTGCACCTGCAACACGCCGGACGCATACACCTGGCGCGACAGCAGCATGTCGCGTCCCGCCTGCAGCGTGACGCCTTCCTTCGCGGAGACCACGCCGACCGTCGTGGCGACGCCACCGCTCTGGTCACCCGGCACCGCCGGTTCGGGAGTCTTGCCGGGTTCGGCGCCGGCGCCAGATCCAGACCCAGTTCCCGTTCCAGAGCCAGAGCCCGTGCCCGAACCATTGCCGGTTCCCGCACCGGCGCCGGTCCCGCCACCCGTGTTCCCGCCTTGCCCGGGCTGCGGCGCAACCGCCTTGCCCGCCATCTTCAGATTGCGTCCGGCTTGCGCACGCACGTCCTGGTCCGAAGTCAGCAAGTCTCCCGACAGGGAGATATCCTTGCCCGCCGCCACGCGCAAGGCGCCTTGCGTGCGCAGGCTGCCCTGCGCGCCGACAGCCGCATCGCCACCAGCATCGAGCGTCAAGGCGCCACCGGCGCCGACCGCGCCCTGCACGGAAACGTCGCGCGCAGCCACAAGCGCGGCACTGCCGCCAGCCTGTGCCGCGCCTTGCACGGCCATATCGCGGCCGCTGTCCACGCGCAGATTGCCGGCCGCCTGCGCGGTGCCGCGCGGCGCAATGCGGACGTCGCCCGCGGCGGTGACCTGCAGGTCGCCGGTCAGCGCCACCAGGTTGCCGCCGATGTTCACGCCCACGCCGGCCTCGGTGCCGATCAGGCGCACGCTGTTGGCATACATGCCGCCCAGCGCCGCGGTATCCAGCGCCACTTCGGGCGCCGCGCCTTCACCCGCCTGGGCGGAAACGGCACCCGTGGCGTAGTCGACGCGCGCCGCGCCCGCCGTCACGTTGAGCTTGTCGGCCCACACGTCCGCGTTGATCTCCAGGGTGCGCGCCAGCAGGTCCACCTGGCTGAGATTGGCGCCGTTCAGGCCGGCGCCTTCGACGCGGATCTTGCCCGAAGCGATATCGAAGCCGATGCTGCCGTCCGGTCCGACTTGGGGCTTGCCCGTGGTCAGGGTGGCGCGGTCCGCGTTCAGAAAGCCGCAGCCGTTGCAGGTGATGCCCGCGGGGTTGGCGACGATCACATTGGCGCGGTTGCCGGCCACTTCCAAAGTGCCCAGCAGTTGCGACGGGTTGGGCGCGGTGACCTGGTTGAGAATGGTGCTGGCGCGCTGATTGCCCAGCATGGGATTGCCGCCGACCTGTCCCGCCAGTTGGGTCTGGCTGGCGCCGCCGCTGTTATTGAGCACCGCGCCGGAAGGACCGACGTTGAACTGCGTGTAGCGGTTGTTGGACACGCCGCCGGCCGAAGGCGGCGCGATGTTGATGACGGGTACGCCGTTGCTGACGCCGACGGAGGGCTTCGCTCCCGCCACGCTCTTGTCCACCGAAATCGGCAAGGTCTGCGCCAGCACTGGCGACCAGACCTGGGTGAAGACGACGGACCAGACTATCAGGGAGCGAAGCTTGGACATCATGCGTATCCGGTTGGACTAAGAATGGACAACGGCTTGGCGGCGCGCAGCCGCCGGGTCAGAACTCGAACATCAGCACCGCCGCGAACAGGGTCGAGGCGGTTTTCAGGGACTCGGGTTTTTTCAGCGGCCAGCCGGCAGACAGGTCATAGCTGGCATTGACATAGGGCATGGCGAGCCGTCCGCGCAGCCCGGCCACGGCGCCGACCAGCGTGCGGCCGGACAGCGATGCCGCCGACGGGCCGCCCACCCGGCCCACGTCCAGACCCGTGTACAACTGGTGGCCAGGCACCCGCAGCAGCTTGTCCAGACCCAGCGACAAGTCGTTGCGCAAGGTCCAGCCATCCTCGGCGGCCAGCGTCATCTGGCCGTCGAAACCCCGCACCGCATAGCGGTTGCCGATGGTGAAGTAGTCGGACGGCACGATGGGCGTCCTGGCATGCTGGATCTGCCAGTTCAGCTGATAGGCCCAGGGCTGCTCCGCCAATTCGAACGGCAGATATAGGCCTGCATTGGCCGACACTATGGTGCTGCGCCCGTTCCAGTCCGGATCGCCATAGACGTATCCGGGCCGGTCGGACAGCCCGGTCAGCGTGCCGCGCACGCCCCCGCCGACGTCCAGCGCTGCGCGGCCCAAATAGTGGCGATGCCCCACGTTGAACTCGTAGCCGGTGACGTCGCGCCGCTGCACCTCAATATCCACGTCGTTGAGCGTGCTGGTGGTGCGCTTGCGCAACAGGGTCAGCGATGCCGTGCCCTTGTAGGTGGCGCCGCGATACGGGACCACGGAAACGCCTGCCTGCACCTGCTTGGTGGTGCCGCCGTAGATGATGGGCTCATCGAAGCCGGCCACGGTTTGCCGGTAGGTGGATTTGCTGGCGCCGGCGAAGAAGGTCCAGTAGCCAAACGGAATGCTGTAGTTCAGGGAAGCCGCGCGCGTGTTCGATTCCGCATCGCGCCAGCGCGCATTGCTGTTCCACGACACCGACAACTGGTCGTACAGGAACAGGGGCGAGTCCAGGGTCAGGCCGGCGTTGACCTGGTACTTGCCGATGGCGTCCATGCCGGCGTTGTCGCCGCCGATGTACCCATGCCAGCGCTTGCCGGTGCCGGGACGGATGAGGATGTCGGAATCGCCCAGTTCCGGTCCGGGCGCGACGTCGATGGCCGCATCGGCCTGGCTGCCCAGCCTGCGGATGTTCTCAAGCGCCTGGTCCAGATCGCGCTGGTTCACTTCGCCGCCCGGTCCCGTGGGCAAGGCCGTGCGCCACCAGCCGATGGCGTCCTCGCCCTTGACGGCGGAGATGCGGCCCGGCAGATAGCGCAGCGTCAGCGTGCCCGAGGCCAGGGATTGTTCCGGCACGACTACCCGCGCCGTGACGAGTCCACGGTCGATCAGCAGGCCGATCAGATGTTCCTGCAAGGCCCGCAACCCCAGCCCGCCCACGCAATGGCCGATGACCGCATCGGCCGCGCGCGCCAGCGCTTCGGCAGGCTGCGCCCCGTCCCAGACGACTTGCTTGAGGGCGAAGCAAGGCGTTTCAACCGGCAGCACCAGGCCGCCGGCCGCCGGCGCGGCGGGCGATAGTACGTCCGGCCGCTCGGCCGCGCGGGCGCGCTGCGCCCCCAGTTCCTGCTCTTGGCGGCGTTCGATCTCGGTGGCGCGCAAGGCTGCCTCGGGCAGCGGCTGAGCGCCGGATCCGGCCGGAAAAAAGCCAGCCGCCAACATGCCTGCGGCCATGCGCAGGCGCCAGTAGTGATTCATGCCGGTATGGCGCCTGCGGACGTGCGCGGCGCTCCTTGTTATCGCTGTATGAAACTAAATGTTTTTCGAGTTTGCCTTAAAACACAATTAATGACAATAAATATCTGAATGTATAAATTCAGAAATGGGTGTACTTAGTCGAAATTAGTCGACAAAGAAGAGGCAATTGACGCACGAATGCCATAGTTCCGCACCCCGGAACTATCACGTTTGTAGCAGGAATGATTTGATTTGAAACAAACCGCAAGCGACGCGAAGCCAGCGAGCCGACGGTATTTTTTTACGCGGACGCGCGTCGTTGGTGAATAGGAGAAGTCCGAAATCTGGCGGCAAAGCCTAGGACCAGCCGGTTGCACACGGGTTATCCCCGATACGGCCATATCAACAAATCGTCAATAATTCGCCAACGTTTTATCGCCGATCCGTCCCCTTCCCCCCGTTGCCCATGCCTGTATCCGTCCGGGACGCCATCGTTTCCTCGTCCCACCTGGCCTCTTCAGCCCCCGAGCTTTCCGAAGTCGAATTCGGCCTGATCATCGCCTCGCACGCGTTCAACCGCTGGATGGTGCGCTGCATGGCCTGTGCGGGACTGCCCGAGCTGACCTCGCTGGACATCCTGGTGCTGAACCACGTGTTCCACCGCGGCCGCGGCAAGAAACTGGCGGACATCTGCTTCACGCTCAATGTCGAAGACACCCATCTGGTGAACTACTCGCTGAAGAAGCTGGAGCGCCTGGGCGTGGTGCAAAGCGCCAAGACCGGCAAGGAAGTGATCTACACGGCCACCGACGCCGGCGCGGCGGCGATCCAACGCTACGCCGAAGTGCGCGAGCAGTGCCTCGTCAAACCCTTCATCGACTCCCCCGCCGCGGACGACGCCAGCCATCAGCTGGCCAACACCCTGCGCGCCCTTTCGGGCCTGTACGACCAGGCTGCCCGCGCCGCCACCTCCCTGTGAGAATCCACGTTGTCTAGCATCACCGCATCTTCTTCCGCTCCGCTGCTGTCCGTGCGCGGCGTGTCGGTCGACTTCAATACCGAAAACGGCGTGTTCCGCGCCGTCGACAACCTGGATTTCGAGGTGCGTCCCGGCAGGACTCTGGCCATCGTGGGCGAGTCGGGCTCGGGCAAGTCGGTCACATCCATGGCCATCATGCGCCTGACGGACTACACCAGCGGCCGCATCGCCACGGGGCAGATCCTGTTCCGCGACGGCGCCGACCGCGAGGTCGACCTGACCGCGGCCTCCGATGAAGACATGCGCGCCATCCGCGGCAACGACATCGCGATGATCTTCCAGGAGCCGATGACCTCGCTGAATCCGGTCTTCACCGTCGGCGACCAGATCGTCGAGGCCATCATGCTGCACCAGCAGCTGTCGCGCTCGGCCGCCCGCCAGGCGGCCCGCAAGCTGCTGGAAAAAGTGCGCCTGCCCGATGCCGAGCAGATGCTGGACCGCTATCCGCACCAGCTGTCGGGCGGCATGCGCCAGCGCGTGATGATCGCGATGGCGCTGTCCTGCCAGCCGCGGCTGCTGATCGCCGACGAGCCGACCACGGCGCTGGACGTCACCATCCAGGCGCAGATCCTGAACACCATCCGCGAACTGCAGCGCGACCTGGGCACGGCCGTGATCTTCATCACGCACGACATGGGCGTGGTCGCGGAAATGGCCGACGACGTGGTGGTGATGCTGCGCGGCAAGAAGGTCGAGCAAGGCACGGTGGATGAAATTTTCAACGCGCCCAAGCACCCCTACACCCGCGCGCTGCTGGCGGCAGTGCCGCGCCTGGGCAGCCTGACGGGCCGCGACCTGCCGCTGCGCACGCCGCAGACCGTGCTGGAAGGCGACACGCTGCGCGAAGTCGGCGAAACCCGCGAGCAGGATACGGCGCGCTACGACGAGCCCGTGCTGCGCGTGGAAAAGCTGACCACCCGCTTCGACGTCGGCCACAATTTCTTCGGCCGCGTCACGCACCGCGTGCACGCCGTGGAAGAAGTGAGCTTCGATGTCTACCCTGGCGAAACGCTGGCGCTGGTAGGCGAATCCGGCAGCGGCAAGTCCACCATCGGCAAGACCTTGCAGCAGCTGGTGGCGCCGACCTCGGGCGCCGTGCGCTACAACGGCGAGGACATCTTCTCGATGGACAGCGCTGGCCGCCAGCGCCTGCGCCAGGAAATCCAGTACATCTTCCAGGATCCCTACGCCTCGCTGGATCCGCGCAAGACGGTGGCCTTCAGCATCGCCGAGCCCATCCGCACGCACGGCCTTTTGACCAGCGAAGACGCCATCGCCCGCCGCATCGGCGAACTGCTGGAGCAGGTCGGCCTGAAGCCCGAACACGCCAAGCGCTATCCGCATGAATTCTCGGGCGGCCAACGCCAGCGCGTCTGCATCGCGCGCGCGCTGGCCAGCAATCCCAAACTGATCATCGCGGACGAATCGGTGTCGGCGCTGGACGTATCGATCCAGGCGCAGATCCTGAACCTGCTGATGGACCTGCAGAAGGACCGCGGCCTGTCCTATCTGTTCATCACGCACGACATGGCGGTGGTGGAGAAAGTCAGCCACCGCGTCGCGGTGCTGTACCTGGGCCAGATCGTCGAACTCGGCACCCGCCGCCAGATTTTCGAATCGCCGCAGCACGCTTACACGAAGAAGCTGCTGGCCGCCGTGCCCGTGGCCGAGCCCGGCCGTCACATCGACACCTCGCTGATCGAAGGCGAGATCCCCAGCCCGGTGCGGCGCGTCGGCGACGAGCCCGCCATCATTCCCCTGGTTGAGTTCGCGCCCGGCCACCAGGTGGCCCGCGCGGCTTGAGCCGCCACCCCTTTTCCACGTCGGCCCGTCCGGCTTCCCGTTCCTGGAGTTGAACATGCTCTCCCTACGTAAAACCTACACCGCCGCCGCCCTGGCCCTGGCGCTGGGCGGCGCGCTGCCCGCAGTCTTCGCGACCGCCCACGCCGCCGGCACGCTCAATGTCGCCATCAACCAGGATCCGGGCAGCTGGGACCCGATCGACACCTTCGTGACCTTCTGGGGTTCGGTGGGCAGCAACCTGTATGACGGCCTGACCATGCGCGGCGCCGACCTGAAGCTGCAGCCGGGCCTGGCCACCAGCTGGGAATACCTGGACGACAACAAGCGCCTGCGCTTCAAGCTGCGCGAAGGCGTCAAGTTCCACAATGGCGAGCCCTTCAACGCCGAAGCCGTGAAGTTCACCTTCGAGCGCCTGTTGGGCGCGGAAGGCGCCAAGGGTCCGCAAAAGGCCAACTACGACTCGATCGGCGAGATCAAGGTGGTGGACGAGTACACCGTGGACTTCATCCTGAAGCAGCCCGACCCGGTCCTGCTGACCAAGCTGGCCGGCTACGGCGCCATGATCGTGCCGCCCAAGTACATCAAGGAAAAGGGCGAGGACAACTTCAACATCAACCCGGTCGGCACCGGCCCGTTCAAATTTGAAAGCTACCAGCCCAAGGTCAACGTGACGCTGGCGCGCAACGACGACTACTGGGGCGGCAAGCCCAAGCTGGACAAGGTGGTCTACCGCTTCATCGGCGAACCCGGCACCCAGGTGGCCGAGCTGCAGGCCGGCCGCATCGACATCGCCACGCTGATCCCGCTGGGCCTGATCGACACCGTGAAGAAGTCCGGCAACGCCGACGTCATCTCCACCGGCGGCCCGGTGGCCTATGCGCTGCGCTACAACACCAAGAACGGCATCACGCAGAACCGCGACGTGCGCCGCGCGCTGATCATGGCCGTGGACCGCGACGCCATCGTCAAGCAACTGTTGCTGGGCCAGGCCAAGACCATCGCCAGCTTCCAGGGTCCGCAGTCCTTCGGCTACAACCCCGAGCAGAAGCCCCTGCCCTTCAACCCCGCCGAAGCCAAGAAGCTGCTGGCCGCGGCCGGCGTGAAGCCGGGCGCCACCGTGCAGATCGACGTGCGCGGCAGCGATTCGAACTTCCGCGAAGTGGCCCAGGCCGTGTCGGGCTACCTGCAAGGCGTGGGCGTGCGTGCCACGATCAAGCCGTATGAAACCGGCGTGCTGCTCAACGACATCATCCCCGGCGGCAAGACCGGCGAAATGTGGCAGAACCAGTGGGGCGGCTGGACCTACGACTACGACAACACGGCCTACCTGATGTACCACACGGGCCAGAAGTGGAATCCGTACGACAACGACGCCAAGCTCAACGGCATGCTGGAAGCGCAGCGCACGGTCTACGACGTGAAGAAGCGCGAAGCCATGCTGCAGGAGATCGCCGGCTACGTCGCCGACCAGGCGCTGGAACTGCCGCTGTACAGCCTGAACACGATTGTCGGGGTGAACAAGCGCGTGAAGGACCTGGAAGTGCCGGGCGACATCCGCTTCCGCTTCCTGAACGCATCTGTAGAGTAGGCCCCCCGAAGCGCTGCGCGCTTCCCCCCAGGGGGCATGCCTGCGGACCGGCAAAGCCCGGATCCGCAAGGTGGGCTCCCCCCGAAGCGCTACGCGCTTCCCCCCAGGGGGCATGCCTGCGGACCGGCAAAGCCGGCTCCGCGGCATCCCGCTAGATTGATATACGTTGAAGCGTCGGCGATGTCCGTTGCCGCGTTAACCCCACCGACCCGTCCCGGCGCAAGCCGGGGCGGCGATTTATGACCGGATTTCTCATCAAACGCGTGTTGCAGGCCGTCTTCGTGATCGTGGCCGTGACGCTGCTCGTCTCCTATGCCGTGCGCCTGACCGGCGACCCCGCGCTGATGCTCAGCCAGGGTTCGGGCAGCGTCACCGAACAGGACCTGGCCAATATCCGCCAGGCTCTGGGCCTGAACCGGCCGTTCCACGAGCAATACCTGTCCTATATGCAAGGGCTGCTGCACGGCGATTTCGGCCGCAGCTTCATGGGCGGCACCTCGGTCGCCAAGCTGATCGGCGACGCCCTGCCCGCCACGCTGATGCTGGCGTTCACCTCGCTGCTCGCATCCATCCTGATCTCGCTGCCGCTGGGCATCCAGGCGGCGATCAAGCGCGGCAAGGCCACCGACCAGGCGATCCGCATCCTGTCGCTGGTGGGGCTGTCCTTCCCCAACTTCTGGCTGGCGCTGATGCTGGTGCTGCTGCTGTCGATCACCTTCCCGCTGTTGCCGCCGTCCGGCTGGAGCGGGCCGGCCAGCCTGGTGCTGCCGTCGCTGACGATGGCCATCATCCTCAGCGCCACCAACATCCGCCTGGTGCGCACCACCATGCTGGAAACGCTGTCTGCGCAATACATCATGGTGGCGCGCAGCAAGGGCCTGAAGGAACGCGTGGTGCTGTACAAGCACGCGCTGCGCAATTGCGCGATTCCGCTCATCACCTACCTGGGCCTGCAATTCGGCGGCCTGATCGGCGGCATCGTCGTCATCGAAATGGTCTTCAACTGGCCCGGCCTGGGCACGCTGGCGTTCGACGCCATCTCCGGCCGCGACTACCCGGTGCTGCAGGGCACGGTCACCGTGCTGGCCTCCGTCATCGTCCTGGTCAATCTGATCGTCGACATCGCCTACGGCATCGTCGACCCCCGCATCCGCACGCGCTGAGCCTTATGCAGACTACTACCCCCACCGCCGCCGCCCCCAAGGCGGCCAAGCCCCGCAGCCGCTACCGCTCGCTGGAATTCGTGCTGGGCGCGCTGCTGACCGGCACCATGATCGTGCTGGTGCTGACCTCCAGCTGGCTGTTTCCCGACGGCGGCGAGGCCATGGACCTGGCCGCCCGCCTGACCGCGCCGTTCGCCAGCGCCGCCCATCCCTTCGGCACCGACCCGCTGGGCCGCGACGTGCTGGCTCGGGTCATCGTCGGCGGCAAGATCTCGCTCACAGTAGGCTTCGTCTCGGTCATCGGCGGCGCGCTGCTGGGCATCGTCATGGGCCTGATCGCCGGCTACTACCGCGGCTTCTGGGACATGATCGTCATGCGCTTCGCCGACGTGCAGCTGGCGCTGCCGTTCATCCTGGTCGCCATCACCTTCATCGCGATCCTGGGAGGCGGGCTGTTCAACGTCATTTTCTTCATGATCGTGTCGCAATGGGTGCAGTACGCGCGCCTGGTGCGCGCCCAGGTCCTGGCGCTGCGCGAGCGCGAATTCGTGCTGGCCGCGCGCGCCTTCGGCGTGCGCGACCTGGCCATGATCCGCCACCACATCGTGCCCAATCTGCTGGGCCCGCTGGTCATCCTGATGACCCTGAACGTCGCCAACAACATCCTGCTGGAAAGCAGCCTGACCTTCCTGGGCCTGGGCGTGGATCCCATGATCCCGAGCTGGGGCGGTATGCTTGCCGACGGCCGCACCTACATGCAGACGGCCTGGTGGGTCAGCGTCTTCCCGGGCCTGGCCATCATGCTGACGGTGCTGGGCCTGAACCTGCTGGGCGACTGGCTGCGCGACCGCCTGGACCCGACCGGCAAGGTCTGAAGCCGCCCGGTCCGCCTGAAAGGAATATCGAGTATGTCATTGCTGGAAAAAACATTCGACCGCACGCTGGACGCGTGGACCCACGCCTACATGGCGCCGGCCTGGCGCGGCGCGGTGGTCGAAGGCTGGCTGTTCGAAGGCCAGGAGGCGCGCCGCGCGGCGCAGGAACGCCTGGCGCAGGCCGGCGTCACCGCGCGCTTTCGCAGCGCCTACAAGCCGCTGCTGCACTATTTCCTGGAAGAGGTCGAACGCGAGGGTCTGGCGTCCGTCATGGTGCGCTATCCGCTGCACGAGCACGCCCAGGCCAAGCGCTTCACGCTGGAAGCCTATCCGCTGATCGCGCTGCTGCAAGGCGTGGACGTCAGCATGCAGCCCGGCGCCCGCGACCTGCACTACGACGTCAGCCTGCGCTACGCGGACGGCCGCCAGATCGATACCCGGGTCCATGCGCCCAACCAGATCGGCTACGCGCAGGACGGCACGCCCGAACTGTCGCCCACCGGCTGGCTGCGCGTGCGCGACGCCGAGGGCGCGCTGCAGACCGATGCCGCCCAGGCCACCGAATACCAGCAGGCCTTCCGCGCCATCGTGGACACGGTGCGCAACCATGCCTGGGGCGCGCACGAACCCTACTTCGAGCGCCTGGAAATCCGCGTGGACCTGCCGGGCATGGATTTCGCCCTGCCGGTGGACGAGGAAATCGTCAGCACCTTCGAGGCGCTGCACGAAGACATCTATTTCTCGCTGCTGGAGCACTTCCAGAAGCACTCGGGCCGCCCATCGGGCGACCGCGGCCTGCAACCCGGCCAGATCATTCCCGACATCCGCCGCCATGACGGCGCGGCGCGCGTGCAAATCTCGCTCGAGCACTTCGAAGCCTTGGCGCCCGTCGCTCCGGTGGCGCTCGGCGCGCCGCTGGCCCAGGTCCGCGAGCCGCTGTCGGCCGGCCAGATCGCCGGCTGCATGGCGGCGTTCGGCGGCGACACCTTCCAGGCCGTATCGCGCCAGGGCCGTCCGGTGCTCGGCACCTACCTGCGCGGCCCCGGCCCGGCCGTCTTCATCTCGGGCGCGCAGCACGCCAACGAAACCTCCGGCGTGGTCGGCGCCCTGCGCGCGGCGCAGGCGCTGGCCGCGCGCGGCGACGCCCATTTCGCCCTGATCGCCGCAGAAAATCCGGACGGCTACGCGCTGTTCAACGGCCTGCGCGAACACCATCCGCGCCACATGCTGCACGCCTCGCGCTACAGCGCGCTGGGCGACGACATCGCCTACCGCGAACGCGCCCCGTTCTTCGAGCGCGAAGGCCGCCACCAGGCGCACGCCATCAGCGGCGCGCAGCTGCACATCAACCTGCACGGCTATCCCGCCCACGAATGGACCCGGCCGCTGTCCGGCTACCTGCCGCGCCACTTCGAACTTTGGACCATCCCCAAGGGCTTCTTCCTGGTGCTGCGCCATCACCCGGGCTGGGGCGATCGCGCCCGCCGCCTGATCGAAGGCGTGACCGCCAGGCTGGCCCGCAACGTTCCCGGCCTGGTCGAGTTCAATGCCCGGCAGCTTGAACTATTCCAGGCGCACGCGCTCGAAACCGGATTCGACGTGCTGAACGGCATCCCGGTGCAGATCAGCGAAAGCGACCGCGAAGACTTGCCGATGGCGTTGATTTCCGAGTTTCCGGATGAAACCGTCTACGGCGAGCGCTTCGTTTTCGCGCATACTGTGCAGATGGAAACCGTCCTGGCGGCGACCGAGCTCTACCGCGCAGGGCTCTAGCGGCAAAAAAGCCCGGCGCAACCAAGGACCGCGCCGGCACCCGACCTGTAGAACCATTAGAAAAATGAATATCCGAGAACGCAACCACGGCGATGACCTGGCCCTGGTGGACATCTGGCTCCGTTCCGTACGCGCCACCCACACGTTCCTGACGGAAAAGGAAATCCAGGCGATGTACCCGCAGGTGCTCAACACCTACCTGCCTTCGGTACGGGTCTGGGTCTGTGAGGACGATGCCGGCGAAGTCGCCGGCTTCATGGGCCTGAACGGCAACAAGGTCCAGATGCTGTTCGTGGACGCCAACAAGCGCGGCAAGGGAGCGGGCCGGCGCCTGCTGAACTTCGCGCGTTCGCTGCACGGCACCCTGCTGGTGGACGTGAACGAGCAGAACCCCCAGGCCCACGGCTTCTACAAGCACTACGGCTTCGAGGACGTGGGCCGCTCGGAACAGGACGACGCGGGCCGCCCTCGTCCCATTATCCACATGAAGCTGGCGGGCTGACGCCCTGCCGGCGCCCGTCCATCGTGGCGGGCGCCTAGCCCTTGGACTGCTCCGGATGCCTGGCCCGCCAGGCTTTCAGCGCCGCGCGGTAGTCATCCATGGCTTCGTTATAGGTGTCATAGACACAGGGTATGCAGCCGCTGTTGCAGCACTCTTCGGGCTCGGGCGCGACGGGCGGAACGGGCTGCGGGTCGTCTTCGGGAATCTGCTTGGTGCTCATACCCGAATCTTAGCGCCTGTGCCCGCCGCCAGCCGCGGCGTCCGCCTGCGGCAGCGGCCAGTCGGCGCGGCGGATTTCATAGCGGCGCTTGCCGGAACCGCCTGCGTCCGCGCCGCCGACCTGGCGCATGCCGCACTTCTCCAGCACCCGGCAGGACGCGGCATTCTCTTCCAGCGCCACGGCGGCCAGCGCGTCCACGGACAGCCGGCCGAATCCCAGCGCCAGCAGCGCCTGCGCGATCTCGGTGGCATAGCCCTTGCCCCAGCTCGGGGGCAGGAAGGCATAGGCCACCTCGACCTCGTCGTGGCCCCGCGACTGGGTGCGCTTCAAGCCCGCCCGGCCCGCCAGCTCGCCGCTGGCGCGGTCGGCCAGCACATACATGCCGTAGCCCTGCTCGGCCCAGTGTTCGACGTTCTGCAGCAGATAGCGGCGGCTGGCCGAGTCCGTCCGGATGCCGCCCATGGTGGCCATGAGGCGCTCGTCCGCATGCATGGCGGCGATGAAGGAAAAATGGGTTTCGTCCATGCGCCGGGCGTGCAGCCGGGCGGTCTGGAACGTGTCGGGGAGCAGTGCGGCGGACATGGCGGGCGGAACGAATGGAGTGGCCGACATGATACCGGCGGACGGCCTGCCGGCCCATCGTCCAACGGACGAATCCCCCAGGCCGAGTCTGGCCCGAGGGCATGGCTTTCAGTCGCGGCGCAGGCCCAGGAAGCTCCAGCGCACATCGGCGCGATCCAGCATGTCTTCGCGCTCGCTGAGATGATGCGAGGACAGGCCGTGGCCGGCCGCCAGCGCTATCGTTTCCTGCGCCGACACATCGAACATGCGGCGTCCTGGCGGCACCGGCCCGTGCCGCAGCGACATCAGGATCTGGCCTTGCGGCGCCAGGAGCGCGGCCAGCGCCTGCATGCTCAGGCGGCGCTCATCGGCGTCCAGGTGCATCCATACCGCCGTTAGCATGATCACGTCGAACAGACGGCCTTGCCCGCGCAGCACGGCCAGGTCCGGCAAGGCGTCGTCGACCCACTCCAGGTTGGGCAGCGCGTGGCGGCGCTGGCCCTCCTGGCGCAGCTCGGGCGTGGGTTCGGCCGCCACCACGGCATGGCCCATGCGCGCCAGCGCGGCGGCGTCGCGCCCCGAACCCGCGCCTATGTCGGCGATGCGAGACGGCGCCGCCGGGATCAAGTGCGCCACGTCGCGGTGCACGTCCTCGAACGCGATGCTCTCGTACTGGTCCGCCAGGGCCGCGGCGTTTTCGCCATAGCCCTGCGTGCCGGAAGCCCCCGTCATTGCTGGGCTGCCGGTCGGGCCTGGATCGCCGCGGGCGGCCAGGTGGCCTTGATCGCGTCGTAGATGCGCTTGCCCACGCGGCCGTCCTCCGGCAGCTTGCGCTTGACCTGCTCTTCGCGCACGGCGTCGCGGGTCTTGCTGCCCGGGATGCCGTCGGCCACGCCTACGTCATGGCCCAGGCCGTAAAGCATTTCCTGCAGCTCCTTGATCTGCGCGCGCGACAGGCCGGGGTCGTCCGTGGGCCAGGCCGCGACGAGGTCCGGGCCGCCCTGCAGGCGGTTGAGCAGCATCGACACCGCCAGGCCGTAGCGGCGCGACTGGTTGTAATGCAGGATGGCGTCGAAATTCACCGTCGCCAGGAACACCGGCCCGGCGGAGCCGGTGGGCGCGAACAGATAGGCCTGCTCCTCGTTGCCCGACGCCAGCTTCAGCGCCGAACCGTTGCCCTGCTTCACGCCGGCCTGGGCCCACTGGGCGATCGTGCGGCGGTCCTGCGAGCCCACGAATTCGGCGTCGGGCGAGGCCGGAATGGCGGCGGCCAGCTCGGCCGGCACGCGCACTTCGATCACGGCAGGCAGGCTGTGCGTCCACTTGGCGCGGCGCTTGCGCAAGTGGTTGGCGGTGGAGGCCAACGCGTCGGGCAGCGAGTTGTAGAGATCGATCTTGCCGTTGCCGTCGCCATCGGCGGCCAGCTCATAAAACGAGGTCGGGATGAACTGCGTCATGCCGAAGGCGCCGCTCCAGGAGCCGACGAAATTGTCCGCCGGCACCATGCCGTCACGCAGCAGGCGCACCGAGGCGTAGGCATTCTTTTCCCACAGCGGCTTGTTCTCGGTGCAGGCGCGCGTCAGCCAGGCATCCAGCACATTGGTCTTGCCGACCTGGCGGCCGTAGTTGGTCTCGATGCCGAAGATGGCGACCAGCGTGGCCGGGTCGACCTGGTACTGCTGGCTGATGGCCGACAGCTGCGGACCGTACTTGGCGAGCACGCCGAGGCCGTCGCGCACGCGCTCCTCGTCCACGGTCTTGGCGATGTAGTCCCACCAGGCTTCGCGCCCCTCCGGCTGGCCCTTGGCGGAAGCGACCGTGGTGGGCAGCAGCTTGGCGTTGGCGGTGTACTTGTCCCAGTCGGCCACGGTCAGGCCGTTGGCCGTGGCGCCCTTGCGCAGTTTGGCGATGCAGGCCTTGGTGTCGAGTTCGGTCGGGATGATGACCGTGGGCGCGGGGGTGGCGGTGGCGGCGGGCGCCGCGGTGGCAGCCGGCGCAGCCGTTGCGGCAGGCGCAGCGGTCGCCGCCGGGGCGGCAGCGGCCGGAGCCGCCGCGGGCGCAGGCAAGGTCGCGGGCGCCGGCAAGCTTGCCGGCGCGGGCGCAGCCGACCTGGGAGGCAACACCTGGCCGGCCCGGTCATCGGCCGGAGCCGCCGGCGCGGTGGCGGCTGGCGCGGGAGCGTCGTCGAAGCTGCGTTTGGGCGTCAGGGCCGGCAGGGTCTGCACCGGCACCGACGGCTGGGCGCGCGATCCAGTGGCTGAAGCAGGTCCCTGCGCCTGAGCGGCGCCGGCTGCGGCGGCGGCAAAAGCCGCGGCCAGCAGCACGCGGGAGAAGGTGTCGATTCGAAGGCGTACGGAACGCTGACGCATGGCAATCCTGAAAAATCGAAGTCAGCCGGGATCGTACCGCGACCGGCCGTCAAAATCGAACGGCCTCCTGGGCAGGCCCGCCCGCATTGCCGCCCAAACGCCTTGCAGGCTGGAAGCGACTTCGCAGCGCCCTAGGCGACTCTCAGCCGAGGCTGCCCGGAGCCATCCGAAGCGCAGCCCCA
>NZ_MTLG01000084.1 GCF_002192695.1 Achromobacter xylosoxidans
TTCCGATGCTCGCCCCGGTGGGGCTGCGCTTCGGATCCCTCCGCCCGGTCACCGGCTCACGGCATCTACCCATGAAGGGAATCCGAAAACAGTGCATTAGGCAGCCTGCCGCGCTTGCGCCGCCGCGCTCGCGGGCGGCGCGCGCAGCACGCGCCGGCACAGCAGCATGGAGATCAGGCTGAACAGGGCAAAACCCGCGGTCTGCCCCGCCAGCACGCCTTCCGGGCCGCCGTAATGCGCGCCCAGCCAGACGAAGGGCAAGGTACCCACGGTGGCGCGCAGCCAGCCGATGGCGGTCGAGTACGCGGCATACCCCAGGTTGTTAAACACCGCGATGGCGACGAAGTACAGGCTGTTGAGCGCCCAGGCGAAACTGCCGTAGCGGCAGAAGAAAACAATCAGGTCGCGTCCTGGTCCGGTCACCTGGAACAGGTCGGGCATCCAGGGCGCCAGCAAGGCCAGCAGGACAGCCACGCCGAAGCCGTACATCAAAGACCAGCGCGTGGTCAGCTGCACCGTCTGCTGCACGCGGTCCCATTGCCCGGCGCCCAGGTTCTGCCCGAGGATGGGCCCGATGGCGCCCGGCAGCACGAAGAACAGCGCATAGGCCAGTTGCAGCACCCGGTCCACCACCGTGGCGCCCGCCATCACGCTGGAGCCAAAGCCGGCGTAGGTGGACAGCGTGAAGATGACCGCCGCGGGCGTGGCCAGCGTGGTCAGCGCGGCGGGCAGGGCGATCCGGCCTATCGCAGCCAAGTGCGCGCGCAGCGCCGCGCCGGCGGGCCAGGCCACCAGGCGATGTTTGCCGAACACCAGCCAGGCGCCCAGCGCCACCGTGACCAGGCGGCCCACGCCGCCGGCCCAGGCCACGCCCTCCATGCCGCCGTCCAGCACGAAGATGACCAGCGGGTCCAGCGCCGCGACCGTCGCCGTCCCGGCCAGCAGCACCCACATGGACTGGCGGCCATGGCCCGCGGCGCGCAGCAGGTTGGACAGCATCATGCCCACCCCCATCACGAGCGCGAACGGAGTCGTGATGAGCACATAGGACAGCAGATGCGCGCGCACGTCCTCCGCCAGGTTGATGGCCGCCGTGTAGGGACCGATCACGGCCAGGAACAACGCGCCGGACACGAGCGCGGCGGCGGCCATCAGGACCAGCGAGGCGCCAGCCAGCGCGCGGGCGCGCGGCGCCTCTCCCGCCCCCAGCGCGCGCGACACCAGGGCGGTGCCGCCCACGGTCACGCCGATGCAGACCGAGATGATGGTGAACTGCGTCATCGAGCCAAAGCCGACCGCGCCCAGCACCGCCTCGTCCTTGAGCGTGCCCAGGTACAGCAGCGACAGGAACTCCACCGCGAACACGGCCAGCATGCTGGCCCAGCCGGTCAGGACCATTTCGAGCACATGCGGGCCCATGGGCCCGGAGACGAAGCGGGCGCGCGGATCGGAGGCGGACGGACTGGCGGAGCTCATAAGGCAATCAGATCGAATGCGGCTCCAGGCCGCGGAAAAAAGGAAGGCACGCGCTCAGCGCCCCGCGGGCGCGAACCAATACTGGTACACGGCGCCCTCGTTCGAATACCAGGGCAAAAGGCCGATGCTGTCGGACTCCCGCTGCACCGCCACCAGCAGGCCGCCTCGCTCGGGCCGCAACACCGCCACATGGCGCCGCACGCCCATGGACTCGTACTGGCGCCAGTCGTGCCGCACGCTGACCCATAGCCGGCCCTGGCTGCAGCCGCTGACACGCCGGATGCCCTCCGGCCTGGAAGGCTGGGCCGCGCCAGGCAAGGCGGCCGGATCCTGCGCGCCGTTCAACTGCGGCAGGCGGCCGGAAGCGCGCGCGCCCTGCCCGTCCAGCGCCAGTATCTCCCACCTGTCCGCGGCGGCAGTGAAAGCCACGGTGGCCCCGGGTCCGGAGCGCCATTCCGGCAAGGGGTTGTCGCCCATGCCCGGCAGGTCCAGGGGATACTGCAGGAACTTGCGCAGGTCCATCGATGCGCCGGCCTCGCGGTCGCCAGACACGAACTCGCCTTGCGCTCGATAGACGCCAGCCAGATCCGGGCATTGGACCGAGTCCGATGGCAGCGCCGCCAGCGTCCCGTCTCGAAACGGAGGCCAGGCGACGGCCACGCCGTCGACCCGGGATGCGCCGCAGCTGCTCAGGATCAGCGCAGCCAGCGCAGCCGCTGCAAGCCTGCTCAATCTCCATGCGTCGCACACCGCTGCCTTCATGCCTGCCCTTTTCTCTTGCCAGCCGCCGCGCTGGCCCAGGCAGCGCCTCCGACTATCGGTCTGGCGCGAACTATATCCGAATCCCGGCTGGCGTTGCCAAGCGCGCGCCGGGGGAGAATAATCGGCTACTCCCTTCCGACCCGCGCCATGACACCGTTCCGAGGCAAGCTCCGCATCCGTCATCTGGAAATCGTGCTGACCGTCGCCGAATTGGGCAACCTGTCCAAGGCAGCCGCGCAATTGCACAGCACGCAGTCGGGGCTGTCGCGCGCCATCGCCGAGATCGAAGAACTGGTGGGCGCGCGGCTGTTCGAGCGCACCGCCAAGGGCACCACCTGCACGCCGCTGGGCGACACCATGTGCCGCCACGCGCGCCTGCTGCTCACGGACTTCCGCAAGGCCGAGGTCGATCTCGCCGCGGTCTCGCGCGGCGACGAGGGCAGCCTGACGGTGGGCTGTTTTTCGATGTTCGCGGGCTGGCCGGTGGCCGAGGCTGCGCGCGCCTACCGCCAGGCCTATCCGCGCATCACGCTCACCATCGAGATCGGCACGCATGAACGGCTGATCGAAGACCTGGACGCGGGCGCGCTGGACGTGCTGATCAGCCGCTTCTCGTCCACCGTCAATCCGCAGATCTACCGTTCCACCACGCTGCTGGAGGATCCCGTGGTGCTGGCCTGCGCCACGCATCATCCGCTGGCCCAGTTGCCCGGTGCCACGCTGGCCGATTACGTGATCTACCCCTGGATCACCGCCCTGCCCGGCAGCCGCATCCGCGGCGAACTGGAAATGTCGCTGCGCCAGGCGGGGCTGGCGATTCCGGATATGATCGGCGCCCTGTCGCTGGAATTCGGCCGCGAAATGCTGCTGGACGGCCTGTACCTGTGGATGCTGCCCGGCAGCGTGGCCGCGATCCGGCAGGCGCGCGGCGAGCTGGTGGTCCTGCCCGACCGGCCGGTCCTGCGCAAGTCGCCGCTGGCGGCCATCTGGCGCCGCGACCGTCCCAGCACGCGGCAGGCGCGCGCCTTCGCCGCCCAGCTTGAACTCGCCATCCAGGCCGACGCCACCGCATTGACGGCCTGAGCCGCGCGCCGCGTTGCGCGTTATCCTGGACAGGCAACACTTTTTGATCGGAGCACCCATGTACGACTGGCTCAACGCACTGCCCAAGGCGGAATTGCACCTGCACCTGGAAGGCTCGCTCGAACCCGAGCTGCTGTTCCGGCTGGCGCAGCGCAACGGCGTGGCGCTGCCGTGGCCGGACATCGAGTCCCTGCGCGCCGCCTACGACTACGGCAATCTCCAGGAATTCCTGGACCTCTATTACCGCGGCGCGGACGTGCTGCGCACCGAGCAGGATTTCTACGACCTGACCTGGGCCTATCTGCTCAAGTGCCGCGAACAGAACGTGGTGCATACCGAACCGTTCTTCGACCCGCAGACCCACACCGACCGCGGCGTGCCCTTCGACGTAGTGCTGGCTGGCATCAGCCAGGCCCTCGAAGACGGCCGCAAGCAGCTGGGCGTAAGCAGCGGACTGATCCTGAGCTTTCTGCGCCACCTGCCCGAAGAGCAGGCCATGCGCACGCTGGAAGCCGCCCTGCCTCACCGCGACGCCTTCATCGCCGTCGGCCTGGACAGCAGCGAAATGGGCTTTCCGCCGCGCCTGTTCCAGCGCGTGTTCGACCGCGCCCGCGCCGAAGGATTGCCGGGCGTCGCGCACGCCGGCGAGGAAGGCCCGCCGGAATACATCTGGGAAGCGCTGGACCTGTTGAAGGTGCTGCGCATCGACCACGGCGTGCGCGCCGCCGAAGACCCGGAGCTGATCGCGCGCCTGATCGACGAGCAGATCCCGCTGACGGTCTGTCCGCTGTCCAATACCCGGCTGCGCGTGTTCCAGCACATGCGCGACCACAACATCCTGTCGCTGCTGGACGCGGGCGTGAAGGTCACCGTGAACTCCGACGATCCCGCCTATTTCGGCGGCTACGTCAACGAGAACTTCCACGCGCTGTACGAGCATCTGGGCATGTCGCGGGCGCAAGCCCAGGCCCTGGCGGACAACAGCCTGGACGCGCGCATCCTCAAATAGCCGGCGCCCCTGCCGCCAGCCATGCGGATTGCGCATGGCAATGTTCGAAACCTGCATGCCTGGCGCGGCCCATTCCTCCCTACCATAGTCCGACCGCCGCAGCGCCTGCCGCGGCCGGGCTACAGACCAGAAACAAGGGGCAGGATATGAGTCAGTTCGTGGAAGCGTCGCTGCAGGCAGGCACGCTGACCGGCGTGCAGGAGAGCGGCGTGTGCCGCTACAGCGCCATTCCCTACGCGCAGGCGCCCGTTGGCCGGCTGCGCTTCGCACCGCCGCAGCCCGCAGCATGGCGCGGCAAGCTTGACGCCACCCGGCCGGGACCGGTCGCGCCGCAACTGCCCTCGCGCCTGCGCGGCGCCATGGGCGACTTCGACGCCGAACAATCCGAGGACTGCCTACACCTGACCGTATGGACGCCCGCTGCCGACGGCAAGCGTCGGCCGGTGGTCGTATGGCTGCACGGCGGCGCCTGGCAAAGCGGCGGCGGCGCGCTGGGCTGGTATGATGGCGCGAACCTCGCGCGGCGCGGCGACGTGGTGGTGGTCGCGGTCAACTACCGGCTGGCCGCGCTGGGCTGGCTGTACGTGCCCGGCCAGACGGCCAACGCAGGCCTGCTGGACCAGGAGGCCGCCATAGATTGGGTGCTGGACAACATCCAGGACCTGGGCGGCGATCCGGAACAGCTTACGGTTATGGGCCAATCGGCGGGCGCGTCCTCGATCTGCGCCATGCTGGCGCGCCGGCCGCGCTTCTCCCGCGCCATCCTGCAAAGCGCGGCGCTGGGCCGGGGTTTTCGCAGCGCCCAGCAAGCCGATGCGCTGGGGCAGGCCTTCCTCGCAGCCGCGGGCGCCGATTCCCTCGACGCCGCGCGCGAACTGCCCCTGGCGGCATTGCTGGCGGCGCAGCAGGCGCCCGCCGTCGCTGAAACACTGCGCGCCGAAGGCAGCAGCCGCAGCCAGTTCGCGCCGGTGCTCGACGGCCAGATATTGCCGCTGGACATCGCGCCCGCGCTCCAGCAGGCCGCATCGCGCGCCGACGTGCTGGTCTGCTACACCCGCGACGAAATGGCGGCCTTTCCGGGCAACGGCCGGACCCCGGCCGACCAGGACCTGGGCGACGCGGTGTTCGGCGCGCCATCGCGCCAATGGGCCGCCGACGCCGCGGCCCAGGGCCGCCAGGCCTGGCTGGCGCGCTTCGACGTGGCGCCCACGGCAAACTTCGGCGCCTGCCATTGCATCGAGCTGCCCTTCGTCTTCGACACACTGCCCGCGTACACCGGCGCGCCCATGCTTGCCGGCCTGCCGGCGGAACAGGCACAACAGCTTGCACGCGCCACGCAGCAGGCGTGGATCGCGTTCATCCGGGGTGAAGCGCCAGGCTGGCCCACGGCCCCGCACATGCAGATCCTGGCCTGAGCCCGGACGGCATATGCGCTGGCGCGGGCCGCCACTGCCCGCGCATCACACACATCAAAACAAGGGGAATTCCATGTTCAAGCAAACCGCGCTCGCGCTGGCGCTGCTGGCGCCGCTGGCGGCCAGCGCCGCCTATCCCGACAAACCCGTCAAGATCATCGTGTCCAACCCGCCCGGCGGGCCCGTGGATGTCATGCTGCGCGTGCTGGCCAGCAAGCTGGGCGCCGCCTGGGGCCAGCCGGTGGTGGTGGAGAACAAGCCCGGCGCGTCCGGCATCATCAGCACCGGCGCGCTGGTCAAGTCCGCGCCCGACGGCTACACGCTAGGCATGGTGGTGGCCTCGTCCGTCACCATCGTGCCCTTCGCCGTGGACAGCCTGCCGTTCGATACGCAAAAGGAACTCAAGCCGATCTCGCTGGTGGCGCGCACGCCCTTCATCTTCATCGTGCCCAAGGACAGCCCCCTCAAGACCTGGGAAGACTTCGTGCGCGAAAGCAAGGCGCGCAACCTCAGCGTGGGCTCGTTCTCCATCGGCACGGCGTTCCACCTGGTCTGGGAACAGACGGCGCGCCGCGCCGGCATCAAAGCCCTGTACGTGCCCTCGTCCTCATCGGGCAAGACGCAGAACGACCTGATCGGCGGCCAGCTCGATGTGGGGCTGGACGCCCCTTCGAGTTCCAAGGGCCTGATCGACAGCGGCCGGCTGCGCGCGCTGGCGATCACCAGCCCGGAGCGCTTCGGCGGCCTGCCCGACACGCCCACGCTGAAGGAGTCCGGATTGAAGGACTACGCGCCGCAGCCCTGGATCGGACTGATGGCGCCCGCCGGCATTCCGGACGAGCGCGTGGCGCTGATCCAGAAATCGGTGGCGGACATCCTGAAGGAACCCGCGATGCGCGCGCAGATGGAAACCCTGGGCATGATTCCCATCGGCAGCACGCCAGAGGAACTGGCCGCGACCATCGAGGCCGACCGCGCCGACATGGGGCCGCTGATCAAGGAGCTGGGCATCAAGCTGCAATAGCGGCGCTTGCAGGGGCCCGGGTTTGAAGACGCGCCCTTCAGCCCACGCCCAGCGTGCGCAGGAACATCGCCGACAAGGGGCCGGACAACGCTTGCGCGTCCCGGCGGCCCTGCGCGATGGAGGCGTCCACCGCGCCATGCATGCCGTGGTAAAGGACGATGGCGGCCAGCGCCGCGTCGTCCAGTTTCCAGCAGCCGGCACGCGCGCCGGACTGAAGTATGGCCTCCAGCTGTTCCAGCACGGCGCTCTTTTCGGCCACCCCGCGATCGGGATGCTGGGCGTCGTGGAACACCACGTCATGCAGCTCGTAGCCATCGAAGTAGGCTTCGACGCCGGCGCGGGTCCAGGCGCGCAGCCGCGCCACGCCGTCGTCCGGCGCACAGGCCTGCACTTCGTGGTCGATATGGTCCAGGAACCCTTGCGAGAACTTGGCTCGCAGCGCCGCCAGCATGTCGTTCTTGGACGTGAAGTAGTGATAGAAGGTGCCCTTGGCCACGCCGGCGCGTTCCACGATCTCGTTGATGGTGGTGGCCTCGACGCCCTTCTGGATGAAGAGCGCTTGCGCGGCCGCCATCAATTCGTCCAGGCGCACGGCGGCCGGCTTGGTGCGGGGCTTGGGAGCGGCGTCCAGGCCAGGCGGGACAGGCGGGTCGGCAGGAACAGCAGGCATATCGTCCAGGGGCGGTTCAAAAGCAAGGCGCCAGTGTAGAGGAGGCGCAGGGGCAGGATCAAAAGTTGAGAATCGTTCTTCTTTTCATTGACCGACGGTCGGTCGATGAATAGAATACCCCTTCCCCTACTCCGCATCCCGCCATGCATCCCGCACGCCGCCGCGCCCTGGTCCTTGCCGTCAACCTGGGCAGCTTCATCACCATCCTGGACATCAGCATCGTCAACGTGGCGCTGCCCACCATGCAGGCAGCCCTGCGCATCGACATGGCGGGGCTGCAATGGGTGGTGGACGCCTACGCCCTGTTCCTGTCGGCCTTCATGCTGTCCGCGGGCCCGCTGGGCGACCGCTACGGCCGCAAGCGCTCCTGGCTGGCGGGCGTGCTGCTGTTCACCGCGGGTTCCGCCCTGTGCGGCCTGGCGGACAACCTGACGGCGCTACTGATCGGCCGCGCGGTGCAGGGCGTGGCCGGCGCCCTGCTGGTGCCGGGCGCGCTGTCGCTCTTGACCCAGGCCTTTCCCGATCCCAAGGAACGCGCCCAGGCCATCGGCATCTGGGCCTCGTGCAACGCGATTTCGCTCATCGTGGGCCCCATGCTGGGCGGCGTGCTGGTCGCCCACTTCAACTGGCAAAGCATCTTCCTCATCAACCTGCCGGTGGGCGCGCTGGCCATCGCGCTGGGCGCCTGGAGCATCACGGAAAGCGCCCATCCCGAGCACGCCGCCTTCGATCCCGCAGGACAGGCCCTCAGCGTGTTGTGGCTGGGCGCGCTGACCTATGGCCTGATCGCCGCCGGCGAACATGGCTGGGCCGCGCCAGAAGCCACGGTTGCGCTCGCCATCGCCGCCGCCGGGCTGCTCGCCTTCCTGTGGGTCGAGCACCGCGCCGCGCGGCCCATCCTGCCGCTGGGGCTGTTCCGCGACGCCGGCTTCGCCATCACCAACTTCGCCTCCTTCGTGCTGGGCTTTTCCGCCTACAGCAGCCTGTTCTTCTTTTCGCTCTACCTGCAACACGTGCAGGGACTGTCGCCGCTGGCCACCGGCTGGCAACTGGCGCCGCAGTTCGCCGCGGCCGGGCTGGTGTCGCTGGTGTTCGGCCGGCTCAACCTGCGCTTCGGCCTGCCGCGCCTGATGATCGCGGGCTTCGCCTTCATCGGCATCGCCATGCTGGGCATGACCGGCTTCGAAGCGCACACGCCTTATCTCGTGTCCGGCTCCTTGCTGGTGCTGCTGGGCCTGGGCACCGGCCTGGCCGTGCCTTCGACCAGCATGGCCGTGATGGCCACCGTGCCGCGCGAACGTTCCGGCATGGCCTCGGCCACCATGAACGCGCTGCGCCAGACCGGCATGACGATAGGCATCGCGCTCCTGGGCGCGCTGATGAGCGGACGCGCCATCGAGGCATTGACGGGCTCGCTGTCTCGGCTGGGCGCGCCCGACGCGCAGGCGCTGGCGCGGGCCGCCATCACCTTGCACGAACTGCCGGCGCAACCCGCCAATGCGGCCGAATTGGCCGCCGCGGCGCTGGCCGGCGGCTTCCATGCCGCCATGCTTTTCGCAGGCGCCGCATCGCTGCTGGCGGCACTGTTGCTGCTGTTTCTTGCACGCGGCGCGAAGCGCGTCCTGCACACCGCATGAGCCCCTGATTCCGGCGCGCGGAATTCCATCGGCCGGAATCAAAACAGCCTGTTTTTAAGCGTTGGTAACAAACACTCGCGCACTCCGGCGCTTCGGTAAGATCCTCATCCAATAACAGGTTAACAACCACGAGGAGAGCAAAACATGTCTTGCCGCAAACCCCTGTTCCGCCTGGCCCCGCTGGCGCTCGCCGCACACCTGCTGATGGCGGGCCCGGCCGCCGCGCAAAGCGCGCCCGGCACGCAAGGCCCGCTGGTCCCCGCGCCCAATCCGGCATTGGCCGCGCAGATCGATCAACGCGCCAAGGCCATCGAGGACAAGCTCATCGCCTGGCGCCGCGATATCCACGAACATCCCGAACTGGGCAACCAGGAAAACCGCACCGCCAAGCTGGTCGCCGATCACCTGCGCGCGCTTGGCATGGAAGTGAAAACCGGCGTGGCCGGCACCGGCGTGGTCGCCGTGCTCAAGGGCGGCAAGCCCCGGCCGGTGGTGGCGCTGCGCGCCGACATGGACGCGCTGCCCGTCAAGGAGCAAGTGGACCTGCCCTTCGCGTCCAAGGCCAAGGGCACCTACCTGGGCAAGGAAGTGGACGTGATGCATGCCTGCGGCCACGACACCCACACCGCCATCCTGATGGCCACGGCCGAAGTCCTGGCCGGCATGAAGGACCAGCTTCCCGGCAGCGTGAAGTTCATCTTCCAGCCCGCCGAGGAAAGCCCCGCCGACTTCGAGCCCGACGGCAAGAAGATCTGGGGCGCCAAGATGATGGTGCAGGAAGGCGTGCTGGAGAATCCCAAGGTGGACGCCATCTTCGGCCTGCACGTGTCCAGCTCCTATCCGGCGGGCAAGCTCAGCTGGCGCAGCGGCCCCGCCATGGCCGCCGCCGACCAGTTCTGGATCGACGTCACCGGCAAGCAGACGCACGGCGCGCGGCCCTGGTCCGGCATCGACCCCATCGTGGTCAGCTCGCAGATCATCCTGGGATTGCAGACCATCCCCAGCCGCCAGATCAACAGCATGCTGGAGCCGGCCGTCATCACCGTGGGCGCGATCCACGGCGGCAACCGCATGAACATCGTGCCGGACAACGTCGCCATGACCGGCACCATCCGCACCTACGACGAAGGCATGAAGAAGGACATCCACCAGCGCATCGCGCGCACCGCCGACATGATCGCGCAGAGCGCGGGCGCCAAGGCGGACGTGCGCGTGGTGGAGCTGTACAACGCCACCGTCAACAATCCCGCGCTGACCGAGCAGATGGGCCCGACGCTGCGGCGCGTGGCGGGTGAAGGCAATTACGGCCTGCAGCCCAAGTCCACTGCGTCGGAGGACTTCTCGTTCTATCAGGAGAAGGTGCCGGGCATGTTCTTCTACCTGGGCGTGACGCCCAAGGGCACCGACGTCGAGAAGGCCGCGCCCAACCATTCGCCGCGCTTCTACGTGGATGAGTCCGGCCTCATCAACGGCGTGCGCGCGCTGTCGAACCTGACCGTGGACTACATGGCGCAGGCGCAGAAAGGCAGCTGATCCGCGCGCCCCGCGCGCTTGAAAAATGCCCGCCGCGCGATGCGGCGGGCATAAGCAAACGGCTACAAATTCTTTGTCAGGCCCGGCCCGGCTTTCTACAGTACGCCCCTTTGCCGCCCCCGCGGCAGCCACGTAGAAGCCACGCCATGCCGATCTCCCGTCGAACCTTCATGCTTGCCGGCGCACTGGCGCTGCCGCTGGCGCGGCCGCGCATCGCGCGCGCATCCGCCTGGCCCGAGCGTCCGATCCGGCTCGTCGTCACGTTCCCTCCAGGCGGCGCGAGCGACATCGCCGCGCGCCTCATCGCACCCGTGCTGGCCGAAAAGCTCGGCCAGCCCATCGTCATCGAAAACAGGCCCGGCGCGGGCTCGACCATAGGCGCGAGCCTGGTCGCGCAGGCGCCCAAGGACGGCTACACCTTGCTGATGTCGAACTCGGCGCCGCTGTCCATCTCGCCCGCCCTGATGCCGCAAGGCGGCTACGATGCGCTCGCCAGCTTCGACCACATCGCCTACCTGGGCGCTGTGCCCACCGTGTTCGTGGTCCATCCTTCCGTGCCGGTATCCAGCTTCGCGGAGCTGACCGCCTGGATCCGCGCGCAGGACCAGCCGGTGCACTACGGCAGCGGCGGACTGGCGTCGGTGGGCCAGATCGTGGGCGAACTGTATGCCCGGCAAACCGGCGCGCGCCTGCAGCACATTCCGTACAAGGGATCGGGCGCCATGCGCAACGATCTGCTGGGCGGCCAGATCCGCTTCGCGGTGGACGCGCTGCCGCAGAACCTGCCGTTCCTGCGGTCCGGCCAACTGCGCCTGCTGGCGGTCACCACCGGCAAGCCGGTGCCGCAGGCGCCCGACATCCCGGCGGTGGGCGAGCTGGGCTATCCGGGCCTGATCGCCGAGAACTTCGTCGGCCTGTCCGGTCCGGCCGGCTTACCGGCCGCGGTCTCGCAGCGCTTGAACGACGCCATCGCGCAGACGCTGGCTAACGCCGACATCCGTGCCAAGCTGGAAGGACAGGGCTTCGTGCTGGCGCAAAAATCCCCCGCCGAGTTCACCGACTTCGTCCGCCGCCAGGCCGAAGCCTGGGAACCGGTGGTGCGCGCCACGGGAGCCAGCCTGTGAGCGCCCGCCGCATGCTTGTGCTGTTCGGCCATCCGGGCCGCGGCGGCTTCAACGAAGCGGCCGTGCGTGGCGCGGAACGCGCCGCGCAGGCGGGCCAACCATTGCAGCTGGAATGGATCGCCGACTACGACGCCGCTGCGCGCGCCGAGCGCATCGCGCAACTGTGCGACACCGATCCGGATCTGATCATCGTGCATGGCGGCCAGGGCGATGCCCCCGTGGCCGAGGTCGCGCCGCGCTACCCGCGCACGCAATTCGCCATCACCCAGGGACACCACACCGCCGCCAACGTCGCGTCATACGAGATCCTGCAGGAGCACTCGGCTTTTCTGGCCGGGGTGTTGGCGGGCCTGCGCGCGGCCAACGGGCGGGCCGCCCATCTGTCCGGCGAAAAAGTGCGGCCCGGCCTGAAGGGCCGCGCCGCCTATGCCGATGGCGTGCGGCGCGTCACCGGCCAGGATCCGCTGACCGCCTTCTGCGGCAACCAGCACGATCCGGCCCTGGGCGCCGCCTGGGCCCGGGCCTTGTCCGCGCGCGACGCGCGCGTGCTGTTCGCCATGATGGACGGCGGCCGCGACGGCGTGACGCGCGTGTGCCGCGAAACAGGCGTGTGGCAGATCGGCAATGTGCTGGACTGGGTGGCCCGCGATCCGCAGGTCTATCTGGCATCGGCCCTGGCCGATTCGGGACTGTGCGTGCAGCGCGCCGCCGCCGACCATGCCGCGGGCGCGCTGGCAGTGGGCCGCGTGACCCGCTACGGCCTGGAGGAAGCCGCGTCGCTGCGGCTGGTGCTGGGCGCGAAGGTCGGCGCGGAAGAGCGCCGTGTTTTGGATGAGTGGGCGGGCCGGCTCGCAGCGGGAACCCTGGACATTGCATCCGACTATGCGGGGCCGGAATTCACGCTGCCATCCCCTGCCCGCGCCGGCTATGCGGTCGCTTCGAACGCCTTGTGATAGGCAACGTCCCCTTGCGCCGGGCGCGCGTAGGCCTGCGCCATGAAGTACTCCGGCGGCACGCCGGGATACGTCAGCGCGGGCGTCTGCGCAAAACCGAATCGCGCGTAGTACGCCGGATCGCCCATCACCACGCACCCCGCCGCGCCCAGCGCCTTCAAGCGCGCCAGACCATCCCGGATCAAGGCCGCGCCTATGCCCCGGCCTTGCAGTTCCGGCAGCACCGCGACCGGCCCCAGGCCGTACCAGTCGGCCGAGCCGTCGCTGATCGCCACCGGAGAGAACGCGACGTGGCCCACGACGCGCCCGTCCACCCGCGCCACCAGCGACAGCGTCAGCGCGCCTGCCTCGCGCAGCGCGTTGGTGATGTAGCCCTCGGTTTGCTGGCTGTGGGGATGGTCTTTGAAGGCGGCCTGCGTCAGCGTGAAGATCGCCGCGCGGTCATCTGGCGTTTCGGGAAGGATAAGCATGCCTGGACTCCTGTAGGCTCAGGCGCAAAGTGTAGCCGGGCATGGTCGCCATTCCGCATTGACGCCTGCCGGCACGGTGGCTACAGTGGCCGACGGCCCTGCACCGCGTCATCGCGGTGGCGCCCTGCCTCTCCCGAACCGCCCGCGGCGCGCCGCGGCCCTACTCTGGACCCTTATGAACAGCTACCGTGTCGGCATCGCCGGCTTCGGCGCCATCGGCCAGGCCGTGGCGCAATCCCTGGACGCTGGCCTGCCCGGCCTGACGCTTACCGCCATCGCGGTGCGCGATCCCAAGGCCCCGCCGGCCTTTGCCTGGACCCAGGCCGCGCCCGCCTACACCACCATCGACGCGCTGCACGAGCACTGCGACGTGGTCGTGGAATGCGCCCCCGCCGCGGTGTTCCGCGACATCGCCGAACCCGTGCTGCGCGCCGGCAAGAAGATGGTGGTGCTGAGTTCGGGCGCGCTGCTGCGCCATGACGACCTGATCGAACTCGCCCGCCAGCACCATGGCCAGATCCTGGTGCCCTCAGGCGCCATCCTGGGCCTGGACGCCATCACGGCGGCCGCCGAAGGCGTCATCCATTCCGTCACCATGATCACCCGCAAGCCGGTGCGCGGCCTGCTGGGCGCGCCCTACCTGACCGACAACAACATCGACATCGCGGACATCACCGAACCGCGCCTGATCTTCCGCGGCTCGCCGCGGGAAGCGGCGGTGGGATTTCCGGCGAACCTGAACGTGGCGGTCAGCGTGTCGCTGGCCGGCATCGGCCCGGACAAGACCACGCTGGAAATCTGGGCCGATCCCTCGCTGGAACGCAATTTGCACCGCGTCGAGGTCGTGTCCGACTCGGCCTCGTTCTCGATGGAAATCCAGAACATTCCCTCGGCCAACCCCAAGACCGGCCGCATCACCGCGCAAAGCGTGGTCGCCGCGCTGCGCAAGCTGACCGGTCCGCTGCGCGTGGGCACCTGAACCGCGGCGGGCGCGGCGCTAGGCCGCCGCCCGCTGCAGCCCATCCGCCGGGCGCAGGCGCTCTACCGGAGCGCCCGCCCGGACCATCGGTCCCGTCCGCCAGTTCCCCGCGCCATCCAGATCCAGCCTGTCCGTATGGAACGCGTCCAGCGTGCTGCGATGCCCCACGCTGACCAGCATGCATGAGGGCAGCGCCTCGCGCAGCAGGCTGTACAGCGCATGCTCCAACCCTTCGTCGGTGGCGGACGTAGCCTCGTCCAGGAAGACGATGGCGGGCCGGTTGTAGAGCACTCGCGCAAACGCCACGCGCTGCTGTTCACCGATGGAAAGCATGCGCGACCAGTCCGCGACTTCATCCAGACGCCCGGCCAGATGCCCCAGGTTGACCTGCCGCAGCGCGTCGGCCAGGCGCGCATCGTCCTCGGGCTGCGCCAATCCCGGATACGCGACCGCGCCGCGCAGATCGCCCAGGGGCAGATAGGGCCGCTGCGACAGGAACAAGGCAGAGGCGCCCTGCGGCCGGCGCACCGAGCCCTGCGCATAGGGCCACAGGCCCGCCAGCGCGCGCAGCAAAGTGGTCTTGCCGCTGCCCGAGGGTCCCTTGATCAGCAGGGCCTGGCCCGGGCGCAGGCTCAGGTTCAGGTCGCGCAGCAGCACCGTGCCGTCCGGCCGCGCCACCTGCAGGGATTCGATATCCAGGCCGTCGGGCAGGCTCTCGGTCTGTACCGAAGGCAGGGCGCGCGCAGCCTCGTTGGCGTCCAGAAAGCCGTTCAACCGGTCCAGCGTGGCGCGGTACTGCGCAAAGGTGTCGTAGGAGGTGCGGAAGAACGACAGGGAATCCTGCACCTGCCCGAAAGCCTGCGAAGTCTGGATCACGTCGCCCAGCTTGATCGCGCCGCTGAAGAAACGCGGCGCCTGCAGGACGAACGGAAACACCACGGCCACCTGGCTCACCGACAGGTTGAAGCCGTCGAACTTCAGCCCCCGGTACACGCGCGCCCACAGATTGGCGATATAGGCGGTGAAGCGGGTCCATAAGGTCGCGCGCTCCACGTTCTCGCCCTGATAGAACGCCACGTTCTCGGCGTTCTCGCGCAGGCGGACCAGCGCGTAGCGGAAGTTCGCCGTCAAGCGCTCGGACAGGAAATTCAGCTTGATCAGCGGACGCCCGATCTTGAACGCGAACAGCGTCGCCACGATCACGTACAGGTACACCATGAACACCATGGCGCGCGGAATCTCCACGCCCGCCACCGTCAAGGCGCCGGACAGGCCCCACAGGATGGACGTGAACGCCACCAGCGAGACGACCGCGCTCAGCGCGCCGATCGCCAGCGTGCGCGAACCCGTCACGAACATGGCAATGTCCTGTTCGATGCGCTGATCGGGGTTGTCGACCGGCGCGTCGACGAAATGGCCGCGGTAATAGGCGCCCGCGCCCAGCCAGTCGCGGGTCAGGCGATCATTGAGCCAGACGCGCCAGCGGATATCGAAAGCCTGCCCGACGTAGCTGTCGGCCAGCGTGCGCACCACGTGGACACAGGCCAGCACCGAGAAGATGCCCAAAAACCGCCAGAACGCGTTCTGGTCCAGCGCCTGCAAGGCGCTGTAGAAGCCGTTGTACCAGAACGAAAACAGCACCGTCATGCGCACGGCGAACATCGCCAGGAACAGCAGCAGCGCCAGCGTCAGCAAGGGCCGCCAGCTGCGTCGGGGGTCGAGATACGGCCACGCCAGCCGCCAGAACTTGCGTCCCCAGTCCGTGTAGCGCGCAAGCAAGCCCCCGACCAGCACCAGCGCGACGGCCGAAATGCCGAACGCACGCGCCAGCCAGAGCCCGCTTTCCGCCAGTTGCTGCTGCCAGTTCAGGTCCATGAGTCGATTGCCCTCCGATACGCGTTTCTGGTTAGACGAGGCTCACGCATCGAGTTCCGGCGCGCACGCCGTTTTAAGCCTGGCTTAAGCGTTCCGGCAGGGTGATCGAAAGCGATCCGACAGCAAGCGCGCGGCGGCGGGGCGGCTATCATGGATGCCTGAGAGCAATACCGGCAGGTAAGGAAGCATGGACAAGATCCGCCTAGACAAATGGCTATGGGCCGCGCGCTTCTACAAGACGCGCAGCCTGGCCGTGCAGGAAATCGGCAAGGGCCGGGTATTGGTGAACGAGCAGCCCGCCAAGCCCGCGCGCGAGGTCGCGCCGGGCGACCTGGTCACGGTGCGCAAGGAAGACCCGGCGCTGCACGTGCGAGTGGTGGCCGTCAGCGGCGTGCGCGGCCCCGCCCCCGTCGCCCGCCAGCTCTACGAGGAAACGCCCGAAAGCGTGGCGGCGCGGGAGCGCGCGGCGGAAATGCGCCGCCTGGCCCCCGAGCCGGCGCTGGGCATAGAGGCTGGACGCCCGACCAAGCGCGACCGGCGGCTGATAGACCAGATGCGCGGCAAGTAAATACGCCTGCCCCGACAACGTTCAACCCTCTCTACGCAAGCCCATCATGAAAAGCAGTTCTACAGGCGGCCTGGTCTATTCCACCGACGGCGGCCGCATGTGCCCCGAATGCCGCAAGCCGCTGGCGCAGTGCCTGTGCAAGCAGGCCGCCCGGGCGGTTCCCGTCGGCGATGGCGTGGCCCGCGTGTCGCGCGAAACCAAGGGCCGCGGCGGCAAGAGCGTCACCGTGGTCAAGGGCCTGGCGCTGGACGGCGCGGCGCTGAACGCGCTGGGCAAACAGCTGCGCAACGCCTGCGGCTCCGGCGGAACGGTAAAGGACGGCGTGATCGAGATCCAGGGCGACCACTGCGAACGCGTCATGGAAACCCTGCAAAAACAAGGCATCCGCGCCAAGCGCGCGGGCGGCTGACATCGACGGAGCAAGAACAATGACCGACCTGCAAACCAGCGCCGTGGCCAGTTGGCACGCCCATGTGTACTTCGACGCCGCCAGCCGCGACGCCGCGCACGCGCTGCGCGAACGGATCGCCGCGCGCTTTGCCGGCCAGATGGAACTGGGGCGCTTCCATGAGCGCCCCGTCGGCCCGCATCCGCAGTGGAGTTACCAGATTGCCTTCACGCCCGAGCACTTCGCCGAGATCGCCACCTGGCTGACGCTGCACCATGGGACGCTGGATGTCTTCATGCATCCCAACACCGGCGACTCGGTGCGCGACCACCGCGACTGCGCGGTGTGGATCGGCCGCAGTTACACGCTGAACCTGCAGGCGCTGGGCGCCTGAGCGGCTACAGCGCGCGGCCCACGATCAGCGAATCCAGCGCCATCATGGGATCGCTGCTCTTGCCTTCATATGGCAGACGGCTGAGCACGTAGCGCATCGCATTGATCCGCGCGCGCTTCTTGCAGTCGGACTTGACCACCACCCAGGGCGCGTCGGCCGTGTCGGTATGCGCGAACATCGCTTCCTTGGCGCGGGTGTAGTCGTCCCACTTGTCCAGCGAAGCCAGATCCACCGGGCTGAGCTTCCACTGCTTGAGCGGATGCACCTTGCGCTGCAGGAAGCGGCGGCGCTGCTCTTCCTGGCTGACCGAGAACCAGAACTTGATCAGGTGGATGCCGCTGCTGACCAGATGGCGCTCGAAATCCGGCACCTGTCGCAGGAAGTCCAGGTATTCGTTCTGGGTGCAGAAGCCCATCACGCGCTCGACGCCGGCGCGGTTGTACCAGGAGCGGTCGAACATGACGATCTCGCCCGCGGTGGGCAGATGCTGCACGTAGCGCTGGAAGTACCACTGGCCCTTTTCCGTATCGGAAGGCTTCTCCAGCGCGACCACCCGCGCGCCGCGCGGGTTCAGGTGTTCCATCATGCGCTTGATGGTGCCGCCCTTGCCGGCGGCGTCGCGGCCTTCGAACAGGATCACGACGCGCTGGCCGGTGGCCTTGACCCAGGCCTGCAGCTTCAGCAGTTCGACCTGTAGGCTGTACTTCTGCTTTTCATAGTTACGGCGCAGCATGCGGTGGCGATAGGGATAGATGCCTTCGCGCCAGTCCGCGGCCAGCTCGTCGTCGGGATTGCGGCGCGTGCGCGGCGCCGCCGAATTGGCTTCCAGCAAGGCGCGATGCACGGCTTGCGCATCGTCCGGCGACAGTTCCTCGATGACCGAACGCAGCGCCTCGCGCGCCTGGGCCGGCGCGCTGACGTTGTAGCGGCGCGCGATATCGGCCAGCACGGCCACGGTCTCCTGGCGCGCGGCGTCCTGGCGGGCGACGACGCGTTTGCGCACGTCGATGGCCGGCTCGGCGGCGGCCGCGGCCGATACCGGATCGACCGACACGGGAGCGCCCGCCGCGGGAACGC
Source organism: Achromobacter xylosoxidans (assembly GCF_002192695.1). GTDB lineage: Bacteria > Pseudomonadota > Gammaproteobacteria > Burkholderiales > Burkholderiaceae_B > Achromobacter > Achromobacter xylosoxidans_C. The sequence goes on from NZ_MTLG01000084.1 coordinate 18,438, forward strand.
CCGCCGCGGGAACGCCCGCCGCAGGAGCGCCCACCGCGGGCGTCTTGGCCGCGCGCGGCTTGCGGCTGGTGGTCACTGGCGTGACGACGGTCTTGACTACCGTTTTGACGGCCGGCTTGGAGACCGGCTTGGCGGCGACGCCGGCGGTCCGCTTGGCCGCGCGCTTGCGCGGCGTCTCGGCTACGGCTTGTTCGGTGGCTGGAGTTGTCTTGTCTGTCATCGATCCTGTCCTCGCTGCGCTGATCGTCCGGTCCGCGCCTGCCAGGCTTGCGCCTGCGGCCTGCGTCGGGAAAAGCGCAAACGCTACCCTGAGCCCTGCCGCGCGGATTTGACTTCGATCAAACGTTGTAACATTTTTGCAGCAACGAAGGCCGCTACACTGGCCTGCCTACACCCACCCCTGCGCCATGTGGTCATTCATCAAACGGCTGCTTGCCGGTCCGACGCCGCCCGAGGATCCCCTGCGCGAAACCCTGAGCTTCGATGAAGCCGGTTTCACGCGCAGCAGCGAGCTCGCGCGCGCCCTGGGCCAGCAGGAATTCTGGCCCTGGCGCGACATCCACGAATTCGGCTTCCGCTACACGCAGGCCATCTTTCCCGATCCCTGGTCGGGCGACTACATGGAAGGCCTGTGGTTCCTGCGCGTGCCCAGCGACGGCGGCGGGCTGATGGCCATGGAGTTCGACGAGGCCACGCTGGACGCCGGACGGTTGCCCCCCGCCCTGCTGCGGAACATGCCCGGTCTGGACGTGGGCGCGCTGCGCGCGGGGCTGGCCGCCGCCGCGCGCGGACCGCGCAACTTCGAGGACAGCGGGGAATGGGTGGCGTGGCGGCGCGCGGCCGCTACACCCGGTCCAGGCCCTGCTTGAGATCGGCCAGGATGTCCTCGGGCGTCTCCAGGCCCACCGACAGCCGCAGCAAGCCCTCGGACAATCCATAGCGCTCGCGGTCCTCGGCCGTGTAGCTGGCATGCGTCATGGACGCGGGATGCTGGATCAGTGTTTCCGGATCGCCCAGGCTGACCGCGATGCGCGCCAGCTTCAGGCTGTTGAGCAATGCGCGCCCGGCGGTCAATCCGCCCTTGAGTTCGAACGCGACCAGGCCGCCGCCGGCCGATTGCTGGCGGCGCGCGATCTCCGCGCCCGCCGTATCGGCCAGGCCGGGATAGAACACGTCGGCCACCGCGGGATGCTCGCGCAGCAGCTTGGCCACCTTCAAGGCGGACTCGCTGTGGCGCGCCACGCGCAACTCCAGCGTCTTGATGCCGCGCAGCACGAGGAAGGCGGTGAACGGCGACAAGGTGGCGCCGGTGAAGTAGCGCAGCCCTTGCAGCCGGATGGCGTCGATGTGTTCCTTGCGTCCCAGCACCGCCCCGGCCAGCAGGTCGCCGTGGCCGCCCAGGTACTTGGTGGCCGAATGCAGCACGATGTCGGCGCCATGCTCCAGCGGACGCTGCAGCACTGGCGTGGCGAAGGTGTTGTCGACGATGGTCAGCAGCCCCTTGCCGCGGGCGATGGCCGACACCGCCGCGATATCCACCAGGCGCAGGTTGGGATTGGCCGGCGTCTCGAAATAGACCGCGCGCGTCTTGGGGCCGATGGCCGCCGCCACGGTCTCGGGGCGGGTGAAGTCGGCGAACACCACCCGCACGCCAAAGCGCGCCAGGCCCTGCGTGAAGAGCGTGAAGGCGGTGCCGTACACGATCTGGTCCACGACGATCTCGTCGCCGCTCTGCAATAGCGAGAACAGGGTCGCCGAGATCGCCGCCATGCCGGAGGCGGTCACCACGCCGGCCTCGGCGCCTTCCAGCGAGGCCAGGCGCTCTTCCAGCAGCGCCTGCGTCGGATTGCGCGTGCGGCCATAGACATAGCCCTGCTTTTCGCCCAGGCGGATCTGGTCGAAGGATTCGATGCTGTCCTGGGTGTAGGTGGAGGTCAGGTAGAGCGGCGGGGCCAGCGCGCCCTGCTCATCCAGCGGGTCGTAGCCCAGGTGGATGGCGCGCGTGGCGAAACCGTGTTGCGAGGACTCGGACATGTCTACATTCCTGTGTTTTCGGATAAGGCCGGGGCGCGCGGCCCCGGCGCGGATTCAGCGTTTGTGGTCGGCGCGGCGCGACAGCCATTCGCCGGTGAACTGCACGATGGAGACCAGCGCGATCAGGATCACGATCACCTCGAACATCACGCGCGTCTCGTAGCGTTCGTAGCCATAGCGGATCGCCAGGTCGCCCAGGCCGCCGGCGCCTACGGCGCCCGCCATGGCCGAGGCATTGATCATGGCGATGACGCTGACGGTCATGCCGCCGATGATGCCCGGCAAGGCTTCCGGCAACAGCACGTGGCGCACGATGTGCCAGCGGCGGCAGCCCATCGCCCTGGCGGCCTCCACCAGGCCGTGGTCCACGTCGTTCAGGCTGACCTGGGCGATGCGCGCGAAGAACGGCACCAGATTGGCCGACAGCGGCACGATGGCGGCCCAGGTGCCCAGCGTGGTGCCTACCAAAAAGCGCGTGAACGGCAGCATCGCCACCAGCAGGATGATGAAGGGAATGGCGCGGAAGGTGTTCACCGTCACCGACAGGACCTTGTTGAAGCGCGGCCTGGGATACAGATTGCCGGGCGCGGTGACGGTCAGCACCACGGCCAGCGAGAGGCCGAGAACGATGGCGATGACGGCGGATACGCCCACCATCGCCAGGGTCTGCAGGAAAGCCTGCAGGTACTTATCAAGCATCGGTAACGACATAACCCAGCACCTTGATCTGATCGGCCACCAGCGCGGCGCGCGCGGCCTCTTCCTGTAATGCGCCCGCCGGCACCGACACCAGCAGGCTGCCTTGGGCATGGCCGCGCAGGCGGTCCAGCCCGCCATGCAGCAGCGTCGCGCCGGGGCCGAGGGCAGCCAGCGCCTGCAAGGACACGCCATCCGGCCGCCCCTGCCCCGTAAAGCGCAATCGCAGCACCGCCACGCCGTCGCGGCCCTGCAGGTCGGGCGCCAGCCTGGCCGCCAGGTCCGCCGGCAGGTCGTGCTGCAAGGGCCGCAGCAAGGCCCGCGTGGCTTCGGCCTGGGGGTTGCCGAACACGCGCCAGACCTCGCCCTCCTCGACCTTGCGCCCGCCGTCCAGCACCAGCACCTTGTGGCAGACCTCGCGGATCACCGCCATGTCGTGCGTGATCAGCACCACCGTCAGGCCCAGCTTGCGGTTGATGTCCAGCAGCAGGGCCAGGATGGACTGCGTGGTCTCGGGATCCAGCGCCGAGGTGGCTTCGTCGCACAGCAGGATCTCCGGCTCGTGCACCAGCGCCCGGGCGATGCCCACGCGCTGCTTCTGGCCGCCGGACAGCTTGGCCGGATAGACGTCGGCCTTGTCGCGCAGCCCCACCAGTTCCAGCAGTTCCTCCACCCGCGCACGCGCCGCGGCGGGCTTGACGCCGGCCACCCGCAAGGGCAAGGCCACGTTCTCGGCCACCGTCTTGGCGGACAGCAGGTTGAAGTGCTGGAAGATCATGCCGATGCGGCGGCGCAGCCCCACCAGCGCGTTTTCGTCCAGACCGCCCACGTCCACGCCGTCCACCCGCACCCGGCCGGCGCTGGGCCGCTCCAGCATGTTGATGGAACGCAGCAAGGTGGACTTGCCCGCGCCGCTGCGTCCGATGATGCCGAACACCTCGCCGCGGGCGATGGAGAACGACACGTCGGACAGCGCCGCCACCGGCCCTTGCGCGCCCTCGTAGCGTTTTTGCAGGCCCTCGAACACGATGTGCGCGTCAAGGGCCTGGGCCTGCGGCGTGGCGCCTGCCAGCTCGGCCATGGAGAATTCGTGTTGCATCATTGCCCGATTCCCGCCTCAAAAAACCGGAATCACCGAGCCTTCATATTTGCTCAGGATGAACTGGCGCACTTCCTCGGAGTGATAAGCCTTGACCAGCTCAGGCACCCAGGGCGCGTTCCTGTCCTGTTCGCGCACCGCGATGATGTTCACGTAAGGGTTGTTTTCCTTCTTTTCCACCGCGATGCCGTCGCGCGTGGCGATCAGCCCGGCCTGATAGGCGAAGCTGTTGACGATGGCAGCGGTATCCACGTCCGGCAGCGAGCGCGCCAGCACCACGGAGGCGCTCTCCACGAAATTGAGCTTCTTGGGATTGGAGGTCACGTCCGCCAAGGTGGCCGTGCCGGTGGCCGGATCGAAACCGTCCCTCAGCGTGATCAGGCCCTGGTCGCGCAGGATGACCAGCGCGCGCGTCTGGTTGCTGGGATCGTTGGGGATGCCGACGCGCGCGCCGTCGGGCAGTTCCTTCAGCGACTTGTACTTCCTGGAGTAGAACGCGATGGGCGAGATCAGCGTGTTGGCCACCGACACCAGCTTGTAGCCGCGCTGCTTGATCTGGTCGTTCAGGAAAGGAATGTGCTGGAAGGCATTGGCGTTGAGATCGCCGTTGTTGAGCGCCTCGTTCGGGCTGGCGGTGCCGGTGATCACCACGGGCTCCACGGCCAGGCCGTTCTTCTTGGCGACCTGGGCCACCACCTCCCAGATCTGCTCGTCGACGCCGCCGCGCACGCCCACCTTCAAGGGCTTGGGATCGGCCGAGAACGCCGGGCCATGGAACATTGCCGCCGAAGCCAGCACCGCGCCCAGCAGGCGCTTGAAGAAACGGGAAGTCATGTTGGAATCGCCTCTCAGGCTATGCGGTTATGAGAGAAACGATTCTAGGGAGGGGGACGGACCGCGCGAACGAATAGTTCGTTGAGTCCTTATTACAGAGGCGTTTGATTATGGCGGCTGGGCATATGGTCCCGGCACATGGCCCAGCCGCGCGGATCAGAAGGGCTTGACGACCACCAGCGTCACAATGGCCGCGGAGGCGATGACGGTGAAAGGCGCGTACAGATCCACCAGCGGCGGGCGCTGGTCGCTGCCGTTGGCCATGCGGCGCAAGGCCGCGCTCTGGATGCCGAGCAACGCCGACAGCGCCAGCGCGAAGCCGACCTTGACCCAGATCCAGGTCATGGCGAACCAGCCGAAAGTCATGGCCAGATGCAGGCCGACCAGCCAGGTCAGCACCATGGCCGGCGTGGTCACGTAGAGCGTCCAACGGCGCAAGGCGCCCAGCATCTTGCGCTCTTTGGGCGCTTCCTCACTGTCCTGCGGCTGCGACGACAGCAGGAACAAGGACACGAACAGCGAGCCGCCCAGCCAGGCGACCACGGCCGCCACGTGGAGCATTTTCAGGAGTTGATAGGTCATGGTGCCCGGGATTATCGCCGGATGCGGACCGCGCCGCGAATGGGCGCGGCGCATCGGTTTGCGCCAGGGCAAACCGGCGCGGCGCCGCTGCCCTGCGTCACAGCCTTACTTGGCCGCTTCGGAGCCTGCCGGCCCGGCGGGCGTGGGAGTCGATGCGGGCGTGCTGGATGCGGGGGCCGCAGCTGCAGGCGCGGGAGCTGCGGGCGCGGGCGCCACAGGTGCAGGCGCCGTCGGCGCAGGAGCCACGGCGGCGGGCGTGGCGGATGCAGGCGCGGCCGGCGAACTGGAACCTCCCGCGGACGGTGCTTTCGGTGACTCACTGGCGTCACTGGCTGCGGCAGGATTCAGCGTATCGGCCGGCTTGTCCGGAGATTCCGGCGGCTCGGCCGGCGCGGCCTTGGGTTGCGGCTTGGCACGGCTGCCCGCGGGCGCTTGCGGCGCGGCGGCGGCCTGCGCATCCGGCAGGAAACGCTGCAGCAGCTGGAAGAAGCCTTCGTAGAACTTGGGCCGCGCAACCGTCTGGCTGCCCGTCTTCACCAACGAATCGTCGCTGGAGCCGAACGGCATGGACACCTGGCCCAGCACGCTCACCCCCACGCTGGCCGAGCTGTTGGTGCGCTTGATCGAATAGCGGTCCTGCACCGCGTTGGCGAACACGGTCGCGCGCTCGTTCGCGCTGCCGTCGGAGGCGCATTCGATGTTGAAGGCGATCTGCGTGTGCTGGCCGTTTTCGTCCTGGAAATTCTTGTGCCCCGTGACCCGCGAACCCTCGAACTTGTCGATGTTGTAGCCCTGGCTCAGCAAGGCGCGGCGGCCCGCGTCGCAGGCGGCGACGTTGCTGGCGGCGACGGTGCGCGAGTAGGTGTTGTTCTGGGTGAAGTCTTCTTTTTCGAACTCTGGCTTGGGGGATGAGCATCCCGCCAGGACGCCCACCAGGGCAACGGACAGGGCCAGCGACGAACTGCGGGGAAAACGGGGCATGAATTGGGGGAACAGTAATGCGTCAATCGTCCCTTATAGCGCATCCCCGGCGCCATTTCTTTTACGAGGAATGTGCAGTTCAACGGAGAGGTAACAGAGTTCAAAAAAGGGCCGCATCGCGACCCCGGGCGGCCCGGGCCGCCGCTTTCAGGATGGCACGCGCGCGGGCGCAAGCGGCGGCGCCTCCTGCGCTTCCAGGTTCAGGCTGCGCCGATAGTGCTTGCAGCCCGCGGCCAGCAGGCCGATGCACAGCACCGTGGCCACGCCGACCAGGACCGACATGGACTGCCCGACCGCCGCCGGGTTCTTGAACAGCCGATCCGTCAACATGGCCACCGCGGTGGTGCCCAGGCCCAGCCCGATCAGGTTCGAGATCAGCAGGAACAGCGCCGACACCTGGGCGCGCAGTTGGTTGGGCGGCAGTATCTGCATCGCGGCCGTCGAGGTCGGCATGGGAAACGAGGCGAAGAACATGGCGGGCAGCAACAAGCCCACCGACCACCACAGGGAATCGACCTGGGTGAAGATCACCGCAGGCAAGGCCATGCCGGCCGCGCCGATCACGCCTGCGCGCAGCGGCGCATCGCTGTAGCCGCGCTTGGCCAGCCAGTCCATCAACCAGCCGCCGCAGAACACGCCCGCCGTATTGGCGGCCAGCACCACCGCGCCCAGCATGTAGCCCGCTTCCGAGGGCGACATGCCGAACTTGCGCATGTAGAACGCCGGCGTCCAGCCCAGCAGCGCGAACAGCACCATCGCATAGAACGAGAAGCCCAGGTAGTGGCAGAAAAAAGTGCTGCGGTGGCGGCCCAGGAAGCGGAAGGTGTCCTTCATGGCGGGCTTCTGCACCTGCCCCGAGGCATTGCGCCGCAAGCCCAGCCGCTGCGGATCTCGCACCGTCAGCAGGATCAGCAGCGCGATCAGCAGGCCGGGCAACCCCACGATGAAGAAGGTCACCTGCCACGGCCGCATGGCGCCTATCCAGGGCAAGGCAACGGTGTCCACGCTCTTGAGCAGGTTGATGACGTAGCCGCCGATCAGGAACGCCATGCCGCCGCCGATGAACGAGCCGATCGAATAGATGCCGACGGCGCGCCCCAGCTTTTCGCGCGGAAACATGTCGCTGAGCATGGAGTACGTGGCAGGCGACAGCGCCGCCTCGCCCACGCCCACGCCGATCCGCGCAAGAAACATCTGCGCGAAATTGCGCGACAGGCCACAGGCCGCCGTGGCCAGGCTCCAGAAGGCCACACCTATCGCGATGATCTTCGGCCGCGAATAGCGATCCGCCAGCAAGGCGATCGGGATGCCCATGAAGGCGTAGAACAAGGAAAACGCCAGCCCGTGCAGCAAGCTGAATTGCGTGTCGGACAGTTGCAGGTCGTGCTTGATGGGCTCGATCATCAACGCCAGGATCTGCCTGTCGACGAAGGAAAATATGTACGCTAGCATGCATATCACCACGACGTACCACTCGTAGGCGTAGCTAGGTTTTGGTCCGTGCCGCGGGCTGCCGTCAGTCATGGTTTGTTTCCCTTGTATGGTGGTGAGATCTGCCCCATCGCCCCACGGGCCGGGTTGCGCCTCACTTGCTTGCAGGCCCATCTTTTGTAGGTCTTTGCGCGGCCAGCCTCTATACGCCTGACGCAATGACTGTTCCCGCTGCGCAGGAAAGCATGTTCAACGACACCAATCCGCTGGACCGCCATTGCTTGCTGGACTCGGGCAACATCGCCGAGATCAAGGATCAGGTCAGCCAGCACCTGTGGTCGCACCGCATGTGCGTCCCTCCGGGAAAACCCCTGCAATCCCGCCTGTATGGCGTCTTCTTCGGCAATGCGGCCTTGTTCGATCTGCACTATGGCGCCGAAGTCGAGATCGACGCCGGCGACATCGCCAGCTACTACCTGATCCGCATCACGCTGCAAGGCTCCGGGCTGATCACGCTGGGCAAGCGCAGCGCGTCGATGAACGCGGGCAGCCTGACGATATCCTCGCCCTCCGAGCGCAGCGTGATCCGCATCGGCCGCGACTGCCGCAACCTGATCCTGCGCATCGAGCGCGAGGCGCTGGAACGCCAGTTGCAGCGGCTGCTCGAACGCCCCGTCAAACAGGCGCTGGTGTTCGACCTGCAAATGGATGCCGACGCCCCCGGACCGGTGGCGGTGCGCGAAACGCTGGACTATCTGTGCCGGCTGTACCGCCACCCCGCCATCGAAGGCGTCACGCAAACGCTGGCCGCGGGCTTTTCAGACTATCTGCTGACGCTGCTGCTGACCCAGTTGCCTCACAACTACTCCGAGGCCCTGCAGGCAGACCGCCGCCAACCGCTGCCGCTGCACGTGCGGCGCGCGCGCGATTACATAGAAAGCCATCTGGACCAACCGCTCTCGCTGATGGACCTGGCGGCCCATTGCGGCGTCTCCGTGCGCACGCTGCAAAACGGCTTCTCGCAATTCCTGAAGCAGAGTCCCAGCGACTACGTGCGCAACCAGCGGCTGGCGCAGGTGCACGCGGCGCTTGCGCAGGCCAGCGAAGGCGACAGCGTCACCGACATCCTGCTGCGGCACGGCATTTCCAGCTTCGGACATTTCGCCACCCACTACCGCAAGCGCTACGGCTGCCTGCCGTCGGACACCCTGCGCCAAGGCAGGCATTAGGCGCCGCCGGGCGGCGCGTGAATTCGCTTGCCGGATCGGAACGCCGCTTGCGCGTTCGGCGCAGCCCGGCCCGCGCGCCGCCGCTAGGATCAAGGCTCCAACAGACGGAGCTTGACCATGAGAATCAGCGTCATAGGCGGCGGCCACGGCTGCTACGCGGCGGCGGCCGACTTGCTTGAAAAAGGCCATGAGCTGCGCTGGTGGCGGCGGGACTGGGCCGCCTTCCAGGGATTGCGGGACGCGGGCGCGTTGACGGTCACCGACTATCGCGGCACGCGCCAGCTGCCGCTGGGCGACGGACCGCGGCAATTGCAGCTGGTGCGCGACCTGGCCGCGGCCGTGGAGGATGCCGAGCTGCTGGTCATACCCCTGCCGTCCACCACCCACGAAGCGTTGGCCCAGGCATTGGCGCCGCTGCTGCGCGACGGCCAGGTGGTTTTCCTGCTGCCTGGCACCTTCGGCTGCTACGTCTTCGCCCGCGCCATGAAAGACGCCGGAAATTCCGCCGAGACGGCCTTCGCCGAGACCGGCACCCTGCCCTACCTGGCGCGCAAGCATGGCGAAAAAGTCGTCGTCAGCGGCCACGCGACCCGCCTGCCCACGGGCGTCTTCCCGCGCCGGCTGTCGGAGCATGCGCTGGCGGTGGTCCGGCGCGCCTATCCCAGCGTCGAGCCGATAGAGGACGGGCTTTCCGGCGCGCTGATGAATGCCGGGCCCATCATCCACCCGCCGCTCATCATGATGAACGCGGGTCCGCTCGAACACTTCGACAAGTGGGACATCCACAACGAAGGCACCCAGGCCTCGATCCGGCGCGTGACCGACGCGCTGGACGCCGAGCGCATCGCCATCCGCGTGGCCCTGGGCTATGCCGCGCCCCACTTCCCGCTGGCCGACCACTACGCCGCCGAGGGCGACGAATGGATGTACGGCCGCGGCGCGCACGGCCGGCTCACGGACAGCGGCGACTGGCGCGAGGACATAGACCTGCACACGCACCGCTATATGCTCGAGGACACGCGGCTCGGCCTGTCTTTCCTGGTGTCGGCCGGCCGCTGGGCGGGCGTGCCGACGCCCGTGGCGCAAGGCTTGCTGAGCCTGGCCAGCGCGGTTACCGGCCGTGATCTCTACGCTGAAGGACGCACGCTGGAGCGCCTGGGCCTGGACCGCCTGTCGCGCGACGGCATGCGCAAACTGCTGGCCGAAGGCTGCTGACACGAGGATGCATGCCATGAACGAAAAACTGTGCGTGATCGGCGCCGGCCGCATGGGCGTGGGCATCACGCTGTCATACATCCATGCCGGACTGGACGTCACGCTGATAGACATCAAGCCGCGCACGGCCGCGGAACAGGCCGAGTACTTCGCGCGCGTGCGGGACGATCTGCGCCGCGAGCTCGGCATCCTGTCCAGCCTGGGCCTGCTCGATGCTTCGCAGGCAGAGATTGCGCAGGCGCGCGTGCGCCTATGCTCGCGCGCGGATGCGGAATCAGACCTGCGGCAGGCCCGCGTGGTGTTCGAAGCCGTGCCCGAACGCCTGGACGCCAAGCGCGACGCCTTTCTGTGGCTGGGATCGGCCTGCGCGCCGGACACCATCATCGCGTCTACCACGTCCACCTTTCTCGTCACCGAACTGGCGGAACTGGTGCAGGGCCCGCAGCGCTTCCTGAACGCGCATTGGCTCAACCCCGCCTACCTGATACCGCTGGTGGAAGTGAGCCGCGGCCCCCAGACCAGCGAGGCCGCGACGCAGGGCCTGCTGGAAACGCTGCGCCTGGCGGGCAAGAAGCCGGTGCAATGCGCTCCCGCCGCCGGCTACATCGTGCCGCGCATCCAAGCCCTGGCCATGAACGAAGCGGCCCGCATGGTGGAGGAAGGCGTGGCCAGCGCCGAAGACATCGACACGGCCGTGCGCCTGGGCTTCGGCCTGCGCTTCTCGGTCCTGGGGCTGCTGGAATTCATAGATTGGGGCGGCGGCGACATCCTCTACTACGCCTCGCGCTATCTCGCCGACGCCATCGATCCGCGCTTCGCCTCGCCCGCCGTCATCGCCTGCAACATGGAACAGGGGCGCAACGGACTGCGCGACGGCCAGGGCTTCTATGACTACGCGGGCATGGACGTGAACGCCTACAAGATGGAACGGCTGGCGCAGCTATGCAAGCGGCTGGAAGTGATGCAGCTGCTGCCGCGCTACGACGCGGCGCGGCAGCCGCCTGCGCGCTAGCCCGTGGCCTGCGCGCCTACTTGTCCAATTCGCCCAGGATCCGGTACGCCAGCCGGACCCTGGCCTCGTTCGGATAGTTGCGGTTGGCCAGTATCACGATGCCCCGCTTTTTCGACGGCACGAACGCCACGTAGCCGCCGAAGCCGTTGGTCGAACCCGTCTTGTTGATCCACACGGCGTCCTGCGGCGGCAGCGCCGGGTTCAATGCGGTCACCGGCTGGCTCTGGCTGTTGTAGTTGGCGGCGTTGGCCGTCAGCAGCGCGTCCAGCGTCGCCGGATAGCGCAGTTGTTCCCAGGCCAGGTCCTGGACCATGTCGCCCAGCTGGTAATAGCCAACGTGCGTCTGCGCGATCGCATCGCGCAGTTCGGCATCGGCGACGTTCAAGCCCATGTTCGCGTCGACGAAGCGGATCAGGTCACGCGCGCTGGTCTTCACACCATAGGCCTCGTCCGCCAGCACGCCGGGATTCACGCGCACGGGCGCGTCCTGCTTGTTGTAGCCCTGCGCGTAGTCAACCATCCTGGCGGCGGGCACGTCAATGTAGGTGCTGGTCAGGCCCAGCTTGGGAAACAGGTCCCGCTCCATCGCCGCCTTGAACGGCCGGTTCAGGCTCTTGGCGGCGACCACGCCCAGCATGCCGATGCTGGGGTTGGCGTAGGTACGGTACGTGCCGGCGGCATGCTCGGGCTTCCACGCCTTGAGGTAAGCCATCAGCTGCGCCTGGTTCTTGATCGCGTCGGGCACCTGCAAGGGGAAGCCGCCGGTCGTGTGCGTGCCCAGGTTGATCAGGCTCAGTTTGGCGAACTCGCTGCCGGCGAGTTCCGGCAGATACTTGGCCGGACTGTCGCTCAACGCCAGGCGGCCGCGCGCCTGCGCGTAGGCTGCCAGCGTTGCCGTGTAGGTCTTGCTGATGGAGCCGACCTCATAAAGGGTATCGCTGCCCGCCGGCTTTCCCGTTTCCCTGGACGCCACGCCGTAGTTGTAGAAGCGCTGCGCGCCGTCTTCGGTCACGGCGATCGACATCCCAGGGATGCCATGTTCGCGCATGACGGCCTGAACCGCCTCGTCGATCTTGCGGTCCGCGTCGGCCGGACCGGCCTGCGCCAGTGCGCTGCCTCCGGCCATCAGCGCAAACAATCCCGTGCGCAGCATGCTGTTCAAGCGCATTCTCATCATTCCCTGTCGTGTCGGATCCGTGGCGCCGCAACGGCGGCGCGCAAGCATCGTAACGCGGCGCGGCGCTCCATAGGTACTAACCCTTGGTCTCATTCCCGGGGATTTTGGCTATTCTCGGCTCGTCGATCCAAAACCCCGCAGAAGAGACCTGTCCCAGCGGCAGGCGCCGACGGAGCAACCGCCCCGGAAACTCTCAGGCAAACAGGACTGCGCGGTCTAGACAATCTGGAGAGAGGCGCCAAGCGCGCCCACCGAAGGGGAACCCGCCGCCGCTTGCGCCGCGGGTGAAGCTCTCAGGTACAGAGACAGATGGGGTGCTGCGGCCGGGTGGCCGCGGCCACTCAATCTGGAGCCATCATGCCCCGCATCGCCATCATTGGCGCCGGTATCACCGGCGTCACGTCCGCCTATGCCTTGAGCAAACTGGGATACCACGTCACCGTCTACGACCGCCAGCGCTATCCCGCCATGGAGACCTCCTATGCCAATGGCGGCCAGTTGTCGGCCAGCAACGCCGAGGTCTGGAACAGCACCGCCACCATCATGAAAGGCCTGCGCTGGCTCGGCCGCCACAACGCTCCGCTGCTGCTCAATCCCCGCTTCAGCTGGCACAAGTACTCCTGGCTGGCGCAGTTCATCGGACAGATCCGCAACTACCGCCGCAATACCATCGAGACCACGCGGCTCGCCATCGCCGCGCGCCAGCACCTGTACGCCATGGCGGAAGAAGAAGGCATAGATTTCGACCTGGAGCGCCGCGGCATCCTGCACATCTACCACGATGCCGCCAGCTTCGAGACCGCGCGCCGCGCCAATGCCCTGCTGCAGGAAGGCGGGCTGGAGCGCTACGCGGTGTCGCCCGAGGAAGCGCGCGGCATCGAGCCCACGCTGCAAACGCCCTGCCACGGCGGCTTCTACACGCCCTCGGACGCCACCGGCGACATCCACAAATTCACCAGCGGCCTGGCCCGCGCCTGCGAGCGCCGCGGCGTGCGCTTCGCGCAGGACGCCGACATCCGCCACATCAGCGTGGACGGCGCGCCCTACGTGCTCGACGTCGCGCGCGAGGGCGGCACGCGCCGCGAACAGCACGAGGCCGACGCCATCGTCGTCTGCGCAGGCGCCATCAGCCGGCAGTTCGCCAGGCAGCTGGGCGACACGCTCAACATCTACCCGGTCAAGGGCTACTCCATCAGCGTGCACCTGGACGACGCCGCCAGTCAGGCCGCCGCGCCGCACGTCAGCCTGCTGGACGAAGCCGCCAAGATCGTCACCAGCCGGCTGGGCGACCGCTTCCGCGTGGCCGGCACGGCCGAATTCAACGGCTTCAACATGGACATCCGCGCCGAACGCGTACAGCCGCTGGTGGACTGGACCCGCAAGCACTTCCCCGGCATCCGCACCTCGCGCGTGGTGCCCTGGTGCGGATTGCGCCCCATGACCCCCAGCATGATGCCCCGCGTCGGCCCCGGCAGGCGGCCGGGCGTGTTCTACAACACGGGGCATGGGCATCTGGGCTGGACCTTGTCGGCGGCGACCGCGCAGATGCTGGCGGCGAGTGTGCGGGAAGGGGTGGGCGAGGTTTGAGGACGTAGAACAGCGCCGCCGCGCGCTCACTCCACCTTGGCGATCATCCCCAGCATCGCCTCGGACTTTTCCTTGCCCAACAACCGCTCGACGATCCAGCCCGCGAGGTCCTGGGTGGACAAGCAGCCGCCCGCCGATGCCACATTGCCGTGCACGACCAGCGCTTCGTGCACGGTGCTGATTCCCATCGACTCCAGTTCGGCGAACACGCCGGGATAGGTCGTGGCCGTCTTGCCTTCCAGCAAGCCCAGCTTGGCCAGGAACAGCACGCCCGAATCGATGGCGCCGATCACCTGGCGGTCCGGATCCAGTTGCAGGCGCGCCATGAAGTCCGCATCCGCCAGCTTGGCGCGCGAACCCGGACCGCTGACGATGAATACAGCGTCGGCCTCGCGCAGCTCTTCCAGCTTGCCATGCGGCCGGAAGCTGATGCCGGTGTTGGACCTGACCTCATCAGCATCGGAACAGATGCGGACCGACCAGGGCCCTTGGTAGTTCACATAGTCCGGATCCTGCACGCGGTTGAACAGGTCCCAGGGGAGGAACAGGTCCACATCGGTAAACCCGTCGTAGGCAAGCATTGCGACTTTCATCGGTCTCTCCAGTCCAGACAAGACGTGATGCTAGTTTCACCGCCAGCTTATCTGTATAGTCAGATTTCCAATAAAAATACCTATACAGAATTCAATGGCCGCTTCCGCCACCACATACGGCCGCATTGCCTCGCGCTTGGGCGCCGTGATCGCACGCGGCCAGCTCGCGCCGGGCGACAAGCTACCCTCGGTGCGGCAACTGGCGTTGGCCAACAAGGTCAGCGCGCCCACCGCCGAACGCGCCTTGCGTGAGCTGGAATCGCAGGGCCTGGTCGTCGCCCGCCCCCGCTCCGGCTACTACGTGGCGCCGCGCCACCAAGCGCCCGTTGCGCGTGCGGCGCCCCAGCGTCCGTCCGCGCTGCCGCGCCCCGTCACGCTGACCGGGCAGGTCCATGACCTGTTCGCCCAGGCCCGTTCGCCCGACCTGGTCATGCTGGGCGCGGCCACGCCTTGCCCCGATTGGTTGCCCAGCCGCGAACTGGCCCGCAGCGTCGCTGCCGCGCATCGCCGCCTGGGTGCGCAAGGCGTGCTGTACAGCGTGCCGCCCGGCCGCGCGGACCTGCGCCGCCAGATCGCCAAACGGGCGCTGCGCTGGGACGGAAACCTGGATCCCGACAAGCTCATCATCACTGCTGGCGCGACGCAGGCCATGCAGATCGCGCTGGGCGTGGTGACAAAGCCAGGCGATACGGTCGCGGTGGAATCGCCCTGCTACTTCGGCACGCTGATGCTGCTGAAGGCGCACGGCTTGAAGGCGCTCGAGATCCCCGCCGATGCGGGCAGGGGCATGGACCTGGATGTGCTCGATAGCGCGTTGAAGCGTTACCGGATCGCGGCGGTGATCGTCTGTCCGACCGCGAACAATCCGTCCGGCTTCACCATGCCGGTGCGGGCGAAGCAGCGGCTGGTGCAGTTGGCCACCCGCGCAGGGGTGCCGCTGATCGAAGACGACTTGTACGGCGACATCACCATGCAACCGCAACGCGAACCTTCTTGCAAGGCCTTCGATACTGCAGGCATGGTGCTGTACTGCTCGTCCGTGTCGAAGACGCTGGCCCCGGGTTGGCGCACAGGCTGGCTTGAGGCCGGACGCTTCGTGCGCGAGGCCACGGAAAAGCGCGTCGAAGCCAGCCTGGCGGGATCGCCCGTCATGGAGGCGGCGCTGGCCGATCTGATGCTCAACGGCGACTACGACCGGCACCTGCGGCGCTTCACAGCCAGGACACAAGCCTCGATGCGCGCCATCTCGGCGCGGATACGGTCTACCTGGCCCGCAAGCACCCGCTACACACAACCGGATGCGGGGTTCCTGCTGTGGCTGGAATTGGCGGCAGGAACCGATACGCGGGAATTGATGCGACAGGGGCAGGCCGAAGGTTTCAGCGTCTGCCCTGGCGCGATGTTCTCGGCGGACGGCAAGCGGTTTGCGAATTGCCTGCGAATGAACACGGCATTGCCGGCAACGCCGCAGCTGCTGGCGTTGATAGACCGGATCGGAGAACTGATTACCCAGCGCGCGGCTACAGCACACTCCGCATGACGAAAGAAGGCGCCCCCTTGCGGACGCCCCAGGGCTCAATGTGCCACGGTCTCCCTGAGGCCCTCCGTGGTCTGCACCGCCGCGGCATCGCCCCGCCCGCGCGGACAAGTGTCCTTGCACACCCGCCCATCCTTGATTACCAGCACGATCCTGTCCGGATCGACCAGCAGCGACAGATCCTTGAGCGGATCGCCATCGACCATGACCAAGTCCGCGAGATAGCCGGCGCGCAGCATGCCCAGCTCATCCGGCCGCTGCATGATATGGCCGCCCAGGCCGGTGGCGGAAACCAGCGCCTCCGTGGGGGTCATGCCGATGTAGTCGACGAAATACTGGAGATCATTGGCGCTGGTACCGTGCGGCATCCAGGCAAAACCGTAGTCGCCGCCGGGCAGGATGCGGATGCCCCGCTGGTGCATCTTGCGCAGCGACTCCGAGGCGATTTCCAGCTCGCGCTTGTAGCCCATCTGTTCGGCGACGGCGGGCGTGATGCCGTATTCAGAGGCATTGAAGGCGGTGCGGATCAACCAGCCTATGCCGGGCGCGACGAAATGGCGGTCCTTGTTGGCTTCCAGCATGTCGAGCGCCTCTTCGTCGGCGAAGCTGGCGTGGTAGATCATCTCGATGCCGTGGCGCACGCATTGCTTGACCGACTCGCTGGAGCGCGCGTGGGCCGCGACGCGCTTGCCGTAGCGCTTGGCCTCGCTGGCCAGCATGGCGATCTCGTCTTCCGCGAACGGCGACATCTCGGCCGGCAGCCCGGCGATGTACTCGCCGGACAGATTTATCTTCAGGTGATCGACACCGTACTTGATGAAGGTGCGCGCCGAACGCCGGATCTCTTCGGGGCCACAGCACACGCTGCCGAAGCTAAGCTCGTCGAACGGCATGTGCGGCAGCGAGTTGTCGCCCAGCGCGCCTATGGTGGTGATCTCCTGGCTGCCCGCCAGGTAGCGCGGCCCCGGGCATTCGCCGGCATTGATGGCGTTGCGCAGCACCACGTCGAGGCGCGGCTTGGCCGCGGCCGCGCCGATGGCCGAGGTCCAACCCATTTCCAGATAGCGTTTGGCCACGCGCACGCACCAGAGTATGTGCTCTTCCGGCGGCATGAACTGGATAGCGGCCAGCGTGGGCTGGTCGTTCCAGGAGAAATGCGTGTGCGCTTCCGTCATGCCCGGCATCAGGAAGCGGCCGCGCCCGTCGATGAGGCGCGCGCCCTCCCGGCTCACCTGCTCTGGCGCGCGCGCGACCTGCGCGATGCGCGCGCCGTCGATCAATACTTCGCCTTGAAAAGGTTCCATGCCGCTGCCATCGAAGATGGCGACATTGGTAATGGCAATTCTGGACATGACAGGTCTCCTCCGGCCCGCGTTGGGGGCCGATTTCTTATGTTGAAACGCCAGGAAAACGTGGCCTAGCGCAGCGCCGCGTGGAACTCCCGCAGGGCCTGCATGCAGGCCTGGGGCTTTTCGTAGGTGGTCCAGTGGCCGCATCCGTCCAGCACGATGCGGCGGCTGCCTGGCATGCGCGCGGCCAGGGCCTCGACATTGGCGGGCGGCGCCACGCCGTCCTGGTCGCCGGTGACCAGCAGGGCCGGCACGCCTATCGTCTCGACCGCGGCCGGCTGCGCATCGGCCAGCGCCTCGCAGCTCTGCGCGTAGCCTTGCGGCGGCTGGCGCATCACGCTCTCGCGCACCAGCGCCAGCACGGCGGGCTGATCCTGCTTGGTCTGGGCGCTGGTCGCGGCCTTGACGATGGCGTCCGCGATCTCCTGCATGGCCGCGTCGCCGCCGCGCGCCAGCTCCGCCCGCGCCCGGATGCCGGGCCGGCCCGCGTCGGGTGGTGCGGCCAGCGGGCCGAACAGGACCAACGACTTGACCCTGCCCGGATGCGCCGCGGCAAGATGCTGGGCCACGACGGTTCCGAGCGAATGGGCGACGACATGCGCCGCATCGACGTCCAATGCGTCCAGCAATCCGGCCAGCGCGTCCACATAGACAGAGATGGACAGGCGCTTTTCGCCCAGCGCCGAGCGCGCACTGCCTGGCAGGTCGGGGCGGATCACGCGGAAACCGTCGAAGGCGCCCATGACGGGCGTCCAGGTATTCGAGGAGCCGCCCAAGCCGTGTATGCACAACAGTGCCGGCCCCTCGCCGTCGATTTCCACGGCCATGCCGTTGACGTGTTGCGTGCTCATGCTGGCGTCTCCCTTATCTGAACAGTCGCTGTTTGCATCGGCATTGCGCCGGCAATTTTTCAGGACTGTATCGGCGCAGACGGCGGCGCGCTTATCGCCGGGTGCGCGGACTTATCGCAGAGTCAGATTTTGTGCCTAGTGAATACACCTAGCGCGGACAAACGCGTAAACGCCCATAAAATTCCCTGAGCGCCGCACCCGCCCGCACGCAGGCCCTGGCTTGCGCGACGAGGCGATAAGAAAAACGGGAGACAGAGATGCAGGAGACCTACGCCTTGCACGAAGGCGCGTTCGGCCGCGCCGTCGTGCTGGAACTGCGCGACGACCTGATCGCGCATGCGCATGCGGAAGTGCAGTTGGCCCTGTGGCTGGGCGGCGCCCGCGTGCTGGGGCATGTCGGCCAGACTCCGGTCCCCTACAGCGAACACCTGGCGCTCGGCACCAACACCTACGAATCGCACGACGCACGCTTGCTGGAGCGCTCGCGCCCAGCCATCTTTCTGGTGCTCTACATCGCCAAGCCCTGGCTGGACGAACGGCGCGCCGCCACCGGCCGGCCATTCCATTTCGCCGCTCCTGGCGTTCCGATTGACGCGGCAGTGCGCCAGGGCTGTTGGCGCCTGCTGGACAAGATCGTCGCGCCGCACGAACACCCGGGCGCCGACCTGGATGCCGAAGTGGAGGCCCTGCTGCAAGCGGCGATCGACTCGTCCACCGGACCCGAACGCCCTCGCAGTCTCATGCCCGCCGCTCCGGCGCTGGACCGCAGGCTGCGCGCGGCGATCGCCTATATGCGCGAACATGCCCACGAACCGATCACGGCGGAGGAAGTTGCCAGTCGCGTTGGCCTGTCGCGCGGTCATTTCTTCGCGCTGTTCCGCGATCAGCTCAACACCACGCCGCAGGTATTCTGGAGCGCCGTGCGCGTGGAGGAAGCGGTGCGCCTGCTGGTGCAGCAGGAACAGCCGCTGACCTCGGTGGCGCTGGACCTGGGTTTCTCCACGCCCGGCAATTTTTCGCGCTTTTTCCGCGAGCACATGGGGGTATCGCCGTCGCGCTTCAGGCGCGCCGCAACAGGCGCCGCACAGCATCTGCTGACCGGGGTTGCCTGAGCCGCTGGCCGGCCGGAAACTACCCCGCCCGCGCCTACGCTGCCGCGGCAGGCGCGCGCGATCGAAAATCCACGGCGTCCGAGCCCGGACGATCCCGATTGAAATGCGCCCCCCGGCTTTCACCACGCGCGCTTGCCGCCCGCACGATGAGATCGGCCACCAGGGCCAGGTTGCGCAGTTCCAGCAGTTCCAGGCTCAGGCCCTCGCGCAGCAGCCTCGCATCGGTCTGAGCGCGTAGCGGACCGATGAAGGCCGCAGCGCGCGCGAGCGACGCGTCGCTGCGCAGCACGCCCACGTCGCGGCTCATCAGCTGTCGCAGGTCGCGCCGCAGCCGCGCCAGGTCCGGTGACGCCGGCCTGGCCGTTTCATCATCGGCGCGCGACCTCCTGTAGGCAGGGACCGGCGCCTGATCGAGTATGTCTTGCGCCCCGGCCCGCCCCATCACCACGCATTCCAGCAGCGAGTTGCTGGCCAAGCGGTTGGCGCCATGCAGTCCGGTGCAGGCGGCCTCGCCCACCGCGTACAGGCCGGGCAGATTGCTGCGTCCGGCCATGTCGGCGACGACGCCGCCGCAGGTGTAGTGCGCGGCGGGCGCCACCGGGATGGGAGTCGTCGTGATGTCGATGCCCAGCGCCAGGCAGCGCGCCTGGATGGTGGGAAAGTGCTCCCGCAGGAATTCAGGCGGCTGGTGGCTGATGTCGAGGTACACGCATTCCAGCCCATGGCGTTCCATCTCGCCCTGGATGGCGCGGGCGACGATGTCGCGCGGCGCCAACTCGGCGCGCGCATCGTGCGCCGGCATGAAGCGCGCGCCGTTGGGCAGGCACAGCAGGCCGCCCTCGCCGCGCACGGCCTCGGAGATGAGGAATCCGCCCGCCTGCGCATGATGCAGGCCGGTGGGATGGAACTGCGTGAACTCCATGTTGGCGATCCGGCAGCCCGCGCGCCAAGCCATGGCGATGCCGTCGCCGGTCGCGGCCGGCGGCGCGGTGGTCGTCTGGTACGCCTGCCCCGCGCCGCCCGTGGCCAGCACGACATGGCCGGCCGCTGCGTCGAAGATCCGCCCGCTGCGCAGGTCCAGCAGGCGCACGCCGCGGCAACGCGCCTCGGCCGTACCCGCGGCGCCGTCCAGGATCAGGTCCACGGCGCAATGCGCCTGCAGCAGCGTGATGCCGGCTTGCCGCCGCACCCGGTCCTCCAGCGCCGCGACGATGGCGCTGCCGGTCGCGTCCGCCGCGTGTGCGATGCGGCGCAGGCCGTGGCCGCCTTCGCGCGTCAGATGCAATCCGCCTAGCGAAGGCGTGAACGCGACGCCCTGCTCCTGCAGCCAGGCAATCGCGCCGCAGGCCCGGGAGATGATGTGCCGCGTGGCCGGCAGGTCGCACAGGCCGGCGCCGGCGACCAGGGTGTCTTTGACGTGCGCCTCGATGCTGTCGTCCGCGCCCAGCGGCGCGGCGATGCCGCCCTGGGCGCGGTTGCTGGCGCTGTCGCGCAATTCGCCCTTGGACACGAGGGCGACGCGCCTGCGCGGGGCCAGTTCCAGCGCCGCGGTCATGCCAGCCAGCCCGCTGCCGATGATGATGACGTCGAATTCCATGAGCGGACCTCCGGTAGTCCCTAGGCCGGCCCGACGCTGGCGTACAGCGCCGTGTCGCGCGCGAAGTCGCCGCTGGCCTGCACGCGGCGCTTGCGCTGTTCCGCGAAGTCGAGCATGCGGTCGATCGGCGCCTTGGCGCGCAGGCCCAGCGCGGGGTCCAGCGTGATTTCGTTGCGGCCGTGCTCCAGGGTCTCGGCCAGGTTGCTCAAGGCGTTCATGGCCATCCAGGGGCAATGCGCGCAGCTCTTGCAGCTGGCGCTGTTGCCTGCGGTGGGCGCGGCCAGGAAGGTCTTGCCGGGCGCCGCGGCGCGCATCTTGTGCAGGATGCCCTGGTCGGTCGCCACGATCAGCAGGCCGGTATCGAACTTGCGCGCGGCCTCGATCAACTGGGTGGTCGAGCCCACCACGTCCGCCTGCGCCAGCACCGCCGCGGGCGATTCCGGGTGCGCCAGCACCTTGGCCTGCGGATGCTCGGCGCGCAGCAGTTCCAGCTCCGTACCCTTGAATTCATCGTGCACCAGGCACGAGCCCTGCCACAGCAGCATGTCGGCGCCGGTCTGGCGCTGCACGTAGTCGCCCAGGTGGCGGTCCGGCGCCCACAGGATTTTCTCGCCGCGCGCATGCAGGTCGGCGATCACGTCCAGCGCGATGGACGAGGTCACGACCCAGTCCGCGCGCGCCTTCACTTCGGCGCTGGTATTGGCGTAGACCACCACCGTCCGGTCCGGATGGGCATCGCACCAGGCGGCGAAGTCGGCGGCCGGACAGCCCAGGTCCAAGGAACACGTGGCGTCCAGGTCCGGCATCAGGATGCGCTTGTCCGGGCTCAGTATCTTGGCCGTCTCGCCCATGAAGCGCACGCCGGCCACCACCAGCGTGCGGGCCTGGTGGTCGCGGCCGAAGCGCGCCATCTCCAGCGAGTCGCCGACGCAGCCGCCGGTCTGTTCGGCCAGCTCCTGCAACTCCGCATCGACGTAGTAATGGGCGACCAGCACGGCGCGCTCCCGCGCCAGCAGTTCGCGTATGCGCGCCACGCAGGCGGCGCGTTCGCTGGCTGGCAAGGGTTCGGGCACGCGGGCCCAGGCCTGGCCGACGGCGTTGGGGCAGCTGGTCGTGGCAGGCAGATCGAATTCGACGTACCGGCGGTTGGGGGTGTCCATGAACGCGTCTCCTCGCGGAATTATTATGCTCATATTGAGCATTTAATGGTCAAAAAAAGAGCACGGTTTATGCTAGTGTTGAGCATAAACCGTGTCAACGTCTCTTTTGTTACGCCGCCGCGCGCTTGGCCGGCGGCCCGCCCGGCTTCAGATGAAGATCGAGCCGCGCAGGTACAGTGCCGCCTGGCCGCTGATGATCACCCGGCCGTTATCCAGCACCTCGCACTGCAACTGGCCCTTGCGCGCCCCGCCCTGCTGCGCACTCAGGCTGCGCTTGCCCAGGCGCTGGGCCCAGTACGGCGCCAGCGAGGTGTGCGCCGATCCGGTCACCGGATCCTCGTTCACGCCCACCCGCGGCCCGAACCAGCGCGTCACGAAATCGAATTGCGCCGACGGCGCCGTCACCGCCACACCACGCGTCTCGAAAGCCGCCAGCGCGGCGAAGTCCGGCTTCAAGGCATCGATCCGCGTTTCATCGTCGATCACCACCAGATAGTCGTCCGTCCTGTAGAACGCCTGCGCGCCCGGCAGGCCCAGCGCCTGCAGCAGACCCGGCGGGATCTCCTGCGCTTCGGGCCGCTTGGCCGGAAAATCCATCGCCAGCCGGTCGCCCGCGCGGCGCACCTGCAGTTCGCCGCTGCGCGTGGCAAAGCGCAGCACGTCCTCTGTTGCGCCCAGCTGTTCGAACAGCACCCAGGCCGACGCCAGCGTGGCATGGCCGCACAGGTCCACCTCCACCGCGGGCGTGAACCAGCGCAGCTCGTAGACATCGCCCTTGCGCACGAAGTAGGCGGTTTCGGACAGGTTGTTTTCTTCTGCGATGCGTTGCAGCGTTTCGTCCGGCAGCCACGCCTGCAGCGGCACGACCGCCGCGGGATTGCCGCCGAAGGGCGCGGCGGTGAAAGCGTCTACCTGGTAAATGTCGAGTTGCGGCATGGCGGGTCCTGGTTGATGGCTGAGGTTGCGCGTCGGAACGCGAGCCGGCATTTTCCTATGAAAGCGCCGGCTCCGGCCATGGCGCCCCCGCCGCTACGCCGTGCGCACGAACAGCGCTCGCAGCTTGCTCCAGAAATCCCCCCCCAGCACGAAGAAACTGGCGATCAACATGATGTCCCCGGCCAGCTGCGCCTGCCACAGATTGGGCCGCAGCCCCGGCCACATTTCATCGATGTAGGGTTCCAGCACCGAGGTCAGGATGGGCAGGAAGAACATGACCAGGCCGATGGCATGGCGCACGCGGCCGACTTTCTGCACCGGAGCGAGTTTCTTGGCGTGGCCGAACACGATGGACTTGAGCCGCTGGAAGCCCTCCTTGCCCATGACGGCGATGCAGCTCAACAGCAAGACTTTGTTGGCGATGAAGATGGTGCCGGTCAGCGCGGCGATGCGCGGACCCGGCACGTCCATGTAGCCCGCCACGGGGATGAGGAACCACAGGGCGAAGGCAATGATGAACAATCCGATCCCGCATTTGAAGCGCCACCCCGCCGAGTGCGAGGGTGGGGCCGGTTCGTCTGGCAATGACATGGCTGCCTCCTGATTCAAGCGTCTGAGGGGACTGCGGTTGAAGTATTGCTGCCGGATTCCAGCCCGCCGCGCGTGCGGCCCCGCGCTTCCAGCAGGCGCAGCATCAGGCAGGCGTAGAGCGTGACGCCGATGAACAGGCCCATGCGCACCGCGAATGCGGTGTAGACGTCCTTGCCCGCGGCGCTGTCCTGCACCGACTGGCCCAGCAGGATGATCAGCGTCACCAGCGTGTTCAGCCAGAAGCTGGGCGGGTGCGAGGTCGGGCTCAGCCGGTAGAGCCTGCGCGCGGCCACGAGGGCGAACAGCAGCGTCCAGAGAAAGAACATCCACAGGTTCACGAACAGGCTCAGGGCGCACCAGAACGCGACCGCCAGCACGCCGCCCAGCAAGGTCGAGCCCAGCAGTTCGCGCGCCGCGCCCTGGGCGGCGGTGACGCAGCTTTGCCGCCCCAGGCTGACCGATTTCAGGATGATGGGCATGTAGCCCAGCGGGTCGGTCAGCGCCAGCAGGAAGGCCGGCATCACCACGAGCGCGGCGCGCAAGGCCAGGCGGCTGGCCTCGTTCGCCGGCAGGACCGGCGCCGCGGCCGGCGCGGGCGCGGCCGCCGGCTCGGGGAATAGCAGATGGCAGCCGCCCAGCGCCAGGACCGCGACCAGCAGCCCTTTGCCCAGCGCTTCGATCACCAGGGCGGCCAGCGCGAAGTCGACGGTGCCTGCCGCGGAAATCATGGTCAGGCCGATGATGAGAAAGGTCGACAGCAGGTTGTTGCCGCCGCGCAGCCCGTGGAGGAAGGCGTAGTAAAGGCACAGTGCGATGAGCAGCACCCCGCTCAACGGGTAGTAGCGCAGCCAAGGACTCAGCAGCAGGCCGATCGCGGTGGTGAGCAGCGCCATCAGCATCAGGCCCAGCCCGCTCTTGATCGACAGGGGCCGGTTCATCGATGCCAGCAGCATGACGCCCAGCACCGGCGCGACCATGGGGATGGGCAGGTCCAGGCCGTAGCTGATGGCCGTGCAGAAGGCGGTGCCCGCGCCCACGCGCAGGGCGCGTTGTGCGCGAGGATCGAGGTCAGTACGCATAGGAGAGCCAGCTCATCAGCCGCATGTATGCGCGGCCCAGCAGATTGAGTGGATTGCCGGAACTGGGAAACGCCATGACCTCGGCCTGTCCGCCCACGCGCACGCCGCTCAAGGCCGGCAGGTCGCCGGGATCGAACTCCACGATGACGGGAAAGCGCTGCGCCGGCCGCAGCCAGTCGCGGCTGTTCTGCACCGTGGGCAGGCTGCCGGGCGGCGTGCCCGGCCCCACGTTGACGCCGTAGCCGACGCTGCGCACGCGGCCCTTGAAGATCTGCCCGGGCAGCGCGTCCAGGATGATCGCCACCGGCGTGCCGGGCTCCACGTGGCCCAGGTTGTTCTCGGTCATTTCCGCGCTGATCCAGACATCGTGGATGGCGATCAGCGTCATGACCGGGTTGCCGGCGGCGGCGAACTGCCCGGCATCGGTGCGCAGGTCCGTGATCAGCCCCGCCGAACGGGCCCGCACCTGGGTGTTGGCCAGGTCCAGCTCGGCCTTCTCCAGCGCGGCGGCGGCGCTGCGCAGCTTGGCGTTGTCTTCCTCGCTGCCGCCCTCCTGTTCGCGCGCGCGCTGCACCTCGGCGCGCGCGGCCGCGACCTGGCTGATGGCCTGCGTCAGATTCGCCCGCGCGATTTCCAGGCGGCGCAGCGAGACGGTGCCCTGGTCTTCGCGGTACAGCCGTTCGAGCCGGGTGCTGTCCTGGCGGGCCTTCAGCTCATTGGCCTGCGCGGCGCGCAACGACGCCTGCGCCGAATCGATGCCCGCTGTGCTGGCGCCGATCTGCCTGCGCGTGGACTCCAGGTCGGCGCGGGCGCGGTCGACGGCGATCCGGTAATGCTCCGGGTCGACGTCGAACAGTACGGCGCCGGCCTCCACGTCCTGGTTGTTGCGCACGTATACCCGGGTCACGCGCCCCGACACCTCGGAGGCCACGGGCACCACAAAGGCCTGCACCCGCGCCTGCTGCGTGTATGGCGTATAGCGGTCCGCCAGCAGATACCAGGCCAGGCTAAGCACGATGAACAGCACCGTCCATCGGACGCCCTTCCTCGCGGAATCCGGCGCAGGCGCGGCGGCGGGCTTGGACGGCGATTCACTCATCGGGTCGCACCTTTTGCGTGGACAGGGCGGCGGCCGATGCAGGCGCCGGTTCGGACAGCAGATCGCCCCAGTCGGTGCGCTGCCGCATCTGCTCGCGGGTTGCCGGGTCCAGCACCGGCCCGGCGCTATGCCAGCCGCCGCCCAATGCCTTGTACAAGGCGATGAGGTCGCCCACCGCGCCGCCCCGGTTCACGACGTAGGCGTCCTGCTGGGCGGCCAGCGCCTGCTGCGCGTCCAGCACGCGCTGGAAATCGGTATAGCCTTCACGGTAGAGCGCGTTGGCCAGCGTGAGCGAACGCCCCGCCGCCTGCGCCGACTGCTGCAGGATGCCGTCGCGCTCCAGCGCCTTGACCAGGCCGCTGGCCGCGTCGTCGGCCTCGCGCGCGGCCTGTCGGACGTCGTCCTGGTAGGCCACGATCAACTGCTGCAGCCGCGCGTCCTGCACCCGCACATTGTTCTGCAGACGGCCATGGTCGAACACGTTCCAGCTGAGGGCCGGACCCGCCAGCAACGCCGCGCCGCCCGCCGTGCCCGCCAGCGACGTGGCGGACCACGCGATGCTGCCCAGCAGTGTCAGGGATGGATAGAGATCCGCCTCGGCCACGCCCACCTGCGCCGACTGCGCGGCGATGCGCAGTTCGGCCGCGCGGATGTCGGGACGGCGCAGCAGCAGATTGGCCGGCACGTCCTGCAGCACCGCGCGGTCGACCAGCGGCACCACCGCCGTCTTGTCATCCAGCTCCGGCATGGGGCCGGGCGGGCGTCCGACCAGGACCGCCAGGGCGTTGCGGGTGCGCATGATCTGGCTTTCGAATTCGGGGAGGGTGCCCAGGGTGCTCAGGTACTGCGTGCGGGCCTGCTGCAGGTCCAGCTCATCGGTCTCGCCGCTGCGGAACAGTTTTTGCGTGATCTCGTAGCTGCGCTTCTGGATGGCGGCATTGTCGCGCGCGATCCGCAGCCGCGCCTCGGCGGTGCGCAGGGAGTAATAGGTCTGCGCCACCTGGGCATGCAACAGCACCAGCACGTCGTCGCGATTGGCCTGGGCCTCGAAGTACAGCGCATCGGCCGACTCGATGGCACGGCTGAACCGGCCCCAGAAGTCCAGCTCCCAGCCTATGTCGAAGCCGGCGCTGTACTGCCAGAAGCTGCTGGGACGCGGATTGCCTTCGGCCGACCGCGACGACCGGTGCTGGTACAGGGCGTTGGCCCCGACCACCTGCGTTTGCGGATAGCGGCCGCTCTGGACGATGCCAAGCTGCGCGCGCGCCTCCATGATGCGCAGGCCCGCGATGCGCAGGCCCGCGTTGTTCAAGTCGGCTTGGGCGATCAGGGCTTCCAGGATGGGATCGCCGAATATCTGCCACCACTGCCGGGCATCCGGCTGCAGCTGCTGGCGGCTGGCCTGCTGCAGCGCGGGAGTGCTCCAGTCCGCGACCCAGCTGGTGCGCTGGGGCTCGAAATCCGGCCCGACACGCATGCAGCCGCCCAGGCACAAAGTACCGATCAGCAACAGCCGATTCGAACAGGTCAGCGGCGACATCGGGTATCGGGTCCGTGTAGAGCCTAACCGCCATGGTCCACGACGCGGCTCCGGCCTTGCCGGAGCGCGTTGTGCGAATTGATTCTATTGGCCTTTTCCGCTTCTCGCCAGAGGCGCATGTCGAAACAAGAACTAGATAAAAAGCACTGCTGCCGCCTGCTTGTGTACAAAGGGCAACGGTCGGCGCTACAGTGAAAAATTGCAATCTTCCTACCGTTTCCCCGCAGCATACTCTGGAGTGCCATCATGAACGCTCAGAAGAAGGCAGCAGCAGAGGACAGGCCGCCGGCGCAAGCCAAGCTTTCGGGAAAGCAGTACGCCGAGGAACTGGCCCGGCTGCACGTGGAGCTGGTCAAGCTCCAGGAATGGGTCAGCCAGACGGGCGCCAAGGTCTGCATCATTTTCGAAGGACGCGACGGCGCCGGCAAAGGCGGAACGATCAAGGCCATCACCGAGCGGGTCAGTCCGCGCGTGTTCCGCGTGATCGCCCTGCCCGCGCCCTCGGACCGCGAGAAAACCCAGATGTACATGCAGCGCTACCTGCCCTACCTGCCGGCGGCGGGCGAGGTCGTGATCTTCGACCGAAGCTGGTACAACCGGGCCGGCGTCGAACGGGTCATGGGGTTCTGCTCCAAGGACGACGTCAGGATTTTCCTGAAAGGCGTGCCGCTGGTCGAACGGGCCATCGTCGGCTCGGGCATCATCCTGCTCAAGTACTGGCTGGAGGTCAGCGAAGAGGAACAGACCCGCCGGCTCCAGGCCCGCATCAACGACGAGCGCAAGATCTGGAAGCTGACCAAGATGGACCTGGATTCGTACAGCCGCTGGTACGACTACTCGCGCGCCCGCGACGACATGTTCGCGGCCACCGATACCGGCGTGGCGCCCTGGTATGTTGCGCAGTCCGACGACAAGAAAAAAGTGCGCCTGAACATCATCAGCCACCTGCTCGCCCGCATCCCGTACAAGCGCATGCCGCGGGCGAAGGTGAAGCTGCCCAAGCGGCAGAAAGCCGGCGGCTACCGCGACCCGGGACATCCCTTGCGCATGGTCCCCGCCAAATTCTGAGCGGCGCGCCTCCGACGCCCGCAGGCTTCCAAGGAGAACGATCATGGCCGCCCTGCTGATCAATCATGTGGAAGAAAGCACCTCCGACGAGGACATCCGCGGCTTTCTCATGAAGTACGGCTTTCCGTCCTTCGACCGCATCCAGCGGGTGCCCAGCGAGGGGGAACGGCCGGCGGTCCTGGTGACGTTCGACGGCACGGGCCCCGAGGAACTGCGTGTGCTGGTACCCCGCATCCACCAGGTGTTCTGGAAAAACCACACGATCGCCGTGCTGGTGATGCGCGAGCCCATCGAATAAAGGGCCGCACCAGTCCGGGCCAAATCGTGACCAGATGTGCTTTTTAAGGGTTTCCCCCAGGATTCGGGCCGTCGATTTCCGGTCAACTCGTACGTCGTGTCAGTACGCACAACTTTCCTGAAAGGCGGACTCACCATGACTACCGGAACCGTAACCCTGCATCGCGTCATGCGCGCGCCGGCCGAACGCATCTATCGGGCTTTCCTGGAGCCCGACGCGATCGCGCGCTGGCTCCCTCCCTACGGCTACACCTGCCAGGTGCATCAACTGGACGCCAAGGTCGGCGGCATGCACAAGATGTCGTTCCGCAACTTCGGCACCGGCCACAGCCACGACTTCGGCGGCGAATACCTGGAACTGGCGCCAGGCCAGAAGATCCGCTACTCGGACCAGTTCGACGATCCGAACCTGCCCGGCCGCATGCAGACCACCGTTACGCTGCGGCAGGTCGCCTGCGGCACGGAGGTGCACATCGTGCAGGAAGGCATACCGGCGGCGATACCGCCGGAGATGTGCTACCTGGGCTGGCAGGAGTCGCTGGCGCAACTGATGCGGCTGGTGGAACCGGAAATACCCGATTGAGGGGCGGGCCTGGCCGCCCGCCTTCATCTCTTTCTGGCGATGAACTGCACCACGCAGGCCGGTCCCGTGTGGAATATTCCCTCGACCACGTCGCGTTCGATTTCCCGCGAAAGCAGCACCTGGCAGTTCGGGAAGTCCTGCTCCAGGTCCGCGAGCGCCATGAGCATGTCCGGATCCGGAGGCCCGCCCGTGCCCCGGCCCAACTGCGCCTTCCGGTATGCCTCCAGCAGGATGATGCCGCCCGGCTTGAGGGACAGTTCCGCCAGGCGGTGCAGCCTCCTGCGCACGTGGCTGGGTGTGTGGGCGAAGATCGACACCACCGCGCCGAAGGATGCCGGCGGCGGTTCGTAGTCGGCGAAGTCCGCCGTTTCGGTGCGGATCGATACGCCCTGCGCGGCCGCCAGCCTGCGCGCCTTGGCGAGTCCGACGGCGGAGCCGTCCACGCCAAGCACGTCCAGGCCCAGCGAGGCCAGGAAGACGGCATTGCGCCCCTCCCCCTCGGCCAGGCTGAGCACCGGCCCGGACAACAGGCCGGCGTTTTCCGCCAGGAAGGCGTTCGGCTCGGTTCCATACACATACTCGTCAACGGCGTAGCGTTCATCCCACATATGCTTGAACTCCCAGGTTGCTGGTCATGGCTCGCGGCAAGGGAACATTTCCTGTCCGCCGCGCGCCGGAATGCGGATAGTCTTTCACTTGAAGTCGACTTGAGGTCAAGGGCCCGCCGCGGCCGCCGGGCCTCCCCGAAGTCGCCGCCGCCGATTACCCCCTTCGAAGGAGTCCATGCATGGCAGAGAAGCCCCCCGCCCAATCGATGAAGACTGCCAAGAAAGCAGATGCGCAACCCGTCCTGCTGTCCGGCGGCAATCCGCAGATCGCCAAGGGCGCGGGCGACGCGCCGGTGCAGGCCTACATCGCGGCCATGCCGGGCTGGAAGCGCGATCTCGGCCGCCGTCTGGACACGCTGATCGAACGCGCCGCGCCCGGCGTGCAGAAGGCGGTCAAGTGGAATTCGCCGCTGTATGGCCTGGACGGCCAGGGCTGGTTCCTCAGCATCCACTGCTTTACCAAGTACGTGAAAGTGGCGTTCTTTCGCGGCGCGCAGCTGCGGCCCGTGCCGCCGGGACCGTCCAAGAGCCAGGACACGCGCTATCTCGACATCCGCGAGGACGACGAGCTGGACGAAGCGCAGTTCATGGACTGGGTGCGGCAGGCCAGCGGGCTGCCCGGCGAACGGATGTGAGCGCGGGGCCTGGCGTCCTGCGCCCCGCGGGACAGGACGCTAGCGCCGGGACGGACGCCTCTTCGCGCCGGCGGCACCGGGCGCCGGCGCGCCCGACAACAGGTCCTGCACCAGTTCGATGACCCGCTCGGCGGTCGGGGACAGCGTGCGGCGCGCGCGGTGGATGACGCTGTAGGTCAGCGGGCCGGCGGCGGGATAGGACAGCGGCAAGGGCTGCAAAACGCCCTGCGCCAGCTCGGCCGCGATGGCCTCGCGCGTGCAGAACAGCACCACGTCGCTGCCCAGCGCCACCTCGCGCAGCGTGGCGACGCTATCGCATTCGAAGGCGATGGGCAGGTCTTCCGGGCGCGCCACCTGGTACAGCCGGGCCAGGTATTCGCGCGCCCGCAGCGGCAGGTCGGTGGCGGCCAGCCGGTACTGCGCCAGCGCGACGCGCAGGCGCGGCTTGCCCAGGCCCTGCAGCGGATGGCCGGCGCGCGTGAACAGGCCGCCGTGCTGCGGCGGCAGGGGCCGCACCGAAAAGTCGTCGGGCGGCGGCAGGCTGTGCGTCACGGCCACCGCAAAATCCAGTTTGTCCTGCTGCAGCTTGTCCAGCAGGCGCTGCCAGCTTTCGATCTCGACGTGCACGCTCAAGCCCGGATGTTCGCGCGCGATGCGCACCAGCAGCGGCGACAGGAATCCGGCCGCCGGAAACGCCCCCACGCCCAGGTTCACGCGGCCCGTGTCATGGCCGCGGATCAATTCGGCCTCGCGCCGCAGGTCGCGGGTTTCTCCCAGGATGCGCTGCGCGCGCTCCAGCACCATGCGCCCGGCCTG
This sequence comes from Achromobacter xylosoxidans, assembly GCF_002192695.1. Classification (GTDB taxonomy): domain Bacteria; phylum Pseudomonadota; class Gammaproteobacteria; order Burkholderiales; family Burkholderiaceae_B; genus Achromobacter; species Achromobacter xylosoxidans_C. Next base: position 49,766 of record NZ_MTLG01000084.1, read on the forward strand.
CGTGGGCGTGACGCCCGTGGACGCCCGATCCACCAGCACCAGGCCCAACGAGTCTTCCAGCGACTGGATGCTGCGCGTCAGCGCGGACTGCGTCAGATGCAGCCGCTGCGCCGCTCGGGAGTAGTGCTTTTCCTCAACCAGCACGGCGTAGTGCTGGAGCGACCGTATTGTGAGGCTCATGTATTTTTCTCATCAATATTGGGCCAAATATGCATTTGATTGAGCGCAAAGGCAAGACTACAAAAGACTTGCCGGGACGGAAAATTGCAGCGCCGGCGCCCTGTGGTGAACCTCATTCCAGAGCAATGCATGACATTGCCTACCCCCAGGAGGAGACAATATGAACCGCAAGTCGTTCTTGAAGCTGTTGGGTGGCGGCGGGGCTGCGATGCTGGGCGCCCTGGCCTGTCTTTCGGCTGCGGCCGCCCCGGTGACGCAGGCGCCGCCCTGGCCGGGCGGCGGCAAGCCCATCCGCCTGGTGGTGCCGTTTCCGGCCGGGTCGGGGTCCGACGCGCTGGCGCGCATGCTGGCAATGAAGGTGACGCAACGCACCGGCGCGCCGGTCATCGTCGACAACAAGCCCGGCGCCGGCACCATGATAGGCGCGCAGGAAGTGGCCCGCGCCAGCCCCGACGGCTACACCCTGCTCTACACCATCGTCGTCACGCACACGCAGAATCCGCATCTCTACAAGAAGCTGCCCTACGACCCGGTGAAGGACTTCACGCCGGTCATCCAGGTGGTGCGCTCGGCCACCGTGCTGGTCGCCAACAAGGACGCGCCCTTTTCGACCACGGCGCAGATGATCGACTACGCCCGGGCCAATCCCGGCAAGCTGAACTTCGCTTCCTACAGCCCCGGGTCCACCTCGCATCTGAACGGCGAAATCCTCAAGCAGCAGACCGGCATCGACATCGTGCACGTGCCCTACAAGGGCACCGCCGACGCCAGCCGCGCGCTGCTTGCGGGCGACGTCCAGGTCTATTTCGACGGCACGGCCACCGCCGTGGAGAACGCGCGCGCCGGCAAGGTCAAGCTGCTGGGCCCGGCCACCGACCGCCGCCTGAGCGTGCTACCGGACCTGCCCACACTCAAAGAGCAAGGCATACCCGGACTGGACATCGTCGGCTGGCAAGGGATCTTCGGTCCCGGCGACATGCCGCCGGCGCTGGCCGAGCGCGTGGCCCAGGTATTCCGCGAGGCGCTGGACACGCCCGAGGTGACCCAGAGCATCGTGTCGCAGGGCAATGAGGTCAGCGGCGCGGGACCGAAGGAATTCTCGCAGATCGTCCAGCAGGACAGCGAACGCTGGGGCGCGGTGATCAAGCGCATCGGCCTGGTCCTCCAGTAATAACCCCCTCGCGTATCGAAAGGAGAGCGCAATGCATGATCTGGTCATACGCGGCGGCACGATCGTCGATGGGTCGGGCCGGCCCCGCTACCAGGCGGACCTGGCCATCGAGGACGGACGCGTGGTCCAGGCCGAAGGCCGGGCCGGCGCCGCGCGCCGCGAGATCCGTGCCGACGGCTGCCTGGTGGCGCCGGGCTGGGTGGACATCCACACCCACTACGACGGCCAGGCCACCTGGGACCCGTATCTCAGCCCGTCGACCTGGCACGGCGTCACCACGGCCATCATGGGCAATTGCGGCGTGGGCTTCGCCCCCGTCAAGCCCGAGCGGCGCGAATGGCTGATCAAGGTCATGGAGGGCGTCGAGGACATACCCGGCTCGGTGCTGTCCGAGGGCATCCAGTGGGACTGGGAGACCTTTCCCGAGTACCTGGACGCGCTGGACCGCCGCCCCAAGGCGCTGGACGTGGGCGCGCAGATCCCGCATAGCGCCGTGCGCGCCTACGTGATGGGCGAACGCGCCATCCACCACGACGAGGCCTCGCCCGCCGACCTGATCGCCATGCGCGACGTGGTGCGCACGGCGCTGGAAGCCGGCGCGGTGGGGTTCTCCACCTCGCGCACCTTCCTGCACAAGTACGACGAACGCAAGTATCCGCCCGGCACCTTCGCCACCGGCGAAGAGATCACCGCCCTGGGCTCGGTCATGGGCGAGGTCGGCCATGGCGTGTTCCAGATGACCGCCAACCATCCCGCCATGGAAGGCGAGATGCCGTGGCTGGAGCAACTGGCGCGCCAAAACCGCCTGCCCGTGCTGTTCAACCTGCAGCAGACCGACGCCGCGCCCGACGTCTGGAAGCAGATCGCGACCAGCCTGGAGCGCGCGCACCGCGAAGGCGTGCCGCTGCTGGCCGGCATCAGCGGACGTCCGCTGGGCATCCTGTTCTCGTGGCAGAGCACGCTGCATCCGTTCATCGCGCATCCCAGCTACCAGGCGCTGCACGCCCTGCCGCTGGCGGAAAAGCTGGTCCGCCTGCGCGACCCGGCCACGCGCAGCCGCATCATGAACGAACAGCGCGGCCTCCTGGACCGCCGCGCCGAAACGCTGTTCAGCAGCTTCCACAAGATCTACCGCCTGGGCAGCGATCCCGACTACGAACCGTTGCCCGAGGAAAGCGTGGCCGCCATGGCGCAGCGCGGCGGCCGCGCGCCGCTGGAGATCGTCTACGACCTGATGCTGGAAAACGACGGCCAGGCCATCCTGTACTACCCGTCCTTCAATTATTCGTACGAGAACCTGGACCACCTGCACCAGCTGATGCAGCACCCCTACACGGTCAATAGCCTGTCCGACGGCGGCGCGCATTGCGGCTACATCTGCGACGTGAGCATGCCCACCTTCATGCTCAGCCATTGGACCCGCGACCGCCGCCGCGGCCCCCTGCTGGAACTGGAACACGTGGTCAAGCGCCAGACGCGCGACACCGCCAGCGTGTACGGGCTGCTGGACCGGGGCCTGCTGCAGCCCGGCTACAAGGCCGACGTCAACATCATCGATCCCGATGCCGTGCGCGTGCATTGCCCGGAGATGGTGTTCGACCTGCCAGGCGGCGGCCGGCGCCTGATCCAGCGCGCCGACGGCTACGTGGCCACGCTGGTCAATGGCCTGCCGATCTTCGAAGGCGGCGCGGCCACCGGCGCATTGCCGGGCAAGCTGTTGCGCGGCGCACGCAGCCAGCAGGCTTGAATGACGCGAAGCCGGTCCGCGCCGCGCGCCAGTCTCAGGCGCGCGGCGGTTCCGGCGTGTACTGTCCCAGCAGCCCGGCGACCCAGTCGATGAACACGCGCAGCTTGGCGCTCACATGCCGGTTGGGCGGAAAAGCGACGTACATGGGCATGGAATCCAGGCGCCAGTCCTCGAACAGCGGCACCAGTTCGCCGCTGTCGACGTGGGCGCGGGACATGTAGTCCGGCAGCCAGAGCACGCCCAGTCCGGCCAGGCCGGCGGCCAGATAGGCGTTGCCGTCGTCGACCGCCAGCACGTAGCGCCCGTGCACCTTGAGGCTTTCGCCGCCGCGGCGCATGGCGTAGGGCAAAGCCTTGCCATTGCGCGCCCACAGGAAACCCACGATGCGGTGATGCGTATCCTCGAGTTCGCGCGGGTGGGCTGGGGCGCCCGCGCGCTTCAGGTAGTCCGGCGCGGCGTAGACGCCGAGCCGCAGGTCGCCCACGCGCCGCGCCATCAGCGACTGGTCGGTGAGTTCGCCGCCGCGCACCACGCAGTCGACGTTCTCGCCGATCAGATCGACGATCCGGTCGCTCACCCCCATGTCCAGCTGGATGTCGGGGTATTGCGCATGGAACGCCGGCAATGCCGGCACCAGGATCATGCGCGCCAGCGGGCTGGGCACGTCCACGCGCAAACGCCCCCGCGGCGCCGCCGAGGCGCCGGACAGGCTGGTCTCGGCATCGTCCATGTCGGCCAGCAGCCGCAGCACGCGCTCATAGTAGGCGGCGCCATCGGCCGTTACGTTGACCTTGCGGGTGGTGCGGTTCAACAGCTTGACGCGCAGCCGCGCTTCGAGCTGCTGCACCAGCTGCGTCACGCTGGTCTTGCTCATGTGCAGGGTCTCGGCCGCCTTGGTGAAGCTGCCGGTTTCCACCACGCGGGCAAAGGCCTGCATCGCGTCGAAACGGTCCATCTCTGCTCCCGCTCTTCCAGATTATTTGGATTCTACAAACAGTGATGGACGGACTTGCCCGTTTATCGCGGCGGCGGGGCCACCTAAAGTGCCTACATCGTCAATGCCGGGCCGGATGCGGCCCATAGATGGAGATAGCCATGACCCAACGTGATGTAGTTTTCCCCCCGGGGCGCCACGCCTTGTATGAACGCGACCGCTATTCGCCCGCGATCCGTTCCAATGGATTCCTGTTCGTCTCGGGACAGGTGGGCAGCCGCGAAGACGGCACGCCGGAGCCCGACCTGCAGGAGCATGTGCGGCTTGCGTTCCGCAACCTGCAAGCCATCCTGGCAGCGGCCGGCAGCAGCTTCGACGACGTGGTCGACGTGACGGTGTTCATGGTCGATCCGGCATCCAGGTTCGAGACGATCTGGCAGGTCGTGCCGGAATTCTGGGGCGTTGCGCCGTACCCGGCGCTGACCGCGGTGGGCGTGACCTGGCTCAATGGCTTCGACTTCGAGATCAAGGTGATCGCGAAACTGCCGCGGACGGCCCAGGACTGATCCAGGCCGCCGCGCTCACACCACGCCGACCCGGATCACGCCGGCTATGGTCTGCGCCGCCTGCTGCAAGGCGGGCACCATGTCGGCCTCGAGCCGGTTCCCTTCCACTTCCGGGGCGGCCACCGATATCCCCACCGACAACAGGCGCGAACCAGCCTGCGGCACGGGCACGGCCACCGACACCTGGTTGCTGTCCGGATAATCGAACCGGGTCCACTGCCCCGGCGCCAGGCGCAAGCCGCCGGCCAGCGCGCTGGCCGGCGGCAGCACGCTGCCCACCCGCAGATTCATCACCACCAGGCGGCGGCGTTCGGCCGGCGCCATGGCGCGGCCGATGATGATCACGCCTTCGGGGTTGGCCTCGCCCAGATTGGACGTGCCCGAATAGGCGTCGGCCAGGTTCTGCAGGATCTCCTGCACGGCGTCCGTCACCCCCAGGCTTTCCATGGCGGCGAAACCCAGTTCGAAGACCTGCGGCGTCAGACGCCAGCGGCTGTCTTCGCGCGCGGCGTAGCCCTCTTCTTCCAGCGTCTGCAGAAACCGCAGCACGGTCGCGTGCGGCAGGTCGACCGCGCGCGCCAGTTCGGCCAGCGTGGGCCGGCCGTTGCCGCGGAAGGCTCGCATGATGGATAGACACCGTTGAATCGATCTATTATTCTTCAATCGTTCACCTGATAAACGTATTGATCACTAGGTGAACAATACACATAAACGACGCTCCCGGCAAGACCGGCGAGCCAGGGAAGGAGACAAATCCATGAAACGCATCGCACTCGCCTTGGCGGCGGGTCTCGTGTTCTGTACGGGGTCCGCCGCAGCGCAAACAAGCTGGCCCGCGCAGCCGGTCAAATGGATCGTGCCCTACCCGCCGGGCGGATCGACCGACATGCTGGCCCGGCTGGTCAGCCACAAGCTCGGCGAGCGCCTGGGCCAGCCCGTCATCGTCGAAAACAAGGCTGGCGCCGGCGGCAACATAGGCACCGATTTCGCGGTCAAGCAGCCGGCCGACGGCTACACCATCGTGATGGGCAATATCGGCCCCATTTCCATCAACCCTGCCCTCTATCCGGACCTGCCCTACAAGCCGCAGCGCGACCTGGCGCCCGTCACGATGCTGATGAGCGTGCCCAATCTGCTGGTGGTCAATCCCGCGCTGCCGGTGCGCTCGGTGCAGGAGCTGATCGCCTACGCCAAAAAGTCGAAAGCGCCGCTGGACTACGCCACGCCCGGCGCGGGCACCTCGCTGCACCTGGCGGGCGAACTGTTCGCCGCGTCGGCGGGCGTGCGCCTGACCCACGTGCCCTACCGCGGCAGCGCGCCGGGCCTGAACGACACGGTGGCGGGCCACGTGCCGATGATGTTCGACAACATGCCCTCGGCGCTGCAACTGGTGAAGGCCGGCAAGCTGCGCGCGCTGGCGATCACCAGCACGGCGCGCTCGCCGCAGCTGCCCGACGTGCCGACGATGGCCGAGGCCGGCCTGCCGGGCTACGAGATCGCCGGATGGTTCGGCGTGCTGGCGCCGGCCGCGACGCCCAAGCCCATCATCGAACGCCTGAACAAGGAATTGCTGGCGGTGCTGGCCATGCCCGACGTGCGCGAACAGATAGGCGCCATGGGCGGCATCATTTCAGCCGAAGGGCCGGCCGGCTTCGGCCGCTACATCGCGGCGGAAACCGACAAATGGGGCGCGTTGGTGAGCAAGGCGCAGATCAAGCTTCAATAGGCAAGGAGACAAGCATGACCACGTATCGCCATCTGGAAACCCAGCCGATCGCCGGCGCGCTGGGCGCCGAAATCCGCGGCATCGACCTGTCGCGGCCGCTGTCGGACGATCAGTTCGACGAGGTGCGCAACGCGTTGCACGAGCATCTGGTGGTCTTCTTCCGCGACCAGCAACTGACGCCGCAACAGCACATCGATTTCAGCTCGCGCTTCGGCGAACTGCTGGAAGTGCCGTTCGTGCGGGCGCTGGAAGGACACCCCACCATCCTGCCCGTGATGAAGGGCCGCGCGGAAACCACCCGGCGCCTGTTCGGCGGCCTGTGGCACACGGACATGAGCTACGCCGAAGAGCCGCCGCTGGGCTCGGCGCTGTACGGCCGCGTCATTCCGCCCTATGGCGGCGACACCATGTGGGCCAATATGTACCGGGCCTACGACGGGCTGTCGGACCGGCTCAAGCAGATCCTGGACGGACTGGGCGCGGTGCACAGCGCGGTGCGCTCCTACGGCTCGGGCGGCGCGGTGGTGAACAACGGCGATCCGGCCCACAAGATGGACGTGCGCACCGACGACCGCGCCGCCAGCGAAGTGATCCATCCCGTGGTGCGCGTGCACCCGGCGACCGGCAAGAAGGCGCTGTACGTGAACAGCACCTACACGCTGCGCTTTGACGGCATGACCCAGGAAGAAAGCGAGCCCCTGCTGCAGTTCCTGTACCGCCACGCGGCGCGGCCGGAGTTCACCTGCCGTTTCCGCTGGGCGCCGGGTTCGCTGGCGCTGTGGGACAACCGCTGCACCCAGCACCTGGCCATGAACGACTACGACGGTTTCGACCGCGAGATGCACCGCACCACGATCTCCGGCGACCGGCCGATCGCGGTCGCGCGCTGAGCGGCCGGCCCGCTCAGCGGGATTGGTTCAACGCGGCGGCTTCAGCGGCAGGAGCCGCCGATAGCCCGCCGGCAGCGGCTGGGCTGCATGTTCCGCGACCGTGCGCGCCAGGCGCTGCGCCAACTCCGGCGGAAACGGCTTGGCGCGCCGGGTCTCCAGGTCCACGTGCAGCGACAGCTGCTCCATCGTGGCCGCGACGTAGCCGTCGCGGGTCTGCATCAGCTCCATCAGGCACAGCAGGCGCTTGTCGTCCGCTTCCAGCAGGCGGATGCGCAGCGCCAGCGGATCGCCCGCCAGCACCTCGCGCAGATAGGCCACGTGCACATTCATCGTGTAGATGCCGCAGCGCGTGGCTTCGGTGTAATCCAGCCCCACCCCGACCTCGCGCAGCAGCTGGAAGCCGACGCGGTCGAATATGCCCACGTAATGGGCCGCGTTCATGTGGCCGTACTCGTCGATCCAGGCGGGATCCACGCTCAGGGTCGTGGACGGAAGGGCTGATGTCATGGTTTCCTCGGCGGCAGGGTTGCAATCAGCCCATGACCTTAGCCGACGCCAGCAGGCGGATCAATGCCTGCGTCTTCGTGGCGGGAAGCAAGCCGAAGGCCGTATGTCCCACGCGCCGCACGCCAGCCATTGCACTAATCCCTTGCGGCAACCGGCGCAGGCCAGACGGACGAGGCCGCGGGCCGTGCCCAAGAATATGGTCCATACGTGCACCGCCACCTTGCCGATAGGCGAACGGCGTCATATCCCGCACCCTGGCGGACAGGCGTAAATAGACAAGTTCGCGTCTTGATTCTCAAGGCGACGCTGACAACGCGCAGGGGCGCGCGCTCGAGGTCGGGGAACCAAGATGAATATCCTGCTGGCGTTCGCGCCGTTCATCGTGTTTGTCATCATTGAAAGAACCGTCGGCGTGCTGGAAGGACTTGCGGCCGGCACCTTTGTATCCGCCGGGCTGGTGCTGCGCGACTGGCTCAGCCCCGAGCGGCGCATCAAGATCCTGGAGACCGGCACGCTGCTGCTGTTCACGGGGCTGACCCTGTATGCCCCGTTGGCTGACGGGGATTCCTGGACCATCGCCCAGGCGCGCCTGCGGGTCGACGCCGGCATCCTCATCCTGGTGTTGCTGACCCTGGCGCTGCGCCGGCCCTTCGCGCTGGAATACGCGCGGGAAAAGGAACCCGAATACGTCTGGAAGAACCGCCGCTACGCCCGCATGAACTATGCCGTCGCCGCGGCCTGGGCGCTGGCCTTCGCGACCATGGTGGCGGCGGACGCGCTGCTGCTTTACAGGCCGCAGCTGCCGCAGGCCATCGCAATCGCCGTGACGGTGGCGGCGCTGGCCGGGGCGATGAAATTCACCGCTTGGTATCCTGACAGGGTGTCGGCTACAACACTCAGGTAAGCCCTCCCGGGAGACCATGATGCCCCCTCCAGGAACCGACGTGGAAATCGCGTTGGCGACCCAGGCCAGCGATGCGCTGGTCGCGGCCTTCGCGCGCCTCTTGCCGCAATTGTCCCGGACCGCCCCGCCGCTGACGCGCGAGGCGCTGGATGAAATCATCCGCTCGCCCTGCAACCACCTGTTCATCGCCACCCTGGGCAGCGACAGGCGCATCGTCGGCACGCTGACGCTGGTGCACTTCCGCATCCCCACGGGCGTGCGGGCATGGATCGAGGACGTGGTGGTGGACGAACAGGCCCGCGGTCTGAAAGTGGGCATGGCGCTGACGCACGCGGCCATCGTCAAGAGCCGCGAACTCAAGGCCAAGACGCTGGACCTTACCTCCAACCCGAGCCGGCTGTCCGCGCACCACCTGTATGAATCGGCGGGCTTCGTGATGCGCGATACGCGGGTGTACCGGCACCAGGGCTGAACCTGCTACTGGAAGTGGTAGCGCTCCCGGTAGCCCACTGGCGACATGCCGCAGTACTTGTTGAAGATGTCGCGAAAGGCCTTGGTGTCGTTGTAGCCGACTTCATACATGACTTCGGCCACGCTCTTGCGCGAAGTTTCCAGACGCTTCTTGGCGGCTTCCACGCGCACCCGCTGCACGTACTCGACAATGCTGTTGCCGGTGGCCTGGCGAAAGCGCCGCTCCAGCGTGCGGCGCCCCATGGCATGGCGGTCCGCCAGTTCCTCGACGGTGATCTTTTCCGTGTAGCGGCCTTCGATGTAGTCCTGCACCGCGCGCACGACCTCGTCGGCGTGGGCTTTCTGTCCCACGAACACAGAGAACGGCAACTGGCTCTGCCGGCTCCAGTCCAGCTGGAAGTACTTGGCGCACCAGATGGCGGTGTCGCGGTCGGTGTATTTTTCGATCAGGTGCAGCACCAGGTGCGCGGCGGAGAACGCGCCGCCGCTGGTGTAGATGCCGTTGTCCGCCATGACGACGCGGTCGCTGACCCATTGCACGCTGGGAAACAGGCTGGCGTAGAGGTTCTGCGCCACCCAGTGGACCACCGCCTGCTGGCCGTCCAGGACGCCGCCCGCCGCCAGCAACGCGGCGCCCATGCACAGGCTGGCGACCTCGCCGCCCTCGCGGTGATGGCGCGACAGCCATTCGATCAGTTCGCGGTTGGACAGCACCGCGTCGGACACCGAGCCCAGCAGCGGCGGCGCGATGCAGATGTCGATGTCGTGGGCATCGGCCAGGACCATGTCGGCCTGCACCGTGATGCGGCCCTGGTCCAGCCGGACTTCGCGGGTCAGGGCCAGGGTGCGTACCGTGAACCTGGGTTCGCGCCCGTGCGCAATCAGGTATTCATTGGCGACCAGGAAGCCATGCCGCGCGGTTTCCAGCGAGGCGATGTTCGCCCCCAGGGGCAGTAGGAAGGCGACGTTTTTCATCCTGCAAAGCATACGCCTGCCAGCTGTCGCAATCCACCCTCAAGATTGTCGCAATCGCCTATCTGAAATCGCCGCCGATCCCGATACAGTGACACTTACCGGAATGAGATCCGGGGTAGCGCCAGGGGCGGCTTGCGGGGCGTCCTGGCGCGGAACAGAACAACGTGGATCAAGGAGTTACTGATGGAAAAGTATGTAGACGGCTTCCTTCTGCCCGTGCCCAAGGCCAACCTCGAAGCCTACCGGAAGATGGCGCAGCAGGCGCAGACAGTCTGGCTGGAGCACGGCGCGCTGGATTACCGCGAATGCGTGGCGGAAGAAATCGACAAGGAAGGCGCCGGCTCGTTCAGCGCCGCCGCGGGCGCGCGCGAGGGGGAAACAGTGGTGTTCGCCTGGATCACCTACGCCAGCAAGGCGGATCGCGACCGGATCAACGCCAAGGTCATGGCGGACCCGCGCCTGGCCGAGAACTGCTGCGAAGGCGTATTCGATTTCAAGCGCATGTGCTGGGGCGGCTTCACCACTCTGGTAGGCAACTGAGGCGGCGGGATCCGTTCCCGCCCGTTCAAACGGAACAATCTGGAGATACCTCATGGCAAATCCTGCAAGCAAACCCATCCCCGAAGGCATGCACACGCTCACCCCGCACATCGTGTGCGAAGGCGCGGCGCAGGCCATCGACTTCTACAAGAAAGCCTTCAACGCCGAGGAGCTGGCCCGGCTGCCCGGCCCCAACGGCAAGATCATGCATGCCGCCATACGCATCGGCGATTCGGTCATGATGCTGATGGACGACTTCCCCGAATGGGGCAGCCTGGGCCCGAAGGCGCTCAAGGGCACCCCCGTCACCCTGCACCTGTACGTGGCCGACGTGGACGCCGCCATGAAACAGGCGGTGGCGGCCGGGGCCCAGGTGACCATGCCCGTGGCGGACATGTTCTGGGGCGACCGCTACGGCCAGGTGGTCGACCCTTGCGGGCACCGCTGGTCCATCGCCACGCACAAGTTCGACCTGACGCCGCAGGAAGTGCAGGAGAACATGGCGAAGATGGGCCCGATGGAAGGCTGCGGCGACCCCTCAAAGAAACAGGGTTAAGCGGCCTGCTGCGAATACGGCCCCAGGAAATCCAGCTTGCCGACCTTCACCCCCGCGTGGCGCAGGATGGCGTAGGCGGTCGTGACGTGGAAGTAGAAGTTCGGCAGCGCGAACGTCAGCAGGTAGTCGTCGCCGCGGAACTCCTGCTTGAAGTCGCCGAACGCCAGCGACACCTTGCGGCCTTCGGCGCCGTCCAGCCGGTCCGCCGGCACGTCCTGCAGATACGCGAGGGTGGCGGCGATGCGCTGCTGCAATTGCTCGAAGGTGGTTTCCTCATCCGGAAACTTGGGCGCTTCCACCCGCGACAGGCGCTGCACCGCGAACTTGGACGCGTCGCTGGCGCGCTGGATCTGGCCGCTCAGCGGATACATGTCCGGCGCCAACCGGGCATTGATGAGTTCGGCCGGATCCATGCCGGCGGCGGCGGCGTGGTCGGCGCCCTTTTGCAGCAACGCGGCCAGCACGTTCAGGCCGCGGACGAAGGCAGGCACGCTGGCCTGGTACATGGAAAGTGACATGGCGGGGACTCCGGTCAGGGACGAGACGGCAGGCGCGGGACGCGCCGGCGCGCCGGGAATACGCTGATCTTACTGCCGGGGCCGGGACGAGGACGGGGGCTGCCCGCCGGGCCTATTCCCCCTGCCCACGGACCGCGCGGCGCTGCGTCTGGAAGAAGCGCCAGATCAGCGCCGAGGCGTCCGGCCCGCTGCGCGCGTGATAGCGCACCGAGGCATCACCGCCGCTCCAGGCATGTTCCAGCAGCGTGATTTCGCATAGCCGCAGCACCGTGCGGCTGCCGCGCAGCATATCGACGCGGCGATAGGATTTATCCGTCCCCAAGCCCAGCACGCGCTCGACCGGCACGCTTTCGGGCGGCAGATCGTTCACGGCGCGGAACTGTTCGAACAATTGTTTGGCATTGCGCGGCGCCACCGTCGGATCCAGCTGTCCCTGCAAGATCATGGCGGGCATGCCGAGCCGGAAGACCGCCGGGTCCGCAACCTTTTCCAGCAAGGGCAGCAGCGGCTTGAGCGCGCCGCGCCGCATCGTGCCGATGCCGCCAGTGGCGCTGTGGGCATCGCCCGCCACCGGCCCGGAATGCATGGCCACGGCGGCGATCAGGCGCGGATGGCGCAAGGCCACCAGCGCGGCCATGCCGGCCCCGGCCGACAGGCCCGCGATGTAGACGCGTTCGGGATCCAGCGCATGCCGGGCGCATTCCGCGCGGATCAGCGCGGCGATCAGGTCGGCTTCCGCCCCGCCATGCGCGTCGTCCGGCTGGAACCAGCGCCAGCAGCGCTGCACCTGCCGGGTCATGGACTGCTGCGGATAGAGCACCATGAAGCCGCCCGCGTCGGCCCATTGGTTCATGCGCGAACCACGGGCGAACGACAGCGCCGTCTGCCTGCAGCCATGCAGCATCACCACCAGCGGCATGCCGGCGCGCGGCGCGGCAGCGGGCGTGTAGCGCGCGTACGTCAGGCGGCGGCCATGGCCGTCGGAAAACTGGCGGGAGGCTTCCCAGCGGCCCGCCCCCAGCGAAGGCGCGGCGGCGCTGCGGGAAGCGGAGGCTGCGGCGGGCTTGGCCGCGCGGCGCTTGGGCGCGCCGCGCTTCTTGGCGGCCTTGGGCGTGGCCATGCGCATTGCGGCGCGCTGCAGCTTGCCGATCTTCTTCGCGGCCTTGAAAAACAAATTGGTAAAACTGCGCGCCATTGCTAGGCCTCGGCCAGTAAACCTGCGTTTGCTTGCGCGCTGAATGTATCACAGAGTAACTTGCAGGCAGCGCTTTCGGGGCGCCGGTACGCCGGTCGATTTGCAGTAGATCAAACGGGTGGCGCGTCGGCCGCGGCCGGCCCGCCTGGCGCCTTGAGCCGCCGCGCCAAAGCGCCTAAGGTGTACACCTGAACCAACCAAGACGCATTCATGTTCCCCAACGACAGACCCCAGACCCTGGGCGAGGAAATCGCCAACTCCATCAGCCACGGCGTCGGCGCCGCGGGCGCCGTGGCCTCCGCCCCCATCCTGATCCTGGCCGCCGTGCGCCAAGGCGACGCCGCCTTCATTGCGGGGGCCGCCGTCTTCGCCGCGACGATGTGCCTGCTGTACCTGGCATCCACCATCTATCACGCACTGCCCAAGAGCCGCGCCAAACAGCTCTTCAACGTGCTGGACCACTCCGCCATCTATCTGCTGATCGCGGGCACCTACACGCCCTTCGCGCTGGGCGCCCTGCGCGGACCCTGGGGTTGGACCCTGTTCGGCCTGGTCTGGGGCATGGCCCTGCTGGGCGTGGGGCTGAAAGCCAGCAAGCGGCTCAACCGCCCGGCCATCTCCACGGGCCTGTACCTGGCGATGGGCTGGCTGGTGATCATCGCGGTCAATCCGCTGATCGAGCGCGTGCCCACGGGCGGCCTGTGGTGGCTGGTGGCCGGCGGGCTGGCCTATACCGGCGGCGTGGTGTTCTTCGTGCTCGACAACCGCTGGCGCTACAGCCACTTCATCTGGCATCTGTTCGTGCTGGCCGGCACGGTGTGCCACTTCTTCGCCGTGCTCTGGTACGCGGCCTGAAGGCCGCCCGCAAGGCGGCTCAGCCGCGGCCCGGGCCCTTGGGCTGCGGCAAGGCCAGCAGGCCGCGCTTCATCATCGATTTCACGCCGGGCACGAGCAGCCCGCCGCCGAACGCCAGGTCGCGCCACAGTCCCGGGCCCGAGGCCTGGAAACATGGCGTCAGCGCGCGGCTGAGCGTCTGGTACAGGCGCGAAGGCAGCAGGCGGCTGCGGGCATAGCGCGCCGGTCCCGCCGCAGCGCCATGCTGCCCCAGGGCCTGCGCCAGCGCCAACGCATCCAGCACCGCCAGCGTCGTTCCCAAGCCCAGCTGCGGGCTCATCGCGTGGCCTGCGTCGCCCACGGCGCAGTACGGGCCTGCCGCCAAGCCGCGCGGCCAGGTGTGCCGGTAGGTCGCGACCGCCAGGTCCTCGTGCCGCGCGATCTGCTCGACCACGGGCGCGGCCTCGGGCCACAGGGACAACATGCGATCTTTCCAGGCGCCGATGGGCGCCGCGCGCCATGCTGGCAAGGCATCGTGGCGGATGCTCCAGAACAGCGACAGGCGCACGCCCTGCGGGCCGATCTCGGTGGGCAGCAGGCCCATCATCTCGCGGGTGCCGCGAAACCGCTGCAGCAGCTGCGTCGCGCCGCTCCAGCCGGGCGTCCAGAACTGGCCCCACAACGCGCCCCAGGCATAGACGCGCGAACTGGCCGCCAGCCCGATCTGCTCGCGCAGCGCGGAGGCGGCGCCATCGGCCACCACGAACACATCGAAACTGGACTCGGCCCGGGCCTCGTCCGCGCCGTGCGTCACGTGCGCCCGGCCCTCGCGGGTCGCGAGCGTCGTGACCGGACAGCCGAACGAGAACTCGACGCCCGCCCGCCGCGCGGCCTCGAACAGCACGCCGCCCAGCGCCGCCCGCGTCACCGCCCGCGCGCCGTCGCCGACATAATCGATGTCCACGATCCGCCAGCCGCGATGCGACAGGCCCAGCAAGCGGTCGATCGGCGCGCCCACGTTCAGCGCCGCAACGTCCACGCCCAGCGCCGCCAGCGCGCGCACGCCGGGCGGCTGCAGCAGCAGCCCGGCGCCCAGCGTGGTGAAACCCTGGTGCTTTTCGAAGACGCGCACCTGATGGCCGGCTTGCGCCAGCGCCAGCGCGGCGGCCAATCCGGCGCTGCCCGCGCCGGCGATGCCGATGGATAGCGGCGTATGCGTAGTGATCATGGAATGGCATGGCCCGGCGGCCCGAAGGGGCCGCCACGGGAGCCGGCATAGTACCAATTACCCTCAGCCCTCACGCAGGTACTCCGTGGGCGGACGGCCCAGCACCCGCCGGAACATCGTGGAGAACGCCGCGGGACTCTGGTAGCCGAAATCCAGCGCGATGGCGGTCACCGAGTCGCCCGAGGCCAGCCGCGACAAGGCCAGCACCACGCAGGCGCGCTGGCGCCATTCCGAAAACGCCATGCCCGTCTGCTGGCGGAAATGGCGGCTGAACGTGCGCGGACTCATGTGCAGGCGCCCAGCCCAGGCTTGCGGCGCGGCGCGCGCGTCCGGCGCGGCGATGAAGGCCTTGCACAAGGGCGCCAGGCGCCTGTCGCGCGGCAGCGGGATATGCAGGGGCAGCACAGGCGCGCGCTCGACCTCGTGCAGCAGCAAGGACGCCAGCGCGCCGTCGCGCCCTGCTTCATCGTAGGCCGCCGGCATGTCCACCGCGTCCAGCAGCAGTTGGCGCAACAGCGGCGACACCTCGATCACCTCGCAGGCTTCCCGGTCCGCGCGCGCCGCCCCCGGTTCGATATAGGCGCTGCGCGTGCTGACATCCAGCATGCGGACCTGATGCGTCACGCCTGCCGGGATCCACACCGCGCGCTGCGGCGGCACCACCCAATTGCCGTCGCGCGTGACCACCTGCATGACGCCAGTGGCGCCATACAGCAGTTGGGCCCGGCGGTGCGCATGGGCCGGCAACAGCCGGCCGGGCGGATAGTCGTTGCCGATGGCGACGACGGCGCGGTCCAGGTGGTCGTAGCGGTCGATGTGGGTATTGCGCATGGTCGGAGGCTCATGGCCTGTTCAAGCCGCTTGTACGGCGACGAGTCGATTGGCCGAAACTCGAACATTATTGTCTCATCCTCGAAAGCGGGCCAATGCCGGCCGCCGTATCGTGACGTTTTCCCCTGGAAGGACGCAGCAATGCTTTATCTGGTTCTGGCCCTGTTCGGCTGCTTGAGCGGCGTGACGACCGTGCTGTTCGGCTTTGGCGGCGGCTTTGTCGTGGTGCCCGTGCTGTACGCGGCATTGACCGCCGCGCACGGCGCGCACGACGCCATCGGCCTGGCGGCCATGCACATCGCGGTGGCCACATCCACCTGCGTCATGATCGTGAATTCGGTGGCGGCCACGCGCAAGCACCAGCGCGCCGGCAATATCCTGCGCGCCTACGTCTGGCCCCTGGCCGGCTTCATCGCGGCGGGAGCGGCGCTGGGCGCGCTCGCCGCCACCCGAGCCAGCGGCGACTTCGTGCGCTACGCCTTCATCGCCTACCTCGGCGTGACCATCCTGGACTGCCTGCTGCGCCAGGGCTTCATGGCGCAGGGCGACGGGCGGCCCCGGCCGCTGGAACGCGGCGTCCTGGTAGGCGGCGGGGTGATCATCGGCGCGGTCGCCGCCTTCCTGGGCGTAGGCGGCAGCGTCATGACCGTGCCGCTGCTGCGCCGCCGCGGCCTGCCCATGGCCAAGGCGGCGGCCATGGCCAATCCGCTGACGCTGCCGGTAGCGGTGGTGGGAACGCTGGCCTACATGGCCGCGGCTGGCGGTCTGGCCGAACCGCTGGCGCCCTGGATCGTGGGCTACGTGGACCTGCTGGCCTTCGCCGCGCTGGCGCTGGGGTCGCTGGCCGGCATCCGGCTGGCCGCGCCGCTGATCCCGCGCATCCCGGACCGCCTGCACGCCCGCGTCTACGTGCTGCTGCTGGCGCTGGTGATGCTGAGCATGCTGATCGTGTAGGACCTGTCCCGCATAAAATTTAAGGAAACATCGCGGCCAGCAGCGACTACGAAACCGCGCAAAACGTTTCCGCCGCGCCCCGGGGGACTCCCTCCCGGGTCGCGCGCCCATCCCGTGGCCTGCCGACACAGGAAAACACATCGCGAAACTTGCCCCCATGCCGGCCGGGTCGTCATCATGGCCCGACATTCAACCGGAACAAGGAGGTTTCATGCAGCGTTCCACTTATGCATTCCTGTCCGCCGCCGTGCTGGCGACGGCGCTGTCCGGTGCTCCCGCCCTTGCGCAGCAAGCCAGCCAGCCGCAAGGCCAGGCCCAGGCTCAACCGCGCATGGCGCCCCCGCCCGCGATCCAGCCGACCGACCAGCAATTGCAGCGTTTCGCTTCGGCATCGCAGAAGATTTCCGGCGTCGTCGACGAATACCGCCCCAAGGTCGACGCCGCCAAGACGGATGCCGCCAAGCAGAAGGTCGTTGAGGAAGCCGACGCCAAGATGGTCAAGCTGGTCCAGGCCGACGGCCTGAGCGTCGAGGAATTCAACGGCATCGGCCAGGCCATACAGCAGGACCCCCAGCTCAAGCAACGTTTGATGAGCATGGGCAAGGGCGCCCCCGCCGCGAAGTAGGGTAAGGCTCTCCGAGAGCCAGTGTTGGCGCCATCCGTCCTCAAGGACGGATGGCGTTTTTTTGCTTTGCGGCGGCCGTCGCCGTCCTGCCCTGTTTCACCCTGCCCGCTGCCGCCTTCAGCAGGCGCTGGAAAGTCGGGCATTGCGCATGGTTGGGCGCGGGACATACCGCGGCATGGCGCAAGCCCTGGCTCATGGCCCGCAGGCGCTTGATGGTCGCGTCTATGCCGTCGGCCTTGTCCAGCAGCAACTGCCTGTCCACCCGCAGCGCGCCCTCGGGCGAGAGCATGGCCTGGATCTCGTCCAGCGACAGGCCGCCGGCCTGCCCCAGCGCGATCAGCGCCAATTGATCCAGCACGCCGGGCGCAAAACGCCGGCGCTCGCCGGCGGCGCTGACCGCCGTGATCAAGCCCCTGTTTTCATAGAAGCGCAGCGTGGAGGCCGGCAGGCTCGTGCGCCGGACGACTTCAGAAATATCCATGGCGCCTTCCTTGACTTGAAGTTGACTTCAACTTCTATCATGCCTGCAAACGATGCGGTCATCAATGGAAGGATAGGACATGGAATCGACGGAATTGGCGGTACGAGTGGTTTTGATCGGGATCGGCGCGACGGTCGTTATGGACCTGTGGGGCATGGTCCAGAAAGCGCTGGGCATGCCCACGCTGGGCTACGCACTGGTCGGCCGGTGGGCCGGCCACCTGCGCCGGGGCAAGCTTACCCACGCCAATATCGGCCGGGCCGAGCCCATAGCGGGCGAGTCGGCGCTGGGGTGGACGATCCACTACGCAGTGGGCCTGGCCTTCGCCGCGCTGCTGGTCCGCATCCAGGGCCCGGCATGGCTGCGCGATCCCACATGGCTGCCCGCCCTGGCGGTGGGCCTGGCGACGGTCGTCATGCCCTTCTTCGTCATGCAACCCGCCATGGGCGCGGGGTTTGCCGCGTCGCGCACACCCACGCCCTGGAAGAACCGCCTACGCAGCTTGGTGACGCATGCGGTGTTTGGCTGCGGGCTCTACTTGTCCGCCGCCCTCCTCACGCTGGTGTGGAACTGACCGCGGATCGCGCCCAGGCTCCAGTCGGCGCATCTATGATGACGTCTGTTCGGAACACCCCAAGCCACAAGAACCTGGAGGAGTTGTGACCTTGACGACAAAAGAAGCAAGCCAGCTGACGATCCGCCGCGCAAGCGTGGAAGATGCCCCCGCGGTATTGCGGGTATTCGACGAAGTGATCGCCTGGTTCGTGGATATGGGCAATGAGGGACAATGGGGCAGCGAACCCTGGTCGGCCTTGCCCAAGCGCATCGCCAACGTGACCGAAGCCTGCGCGCTGCCCGGGGCATGGATCGCCGAGGAACCGGGCGGGGGCATCCACGGCGCGCTGGTGCTGGGCGCCTCCATGCCTTATGTGCCTGCGGCGACCGAGCCGGAAATCTACGTAAGGTTGCTGGTCGCCTCGCGCCACGAACACGCGCGCGGCCTCGGCCGGCGCCTGCTGGCATTTGCCGATGGCCAGGCGCGCGCCGCCGGCGTGGAACGAATGCGCGTGGACTGCTACGGCGGCGGCAGCGGCGCCCTGGTGCGCTTCTACGAATCCTGCGGCTACGAACGGATTTCGACCTTCGACGTGAATGGCTGGCCCGGCCAATTATTAGGCCGCAACCTTGGTGACCTTGAATGACCGCAATTCCAGACTCAGCATTCCTGGACCGCTATTTTGGCCGCATCGGCTATCGCGGCCCTGCCGAGCCCACGCTCGACGTCTTGCGGCAGCTCCATCTGCTGCATCCGCAAGCCATCCCGTTTGAAAACCTGGCGCCGTACTCTGGCCGCAGCGTTGCGCTGGACTTGGAGGCCATCGCCGAAAAGATGTTCACGCAACGGCGCGGCGGATACTGCTTCGAGCACAACACGCTGCTGCTCGCGGTATTGCGGCAGATGGGCTTTCATGTCACCCCGCTGATCGCACGGGTGCGCTGGCAAGTGCCGGCGGAAATCCATACGGGACTGACCCACATGCTATTGCGCGTGGAACTGGAGGGCCGCAGCTGGTTCGTCGACGTGGCCTTCGGATCCACCACGCAGACCGCTCCCCTGGCATTCCTGCCTGACGTTCCCCAAGCCACGCCCCACGGCACTTTCCGCGTCGCCCAGGCCGAGGGCGAGCTGAGCCTGGATTTCCAGACCTTGAGCGGCTGGCAGACCGTGTATCGCTTTACGCTGGAGCCCGCGGCGGATGTGGATTTCGAAATCGGCAACTGGTACACCTCGACGCACCCCCAGTCCGTTTTCCTGAACAGCCTGCTGGTCAGCCGCACCCAGCCCGGCGCCCGCGAACTGATGGTGAACGACACCTACATCCGCCGCGACAACGCCGGCGACCTGCAGAAATATCGCTATGCCGATGCCGCCAGCTGGGCGGATTGCCTGCGCGTACGTTTTGGCCTCGATCTTGGCCGGGACGAGGCCGCCGGCCTGTTCCAACGCGTGCTGGCGCAAAGCCATGGCGCAGCCAGCGCCGAACTCGCGCCAGGCTGATCCATCGGACGGTGAAGGCGCGGGGCTGGCCCCCGCCGCCATGGGTCCTGCGCAACCGGTTATCCTGTTTCCGGTTTCCCTCACCGACACGCAGAAGGAGCGCAGCATCTTGACCCCGGATCTCACTCTCTATGACCTGGCGGGCGCAGACGCCTCGCTGCGCTTCAGCCCGCATTGCTGGAAGACCCACATGGCCCTGGCCCACAAGGGCCTGGCCGCCACGACCGTGCCCTGGCGCTTCACCGAAAAGGAAGCCATAGACTTTTCCGGCCAGAAGCTGGTGCCGGTGCTGGTGCATGGCGAGCACGTCGTCAGTGATTCCTGGCAGATCGCGTGCTACCTGGAAGACACCTTTCCCGAACGGCCCTCGTTGTTCGGCGGCGCGAGCGGCCGCGCCCTGAGCCTGTTCGTGAATTCATGGTCGGACACCACCCTGGTGCCCACGCTGGCGCGGCTGCTGCTGCCCAGCATCCACGGCCTGATCCACGAAAAAGACCGGGACTATTTCCGCGCCACGCGGGAAAAGCGCTTCGGCAGGCTGGAAGACCTGCCCGCGGGCTATGAGGACCAGACCGCCGCGCTGCGCGCGGCGCTGCTGCCCTTGCGGCAGATGCTGGGCAAGCAGCCCTATCTGGCCGGTCAGCAGCCGGCCTATGCCGACTATGCGGTGTTCGGCATGTTCATGTGGGCGCGCTGCACCAGCACGCTGGAACTGCTGGCCGAGGACGATCCGGTCCATGCCTGGCGCGAGCGGCTGCTCGACGCCTTCGGCGGCCTGGCCCGCCGCGCGCCGACGACGGCGCAATCCTGAGGCCTTGGCCCTCGTCCGGCGCCTGCTGCGCCGGACGGGCTCAGGTCTTCAGCCGGTAGCCGGTCTTGAAGATCCAGCGCACGCCAATCAGGCAGGCCAGCAGGAACACCAGCGTCATGCCCACGCTGACGCCCAGGCTGACGTCCGCCACGCCATAAAAGGCCCAGCGAAAGCCGCTGACCAGATACACCACCGGGTTGAACAGGGTCGCGGTCTGCCAGAACGGCGGCAGCATCTTGATGGAATAGAAGGTGCCGCCCAGGAACGTCAACGGCGTGATGATCATCAGCGGGATGATCTGCAGCTTTTCGAAGCCGTCGGCCCAGATGCCGATGATGAAGCCGAACAGGCTGAAGGTCACGGCCGTCAGCACCAGGAAGCCCAGCATCCAGAACGGATGCGCGACCTCGAACGAGACGAAGAGCCGCGCCGTGGCCAGCATGATGAGCCCCAGGATGATGGACTTGCTGGCGGCGGCCCCGACGTAGCCCATGACGATCTCCACGTAGGAGATGGGCGCCGAGTGGATTTCGTAGATGGTGCCCGAGAAGCGCGGCATGTAGATGCCGAAGGACGCGTTGGCGATGCTTTGCGTCAGCAGCGACAGCATGATCATGCCGGGCACGATGAAGGCGCCGTAGCTCACGCCGTCGATCTCGACCATGTGCGAGCCGATGGCGGAACCGAACACCACGAAATACAGCGAGGTGGAGATCACGGGCGACAGCACGCTCTGCATCAGCGTGCGCCAAGCGCGGGCCATTTCAAACAGGTAGATAGCGCGGATGGCGTAGAAGTTCATGATTGACCGTGCACCAGGCTGACAAAGATATCCTCGAGCGAGCTTTCCGACGAATTCAGGTCGGTGAATTCGATCTCCAGCCGCGAGAGCTCGTGCAGCAGCCGGGAGATTTCCCCGCCGCCCTGGTTATCGTAGGTGTAGACCAGCTTGTGGCCGTTGTCGGAGAGTTCCAGTTGAAAGGCGTCCAGCGCCGTGGGAATGCCGGGCAGCGGCGCCTTCAGGGTCAGCGCCAGCTGGCGCTTGCCCAGCTTGGCCATCAGCGCGTTCTTCTCTTCGACCAGGATGATCTCGCCCTTGCGGATCACGCCGATGCGGTCGGCCATTTCCTGGGCTTCCTCGATGTAGTGCGTGGTGAGGATGATGGTGACGCCGCTTTCGCGCAGCCGCCGCACCATTTCCCACATGCCGCGCCGCAGTTCGACGTCCACGCCGGCGGTGGGCTCGTCCAGGAACAGGATGGCGGGTTCGTGCGACAGCGCCTTGGCGATCATGACGCGGCGCTTCATGCCGCCCGACAGCGCCATGATGCGGCTGTCCTTCTTGTCCCACAGGGACAGGTCGCGCAGCACTTTCTCGATATAAGCGTGGTCGGTCGGCTTGCCGAACAGGCCGCGGCTGAAGTTGACGGTGTTCCAGACGCTCTCGAACGCGTCGGTGGAGATTTCCTGCGGCACCAGGCCGATCTTGGCGCGGGCCGCGCGGAACTCCGCGACGATGTCGTGGCCATCGGCCAGCACGCGGCCGGCGGTGGGATTGACGATGCCGCAGATGATGCTGATCAGCGTGGTCTTGCCCGCGCCGTTGGGCCCGAGCAGGGCGAAGATCTCGCCGCGCCGGATGTCCAGGTTCACGCTCTTGAGCGCCTGGAATCCGGATCCGTACCGTTTGGATAGATCCTGAACTGAAATGACCGGCTGCACACGCGCCCCCGACTGGATGGATAGCCAGGGATTTTAACCGTCACGCGTGACAGGCTTGTTCAGCGTGACGGAACAGTGTGTTTGGCGGGCTGCGCAATCCCTGCTCAACGCCCCCAGCGCAGGACCAGGGGATCCAGGCGGCTTGCGATCTCCAGCAGGCCCTGCCGGACCTCTGCGCGCATGGCCGGCCACGGGTGCCGCGGCGCATCGCAGGCGATCACGCCGCCGGCCTTCATCAAGGCCTTGGCCGTGAGGATGCCGCCCTGCCGGTTTTCGTAGTTGATCAGGGGCAGCCAGCGTTCGTACAGGCGGTAGGCCTCGTCCCGCTTGCCGGCGCGGTGGGCCTCGATGATGGGGCGCAGGCCGTCGGCGAAGCCGCCGCCGGTCATGGAGCCCGTGGCGCCGGCGTCCAGGTCGGGCAGCAGGGTGATGGCTTCCTCGCCGTCCCAGGGCCCTTCCACGGCCTCGCCACCCAGCGCGATCAGGTCGCGCAGCTTGGAGGCCGCGCCCGCCGTCTCGATCTTGAAGTAGGCGACGTGCTCGATCTCGCGCGCCATCCGCGCCAGCGCCGCGGCCGACAACGGCGTGCCCGCCACCGGCGCGTCCTGGATCATGATGGGGATATCCACCGCGTCCGACACGCGCTGGAAGAATCCCGCCACCTGTTCCTCGGACACGCGGATGGTGGCGCCGTGGTACGGCGGCATGATCATCAGCATGGCGGCGCCCTGCTCCTGCGCGCGCCGGCTGCGCGCGGCGCAGACCTGGGTGCTGAAGTGGGTGGTGGTCACGATGACCGGCACGCGGCCGGCGACGTGCTCCAGGATGGTCCGCGTCAGGATCTCGCGCTCGTCGTCAGACAGCACGAACTGCTCGGAGAAGTTGGCCAGGATGCAGAGGCCGTCCACCCCCGAGTCGATCATGAAATCCACCGCGCGCTTCTGGCTGGGCAGGTCCAGCTCGCCAGACTCGGTGAAGGGGGTGGGCACGACCGGGAATATGCCGCGATAGCGCGGGTTCTGGTAGGTAGCCATGGTTACTCGATGATGTTGAAGTCTTTGAGGTATTCGGTCTTCAGCGTCAGGCCCAGGCCGGGCTTGTCGTCGTCCAGGTCGATGAAGCCTTCCTTGGCCACCGGCTCGCCGTCGAAGATGTAATAGAACAGCTCGTTGCCGACCTCCACGTCGAACATGGGGAAGTACTCGCTCATGGGCGAGGCCAGCGTGCTCATGGTCAGGTGGTAGTTGTGCATCTGGCCGGCATGCGGCACCACCGGCACGCTGTAGGCCTCGCACAGCGCGTTGATCTTGTGCGCCGCCGTGATTCCGCCGACGCGGTTGGTGTCGTACTGCACCACCGACACCGCCTTGCGGTCCAGCAGCTGCTTGAAGCCGTAAAGCGAGAATTCGTGTTCGCCGCCGGAGATCGGAATCGAGGTCAGCTGGTTCAGTTCCGCATAGCCGTCGATGTCGTCGGCGATGACGGGCTCCTCCAGCCAGCGCGGCTCGAACTTCTCCAGCTTGGGCAGGATGCGCTTGGCGTATTCCAGGTTCCAGCCCATGTAGCACTCCAGCATCAGGTCGGTGTCGTAGCCGATCACCTCGCGCACCGCCGCCACCGATTTCAGGTTCTCCGACACGCCCTGCTGCAGATGCGCCGGACCGTAGCCGAAGCGCATCTTGAAGGCCGTGAAGCCCTGGTCCAGATAGGTCTGGGCCTCTTCCTGCATGGCCTTCAGGTCGGTGCGGTAGAGCTTGGAGTAGTAGACCGGGATCTTCTCCTTGGTGCGGCCGCCCAGCAGCTTGAAGACAGGCTTGTTCACCGACTTGCCCAGGATGTCCCAGATGGCCAGGTCCACCGCCGAAATCGCGGCCATGGTCACGCCCTTGCGGCCCCAGGCGTGGGTCGAGCGGTACATGCGCTGCCACAGGTATTCGTAGTCCCAGGGATCCTGCCCGATCACCAGCGGGGCCAGGTACTGGTCGATGATGGCCTTGGCCACGCGCGGCGCCAGCGCCACGTTGCCCAGGCCCACGATGCCGTCGTCCGTCTCCACCTCGACCACGGTCCAGCCGTGGAAGCGGAAGGTGCTCATGGTTTCCTGCTTGGAGTACAGCAGGTCCATGGCGTTGGAGCAGAAATTACCCTGCGGCGGCACGGTCTTGCCGGTCCACTCGTAGACGCGGGCGCGGACGGATTTGATCTTCATGAGGATTTCCTGCTTGGAGTAAGGGTATGGAATGAAAGCCGCGGATCAGCCCGCCTGCGTCCGCGAGGCGCGGTGCGACAGGCCCATGCGGCAGGCGATGAGGAAGGCCTGCCAGGTGGCGTCCAGATTGGCGCGGCCCTGGCCGGCGATGTCGTAGGCGGTGCCGTGGGCCGGCGTGGTGATGGGAATGGGCAGGCCGCCCTGCACCGTCACGCCGCGCGAGAAGCCCAGCAGCTTGATCGCGATCTGGCCCTGGTCGTGGTACATGGTGACGATGGCCTGGAACTCGCCGGCCTGGGCCTTCAGGAAGATGGTGTCGGCGGGGAACGGCCCCTGCACCGGCAGCCCCTCTTCATTCAGTTGCCGCACGGCGGGCGCGATGATGTCCACCTCTTCGCGCCCGCAGGTGCCGCCGTCGCCGCCATGCGGATTGAAGGCCGCCACCGCCACGCGCGGCTCGGCAATGCCATTGGCCTGCAGCGAACGGTAAATCAGCCTCGTCGCGTCCTTGATGCAGTCGATGCTGAGCGCCGCTGCCGCGTCCTTCAGCGGGATATGCGAAGACACGCGCGAGGTCCACAGGTCGCCCAGCGTGTTGAATTCGCAGAAGTACCCGGTCACGCCCAGGTACTTCGCGAAGTGATGCAGCTCGTCGTCATGCCCCAGGCCGCCCAGCTTCATGGCGTACTTGTTCAGGGGCGCGAAACAGATGGCGTCGACGTGGCCGTCGCGCGCCGCGTCCATGCAGGCATTGAGCACCCGCAGCACCGACGCGCCGCCCGCCGCCTCGGCCTGGCCCACATGCACCTGGCCGGGTTCGATGGTATCCACCCCCAGCCAGGCGGGCGCGCCGGTGTCCGGCCGGCCGCGCACCGCCTCGATGCGGTCCACGGGCTGGGTGGCGACCTGCACACCCGCCACCCGCTGGCCTTCGCGCCACAGCCACTCGTCGCCCACCAGCACGATGTTCGCCCGCTGCGTGGCTTCGGGCCTGGCCAACAGGCGGGCGATCAGTTCGGCGCCGATGCCGGCGGGGTCGCCCAGGGTCAGGGCGATGACGGGTTTCTGCTGCGTGCTCATGTCTGGGTCATTCCACGGAAATGTTGTTCTTCTTGATGACGCCGGCGTAGCGCTGGTTCTCGCTCTTGTGGAACTGCGCGAACTGCTCCTGGCTCATCGGGTTGATGTCGGCGCCGATCGCCTGCAGGCGGGCCTGCGTGTCGGGCAGGGCCAGGATGCCGTTGACGGCGTCATGGATGCGTTTCTGGTTGGCGGCAGGCGTGCCGCTGGGCATGTAGACGCCGTACCAGGCGCTCATTTCCACGCCGGGCACGCCGGCCTCGGCCATGGTTGGCACGTCGGGCAGCTGGGCGTTGCGCTTGGCGCTCAGCACGGCCAGCGCGCGCACCTTGCCGCTCTTGATGTGGGGGATCACGGAAGACGCGGTCTCGAACGCGATCTGCACCTGCCCGCCCATCAGGTCCACCAGCGCCGGGCCGCTGCCGCGGTACGGAATGTGGATCATCTGCACGCCGGTGGCGTCCTTGAACAGTTCGGCGGCGATGTGCTGGGTGCTACCCGAGCCGCTGCTGGCGAAGTTGTAGGTGCCAGGCTTGCTCTTGAGCAGCGCGATCAGTTCCTGCACCGACTTGGCCGGCACGTCGTTGTTGACCACCAGGATGTTGGGCACGGCGCCCACGAACACCACCGGCGTCAGGTCGCGGTCGTTGTCATAACCCAGTTTCAGCAGGTGCGGCGCGATGGCGTGGGCGGTAGAGACCCCCATCACCATGGTGTGGCCGTCCGTGGACTTGGCGGCCAGGTCGGCCGCCAGCGTGTTGGACGCGCCCGGCTTGTTCTCGACCACCACGGTCTGCTTGAGCAAGGGCCCGAGCTTGTCGGCCACGGCGCGCGCCATGGCGTCGGTGCCACCGCCCGGCGCGGACCCCACCAGCAGGCGCAGGGGCTTGTTGGGCCAGTCGGCGGTCTGCGCCTGGACGGGCGCCAGAGCCGACAGGCACAGGGCGCCGGCCGCCATCGCGGCCAATAGCCGAGTCTTCATGGTTGTCTCCTTGGTTGATGTTTTTTGCCCTTGCAGGGGCAATCTTTTGTGGGTCCATCTTAGAAAGAAGCGCTGTTTCCGTAAAATGAAACTTTTGCACCAATCGTTCACCTGAGGCGATCAATCATGGAACGCGCGATCCACGTCCCTTCCCTGCTGGCCCGGCTGCGCATGCGGCAGATCGTCCTGCTGCTGGCGATCGAGGAACGCGGCACGCTGCGCGCGGCCGCCAGCCAGCTCAACATGACCCAGTCGGCTGCCAGCAAGATGCTGCACGAACTGGAACTGGCCATCGGCCAGCCGCTATACGGACGGGTCGGCCGCGGACTGGCGCTGACCGCGGCGGGCGAATGCGTAATGGGGTATTTCCGGGGCATGCGCGGCACGGTCTCGTCGCTGGCCCGCGAACTGGAGGAACTGCGCCTGGGCAGCGCGGGCAAGCTATTCATCGGCAGCATCATGGCGGCCTCGCCCGGCCACCTGACCGATGCCCTGCTGCGCCTGAAACAGACCTATCCGCTGCTGGCGGTGGAGATCTCCACCGGCACCAGCGACCTGCTGATCGGCCGCATGAACGAAGGCAAGCTGGACGTGGTGATAGGCCGCATGCTGACGCTGTCGGACAGCCAGTACGTCTTTCGCCCGATCGGCGACGAGGCGCTGTCGGTGATCGCGGCGGTGGACCATCCGCTGGCCGGCCGCAAGCGCGTGGCCTTCGAGGCCATGCTGGACTACCCCTGGGTGTTGCAGCCGCATGGCAGTCCGATGCGCGACGTCATCGAACAGGAGTTCCGCTCGCACAACGCCGCCACGCCCAAGGGCCTGATCGAATCGGCGTCGATCCTGACCACGACCAACCTGGCAATGAAATCGACGATGCTGGGCGTAATTCCGGAATCAGTGGCCAGCCGTTACGCGGCGCATGGCCTGCTGGCGATACTGCCCTACCAGATCCGGCAGAGCCTCACGGCCTTCGGCAGCATCGTGCCCCGCGACCGCCCGCTGAGCGCAGCGGCGCGCCATTTCGTGGGCTTGCTGCATGGCGACGCAACAGCTTGAGAGCGCGCAATGCCAAGGGGGGGAAACGCCTGCGGCACAGGGAAAAACAGCATGCAGAGCAGTACAATCGCGTGTTGCGCATCGCGCGTTTTTTACACTGAGGTCCACACGTGAGCGCACTGCCCGCCTGTCCCAAATGCCAGTCCGAATACACCTATGAAGACGGCGCTCTCTACGTCTGCCCGGAATGCGCGCATGAATGGCCGGCGCAAGCCGCGGAGTCCGCCGATGAAGCCGCGCGCGTCTACCGCGATTCGGCCGGCAATGTGCTGCAGGACGGCGACACCGTCACCGTCATCAAGGACCTGAAACTCAAGGGTTCCGGTGGCGTGGTCAAGATGGGCACCAAGGTCAAGGGCATCCGCCTGGTCGATGGCGACCACGACATCGATTGCAAGATCGACGGCTTCGGGGCGATGAGCCTGAAGTCGGAGTTCGTGAAGAAGGTATAAGCCGCCGCTTGCGACGGCCCCGGGCCGCGGCAACGCCGCGCCCCGGCTACAGGTCCTCGGGTTCCTCCGCCTTGGGCATCAGGTACGCGGTCAGCGTGCTGGACAGTCCGGCCATGACCCACAACACGAAGAAAGACACGGTATAGAAACCGGTGCGTCCGGTAGGCACGTGGCCGAAGATCGCCACGTCCAGCGGATCGATCAGGGCGAAGATCAGCGCGCTCCCCGCCGCGGCCGCCATGAAGGACGGCCACAGGATCCACATCAATGATCGCAAGCCCATCTGTTGTTCTCCCGGGTTACGGATTGGCGCTGGACGCCGCCTGCTCGATGACCAGGCCGCGCTTGACCACGCCTTCCTGGATCGGCTGACTGCTGAAGTTGGTGAACGCAAAGTAGATCGTGATGAAGCAGCCTATCATGGCCGCGAACGGGCCGGCCATCAGGATCCAGGGCCAGGGCTCGCGGTACCAGGGTTTGGCGGTCTTGGCGGGTTGGGCGGCGGTCATGGGCATGTCCTCTTCAGTGTTCAGTCGGGTACGTAGAAGCTGGCGGGCTCGTCGGTTTCGGCAGGACGGTTCTCGCCGTCCTGGCCGCGCGCGCGCAGCGTGATGGCATGGGCGCCGGGTTCGGCGCCGGCCGGCGCGCGGATCACCATGGGCACCAGCTTGTTGGCCGCGGCCTCGACGTCGACCGTGTCCGAGCCCTGCTGGCCCATCATCACCTTCAGGCCGGGCATGCCCTCGGCCGAGAGCTGCAGGCGCATCGGCTGGTCGGAGGTATTGATGATCTGCAAGCGATACACGTTTTCGATCATGCCGCCGGCCACTTCGCGTCCCAGCGCGCCGCGGTCGCGGATCACGTCCACGCGCAAGGGATTGCGCATGGCCAGGGACGCCACGAAAGCGATCGCCAACGCCAGGATCAGCGTGCCGTAGATCAGCACGCGCGGACGCAGCAGATGGGAGCGCGCGCTCTTGGCGGACAGTCCGTCCAGCATGGCGCGTTCCGAGGTGTAGCGGATCAGGCCGGGCTCGTACTGCATCTTGTCCATGACCTGTTCGCAGGCGTCGATACAGGCGCCGCAGCCTATGCACATGTATTGCAGGCCGTCGCGGATGTCGATGCCGGTCGGACAGACCTGCACGCACAAGCTGCAATCAACGCAATCGCCCAGGCCGGCGGCCTTGTGGTCCACCTTGCGCGAGCGGCCGCCGCGCGGATCGCCGCGGCGCTTGTCGTAGGTGACCACGAAGGTGTCGGGATCCACCATCACGCTCTGGAAGCGCGCGTAGGGGCACATGTACTTGCACACGGATTCGCGCATGAAGCCGGCGTTGCCCCAGGTGGCAAAGCCGTAGAACAGCATCCAGAACCACTGCCAGGGGCCGAGTTGCAGCGCGAACAGCTCATGGCCCAGTTCGCGGATGGGCGCGAAATAGCCGATGAAGGTGGAACCCGTCCACCAGGCCAGCGCGATCCACAGGAAATGCTTGGTGAGCTTCAGGCGCGCCTTGCGCCAGGTCCAGGGCGATTCGTCCAGGCGGATGCGCGCGACGCGGTCGCCTTCGACCTTGCGCTCGATCCACATGAAGATCTCGGTGTAGACGGTCTGCGGACAGGCGTAGCCGCAGAACAGTCGTCCCGCCACCGCGGTGAACAGGAACAGCGCCAGCGCCGAAATCACCAGCAGCACCGCCAGGTAGACCACGTCCTGCGGCCACAGCACCAGGCCGAAGAGATAGAACTTGCGCGCGCCCAGGTCGAACAGCACGGCCTGGCGGCCGTTCCATTGCAGCCACGGCAGGCCGTAGAAAACCAGCTGGGTCAGAAAGACAAAGGCGATGCGCCAGCGGGCGAAGATACCGCTCACGGACCGCGGGTAGATCTTGCTGCGCACGCCCGCCAGCGTCTGCTCCAGGGTTTCCGTGCCCGGACGCGGCGGCCTCACGTGCGGCCGCCAGGGCGGCGGGTCACCGTCAGGCGAATTGCCGACCCTTGCGGCTGACCCATCTTCCATTTGCTGCTCCCTGCTGTATGTCCAGTGATATGGGGGCCACGCCAGGCGCGGCCCCCAAACAAACGCTGTAAAGCCTTTACTTCGTTGCCGGCGTGGCGCTTGCCGGCGCGGCGCTCGCCGTCGCTTCGGGCTTGTTCGACAAGCCCCAGACCCAGGCCGTCAGGATCTTGATCTGCTCCGGCGTCAGGATGTCGCCATGCGCCGGCATGCGGTTGTCGCGGCCGTCGAGAATGGTCTTGACGATGGTGGCTTCCGAGCTGCCGTAGAGCCAGACGTCGTCCGTCAGGTTGGGCGCGCCCAGCGCCTGGTTGCCCTTGCCGTCGACGCCGTGACAGGCCACGCAATAGTTGGCGAACTCGCGCTTGCCGCGGAACACGCGCACCGGATCGGCCGTGAGGCCCGACAGCGAACGCACGTACTGGGCGATGTCCGCCGCCGTCTTGGCATCAATCGCGGCCTTCCAGGGCGGCATCACGCCCACGCGGCCTTGCGTGATGGTCTGCGTGATGGCTTCGGGCGAGCCGCCATGCAGCCAGTCGCCGTCGGCCAGGTTGGGGAAGCTGGGGCCGCCCTTGGCGTCCGAGCCATGGCATTGCGCGCAGGTGTTCAGGAACAGGCGCTGGCCGATTTCGCGGGCGCCCGGATCCTGGGCGATCTGCGGAATGTCCATGGTTTCAAAGCGCGCGTAGATCGGACGCACGGCCTCGGCCATCTTGGCCTGCTGCCTGGCGACTTCCTCCGTGCTGCTATAGCCCAGCTGGCCCTTGTATTCGCCCAGGCCAGGCATGAAGAACAGATAGCCCAGCGCGAAGGCGCAGGCCAGCAGGTACATCCAGGTCCACCAGCCCGGCACCGGGTTGTTCAGCTCGGTCAGGTCGCCGTCCCAGACGTGGCCCGTGTCCTCGACCTTGCCGTTGGCCGGCTTGGTACTGAGCCAGCGGCGCTGGGTGTACAGCAGCCACACGCACCAGACCACGCCGCCCACGGCGACGATCGAGATGAAATATCCCCAGAAGCCATTGACGAAATCGCTCATGACCGATTCGCTCCATCTTGTTGTCCCTGCCCGAACTCATCGGGCAGTGCGAACGGCAGCATGGCCGATTCGCGGTTGGCGCTCTGGCGGCCGCGCGAGCAGGCCCACCAGACGATGCCGAAGAAAGTTGCCATTGAAATGGCGGTGACGGCCGCGCTCAGGTAGCCCAGCATGGTCAGCCTCCCGCGGCCGCGGGCGCGGCGGCTTGAGTGGCGGGCTGCGCGGCGGACTGGGCGGCCTTCTTGGCCGCTTCCGCCTGCTTGGCCTGCTCGGCCTGCTTGGCCTTGCGCACGCCCACGCCCAGCCCTTGCAGGTAGGCGACCAGCGCGTCTTCCTCGGTCTTGCCTTCGATGGCCTTGGGCGCCGCGGCGATTTCCTCGTCCGTGTAGGGCACGCCCAGCTTGCGCAGGGCGCGCATGCGGTCGCTCACGTTCTCGCCGGTGATGACGGTCTTTTCCAGCCAGGGATAGGCGGGCATGTTGGACTCCGGCACCACCTTGCGCGGGTCGCGCAGGTGGATGCGGTGCCAATCGTCGGAGTAACGCTCGCCCACGCGCGCCAGGTCGGGGCCGGTGCGCTTGGAGCCCCACAGGAACGGATGATCGAAGACCGATTCCGAAGCCACCGAGTACGGGCCGTAGCGCTGCACTTCCGCGGCCAGCACCCGCACCTGCTGCGAGTGGCAGCCGACGCAGCCTTCGCGGATATAGACGTCGCGGCCCATCAGGCGCAGCGGGCTGTAGGGTTCCACGCCCGCGATGGGCTGGGTCGTGCTGTGCTGGAAGAACAGCGGCACGATCTGGACCAGGCCCGCGAAGGACACCACCAGGATGCTGGCGATGATCATCCAGCCGATGTTCTTCTCGAGCGTCTGGTGCGAAAAGAAACCAGATTTATTGTTGGCCATGATGTCCTCGTCAAACAGTGGCCGGCACGGCGGTCGCGGGGACCGGCTGGCGTGCGGCATGGGGATCGTCTTGCGGAATGGCGGGGTTGACCGGCTGCGCGCCGCGCACCGTCATCCACACGTTCCAGGCCATGACGAACACACCCGACAGGAACAAGGTGCCACCCAGCAAACGGATCAGGTAGTACGGCACGCGCGTCTTCAGTTCTTCCACGAAGCTGTAGACCAGGGTGCCGTCGCTGGCGGTATCGCGCCACATCAGGCCCTGCTGCACGCCGGCGATCCACATGGCGGCGATGTACAGCACCACGCCGATGGTGGCGATCCAGAAATGCAGTTCGATGGCCTTGACGCTGTACATCTTCTCGCGGCCATACAGGCGCGGGATCAGGTAGTAGAGCGAGCCGAACGAAATCATGGCGACCCAGCCCAGCGCGCCCGAGTGCACGTGGCCGATGGTCCAGTCCGTGTAGTGCGACAGTGCGTTGACCGTGCGGATCGACATCATCGAGCCTTCGAAGGTCGACATGCCGTAGAACGACAGCGCCGTCACCATGAACTTCAGGATCGGATCGGTGCGCAGCTTGTACCAGGCGCCCTGCAGCGTCATGATGCCGTTGATCATGCCGCCCCAGGACGGCGCCAGCAGGATCAGCGAGAAGGTCATGCCCAGCGACTGGGTCCAGTCCGGCAGCGAGGTGTACAGCAGGTGGTGCGGACCCGCCCACATGTAGGTGAAGGCCAGCGCCCAGAAGTGGACGATGGACAGGCGGTACGAATAGATGGGGCGGCCGGCCTGCTTGGGCACGAAGTAATACATCATGCCCAGGAAGCTGGTGGTCAGGAAGAAGCCCACGGCGTTATGGCCGTACCACCATTGCACCATGGCGTCCTGCACGCCCGAGTAGGCGGAATAGGACTTCCACATCGACACCGGCATTTCGATGTTGTTGAAGATGTGCAGGATGGCGATGGTCAGGATGTACGAGCCGAAGAACCAGTTGGCCACGTAGATGTGCTTGGAACGGCGCTTGATGATGGTGCCGAAGAACACGATGGCGTAGGCCACCCAGACCAGGGTGATCAGGATGTCGATGGGCCATTCGAGTTCGGCGTATTCCTTGCTGCTGGTGAAACCCATGGGCAAGGTGATGGCGGCGGCGACGATGACGATCTGCCAGCCCCAGAACGTGAACGCGGCCAGCGGGCCGCAGAACAGGCGCGCCTGACATGTGCGCTGGACCACGTAGTACGACGTCGTGAACAACGCGCTGCCGCCGAAGGCGAAGATCACTGCGTTGGTGTGCAGCGGGCGCAGGCGGCCGTAGCTCAGCCATGCGGTATCAAAATTCAGCTGCGGCCAGATAAGCTGCGCAGCGAGAAAAACGCCCACGGCCATGCCGACGATGCCCCACACTACCGTCATGAGCGCGAATTGCCTCACGATCTTGTAGTTGAAGGTGTCGGCCTTGCTTGCGATTGCGGCGCAATCGTTCATCGCCCTTCCCCTAAAGTTACAGATAGCTCCAGGCTGCAATGATGGGACTAGTCAAACAAGGCAGCGTTGATCTGGATCAAGCATCTGGTTACACGGTGGGGAACGCGGCGCCGGCGCAACGGGTCCAGGCGCGACATCAAGCGCGCCGCTCAGCCGCGGCTGGCGGGTCCGCTGTCGTCATCAAGCAGGATGGCGCGGCCGGCGTCATCGGTGTCGTCGTACTGGCCGTTGAAAACGGCCCACCACAGCGACACCCCGATGGCCAGCACGAACAGCAGGGACAGGGGCAGGAGCAGATAGAGAATGGTCATTGCGCCGCTTCCAGGGCGGCCGCGGGCGCGGGCGCGCCAGCCCAGTCGCGGCGGCACAGGCGCCACGAGTTGTAGGCGACCGCCAGCGAGGACAGCAGCATGGTGATCGCGGCCAGCCACGGCGTGACCCAGCCGACCAGCGCCAGCGGGGTCATCAGCAGATGCCAGACCACGGAGCCATGCAGGTTCTGGCGAGCCTTGCGCCGCGCCTCATCCAGCAGCTCGTCCAGCGCCGCGTCGGACATATGGGGGTGGGAGGCCAGCGCCGAATGGGCGGAGGCCATGGCGGTGGGCACCGCCATCGACATGGCGCAGGGACAGCTCATCACCAAAAGCGCGACCATCACCGGAATGCTGTGCGCCGGATCGATATAGGCCCAGGCGGCCGCGGCGGCCAGCGCCAGCGCGACCTGGACCATGACGAAGCGCGAGGCCAGCCGGTCGGCGCGCGCGCCCAGCTCCAGGCGCTGCGCCTCCACGCGCTCGTGGCGCAAGCCGCCCGCCGCGCCGCCAAAGGACTGGCGAGCGCATAGTTCCAGATAGCGCGCGGTGAGCAGGAAGGCCACGAACATCGTGACCGAATCGAAATAGACCTCGCCGCGCCCCGTGTAGGTGGCGTGGACGCTGGGAATGAAGGCGGCGACAATGCCCAGGGCCACCGGCACGTCCATGCCGGCGCGGCCATGGCGCAGATTGTCGCCCGCGTGGCGCCAGATCGGCCAGGCCGAATACACCACCACCGGCACGGTCAGCGCAAAGCTGGCCCAGTTCATCAGCACGATCGCCCAGTCCAGCGTTTCCAGCGCATCGGCGGGCATGCTTTCATGCCGCAGGTAGCCGGGCCAGGCGAACATCATCACCTGCATCATCGCCAGCCACGCCAGCGACAGGCGCACCAGCGCATGGCGGCGCTGCTGGCGGTCGGCGTCGGACAGTCCGGCCGGGACGGCGAAGATCGATTTTGCTCGCATGCGCCGATGTTACCCAGCGCGTTACAAAGCCGCCTTGATCTGGATCAAGGCGGCTTTGGCCGGTTTGCCCGGACAACGCGGACTTGGCGCCGCCCGGCTCAGGGACGCTGGCGGCGCAGCACGTCCACCACTGCCCGCATCAGGCTGGCCAGCTCGTCCTCGGCGATGGTCAGCGCCGGGGTCAGGTAGACCACGTTGCCGAACGGCCGCACCCAGACGCCGGCCTCGACCAGGCGCCGCTTCAGGCCCTCGCGGTCGGCGATGCCGTCCAGCTCGACCACGCCGATCGCGCCCAGCACACGCACGTCGCGCACCCAGGGCAGCTCGCGGCACGGCTCCAGGCCCATGGCCAGAGCCGCGGAGATCGCGTGCGCCTGAGCCAGCCGCGGTTCAGTCTCAAAAAGATCCAGCGAGGCATTGGCCGCGGCGCAGGCCAGCGCGTTGCCCATGAAGGTGGGGCCGTGCATCAGCGCGTGCGAGGGATCGTCGGACCAGAACGCCTCGAACACCCGGCTGCTGGCCACCGTGGCGGCCAGCGGCAAGGTGCCGCCGGTCAACGCCTTGGACAAGGTCACGATGTCCGGCCGGATGCCGGCCTGCTCGAAGGCGAACATGGCGCCGGTGCGGCCGAAGCCGGTGAAGATCTCGTCGAAGATCAGCAGCAGGCCGTGGCGGTCGGCCAGGCGGCGCAAGCGGCGCAGTACTTCCGGGGCATGCAGCAGCATGCCGCCGGCGCCCTGCACCAGCGGCTCGACCAGGATGCCGGCCAGGCGCGATCCATGGGCTTCCAGGTGGGCCTCCAGCGCCGCCAGTTCGGCCTCGCTGCGCGGCAGGTCGACGATGTCGTGCTCGGCCAGCATGCCGCGGTACAGGCTGTGCATGCCCTCGTCCGGATCGCAGACCGCCATGGTGCCGAAGGTGTCGCCGTGATAGCCGCCGCGGAACGCCAGGAAACGGCTGCGGCCGCGTTCGCCCTGGTTGAGCCAGAATTGCAGCGCCATCTTCATGGCGACTTCCACCGCCACCGAGCCGGAATCCGTATAGAAGACGCGATC
This sequence comes from Achromobacter xylosoxidans, assembly GCF_002192695.1. GTDB lineage: Bacteria > Pseudomonadota > Gammaproteobacteria > Burkholderiales > Burkholderiaceae_B > Achromobacter > Achromobacter xylosoxidans_C. The sequence continues at coordinate 85,771 of NZ_MTLG01000084.1, forward strand.
CAGTCCCGGCCCCAGCAGGGCGGCCAGGCGGCGCGCCAGGGTCAGCGCGGGTTCATGGGTCAGCCCGCCGAACATGACGTGCGGCATGGCGTCCAGCTGCGCGCGCACCGCCTGGGCGATGTGCGGATGGTTGTACCCGTGGCAGGCCGTCCACCAGGACGCCACGCCGTCGATCAGGCTGCGGCCGTCGGCCAGTTCGAGCCGGCTGCCGTGGCTGCGCACCACCGGCAGCGGCGGCGTCACCGTCTTCATTTGGGCATAGGGGAGCCAGATATGGGGCTGGCCCTGGGCCACCCAGTCGGGCGTGTGCATGATTCACCTCTCGATACCGGCGGCGCGCCCGGCGGACATGGCCGCGACCGGGGCGGCGTCCGCCTCCACTACAATGGCTCGCATTCTACGGCCTGGCGCGGGCTCGCCCCCTGCCCGGCCGCTGCCGGAAATATTGATGTCCAAGCTGGATCCGCTTTTCTCCTCCGAACTGGCGCGTGCCGAAACGCGCCGCGTGCGCCGCCGCCTGCGCACGGCCTCCGCCGCCGCCCCGGGACGCCTCGTCCTCGAGGGCGAACCGGTCCTGAACTTCTCCAGCAACGATTACCTTGGCCTGTCGCGGCATCCGCTGCTGGTCGAGCGGTCGCGCGAATGGGCAGCCCGCCACGGCGCGGGCGCCCAGGCTTCGCGCCTGGTGACCGGCAACCTGGACCTGCACGAACAGGTGGAGGCCAAGCTGGCCCGGCTGAAAGGCACCGAGGCCGCGCTGCTACTGGCCTCGGGCTGGCAGGCCAACGCCGCCGTGCTGCCGGCCCTGCTGCGCGCCGCCGCCAGCCAGGGCGAGGTCGAGCTGTACGCCGACAAGCTCAACCACGCCAGCCTGCACCACGGCTGCCAGGCGGCGGGCGTGAAGCAGATCCGCTTCCGGCACAACGACCTGGACCATCTGGAGAGCCTGCTGGCCGCCAGGGCGGAAAACGCGGCCGGCCAGCCCGTGTCGCGATTCATCGTCACCGAAAGCGTGTTCAGCATGGACGGCGACCGGACCGACGTGGAACGGCTGGCAACCCTGGCCGACCGCTACCGCGCCTTCGTCTACCTGGACGAGGCGCACGCCACCGGCGTGCTGGGGCCTCGCGGCATGGGGTTGGCAGGGCTGGCGCCCGGCCGCATCGACCTGGCCATGGGCACCTTCAGCAAGGCGCTGGGCGGCTTCGGCGCCTACGTCGCCGGTTCGCGCGCGCTGTGCGACTACCTGATCAACGCCTGCTCGGGCTTCATCTACACGACGGCGCTGCCGCCCGCGGTGCTGGGCGCCATGGACGCGGCGCTGGACCTGGTGCCCGCGCTGGATGCCGAACGCGCCCGTCTGGCGGCTGCCGGCGACAACCTGCGCGCCGCGCTGCGCGGCATGGGGCTGGACACAGGCGCCTCCTCCACCCAGATCGTGCCGGCCATCGTAGGCGACGAAGCCCGCGCCCTGGCGCTGGCCTCGGGACTGGAACAGCGCGGCTTGCTGGCCGTGGCGATCCGCCCGCCCACCGTCCCCGCCGGCACCAGCCGCCTGCGCGTCACGCTGAGCGCCGCGCACCGCGACGTGGACGTGGCGCGCCTGATCGACGGTTTCGCCGCCGCGCTGGCGTGACGGCCACTGCCTCCATGCAAGCCGGCCTGTCCCGCCCCACCCTGCTGTTCGTGCACGGCTGGGCCTTCGACGCCTCGGTCTGGGCGCCGCTGCGCGCAGAACTCCACGATAGTCCGCAAGCCGTTTTCGATGCGGGCTACTTCGGGCCGGCGCAGGAGCCTGCCATGACCGGCCCGGTGATCGCCATCGGCCATTCGCTGGGCGTGCTGCGCCTGTTGCGCGAACTGCCGCAAGACTGCCTGGGCCTGGTGTCCATCAACGGCTTCGCGCGCTTCGCGGCCGCTCCCGGCTTCGAGGCCGGCGTGGCGCCGCGCGTGCTGGAACGCATGTCCCGGCGCCTGGCCTCGGACCCCGCGGCGGTGCTCAGCGACTTCCGCCAGCGTTGCGGCGACGGGTCCGATTTCGGCGAGCCCCGGCTCGCGCCGCTGGCGCGCGACCTGCAGGCGCTGCGCGACGAAGACCGGCGCGAAACCCTGGCGGCGCTGCCTGCCCCCCTGCTGGTCCTGGCCGGCGCGGACGATCCCATCGTGCCCGCGCCCATGACCCAGGCGGGCTTTGCCGGCAGCGCCGACGCGCTGATCCACCAGTGCGAGGGCGGCGGCCATTTGCTGCCGCTGTCGCACGCTGCCTGGTGCGCGGCGCAGATCCGCGCCTTCATGGCGCGCCTGGCGCACGCCCAATGACGCAAGCGCCGCGCAACGCTGGAATCGGCGCGCGCTTTGGCGCCGCCGCCCCCGCCTACGAAGACCACGCGCCCATCCAGCGCCTGGCGGCCGAGCGGCTGGCCGGCGATATCGCGCTGCTGCCGCTGCCGCCCCGCCCGCGCATCCTGGAGATCGGCTGCGGCACCGGCCTGCTCACCCAGGCGCTGGCGCGCCGCATCGGCGCCGCCGACTGGACCGTCACCGACATTGCTCCCGGCATGCTCGCGGCCGCGCAACGCGGCCCGTCCTTGCCCGGCCAGGTCCGCTACCAGTTGCTGGACGGCGAGCATCCGGCCGGACTCGAAGGCGGCTACGACCTGATCTGCTCCAGCCTGGCCGTGCAGTGGTTTTCCGACCTGAACGCCGGGCTGGGCCGGCTGGCCGCGCTGCTCGCGCCGGGCGGCCGCCTGGCCGTGGCGACACTGGCTGACGGCACGTTCCAGGAATGGCAGGCCGCCCATGCCGCGGCTGGGCTTGCCGCCGCCACGCCGCACTATCCGCGCGCCGCCTCCATCCATCCGGACTGGGGCAATCTGGCGGGTGGCGTACGCAGCGAACGGCTGATACAAAATCATCCTGACGGGCTGCATTTCCTGCGCGCCCTGAAAGGCATAGGCGCCACCACGCCCGCCCCCGGACGCGCGCCGCTGAACGCGGCGCAACTGCGGCGGGTGCTGGCGGCGTTTGACGAACAAGGAGCCGGGGTGACCTATCACCTGGCCTACGGTATGTGGAAAAAATCGAACCAGCACCCCGCCGGCGTCTTCGTGACCGGCACGGATACCGGCATCGGCAAGACCCTGGTGTCCGCGATCCTGGCGCGCGCCTGGAACGCCGACTACTGGAAACCGGTGCAGACGGGGGTGGCGGAAGAACCCGGCGACACCGAAACCGTGGCGCAGCTGGCCGGGCTGCCGCCCGAACGCCTGCACCTGCCCGCCTACGTACTGCAGGCGCCGCTGTCGCCCTGGGCGGCCGCCACGCTGGAAGACACCATCGTCGACGCCACCAGCATCGTGCCGCCAGCCACGCAGGCGCCGCTGATCGTGGAAGGCGCGGGCGGCCTGTATGTGCCGATCGACGACACCCACATGATGATCGACCTGATCGCGCGGCTGGACATGCCGGTGGTGCTGGCCGCGCGCAGCGGATTGGGCACCATCAACCACACCCTGCTCAGCCTGGAGGCGCTCAAGCGCCGCGGCATTCCGATACTGGGCGTGATCATGAGCGGGCCGCTTTCGGCCGGCAACAAGGAAGCGATCGAGCGCTTCGGCGACGTGCGCGTGCTGGCCGAGATTCCGCCGCTGGCCAAGGTCGACGCGCAAACCGTCCAGGCGCTGGCCAGCGCCATTCCGTCGCTGGCGGAATGCCTGCAGGCGCTGGGCGACGCGCCCGCGGTAGCCAACTAGGGTTCGACGCCATCCAGGCCCCCTGGATTTCCGGGGCCGGAGCCGTTACGCATTCGTACAAAATAAATTCCGCCGGCGGCCACCCGTCCCCCACGCGGATGGATGCCGTTGCCTGCCCTTCCGTTCGTTTGGATGGCGGCCAAAGCCTCATGCAAAGCGTGAACTTCCCGAGTGAAGCCGCGCATCATCTACATCTTTCAGCCACATCCGGATTCTCAAGCCGGCGCTGCCGCGGCCGCCGCCGCCGCATGCCTGCGCGTTGTTGACTACTAACGCAACACAACGATAATTTTCGCCACATTGGCAGTTCGATTCGCAGGTAGCTGGACGTGCAGGATTTCGTTCCTGGGTTTCCTTATTTGCAGGAGAACTGGCATGGTCACCAGAAGGCTGAACATTCCTGTTTTGGCCCCCAATCCCAACCGCAATTTCTTCGACGGCACCCGCCCCGGCCAGGCCGTGCTGCGCCCGGCCGATCTGCTGGCCTTGCGGCTGGAGCTGCACAATCTGGCGGTGACGCCAGGCCAGCCGCCCCGCTTGAAGAAGGCTGGCGACGGGGCCGCCACGCTCATCGTCCACTTCCCGCCGCAGTCGATCACCGAAGAAACCTTCTTCGAAAGTCCGCCGCTGGGCAACGCCGCTCAGCCGGCGCCCCGCCCGACGCCGGACAAGCCGGAACCCCCACCGGGCGAGGAGGAAGAGCCCACCGGCCCGCCGGTGCGCGCGCGCATCGCCGGCGAATCGCGGCTGGCCTTTGCCATTCCCGATGGCTTCGACGTGCCCTACACGCTGGAAGGCGTGCTGGCGGCAATGGAGTCCCTGCCCCAGGCCGTGGCGGCCAATGCGCGTCCGCCGGGGCCCAGCGCGCCGCGCCTGAACCTGCGCGATCTGTTCGACACGCGCATCGACAAGCTCTCGCCGGTGCAACGCGCGGCGCTGTCGAGCTTCGCGCTGCGCAGTGCGCGCATCGCCACGCAGCTGAACGCGCCTGGCGCGCTGCTGCTGCGCCAGGCCGGCGGCGCCCCAGGACTGCGCGCGTTGCGCCTGGGCGGCGGTGCGCCTGTCCGCGAAGTGCAGCGCACCAGCGCGTTGATCGAAATCCTCAGGCGCGGCCCCAAGCCGGCGCTGCCCGCCGCGCAGCAGACGGCGATAGAACTGCCCTGGCGGCTGATCCTCAGTCCGCATGCGGAGGAGCGCTGGCGCCACGCCAAGGCGCCGGCGACGTCCGCCGCCACGCAGCACACCGAACTCTGGCATACCCAGCTGCTGGCCGCGCAACCCGAGGACAGCGCCCGGGCGCCGCTCGCGGGCGATGCCCGGCCCACCGTGCGCGCGGTCTGGGCGCTGGGCGGCGAAGGCACGACCAAGCCCATGCAGGCGGCGTTTCCGGTGCCGACGGTCACCTATCTGCCGCAGCCGAACACCTCGCCCTTCCGCATGCCGATGGACGATTTCGACCGTTTCCAGATCGCGCACCTGTCGTCGAATTTTTCCGTGGCCAACTACGCGCCGCAGCCGGTGGACGCCAAGCTGCTGATGCTGTCCGCGCTGGGCGCCTGGCTGGACTCGCGCGGCAACTGGGACGCGCCGGGGCTGTCGCTGGAAGAATGGACCCATCGCGGCGCCATGGGCCGCGACCATTACGTCCGCGTGGTCTACAAAGGCCTGCTGTTTCCCTTCGGCCACCGCGCCTCGCTGGTGAAGGTCAGCGAACGCAAGTTCCATACGGACAGGCCCGGCAACCCGGCCTACCTGCGCCAGCGCCTGTTCATCATCGTGCGCGAGCGCGAACGCGTCTACGCCGACCCGCTGCTGCAGGCGCGCGACGACACGGGGAACATGATCTTCCTGCATCGCCAGATGCCGTTTTCCAGCGTGCGCATCCTGACCACGGTCACGCCCAGTCTGGATCTGCCCACCTCCACGGCCAGCAAGATCGGGGACCTGGGGCAATTGCTGTTCTGGCCCTGCGTGGGCGCAAGCCCCTTCCGCTTCGCCTGCTCGGCCACCGACATCGACGGCCGCATCGTGCAGTTCGACCTGCCGATGATCTTCATGGATGGCGGCCGCGCCTGCCCGCGCAAGCTCAGCGGCCAATGGCTGACGCCGGACTACGTGAACGCGGAGATCTTCGCCAAGCAAACGCAGGGGGCCTGGCGCAGTGCCGAATCCAGCCGCCGCACCGCGCAGTTCAAGCAGCAGCGCGTCACGTTCGCATCCCCGCTCAAGCCCGGCGATACCGCGGCGCAGGCGGAGACGATCGAGTTCGACGGCCTGGTCGATCCGGGCAACACCCAGCTGCGCGCCTACAGCGACTCGTTGAACGGCCCGCTGTTCTATCCCGGCATCAAGCGCGCGGCGATCCGCATCGCCGCGCTGGCCGAACTGACGGGCAGCGACAGCAACAGCGTGCTGAGCTGGAACGACCACTACCTGCGGTTCGGATTCGACTCCGGCAACGTCGGCCAGGTTTTCGGCAACATAGACGCCGAGCCTGGCTACCGCGGCGACGCCGTGCTGAACTTCTCCGCCCAAGGCGACCGCGCGGGCGGCTTCGTCCAGCCGAACCTGCGCCCCACGGCGCTATCGCGCATGGCCGGCCCGGTCAGCGGCAAGGTGGCCGACTTCGTCGCCGGCAAGATGAACGGTCCGGACATCTTCCCCAAGGTCCTCTCATCGGACCTGCCCTTTCCGCTGCTGTTCGGCTGCATCCCGCTGGGCGACGTGATCGAAGCGGTATCCAATGCCGCCGGCACGCCGGAACGTGTGCCGCGCTTCATATCGGAAGCCTGTTCCCAGCTTGAAAGCCTGGTCAACGAAATGGGCCGGCTCTACGGCCTGGTGACGGACCTGGCGCAGCAGCCGGGCCGCATCGCCGAAGCCGCCTTGCAGGTGCTGAAGGACACGCTGCAGGATCTGCTCGGCCAGGCGCAGGCCTATGCGCAGAACCTGGTGCAGGACGCGAAGGCCCGCGTCAACGACCTGATGGCCGCGCTGGACGCGGTACGCGCGCAGGTCGCGCTGCTGGCCGGACTGTCCTTCGACGCCGCGCCCGCGCTGCCGGGACTGCCCGCCGTGCTCACCGCCGCGCGCGATGCCGCGAAGGCATTGAACACCGCGGCGGACGCGCAGGTGAACGGCGCGCACCTGCCCGACGGCCTGCGGCAATCGCTGCGCCAGGCCGCCAATACCGCCCAGACGCTGCTGGACAGCGTGGCCGTCGTGCCGGCGCTGCTGCTGCAGGGCAAGGCGCTGTACGACGCGCTCGACGCCGTGGTGGGCCATCCCGACCAGCTGGACGAACTCTTCGCCGATGCCGCGACGCTCAAACCGCGCCTGCAGGCCATCACGAACGCCGTCGATCCGCTGTCGGGCACCATAGGCACCGCGCGCCTGCTGGAAGGCGCGCCGCGCCAGATCGCGCAGACCGCGCTGCAAGCGGTCAAGCTGGCGGTCGATGCGGTGCTGGCCAGCGCGGAGCTGCTGGAGCTTCTGACCGGCGATGAACTCACCCTCCGCTTCGACTGGAATCCGGTGATCAAGAGCTGGTCGATCAAGCCCGGCGACCCGCCGCTGTTCCGCGTCAACGATGCGCGCGGCTTCCGGGTGGCGGTGGAGGCGCGGGTGCGCAAGAACGGGCAGAGCGCGCCCAAGATGTCGGTGGTCTGCTCGCTGAAGGACTTCGACCTGGTGCTGATCGCGCCCGCCAGTTTCATGGAGCTGAACTTCGAGAAGATCGAGTTCCGCATCGACACGGCCGCGAAGATGGACGTGGACGTGCTGCTGACCGACATCAAGTTCGTGGGCCCGCTGTCCTTCGTCGAAACGCTGCGCGACCTGATCCCGCTGGACGGATTCTCCGACCCACCCTATCTGGACATCTCGGCCAAGGGCGTGGACGCCGGCTTCGACCTGGCGCTGCCGGCCGTCGCCATCGGCGTCTTCAACCTGTCCAACCTCAGCCTGGGCGCGGGCTTCACCGTGCCGTTCATCGGCCAGCCCCTGTCCGTGCGCTTCAATTTCTGCACGCGCGAGCAGCCGTTCAATCTGTCGGTGTGCATGTTCGGCGGCGGCGGATTCTTCGGCATCACGCTGGATCCCAGCGGCATCCAGCTCATGGAGGCCGCCTTCGAGTTCGGCGCCAGCGTATCGGTGAACCTGGGCGTGGCCTCCGGCGGCGTGCACGTCATGGCAGGCATCTACTTCCGCATGGAAAAGAACGCCTGCTCGCTGGCCGGCTACTTCCGCATGGGCGGCTGCGTCAGCGTGCTGGGCATCGTCAGCATTTCCATCGAGATCTACCTGGAACTGCGCTACGAGTTCGAAAGCGGCAAATGCGCGGGGCGCGCCACCATCACCGTCGAGATCGAAGTCTTCATGTTCTCGATGAGCGTATCGCTGTCATGCGAGCGCAAGTTCGCCGGGTCCAACGGCGACCCGGGCTTCCGCGACCTGATGGGGCCGCACCCCGACCTGCCGTTGGCGCAGGAGCTGGCGCTGATCGACGACAGCAGCGAGTACGCCTGGCGCGAATACGCCGAAGCCTTTGCCTGAGGAACGTCCATGGCCAAGCAAACGATAGTCTGGACCGCGATCCCCAACGGCCGCGTGCCCGCCGGCCCCGACGCCGGCAGGCTGCGCATCTCCATCGTGGCCTCGCCGCGCCTGACGCCGCAGGCCGTGAACGAGCAGCAGCTGCGCGCGTTCGCCGACTGGGTCAACTGGCCGCGCACGCTGGAACGGGTGCGCTTCGTGCTGAACACCGGCATGGCGCAGATCGAGCTGGAGCCGCAGGCGCAGGCCGACGCGGCGTTGTGGGAACGGCTGCTGCCTAAGACCACGCCGGTCGCCGGCTTCGTGTTCCGCGACATGAGCAAGGTCAACCTGTTCTCGTATTCGGTGGCCGGCGTGCTGGGCCTGGCCCGCAAGCACTACGGCAAGCTGGCGGTGCAGGCCACCGGCACGCCGCCCACGCTGCTGCCCTGGCGCGACGCGCATCCGTGCCTGAAGGACATGCTGGGCGACTGCGGCACGCGCACCACCTTTATCTCGCTGGGCGACCGGCGCGTCGAGATGCCGCTGCCCGGCTTCGACCGCTTCTTCGACGACGGCGGCGACGGCGCCGAGCGCGTGCTGCGCTCGCAGGTCTACGGTCCGCACAGCGTCTATGAAGGCAGCGCCGCCGCGCCGGGCGTAAACGCCGAGGGCAATCCCCAGCCCGGAGTGAGCTTTCCGCTGCGCGCCCTGCCCACCCGCTGGAACGATGGCGGGCTCGCCGGCCCCGACCAGAACCTGATGAAGCTGTGGAACTCGCAGGCCGAGTACACCCTGTTCCAGGCCAACCGCTTCTATCGCCGCGATCCGCCCACGGCGCAACAGCGCAGCATCCGGCGGCCCGACGGCGCGAACGTGCCCGCACCGCCCGCCCAGCCGGAGATGGATTTCCACGCCATCGTCGCGTCCTACGGCGACTACCCGGCGCTGCTGCGCCAGCTCGGCCTGGTCATCGACTGCCTGGTCCCGGCGGGCTCGGCCTTGGAGCAGCAGTTGGCGGCGGCGCCCGCCGCGCAGGGCTATTTCTTCCTGACCCTGCGCTGGGAGGACGGGCACGACGCCGGCGATGACGCCTGCCCCGCCACCGCCTGGACGGGCGACGCGGAACGCTTCACCACGCGTCCCCGCAACCCCGCCGATCACGAACGCGGCATGCTGAAACTGCGCCGCGCAGACGATAGCTGGAACCTGTACGAACCGCGCAGCCCCTTCGACGTCTATCAGGTCGACGCCGACGGCGCCGCGCTCAAGACCGTGGACTTCGTGCTCAGCGCCCAGAACCTGATCGCCAGGAGCCTGGCGCTGGGCGCCGACGGCGCCGTGACCTACACCACCGGCGACAAACAGGGCGTGGCCGCGCTGCGCTCGGGCGGCCTGGGCGTGGCGCGGCGCGGCCGGGCCTGGGAAGTCGCGCAGAACGCGGCCGCCGCGGCCTTGAAGAACGCCGCCCTGTCGGGCGCGCCGGGCAGCATCGTGCTCTATGCCGAGGATCTCCTGCGCGGCTATCGCGTGGACGCGCAGCCGCAGGTGCCTGGCGAGCTCCAGGAATGGCGCTCGCTGTGCCAGCGCGCCGGCGCCTACCGCTGCACGGACGGCGGCGCGCCGCTGCAATTGCCCGCTGACGAGGGCTATGTGAAAGGCGCCTCCACCAGCGGCGGCGAGAATCCGGACGACCAATACCTGCATGAGTCCCTGTTCCGCTGGACCGGCTGGAGCCTGGTGGCGCCGCGTCCGGGATGCACGCTGCGCGACCGCGTGGATCAGGACAGCAACGTGCAGGGCGAGACGCCGGAAGACGTGCAGGACACGGCCACGGAAAAAGGCAATGGCCTGGCGGTCAGCTTCACGGCTGCCAAGGGCAGCCTGCCGCGCCTGCGCTTCGGCATGCCTTACCGTTTCCGCGCGCGGCTGGTGGACCTGGCTGGCAACAGCCTGGCGCATGACGATCCCTCGCTGGAGCGCGACGACAACGCCACCCAGCCGGTCGTCTACTGGCGCTTTGAACCGGTGGATCCGCCCGCGCTGGTGCAGCGCGCCCGCCTGAGCGAAGGCGAGTCGCTGGAACGCATGGTGATCCGCAGCAATACGGGCATGGACCCGGCGGCCTACCTCGAAAGTCCCGACTTCAAGCAGGCTCTCTTGCAGGACGCTGCCAAGGACTTCGCCTACAACGCGATCAACCAGCGCCACGTGGTGCCGCCCAAGGCGTCCCAGCTGCAATGCGAAACGCACGGCCTGTTCGACGCCATGATGGGCAGCCCCGCCCACATCAAGCAGGCCTATGAAATCGCTGCCCGCGACGCGGGCACGCTCTACGACAGGGGGCCGGGCACGGACATAGAGCTGGTGACGCCGCAGGCGCTGCAGGAGGTCGCCACCACCACCGAGGTGCCGCCGAAACTGCCCTCGACCGAGCACCCTACCGGCGAACGCCTGGCCGCCGGGCAGTACGTCATCCACCGCGAGGCCCAGGTGCTCACGCCCTATCTGCCGGATCCCGCCGCGGGCGGCATCGCGCTGCGCGCCCAGCCCGGCCATGCCTTGCCCGGCGTCACGGGGCCCAAGGTGCTGGGACCCAGCGCGGTGATTGCCCTGACGCCTGCGCAGGAACTTGTGCTGCTGGTGGCGCACGCCTCCAAGTGGCCGGACACGCTGGGCCTGCGCATCGTGCTGCAAGAGCACCGCGCCACCCTGGCCGACCCGCCCTGCTCGGAAGAATTTCTCGACGACGGACTGCCCAGCTGGGACGAAGCCCAGCGGGTCCTGACCTTCTACCTGCCCAAGGGCCGCATCGCCCGGCTGCGCTATTCCAGCTTCGTGAATCCCGGCCTGGCCAACACCTTCGGCATACCCGCCTGGGCGAACAACGAGGGCGAGCGCGCCACGCTGCGCTTGTCGTCCGTGCTGGGCGGCTGTTGGATGGTCACGCCCTACCGCCCGCTGGTGCTGGTGCACGCGACGCAGCAGCCGATATGCGAGCCCCTGCTGCTGATGGCCGAGGAACCGCAGCGCGGGCCTGGCGATGCCCACGCGGATCTGTATGCCCGCGTGCGGCTGCACGGTCCCACCACCGGCAAGGTCGAGATCGAGGCCGACTGGCACGAGTGGGTGGACGACCTGCAGAAGCTGCGTCCGGAACGCCAGGCCGGCCATGGCGTGCTGGCCGAGGTTCCCTTGTCGGAAAACTACGCAAACCTCTTCACCCTGAGCAACGCGGTGAAGGAACAGTTGAACGCGAACGGCAAGCTGCGCGCGCGCGGCGACCGCCATGAATTCGGCGACACCCGCTTCCGGCTCATCCGCTACCGCCTGCGCGCCGCGACGCGGTTCCGCGAATACCTGCCGCCCTCGCTTTACGCGCAGGCGGACAAGGTCACGCGGCTGGGGCCCATCGCCGACGGCCCGCTGGTGGAGGTGGGCGCGGACGATGACCCGGGCGCGCCGGTGCTCAGGCGCGACGGCACCGCGCAGAACACCGTGGTGCGCGCCAGCGCGCCGCCGGACGCCCCCGTCCTCACGTATGTCGTGCCGACCTTCCGCTGGCAGGAAACCGCCGGCGCCGGCAAGCTGGACGTCACGCGGCTGGGCAACGGCCTGCGGGTCTGGCTGGAACGCCCCTGGTTCTCTTCCGGCGACGGCGAGCTGCTGGGCGTGGTGATCGCGGGCGACGGCCAGAACTTCACCGACATCGGCAACCCGCTGACGCCGCTGGTGACGCAATGGGGCATGGATCCGCTGTGGGAGACGCCCCCGCCCAAGCACAAGGCGCGCGTGTCGGACTTCTCCGCGCGCGTCACCGACGAGCAGGTCTATCTGCAGGAAATCCCGGCCCAGTTGGTCCACGTGGTCGGACACCGCGTGCGCTGGAGCGAGGAACGCGCGCGCTGGTACTGCGACATCGAACTCGATCCCGGCCGGACCTACATGCCCTTCGTGCGCCTGGCGCTGGCGCGCTATCAGCCCAACGCCATCAGTTCGGCCAAGCTGTCGCGGGTGGTGCAGGCCGAGTTCTCCCAGGTGCTGCCGCGCCGCCGCGCGGTGTTCGAGATCAAACGCGGCCGGCTGGCGTTCAGCCTGCGCGGCGTGGTGCCCAAGCATGGGCCCATGAAGTTTCCGCTGGACTCCGAGTACCTGAACATCTCCTTCATCCCCGGCATAGGACAGACCGCCGAAAGCGGCCGCAACCGCGTGGAGCTGGTGCTGCAGACGCGCGACCCGGCGCTGGACAGCGACCTGGCCTGGAGCGATGCCAAGGTGCTGGCATCGGGCCTGCTGGACCCGGCGGGACCGCCGCCCCAGCCGTCCGGCCCGAGCCCAGGCCCCATCCTCATGGACCGCATGCGCGAACTGCCCATCCTGGAAACCGCCACGCCCGCGACGCTCGCCGACCTCGCGCGCCTGGGCAACGTGGTGGTCGGCCCGGTGGTGCGTTTTCCGCCCGTGCTGGAAGGCCCCCTGTTGGGCGAGCTGCTGGACCCCGTCATCTGGTCCGCCAGCGCCGCGCTCCCCGACAGCGGCGGCAAGCCCGCGCGCATCGCGGTGCGCGAGTACGAGCGCTACTACACCGACAACTCGGTGCCCGAACGGCGCGCCGGCGCCATGCAGCAGCGCCGGGTGGTGGAGGAAAGGCTGGTGTACTCGGCGTTCTTCGGGCTCTGACGGTACGCCTGGCGCACCGTGTGACGGACCTCACTATCGGGGCTGGCCAGAGTGGGCAGCCATGCCTGGCCAAGCCGACAGCGAGCAGGCGATCAGCAAGGTCAGCGTGGGATACAGCATGCTGAGATTGCGCATTTCGCCCGGGGAGCAGAACAGGAGGAACAGGGGCAGATTGATCGCCGCGGCTGCCGCGCCATGGTTGCGCAAGGCAGGAGGCAGGCTGCGCCACGCATTGGCCCACAGGCCGGCGAAAACGAGGACGAATACGAGGCTGAAGCCGCGCGGCAACAAGATGCCGTATGTGTTCTCTGTGCGCAACAAGTTGCCCGGATCGGCGTAGAACACCAGGTTTTGCCATAGCTGGAAATCCACTGTCGAGCCAGAATTTCCAGCGTAGCGCAGGCGCATCGCCAGATAGACGCAGCCGCCAACCAGCACCAACCCCGAAACCACGCCGGCCGCGCGCATGAGGTCCAAATGCCTGCGCAAGAGCGGATAGAGTGCTGGCGTAAACCAGAGGAACGCCTCCTTGTTCCAGGTCGCCACTCCCGCCAACGCCAGCAGCAGCACTACCCGCCAGGAACGCAGCGACGCCGTGCCCAACGCCAGCGTCACGGCGCTCATGAGGAAGAGGAGCTCGGTGAAGTCGTAAAAGTAGCCGCCCTCGGTAAGCATGAACGGCAAGAGCAGAGCCGTGACCGCTGGCGCGGCGATCGCGACCGGATCCGTCGCGCCGCCGCGCAGGCAGAGTCCGCGCATGACGTAAAGGCTGGCCACCAAGGCGCAAAACGTCAGGTAATAGACGATGTAATAGCGCAAGGCCACGGCCGGCTTCAGAGCGTCTGAATCGGGAAACCTCATCGCCAAGCTGGAGCGGCTGTTCACCTTCCGCGGGTCGGACAGGCTCCTGGAAATCCGCTCCACGCTCGCTGGCGGGAGCAAGGCCTGGACCTGGTTGGCAATGGCGGGAAGCAGCTGTCGATAGACGTAGGGGCGAGCGGCAGTCCCTTCAACCATGTACGACAACCCTAGCGAGGGATGGCCGTCGTTCAGGCGCCACTTCGTGTAGAAGCCGTTGAACGAGGCCGCGGCCACCATCAGGAAAAAGACCAGCAGCAGAAAACCGCTGTAGAAACGGCTGGCAAAGAGTCGCGTCATCATCGGGTCGGGTTTTATTGGGACAGAAGGAAGATGCCGAAGGCAATGAGCACGGCGCCCGCCAGGCGATACGCGCCGAGTTCCTCGGCGCCCGAGAATGCGCCATAGGCAAAGATTGCAAGTATGGTGACGGCAACCATCAACGGATACGCCAGGGCGAGGTCCAACCGTCGCAGCGACAGTGCGTAAAAACCGAATCCCGCGCCGTAAGTGGCAATAGCCAGCACATATGCCGCGCCGCCATGTACCCCGAACAAGGGCATGCCTCTGGAAGTTCCCGCGACCTTCAAGGCAATGCTCGCGGCGGCGCTGCAAGCGCTGGCCAGGAAGATGTGTAGGTATGCCATGGTCATCTGACGAGGAGGAATGCCGCGAAAGCCCAGGCGGTTACCGCCAGACGGATCTGTGGATCGGACAACAGTTCCCGGCCTGTATCTTCGCCGGCGCCATGCCTATAGATCAGGTACAAGTATCGGAAAACACCGAAGGTGACGACGGGCAATGTAATGATCAGGTTTTCGGTGCCATGCATGGCGGCCGTCGCAGGGTCCAAGGTATAGAGCCCGTAGGTCAGTATCGTCATGCTCACGGTAATGGCGATGAGCACATCGAGCAGTTGGGGTGTGTAGTACCGCAGCACCAGACGCGTAGATTCCTGCAGGGCTATGCCTTCGGACCATGCTGGCCCGAACTCCGCGCGGCGCTTCGCGAACCCCAGGAACAAGGCGAGCATGAACGAGCAAAACAGCATCCAGCGCGATGGCGTGATCCCCACGGCATACGTTCCGCAGACCAGACGGATCATGAATCCAGCCACGATGCAGAACACGTCCACCAGGACCACATGCTTGAGCTTCAAGGTGTAAGCCGTATTGAGCGCGAGATACGCGACCACCGCCGTCGTTACAGCCCATAGGCCCAACCCGGCAGGCAGCAGCGCCGCCCCTGCGGCCAATATGGCCAGAAGCATGCGGGCGGTGCGCAGGCTTACTCGCCTGCTCGCTATTGGGCGTGTCTTCTTCCTGGGGTGGCGCGCGTCGGCTTCCCGGTCGTGGTAGTCGTTGAGCACATAGACGGCGCTGGATGCCATGCAAAAGGCCACGAATCCGACCCCCACCGCCGCCATCAGTTCAAGATTGCTCCAGCCATGTCCGAACAGCAGCCCTAGCAGCACAAATCCGTTCTTGAGCCACTGATGCGGCCGCAGCAGGTTCAGCATCGGCATCATCGGACAACCTTCTTGCCGTTGAGCCAGGCGCAATCCGCGGCCTGCAGCAACCAGGCATCGCCGCCACTGTCTCCATAAGCGTGCAACTCGTAGCTACCGACAGGCCCAAAGCTCGATTCCAGGCGCGCCACTTTTTCGGGTCCCCAACAATTCGCCGTGCTGAAACGTCCGGTCAAGCGACCGCCGCCTGTTTCCAGGCTGGTGCAGATAAGTGCAACCCCCAGGCGCCGGGCCACTTCCTCGAGATAGAGATCAGGGGAAGCGCTGACGATCGCCACCCGGTGCCCCTTCTGTTGATGTGCGCGTAGACGTGCGAGCGTGTCAGGCCGCAGTGCAATACCTGGAACCCAACGGGCTGCCAACCCCTTCAAGTCCACCAGCCTTCGGCCGCGCAACACAATGCGGCACAGGCGCTGCTTCGCGCTTTCCCTAAGGGCAATACCTTGCTCATTGCCCGCCTTGCAGCACAAGAGCAGCGCCAGGACCGGCGACACGATGACCAGGCCGAGCAGCAGCTTGGACAAGGACACGCGCGCCAGAAACGGAATCAGCGTGTCCCGGTAGGTCAGCGTTCCGTCAAAGTCGAAAACTGCGACCACGGGCAAAACCAGCGTGGATGGAATTTCGTGAGACATGTTGACACTGGATGGACCTGGCCGGTGAGCGACATTGCCGTATGGATCGGCCAAACCTTCAAAACTACGTGTCGTACTCCAATACCTCAACTGCAAAAAACACCAGGGCGAGGCCGAGGCGCGGGTCGCTCACCAAAAAAAAGGGTGCCCGAAGGCACCCAAATCCACCCTACAACAGCAACTACAACTGCATAACTCTCCTGCGATGCTTACGCGACCTTCTGTTCCTTGCCGTGCTCGAACTGGGCTTCTTCGGTCGAACCGGTCAGCGCGGTGGTCGAGGACTGGCCGCCTTCGATGGTCTGCGTCACGGCGTCGAAGTAGCCGGTGCCGACTTCGCGCTGGTGCTTCACGGCGGTGAAGCCGATTTCAGCGGCGGCGAACTCCTTCTGCTGCAGTTCGACGAAGGCGCTCATCTGGCGGCGGGCGTAGCCGTGGGCCAGCTCGAACATGCCATAGTTCAGCGCGTGGAAGCCGGCCAGCGTGATGAACTGGAACTTGTAGCCCATGGCGCCCAGTTCGCGCTGGAACTTGGCGATGGTGCCGTCGTCCAGGTTCTTCTTCCAGTTGAAAGAGGGCGAGCAGTTGTAAGCCAGCAGCTTGCCCGGGAACTGGCGATGGATGGCCTCGGCGAACTTGCGGGCGTATTCCAGGTTGGGCGTGGACGTTTCGCACCAGATCAGGTCGGCGTAGGGCGCATACGCCAGGCCGCGCGAGATGGCCTGGTCGATGCCGGCCTTGGTGCGGAAGAAACCTTCGACGGTGCGCTCGCCAGTGATGAAGGGACGGTCGTTCTCGTCGACGTCGCTGGTGACCAGGTCGGCCGCGTCGGCATCGGTGCGGGCCAGCAGCACGGTGGGCGTGCCCATCGTGTCGGCGGCCAGACGGGCCGACACCAGCTTGGCGACGGCTTCGCGGGTCGGGACCAGCACCTTGCCGCCCATGTGGCCGCACTTCTTGACCGAAGCCAGCTGATCCTCGAAGTGCACGCCCGAAGCGCCCGCCTCGATCATGGCCTTCATCAGTTCGAACGCGTTCAGCACGCCGCCGAAGCCGGCCTCGGCGTCCGCCACGATGGGGGCGAAGAAATCGATGTAGCCTTCGTCGCCCGGGTTCTTGCCTTCCATCCACTGGATCTGGTCGCAGCGGGTCAGCGAGTTGTTGATGCGGCGGACCACTTGCGGCACCGAGTTGGCGGGGTACAGCGACTGGTCGGGATACATCTCGCCGGCCAGGTTGGCGTCGCCGGCGACCTGCCAGCCCGACAGGTAGATGGCCTTCAGGCCGGCCTTGACCTGCTGCATGGCCTGGTTGCCGGTCAGGGCGCCCAGCGAATTCACGAAAGGCTCGCTATGCAGCAGTTCCCACAGGCGGGTGGCGCCGCGGCGCGCCAGCGTGTGTTCCACGCCGATGGAGCCGCGCAGGCGGATGACGTCTTCGGCGCTGTAGTCGCGCTTGATGCCTTGCCAACGGGCGTTTTCGGCCCAGTCCTTCTGCAGATTGCGGATTTCGGTTTCGCGGTTGCTCATGTTGATGCTCCTGGTCAGTGATGGGGAAGACTGCAAAAGATTCGCGTCCTGCGTTGCGTGAATCGTTGGACAAAGTCTATGCCTCTGCTGCGGAGCAATGTGGACTGATGTCTTATACAAGACGAAAAATGTTGTTCTTATAAATCAATGATTTATAAATTTAATTTCGTATTGTGAAACGCAATTATCATCTGTGAAATGGGCTCCCGCTGCTGCGCAGCAGCGGCTTTCACATGACGAAGGTTACATTTCACGATATGGAAAATTGGGCCTTTTCATGACCGCCTACAATGCGTTCATTCTTCAAGTTTCCAATGACTCCGCTATGACGCTGTCCCACGGCCCGCTGGGCCAGAGCGTGGCCTATGCCTCGCAATACGACCCCTCGCTGCTCTTCCCCATCGCGCGTTCGCACAACCGCGCGGCGCTGAACCTGGAAGCCGGCAAGCTGCCCTTCACCGGCGTGGACCTGTGGAATGCCTATGAGCTGTCCTGGCTGGACGCCAAGGGCAAGCCGCGCGTGGCCATGGCCACCTTCTCGGTGCCGGCCGACAGCCCCAACATCATCGAATCCAAGTCCTTCAAGCTATACCTGAACTCCTTCAACCAGACCCGCCTGGTCAATTCCGCCGCCCTGCGCGGCCGCCTGGAGCGCGACCTGAGCGCCACGGCCGGCGCGCCGGTGGGGCTGGATTTCTTCCTGCCGCAACGCTTCTCCGAATTGCAGATGGGCGAGATGGACGGCATCTATATAGACAAGCTGGACATCGAGATCGACACCTACGAACCCGCGCCCGAAGTGCTGCGCACCCGCGCGGGCGACGTGGTCGAGGAAACGCTGGCTTCGCGCCTGTTGAAATCGAACTGCCCCGTGACGGGCCAGCCCGACTGGGCCAGCGTGCAGATCCGCTACCGCGGCGCGCCCATCGACCGCGAATCGCTGCTGCGCTACGTGGTCTCGTTCCGCCAGCACGCGGAATTCCACGAGCATTGCGTCGAACGCATCTTCAGCGACATCATGCAGGCCTGCCGGCCAGAGCAACTGACGGTCTACGCGCGCTATACGCGCCGCGGCGGGCTGGACATCAACCCCTGGCGCAGCAACTTCGAAGCCGGGCCGCCGGCGGACGTGCGTACCGTCCGCCAGTAGGCCGCCCGTACCGCCCTATTTCACGAAGGGCTCGGGCCGCGGCGTATCGTCCGCCGACGGCGGCAGCAGCGGGTACTGGATCGCAGGCTGGTCGCCCGTCAGAGTCTTCAGGAACGCCACGATCTGCGCGTTCTCGTCGGGCGTGAAGGTCCGGCCCAGCTGCAACCGGCCCATCACATCCACCGCCTGCGTCAGCGTGGCCGCCTCGCCATCATGGAAGTATGGATAGGTCAGCGCCACGTTGCGCAGCGTCGGCACCTTGAAGTTGAAGCGGTCGGCGTCCTTGCCCGTCACCGCGGCGCGACCTTCGGCCTTGTTCTCGGTGACGTAGGGCGTGACCAAGCCCATCTTCTGGAACGAATTGCCGCCCACCGCCACGCCGTTGTGGCAGGCCACGCAGCCGCTGTTCTTGAAGAGCTCATAACCCGCCAGCTCGCGCACGGTCAGCGCCTTCTGGTCGCCGCGCAGCCACTGGTCGAAGCGCGAATTGGGCGTCACCAGCGTTTCCTCGAACGCGGCCAGGGCGCCGGTGACCTCGTCGATGCTGATGTCTTCCTTGCCGAAGACCTGCTTGAATTCCGCCCGGTAGCCGGGAATCGAATTCAGCACCTGCACCGCCAGTTCGTGGCTGGACGCCATCTCCATGGGATTGGCGATGGGGCCGCCCGCCTGCTCGCGCAGGTCCTTGGCGCGGCCGTCCCAGAACTGGGCGATGTTCAGGCTGGAATTGAGCACCGTCGGCGAGTTGATCGAGCCCTGTTGCCACTTGTGGCCGATCGAGGCCTTGAGATTGTCCGCGCCGCCCATGCCCAGGTTGTGGCAGGAATTACAGGAAATCGCACCGGAACGGGACAGGCGCGGGTCGAAGAAAAGCTTCTTGCCCAGCTCGACCTTGGCCGGCTCCTTGATGACCGCCGGCTCCACCGGCTGTATCGGTTCCTGCGAGGCCGCATGAGCCAGACCTATCCAACCGCCCAAGGCGACTCCCGCCGCCAGCAACGCGCTTGCCCTTCTCATTTGCTTCTCCTGAGTAATGACCACTTCACTGACGAGGTCATTACATCAGAGAGACGCCGCATCAACCTTGCGTAGGGTCAAACCGCCGGGGCGCGAAGCCCCGGCCGGTTCAGGAGCGCACTGCGGCCGAAGCCGCGGCCGCGGGTTCCGCGCGCCGCGCCTGCACCGCAATCCATTGCGCCAGGAAGGCGGCGGCGGCGAATGCCACGCCCGCGCCCACCCAGGGGCCCTGCCGCAGCCCGGCGTCCAGCAGCAGGCCGAAGGCCAGCGGCCCCAGGGCCGAGCCCACGTCCATGCCGGAGTACACCAACCCGTAAACCGAGCCGGTGGAACCCTTGGGCGTGACGCGGCGGATCAGCATGTCACGCGACGGCGCCGCGACGCCGGAGCAGAAGCCCGCCAGCGCCACCACCGGCGCGGCCAGCGCGGCCGGCACCAGGCCCAGCGCCAGCACCACCAGCGTCAGGCCCGCCAGGATCAGCGCCACCATCACGGTGCGTTCGGTGCGCGGATTGGCCGACACCAGGAAACCGCCCGCGGCCATGCCCGCGGCCGAAGCCACCATGTAGCCGGACAGCGCCGAGCTGGCGGCGACCTTGGACAGGTCATACAGCTGGCCCAGCAAGGGAATGGTGTAGTTCTGCACCGACGACAGCGCGATGGAGGTGCAGGCGAAAAACAGGAACGCGCCCCACAGCGCCGGCTTGGACAGGAGCGTGGACAGCGTGGTCAGCACGCTTTCCTGCGGCTTTGCCGCAGGTTTGGCGGCCAGCTTGCCGGCTTCCGCGTCCGCATGGCCCTCCAGCGGCGACGGACCGCCCAGCAGGTCGCGGCCCAGCACCGTCAGCAGCAGGACCAGCGCCACCAGTCCGGCCGCGCTATAGGCCGCCACGCGCCAGTCCGCCAGCAGCGTGATGCTGGTCATGAACACGGGCGTCAGCGCCCAGCCCAGGTTGCCCGTCAGCCCGTGCGTGGAGAAAGCATGCCCCAGGCGCGGCGCGGAAATGCGATGGTTGATGATGGAATAGTCGGCCGGGTGGAAAACGGAATTGCCGATGCCGCCCACCACTGCCGCCGCCACCAGCATGGCGTAGCCGTTGGCCGACCCGATCAGCACGCCGGACAGCACGAAGCACGTCAGGCCGAACCACAGCACCGGCCGCGCGCCGATCCGGTCCACCACGAAGCCCGAGGACGCCTGGCCGATGCCGGACACCACGTAGAACGTGGACACCAGCAGCCCCAGGCGAGCGAAGTCCAGGCCGAACTCGTTGCCCAGCGAGACATAGAGCGAGGGCAGGACCAGTTGGAAGAAGTGGGAAGAAGCGTGGGCCACCCCGATCAGCAGGATGATCTTCCAGTCGCGCCGGCGGGCGGCGGCGTCCAGGGCCAGGGTATTCGCAGCGGTGTTCATTGCAGGCGGCCGCGGTCAGCGGCAGGTGGCGCGGCGCCGGATGCGGCGGCGCGCGGGTTGTCTCCGGCAACGTCCGGGTGCCCCGGGCGTTGGACTCTGAGGCGCCGTACCGGACGCGCCGGCGGATCGCTCTTGGTTTGTAACGGCGGCCGCCTTGCGCGAGCCGGGCCGCCGTTCTGTCAACGACTATATACGGACTGGAACTACAGGGCCTTTTCGCGGATGGCGGGCCAGGCGCGCTGCAGGTAATACAGCATCGACCACACCGTCAGCACCGCCGCCACGATGATCAGCACGTCACCCAGCAGGCGGGCGCTGACGCCGTAGATCGGCTGGTTGTACAGCAGGCACGGAATCGCCACCATCTGCGCGGCCGTCTTGAACTTGCCCAGCCGGTGCACCGCCACGCTGGCGCTGGCGCCGATCTTGGCCATCCATTCGCGCAGCGCGGAAATCGTGATCTCACGGCCGATGATGATCAGGGAGATGAAGGCGTCGACGCGGCTGAGGTCCAGCAGGACGATCAGGGCGGCGCAGACCATCAGCTTGTCCGCGACCGGATCCAGGAAGGCGCCGAACGCCGAGGTCTGGTTCCAGCGGCGGGCCAGCCAGCCGTCGAACCAGTCGGTCAGAGCCGCAATAATGAAAGCCCAGGCGGCGAAGGTGTCGCGAACAGGGACCGACATCCAGCTTTCGGGCAGGTAGAACAGCCCGACCACCAGCGGAATCATGGCGATGCGCAGCCATGTCAGGATAATGGGTACATTAATTGGCATAGTGTCCGTATGCTAACAGCAAGATGGGGTCCCCCCCCGAAGCGCCGGAGGCGCTTCCCCCCCGGGGGGGCGCCGCTGCGGACCGGCGGAGCCGGATCCGCGCGGCCAGGCTGGCGCTACGCCGGTTGCTGCGTCCGCAACCGAGCAGAGGGTGTGTAACAGCCGGCATTTACGCATGGCGGCGTTACCGCAAGGCTTCATAGATGCGGATCGCCAGGTCCTGGGAGATGCCGTCGACCGAGGCCAGGTCTTCGATGCTGGCCGAGGCCACGCCGGAGAAGCCGCCGAAGCGGGCCAGCAGGCGCTGGCGGCGGCGGGCGCCGATGCCTTCGATTTCTTCCAGGCGCGACACGTTGCGCGCCTTGGCGCGGCGGGCGCGCATGCCGGTGATGGCGAAACGGTGGGCCTCGTCGCGCACCTGCGCGATCAGCATCAGCGCGGCGGATTCGCCGCCCAGCGCCACCGGCGGACGCGCATCCGCGAACACCAGGGTTTCCAGGCCGACCTTGCGCCCTTCCCCCTTGGCCACGCCCACCAGCGTCTGCACATCCAGGCCCAGTTCCACGAACACCTGGCGGGCGACTTCCACCTGGCCCTTGCCGCCGTCGATCAGCACCAGGCCGGGCATGGGCGCCTCGCCGTCGGCGACCTTGGCGAAGCGGCGGCTCAGCACCTGGCGCATAGCAGCATAATCGTCCCCCGGCGTGATGCCGCCGATGTTGTAGCGGCGGTACAGCGAAGGCTGCATGTCGTGGTGCTCGAAGACCACGCAGGACGCCTGGGTCGCTTCGCCTGCCGTATGGCTGATGTCGAAGCATTCGATGCGCAGCGCATCCAGCGCGGCTTCGTCGGTATCCAGGTCCAACGCTTCGGCCAGCGCCAGCGTACGCGCGGCGCGGGCGCCGGACTCGGTCAGGGCGCGGGCCAGGGCCATCTCGGCATTCTTGCCCGCCTGTTCCAACCAGGCGCGGCGCGCGCCTTGCGGGCGCGTCAATACGCGCGACGGGCGTCCGCCCGCCTGCTCGACCAGCAGGCCGATCAGGTCCGGATCCGGCAAGGCGTGCGAACAGACCAGCACCGGCGGCATGGCGTTGTCGGTGTAGTGCTGGGCCACGAAGGCTTCCAGCACCTGCGGCGCGGCCTCGCCTTCGGCATGCGAGGGAAAGAACGGCTTGTCGCCCAGATGGCGGCCGCCCCGCACCATCGCCAGATTGACGCAGACCTTGCCGCCCGCGATCGCCACCGCGATGATGTCGGTGTCCTCGCCGCTGACGTTCTCCATGGTCTGCTGGTGCAGCACGCGCGCCAGCGACCCCATCTGGTCGCGCAGCGCCGCCGCTTCCTCGAAGCGCAGTTCACTGGCGGCCTGCTGCATCCGGCTTTCGATTTCGCCCATCACGTCCTTGGCTTCCCCGTTCAGGAAGCGCACGGCGCGCTGCACGTCGCGCTCGTAGTCGGCGGCTTCGATCGCGCCGACACAGGGCGCCGAACAGCGCCCGATCTGATGCAGCAGACAGGGCCGCGAACGGTTGGCGAAGACCGAGTCCTCGCAGGTGCGCAGGCGGAACACCTTCTGCAGGATCTGGATGGTTTCGCGCACGGCCCAGGCGTTGGGGAACGGCCCGAAGTACTGGCCGCGCTTGTTGGTCGCGCCGCGGTAATAGGCGATGCGCGGCCAGTCATGGCCGGTGATCAGCAGGTAGGGATAAGACTTGTCGTCGCGGAACAGGATGTTGTAGCGCGGCTTCAGCGTCTTGATGAGGTTGTTTTCGAGGATCAGCGCTTCCGCTTCGGAGCGCGTCACCGTCACCTCCAGCCGCGCCACCTTCGCCACCATCTGGGCGATGCGGGGGCTGGCCAAATTCTTCTGGAAATACGACGAGACGCGCTTCTTCAGGTCGCGCGCCTTGCCGACATACATGACCTCGCCGGCCGCATCCAGGTGCCGGTACACGCCCGGCAGATGCGGCAGGTCAGCCAGGAACGATTTGAGATTGAAGTCGTCGGGCATTCTGGTAACGGCTTTCAGCCTGCAAGGTATCCCAGTCCGGCGCGTCAAAGCGCGGCATCAGGCGGCGGATGCGGGCCACGGACTCGGGCGCGTGTTCGAACTTCAGGCGTTCGAGCAATTCGTCCGCCAGGTCCGGCCGGTTGCACACCAGCACCATGTCGCAGCCGGCGCCCAGCGCGGCGTTGGCGCGGTCCAGGATGTCGCCCGCGACCGAGGCGCCTTCCATGGTCAGGTCGTCCGAGAACACCACTCCATCGTAGCCCAGGCGGGTGCGCAGGATGTCCTGCACCCAGCGCTTGGAAAATCCGGCCGGGTGCTTGTCGACCTTGGGATAGATCACATGCGCGGGCATCACCGACGGCAGCACCGCGTCGCCCAGCCAGGCGTACGGGGCGGCGTCGTCCTTCAGGATCTTGTCCAGCGGACGCGGGTCCACCGGGATCTCGTGGTGCGAATCCGCTTCCACGAAACCATGGCCGGGGAAGTGCTTGCCGCAAGCCGACATGCCCGCCAGCTGCAGCCCCTGGATCAGCGCGCGCGACAGCATCGCGACCACGCGCGGGTCCTGGTGGAAGGCGCGGGTGCCGATCACCTTGCTGACGCCGTAGTCCAGGTCCAGTACGGGGGTGAAGCTCATGTCCACGCCGCAGGCGCGCAGCTCGGCGGCCAGCACGTAGCCGGCCTCGGTCGCCAGGCGCATGGCTTGCAGGGGATCGCGGTCCCACAACGCGCCCAGGTCGCGCATGGCGGGCAGCGCCGTGAAGCCGTCTTCGCGGAAGCGCTGCACGCGGCCGCCCTCATGGTCCACCAGGATCAAGAGCGGTTCCTTGCGGGCCTTGTGGATCTGGCGCGTCAGTTCCGTCAGTTGCTTGCGGCTTTCGAAATTGCGCGCGAACAGGATCACCCCGCCCACCAGCGGGTGGCGCAGGCGCTTCTTCTCCGCCTTCGTCAGCGTGTGTCCCGCCACATCGACCATCACGGGGCCGGGCGGCAGGACCGCCCTGGATTTCTTCTTGGCCATGTCAGGCTGTCCTTCTGTCTAAGTCTGGCAAGCCGGCGGCGGGCGCGAGGCCCGCGGATCAGGGCTTGCGTTCGACCACCACGTAAGCGGCGGCCATGTCGGATTCGTCGGTAATGGAAACATGCGCCGCGCCGAAACGCTGCTCATACCATGACAGCAGTTCGGGCGCGATCACCAGCACGGGACGCCCGCCGGGCGCGTTCAAGGTCTGCACCCGGCGCCAGGTCATGGGCATGCGCATGCCCAGGCCGATGGCCTTGGAAAACGCCTCCTTGGCCGCGAAGCGCGTGGCCAGGAAACGCAGGCCGCGCGCCGGGTCGCGGGCGCGGCGCGCGTGGAACTTCTGCAGTTCCTCGACGCCCAGGATCTTTTCCGCGAAGCGGTCGCCGTGGCGCGCCAGCGCGCGCTCGATGCGGTCGATGCGCAGCAGGTCCATGCCGATGCCGGCAATGGCGCCCGCAGGCGCGGGCGCGGCGGGGCGGGAAGCGTCAGACATGGGAATCAGCGCGCGGCCGCAGGCAAGAACAGGACACCGGGCTCGCGGTCACAGCCCGCGCAGCGCTTGCAGGCGGGCCTGCACCATCAGCGCCTTCATGTCGCGCACGGCCTTTTCCCAGCCGTCGAACACCGCCTGCGCCACGATGGCGTGGCCGATGTTGAGTTCGGAAATGCCCTCCAGCGCGGCTACCGGCTTGACGTTGCCGTAATGCAGGCCGTGGCCTGCATTCACGCGCAAGCCATGGCGCAACCCTTCGGTCACGGCCAGGCGCAGGCGCTGCAGTTCGGCCTCGGCGGCCTCGCCTTCAGCTTCGGCGTAGGCGCCGGTATGCAACTCGATCACCGGCGCGCCGGCCTTGGCCGCGGCCGCGATCTGCACCGGATCCGGGTCGATGAAAAGCGACACGCGAATGCCGGCCTCGGCCAGCAGGCCCACCGCATCCGACACGGGCCCCATGGCGCCCACGACTTCCAGGCCGCCTTCGGTCGTCAGTTCGGTGCGCTTTTCGGGCACGAGGCAAACGTCATTCGGCTTGACCGCGCAGGCGATTTCCAGCATTTCCGCCGTCACCGCGCATTCCAGGTTCATGCGCGTGCGCAGTTGCGGACGCATGGCGTACACGTCCTTATCCTGGATGTGGCGCCGGTCCTCGCGCAGATGCAGCGTGATCAGGTCGGCGCCGGCGTCCTCCGCGCGCAGCGCGGCGAGGACCGGGTCCGGATAGGTCGTGTGGCGTTGTTGCCGCAGCGTGGCAACGTGATCGATGTTTACACCAAGTTCTATCATTGCACTTTCGTCGTTTCTTCCCAGCCGCCGCCCAGGGCCTTGTACAGTTCGACGCGGTTGATCAGCGCCGCCAGGCCGGTCTGGACCAGGGAGAGCTGGGCATTGAAAAAGTCCACCTGCGCGGTCTGCACCTGCAGGTAGCTGTCGATACCATTGGTATAGCGCAAATTCGACAGTTCCAGCGTGCGCCCGGATGCATCCTGCAAGGCGCGCTGGGCGTCCAGTTGCGCCCCATAGGTGGCTTCGCCCGCCAGCGCGTCCGACACTTCGCGGAACGCCTGCTGGATGGACTGTTCGTACTGCGCCACGGCGATATTGTCGCGCGCCTTGGCCAGGTTCAGCCCTTCACGAATGCTGCCGCCGGCAAACAGCGGCGTGGTGATCGAAGGCGAAAAGCTCCAATAACCCTGGCCGCCCTTGAACAGGTCGCCCAACGAGGGGCTGGCCACGCCCAGCAGGCCGGTCAGCGAGATGGTCGGGAAGAACGCCGCGCGCGCGGCGCCGATGTTGGCATTGGCGGACAGCAGCTGGTTTTCCGCGGCCATGATGTCCGGGCGGCGTTCCAGCAGGTCGGACGGCAGGCCGGCGGGCACCGTGGCCAGCAGCTGGTCGCGGCCGAACACGGCGGGCGCCGGCAAGTCCGGCGGCAGCGGCGTGCCGACCAGCAGCACCAGGGCGTTCATGGCCTGGGCCTGGGCGCGGGCCAGTTGCGCCAGGTCGGACGAGGCCGTATCCAGCAAGGTCTTGGCCTGGTTCAGGTCCAGTTCCGAGGCCACGCCGCCATCGAAACGGCGCTTGACCAGGTCGTAGGATTCCTGGCGCGAGGCCAGCGTGCGCTTGGTCAGGTCCAGCTGGACCTCGGCCGCGCGCAGATTGAAATACGACTGCGCGACCGAGCCGACCAGCGTGATGTGCACGCTCTTCTGCGCCTGCTCCGTCGACAGGTACTGCTGGTACGCCGCCTCGGACAGGTTGCGCAGACGGCCGAACAGGTCGATCTCGAAGGTGGTCAGGCCGATGCCGGCCTGGTACGAACTGCTGATCGAACCCGAGCCGGCAGCCCGCATGTTCTGCGGCAGATGCTGGCGCTGGCCCTGGATGCCGGCGCCGATGCTGGGCCATTGCGCGCCGCGCTGGACGCCGTACTGGGCACGGGCCTCTTCCACCCGCTGCACTGCCACGCGCAGGTCGCGGTTGTTGACCAGCGACAGCTCGATCAGGCTTTGCAGGCGCGGATCGCGGAAGAACTCGCGCCAGCCCAGATTGGCCGCGGGCGTGCCTTCCTGCGGCATGACCGCGGTGGACGGCTGAGTGCCCAGCGACGTGGGCTTGGCGTAGCCGCCGTACTGCACCTTGGGCTGGTCCGGCCACGTGCCGGAGACCGGCGCGTCGGGACGCTTGTAATCGGGCGCCAGCGAGCAGCCGGCCAACGCCACCGCCACGAAAGCGGACAAGGCGGTCTGTTTGAACTTCAGGGCTTTCATTCCTTGCCCTCCTGGCCACCGTTGGGTTGTGCGGGGTGTTGCGCGGCAGCGTCCGGCGCAGCCTGTCCGGCTGCCTTCTTGGCCGCCTGCTCTTCCTCGAAGGCGCGCAGTTCGGCGCCCAGCAGGCGCGGCCGGGTCTTGAACAGGCCCAGCACCACCACGAAGAAGGTCGGCACGAAAATCACCGCGAACGGCGTGGCGGCCAACATGCCGCCCAGCACGCCCAGACCCACGGCGCGCTGGCTGGCGGCGCCTGCGCCGGTCGCCATGGCCAGGGGCACCACGCCCAGGATAAAGGCCAGCGAGGTCATCAGGATGGGGCGGAAACGCAGCCTCGCGGCTTCCACCGCGGATTCGTACAGCCCCATGCCGCGAGCGTACTGGTCCTTGGCGAATTCCACGATAAGAATGGCGTTCTTGGCCGCCAAGCCGATCACGGTCACCATGCCCACCTGGAAGTACACATCGTTGGACATGCCCAGCGCGCTGATCAGCGCCACCGCGCCCAGCATGCCCAGCGGCACCACCAGCATCACCGAAATCGGGATGGCCCAGCTTTCATACAGGGCGGCCAGCACCAGGAACACCACCAGCAGCGACAGGCCCATCAGGATCGGGGCCTGGTTGCCTGCCTGGCGCTCCTGGTAGGAAAGGCCGTTCCATTCGTAGCCGAAGCCCTGCGGCAACTGTCCCACCAGACGTTCCATCTCGGCCATGGCCTCGCCCGTGGTGTAGCCAGGGGCGGCGTCGCCGCCGATACGCATGGACTCGTAACTGTTGTAGCGCACCACCTGCACCGGACCCTGCTTCCATTCGGCCTTGACGAAGGTGGACAGCGGCACCATGCCGCCCTGGCCGTTGCGGGCGTTCAGCTGCAGCACGTCATTGAGCTGCATGCGGTACGGCGCGTCGGCCTGCACCCAGATGTTCTGCATCCGGCCCAGGTTGGGGAACTTGCTGAGGTAGGCGGAACCGACCGCGGTGGAAATCAGCGAGGCGGCCTCGTTGAAGTCCACGCCCAGCGCGGCCGCCTTCTCGCGGTCGATGGTCAGGCTGAGCTGCGCGCCCGGTCCGAGGCCGGTGATGCGCACCTGCGACAGCACCGGGCTCTTCATGACCAGGCCCATGAGTTCGCCGGTGGCCGCGGCCAGGGCGGCAGAACCCGCCGCGCCGCGATCCTGCAGGCGGAAGTCGAAGCCGGTGGCGTTGCCCAGGGACGAAATGGCGGGCGGCACCAGGGTGAACACCTGCGCGTCATGAATGCCCATCAGCTGCTTCTCGAAGGCCCGGAAGGCGATCGCGCCCGCGGAATCCTTGCGCTCCTTGCGCTCGCTGAAGTCCTTCAGCGTCACGAAGGCGATGGCGGCGTTCAGGCCGTTGCCGTTGAAGCTGTAACCCTGCACGGCAATGATGTTCTCGACCGCCGGCACGTCCGAGAAGTATTTCTCGACCTGCTCGATGACCTCGACCGTGCGGTTGGCCGTGGCGCCGGTGGGCAGCTCGATGTTGCTGACCACGTAGCCCTGGTCTTCCTCGGGCAGGAAGGACGACGGCAGGCGCAGGTACAGCCAGCCCAGCAGCACGACCAGCAGCAGGAACGCCAGCATCATGCGGCCGCCCTTGTGCAGGATGCGCGACACCCAGTTCTGGTAGTTGTGGGTGGTGGCGTCGAACTTGCGGTTGAACCAGCCGAAGAAACCCTTCTTGTCCTCGTGGTGGCCTTTGGGCACCGGCTTGAGGATGGTGGCGCACAGCGCCGGGGTGAAGGTCAGGGCCAGCAGCGCCGAGAAGAAGATGGACACGGCCATCGCGATCGAGAACTGGCGATAGATCACGCCCACCGAACCGCTCATGAAGGCCAGGGGCAGGAACACCGTCACCAGCACCAGCGTAATGCCGATGATGGCGCCGCTGATCTGCGGCATGGCCTTCTTGGTGGCTTCCTTGGGTGGTAAGCCCTCTGTGGACATGATGCGCTCGACGTTCTCCACCACCACGATGGCGTCGTCCACCAGAATCCCGATGGCCAGCACCATGGCGAACATGGTCAGCACGTTGATGGAGAAGCCAAGCGCCAGCATCACCGCGAACGCCCCCAGCATGGCCACCGGCACCACCAGGGCCGGGATCAGGGTATAGCGGACGTTCTGCAGGAACAGGTACATCACCAGGAACACCAGCACCATGGCTTCCGCCAGGGTGTGGACCACCTGCTCGATGGACACCTTCACGTAAGGCGCCGTGTCGTACGGAATGGAGTACGTGATGTTGCCCGGGAAGTACTTGGACAGCTCTTCCATCTGCTGGCGCACGCCCTGGGCGGTGGCCAGCGCGTTGGCGTTGGGTGACAGCACGATGGCGAATGCCGCCGTCGGCTTGCCGTTCAGGCGGGCGCCGAACTGGTAGTTGTCGGCGCCGACTTCGATGCGGGCGACGTCGCGCAGCAGCACCTTGGAGCCGTCGGTATTGGCGCGCAGGACGATCTTGCCGAAGCCCTCCACCGTGCTCAGCTGGCCGTTGGCCGTGACCGTGGCGGTGATGCGTTGCGAATCCGGATTGGGCGGCGCGCCGATGCTGCCGCCGGAAATCACCACGTTCTGCTGGGCGATGGCCTGGTTGACCTGCGACATGCTCAGGTTGAAACCGACCAGCTTGGCGGGATCGACCCACACGCGCATGGCGCGCGGCGCCGCGAACAGCTGGAACTGGCCCACGCCGGGCACGCGCGACACCGGGTTCTTGATGTTGCGGGTGATGTAGTCGGCCAGCGCGGTCTGGTCCAGCGAGCCGTCGGTGGACGACACCGCCGCCACCATCAGGAAGCCGGTACTGGTCTGCTCATATTGCAGGCCCTGCTGCTGCACGGCGGTGGGCAGCTGCGCGACCACGTTCGACACGCGGTTCTGCACGTCCACCTGCGCAAGATCGGGGTTGGTCCCCGGAGCGAAGGTGGCGGTGATGGTCGAGGTGCCGTAGGAATCGCTGACCGACTCGTAGTAGATCAGGCCCTTGGCGCCGTTGAGCTGGTCTTCGATGATACTGGTGACCTGCTCGGCCACTTCGTTGGCCGAAGCGCCGGGATAGGTCGCGGTGATCGTGATCGCGGGCGGCGCCACGTCCGGGTACTGCGAGATCGGCATGTTCGGGATCGCCAACACCCCGGCCAGCAGGATGAACAGGGCGACTACCCAAGCGAAAATCGGTCTATCAATAAAAAATTGCGGCATGTGGGCTGACTCTGAAAGCGATGCTCACCAAAGAGGAACGCGGCGCTTGCGCCGCGTGCCGCTTAAGATTTCTGGCCTGCGGCCTTGTCCTGCTGCGCAGGCTCGGCCGGCTTGGCGCCAGGCTGCGGGGCGGATTCCGCGGGCTTGGCGCCCGGTTGCGCGGGGGCCTGGCCGCCCGGCGCGGGCGTGCCGCTCTTCCATTCGCTGGCCTGCACCGGAGCGCCCGGCCGGACCTTCTGGAATCCTTCCACCACGACCACGTCGCCGGCCTTCAGGCCGCTGGTGACGATCCAGTTGCTCTTGAGGGCGCCGCCGGTGGTAACCGGAATCTGCTCGATCTTGTTGTCCTTGACCAGCATCAGGCTTTGCAGGCCGTCCGCGGTACGCTGCAGCGCCTGCTGCGGCACCATCAGGGCCTTGTCGTCCACGCCCTGCTCCAGGCGCACGCGCACATACATGCCGGGCAACAGGATGCCGTCGGGGTTGGGGACTTCGGCGCGCAGGTTCACCTGGCCCGTGGTCGGATCCACGGTGATGCCGGTGAACAGCAGCTTGCCCGGCTGGCCGTATTCGGAACCGTCTTCCAGCACGATGGTGGCGCGCGCCGTATCCTTGCCGACCTGCTGCAGCTGGCCGCTGGCGAAGGCGCGGCGCAGGGACGCGAGTTCCGCGGTGGACTGGGTGAAGTCGACGTAGATCGGATCGAGCTGCTGCACCGTGGCCATCTGCGTGGCCGAGGTGGCCTCGACCAGCGCGCCTTCGGTGACCAGCGGCTTGCCGATGCGGCCGGTGATGGGCGAGGTGACGTCGGTGTAGCCGAGGTTGATCGCGGCGTTGTCCTGCGCCGCCTTGGCGGCGGCGACAGCAGCGTCCGCCTGGCGGTACGAGGCCACGGCGTTGTCGTATTCCTGCTTGCTGACGGCGTTGGCCTTGACCAGCGGCGCGTAGCGGTCGGCCAGCAGTTTGGCGCTGAACAGGTTGGCCTGCGCCTGCTTGAGCTGCGCCGTCGCCTGATCGTAGGTGGCCTTGTAGGGCGCCGGATCAATCTTGAACAGCAGCTGGTTTTCCTTGACGTCCCCGCCTTGCTCGAAGGCGATCTTCTGGACGATGCCGGTGACCCGCGCACGGATCTGCGCATCGCGGACGGCGTCGACGCGGCCGGGCAGCTCCGACACGATGGGCGCGCGCTGCGGCTGGATCGTAATGACGCTGACCTGGGGCATGCCTGGATTCATGTGCGGCTTTTCACCGCAACCAGCCAATATCAGTGCGAGGACCCCGCCGGAAAAAGCCAGCCCTGAAACACGTTTAGGCGAAAACCGCATTGAAACCCCCGCGTATAGCGTAATTAACCGTAATCGCGTCATGTAACCGCAGTATTTGAATGCGGCTCAGGCCGCGATCAAATAAGAAGCATGCGTCATCAAGGCACGTAATCAGCCCAGTAATGTAACTCAGTTATTGGGGAAATCACTGATTTTTAGTGCTTCGAATACCACTGGCGGGGGGATTTCATACAACAGATCAGCTCTCGGAAAGCTCTCGCAGCTTGCCCAGGAACACATAGCCCATGCCGTGCACCGTATGCAGCGGCAGCCGGGTGCCAGCCAGCAGAACCTTGCCGCGCAAGCGGCAAATCGCCACGTTCAGCGTGCGCATCGTGGTGCGCCTGCGCACGGCCACGAATTCATCGCGCCGCAATTCCCTGGCAGGATTGGCCGCCAGGCAAAGCAGGCAGGTGCGCTCCAGGGCGGTCAGGCCGATGCGGATGCCATGAGGCGTAAGCAGGGTCCAGCCCTGGTAGACCAGGGTCCACCAGCCGTCCATGGCATAGGGAGTGTCGGCCGCGCGGGCGGGCGCGACCTGGGCAAGGCGAGCGGGGGCATTCACGACGGGTCTCCACCAGGACGGCCCGCGCCGCGCGGGATGGCGGCCGGCTCCCGGAACAGGGCTGCAATTAGCTCCGAAAGACTACCGCCGGAACCCTTGTGGATTGAAATTGCAGGGCATCTATAAGACCAATCCGATCGGAAGGCTGCCCCGCCCCTATCCAAAAACGTCGATCTCGCCGCTGCCCCGCCAGTTCAGGTGCGCTTGCCGTTGCGATGGATATCGTGCGTGACGAAACAGCTGTTCTCGGTCGGCCGGGCCAGGATGCCGGGCTTGGCCAGCGTGGCGCGGATGTCGGCCAGGCCGGACTCCCAGTGCTCGCGCATGGCCTCGGTGCCGAACTCGTAGTCCTTGGAGTAGCGCTCCCGGTGCTTGGACTCGTAGATGAGGTTGATGATGTTGGTGGCCGGCGTATGGGACAGCTTGCGGATTTCGGCGAACTCGGCCGCATTGCGCTCGGCCTCCGGCAGCTTGGCCAGCAGGCGCTGCAAGCCGTGGCGCAGCTTGAGCACGCGCCGCAGCTGGTCCGTGACCAGGCGGGTCCGGCTGGAGTACTGGATGTCCTTCTGGCGCTCGGCCACTTCCTCCAGATTGGTCGGCAGGCCGCCGCGCGCGGGCCACAGGTCGACCTGGAACGCCAGCGTGTCCCGCATGTTGTCGGTGGTCAACACCTGGGCCAGCGGCGTGTTGGACACGACGCCGCCGTCCCAGTAGTGCTCGCCGTCGATCTCGACGGAGGGAAAGCCTGGCGGCAAGGCGCCCGAGGCCATGATGTGTTCCGGGGCCAGGGTGTCCTTCAAGCTGTCGAAATAGGCGAAGTTGCCGCTGCGCACGTTGACCACGCCGAAACTGGCGCGCACGGCGCCGCTGTTTAGCAGGTCGAAATCGACGAACTCCCGCAGGGTCGCGGCCAACGGCGTGGTGTCGTAGAAGCTGGTGGACGCCGCCCCCCTGCCGTGCACCAGGTAGGGCGGTGGAAAACGCGGTTTGAAAAAGCCCGGCTGGCCCGAGAACAGGGCCTGGAATGCCGACACATGCCCATTCATGACGGGCGAACCGAAGCCGAACGGCACGCCTTCGAACACGGACCCGAGCGTCTCGCCCCAGGGCACCGAGGCGAAACCCGCCGGGCGGCAGATGCTCTCCCAGAACCCGCGTAGGCGCTCCACGCGCTCGTCCTCGGGGGAACCCGCGATGATTGCCGCGTTGATCGACCCAATGGAGATGCCGGAAATCCAGTTGGGCCGGATACCCGCTTCGTGCAGCCCCTGATACACCCCGGCCTGGTAGGCCCCCAGCGCTCCCCCGCCCTGCAGCACCAGGGCGACGACTTCATAGGGCGGCGTATCGCCGGTATCTTGCTTGGGGGCCTTGCGGCGAGTACTCATACGGCTTCCTCTAGGCAGGGCTGGCGGACCGCCCTACTTGCTTTTTTCCGGCAGCTGCGGCGCGGCCACGCCCGCGCGGAACGGATACTTGGAGAAGATCTGCGCAACCACCTTGTCCGTATTCTCGGGCGTGGCGGCCGCATCGGGCTGGACCTCGCCCACCGCCACGCCTTCCCACACCAGCTGCCTGCGGCGCGCGTCGACGAGGTCGATGTTCAAGGTCCCCTCAGTATATTGGTAGACGTCGTCGCCCCAGCCGTAGCCGGGCCAGCCGCCGTAGAAGCCGGTGCGATAGCCGTAGTACGGGCCCATGGGCGGCGCGGCCGGCGTGACCTGCACCTTCTGCTGCAGCTTGGCGCTGAAGTTGACCAGCAGGTCGGGATTGGCGGCGCTGTAGGTATAGCCGCGCATTTCCATCTGGCCGCGCGTGGCATTCTTCAGGCGCTCGGTCAGCAAGGTGCTGTAGCCGGCCTTGTCGGTGCCCAGCGGCGCCATGTACCCGAAGGTCCGGTACTGGGCGAAATTCGCCTGGTGATCGTAGTCGCTCTTGACGTCAGGGCCGGTGGCGCAAGCCGCCAACAGCACCGTCATGGAACCCGCAGCCAGCAATTTGAACGCTTTCATGTCGTTTTCTCCGTGAGCCCGATGCGTGAACATAGTGCCGCTAAGCCTGCAAAATTTCAACAGAATCTCATTCTCATCGTGTCCGCCGTGAACCGCCAGGACAGCCTCCCCGTCCATTACACTTTCAGCTATCTCATACCCTGACCACGGCGCGACACAGATGTTGGAACTCGACGGCTCGATTTGGTTTCGCTCAGGCGCCCAGACCTGGGGCGGAAGAAACCGCATAGACCTGCTGGCGCAGATCGACGCCACCGGCTCGATCACGGCCGCAGCGCGCGCCGTGGGCATGAGCTACAAGGGCGCCTGGGACGCCATCGACGCCATGAACAATCTGGCGGGCGAGCCTTTGGTAATCCGCGCCGCTGGCGGCAAGGGCGGCGGCGGCACCCGCCTGACCGACCGCGCGCGCGGCCTGATCGCCACCTTCCGCGCCCTGGAAGCCGAACACCGCAAGTTCATGGAAAACCTGATCCGCGCTGGCATGAACGCCAGCGGCGACATCGACCTCATGAGGCGTTTCATGCTGAAGACCAGCGCACGCAACAAACTGCTAGGCACCGTCATCCAGATCCGCGCCGGCGCCGTCAACGACGAGATCGTGCTGCGCATCGCGGGCGGCCAGACCATCACGGCCACCATCACCCGCGAAAGCACGCAGGAACTGGGACTGGAGACGGGCAAGGAAGCGATCGCGCTGGTCAAGGCGTCGTCCGTCATCGTGGGCGCGCCCGGCCCCGGCCTGCGCCTGTCGGCGCGCAATCAACTGCCGGGCAAGATCACGGCATTGCGCCCGGGCGCTGTCAACAGCGAGATCCTGATCGGACTGGACGGCGGCGTGACGCTGGCGGCCATCGTCACCAACGAAAGCGCGCAGGACCTGGGATTGGACGTAGGCGCCGACGCGGTGGCGATCTTCAAGGCTTCCAGCGTGATCCTGGGCGTGCTGGACTGAGCCACTCCGAGCCGCTACCGTTTCAGATCAACCAATTTTCCATGGCGAGGCCGCGGATGCGTTCGAATTCCCGCATGTTGCCGGTGACGAGCGTCAGGCCCAGCGCGTGGGCGTGAGCACCGATCAAGAGATCGTTGGCGCCG
This sequence comes from Achromobacter xylosoxidans, assembly GCF_002192695.1. GTDB lineage: Bacteria > Pseudomonadota > Gammaproteobacteria > Burkholderiales > Burkholderiaceae_B > Achromobacter > Achromobacter xylosoxidans_C. The sequence goes on from NZ_MTLG01000084.1 coordinate 121,671, forward strand.
ATGGTTTGCCCCGCCGCTTCCAAGTCGGCGCGTATGCCTCCATATTTCGCATCAGCAGCCACATCAAAAGGCAGGACCGGAATCACCGCCAGCAGGCTTTCGACTTTGGCCAACAGCTTGGCGGATCCTTTCTCGGCGCAGCCGTAGCGCAACTCGGCGGACACGATAATGCTGGTGCAGATCTTGCGGTGCCCTACCCGCGCAACGTGCCGCGCCGCTCGGCCACCCGGGTCCCGCAAAAGCGCGCTAATGATATTAGTGTCCAGCAGATAGCCGCTCACAGGACGTCCTCCGGCCGCAACGGCATATCGCTGATGTCCGGAAACTGGTCTTCAGGCGCGAGCGGTTCCTCTGCTGCCCATCGGGCCAGCAATTCCGAAAGGTTACGCGGGCCGGCAATGGGCTCAATAATGAGCTTTTCACCCTCTCGACGAATCAACACGCGCTCGCCCGGCAGCTCGAACTCTGCCGGAATGCGCACAGCCTGACTGCGATTGTTGCGAAAGAGCTTGGCCTCTCGAGGCCTGGACACGGGAGTACGAATGGCCATGGCGCTTCCCTCACTGTTATTGCATATGCCATATTGTATATGCCATCAATAACAAGCAAAAGCCCGGCGCTCAAGTGAAAGCGTATGCCGGCCAGCCTCAGACGCCCACGTCTTCGTCGTGGCGCCGCACCCTGCCCTCGCGCACTTCGAACACCTCGTCGGCCAGCGCGTCCACATCCGCCGGGTCGTGCGTGATCAGGAGCATCGGCACGTCCAGCTGACGCTGCAAGGCGTTGAGTTCCAGCCGCATCTTGCCGCGCAGCTGCGAATCCAGCGCTGAGAATGGCTCGTCCAGCAACAGGATGTCGGGCCGCAGCATGAGGGCTCGCGCCAACGCCACCCGCTGCTTCTGGCCACCGGAGATCTCGCTGGGATAGCTGCCCACGATGGAACCCAGCTCGAATGCGTCCACCCAGCGCTGCGCCTCGGGCCCGACCTCGCGCCGGGGCGGGTTGCGCCAGCCGCGGCGCAGCCCGAAAGCGATGTTCTGCGCCACGGTCAGGTGGGGAAACAGGGCGTAGTCCTGGAACAGATAGGCGACGCGGCGGGATTGCGCCGGCAGGTTGACGCCGGCGTCCGTGTCGAACAGCACGCGGCCATTGATTTCGATGCGCCCCGAGTCCGGGCGCAGCAGGCCCGCCACCGCGCGCAGGGTCAGGCTTTTGCCCGCGCCCGAGGGTCCGAACAGCGCGATGCGCTTGGCTGACGAATCGAATGCAACGTCCAGCGCGAAGCGCCGGTCGCCGGACACCATCTGCTTGCGCACCTGGATGCTGACGCTCATAGCGCGCTCCCGTTGCGCCGGCCGCTGCTGACGGGCACCAGCTTGCCGGCAAGCAGCAGGACCACCACGCAGGTCACCGAGGTGACCAACACCAGCATGTTGGCCGTGGCATCGTCGCCCGCCTGCACCGCCTCGTAGATGGCGACCGACAGAGTCTGTGTGCGTCCCGGCAGATTGCCGGCGATCATCAGCGTGGCGCCGAATTCGCCCAGCGCCCGCGCGAAGGCTAGCAGCACGCCGGCGGCAATGCCGCGGGCGGCCAGCGGCAAGGTGACGCGGAAGAAGACCCCCGCTTCGCATACGCCCAGCACGCGCGCCGCGCTTTCCAGCTGGCTGTCGACGTTCTCGAAGGCGGCGCGGGCGGATTTGAACACCAGCGGAAAAGCCACCACCGAGGCCGCGATCACCGCGCCCTGCCAGGTAAAGACCAGTTCGATGCCCCAGCCCGCCAGCGTCTCGCCGATGATGCCGCGGCGCCCCAGCAGCACCAGCAGGTAGTAGCCGAGCACCGTGGGCGGCAACACCAGCGGCAAGGTCAACAGCGCGTCCAACAGGTCGCGCCCCGGCCAGCGCCAGCGCGACAGGCCATAAGCCGCGGCCGTGCCGGCCACGGTCGCCAACAGCGTTGCCCAGCCTGCCACTTTCAGGGAAAGCAGCAGGGGCACCCAAACCGGATCACTCATCAATGCCTACGATTCAACAGGGTTCAGGGCTTCTGGAAGCCGTAGCGCGACAGTATCGCCTGACCTGCGGGAGACAGCACATAGGCCACGAAACTTTCGGCTTCCTTGGCGGCGGCTTCACGCGTGGTGACGGCGATGGGATAGGTCACCGGCGTCTGCGAAGGCACGCGTACCGCGATCTTGACCTTGTCCGCCATGATGGCCGCGTCGGTCGCGAACACGAAGCCCGCGTCGACCTCGCCGCGCGCCACATAGTCCAGGCTCTGACGCACGTTCTGGGCCAGCACGCTCTTGGCCTGCACCGCGCTCCACAGTCCGGCCGCTTCCAGCGCGCCCTGCGTATAGCGGCCCACCGGCACCGATGCCGGGTTGCCGTAGGCGATGCGCTTGACGTCGTCGCGGGTCAGGTCCTTGAGCGCGGTGATGTTGGCCTTGCTGTCGGCCGGGACGATCAACACCACCTGGTTGGCGGCGAAGTCCACGCGCGAAGCCGGCTTGACGGCTTTTTCCTCGACCGCCTTGTCCATGGCCTTCTGGTCCGCCGAGGCGAACACATCGGCCGGGGCGCCCTTGACGATCTGCTGCAGCAGCACGTCGGACGCGCCGAAGTTCAGGATGACCTTGGTGCCGGCGTGCTCTTTTTCATAGCCCTGCGCGACTTCCTTGAAGGCGTTGGTCAGGCTGGCGGCAGCCGACACCACCAGGTCGCCGGCGCTGGCGTTGGCGCTCCATGCGGCGGCCAGCGCCAAGGACAGCGCCACGATCGGACGTTTGCGGAACATGTTCTTCTCCCAGGGGAAATCGCTAAGTCAGTAACGAAATATATATAGGTATATAACGCTCGTCAATTTGGCTGCCCAGGGGAGCTTTGAGCAAAATCAAGGAGTGGCGGGCGCGGGCTTCAGCCGCGCGCCACCGTGGTCGCGTGCACGGCCTCGGGCGCCAGCCGCGCCCGCAGATGCTCCAGCGCCAGCTCTGGCCGGGCCGCGCCGCACATGAAGATGTCCAGCGCCGCGAACGCATGCTCGGGCCAGGTATGGATGCTGATGTGGGATTCGCTCAGCAGGACCACGCCGGTCACGCCAGCGCCATCGCCGAAATGATGAAAGTGCGCGCTCAGCACATGGGCGCCTGCCGCACGGGCTGCTGCGATCAGGTCGCGTTCCAGCCCTTGCGCATCGGCCAGGCGATCCGCGGGCACGCCACGGAAATCCGCCAGCACGTGGCGGCCGGGGGTGGCATGCGGGGTCACTTGTGGGATCCGCCCGAGGACCAGCCCGACCCGCCGGAGGAACTGCTGCCCCAGCTGCTGCTACTGGTGCTGCCGCCGCTGGACATGCGCGCGCCAGGCGAGCCAGCGCCGGTAGCGAATATCACCACCACGACGGCATAGACGGTATATAAGAGTTTGCCCATCCTGTTATTCGTCCTTGCCAGATAATTTGTCCGCCACCGCCGCCGGGATCCAGAGGAACGCCAGGCCGATCAGGATCGGGACGAAGCCGCCACTGAAAATGGTGTCGATGTTCAGGAATGCCAGCACGATCATGGCCGTCCAGGCGAACTTGCGATAGCCCCCAGGCTTGCCGCCAAGCGGCATGGCCTTCTGCTTGGCAAGCTCAGGATCGCCGAACCATTCGGCCAACTGCGCCGGCGCCACCGGCCCCGAGGCCGACCAGCCCAGTTCGGACTCGCTCAATTCGCGCGTCAGCTTGAGGTTGCCGGCCTTGTAATCCGTGATCTTGGTGCTGTCGCCGACCTTGACGCGCCAGTTGAAGGCGCCCAGGGCCAGTTCCACGCGCGAGGTGTAGTCGTATAGCTTCTGGTAAAGCTTGGAGCGCCAGCGCACGCTGCTGGCGTTGTTGTGGCTGGGCCAGGTGTCGCACACCTGCACCCGCTCCCAGCCCTCGTCCGTTTCCACCAGCCAGATGAATCCCTTCGCGGGATTGAACAGCAAGTACTCGATCCAGTCGGAAGGCTCCTCGGGGTCCGGATCCGCGCACTTCATCAGGCCGATGAGCGTATAGGACGCGCCGTCGATCTTGGCCACGGCGCCCAGCGCCAGCGTGGTCTTGATGGCCTTGACCTTGCGCGCTTTCTCGATGACTTCGGCCGTGGGTCCCGAGCAATCAACGGCGGCCGCGCACGAGGGGCAGACCACTTGGGTGGCCATGGCGGCCACGAAGCTTATCGGCCCGCCGCAGTTCGGGCAGTCCAGCGCCTTGATCTGGCCGCGGAAACGGCCGGCGGTCTCCTCGACCTGTTCATTGGTCCGCAGCGACGCTGCCTGCATGGCGGACAGATCGAACGCCTTGCCGATGTACAACTCGGGCTCGGGCCCGTCGGAAAAATCCAGCGTCAGGAACGCGTCCAGGCTGCGGTAATCCGCCACCTTGGCCAGCCACCCGTCGCCCGGCACGAAGGGCAGCTCGCCTTGCGTGCCGCCCGCCTGGCAGGCGCGCACGTCGGCGGCGGTAAAGCGCTGGCCGTCCAGCTTCAGCTCGTCGCCGGGCGCGATATCGTCGAACGCGGGCATGCCCTGCGTGGACTTGACCTTGCGCCGCCGGGTCACGGCGTACTGGCCCGACGCGTCCGACAGCCAGCCGTCGGAGCCGTCCTCGAACCACAGGTACCACTCGTTCCAGAAGCCTTCGTCGTAGCGCAGCTGGATGCGGCCGATCAGATCGAAGCGCTTGCCGTCATGGGTGCCGGCCGCGCCCAGGCATAAGGGCGAGTAGTCCTCCAGGACCTCGGCGGCCTCGCCGATGCGCTTGACCGACTCGGCGTCCTTCAGCAAGGTGCTGCGGCAGGCGCCGCAGACCGCCATGACCGATGCCGCGGACGTGAATTTGACTGGGGCGCCGCACTGCGGACACAGAACCTGCTGCATGGAGCCTTAGCTGGTGAGTTTCTTCAGCACTTCGGCCTTGGCCGAATCGTAGTCCGCGGCCGTGATCAGGCCCTTGTCCAGCAGATCCTTGAGCTGCTGCAGCCGCTGCGCCGGATCGCCGCCCGCGGCGGCAGGCGCCTGCGGGGCGGGTTGTTGCGCCGCCGGCTGCGGCGGCTGCCCCTGGGCGCCAGCCAATCCCGCGGCCATGGTCTGGCCCAGCGCCGCCCCGGCCGCAAGACCCGCGCCGATGCCGGCGATGCCGCCCTCGTTCTGCGCCGCCATCGGAATGGCGGTGGCGGTCTGGTACTGGGTGAACTTGCCCAGGTCGCCGGCCATGCCCATGGAGATGCGCGTATCCAGCGCCTTCTGCAGTTCTTCCGGCAGCGAAACGTTCTCGACCGTGAAGTTGTCCAGCTTGACGCCGTAGCGGTCGAACACCGGCGCCAGTTGCTCGGAGATGCTTTGCGACATCAGCCCCTGGTTGCCGGCCATGTCCAGGAACGGCACCTTGGAGCCGCCCAGCGCCGTCGTCATCGCCGCGACCACCATGTTGCGCAGCTGCGTTTCCAGGTCGTCGACGGTGTACTCGTCGCGCGTGCCGCTGACCTCGCGGTAGAACTTGGCAGGATCCGAGATCTGGTAGGAATAGACGCCAAAGGCGCGCAGCCGCACCATGCCGAATTCGCTGTCGCGCAGCGTCACCGGCTGGGCCGTGCCCCAGCGCCGGCCCAGCTGCAGGCGCGTGCTGAAGAAGATCACGTCCGACTTGAAGGGGGACTCGAACAGCTTGTCCCAATTCTTCAGGTAGGTCAGGATCGGCAGCGTCTGCGTGGTCAGCTTGTACATGCCGGGGCCGAACACGTCGGCCACCTTGCCTTCGTTGACGAACACCGCCATCTGCGATTCGCGCACGGTCAGGCTGGCGCCGTACTGGATTTCGAAATCCTGCATGGGGTGCCGCCAGGCGAGCACGCCGTCGCGGTCCTCGTTCCATTGCAGGATGTCGATGAACTGCTTGCGGATGAATGAACCGAGACTCATGAATAGTCCTCCTGTCAGATCGGGTTGGGCGCCTGGCCGTATCAGGTCAGGCTGGCCGCATTGACGATGCCGGCGGCGATCGAAATCGACCCGATCAGTCCGCCCATGGCGATGTTGTTTTCTTCGATGGCCTCGTTCATGCCGCGCACCGCCTGGGACACGCCCACGTACACGACGATCTGCACCAGCATGGCCACCAGGCCCCAGAGCAGGAACATGGCATAGCTGGCGTGGATCGCGATGCTGGAGCACAAGGTGAAGCTGAAGCCCACCAGCGCGCCGCCATACGACAGCACCGCGGCGATATTGCCTTCGCGGATCAGCTCGAATTCCTTGTAGCGCGTGACGGCCGTATAGACCAGGGTGAAGACACCCAGCATGGCAAGCGCGGACGCCATATAGATCAGATAGGTCACCACCGGATGCATTGCTTCTCCCATTGCCACCCTCCTAATTGCGCGCAGTATATACGGCGCGTTCGATATACTGCGAACGCATTTTTCGTGTCGGACACCTCATGCGCGACCGCGTTCTCATTCTTTCGGTATTGATCGTCGCCTCCTGCGGTTTGGGCTATGAGCTCATCAGCAGCGCGCTGGCCAGCTATTTGCTGGGGGATTCGATACTGCAGTTCTCTTCCGTCATCGGCTGCTATCTGTTCGCCATGGGCATAGGCTCGTGGTTGTCAAAATATGTAAGAGACGAAGACGTTTTGAATCGCTTCATCGACGTGGAGCTGCTGGTTGCCCTGTTGGGCGGCGTCTCGGCTGCGGTGCTGTTCATGGTCTTCTCATGGATGCCTGCGCCCTTTCGCGCGGCCCTGTACGTGGGCGTGTTCCTCATCGGCCTGATGGTCGGCATGGAAATCCCGCTGGTGATGCGGGTATTCAACCAGCGCAAGACCGAGTTCCGCGAAATCGTCAGCCGCGTGCTGACCTTCGACTACCTGGGCGCGCTGGCCGTGTCGCTGGTCTTTCCCTTGCTGCTCGCGCCCAAGCTCGGCCTGCTGCGCACCAGCTTCCTGTTCGGCATCTTGAACGCCAGCGTGGCGCTGTGGACCACCTGGCTGTTCCGCTCGGAGATCCCCCGGCCCGGCGAGAAGGCGATCCGCGCCAGCGTGGTGATCGGATTCCTGGGATTGGGCTTCATCTATTCCGGCACCATGACAGCCTGGGCCGAAAAAGGCCTGTACGGCGACGACGTGGTGCATGCGGAAACGACGCCGTACCAGCGCCTGGTGGTCACGCGCTGGCACGACGACCTGCGCCTGTACATCAACGGCAACCTGCAATTCTCCTCGCGCGACGAGCACCGCTATCACGAGGCGCTGGTGCACCCCGGCCTGCAGGCCCTGCCGTGGGCCCGCAACGTGCTGGTGCTGGGCGGCGGCGACGGCCTGGCCGTGCGCGAGATCCTCAAATACAAGAATATCGAACACGTGACGCTGGTGGACCTGGACCCTGCCATGACCGGGCTGTTCTCGCGCTCCGAGCCGCTGGTCAAGCTGAACCAGGGGTCGCTGAAGGATCCACGGGTCACGGTCATCAACGACGACGCCGGCCGCTGGCTGGAAACCCATGCCGAGGTCTATGACTACATCGTGGTGGATTTTCCCGACCCGTCCAACTTCGGCCTGGGCCGCCTGTACTCGGTGCCGGTCTATCACCTGATGGCGCGCCACCTGGCCGAGAATGGCTACATGGTGGTGCAGTCGACCTCGCCCTACTTCGCGCCGCGCTCGTTCTGGAGCGTGGATGCCACCTTGAAGGAAGCCGGCCTGAACACCTGGCCGTACCACACCTATGTGCCGTCCTTCGGCGACTGGGGGTTCATCCTGGCCAGCAAGCGCCGCGACTACGAGCCGCCCTCCACGATCACCGTGCCCACGCGCTATCTGGACCCGGTCACCACGCGCGAACTGTTCCACTTCCCCGCCGACATGCCCGCGCTGGCGATGCCGCCGAACCGCCTGAACGAACAGTCGCTCGTGCGCTACTTCGACGAGGACTGGCGCAAGGTCATTCGCTGATGCGGCGGCGCAGCTTCCTGTTGGGCGCAGCCACGGCCGCGATAGCCGGCACCGCCGGGTACTACCGTTCGCGCATCGTCGAGACCACGCCGGAAATCCATTACCCGGGCATGCAGGCGGGCCACGCCTTGCGCGATGGCGCAGCCTGGCCGCAGCCCTCGGCCAGCCACAAGCGCGACGTGGTGATCCTGGGCTCGGGCGTGGCGGGCCTGTCCTGCGCCTGGAAGCTGGCGCGCGAAGGGCACACGGATTTCCTGGTGGTGCAGGGTCCGGAACTCGAAGGCAATGCCGCCGCCGGCCTGCGCGACGGCCTGGACTACCCCTTGGGCGCGCACTACCTGCCGTTGCCCTCGCTGGCGTCCAGCCACGTCCGCGAGATGCTCGCGGATTTCGGCATCATCGAACGCGGCGCGAGCGAGGCCCGCCCCTACTACGACGAGACCGCCCTGGTGCACTCGCCCCAGGAACGCCTGCTGCGCGGCGGCCACTGGGAAGAAAGCCTGCTGCCCATGACCGGGCTGCCGGAAGCGGACCTGGCGCAGCACCGCAAGTTTCTTGCGCTGATCGATCGCCTGCACACGCAGACGGGCAACGACGGCCGCAAGGTCTTCTGCATCCCCCTCGCCCACTCGTCCCAGGATCCGGCCTGGCGCGCGCTGGACGCGATCACGTTCAAGCAATGGCTGGAACGCGAAGGCTATACCTCGCCCGCGCTGCATTGGTACCTGAACTACTGCTGCCGCGACGACTACGGCGCGCGGTACGACGCGGTCTCGGCCTGGGCCGGCCTGCACTACTTCGCCAGCCGCGACGGCCATGCCGCCAATGCGGGCGAAGGCGCCGTGCTGACCTGGCCCGGCGGCCTGTCGACGTTGATGCAGCGCATGCGCGACGCCATCACGAACAAGCTCGGCCATGCCGGCTGGCTGGCCGCCGGCACGGCGGTCCGGGTGCAGGAGACGCCCGCCGGCCCGCTGGTCACTTGCCTGAGCTCGGCTGCAGCCTACACGGTGCAGGCCCGCCGCGCCGTGTGCGCGATGCCCTTGTTCGTGGCCCAGCGCATCCTGCCCGACATCCGCGCCTATGGCTACGATCCGGCGGTGCACGCGTCTCCGCACGCGCCCTGGATGGTGTCGAACTTCGTCATGGAAGGCTACCCCGCCGAAGCCCCCGGCGAACCGCTGTCCTGGGACAACGTGGTCTATCAGGGCAAGGCGCTGGGCTACGTCGTCTCCACGCACCAGCTGCTGCGCGTGGCCCGCACGCCGCGCAGCGTCTTCACCGCCTACCACGCGCTCAGCGAAATGAAGCCCGACGCCGCTCGCGACTGGCTGACCCACGCCAGCCCAGAGGAACTGCGGGCCGAGGCAGCATCCGACCTGGTCGCGGCCTACGGCCAGGAATTCTGGCGCCATGCGCGTCAGTTGGAAATCACGGTGCGCGGCCATGCCATGGCCTCGCCGCTATGCGGCTACCTGTCCAATCCGGGACTGGCCGCGCTGCGCGACGTGGACGGTCCGGTGCTGTTCGCGCACGCCGACCTTTCGGGCTATTCCGTGTTCGAGGAAGCCTCGTGGTGGGGCGTGGCCGCGGCGGGGCGGATCATGGGCCAGAAGCCGTCGCAATCCTGAGATTGCGCGCGCGATTTCCCCCGGGGCCTTGCGGCCGCCTGCAATACAATTCCGCGAGCCTGCCGGCATCACGGCATCTCCTGACCGGACTCGGATAAAAACACATGGGAAAGCAAGTCGTTGTCCTAGGCGCGGGCATCGTGGGCGTTTGCTGCGCCCTGGAATTGCAGCGCCGCGGCCTGTCCGTCACGCTGGTCGACCGGCAGGAGCCGGGCCTGGAAACCTCGCTGGGCAACGCGGGGGTGATCGCGCGCAGTTCGTTGATGCCGTTCAACCATCCCGGCCTGTGGGCGCAGTTGCCCCGGCTGCTGAAGAACGACACCGTGCAGTTCCGCTACAAGCTGGACTACCTGGCGCGGAACCTGGGCTGGGCCGCGCGTTTCCTGTTGAGCGCCCGGCCCGCAGTGTTCAGGCAGACCGTGGAGGCGCTGGACGGCCTGATCCGTCTCTCGGCGCCCGAGCATCTGCGGCTGCTGAACGAAGCGGGCGCGGCGCACCGGCTGCGCGATACCGGCTGGATATTCCTGTACCGCTCGGAACCAGGCTGGAGCAGCGGCGAACTGTCGCGTCGGACCTTTGCCCAATACCAGGTTCCAACTCAGGTCTTGCAACCTGCGGAACTCGCGGAGATCGAACCCGCCCTCGCGCCGATCTTCCGCCGCGCCCTGTGGATCCAGGGTTCATACTCCGTCGATGACCCGCACGAAGTGGTCGCGGCCTACGCCGCCCTGTTCCGGCGCGCGGGCGGCGCGTTCCGGCGCCTGACCGCCAGCGCCATCCGCCGCGAGGGCCAGGGCTGGGTCGTGCAAGGCGAAGGGTCCGAATCCATGGCGGCGGATCGATTGGTGGTGGCGCTGGGCCCCTGGTCGAAGCTTCTGCTGAAGACGGTGGGCATAGACCTGCCCATGGCGTTCGAGCGCGGTTACCACATGCACTACAGCGGCGTGGACGGCGCCAGCCTGACGCGTCCGGTCTACGACACCGGCGGCGGCTATGTGCTGTCGCCCATGGCGCGCGGGCTGCGCCTGACCACGGGCGTGGAACTGGATGCCTGCGAGTCGCCCGCCCGGCCGCTGCAGCTGGACCTGGCGGAAGCGCGAGCCCGGGAAGCGTTTCCGCTGGACCGGCGGCTGGATTCCGCGGCTTGGCTGGGGCGGCGTCCGACGCTGCCCGACAGCCGGCCGATGATAGGCGAAGCGCCGCGCCACCCCGGCCTGTGGTTGGCGCTGGGGCATCAGCACATCGGCTTCAGCACCGCGCCCGGCACGGCCAGGATACTGGGCGAACTCATGAGCGAGGGCGGCGCGGCTTCGCGCCACGAGGCGTTCCGGCCAGGCCGGTTCATCTAGGGCACGGCAGCCTCGCGAGCCGGCCGCGGTCCACGCGACCGGCGTCTGGCGCTCACCCCAGCAGCAGGGCGTCGTCCGAGATCTTCTCGCCGCGCACGCGCTCGAACATGGCCAGCAGGTCCGGCACGTCCATGCCGCGGCGCTCTTCGCCCGACACGTCCAGCACCACCTGGCCCTGATGCAGCATGACCGTGCGGTCGCCCACGTCCAGCGCCTGGCGCATGCTGTGGGTCACCATCATGGTCGTCAGCTGGCTTTCGGCGACGATGCGCGCCGTCAGCTGCAGCACGAAGTCCGCCGTGCGCGGGTCCAGCGCCGCGGTGTGTTCGTCCAGCAACAGGATGCGCGAAGGCTGCAAGGCCGCCATCAGCAGGCTGACCGCCTGGCGCTGGCCGCCCGACAACAGGCCGATACGGTCGGTCAGGCGGTTTTCCAATCCCAGGCCCAGCGTGGCCAGGCGCTCGCGGAAGCCTTCCTTCATGGAAGCCTTGACCGCGCGGCTGTAGCCGCGGCGCGCGCCGCGCATCTGCGCCAGCGCCATGTTTTCTTCGATGGTCAGGTCTTCGCAGGTGCCGGCCATGGGATCCTGGAACACGCGGGCCACCCGGCCGGCGCGCGCCCACACCGGTTGGCGCGTGACGTCCACGCCGTTGATGTCGATGCGGCCGGAATCGACCGGCAGGTCGCCGGAGACCGCATTCAGGAAGGTGGACTTGCCGGCGCCGTTGGAGCCGATGACGGTCACGAACTGGCCCGAGGGGATCTCCAGCGACAGGCCGCGCAAGGCGCGGGTTTCGATGGGCGTACCCGCGTTGAACGTGATCTTGAGGTCTTTTGCGGACAACATATTCAGCGCCCTTTCTTGCCGACCAGGCGGCGCTTGAGCATGGGAATGACCAGGGCGAACGTGACCAGCACCGCGGTGACGAGGTTCAGGTCTTGCGCCTTCAGGCCGATGAAATCGCTGTTCAGCGCCAGGGCGATGAAGAAGCGGTAGACGATAGCGCCGATGATGACGGCCAGCGTGGCCAGCACCAGCTTGCGCGACGGCAGGATGCTCTCGCCCACGATCACGGCGGCCAGGCCGATCACGATGGTGCCGATGCCCATGGAAATGTCCGAACCGCCCTGGGTCTGGGCGAACAGCGCGCCCGCCAGCGCGACCAATGCGTTGGACAGCGCCATGCCGCCCAGGATCATGCGGCCAGTGTTGACGCCCTGGGCGCGGGCCATGCGGCCGTTGGAACCGGTGGCGCGCACCGCCAGGCCGGTCTGCGTGGCGAAGAACCAGTCCAGCGCCAGCTTCGCCAGGATCACGATCACGATCAGGATCAGCGGACGGGCGACGTAGTCCGACAGCCACTCGGGCTGCAGGATGGTGAATACGGTGGATTCGGTGATCAGCGGGACGTTGGGCTTGCCCATGATGCGCAGGTTGACCGAGTACAGCGCGATCATCATCAGGATGCTAGCCAGCAGGTCCATGATCTTGAGCTTGACGTTCAGCCAGCCGGTGACCAGTCCGGCCGCGGCGCCGGCGACCGTGGCAATGACGGTGGCCAGGAACGGATCCGTGCCCGAGGCGATCAGCGTGGCACAGACCGCGCCGCCCAACGGGAAGCTGCCGTCAACGGTCAGGTCCGGGAAGCGCAACAGGCGGAACGAGATATACACGCCCAGAGCCACCAGGCTGAAGATCAGGCCGATCTCCAACGCGCCTAACAACGAGAACAATGACATGGGTCAAATCCAATCAGTGAGAAACGAGCACATTAATAAGTTGCGCGAAGGCAAGAAACGAGCATATTAAAGAGTTGCCACGTCGGATATCTTGCGTTTCGGGGTCAGTTTTACCCCAGCTTTCGCAAGAAACGTTTCCTCGCGGGGGATTTTCCCTGGTTTCCTGCCAAAGCCTTCCCGTGCCGGACGGCCGGGCCGCCAGCAGGAGTCTGCAGGACCATTCAGGGAGCAAAAACGCCGGGCGGGCACGACGCCTTAGGGCGGGCCGCCGGCCATTCAAGACCAGCACATTGCGCCGGGCCGCGAGCATCTTGTGAATGCTGCCGCCCTGAAGACCATGGGGTAAGGCAAGACACCAGAACATAAAACAAGCCCCGCTCACGCCGGGTAGGCATGGCGGGGCGGGTACGGCGGATTATTACTTCACAACCACCGCGGCCGACTTGATGATCGCGTCGGACAGGGTCACGCCCTGCTTGGCGGCGGCGCCCGGGTTCACGTAGAGCTCGAGCTTGGAGATCGTTTCCGAGGGAATGGCGCCGGGCTTTTCGCCCTTGAGGATGCGCACCACCACCTTGCCCGTCTGCACGCCCAGGTCGCGGTAGTTGATGCCCAGGGCGGCGATGCCGCCGCGCTTGACGCTGTCGGTGTCGGACGCGATCAGCGGGATCTTGGCGTCGTTGCCGACCTTGACCAGCGACTCATAGGCCGACACGACGTTGTTGTCGGTGTTGGTGTAGATGACGTCGACCTTGCCGATCAGGCTGCGGGCGGCGGAAGCCACGTCCACCGAGCGCGGCGCGGCCGCTTCGACCAGGCTCATGCCCGACTTCGGCAGGATTTCCTGCAGCTTCTTCACGACCACGACCGAGTTGGCCTCGCCCGGGTTGTAGACAATGCCGACGCGCTTGGCGTTGGGGACGATTTTCTTGATCAGCTCGACCTGCTTGTCCAGGGCCAGCAGGTCCGACACGCCGGTCACGTTGGTGCCCGAGGCGTCCATGCTGGCGACCAGCTGGGCGGCAACCGGATCGGTCACGGCGGAATACACCACCGGCACGTCCTTGGTGGCCGCGACGACGGCCTGGGCCGAAGGCGTGGCGATCGCGACGATAGCGTCGGGCTTGTCGCCGACGAACTTGCGCGCGATCTGGGCGGCGGTGCCGTTGTTGCCCTGGGCGCTCTGGTATTGCCACTTCAGGTTCTTGCCCGGCTCGTAGCCGGCTTGCTTGAGGGCGTCCTGCACCCCGTCACGCACGGCGTCCAGCGCCGGATGCTCGACGATGGCGGTCACCGCCACCGACTTCTGCTGCGCCGCCACCGGCGCGGCGATAGCCATCGCCAGCGCCATGGCGCCAACCGTCAGAAAATGTTTTTTTCCGATCAGCATAGTTAAGCTCCTTGAACCCTTGTATTTGCTCATTATTACGGCGCCGCTGGCGGCTCCCCGCCGGCCGGACTAGCCATAAAGCCGTATAGTCTAACTTGCCGCCCACCGAAAACGTTTCGGGGGAATCCCTGAAATGGTGCATGCCGCAGCGGCATGCGCCGCGACTGGGCGCAGCGGCGTAAATATACTGAAAAAGCCCGGAATCGCATCGGCCGGATATACAGAAACCGGACTTTTTACCCGCCGCCAACCGCAGCATCCAGAGGCCTCACCATGATCAAACGCGCATTGGGCCGTTCCGGCCTGCAGATCCCCCCGCTCACCTTCGGCGGCAACGTCTTCGGCTGGACCGTGGACGAAGCCGGCACGTACTCGCTGCTGGACGCGCTGGTGGATGCCGGCCTGAACTTCATCGACACGGCCGACGTGTATTCCCGTTGGGTTCCGGGCAACCAGGGCGGCGAATCCGAAACCCTGATCGGCAAATGGCTCAAGCGCTCGGGCAAGCGCGACCGGGTGCTGATCGCCACCAAGGTCGGCATGGAGATGGGGCCCGACGCCAAGGGCCTGGCGCCCGCCTACATCCGCCGCTCGCTGGAAGCCTCGCTGGCCCGGCTGCAGACGGACCACATCGATCTGTACCAGTCGCACCAGGACGATCCCGACACGCCGCTGACCGACACCCTGGCCGAATACGCCAAGCACATCGAGTCCGGCAAGGTGCGCGCCATCGGCGCCTCCAACTACACCGCGGTGCGGCTGTCGGAAGCGCTGATCGCCAGCGAACGCCACAGCCTGCCGCGCTACGAGAGCATCCAGCCCGAGTACAACCTGTACCGCCGCGAGCCCTTCGAATCGGGGCTGCAAAGCCTGGTGAAGACGCAGCAGATGGGCACGATCAACTATTACGCGCTGGCCAGCGGCTTCCTCAGCGGCAAGTACCGCAGCCCCGCGGACGCGGGCAAGAGCCCGCGCGGCCGCAAGATCGTGGAGACCTATCTCAACGACCGTGGCTACCGCATCCTGAAGGCGCTGGACGAAGTGGCCGAGGACGCCGGCTGCACGCCTGCCCAGGCCGCGCTGGCCTGGCAGATCGCGCAGCCCGGCATCACCTCGCCCATCGTCAGCGCGACCTCGCTCGAGCAACTGGACGAACTGGTCAAGGCGGCCAGCCTGACGCTGACGCATGATCAGTTGGCCAAGCTGAGCCAGGCGAGTGAATGGCGGTGAGGGAGGGGTGAGAATACCGGACGAGCCGCAACGGCAGGTCCGCGCCCCGAATAGGACAAACTTTACAGGGCAGAAAAAGAAATCCCCGGCTCAAGGCCGGGGTGACATCAGGTCTTACATGATGGGTCGTAGGCTTGCGCCAATTGGAAGCCATCACCAACCTTAGAGAGATCTTATTCCGCGAGGCTGTCCAGAGTCAATCTTGGACACCTGCGGATCTTTCCAGGGTGCGTGACATGCCAACAACACTGCAATATCGGCCGATTCTGATAGACACGCTCATCAGCAACGAGCGCATGAGCAGTTATCAGACCGTCTTCAGCCCAGCCAATGATGTGGAACTGATGGGCGCCTATTTATGGAACACCCATGCCAGCGGCGCGTTGTACCCGTTGATCAGCGCGGTTGAAATCACCTTGCGCAATGCCATCGACCGTGCGCTGACCGCGGACCTGGGCTCGTTCTGGTGGTCGGGTCCGCGGCTACTGTATCGCTCGTATGCGCCCGGCGCTGCGCCACCTTACGCCGTGCAGGCGGTGCATGACAATTTTGTCAAGGCAACGCGCAAGTACATCAGCGAGGTCCGCAGTCGTCACCGGCTACGCGGTCACATCATCCCCAACCATGCAGGCGTGATTTCCAAGACTGAATTCTCATCCTGGGAGTTCCTGCTCAATGCCGATTTCATGGGACGGGGCCTGATCTGGCCCAAGCATCTATCCACCGTGTTTCGCGGACCTTGGCCCACGCGCCAGGCGAGCGCCGTACTGGCCCACGGCAGAGACTTGGTTGCGACGCTGAGGGAGTTCCGCAATCGTCTTTTTCATCACGAACCTGCTTGGAAGCGGTACGGCGTCCAGACGGAAGCCGAGGCCCTGCAACACTTGCACGAGAAGATCGACAAAGCGGAAAGCCTCTTGGCGTTGATCCACCCGGAGAATCTGCGGTTGCTGCAGATCCATGGCCTGCTGCGCGATGCGCGCCGGGCCTGCACCTCGGTTGAAATCCGCCGTTTCCAACATCGGCTTCAGTCTCGCAAGATCAATTCCCCGCGCAAGCTGGCCAGGCTGGTGGATCAATCACGACGGGAGCACAGAGCTCTGGCGGCGAAGATCTACCAGGGGTGCAGGCGGCGCTTCCTTGTCCTGCCGGAGTGACGGACAAGAAAGCGCCGGCTCATCAATCCAGCTTCACCCCCGAATCCTTCACCACCTTGGCCCAGCGCCCCACCTCGCTGTCGACGAACTTGCCGAACTCAGGCCCCGTGAGCGTAGGCACGGCCGAGCCGTTGCCGGCCCAGGTTTCCTTGATCTTCGGCGCGTTCAGGGCCTTGGTGATCTCGGCGCTCATCCGGTCCACCGCTTCCTTGGGCGTGCCCGCGGGCGCCCAGATCGCGTACCAGGTCGACACCACGTAGTTCGGCACGCCGGCCTCGGCGGCGGTGGGCACGTCGGGCAGCGACTGCGAGCGTTCGGTGGCGGCCACGGCCAGCGGCTTGATCGTGCCGGAGCGGATATGGCCGGCGGACGAACCCAGTCCGTCGAACGCCAGGTCCACCTGTCCGCCGATCAGGGCCGACAGCATGGGGCCCGCGCCCTGGTAGGGCACGTCCACCAGCTTGATGCCGGTCTGCATGGCGAACAGTTCGCCGGCCAGGTGATGGGTGCTGCCCTTGCCGGCGGTGCCGAAGTTGATTTCACCGGGGCGCTTCTTGGCGTAGTCGATCAGCTCCTGGACCGTCTTCACCGGCAGCTTGGACGGATTGATGACGATGACCTGCGGCGGCTGCGCGACCAGCGCGACCGGCACGAAGTCCTTCTGGATGTCGTAGTTGAGGTTCTTGTACAGCGAGGGGGCCAGCGCATGGTGCGCGCCACCCATGAAGAAGGTGTAGCCGTCGGGCCTGGCCTTGGCCGCGACGCCCGCGCCCACGGTTCCGCCCGCCCCGCCCTTGTTGTCGATGACCACGGGCTGGCCCAGTTGCGTGGTCAATTGCTGGGCCAGCGGTCGGGCAAAGGTATCCGTGCCGCCGCCGGCGGGGAACGGGACGATCAGCGTGATCGGGCGTTCGGGCCATTGCGCGGCGGCGACGCCGCCAAAACCCAGGGCGGCCACGGCGAACACGGCCGCGGCGGTGGTGCGATATTTCATATTGTCTCCTCTAGCTGCAGCATGGGGACGGCGCGGTTGTGTGCGTCTCGTCTCTTTAAGTTCTTGTATGGAATGGGCTGCTGGGACCTGCGGTGTTTTCTTGGGGTGGACTCCTGAAAGAAGGCCGGCGCGGCGCGCCCGGCCGGAAAAGCCGCTCCCCCGGCGGGAAGCGGCCTAGGCTAAACGTCAGAGCGCCTTGTAGGTTTCGCGCAGCACGTTCTTCTGCACCTTGCCCATGGTGTTGCGCGGCAGCTCACCGATGATGTGCACCCGCTTGGGCACCTTGAAATTGGCGATGCGCGATTTCAGCTCGGCCTGCATGGCATCCGCGTCCAGCGCCACGCCATCCTTGGGCACCACCACCGCGACCACGGCCTCGCCGAAGTCTGCATGCGGCACGCCGATGACCGCCGATTCGGCCACGCCCGGCATGTCGTCGATCAGCGTTTCGATTTCCTTGGGGTACACGTTGAACCCGCCGGAAATGATCAGGTCCTTGCTGCGGCCGACGATGGACAGGTAGTCCGCGGGCACGTCGCGCCCGGCGGACTCGCCGCCCCAGCGACCCACGTCGCCGGTCTTGAACCAGCCGTCGGCGGTGAATTCCTCGGCGGTCTTTTCCGGCATGCGCCAGTAGCCCGAGAACACGTTCGGCCCGCGTACCTGCACATTGCCGATCTCGCCCGGCGCGAGCGCGATGCCGGCGTCGTCGACCACGCGCACCTGCACTTGCGGCAAGGCGCGGCCCACGGTGCCGGCCAAACGTTCGCCCAGCTTGGGATCGTAGGGGTTGGACGTGAGCATGACCGTCTCGCTCATGCCGTAGCGTTCCAGGATGGCGTGGCCGCTGCGCTGCTGGAAGTCCGAGAAGGTCTCGGCCAGGAGCGGCGCCGAGCCCGAAATGAAGAGCCGCATATTGGCGCAGGCGCCGCGGTTGAAACGCGGGTCGGCCAGCAGGCGCACGTAGTACGTCGGCACGCCCATCATCACAGTGCTCTGCGGCAGATAGTGCAGGGCCTGTTCGAGGTCGAGCTTGGGCAGCCAGATCATCCTGGCGCCGGCCAGCAAGGCGCCATGCGAGGCCACGAACAGGCCGTGCACGTGGAAGATCGGCAGCATGTGCAGCAGCACGTCGTCCGAACGCCAGCCCCAGTAATCGTGCAGCACACGGGCATTGGCGGCGAGATTGCCATGCGACAGCATCGCGCCCTTGCTGCGGCCGGTGGTGCCGGAGGTGTACAGGATGGCGGCCAGGTCGTCGGGCTTGCGCGCCACCGTCTTGAAGGTCTGCGGCAGGCCGCCGGCGGCATCCAGCAGCGTGCCGCTGCGGTCCTCGTCCAGCGTGTAAACATGCGCGGTGCCGGCCTTGTCGGCCGCGCGCCGGACCCACTCCAGGTTCTTGCTGGCGCAGACCACCACGGCCGGTTCGGCGTTGCCCAGGAAATACTCGATTTCCGATTCGCGGTAGGCGGTGTTCAGCGGCAGATACACCAGGCCGGCGCGCAAGGTGGCCAGGTACAGCAACAACGCTTCGGGCGACTTCTCGACCTGCACCGCCACGCGCGAACCCGCCGGCAAGTCCAGCGAGGTCAGCAGGTTGGCCAGGCACGCGGTGGCGCGATCGATGTCGTCCCAGGTGTATTGCAGGTCGGGCGTTTCCAGCGCGACTTTGCTGCGGTCTTTGGGAAAGCCGCCTTGCAGGACAGCGTATAGATTGGCGTTGCTCACCTTGTCTAGTCTCCGGAAAAGGAAGGGTCCACGCCGGCCAGGAAAGCGCGCACGCCCTCCTGGTGGTCCCGGCTGTCGGCGTACGAGAAATAATCCTGGTATTCGTCTTCGGTCAAGGCGCCGCCCGCGGCGAGCCTGCGCGACAGACGCTTGTTGATGCGGGCCGCCAGCGGCGCGCCAGCCGCGATGCGCTCGGCGCTGCGTTTGGCCGCGTCGGCCACCTGGTCGTCGGCGACGATGCGCGTCAGCAGGCCCAGTTCGCGGGCCTCGGTGGCGCCGAACACGCGGCCTTCGAGCAGGATGGCCAGGGTGGCGGCGCGTCCGACCAGAGCTAGCAGGCCGCTCATTTCGTCAGGCGCCATGGGGAATCCCAGGCGGTTGATCGGCACGCCGAAACGCGCGGATTCACCAGCGATCCGCAGATCGCACTGGCTGGCGATCTCAAGCCCCCCGCCCACGCATACGCCTTCGATCTGCGCCACGACCGGATGCGGACACAGGGCGACCGCCTGCAAGGCGGGCGCCAGCACCTCGCGGTGGTAGCGCTGCACGCCGGCCATGTCGCCGCGCTGCGCGGGGAATTCGCGGATGTCGGCGCCGGCGGCGAAATTGCCGCCCTCGCCGCGCACGATCACGCAACGCACGGCGTCGTCCTGCGCGATGCGGCCGAACACGTCCCGCAGTTCATGCCACATGCCCACCGTGATCGCGTTCAGGCGCCCCGGATGCGATAGCGTCACCCGGGCCAGATTGCCCTCGCGTTCCAGCAGCACGCGGCCGGCCACGTTGTCCGTCATGTCTCCTGCCCTCTTTCTTATGTTGTTGCGCCGCGGGCGCGACGCTTATGCCACGCGCCCCACACCGCGGCTGACCTGGGGCTTGCCCTCGCCCAACAGGGCCAGGTTGTCGTCCAGTTCGTCAAGGTCGTAAAGGTAGTTCACCATCAAGCCGCAGGATTGCTTGAGCCCCTTGGGCGAGGTATCCGCAGCCCAATTGAGCCGTTCGATGCGCGCGCCATTGCCCAGGTGGAAACGCGCCACCGCGTCCACCGGTATGCCGTTTTTCATGGACTGCAGATAATTGGCCGTCAGGCGGAAACCCGCGCGCTTGACCACATCCGCGGCCTTGCCCTGGGCCGCCTTGGCCAGGCGCGCGACCCAGCGCCGGCCGTCGGGCACGCCCTCGCGCTTGCGCGACTTGGCGCGCACCTTGTCCTCGCGCACGATGGCCTCCACCGCCTCGGCGTCCAGCTTGCCCAGCCAGTCGGCGAAGCCTGGGATGGGCGACAGCGTGGCGAAGGACTTCAGCTTGGGCAGTTCGTGCAGCAGCTGCTCGACCACGCGCTTGAGCAGGAAGTTGCCGAAGCTGATGCCCTTCAGGCCGGGCTGCGTGTTGGAGATGGAATAGAAGATGGCCCAGCGCGCCTTGTCCAGGTCCTGCGGCGGCAAGGTGCTGTCCAGCAGCACCTGCACGTTGTCGGCCATCTGGCTGGCGAAGGCCACTTCCACGAAGATGAGCGGCACGCCCGGCATCTGCGGATGGAAGTAGGCATAGCAGCGGCGGTCCGGCGAAACGCGGCGGCGCAGGTCGTCCCAGGAGGTGATTTCGTGCACGGCCTCGTAGAGGATCAGTTTTTCCAGCAGCGACGCCGGCGAATCCCAGGTCAGAGGGCGCAGTTCCAGCAGGCCCACGTCGAACCAGGCGGACAGCAGGCCTTCGAGGTCCTTGTCGAGCGTCTGGATGCCCGCCACCTGCTTGCGCCAGCGCAGCATGTCCGCGCGCAGTTCGACCAGGAAACGCAGGCCCTGGGGCTGGGCGTTGAAGCGCTTGAACAGGCGCGCGCCCTCGCCGCCGTCGCCCGCATAGCCGCCGCGCGCCTGCGCCAGCGCGGTCAGCATCAGCCGGCGGTCCTTGCCGTCCGCGGCGCTGTACTGTTCGCACCAGCGGCGCGCCAGCTTGTTGGCGGCCACGTCGGTCAGGCGCGCCTCGAACAGGCGCCGGACTTCGGATTCGCTGGGCAGCCGGCCGCGCTCCCATAGCTTGCCCAGGCGGGACATCAGGCCTGCGCTTTCGGCGGCGGCCGCCGCGGCACCGGCCGCCGCATCGACGGCATCGGCCTCGGGCTCAGGCGTGCGTGCGCCGCGCGCGGGTGCGAGATTGGCGGGTGCGGACATGGGCGGGCTCCTCGATGACGATGGGGTCGGACGGCGCCGCATCGGCGGCGTCCGCATGGCTCAATGCGCGCAGCGCTTCCAGCTGCCGCATCAGATGATTGTGCGCGAGCGCCTGCGCGGCCTCGCTGTCGTGCGCCTTGAGCGCTTCGAATATGGCCAGGTGCTCGGCGCAGGACTGCTGGATGCGGCCGGGCTGCGACAGGCTGCGGTGGCGCGACAGGCTCAGCACCTTGCGCAGATTGCCCACCATGTCCGACAGCCATTGGTTGCCGGCCAGGGCCTGCACCGCTTCGTGGATCAGGTAATTGGTCTTGTAGTAGGCGTCGATGCGGCCGGCCTGGGCGTGCCCCGCCAGCGCCGCGTGCAGCGGTTCGAGTTCGGCTAGCTGCGCATCGCTGGCCTTGCGCGCGGCCTCGAAGGCGCAGCGCCCTTCCAGCATGGCCATCAGCGGGAAGATGTCTTCCAGGTCTTGCGCCGAGAGTTCATTGACGAAGCAGCCGCGGCGCGGCTCCAGCCGCACCAGCCCTTCGGTGGCCAGCACCTTGAGCGCTTCGCGCAAGGGGGTGCGGGAGATGCCCAGCTCGCCCGCCAGGCGCAGTTCGTCTATCCATTCGCCGTTGCGCAGGGAGCGCGCATGGATCATGCCGCGCAGGCGATCCGCGACTTCCAGGTAGAGGGCTTGCCGGACGATCGGTAGGGTCATGGGTCAGCGGCCTGGACTGCACCGTAATTCATAATTATGAATAAGGCCATGATAGAGCTGGATGCGGGAAAAAGAAAACCCCTTGCGCCTCCGTGGCTACCCTAGGAATAAAAAAAGGGCCTCCGACATCCGGAGGCCCGTTGGTTCAACCCAAAAAACGGGGACAAAACTCAGAAGTGCAGCACCCCATCGACCGCGTGGCGGGTCAGCGAGCGGGCCCAGCGACGCGCCGGCAGGCCGTACTTGGCCTCCACCACCTCGGCGCGGGCCAGCAACTCGGCGGGAGTGACTTCCAGGCGCGGGCCGGAGAAGGCCAGCACGATCTGGTTGCCCGCCTCGACCTCGGGCAGCAGCACGATGCGGTCGTCGAAGGCCTTGGACAGGTTGTCGATGTTCTTGCCGAAGCTCTCGTGGCGGCCGAACAGGTTCACCGCCAGCACGCCGACCTCGCCCAGCACGCGGCGGCAGTCGCGATAGAACTTCACGCTGTCGCGCACCGGTCCTTCGGCCGAAGCGTCGTACAGATCCACCATCAGCACCGGGCAGCGCCCCGCGTTGAGCGGATCGGCCACCCAGGCGCCGGCGTCGGCGTGCTCGACATCCAGCCGGTTCGCGCCGGGCAGGCGGAAGAACATATGGCACGCCGCCGTCACCCGCGGATTCCATTCCACCGCCAGCAAGGGGCTGCGCGTGTGCTTCACGCAGTAGCGCGCCAGCGAGCCGGCGCCCAGGCCCAGCATGCCGATGGCTTCGTCCTTGGGCGGTTCCAGGAACAGCAGCCAGGCCATCATCTGGGCGGTGTACTCGAGCACCAGCTCCGACGGGTTCTTGATGCGCATGGCGCCCTGGACCCAGACGGTGTTGAAGTGCAGATAGCGGACGCCGTCCACTTCGGACAGGGTCGGCTGGTCCAGCTCGGAAGGAAAGTTCGATTTATGCATGGCGGCGATTGTAGGTCGGACGCCGCCTCTGCGTCAGGCGGCCAGGCGGCCGTCCCCGCTCTCCCAGATGCGTTCCAGCAGTTCCGCGCGGGACGTTTCGGCTTGCAGGCCGGCCGCCAGCCGCAGCACCCGCTTCAGGTAAAGGTGCGCATCGCACTCCCAGGTGACGCCCAAGGCGCCGTGGACCTGGATGGCGTTCTGCGCCGCGCGCCGGCCCGCCTCCACCGCAAGCAGTGGCGCGAACAGGCTGTCGCGTTGCGCCGAGGCAGCGCCCGCATCATGCGCGGCGACCGCCGCCACTCCCGCCAGCCTGGCGTCGTCCAGGGCCATCCAGTCTTCCGCCAGCCGATGCTTGATCGCCTGGTTGGCGCCGATGGCGCGGTCGAACTGACGGCGCTCGCGCGCATGGGCCGCCGCCATGTCCAACGCGGCCGAGGCCGCGCCCAGCAGTTCGGCCGAACGCAACAGGCGCAACCGAGTGCGCAGCCGTTCCCAGGCGCCCGATTCGACCTGCAGCTCCACGCGGTCCAACACCAGCGGGCAGCTCACGCGCGCCACAGGCATGGTCGGATCCAGCCCGGCAGAACCGGGCACGGGCGCCAGCAGTTCCAAGCTCAGGGCGGTAGCGCTTACGCGCCGCACGGCCAGGGCGCGCACGCCCTCGCCTGCGCCTTCGATGAAGGCCGATCCGTCGGGACGCAGGGTGGCGTCGGCAAAGTACGCGTCGCCCGCCATCACGGCGCCGGCCCATTGCGCGGCCGGTCCCGCCGCGCCCGCCGCGCAAAGTGTCGGCAGCACCGCCATGTTGGCCGCCAGAGGCAGGCTCAGCAGGTGCCGCCCGGCGGCTTCGGCGACGATCCAGGCCTCGCGCATGCCCAGCCCCAGTCCGTCCAACCCGGCCGGCGCCAGCAAGGCGGGCCAGCCCTGGGCCGCGATCTCGCGCCACTGCGCCAGGCGCGTTTCGCGGGATTTGCCGGCCGCGGCGCGGGCCGTGGCTGGCGGATGACGGTCGGCCAGAAAGCGCCGGGCCGCGTCGTCCAGCATGCGCTGGTCTTCGGTCGGATGCAGGTCCATGAGATTCAAGCCTTGGGCAGGCCGAGCATCTGCTCGGCGATGATATTGCGCTGGATTTCGGAAGTGCCGGCCAATATGGTCTCGGCGCGCGACCACAGGTAGGCGTGCGTCAGCTCGGCGGCAAGCGCGTCGGGCGCGTCGTCCGCCAGACAGGCATCCTCGCCCAGCAGTTGCAGCGACAATTCCAGCAGCCGCTGATGCGCTTCGCTCCAATGGATCTTGGTCGACGAGCCTTCGGGCCCCGGCGGATCGCCGCGCATCGCGCCAGCCAGCGCGCGCTGCGACTTCAGCGCCAGCACATGGCTGTCGGCCGCCAGCCGCGCCCATTGATGGCGCACCGCGGCCGAAGACGCCGGCACGTGGCCGTGGGCATCGGCGCGCAGCGCCAGTTCGCGCACCTGGCTCAGTTCCTGCGCGAAGCGCACCAGGCGCGGGATGAAGTAGGTGCCGCGCTCGAAGCTGGCCGCGGCCATGGCGATCCTCCAGCCCTGGTTCGGCTCACCCAGCAGGCAGTCTTCAGGCACGAACACGTCCTCGAAGAACACCTCGCAGAACTCGGCCTCGCCCGTGATCTGCCGGATCGGCTCAACCCGCACGCCCGGGCTGCGCAGGTCCACCAGCAGGAAACTCAGGCCCTTGTGCTTGGGGGCCTGCGCATCGGTGCGCGCCAGCACGAAGCACCACTGCGCGCGGTCGGCGAACGAGGTCCAGATCTTGTGGCCGTTCAAGCGCAAGCCGCCGGGCGCGGCCTCCGCCCGCGTGCGCACCGATGCCAGGTCGGAGCCGGCGCCCGGTTCCGAATAACCCTGGCACCAGACTTCGCGGTTGGACAGGATGCCGGGCAGAAAGCGCCGCTTCTGCGCCTCGGTGCCGAAATGCAGCAGGGTCGGCGCCAGAATGCCGTGGCCGATCAGGTTCACGCCCAGCGGCGCGCCGCAGCGCGCGTGCTCTTCGTGAAACACCGCCTGCCGCGACAGCGGCAGAGCGCGCCCCCCGTGCTCCTTGGGCCAGCCCAGCCCGGACCAGCCGTTGGCGCACAGGGTGTCTTCCCATGCCCGCCGGAAATCGAGGCTGCGCGGCTCGGCCCCGCCCGGCCAGTCCTTGACGAAACCGGCGTAGGCCGATGCCAGCCAGCCGCGCAGGTCCAGGCGGAATGCCTGGTCTTCCCGCGCGGCGCTTTCCAACTGCGTCATGCCATTACTCCAGGCGGATGTTCGAGTCGCGCGCGACCTTGGCCCAGGTGGTCACGTCCTGGCGGATGAAGGCGGCGAAAGTCTTGGGATCGCTGCCGATGATGTCCAGCCCCAGGCCGGTGAACTGCGCCTTGACGTCGGGCTGTTGCAGGATCTGCGCCAGGTTGCTGTAGATCTTGTCCACCACCGGCTGCGGCGTGCGCGCCGGCGCCACCAGGCCCAGCCACGGCATGGCGGAATAGCCCGGCAAGCCCGAGGCCGCGACGGTGGGCAGGTCCGGCACCGAGGCCGAGGGCTGGGCGGTGGTCACCGCCAGCACGCGCAGCTTGCCGTCCTTGACGAAGGGACCGGACGAGGCCCAGGCGTCGAACATGACCTGCAGGCGGCCCGCCACCAGATCGTTGAGCGCCGGCGCGCTGCCCTTGTACGGAATGTGCGTCATCTGCACGCCCGCCATGCTGTTGAAGAGTTCGGCCTCCAGATGGGTCGAGCTGCCGGTGCCGACCGAACCGTAGCTGACCTTGCCCGGGTTCGCCTTCAGATAGGCGATCAGCTCGCCCACGTTCTTGGCGGGCACCGAGGGATGCACTTCCAGCACGTGCACCACCGAGGCTACCTGGCTGATGGGCGCGAAGTCCTTGATCGGGTCGTAGTTCACCTTGGCGTAGATGCTGGGCGCGATGCCCAGCGACGACGCCGCCATCAGCAAGGTATAGCCGTCGGGCTCGGCGCGCGACACGTAGTCTGACGCGATCATGGTGCCGCCGCCCGGCTTGTTTTCCACGATCACCGGCTGGCCCAGCTTGCCGCTGAGCTTTTCCGCCAGCAGGCGGCTCATGATGTCGGTCGCGCCGCCCGGCGAGAACGGCACCACGATGCGTATCGGGCGGTTGGGATAGCTGTCCTGGGCCATCGCCTGGCCCGTGACGCCCATGCAAGCCAGCGCGACGCCGGCCAATAGTCTCTTCATCATGCTTGTCTCCTCCTGGGATGGATTGCGCGCTAGGCGCTACGGGTTGCGGGCAGGATCAGCGCGTCCAGTACCGCCACGCCCTGTCCCGCCTCTTTGATCAGCAATGGATTGACTTCGATTTCCGCCACATGCTCGGGCGCGGCAAGCAAGGCATTGCCCACCGCCACGATGCTGCGGCACGCGGCCGCCACGTCGGCTAGGGGCTTGCCGCGATAGCCGTCCAGCAACGCGTAGGCCTTGAGCTCCCGCAGCATTTGCAGCGCAATGTCCTCGTCCACTGGCAGCAGGCGGTGGCTGGTGTCCTGGTACAACTCGGTCAGCACGCCGCCCAGGCCCACGGTCAGCACCGGACCGAAGACGGGATCGCGCGTGGCGCCGACGATGATCTCGGCCACGCCGCGCTCCATCTTCTGCACCATCGCGCCGTCGATGCGCGCGTCCGGCTGCGCCGCGGCCGCGGCCCGCGTCACCTCGCCGTACGCGCGGCGCACGGCGTCGTCGTCGGCCAGGTTCAGCGCGACGCCGCCCGCCTCGGTCTTGTGGGCGATGTCGGCGCTCAGTATCTTCAGGGCCACCGGATATCCGGCCGCCCGCGCTTGCGCGACGGCTTCGTCCGCGGTCGCGGCCACGTTGATTCGCGCCTGCGGCAGTCCGAAAGCGGCCACGTAACCGCGAGCATCCGCTTCATTGCAGGGCAAGGCCGGCACCGCTGGCGCGTCCAGTTGTGGCGCCGCCGCGATGCGCTTGGCGCCGCGCGCCTCGCACCACAGCAGGTAGGGCGCCAGGGCGGCGACTGCCAGGCCCAAGTCCTCGAACACGGCCACCTCGGCGTCGCGCAAGGCGGCGCGGCTCTGCGCCAGGCCGGTATCGATGGCGACGAACAGCCGTTGATGGCGGCGCGACACGTCCGTCAGCGCGTCGGCCATGCGGTCCAGCATGTAGCCGGGCGCATACACGACGACCGCGTCGATCGCATCGGTCGTGGCCAGCGCTTCCAGCACGGTATGCACGAAGGCCGGATCGTTGACCACGTTGCCGGTCACGTCCACCGGATTGCCGACCATGCCGTAGTCGGGAATGCCGCCGCGCAGCACCGCCTGCAGTTCGGGCGGCAGGTCGGGCAGGTCCAGCCCCGCGCCGATGAACTTGTCCGCCAGGATCGCGCCCAGCGCGCCCGACATGGTCAGCACCGCGACGCGCTTGCCCGCCGTGCGGTGGCGTAGCGTGGCCAGGCTGGCCAGATGCGCCATCTGCGCGAAATCGGTGGCCTCGATCACATTCAATTGGCGGAAGGCCGCGCCGTACACGCGCCGGTCCCCGGCCAGCGCCGAGGTATGCGACTGCACCGCCTGCGCGCCCTTGTCCGTGGTGCCGGCCTTCAGCGCGATCAACAGCTTGCCCTGGCGTTCCAGTTCGCGGCAGGCGCGTATGAAGCGTTCGCCGTCGCGCAGCTGCTCGATGTAGCCCAGCACGATTTCCGTCTGCGGATCCGCCGCCAGGTACTCCAGGTATTGCGAAAAATCCAGGCAGGCTTCGTTGCCGGTGTTGATGAAATGCGAGAACGGCAGGTCCAGCCGGCGCGCAATCGCATACACCGCCGCGCACACGTTGCCGCTCTGCGTCAGCAGGCTGACCTTGCCCGGCCCCGTCTGCGCCGGCGCGGTCTTGAAGACCGAGGCGAACGCCGTGTAGGCCTGCGTGTTCAGGTTGGCGAAGCCCATGCAGTTCGGGCCGGCCACGGCCATGCCGCTTTCCGCCACGAAGGCCTCCAGCTCGTCCTGCAGGCGCGCGCCCTCGCCGCCCGCTTCGGCAAAGCCCGCGGCGTAGACGATGGCGGCGCGCACGCCCTTTGCGTGGCAGCGGCGCAGCATGGGCGTGACATCCGCGGCCGCGATCGCCAGCACCGCCAAGTCCACCGGCTCGGGCACGGATTCGATATCCGGCCAGCAGCGGCGGCCGAACACTTCCTGGTACTTCGGATTTACGGGATAGATGCCGCCCGCGTAACCGAAGCGGGTCAGCAGGTCCAGCGGCATGCCGCCGATGCGCCCGGCGTCGGCGCTGGCGCCGATCATCGCGATGGAGCGCGGGTTGAGCAAGGGGTCCAGAGTCATGCGGTCTCGCCCTTCTTATTACGCTGGATGGCCTGGGCCAAGCCGCGGTCGCGCACGGCCTGGAACTCTTCGCTCATGTGCGACAGCTGGTGCGTATCGAAATGCGCCGACAAGGCGGTGCGAAAGCCCTGCGCGTCGGCCGTGCGGTTCAGCGAGCGCTTGATGAGGCGCAGGCCGAAAGGCGGCGCCTGCGCGATGCGCTGCGCCAGCGCCAGGGTCGCGGCGTCCAGCTCGGCCTCGGGCACCACGCGGTTCACCATGCCGATGCGCAGCGCTTCCTGCGCGTCCACTTTTTCGCCCGTGTAGAGCATTTCCTTGGCCTTGCGCAGCCCCATGACCCAGGGATGGATCAGCACCTCGGTGGCGGCGGCCGCCAGCGTGTGGCCGACGGGATCCGAAAAATAGGCCGTGTCGGAACACACCACCAGGTCGCACATATTGGCGATCATGAAACCGCCTGCCACGCAGGCGCCCTGCACCTGCGCCACCGTCGGCTTGGGAAAGTCCCAGATGCGCATGCAATAGCCGTAGTAGCGGCGCGACTCGTAATCCCAGCGCTCCTCCACCGTGAAGTCGGCGCGCTTGGCCTGCGCTTCCTTCAGGTCATGGCCGGCGGAAAAGTGCGCGCCGCGTCCGGCCAGCACCACGACCCGCACCGAATCGTCCTGTTCGGCGCGCGTCAACGCGTCGTCCAGTTCGTCCAGCATCTGCTGGCTTTGGGCATTGCGCGCGGATTCGCGCGCCAGGCTGATGCGGCATACCGAGTCGTGCCGCTCGACGGCCAGGGTGGCGTATTCCATGGTCTCCTCGTCCTTGTTCTGCCGCGCCTTGAGAGGCGGCGCGGTCGACTGGATTGAATTAACGCACCTGGAATCCTAAAATACAAAATATTCAACTACTTTTTCCCACATTATGAACAACAGCGGTTCCACAGGCGGTACTCAGAGCATGCGGCGCGCCCTGGGCCTGCTGCGCGTGCTGGCGCAGCATCAGGAAGAAGGCATAGATCTGCAAGGCGTCATGGCCGAGGCCGGGCTGGAACGCTCCACCGCGCACCGGCTGCTCAGTTGCCTGCTGGAAGAGCAGTTCGCCGAGCGCGATGCCACGACCCGGCGCTATCGTCTGGGCGTGGATTCCATGCAACTGGGATTCGCGGCGTTGCGGCGCACGCCGCTGCTGGACGCGCTGCGTCCATTCGCGCAGAAGCTCGCGCGCCTGTCGGGCGACACGGTGTTCCTGGTGATACGCCAGGGCGACTACGCCCTGTGCCTGCTGCGCGAGGCGGGTTCATTCCCCGTCAAGGTGTTTACCATCGACCAGGGCGAGCGGCGCCTGCTGGGCGTGGGCGCGGGCGGACTGGCGCTGATGGCCACGCTGCCCGACGAAGAAATCGCCGCGCTGTATGCGCGGCATGCCGCGACCTACGCGCAGATCGGCGCATCCAGCGCCGCCCTGATGAAATCGGTCAGGCAGGCGCGCGCCTCGGGCTATTCAGAGATCGTCGACACCATCACGCCCGGCGTGTCGGGCGTGGGCGCGGCGTTCCGCGTGTCGGAACTGACCTGGGTGGCTTTCAGCTTCGGCGCGATCAGCAGCCGGCTGGACGCGCCGCGGCGGGCGCAGATGGGCGCGCTGCTGCGCGCCGAATGCCAGGCGTGGGCCCAGGACTACCTCGAAAAATAAAGCCCCCTCGCGCAGCGAGGGGGCTGACTAGCGACTGGGCGCTCCAGGGCGCCCCCTGGCGCTTCAGATCCGCTCGAAGATGGCGGCGATACCCTGGCCGCCGCCGATGCACATGGTCACCAGCGCGTAGCGCCCGCCCACGCGCTGCAGTTCGTGCAGCGCCTTGACGGTGATGATCGCGCCGGTGGCGCCGATGGGGTGACCCAGGCCGATGCCGCTGCCGTTGGGGTTCACCTTGGCCGGATCCAGCTTCAGTTCGCGCGACACGGCGCATGCCTGCGCGGCGAACGCTTCGTTGGCTTCGATCACGTCCAGCTGGTCCACGGTCAGGCCCGCGCGCTTGAGCGCGGCCTGCGTGGCCGGCACCGGACCGATGCCCATGATGTTGGGATCCACGCCCGCGTGGGCATAGGCCACCAGGCGCGCCAGCGGCTTGACGCCGCGCTTGGCCGCGACCGAGGCGTTCATCAGCACCACCGCGCCCGCGCCGTCGTTCAGGCCCGAGGCGTTGCCCGCCGTGACGGTGCCGTTTTCCTTCTGGAATACGGCCTTCAAGCTGGCAAGGTTTTCGGCCGTGACGTCGCGGCGCACGTGCTCATCGGTGTCGAACACCACTTCGCCCTTGCGCGACTTCATCACCACCGGCACGATCTGGTCGCGGAAGTAGCCGGCGTCGATGGCGGCCGCGGCGCGGCGATGCGATTCCGCGGCCACGGCGTCCTGGTCCTGGCGGCTGATGCCGAACTTGGCCGCCACGTTCTCGGCGGTCACGCCCATGTGCATGCGGCCGAATGGATCCGACAGCGCGCCGGTCATCATGTCCAGCATCACGCTGTCGCCCATGCGCGCGCCCCAGCGCTGCGCCGGCGCGATGTACGGCGCGCGGCTCATGCTTTCGGCGCCCGCGCCGACGGCGATTTCAGCGTCGCCCAGCATGATGGTCTGCGCGGCCGACACGATGGCCTGCAGGCCGGAACCGCAAAGGCGGTTGACGTTGAAGGCGGGGGTTTCCTTGGCGATGCCGGCGTTCATCGCCGCCACGCGCGACAGGTACATGTCGCGGGGTTCGGTGTTGATGACGTGGCCCACGGCGACGTGGCCGACCTCATCGCCCTTGACGGCGGCGCGTTCCAGCGCGGCCTTGATGACGGTTGCGCCCAGATCGCACGGCGGCACGTCTTTCAGCGCGCCCCCGAAATCGCCGATGGCGGTGCGGACGGCGGACGCGACGATGACTTCATTCATGGTGTTTCCTCCTTGTAATGCGTTCCATCATACCGCCGCCGTCTTGTGCCCGGGGCTTGCGCGGCATGACTGCCCGATACCGAAGGGATAGCACCAATATCCCTATCGATACGAACTTCATATCATCCATGCCCACCGCCATCCGGAGCGCCCCCATGGATTTCCGTCATCTGCAGCAGTTCCTGGTCTTGGCCGAAACGTTGAATTTCCACCGCGCGGCCGAAAAACTGCACATGTCGCAGCCGCCCCTGTCCGTCTCGATACGCAAGCTCGAAGAGATGGTGGGCGTGCCGCTATTCCTGCGCGGCCGCCAGGGCGTAAAACTCACCGAGGCGGGCCTGGCCGCGCTGGACGAGGCCCGCCGCGCCCTGTTCCATGCCGAGCAATTCCGGCAGGCGGCGCGCGCCGGCGCCGCGGGCGAAGGCGGCACCGTGCGCATCGGTTTCGTGGGCTCGGCCACGCACGGCGTGCTGCCGCGCATCCTGCCGCCGTTCCGGCAGCGCTATCCCGGCGTCACCGTGGTGCTGCGCGAAGCCACTTCCATACGCATCATGCAGGAACTCGAGGAAGACACGCTGGAGATCGGCATCGTGCGCGTGCCGGTGGCGATGGGATCGAACGTGCGGCTTGCGCCGCTGACGACCGAGAACTTCGCGCTGGCCGTGCCCAAGACGCATCCGCTGGCGCGGCGCGGCCGTATCCGCCTGGCGGACCTGGCCGACGAAGCCTTCATCATGTACACCGCCACCGAGGCCGCCGGCCTGCGCATGGCCGCCATCAACGCCTGCCAGCTGCGCGGCTTCACGCCCCGCATCACACAGGAAGCGGTGCAAGTGCAGACGCTGCTCAGCCTGGTGGAAAGCGGCCTGGGCGTGGCCCTGGTGCCGGCCGGCGGCCGGCGCCTTCCGGGCACCAATGTCGTCTACAAGACGCTGGCCGATTTTCCCGCCGATGCAACGATCGGCATTTCGCTGGCGTGGAATCCCGCCACCGAGCGCAGCGCCACGCGCAACCTGCGCGAAATGGCCAGCCAGGCGTTCCGGGACAAGGCGGTGAAATAAGCGCCGCGCTTGCGGCAACACCGCCGCCAGGCTTAGGATGGAGCTTGGGTTTTATCCTCACCAGCGATACGGGAGCGCATCGTGAAGACAGTTGCTGAGATACTCAGGGAAAAAGCCAATCATTCCGTCGTGACGGTTTCGCCCGACGCCTCGGTGTTCGAAGCCGTCAGGATCATGGCGGAACGCAGCATCGGCGCCGTGGTGGTGGTCCAGGGCGACGAAGTGCTGGGCATGCTGACCGAGCGCGATTACGCCCGCAAGATCGTGCTGCAGGACCGCTCCTCGCGCACCACGAAAGTGCGGGACATCATGACCGATTCCGTCTACTACGTCGGCCGCACGGATACGCGCGAGCACTGCATGGCGATGATGACGGAACGCCACTTCCGTCATCTGCCTGTCATCGAAGACGGCAAACTGATCGGCCTGCTCTCCATCGGCGACCTGGTCAAGGACGTCATGAGCGAACAGAAGTTCATCATCCACGAACTCGAACGCTACATCACCGGCGAACGCGGCTGACGCCGCGTCATCCACGCGGACTCGCGGCTAGCCGGCCGCGAGCGTCCTGAATGCCGGCACGATCAAACCCATGCCGGCCGCCAGCAGCAGCACGAACACCATGCGCTTGACGGTCTTCATCGAGCCAGCCGTGCTGTAGCGGCGCGCCACCCAGGTGACGCCGATCACAACCGGCAGCGCCAGCAGACTCAGCCAGAACGACGAGGCCATGAAGGCCCCCTGCCCGGTCACGAGCGCCAGGCGCACGACCGCATTGAGCGAGAACAGGATGAGCAGGCTGTTGCGGATGGCGGCCAGCGGCAGGGGTTGGCGGTACAGGTGATAGACCATGGGCGGCCCGGCGCTGGAAAACAATCCGCCCAGCACGCCCGAAATCGCCCCGAAGAACACGAACGAACCGCGCGAGGACACGCGCGCCAGCGGCTGCGCGCGGGCAATCAGCAACACCGCGCAGCCCAGGATGGTGCAGCCCAGAAGCAGCTGCAGCAGCACGCTCATGGAACCGCTGATCCAGGCCAGCGCCGCCACGCCCGCCCCCACGCCGATCAGGCTGCTGGCCATGGCGGGCCGCATCAGCGACCAGTTCACCTGGGGCTTGGCGCGCGCCAGCGTCACCGCCGCGTTCACCAGCGACAGCACGCTGACCACGTTGGCCACTTCGGACACCGACGCCAGCTGGAACACGCCCGACAGGCCCAGCAGCACCAGCCCGAAGGCGAAGCCCGTCATGGTCTGCGCATAGGTGGCGAGCGCCACGCAGGCGAGGAACAGCAAATATTGGGAAATGCTCATGCTAGTGGGTAGAGCCTGACCTGCCTCGGCTCTGCCCGGGGCGGCGCGTTGCGCGGCACGGGAGCGGATCGACGGGGAACAGCGTAAGGGATTTCGGATCTGATTTTTCCGCCGGCGATGATAGCACCGGCAAGCCCAATAACACATTTGGTCACAAACAGATGCGCTCGTGCACCATGCCTCCCACCCCCTGCCGCTATCCTTGCCGCCCTGTAAATCCCTTGCGCCTTGCTCCCGCCGCGCCATCCGCCGCGCCGTCTGGATCCGGCGTGCACGGCTGCGAGAATGACGCCCAAACAGACCACGATCAATACGGTGACGCTGACCTGCTCGACCTGCGGCAGCGCCCAATTCACCAAGCTGGACACCAACGAATACCGCTGCAGCCATTGCCACGCGGTCACGCTGGTCGAAGACAACGTCGCGCAAAGGCTGGAGAAGATCCTGCGCGGGATGCAGCAGCCGGCGCCCAAGCCGCAGCTCGGCCCGCGCGCCATCGCGGCGATCGCGGTCGCCGTCGCCGCCGTGTTCGTGGTTCCGCTGGCCGCCTCCCTGCTCGGTTCCAAGCCGACCGTCACGCGGCAGCCGCCGGCGCCCCCTCCCATCGACGCCTCGCTGGTCAAGCTGACGGACGTGCAGGAAATCCGGGTCCGCGACCGCACGCAGCTGGTCATGATCATGCGCAACGAGACCGGCAGGAAGATCGAGGTGCCGCGCGTCACGGCTTCGTTCTTCCAGGGCGAACTGTCGTTGCCGTCGAATTCCGGATCGGCGCCGGCGCGCTCGCTGCAACCGGGCGAATACACCCCCGTCACGATCTCCACGCCCAGCCAGGCCTACAGCCGCTACACCTTGCAGGTGTCCCAGCCGTCGCTGGCGCGGGGCAAGAACAACGACGTGGTCGCCAGCAAGGTGCAATTGGTGCGCAACGACGGCGCCTACCGCCTGGTCGGCCTGTTGAAGAACAACGGCGCCAACGAGGCCAACAGCAGCCAGATCACGGTGATGCTGTACGGCGAGGACGGCAAGCTGATCGGCACGGCCAATGGCTACGGCGCCGCCAGCCCGCTGGCGCCGAATGCGCTGACCTCGTTCGACGCGCGCGGCGAGATGCTGGCCGAAGGCCGGGTCGCGTCCTACGACTATATGGTGCAAAGCGAAGACCATGCCGCCATGCCCGCCGCGTCCAAGGAAGAAGCGCCGCCCAGCCGCATCGTGCGCGTCAGCCCGGCCGATGTGCGCGTCATCGAACATGTGCGCCTGACCACCGAGGAACTGCTGGATCCGGACTTCGCCCTGTTCGACGCCAGCGCGCTCAAGCTGTCCGCGCCGCGCCGCCTGCTCGACGAGATCGAGCGCCCGATCCTGTACGCCGAGCTGGTCAACACCAGCGACCAGTACGTCGTCCTGTCGCCGAAGGCGGATATCTCGCTGTTCGACGGTTCCCGCCGGCTGGACGTCCGCCAGGCCTGGAGCCTGCCAGCCCGCCTGTATCCCGGCGAACGGGTGCCGGTGGCCCTGACCGGCCGCATCGACCGCTACACCGAGGCCAAGACCGACTGGCTGCCCGCCAAGCGCGCCGCCCTGCCCGGCCCCCGCCCCAAGCTGGCGGTCACGGTCGAGAACACCGAGGCCCAGGTCGGGACCGGCACCCTGAACTTCAGCTACCGCTTCCGCTACAAGTACGTGACCGTGCACGGGCGCGTACGCAACGACAGCCAGGCCGAGGTCGAAAACGTCAAGGTCTGGGTCAGCCTGTACGACGCCCAGGACAAGCTGACCGGCGCGGCCTACCAGGAACTGCGGCTGCCCAAGCTCAAGCCGGAGGAAAGCGCGCCGTTCCAGGTTGACGTGAAGCAGTACGGCGGCAATTTCGCGCGGGTGGGCGTGGTTTACGACGCCGGACCGCGCTAGGCCGTCCCGCCGGGCGTGCCCCTGCGCGCGCCCGGACTCCCCCGGCAGGCCCGTACCCGCAGCCCCCCTCAGCCGGCTGCGCCGCCTGCGCGTCGCCCTTAAGCAACAGCTATGGCCTCAAGTCTTATATAAGATATAAGACATTTGCTTGCGTCCCCCTGTTACCTCTACAATCCGGCCAACAACCCTTCTTCCAACCCGACTTTGAGCAGGCCTCACATGCTGGATAACTACCGCCAACACGTTGCCGAACGCGCGGCTCTGGGGATCCCCCCGCTGCCCCTTACGGCCAAACAAACCGCTGAACTGATCGAACTGCTCAAGAACCCGCCCGCTGGCGAAGAGCAGAACCTGGTCGAGCTGCTGACCCACCGCGTGCCGGCCGGCGTGGACGACGCCGCCAAGGTCAAGGCTTCGTACCTGGCCGCCGTGGCGCTGGGCAAGGAAGCTTGTGCGCTGATCAGCCGCGCCAAGGCGACTGAACTGCTCGGCACCATGCTGGGCGGCTACAACATTGGCCCGCTGGTCGACCTGCTGGACGACGCTGAAATCGGCACCATCGCCGCCGATGCGCTGAAGAAGACCCTGTTGATGTTCGACGCCTTCCACGACGTGAAGGAAAAGGCGGACAAGGGCAACGCCAACGCCAAGTCTGTGATGCAAAGCTGGGCCGACGCCGAATGGTTCACCAGCCGTCCGGAACTGCCGCAAAGCCTGACGATCACCGTCTTCAAGGTGCCCGGCGAAACCAACACCGACGACCTGTCGCCGGCTCCCGACGCCACCACCCGCCCCGACATCCCGATGCACGCCCTGGCGATGCTGAAGAACAAGCGCGACGGCGCCGCGTTCGAACCGGAAGAAGACGGCAAGCGCGGCCCGGTCAAGTTCATCGAATCCCTGAAGGAAAAGGGCCACCTGGTCGCCTACGTGGGCGACGTGGTCGGCACGGGTTCGTCGCGCAAGTCGGCCACCAACTCGGTGCTGTGGTTCACCGGCGAAGACATCCCCTTCGTGCCGAACAAGCGTTTCGGCGGCGTGTGCCTGGGCAACAAGATCGCTCCGATCTTCTACAACACCATGGAAGACGCCGGCGCCCTGCCGATCGAACTCGACGTTTCCAAGATGGAAATGGGCGACGTGGTCGAACTGCGCCCCTATGACGGAAAGGCTCTGAAGAACGGCGAAGTCATCGCCGAATTCGAAGTGAAGTCCGACGTGCTGTTCGACGAAGTGCGCGCCGGCGGCCGCATTCCGCTGATCATCGGCCGCGGCCTGACCGCCAAGGCGCGCGAAGCGCTGGGCCTGCCGGCCTCGACGCTGTTCCGCCTGCCCAAGGATCCGGCCGATACCGGTAAGGGTTACACCCTGGCCCAGAAGATGGTCGGCCGCGCCTGCGGCATGCCGGAAGGCCGCGGCATCCGCCCGGGCACCTACTGCGAACCGAAGATGACCTCGGTCGGCAGCCAGGACACCACCGGCCCCATGACCCGCGACGAACTGAAGGACCTGGCCTGCCTGGGCTTCTCGGCCGACCTGGTGATGCAGTCGTTCTGCCACACCGCCGCCTACCCGAAGCCCGTGGACGTCAAGACGCACCACACGCTGCCGGAATTCATCAGCACCCGCGGCGGCGTCTCGCTGCGCCCGGGCGACGGCGTGATCCACTCGTGG
The DNA here is from genome assembly GCF_002192695.1 of Achromobacter xylosoxidans. Classification (GTDB taxonomy): domain Bacteria; phylum Pseudomonadota; class Gammaproteobacteria; order Burkholderiales; family Burkholderiaceae_B; genus Achromobacter; species Achromobacter xylosoxidans_C. The sequence continues at coordinate 158,930 of NZ_MTLG01000084.1, forward strand.
CTCAACCGCATGCTGCTGCCCGACACCGTCGGCACCGGCGGCGACTCGCACACCCGCTTCCCCATCGGCATCTCGTTCCCGGCCGGTTCGGGCCTGGTCGCCTTTGCCGCCGCCACCGGCGTGATGCCGCTGGACATGCCGGAATCGGTGCTGGTCCGCTTCAAGGGCAAGCTGCAGCCCGGCGTGACCCTGCGCGACCTGGTCAACGCGATCCCGCTGTACGCCATCAAGCAAGGCCTGCTGACGGTCGCCAAGCAAGGCAAGAAGAACATCTTCTCCGGCCGCATCCTCGAAATCGAAGGCCTGCCCGACCTGAAGGTCGAACAAGCCTTTGAACTGTCGGACGCTTCCGCCGAACGTTCGGCCGCCGGCTGCTCGGTGTTCCTGAACAAGGAACCGATCATCGAGTACATCAACAGCAACATCGTGATGCTGAAGTGGATGATCGCCAACGGCTACGAAGACGAGCGCACGCTGGGCCGCCGCATCAAGGCCATGGAAGCCTGGCTGGCCGACCCCAAGCTGCTGGAGCCGGACGCCGACGCCGAGTACGCCGCCGTGATCGAGATCGACCTGGCCGACGTGCACGAGCCCATCGTGGCCTGCCCGAACGACCCGGACGACGTGAAGACGCTGTCGGAAGTCGCCGGCGCCAAGATCGACGAAGTGTTCATCGGCAGCTGCATGACCAACATCGGCCACTTCCGCGCAGCCTCCAAGCTGCTGGAAGGCAAGCGCGACATCCCGGTCAAGCTGTGGGTCGCCCCGCCGACCAAGATGGACGCCACGCAACTGACCGAGGAAGGCCATTACGGCGTGTTCGGCACCGCCGGCGCCCGCACGGAAATGCCGGGCTGCTCGCTGTGCATGGGCAACCAGGCACAGGTGCGCGAAGGCGCGACCGTGATGTCGACCAGCACCCGCAACTTCCCCAACCGCCTGGGCAAGAACACCAACGTGTACCTGGGTTCGGCCGAACTGGCCGCCATCTGCTCGAAGCTGGGCCGCATCCCGACCAAGGACGAGTACATGGCCGACATGGGCGTCATCAACAAGAGCGGCGACCAGATCTACCAGTACCTGAACTTCGACAAGATCGCCGACTACAAGGACGTCGCTGACGTCATCGAAGTCTAAGCATCACGGGCAGCGCAGCCTGGCTGCATTGCCTGCAAGACGGCCCCGGAGCGATCCGGGGCCGTTTTTCTTTGCCTGGCGCATGCGGCATGGGTCGGAGAATTTCAGGGACGGAACTTTTTCGGCGATACGTTTTCATACAATCGCGGTATCTTGTGACATCCGCCCCACCCCAGCCCCGATCTCCGGAGGAAGACCGCCAATGACCCGGCTATTGCTGCCGCCGCTGCTACTGCTGGCGCTTGCCGGCTGCGCCACCGCGCCGCCCTCGAATCCCGAGAATATCTGCGCCATCTTTCGCGAAAAGCCGGACTGGCACGATGCCGCCCTGAAGGTACAGAAGAAATGGGGCGCGCCCGTGCCGGTGCCCATGGCCATGATGTACCAGGAGTCTTCCTTCAAGCATGACGCGGTGCCGCCGCGCTATTACTTCCTGGGCTTCATCCCCTGGGGCCGCGTCAGTTCCGCCTACGGCTACGCCCAGGTCAAGGACGAAACCTGGGACGACTACAAGAAAGATGCCGGCGGCTGGGGCTCCAGCCGCGACGACTTCGCCGACGCGCTGGACTTCATGGGCTGGTACATGAACAAGACCCAGCGCATCAACGGCGTGTCCAAGTCGGATGCCTACGGCCAGTACCTGAACTACCACGAAGGCTGGACCGGCTACCGCAACCGCAGCTATGACCGCAAGGCCTGGCTCAAGACCGTATCGCAGAAGGTGCAGGCGCGGGCCCAGAAATTCGCCTCGCAGTACAAGGGCTGCGAGGCGGATCTGACGCGTGGCGGCTGGTTCTGGTGAACGCCGCCCGGCCTTAGAAGTCCATGCTTGCGCTGAGCAAGAAGGTGCGCGGTCCGCCCAGCACCAGGTAGCCGTTGCCCGGATAGCCGCCCACCGAGGACCAGTAGTTGCGGTTGGCGATATTGTCCACGCGGGCGCGCAGGGTCACGACGTGGCCGTCCACATCCATCATGTAGCGCAGGCCCGCATCGAAGCGGGTCCAGCCCGGCACCTTGAGCGTGTTCGCGTCGTCAGCGTAGGACGAGCCGGTATAGACCACGCGGCCGTCCACCGCCAGGCCCGGCACGCCGGGGATGTCCCATTCCACGCCCATGTTGGCCTGGAAGCGCGGCACGCCGATCACGCGGTTGCCGTCGATGGACGGGTTGCCGGTGGAGATCTGCTTGGCGTCCAGCCAGGTCAGGCCGCCCAAGAGGCGCACGCTCTTGATGGGCTCGCCGTACATCGTGAGTTCCACGCCCTGGTGGCGGTCCTTGCCGGACGTGGTCAGCTCGTTGCTGGCGTTGTACATGGCGCGCGGCTTGTCGGTCGAGAACAGCGCGAGTCCCGCGCCCAGTCCATCACCTTCATACTTCGCGCCGATTTCCTTCTGCTTGGAGACAAACGGCGGCAGGCTCTGGCCGGCGTTGGGCACCGGCTTGCCGCCGGCATTGGCCGGGGCGGTCGGTCCCGCGACCAGCGCCTCGATGTAGTTCGCATACAGCGAAACGCTGGGCGCGACCTTGACGACCAGACCCGCGGCGGGCGAATTGTGGCTGGCGTCGTAGGCGCCGTTTTCCTTGCCGGTGTTGTACGCGTAGTCGCGTTGCGACAAGCGCTGATGGCGGATGCCGGCCGTGAGCAGCACCTTGTCGTCCAGGAACGACAGCGTGTCGCCAATGGCGTAGCTGCTCAGGCGGGTACGGCCCTGCAGCGCCGGATCGTCCAGGTCGTTGCCGCGCAGCGCGGTGGCGCTGAACGGCGGCTTGTCATACGAAATCGGGTTGTAGATATTGGTGGGATAGGTGTTCTGCCAGTCCATCACATAAGCGTTCTTCTTCTTCAGGTCGAAGAACGATGCCGACACGACGAACTCGTGGCCCACCGGGCCCGTGCGCACTTTGCCGCGCAGGCCCAGTTCGCCCGTGTTCACGCTGTCTTCGCGGGTGTTGTCGAAGCGGTAGAAGGTGCCCGCGCCCGTGCTGCCGTTGGTCAGCGTGACGTTGCCCAGCGAGTTCGCTTCGTCGCTGCGGCGCATGCCAAACGCCGCATAGGCGGTCAGCTTGTCGCTGAAATCATGTTCGCCGCGCACGGTGCCGAAGACATCGCGCTCATTCGAATACGACCACGGCTGCGCATAGTTGGAGCTGGCGTCGGGCGCGTCCGGCACTTTGGTGACGCCGGCGCCCAGCGTCACGTTGGGACGCGCGCGCTTGAGCTTGTTTTCCTGCCAGCCGATGTCCGCGGACAATCGCGTGTCGGCCGAACGCCAGTCCAGGCCCAGCGAGACCAGGCTGGTACGCGAGTGTTCATCGTCGATGCCGGTGTCGCCGCTGCGCTGCGCGGCGTTCAAGCGGATGCCGGTGCTGTCGCCGGGGCCGAAGCGGCGGGCGATGTCGGTGGACAACTGGAACTGTCCGCCGCTGGACACGCCGGTGGTGACGCGGGTCAACGGTTCGTTCGGCGCGCGCTTGGGCACCAGGTTGATCACCCCGCCGATGCCGCCGCCGCCAGGCGAGGCGCCCGTCAGGAAGGTCGAAGCGCCGCGCAGGACCTCCACGCGCTCGAACAGCTCGGTGGCGATGTACTGGCGCGGCAGCAGGCTGTAGAGGCCGTTATAGGCCACGTCGTCCGAACCCAGGATGAAGCCGCGGATGAAGTACGACTCCTGGAAGTTGCCGAAACCGCGCGCCACTCGCACGCCGGAATCGTTCTGCAGCACGTCGCCCACGCTGCGGGCCTGCCGGTCCTGGATCAATTCATTGGTGTAGCTGGTGATGCTGAACGGCGTGTCCATGATGTCCTGGGTGCCAAACAGGCCGATGCGGCCGCCGCGCGCAACCTGCCCGCCAGCAAAGGGTTCGGCCAAGCCGCCGGCCGAGGCATCGGCGCTGGCCTCGACCTTGATCGCGTCCATGGAAACGACGGAACCGGATTGATCGGACGCGGATTGGGCGTGGACAACGGGGAGATAGCACGGCAGCGCGGCGGCCATGCAGGCAAGAGTTCGGATTTTCATGTCGGGAAGTTCGCGGGCAGAAATCAAAATCCCGATGGGGTCACGCGCGCACTGGAGAACTACGAATGCGTCTGGAATGTGCCGGAAGGCCAGGGCCTTGCCGGGCCGGCTGCACCAAAGGGGGCTGGAATCACTGAGCGCCCCATTCTACGACAAACGGAATCATTCTCATTTATGTTACTTTTTGTTTGAGAATGTCCGTTGCCCGGGCGCCACAGCTGCCGCCTGCGGCGCCCTGCTCTTCCAGCTGGTTTATTGACCGTCTGCGCGGGGATCGTAGTCGCCCGCCGCCATGGGTTCCAGCGGATGCAGCGGCCGCGCGCGCCTGCGGAATTCGAACAGCGACCAGTCGGAGCTGGTCACGCCGGGGCTGTCGCATTCAACCAGCGCCTGCGAGATCGGCACGAACACCGGGCGGCAATACATGCGCGACTTCACCAGCACGTAGCGGGCGCGGGACGGATCCAGTCCCAGGCTCTGGAACACGCCCAGGTCCCAGGGCTCGTGGGTCTGCTCGGTCAGCACCAGCTGCGCGGCGCCTATGTCCAGCACCGCGCTGCGGCCCATGCAGGCCAGTTGCCCGGTGTAGGTCGGGCCGCTGATCACGTATTCGCCGTTGCTCAACGCGCGCACGGTGCCGCGCAGCGTGACGGGCCGCGCCTGCCGGCCGATCTCGCCGATGGCGCGCTTGTTGCCCACCGGCAGCTCCACCGTGGCGCCGACGCCGGCGCGGGTCAATTCGGCCACCGCCTCGGGATCGCAGTACAGCCCCGCCTGTATGCCTTCCAGGCCTGCATCCAGCGCGGCCATCAGCACGTCCAGGGTGTCGCAAGTGCCGCCGCTCATGCAGTTGTCGCCATGGTCCAGCAGCAGCACCGGCTTACTTGCACCTTCGGCCAGGATCTTGGCGCGCGCCAGCGACTCGGCCAGCGGCTCGCTGTCATAGAAGAATCCGTCGCGCTGCTCCCAGATCAGGGCGGCGATCTCGCCCGCCACGCGCTCCGCCTCGGCGCGGTCGCCGTCGGCCACCACGACCACGCTGACACAGGGATGCGGGATGTCGGCCAGGCCGAAGCCCGCCAGCACCGACACGCCCAGCGCCCCCGCGGCCTCGGCCTGGCGCGCCGCTTCGACGGCGGCGCGCATGGCGCCTTCGGCGGTGTTGCTGCGCAGGGAATGCGACACCAACGGCAGCCGGCGCCACGCCATGACCGGCTTGCACCCGCCGTCGATGCCGGCGAACAGCAGCCTGCCGGCGTGCTCGCCGGTTTCGTACATGTCGATATGGGGATAGGTCTTGAAGCTGACGATGACGTCGGCGTTGTCCATCATCTTCTGCGTGACGTTGCCATGCAGGTCCAGCGCCACCGCGATCGGCGCGCCGGGCGCGGCCGCGCGCAGCCGTTCGAGCAGGTCGCCCTCGCCATCGTCGGTGGTCTCCACCGCCATGGCGCCATGCAGATCCAGCAGGATGACGTCGCAACCCGGCGCGGCGGCCACGATGCGGTCGCAGAGTTCCGCATAGGCCTGGCCGTCGACGCGCCCGCTGGGATAGGCGGTGGCCGAGACCGGCGTGACCAGTTCGGCGCCGCGCGCTTCGGCCAGGTCTATGAATGCCGACATCGCCGTGCGCTTGCCCTGGTTCTCTTCGTAGGCCGCCGCATCGTAGGCGGGACCGCCGTTGCCGAAGGCCGACAAGGGCGTGGGCACCGGCGAGAAGGTGTTGGTTTCATGGTTCAGCCTTGCGATCAGCGCCTTCATTGCGCGGTCCCATCGGCCAACTGGATACGCCCGCAGCAGCGCAACATGGCGTGCAGCAGCACATTGCAGCCCGCCTCCAGATGCTCGGGCTGCGCGTCCTCGATCTCGTTGTGGCTGATGCCATCCTTGCACGGCACGAAGATCATGGCGGTGGGCGCCACCCGCGCCATGTAGACGGCGTCATGGCCCGCGCCGCTGATCACGTCCAGCGAATCCAGGCCCAGCGTGCGCGCGCCGTCGCGGATCGCCTGCACCAGCCGAGGCTCGAAGGGCTGCGGCGGGAAGTACACCACCTCCTTGCTTTCGACCTGGAAGCGGCCCGGTTCGGCCAGTTCCTCGCAGACGCGGGCGAACGCCGCAGCCATGCTGTCCAGCGTGGCGTCATCGGCGGCGCGCAAATCCACGGTGAGCGCCACCCGGCCCGGGATCACATTGCGCGAGTTCGGGAAGCTGTCGATGCAGCCCACGGTGCCGCGGCCATGCGGCGCGTGCTCCAGCGCGATCCGGTTGACCTCCAGCACCAGCCTGGACGCGGTCAGCAAGGCGTCGCGGCGCAGCTCCATGGGCGTGGGCCCGGCATGCGCTTCCTGGCCGGTGATGGCCACGTCGTACCAGCGCTGGCCCAGGGCGCCCTGCACCGCGCCGATGGTGATGCCGCGATCCTCCAGGATGGGGCCTTGCTCGATGTGCGCCTCGAAGTAGGCGCTGACCGAGCCCGGACGAGCGGGCTCCGGCCCCGCGTAGCCGATGGCGCGCAGCGCCTGGTCCACGCTGACGCCGTCGCGGTCCCGCGCCGCCAGCGCATGCTCCAGCGTGAAGGCGCCGGCGTACACGCCCGAGCCCATCATCACCGGCACGAAGCGCGAGCCTTCTTCGTTGGTCCACACCACCACTTCCAGCGGCGCCTCGGTGGCGATGCCGCGCTCGTGCAGAGTGCGCAGAACCTCGATCCCGGCGAGCACGCCGTAGTTGCCGTCGAATTTGCCGCCGGTGGGCTGGGTGTCGATATGGCTGCCGGTCATCACGGCGGGCAAATCATCGCGCAGGCCCGGGCGGCGCATGAAGATATTGCCGATGGCGTCCACGCGCACGCTGCAGCCCAGCTCGCGGGCCCAGGCGCAGACCAGGTCGCGGCCCTGCCGGTCCAGGTCGCTCAGCGCCAGCCGGCACACCCCGCCCTTGTCGGTGGCGCCGATGCGGGCCAGCTCCATCAACGAGTTCCAAAGACGGTTGCCGTCGACGCGGATGCCGCTGACGGCCTCCAATGTGTTCATTTCCATGATGTTCCCTTGCTTCACGTTGCGCGGCACAGGCGGTCCCTAGACGCCCACGCCCAGGTATCGGTCCTTCACGTTTTCGTCCGCGATGAAGGCCGCGTTGCTGCCTGCGTAGGCGATGGATCCCTGCTCGATGATGAAATGGCGGTCGGCCAGCTGGATGCAGACTTCCAGGTTCTGCTCCACCAGCAGGATGGTGACGCCGGCCTGCTTGATGGACTTGATCTGCGCCACGATCTCCTCGACGATCACCGGCGCCAGGCCTTCGACCGGCTCGTCCAGCATCAGCACGCGCGGATGGTTCATGAGCGCGCGCCCGATCGCCAGCATCTGCTGTTCACCGCCGGACAACTGGCCGCCGCCATTCCTGCGCCGTTCCTTCAGGCGGGGAAAGATGCGGTAGACGTCTTCCAGCTGCCAGGGCGAATCGCGGCGCATGCCCAGTTTCAGGTTTTCCTCGACCGTCAGCAGCTTGAAGATGCCGCGGTGCTCGGGCACCAGGCAGATACCCATGGACGCGATCTTGTGCGCCGGCAGTCCGGCGATGTCGCGTCCGCCGTAGCGCACCGCGCCGCCCTTGGGCGCGATCACGCCTGCGATGGTCTTGAGCGTGGTCGACTTGCCCGCGCCGTTGCGCCCGAGCAGCGTGATCACCTCGCCTTGCGGCAGCTCGAGCGATACGCCTTGCAGGATATGGCTCTTGCCGTAATAGCTGTGTACGGCGTCGACATGCAGCATCATGCCCGGCCTCCCGTGATCATGTTGCCCAGGTACGCGGCGCGCACCCGCTCGTCGCTGCGGATCGCGGCAGGCGTGCCTTCGACCAGCACGCGGCCCTGCTGCATCACCGTAATGGTGTCGGAGATGTCCATCACGATGTTCATGTTGTGCTCGATCAGCACCACCGTGTGGTCGTCGCGCAGGCTGCGGATCAGCCGCTTCATCTCATCCAGGTCGTCCACCCCCATGCCGGAAGTGGGTTCGTCCAGGAAAATGGCGCGCGGCCTGGCGGCCAGCGCCATGCCCACTTCCAGGCGCCGCTGCTGGCCGTGCGACAGCGCGCCCGCCGCGACCTCGGAAAATCGCGCCAAGCCCAGGCGTTCCAGCGCCGCGTCGACGACTTCGCGCTGAGATCGCTGACCGGTTGGAGGATGCCAGCAGTCGAATGCGCCCGCGCGATGCGCGCCCTGCGCCGCCAACCGCAGGTTTTCCCGCACCGACAGATTGGCGAACAGGCTGGTGACCTGGAAGGAACGCGCGATGCCGCGCTGCACCCGTTGATAATCGGCCTCCTGCGTCACGTCCTGGCCGTCGAACACGATGCTGCCTTCGCTGGTGCGCAAAGTGCCTGTCAGCGTGTGGAACAGCGTGGTCTTGCCGGCGCCGTTCGGACCGATGACGGAATGCACCGTGCGCGGCTGCACCTGCAGGTCCACCCCATGCAGGGCCACGAACTTGCCGAAGCGCTTGACGATGCCCTTGGCCTGCAGCAGTGGCGCGGAATTTTGCGGACTCATGCGCGTCCCTCCTTGGCGGCCGGCTCGCCGCCGGCAGGCTTGCGCCGCAGCGCCAGCCAAATGCGTACTCCCAGTCCCCACAAGCCCTTCTGCATGAACAGGCTGACCGCGATCAGCAGGAAGCCCAGCAACATCAGCCAGCGCGGCCACAAGGTGGACAGCCAGTCCGCGAACAGCACGTAGAAGGCGGCGCCCAGCACCGAGGCGAACAGGTTGCCGGTGCCGCCGATGACGGTCATGACCAGGATCATCTCGCTGCTGTGGTATTCGATGCTGGACAGCGGCGCGATGCCGGTCATCATCGCCAGGAAGGCCCCCGCCAGCGCGGTGACGGCGCCGGAGATGGCGAAGGCCGCCAACTTGAAGAGGCGCACGTTGTAGCCTACCGCCATGGCGCGCGCCTCGTTGTCGCGGATCGCCAGCAAGGTGCGGCCGAACACCGAATTGGTCACGCGCAGCAGCAGCCAGAAGATCGCCAGGAAGCACAGCGCCACGAAGGCATAGAACTGCCAGGGCGAGGCCAGCGGCAAGAGTTCCACGCCCGCCACCGACAACGCCGGACGCGGCACGTCCAGCAGGCCGTTGTCGCCCCCGGTCAGGTCAGGCAGGCTGTACGCCAGGAAGTAGAACATCTGCGCGAAGGCCAGCGTCAGCATCACGAAGTAGGTGCCGCGCTGGCGGATCGCGAACCAACCGACCAGCGTCGCCCCCAGCGCGCCTACCGCCATCGCGGCCAGCAGCGCCAGCGGCATGGGCAGGCCGGTGCGCGTCAGCAGGATGCCGACGGCATAGCTGCCCAGGCCGAAGAAGATGCCCTGGCCGAACGACAGCAAGCCGGTGAAGCCCAGCAGCAGGTTGCAGCCTAGCACCGCCAGCGCATAGATCAGCACTTCCGTGGCCAGCGAGCCCGACTGCATGCACAGCGGCAACAGCAGCACCACGGCCAGCGCCAGCAGCAATTGGGCATGAGATTTCAAGCGCGTCATCATCCTCTCCCCATCAGGCCGTGGGGACGCAGCAGCAGCACCGCCGCCATCGCCACATAGATCATCAGCCGCGCGCCTTCCGGCCACAGCGTGCTCATCACGCTCTGCACCACGCCGATCAGGAGGCCGCCGACCAGCGCGCCGAAGAAGCTGCCCATGCCGCCCACCACCACGATGACGAAGGCGATGCCCAGGGCCTCGATGCCCATGAAGGGTTCGACGCCGCGTATGGGCGCCGCCAGCACGCCAGCCAAGGCCGCGGTCGCCGCGCCCAGCGCGAACACCAGGCTGAACATGCGGAACACGTTGATGCCCAGCATGGACACCATCTCGGTGGATTCGCTGCCGGCCCGCACCGCGCTGCCCAGCCGCGTGCCTTCCAGCACGTACCAGAGCAGCAGCGAGAAGACCGCGGTGAAGCCGATCACGAACAGGCGGTACTTGGGATAGATGAAGCTGCCCCACATGACCACGCCTTGCAGGGCCGAGGGCGCGGCGACGTTGTCGCCTATCGGCCCCCAGATCACGATGACCAGTTCCTGCAAGACCAGGGCCAGGCCAACGGTGATCAGGATGTGGAACTCGTGCGCCTGGGCGTAGACGTGGCGCAGCAGCACTTTCTCGACGACCCAGGCGCCGGCGCCCACCAGCAGCGGCACGATGGCCAGCGCGAGCCAGAAATTCAGGCCCCACTGGATGGCCTGGAAACAGAAGTATGCGCCCAGCAGATAGAACGCCCCGTGGGCGAAATTCACGAAACGCAACAGACCGAAGACGATGGACAGGCCGACTGCCAGGAGGAAGTACAGCATGCCTACCCCGATCCCATTGATGATCTGGAGGAGATAGACGTTCATGGGTATGCCCGGTGGAGGAAACGAAAGGCCGCGGGGCGCGCAGCCGCCGCGGACGCCCAGCGCCCGCGGCAGCCCGCCTCAGGGACGCGCTAGAGCTTGCAGCCGGTTTCCGCGGGCGGCAGGAAGGAGCGGCCGCTATGCACGATCTCGGCGTAGTCGTCCTTGTCCTTCATGTCCTTCTTGGCGCGGCCCTTGAGCAGGTAGTAGTTCTTCAGGACCTGGTGGTCTTCCTTGCGGATTTCCTCCTTGCCCGTCAGGCCTTCGTAGGCCATGCCCTCCATGGCGGCGATCACCTTGGCCGGGTCGGCGCTGCCGGCCCGGGCGATGGCGTCCAGCATGATGCGGGTGCAGATGTAGGAACCCGCCAGGCTGTAGTTGGGATTGGCGCGCGTCTTGTCGCGGGACAGCTGCACCAGTTCCTTGTTGAGCGGCGAGTCGATGCCGTGCCAATACTGCGCGCCGAAATATACGCCTTCGCACAGGTCCGCGCCCAGGCCCTCGAACTGTTCCAGTCCCGAAGCCCAGGCCACCAGAATGGTGCAGTTCTGCTTCATGCCGAAGCTGACGGCCTGGCGCAGCGTGTCCGAGGACTGCGAGCCGAAGTTCAGGATCAGCAGCACGTCCGGCTTGGCAGCCATGGCGTTGGTGAGGTAGCCGCTGAACTCCTTCTCGGTCAGCGAGTGGTAGCTGTTGCCCACATGCTCGATGCCCTTTTCCTTGAAGATCGCCTTGGCCGCGCCGAGCAGGCCGTCGCCGAACACGTATTGCGGCGTGATGGTGTACCAGCGCTTGGCGTTGGGCAGCTTTTCGAGCAAGGGACGCACGGTCTGCTCGATGGCGCCGAAGGTGGGCACGGACCAGCGGAAGGTGGCCCGGTTGCAGTCCTTGCCGGTGATTTCGTCCGCGCCCGCCGTGGTGATGAAGACGCCGCCGGCGCGCTCCACTTCCTTGCCCATGGCCAGCGCTTCCGAGGACAGGATGCCGCCGGCGAAGAACTTGACGCCCTTCTGTTGCGAGACTTCCTGCACCTTGCGCACCGCCGTGGCCGGCTTGCCTTCGGTGTCCAGCACGGTATAGGCCAGCGGCCGGTCAAGCGCGCGGCCATACTGCTCCAGCGCCAGTTTCATGCCCAGGTCGGCGTACTTGCCGTTGGCGGCAAAGGCGCCCGACATGGGCACGGGACACCCGAACTGGATGGCGTCGGCTTGCGCCAGCGCGGACCGGGCGGCCCATAGTGATCCGGGCACGGCGCCAAGCGCGGCCAATTTCAGCAGGTTGCGGCGATTCAAGATGGTTCTCCCTGGCTGCCGCTGGCGCTGCCGCGGCATATTGACGATGTCGGGCGCGCACCATGCGCGTCCCCGTTCCGACTCTGTCTGCTCCAAGCTCCCGTGCCAGGGCCGCCGCCGCGTGGGCGTATTCGCAAGTCCTGGCGCCTCATGCCTATACTGCGACTACCATCCTATTTATCATGATAAATAGGATTATTATCATGATCAGTTTGGCGAGCCGGATCTGTCAATAGAAGGCGCATCAGGTATAACCCGGGGTCCGCGCGAAACAGCCCGGGCCCTGCCCCGCGCACACCATGCAGCAACGGAGGAACGCAATGGCGTTCAACAGTCACGACCTACAAGCCGCGGGCGCGTCGAGTCCGCCCAAGCGCAGCGACCTGGTCGCCGAGGAGATCAAGCGGCTGATCACGGCCAAGAACCTGTTGCCGGGCGACAAGCTGCCGCGCGAGAGCGAGCTGCAAAGCATGTTCTCGGTCAGCAAGAGCACCATGCGCGAAGCGCTCAAGTCGCTGGAGGTGCAGGGGCTGGTGAAGGTCAGCACCGGGCCGGGCGGCGGCGGCACCGTGGTCGAGGTGCCGCTGGACCGCACCTTCCAGTTGATGCAGAACTACCTGTTCTTCAAGGAAGTGCGGATCGAGGACATCTACCAGGTGCGCAAGCTGCTGGAGCCCGAGCTTGCGGCCAGCGCCGTGCCCTTCCTGACGGAGGCGCACTTCGCCGCGCTGGAAGAGAACATCGCCTGCTGCGATCCGTCGGCCGAACAGGTCGACGACCCGCTGGCCCAGCGCCAGGAAGAGATCAATTTCCACGACATCTTCGCGGCCGCCTGCCCCAATCCGTTCCTGCGGTTCAGCTGCGAGATGACCAACGAAATGATCCGGCAGCTGACCGTGTTCGACAACGAGATGCCCTTGTCCGAGCAGCAGCGCTTCGGCAGCGCCAACACGGGCTTTCACCGCAAGATCCTGGCGGCGGCGCGCGAGCGCGATGTCGAAAAGGTACGCGACCTGATGAGCGAGCACATGCAGGACGCGATGCGTTCGGTCAAGCGCATGCACGGCAAGCTCGAAGGCCGGCTGATCCTGGACTCCGAGATGTCGCGGCGCAATGTCACGCGCAAGGCGCGCCGCGGCGGCAAGAAGGCCTGACGGCGCGGGCTTCCGGGAAGGCGCCCGCCCGCTTGCGTCTCAGTCCAGCTTGATGTGGTTGGCCTCGATCACCGCGCCCCAGCGCTGGCGGTCTTCCTGTACATAGGCATCGATCTCGCCCTGGCTGCGCGGCGCCTGGATCACCAGGCCCAGGGGTTCGAAGCGGCCGCGGAACGCCGGATCCTTCAGCACCTTGTCCAGCGCCGCCTGCAAGCGCTGCGCCTCGGCCTGGGGCACCGCGCGCGGCACGGCCAGGCCGAACCAGGTGGCGGCGCGGAATCCCGGAAAGCCGCTTTCCGCCACGGTGGGCACATCCGGCAACACGGCCAGCCGCTCGCTGGTCGTGACGGCCAGCGCCTTGATCTTGCGTTCCCGCACCAGCGGCAGCGAGGTGCTGATCACGTCCACCATGAGCTGCGTGTCATTGCCCATCAGCGAGGTCAGGGCCGGCGCGCTGCCGTTGTACGGAATATGCGCCACGTCCATGCCCGTGCGCGATTTCAGCAGTTCGGTCGCCAGCTGCAGCGGATTGCCTATACCCACGGAGGCGTAGTTCAGTTTGCCGGGCCGGGCCTTGGCATAAGTGACGAACTCGGCCAGCGTGCCCGCCGGGACCTCGTTGTTCGCCACCACCACCAGCGGCAGCTCGGCGGCGATGCCGAACACGCGGAAGTCGCGCGCGGCGTCATAGGCGATGCGTTGATAGAGCATGGGATTGAGCACCATGCTGGCGTTGCTGGCGAGGAAGACCGTGTATCCGTCCGGCGCCGACCTGGCCACCTGGGTCGCCGCGACCATGGTATTGGCGCCGGGTTTGTTCTCCACCACCACGGGTTGCCCGAGATCGCGCGACATGCCTTCGGCCAGCACCCGCGACAACTGGTCCGCGGAGCCGCCCGGCGTATAGGGCACGACCAGTTTGACCGGTTTGTCCGGAAATGCCGCCAGCGCGGCGGCCGGAGCCGCGAGCGCGACGATCGCCGCAGTCGCGATGCGACGCAGCCTGAGGTTCAGCCTGATTGCCATGCCTGTCTCCCTTGTGGGTTTTGTTGTTGCGGCGATGCGCCGCCCTGCTATACCTGGCGCTGCCTGCCCGCCCAGAATTCGGCGCGCAGCCGGCGCTTGGCGATCTTGCCGTTGTCGTCGCGCGGCAGTTCGGCGCGCAGCTGCAGTTCGCGCGGCACCTTGTAGCGCGCGATCCGCTGCGCCAGCCATTGCGCCAGCGCCTCGGGTTCGAGCGCGGCGCCCGCCGCGGGCTGCACCAGCGCCATCAGCCGCTCTCCGTATTCGTCGTCGGGCACGCCGAACACCGCGCAATCCGCCACGCCCGGGTACTGCATCAGCTGGTGTTCGACCTCGGCGGGATAGATGTTCACGCCGCCCGAGATCACCAGGTCCGATTCGCGGTCGCATACGTAGAGATAGCCGTCCGCGTCCAGATAGCCCAGGTCGCCCAGTCCGATGAGGCCGTCTCTCTCGACCTCTGCGCGGGCCTGCGGGTTGTTGCGATAGGTGAAGTCCGCGTAGGCCGGCTGGCGCACGTGGATGCGCCCGACCTGGCCCGCCGCGCAGGGCGTCCCGTCTTCGGCATAGATCCTGATCTGCGCGCCGCCCACGGGCCGGCCGGCGCTGCCGGGGCGGGCCAGCGCCTCGTGCGAATCGATGACCGTGACCATGCCCGCCTCGCTGGAGGCATAGGTTTCATGGATGACAGGGCCCAGCCATTCGATCATGGCGCGCTTGATTTCCGGCGCGCAGGGCGCGCCGGTCGAAGCGACGAAGCGCAGCGACGACAGGTCATGCGCGGCGCGCGTGGCGGCGTCCAGCTTCAAGAGGCGCACGTACATGATGGGCACCAGGTAGACCGTATCGATGCGGTGTGCCTCGATCAGGCGCAGGACCTCGACCGGATCGAACCTGTCGGTCAGCACAAAGGTCTCGCAGACCCGCAGGGCCACCTGCGCGTACACGCTGGGCGCGCTGTGGTAGATCGGCGCGGGCAGCAAGGCGCGCGATCCGGGACGCAGGCCGTAGGCCGCCTCCACCACCGCTTCGACCTGTTGCAGGTGGCGCGCTAGATGTTCCAGCGGGAACGGCGCGCGCACGACGCCCTTGGGCCGGCCGGTGGTGCCGGAGGTATAGGCCATGTGGCCGCGCGGCGCCACGCGAGGACCGCCGTAGGGCTGCTGGCGGTCGCGCCAGGCGTCGTAATCCGCCTGCCCGGACTGCGCCGCGCCGGCGCCGGCCAGCAGCACCGGCAGGCCGGCCGGCAGCGCATCACGCAGCGGCAGCCACAGGTCGGCCTGGGCGATCAGCAGGCGGGCGCCGCTGTCTTCCACCAGGAACGCCACTTCGGCGCCGGTGAAATGCCAATTGATCGGGCAGTAGTAGCAACCCAGCCGCTTGCAGGCCAGGATGATCTCCAGATAAGGCATGCCGTTGCGCAACAGCACCGCGATCACGTCGCCCTCCCGCACGCCCATCGCTGCGAGGCCGGCGGCGACCTGTTCGCCGCGCGCGGCCAACGCCGCGCCCGACAGGCTTGCGCCGCCCGCGTGGATCGTGCTGCCTGTCATGCCGCCCCCGTGCTGCGCTGGGCCTTGTCCTGCGCGGTGCGCGTTTCGATGGCCTGGCGCGCGGCGGCCCAGTCCGCGTCGCTCCATTCGGCGTACTGCTTGAAGTAGGCGCCGTTGGCCAGATAGTCGCCGCCGTCCAGCGCGATGGTCTGGCCGTTGATCCAGTCGTAGCCCGGACTCAGCAGGAACGCCGCCAGCTCGCCGATGTCGTGTCCGGTGCCCAGCCGCCGCATCGGGTTCTGCTGCGTCTGGGCATCGGCGCCGGCATCCTTGGGCCGCAGCCGCGCGCTGGCCCCTTCGGTCGGAATCACGCCCGGCGCGATGGCGTTCAGGCGGATGCCATGACGGCCCCATTCGATGGCCAGCGACTTGGTCATGGCGTCTATGCCGGCCTTGGACATGGCCGAGGGCACCACGAAGGGCGAACCGGTCCAGACCCAGGTCACCACGATGGACAGCACCGCGCCGCCCGTGCCCTGCGCGATCCAGCGCTTGCCCACGGCCTGGGTCGTGTAGAAGGTCCCGCGGAACACCGTGTCGGCAATGGCGTTGAAGCCGCGCGGCGACAGTTTTTCAGTGGGGCTGATGAAGTTGCCCGCGGCGTTGTTGATCAGGGCGGTCAGCGGACCATGCCCGGTCCAGATGGCGTCGACCGCGGCGTCCACGGCCTCGGCGTCGCGGATGTCCACCGCCTGGACGTGGACCTCCGCGCCGTAGCGCTCGCGCAGGCGCGCGGCCGCTTCTTCCAGCACTGCGGCGCGGCGTCCCCACAAGTGCAGCGCAGCGCCCAGCGCCGCCAGCCGTTCGGCCATGGCGTAGCCCAGGCCGGTGCCGCCGCCGGTGACGAGAACGCGCTCGCCGCGGAACAGATCAGCGCGGAACATGGTTTGCGGGATCGTCCCGCCGGGCTGTTTTTGGGGCATGGCCTGATCTCCTTTGTGATAGAGGCGAGAATATCAACCGCCGCCATGCCGCGACAATCTCGCAACTTGCGTAAACTATGTTTCCTCACAGTCAACAATAGGACCGCGCATGCCCGCCCTGCCCGCGCTGGACCTCAATCTGATACAGCTGTTCGTCACCATCGTCGACGCCGGCACCTTGAGCGAGGCGGCGGTGCGCCACGGCGTGACCCGTTCCCACGTCAGCCGCAACCTGCAGAAGCTGGAACGCGCCTTCGGCGCCCAGCTCATCCGCCGCAGCACCCGGCGGCTGGAACTGACGCAGCAAGGCTCGGTGCTGTACGAGCACGGCGCGCGCATGGCGCGCGAGGTCGAATCCGCCCGCCACGCCCTGCAAAAGCTCGGCTCGGAGCCCGCGGGCCACGTCCGGCTAAGCATTCCCACCGGGCTGGGAGAACTGGACCAGTTGCGCCCGCTGCTGGTGAACTTCGCCTTGCGGCATCCGGCGCTGACCCTGCGCGTGCTGTTTTCCAACCGGGTGAGCGACCTGATTTCGTCGGAAATCGACGTGGCGCTGCGGGTGATGACCACCCCGCCGCAGGATTACGTGGCGCGCGCGCTGGGCGACGTGAAATGGGTGCTGTGCGCGGCGCCTTCCTATCTGGCGCAGTTCGGCCCGCCGGCCCATCCGCGCGACCTCGGGCGCCTGCACTTCCTGGGCCCGCCCGACCCCAGGCCCCAGGTCACGCTGCGGCTGCGCCGCAAGGACCAGCAGCATGAGGCCAAGCTCGCCCCGCGGCTGCAGTCGGAGTATTTCCCATTCCTCGCCCAAGCCGCCCGCGCCGGCGCGGGCGTGGCGCTGCTGCCAGCCTATGTGGTCCATCAGGACCTCGCCGCCGGGCGGCTGACGCCGGTGCTGCCCGCCTACCAGGCCATGGGCCCGGGCGACAAGCTGTTCATCCTGACCACGTCCAACCCCTACCCTTCGACGGCACAGCGCGCGGTGGTCGATTTCCTGCGTACCGAACTGACCGTGCTGCTGCGCGAATTCCTTGCGTAGACCCGCGCTCCCTTGCTGGGCCGCAACATCCGCGTAGGACTTTCTTGATAAAAGAGGCTTGCGACCCGCGCATGCCTCGGCCAGAGTATCGGGTGAGGCCAAAGCCCCCCGCCCCTGATTGCAGTAGGGGAACTTTGACGGCCCGATCAAGTCTTATATAAGATATAAGACATACGGCCGCGCAGGCGCCAGTCTCACATAGAATGACAAATGCGCAAAAACGCCAGAAAATGCCGGCTTCAACCGGGCAAAACCACGGAGTCCATCATGCCGCACAACACCCTAGACACCCTCAAGAATTTCAAGATCGGCAATAAATCCTGTCAGTACTATTCGCTGCCGGCGCTGGGCAAGTCCCTCGGCATCGACGTGCAGCGGCTCCCGGTTTCGATCCGCATCGTGCTGGAATCCGTGCTGCGCAACTGCGACGGCAAGAAGGTCACCGAAGAGCACGTCAAGCAACTGGCCAACTGGCAGGCCAACGCCCGCCGCGAAGACGAAATTCCGTTCGTGGTGGCCCGCGTGGTGCTGCAGGACTTCACCGGCGTGCCGCTGCTGGCCGACATCGCCGCCATGCGCTCGGTGGCCGACAAGATGGGCAAGAGCCCCAAGAGCATCGAGCCGCTGGTGCCGGTCGACCTGGTGGTGGACCACTCGGTCATGATCGACTACTTCGGCACCAAGAATGCGCTGGACCTGAACATGAAGCTGGAATTCAAGCGCAACCAGGAGCGCTACCAGTTCATGAAGTGGGGCATGCAGGCCTTCGACACCTTCGGCGTCGTGCCCCCGGGCTTCGGCATCGTCCACCAGGTCAACCTGGAATACCTGGCGCGCGGCGTGCACCTGGACAAGAAGAACAACGTCTACTACCCGGACTCGCTGGTGGGCACCGACAGCCACACCACCATGATCAACGGCATCGGCGTGGTCGGCTGGGGCGTGGGCGGCATCGAAGCCGAGGCCGGCATGCTGGGCCAGCCCGTGTACTTCCTGACCCCCGACGTGGTTGGCGTGGAACTCAAGGGCAAGCTGCGCGGCGGCGTCACCGCCACCGATCTGGTGCTGACCATCACTGAAATGCTGCGCCGCGAGAAGGTGGTGGGCAAGTTCGTCGAATTCTGCGGCGAAGGCACCGCCAGCCTGTCCGTGGCCGAGCGCGCCACCATCGGCAACATGGCGCCGGAATACGGCGCCACCATGGGCTTCTTCCCGGTCGACGAACGCACCATCGACTACTTCCGCGGCACCGGCCGCACGGAAGACGAAATCGCCGCCTTCGAAGCCTATTTCAAGGCCCAGAAGATGTTCGGCGTGCCCAAGGCGAAGGACATCAATTTCACCAAGCTGCTGACGCTGGACCTGTCCACCGTCGCGCCGTCGTTGGCGGGCCCGAAGCGTCCGCAGGACCGCATCGAGATCGGCAACGTCAAGAACACCTTCATCGACCTGTACTCCAAGCCCGTGGCCGCCAACGGCTTCAACCAGCCGGCCGAAAAGCTGGAGCAGACCTTCACCACCAGCGCCGGCACCAAGGTCAAGAACGGCGACATCCTGATCGCCGCCATCACGTCCTGCACCAACACGTCCAACCCCAGCGTGCTGCTGGCGGCCGGCCTGCTGGCCAAGAAGGCCGTGGAAGCCGGCATGACCGTGCCCAAGCACATCAAGACCTCGCTGGCCCCCGGATCGCGCGTGGTCACCGAGTACCTGACCAAGACGGGCCTCTTGCCCTACCTGGAAAAGCTGGGCTTCGACGTCGCCGCCTACGGCTGCACGACCTGCATCGGCAACGCCGGCGACCTGACCCCGGACCTGAACGAAGCCATCACCGGCAACGACCTGATCTGCTCGGCGGTGCTCTCGGGCAACCGCAACTTCGAAGCCCGCATCCACCCGAACATCAAGGCCAACTTCCTGGCCTCGCCCCCGCTGGTGGTGGCCTATGCGCTGGCCGGCACGGTCACGCGCGACCTGATGACCGAGCCCGTGGGCCGCGGCAAGAACGGCGACGTGTGGCTGGGCGATATCTGGCCGACCACCGAGGAAGTCGAGTCGCTGCTGAAGTACGCCCTGGATCCCAAGGCCTTCGAGGCCAACTACGGCCAGGTCAAGAGCAACCCGGGCAAGCTCTGGGAGAACATCAAGGGCGTCACCGGCGATACCTACAACTGGCCTGACTCCACCTACATCGCCGAACCGCCCTTCTTCGACGGCTTCGGCATGACGCCGGGCGCGATGCCGACGGTCAAGAACGCCCGCGCCCTGGGCGTGTTCGGCGACTCGGTCACCACCGACCACATCTCGCCGGCCGGCTCCATCAAGGAAACCTCGCCCGCGGGCAAGTGGCTGAAGGAAAACGGCGTCATGAAGGCCGACTTCAACAGCTACGGCTCGCGCCGCGGCAACCACGAGATCATGATGCGCGGCACCTTCGCCAACGTGCGCATCAAGAACCTCATGATCCCGGCGCTGCCTGACGGCAGCCGCTTCGAAGGCGGCGACACCCTGTTCCAGCCCACCGGCGAACAGATGTCCATCTATGACGCGGCCATGAAGTACGTCGGCGCGGGCACCCCCACCGTAGTGTTCGGCGGCGAAGAGTACGGCACCGGCTCGTCGCGCGACTGGGCGGCCAAGGGCACCCAGCTGCTGGGCGTGAAGGCCGTGATCACCCGCAGCTTCGAGCGCATCCACCGCAGCAACCTGGTCGGCATGGGCGTGCTGCCCCTGCAGTTCAAGGGTGCGGACAGCGTGCAGTCGCTGGGCATCACCGGCGAAGAAACCTATGACATCTCGGGCCTGGAAAACGGCATCAAGCCGATGCAGGACGTGACGCTGACGATCACCCGCAAGGACGGTTCCAAGCAGGACGTCACGGTACTGCTGCGCATCGACACCCCGATCGAGGTGGACTACTACCAGCACGGCGGCATCCTGCCCTTCGTGCTGCGCCAGCTGCTGGCCGCCTGATTTCCTGATCAGACCAGGCAATGGCCCGGGAACCGCGAGGTTCCCGGGCCATTTTCATTGCGCCCGCGCGGACGCCGCGGCCGCGCGCTTCGGATCAGTCCGCGAACTCATAGGCGTCCATCGCCAGCGCGCCGTACGAGATTTCATCATTCAGGCGCCGAAAGCCGGTTCCCCCCGCGCCCAGCGCCACGTACAGCGGCATCAGGTGGTCGTCGTGCGGATGGGCCTGCGATGCGCCCGGCGCCTGGGCCTGCCAGTCCAGCAGCGCCGGCAGGTCATGGCCGCCCAGCTTGTCCGCGTACCACTGCTGGAAAGCCGGCACGTAGGGCAGCGCGGGCGCGTCCTGCGGCATGCGCACGTGGCGCAGGTTGTGCGTCAGCGAACCCGAGCCGATGACCAGGATGTCCTCGTCCCGCAGCCGAGCCAGCGCGCGGCCCAGTTCCAGCTGCCCGGCCGCGTCGCGGCCCATGTCCAGCGACAACTGCACCACCGGCACGTCCGCTTCCGGATAGAGGTAGCGCAGCGGCACCCAGGCGCCATGGTCCAGCGGGCGGCGGGGATCCTGGTCGGCGGCGATGCCCGAGTCGGCCAGCAGCGCCTGTACCCGCTGCGCCAGTTCCGGCGAGCCAGGGGCCGCGTACTGCAATTGATAGAGTTCCGGCGGAAAGCCGCCGAAATCGTGCCAGGCCACCTGGCGGTCGCGGGTCGACAGCGCCAGGCCTTCGCCCATCCAGTGCGGCGACACGACCAGGATGCCCTTGGGCTTACGGCCCTGCGCGGCGCTCCACGCGGCGAGCGCGGGACCGGTCTGTCCGGGCTCGACGGCGAGCATGGGGGATCCATGGGATACGAAAAGCGTAGGCCAGCGCATGGCGGTGCCTCCAGATATTGAGTTGATGGCTGTATTTTCCGTCGTTTCTTATCGGCAATAAACCACCTTGATTGGCATTATCTGTTGCTGTTTTGGCATCAATATGTCCGTACCGCAATGGCTGTGGCGCCTGGCAGGGGCCTACGCGCCGCGGTGCGCGCCGGGCGTTAAACTACACAGTTGCACACTTACTGGACGCTCCCCGAAGTTATGGCCCGATCCCGCAGCCAATCCGCTCCCCGCCTCACCCGTGACGCCGCCAAACTGGTCGCGCTTGCCCAGGCGCTCAGCCGCTCGGGCAGCCGCCTAGAAGACGTGTTCTGGGAGAACCAGCTTGGCGAAGCGATTCCGAAGCTGCTGAAGGCGGGGCAGGACGCCCCCCTGGAAGCGGCCCTGGACCACCTCGCCCAGAGCGACGTGGGCGCCTACGAGATCCTGATCGAACAGGCCGAAACCCTGTCCGAATCGATGAAGATCGAGAAAAATGGCGTCCGCTACGATATTTTGCTGGTGGTGGCGCCCATCGTCGCCTGGACCCGCTACGCCATCCCGACCGGCCCGATCGCCGCCGGCGCGCAACAGGCGCTGATGGCCCAACTGCATGGGCATGTCCTGTCCAGCAAGGCCCGCAGCTCGCTGATGCCGGTGTTGGTCAGCGTGGACCAGATGCCGCGCACCTTCTCCGAAACCTGGCAATGGCTGCAACGCCTGGGCACGCAGGCGCTGGGCGCCGAGACCGCCAAGCCCGCCCTGAACACCGAGACCGAGACAGCCAACATGCTGGCCGACACGCGCTATATCGTGGCGGCCGTCGCGGTGCCGGAAGGCGAGCCGGTCTTCCGCTGGCAGGAACAGCTGGGCGAGGCCGAAGCCAGCCGCGACGCCTGCCAGGAACAATGGGCCGCGCAGGCCCAGCCCACCCTGGCCAATCTGCTGCCGGGCTGCGGTTTCGAAGCCCTGCTGCCCGACGCCTACTACGTCAGCAACCGCGAGGCCGACCGGCGGGTGCGCCCGCTGTCGCTGCGCGCCGCGGTCAGCTGGCTGGAAGGCGCGGTCAGCCTCGAAGCCTCCCAATTGCGGGCGGTGGTGGCCGGCTGCGGCGAAAGCCGCATCGACGAATACCGCATCGGCTTCACGGCGCGCAGCAGCAACGACGTCTACTACGGCTGCGTCTGGCCGCTGTACGGGCGCGAGGAAGACCAGCCGTCCGATGAAGGCCAGCCCGACGTGGTCGACGAGATCGCGGCCCTGCTCAAGGAATACGGCGTCACCGAGGTGCGCCGCATTCCTGGCGTGCTGCCTCCCGAGTACTGCGAGGACTGCGGCGCGCCCTACTTCCCGAATCCGCTGGGCGAACTGGTACATGCCGAACTGCCCGAGGACGCGGAAGCCTCGCCGGCCAAGTTCCACTAGGCGGCAATGCAAGCGGACATCTTCTGCCGGGTCGTCGACAACTATGGCGACATCGGCGTCTGCTGGCGGCTGGCGCGCCGCCTGGCGCACGGCCGCGGCTGGGAGGTGCGCCTGTGGGTCGACGACCTGGCCAGCTTTGCCCGCATCCAACCCGGCATCGCACCCGGCCTGCCGCGCCAGCGACTGGCCGGCATTGACATCGTGCACTGGTCCGATTCGCCGGATCCAGCGCTCACCGCCCGCGACGTGGTGATCGAGGCTTTCGCCTGCGATCCTCCCGAAACGTTCCTGGACAGCATGCGCCAGGCGCATCCGGCCTGGATCAATCTGGAGTACCTGAGCGCTGAATCCTGGGTGGAAAGCTGCCACGGCCTGCCCTCGCAGCGGCCGGACGGCCTGGTCAAACACTTTTTCTTTCCCGGCTTCACCAGCGCCACCGGCGGGCTGCTGCGCGAACCGGGCCTGACGGCCGAACGTGACGCCCTGCAGGCATCGGCGCAGGACCAGGAAGCCTTCCTGCGCTCGCTGGGCGTGCCGCAGGACCTGCTGTTGCGCCGCCGCGACGGTGCACGCACCGTGTCCCTGTTTTGCTATCCCACGGCGCCGGCAGGCGCGCTGGCCGAGGCGCTGGCGGCCGATCCGCGTCCCAGCCTGCTGCTCGTCCCCGAAGGCGTGGCTCCGGGCCTGGAAGCCGCCTGCGTGGCGCCCGGCGCGCCGTCGGTGGCCCGCCTGCCCTTCGTGGCGCAGCCGGATTTCGACCGCCTGCTGTGGTGCTGCGACCTGAACTTCGTGCGCGGCGAGGATTCCTTCGTCCGCGCCGCCTGGGCCGCGCGCCCGCTGGTCTGGCAGATCTATCCCCAGGACGAAAACGTGCACCTGGAAAAACTGGAAGCCTGGCTGGCGCGTTATCCGGCCCCGGAAACCGCCCAGGCGTTGATCCGGGCCTGGAACCAGCCGGAAACGGGCGCCAGCGCCGCGGCGCTGTCGGCCGCCCTGGCGCCAGCCGCCTGGGGAGACTGGGCCGCCGCCGCGCGGGCCTGGGACGCGAGCCAGGCCGCGCTACCGGATCTTGCCGAAAATCTGGCCGATTTTTGCGCAGACTTGGCCAAGAAACGTTAGAATAGAGAGTTTTCCGAGCGCCCTGTATTTGTCGGGCCTCAACTATGACGCCTCCCGGGGTGTGCACGAAGCCGCTGCCAGCGGCGGCTTTTTGCAAGCACGGCGAGTGCACCCATCACCCCCGGAGTTTTATCGATGAAAACCGCTCAGGAATTGCGAGTCGGCAACGTGGTCATGGTCGGCAAGGATCCCCTCGTGGTCCAGAAGGCCGAATACAACAAGTCCGGCCGCAACGCCGCTGTTGTGAAGCTGAAGTTCAAGAACCTGTTGACCGCCTCGGCCAGCGAATCGGTCTACAAGGCCGACGAAAAGTTCGAAGTCGTCCAGCTCGACCGCAAGGAGTGCACCTACTCCTACTTCGGCGACCCGATGTACGTCTTCATGGACGAAGAGTACAACCAGTACGAAATCGAAGCCGAAAGCATGGGCGACGCCCTGAACTACCTGGAAGAAGCGATGCCCGTGGAAGTGGTCTTCTACGACGGCCGCGCCATTTCGGTTGAACTGCCCACGACCATCGTGCGCGAAATCACCTACACCGAACCCGCCGTGCGTGGCGACACTTCGGGCAAGGTGACCAAGCCCGCCAAGATCAACACCGGCTACGAACTGAACGTGCCGCTGTTCTGCGCCATCGGCGACAAGATCGAAATCGACACCCGCACGAACGAATACCGCAGCCGCGTCAACAACTGATCCGGCAGCAGGCAAGAAAAAGCCAGACCTTCGGGTCTGGCTTTTTTTATTTCCCTATGGGTTGCCGCAGAATTACCTTGCGCTTCTCGGGAACAACGCGGCTCCAATCGTCCAGATAAATTTCGTGATAGGGCCCGGATGGCTCAAGCCCTGCTTGAGGCAGATATTGGCTGTAGAGCTTCCCCAGGATCAAGGGCAGGTCATTGACCGGGCCGACATGCAGGTACTGCACGCACCGGCCCTCGGCCACCGCATCCCAGCGCGGCACGGGCGCATTGCCCAATTCGCGGCGCATCTCGGCGGCGGCTTCTTCGAGGTCTGCGGCGGTGGCCCAGACTGGCAGGGTGATCTGCGCACGCCAATGCCATGTGTCGCGGCGGCCCGCTGCAAGGTCGCGCATATCGTCCGCCCAATAGAGGATTTCCACCGGAGGCTCGACAAAGGACTTGCCCATGCGCTCGCGCGCTTCGCGCCGGATCGGATAGATTGCCGTGTAAAGACCCTTCACTGCGGCCGCGACAGCGGACTGCCCGGGCGCCCCCTCGCCGTCCCAGATGGCAAACGGGAGCTCGGGCACGTCGACCTGGCTGAATAGCCCCTGCGGTGGAGCATAGAGCGCCCGGAGCATGGCTCTGTCCTGCGTCAAATCGATCATTCCTTCGTCGGCCATGGCTTGTTCCTCATGTAGTCCAAGGTAGTAGCGATCCAGCTGCGCTCCGCCGCCAGTTGGCTGGCGGACAAATCGAATAGCACTTCTATGTGATCGGGCATCGGCTGGCGCAGCCGTCGCAGACGTTCAAGCCTTTCCATTTCCGCCGCGACCGAAGACAGGCGCCTCTCCAGCGCATCCAATGCGGCCTTGCGCGACAGGGCCGGCCAGTGAATCATCCCCAGCAAAAGCGACGAATACGTTGGACGATGGGTTTCAAGGGCGGAAATGGTCTGCTGCTGCAGCGCCTCGCGGCCTGCCGCCGTAATCGAGAACGTCTTGCGCGACCTGGCGCCAACGGGCGCTTCCGTCAGAACCAATCCGGCTTTCTCCAGCTTACTAAGCACAAAGTAGATCGACGAAAAGCCAATCTGGGTCCAATCACGCATGCCGCGCGTTTCGATGACTTGCTCAAGCTCATAGCCGTGTCGCGGCATCTCGGCGACAAGCCCCAACAGCAGCAGTTCGGAATCGGTCAGCTTCATTCGTTTTATTCTAGTACTAGAATATAGAAACGCAAGCTTTTGCTGGAACCGTGCCATCGGACCGTTGCAGATCGCTGCTACCAGGAGTCTTGTTTGCCCGTACCCCGCGGCAGGACAGGAATACCGCGCGATCGCGGCGCGGCTCTTTATTGCAGCCGTTCGTCGTCCAGGAATTCCGGCACCGCCATGACGTCGATGCCATCCTCGGCCAGCGATTCGCGCTCTTCGGGCGTGGCCGTGCCGCGGATGGGACGGTCGTCGGCATCGCCTTCGTGGATGCGGCGCGCCTCTTCGGCGAAGCGCGGCCCAACGTTTTCGGTGTTGCGCAGCAAGGCGCGCACCTGGCGCATGACGGCCGACTGCAACGCCGCCATCTTGTCGGCGTCGGAGGCATTGGCGGGCAACGCGGGCTGGGCAGCCTGCGGCGCGTGCAGATGGGCGACGTTCAGGCGCGGCGCCGACAGCCGCTTGGTGATGCTGGCGGACCCGCAAACCGGGCACGTGACGAGGCCACGCGCCTGCTGCGCGTCATAGTCTTCGTGCGAACCGAACCAGCCTTCGAAAATGTGGCTGTGTTCGCACTGGAGGTCGAAAACTTTAAGTGCCATGGCATCAATATGGGGTGTAAGTCCCAGAATACAAGAAACCGCCGGCGGCTGGCGCTTAGCCCCTGCGCGCGCAATGCCTTTTCCCGGCCGGACAAGACAAAGCGGGCCCGCAGGCCCGCTTTTCCGCATCCCCGAGGGCTACTTGCCGCGGTTCTGGGCCGCCGGGTGCCCCACTTGCGCCTGCTGCGCCTGCAAGGCGTCGATCTGACGTTGCAGGTCGCGCAACTGCTGACGCACGTCCTTCTGCTGGTCGGCCAGCGCCGTGGCTTCCTGGCGCGACTGCTCCTGGCGCGCCGCGACCTGCTCTTCCTGCTGCAGGCGCACCGTGCGGTCGGCCTGCAGCGTGCTGAGTTCAGCGCTGCGGCTGGCCAGCAGTTTCTCGGCATGCGCGTACTCGGCCTGCATCTTGATGCGCTTGATGTCCACTTCGGCCAGTTCGGCGGACTGGCCGACGAAGGCGCGGTAGGTGGCTTCGGCCTGCTTGTCCGACTTGGTCTTCACCACGCGCCAGAAATCCTTCTGCTGGAACAGCGCGACGTAATAGGTCAGGTCGTCCGGCTTGAACAGCAGGCTGGCGCCGTAGGTGCCGTTGTAGGCAGTGCGCAGCTCCGACACCTGGCGGCTCTGGATCAGGCCTTGCAGCTCCGACAGCGTGGACGCCGGGCGCGCGGCGGGCGGCGGCGCGGGGGGAGTCACGGGCGTGGATGCCGCCTGCGTGTCCTCGACCTGTTTAACCGTGGGCCGGGGCGCTTCGGATTGCGCGCTGGCGCAGGCGGCCAGACCGGACAGGGCCGTGCCCAACAGCGCCATGCGGGCGGCGCCACGGATAAATTGGACGTTCATGCCTTCCCCAAAAAAATCGTTGCGGAACTATAGCAATTTATTTCACCCCGGACAGACGCGCTTACATGCGCCGGACCCGGAACTGTCGCCCCCTACGGGCCATTCCCTATTGCGTGTTCATATCGTCTCGGCAACGCCATCGGCGGGTTCGCCCTGGCCTGCCCCCAGCTGCAGCTTGCGCATTTTTTCCCACAGCACCTTGCGGCTGATGCCCAGCGTGTGAGCGGTATCCTGGCGCCGCCAGTCATTGGCATCCAGCGCCGCCAGCACGCGCTCGCGTTCGGCGCGCTCCGCGTCAGTGAACACGGCGGGCTCGGCCCGCGCGGCGACGGCTCCGGCCATCCGCAGCGGCTCGCCCAACTGGTCGAAAATGCGTTCGATGCGCGGCGAGTCCCAGGCCTGGAACTGCCGCCGCACGATGGCGACGCGCTCGGCCACGTTGGACAATTCGCGCACATTGCCGGCGTAGCGCGTGCGCGAGACGCGCTCCAGCAGCCACTGCGGCGCATCATCTTCCACGCCCTGGCGCTTTAGCAAGGCGCGGAAGATCGCGGCCTTTTCCTGCGGGCCCCGCTGCTCCAGGTTGGGGATGCGCAGCTCGATGACCGCCAGCCGGTAGTACAGGTCCGCGCGGAACTCGTCCTGCCCCACCAGCGTCCGTAAATCCTTGTTGGTGGCGGCAACCAGGCGAAAGTCCACCGGCACCTCCACGGTCGAACCCAGCCGGGTCACCGTGCTCTGTTCCAGGACGCGCAACAGCTTGACCTGCTGGTACAGCGGCAGATCGCCGATCTCGTCCAGGAACAACGTGCCGCCGCTGGCCTGCTCGAAATACCCCTTGTGCGCGCCGATCGCGCCGGTGAATGCGCCTTTGGCGTGGCCGAAGAAATGCGCCTCGAACAGGCCTTCGGGGATGGCGCCGCAGTTGACCGCCACGAAGGGTCCGTCGCGCCAGGCGGCGTGGTCATGCAGCAGGCGCGCGACGCGTTCCTTGCCCACGCCGGTTTCGCCGTGGATCAGCACGTTGCTGCGGCAGTCGGCGTACATTTCCGTCTCCGCCAGCAGGTCCTGCATGGTCGCGGACACGGCGATCAGAGGCTGCTCGCGCCGCGGAACGGAACGGTTGAGCTGGTTCAGCGTACCCAGCAGCTCATACAGCAGCTTGCGCAGGTCCGCGGTGGTAAAGGTCAGCGGCAGCGTGTAGGAGTATTCCGGCGGGTAATAGCGCGGATCGCGTCCGCGCGCTTCCGCGGCCACCCAGATGACCGGCAGGCCCTGCGCCGCCAGCCAGTCGTAGCCGCTGAAGCGCTTGTCGCCCATCACGGATACCGACACCAGGGCGACTGCCGGCCGCGCCAGGTCGCGCGGCGGCGGAAACGCGGTGCCTGCGTCCGCGCGCAGCAGCGACACGTCCATGCCCGCCAGGCAACGCTCGGCGCGGCTGGCGATGTCGGAAGTGCCCTCCCAGACGTACACGTCGAATTCTTCGCGCGCGAAATTCTGGCTCATCGCTTGGACCATGCGGGAAGGAAAGGGAGAAGGATCAGGGGCTTCATCATCAGTACACCAGGCGGGGCTTGCCGCAATCCACGGAAATCAGCGATACGTCGGTCTGGCCCAAGCTCAGGCCCAGCGCATTGAGCAGCTGTTGCAACACCGCTGACAGCGAATCCAGCAGAGGGGCCAGCAGGGCCATGACGACGGACAGCACGCCGCCCACCTGGCCGTCGCCGCTCAAGGCCAACGTGCCAACCGCATCGATACGGCACAGGCGTATCTTGTCCGGTGCAAAGTACAGGGCGCAGCTCACGTCGCTGAGCGGTGCGAACAAGAGCGATTTGAGAACGTTTCCGACCACTTGCAACGTGCCGCCCAGCACCCCCGTCAGGCCGCCTGTGGTCAGGCGGGTCCCCAGTTGGTCCATCGCGGTCTTGGACCACTGCATGTCGTTGACGACTTTCGAGACAGTCTTGCCGGCATTATTCGGATCTTCGCCCACCAGCTTGGCCGCGAGGTCGCTGCGTTCCTTTGTGGTCAGCGGCGTGCCGGTACTGTAGAGGTCGCCCAGGATGCCGCCGATCAGCGCGTCCGCCAGATTGGAAACCAGCTTGGACAGGTCCACGTTGGTGGCATTGACGGTAGCGGTGGCGTTGGGCGATGGCGGTGCGGTAAGCGTCACCGACACGGGCGCCGAGGAACTGAACACCGGCAGCGTGACCCGGGCAGTGAGCGGCAGTATGCCCAGTACATTCAAGACCTGATGCCGGCCCACGGATCCGAATGCGCTGGGTTCGCAGCGGTTCGTGAGCGCCTGGAAATTCGCGGCGCTCGGGTCGGTGGCCGACGCCATGCCGGGGAAGCGTCCCAGGCAGACGCTGGCCGCGGCCGAAGTCACGGCTATCGTCGCCTGGTTTTCGGCCAGCGGGGCCTCGCACAGCTTGCGCAGCGTTCCCGTGGACTGCGCCACGTCGATGATGATGGGCAGGTCCACCTTCGTGTTCAGCGTATTGGCCAACAAGGGCCCGATCAGCGGAATGTTGCTGGTGTTGACGCGCAGATACACGCGTATGCCGGCGCTGATGGCCTGGGCGCCGACCCCGCCCACGCCCACGGCAGGTGGCTCGACGATGCGCACCCGCGCGTCCAGGCCCAGCAGCGGCACGCTCAGCCCCAGATTGATCAGGTTGCTGCCGTTGGCGATGGCCAGGCCGGTTTCCAGGATGTTGAGCGCGTTGACCTTGGCCTGCAAGGCGGCGCTGGGGTCGCCGCCCACCACGTTCAGATCCAGCACGCCGCCATCGCCGAACAGCTTCACCGGCAGGTTCAGCGGCATCAGGTCCAGGACCGTGTTGATGGCTGCGCTCAGCAACCCAATGTCGGCGGCGGCTGTCTTCTGCTTGTCGATGACGGTGAGCGTGGCGTGCAGCAACTGGCCCAGCGTCAGGTTGTTCAGCGCGGTCAACTGCTCGGGCGTGCCCACGCCAGCCGCCACCGACAGCGGCAGGCCCAGCGCCTCCAGCAGGCCGGCCGGCGTAATGCCGACATTGGCCAGGCCCGCGGCGTCCAGTACGTCCAGTTGCGAGGGCGAGGCGCCTGCCGTGGCCAACAGCTGCGACAGCAGGCCGCCGCGCTCCAGGCGCAACAGCCGCGATCCCACCGTGAAGGCCGCCACGGGCTGCGTGTTGGTGGCCACCGCCGCGACCGAGGCCTTGATGCCGCCCACGCCGGGTATGAGATTGGCCAGTTGCTTGCTGACGGCGACCCGCACGGCGTTGTACGCCTGCCCGCCCGCCGCGTCGAAGACGTGCATGCCGGAGGGGTCGGAACGCGTCGGATCCCACACCTTGCACTCCACCGTGAAGTCGGCGGCCGTGAACGCGTCCAGGATGTTCGGCACATTGGCCAGGCCGGAGGCCCGGCCAGCGGCGGCGGCCCGGGCGCAATCCGCGCCGGAGCCCAGGCTCAGGACCTGCACCGCCGACAGCGCCGCCAGGTCCGCCGCCTTCTGCATTTCACGCTTCATGTAGAAGCCGTAGCCGAGCTGCAGCACGCCCAGCAGCACCATCCCGACCAGCACCGCGAAGACGACGGCGACGGTCATGCTGCCGCGTTGCCGCGACGGCGGGGAAGGATGTGGACGGCCGGCTGACATGCTCTCGCGACTCCGTATCCGCCTGCGGCGGGGAATACCAGTATCCGGAACCTATTGGATGTTGGGGATTTCCACATTCCGGTCGAACCACACAGGAATGGGATGCTTGAAACTTTCCAGATAGCGGTTCCAGGCCGCCGTGGAGACCGGTCCCAGCACCGGCAAGGCATTGCCGGCGCGCCGGCCGTCGGCCTGCGCCGCCAGGAGGCCGCGCGTCACGTCGCCAAAGCCCTCCTGCGCCGCGGGCGCGGCGGCCGGCGCCTGCGGCAGCGGGGTCTGCACCTGCTGCACCACGGGCCGCTCCGGCATGGCGGCGGCGGGCGCGGAAGCCGGCTCGGACGGGGCGCTGGCGGCGCCGGACATGCTGCCGGTCAGCGGCGCGTTGGATTGCGCCTGGCCGGCGATGGGCGCCAGCGCCGCGCAGGCGCAGGCCAGGATGAACAAGGCGCGCGGGGTCGTATGGGACATGGCAGTGTTCCTCGATAGGGAGTTAGCGCACGATGGGGCCATTGCCCAGCCCTTCCATCAGGGGACTCATCATCGGCATGACGGCCTGTTCGCCGCTGGATACCCGGGTCGCCGGCGCGTGGGATGCGGCCGGCGCCGGGGCCAGCTGGCCGCGGATCTCGGCGGCCAGTCGCAGCACCTGCCCGCGCGCTTCCTCGCTCAATTGCGCCCGCTCCATCAGGCGCTGCGCCTTGAGCGGATCGCCCTCGACCAGCAGCAGCACCGCCAGGTTCGCCACCACCTTGGCGCTATCCGGCGTCAACTCGGCCGCCTGCCCCAGCGGCACGCGCGCGCCCGCCGGATCGCCCGCCCGCAGGCGCGCATAGCCCAGGTCGCCCAGGATGCGCGCGTCCATGGGCGCCAGCCTCGCCGCCCGCGAAAAGTAATCGGCCGCCTGGTCGAACTGCCCGCGCGAACCGGCGATCAGGCCCAGGCCATGCCAACCCTCGGCCGCCTGGTCGGTGGCGGTCAGCGCGCGGTAGGCCTGCTCGCTCAACGCCGCCTGGCCAGTCTGGCGCAGCGCCTCGGCGCGCAGCACGGCCACACGCGCGTCGCTGCCGTATTTCTGCTGATAGCCGTCGATGTACGCGAGCGACGCAAAGTAGCGCTCCTGGCGCTGCGCCTCGACAATCATGGACAGCATCATCTCGGGTTCCTTGGGCCGGCTCTTGCTCTGGGCCTCGTCTTCCTTCTGCCGCATCAGCGCCTGTTCCTGCTGCTGTTGCTGGATCAGCTGCCAGGCGGATTCCGCGTTGTTGGTCTTGCATCCGCTCAAGCCCGCGCCCGCCGCCAGCACCATGGCCACGAGCGCGCAGCGCCCTGCGCGCGACCTGCTTTTCGTTGCGCCGTTCATTACATCCCCCCCATGCGCGACAAGCCGCGCAACACCGCGATAAACCCCGCCCCGCCCGTCACGATCAACAGCGCGGGCAGCAGCGTCACGATCATGACCCCGGTCATCTTTACCGTGGTCTTGCCCACTTTCTCTTTCAGCTCCAGGCGCCGCTTGTCCCGCAGGCGTTCGCCGAAGCGATTCAGGGGTTCCTGCACCGCGCCCCCGTGCTGGTCCACCTGCGCGATCAGGCGGCAGATGGCGGACAGATCGTCGTTGTTGAAGCCCGTGGCCATCCTGGCCAGCGATTGCTCGCGGGTGCGGCCGCGCACGTAGAGCTCGGACGCCAGGCGCAATTCGAATGACAGCACCGGCAGCACTTGGCCGAACTCCTTGACCAGCACCTGCAGGCTCTGGTCGATCGACAGGCCCACGCCCTGCAACAGGCGCAACAGATCGATCAGCAAGGGCAGTTCGTCGGCCGCCTGCCTGCGGCGGCGCGCCAGGCGCCGCTGCACGATCCATTTGGGCAGCATGTAGCCGATCGCGAAAGCCAGGAAGGCCGCGACGAAAGCGCCCATCGGCATATCCGGAAGGTGCTTGTACAAGTCCAGCACGACCGCGGCCACGGGCAGCAGGATCGCCAGGCCGAAGCGGATCAGGACAAAGCGCGAGCGTGCGGTGCCGGGGTCGGCATAGCCCGCCATGTCCACCACCTTGCGATCCTCGGCGGCCAACAGCGCGTCGGCCAGCCGGCCCTCGCTCAAGCGCTTGCCGAACGTGTCGGCGGCCCGCGCAGCCGCCGCCAGCCGGCCCTGCCCGCTCTCGCCGCGCGGGGCGGCCGATGCGCTACCGCCGCCCTCGCGCGCGGCCAGCGCCTGGTCCACCACCTGGCGGCTGCGGCCCTGGCTGCGCAGGCGTCGCGCCATGCCCAGGCCCAGCACCAGCAGGCCGGCCGCCACCAGCATCAGCGCCATCGCCAGCACGGTGGACGCGTTCCAGGATTGCAGGATGTTCATGCCGCGCCCTCCTCAAATGGCCTTGGCCATGCGATATAGCCAATAGCAGCCGCCGATCTGCAGGCAGACCGCGGTCAGCAGCATCCTGAAGCCTTGCGGGTCCTGCCACAGGCCCATGAACAAATTGTTGTTGGCGACAATGATGAAGCCCGCGATCCCCACGGGCAGCAAGGCCAGGATCCAGGCCGACAGCCGCACCTCTGCCGAGCTGGCGGTCAGTTCGTTGCGGGCCTGGGCGACATCGCGCATGAAGGCCGCCATGCGTTCCAGCACCTGATCGCTGCGGCCGCCGAAGCGTAGGGCCAGCGACACCACCGCCGCGACCATGTACAGCTCCTTCAACCCATACAGGCGCGACACGTGCGCCAGCGCCGCATCCAGCTCCTTGGAGCGGCTCAGGCTGGCCGCGGTCTCCACCACCTCGCGCAAGGGTTCGTCGGCCGTGGCCGCGGCCGTCTGGAACGCGGCGCCCATGCTGTTGCCGATGGTGAGCAGACGCACGATGTTGTCCAGGAACGCGGGCAGTTGCGCGATCATGCGCCGCTGGCGCTTGTCGGCCCGCAGCCACAGCAGGAAGTATGCGAACACGGCCAGCAGCAAGAACGTCACCGCGCCCGACAACGCCCCCAGCAGGGCCCAGGCCAGCGCCGCGCCGGCCGCGACGGGCAGCGCGATGCGCAGATACAGGCCGGCGCTTTGCCGCAGGCCGGCCAGGCGCAACATGCGGTCCCAGCCGGCAAAGCCGCTGCGGAACTGGCGCGCGTTTTCGGCGAAAGGCGCATCGGCGGCGGCCGCGTCGCGGCCCCGCTGCAACTGGCTTTCCAGGAAGGCGGAGCTGGCCGCCCGCCGCGCGCGGCGGCCAGCATGGCGCCACAGCAGCACCGCCCCGATGGTCAGCACCGCAGCCAGGCTTGCAAGCACCAGAGCTTCCAGCATCAGCGCCTCCTGCTCCAGAAGCCGCCGCCCCCGCCATCACGGTCGTCCTGCGGGTTGTCGTTGGCGCGCGCCTCGTTGCGCAGCTTGGCCAGCTTGGGCGTGTGCGGGTTGATGCCCAGCCAGTGCCAGCGATCCTTCTCATCGCCGTCCGGCGTGGCATAGGATTCGTGGCGATAGAGTTCCTGCGTGGAGATCACGTTGTCGCCCATGCCGGTGATCTCGGTCACCGACAGCACGCGGCGCTTGCCGTTGGACAGGCGGCCGATCTGCACAATGAAGTCCAGCGCGCTGGCGATCTGCCTGCGCAGGCTGTCCTCGCTGCCCTGGAATCCAGCGAATCCGGCCAGCATCTCGATCCGGTACAGGCATTCGCGCGGGGAGTTGGCGTGGATGGTCGCCATCGAACCCTCATGCCCGGTGTTCATGGCCTGCAGCATGTCCATGACCTCGGCGCCGCGCACTTCGCCCACCACCACGCGATCCGGCCGCATGCGCAGGCTGTTGCGGATCAGCTCGCGGATGCTGACCGCGCCGCTGCCGTCAAAGCCCCCCTGGCGCGATTCCAGCCGCACCACGTGAGGATGGTTGAGCGACAGCTCCGCGGTGTCTTCCACCGTGACCACGCGTTCCGTTTCCGGGATGAAG
Source organism: Achromobacter xylosoxidans (assembly GCF_002192695.1). Taxonomy (GTDB): domain Bacteria; phylum Pseudomonadota; class Gammaproteobacteria; order Burkholderiales; family Burkholderiaceae_B; genus Achromobacter; species Achromobacter xylosoxidans_C. The sequence continues at coordinate 193,774 of NZ_MTLG01000084.1, forward strand.
AATGCCAGCGCGTTCAGCAGCGAGGTCTTGCCCGAACTGGTGCCGCCGGACACCAGGATATTGCAGCGGTTCTTCACCGCCTCGTTCAGCAGCCGGTAGATCTCTTCGTCGAAGCTGCCCAGCGTCAGCAGGTCCGCCGGCTTGAGCGGGTCCTGGCGGAATTTGCGGATCGACACCATGGGGCCGTCCACCGCCAGCGGCTCGATCACTACGTTCAGGCGGCCGCCGTCGGGCAGGCGCGCGTCCACCATGGGACTGGACTCGTCCAGCCGGCGGCCGATCGGCGCCAGGATGCGGCGCACGATGCGCAGCACGTGCTGGTTGTCGGTGAAGCGCAGCGTCTCGCGCGCCAACACGCCGCGGCGCGAGACGAAGACATTGTCGTAGCCGTTGATCAGGATGTCTTCCACGGCCGGGTCCGCCAACAGGTCCTCCAGCGGCCCCAGGCCGGCCAGCTCCTTGGTCAGCGCCTCGGCAATGGCGCGCATTTCGCCTTCGTTGATGGGCACCCGGCGCAAGCGCACGAAACTCGCGACCTCGATGTCCACGAACTCCTGGATCGCCGACCGGGCCCAACGGCCGAACTCCGCGCCCAGCTCCTCGATGCGCGACAGCAGGTGCTCGTAGGCCGCCGTCTTCACTTCCTGGTAGCGGTCCGAGGCCGAGAAGCCCTTGTCGCCATCGCCGCCGAACTCTATCGTCGCTGTCATGATCATGTCGGATCCCGTAACCCTCTGTCTGTCCGTCCGTCAACCGACCACCATGCGGCGGTGCACGCCGGGCAGCCAGGTGGCGAGCCAGCCTGACCGTCCGCCGGCCGCGCTCTCTTCGGCGCACAGGCGTTCGGCCAGCGCCTGCACCGCGCGCACATAGACATCGCGCTCGGCTTCCTCGTGCAGCAGATGGCCGCGGTTGGTGCACACCATCAGGGGCAGCGTGCGGTCCGGCAGCGTGCCCACCAGTTCCAGCTGGAAGCGTTCGGCGATCTGCTGCGCGGTCATGCCGTAGCGCTCGTCATAGCGGTTGACGATCAGGCCCAGGCTGCGCCGTTCCACGTGCAGCTGCTCCAGTTCCTGCAACAGGCCGGCCAGCGACACCAGCGCGCCCACGCTCTGGTCGGTCACGATCCAGTTCAGCTGCGAGGCGCGCGCCAGGCCGGACACGAATTCGGGATTGGTGAAGCCGCCCGTATCGGCAACCACGACAGAGAAATGCTGGCGCATGCGCTCGAACACCAGCAAGGAATCCGACTGCGACACGTCGCGCATCTGGCCCACGTCGCGCGGCAGCGACAACACGCTCAGGCCATTGGCCGTATGCGCCATGGCCGACCCCAGCAGGGTGGAATCGAGGCGGCGCAGATTGCGCGCGGCCTCGGCGAAGTCGAAGTCGCCGCCGATGTTGAGGTAGAGCTGGCAGTCGCCGACGGGCCAGCCCAGGTCCATCAGCGCGACGCGGCTGGACAGGGGCAGCGGCTCGCCGGAGGGTTTGGGCGCCTTGGCTCCGGCTGCGGCGGCGCGTTGGACCTGCGCCAGCTTCAGGCGGTCCTGCGCCATGCCCGCCAGATGCACGGCCAAGGTGCTGGTGCCCACGCCAGGACGCGCGCCCAGCAGCACGACGCTGCGGCGCGTGCCGTCCATGCGGCCGCTGGACGGGCGGTCGAGCAAGCGCAGCACCACTTCCTTGATCTCCTGCGGCGCCACCGAAGGATCGACGAAATCGCTCACGCCCGCCCGCAAGGCGGCGATCGCGCCCTCCGGCTGGCTCAGGAAGCCCACCGCCACGCGCGGCACCGTCGGCGCGATGCGCGCCAGCAAGCGCGCCAGTTCCGCGGACTTGAACAGTTTTCCGGGTTCGTCGTCGCTCAGGGTGAAATCCAGGAACACCACCTGCGGCGCGATCTCCGTCAGGCGCCGCGCCAGTTCCTCTATGCGGGGCGATTCCTGGGTCAGCATCCCAAGGTCGCCCAAGGCCTGCCCCAGCTGCGCGGCAACCGCGTTGCCCTGGGAGCAGAACAGGAACCGCGTGCCGTTTTGCAGGCCCACCCATTCGCTGGCATGTGTCTTCATATCGCTCACCGTGAAAAGCCCGGCATTTGCTGGCCGCCCACCGGGCCGGTCAGGTAGTAGCCCCAAGCGTTGAACGCCGTGTCCGTCTGCTCCTGCTTGGCTCCCGGCAGCGGCAGGGCCACGCCGCGCGCGATGGGGCGCACCAGGCGCGGGGTCACGACGATGACCAGCTCGGTGTCCTCCTGGGAGTAGTCGACGCTGCGAAAGAAAGCCCCGATGATGGGCAGGTCGCCCAGCATGGGCACCTTGTTGACCATGGCCTTGGTCTGGCGCGACACCAGGCCGCTGATCACGAAGCTCTCGCCATCGCCCAGTTCGACGGTGGTGTCCGCGCGCCGGGTACGCAGGGCCGGGATGATGGTGCTGGTGTCCGCGCTGGTGTTGATGGCGATGCCGTTGGTGTAGTCGAGTTCGCTGGCCTCGGGCGCGACCTTCAGCGAAATGCGGTCGCGCGACAGCACGGTGGGCGTGACGGTCAGCCCGATGCCGAAGGGCTTGAAGGTCACGTTGACCGTGCCCAGGCCGCCGGCCTGCGGAATCGGCAGTTCGCCGCCGGCCAGGAAGCTGGCGCTCTGCCCCGTCAGGGCCACCAGGGTCGGCTCGGCCAGGACGCGCGCCATGCCATTGGTCTGCAGCAGGCGCAGCCGCGCCGAGAAATTGTTGGAGTCGTAGAACAGCGAGAACCCCGCCGCCAACGGACCGCCCAGGCTGGCGGGCATGGTGGAGCTGCCGCCGCTCCAGGGACCGTTGCTGGCCGTGAAGCTGATGCCGGCCGCCTTCATCACCGAACGCGACACTTCCACGACCTTGACTTCCACCTGCACCACGCCGCCCGCGCCGGCGGTGGACATGTCCACCACGTTCTTTTCCCCGCCCACGGCGGACGCCGCCATGGTGGCCGACGCGATCTGCCCCAACTGTGATTCGGCGTGGCCCGACACGACGGCATGTCCGTCCGCGATATCGACGTTGGCGCCGCCGCCCAGGCCGCGGCTCGCCAGCGCGCCCTGCACGCTGCCGCCGACGCGGACGTTCCAGATCTGCGGCGCGGCGTTGTTGCCGGTCCAGACCTGCAACTGCGTGGTGCCGGGCTTCTTGCCATAGAGCAGCACGGAGCCCGCGCGCTTGCCGCTGGCGGGCAATACCTTCACATCCGCCACGTCGGGATCGCCGATGGCGATGCGCGTGGGCGCGCCGCCATCCAGCATGAGGGTCTGCTGCCCCTTCACCGCCATCGAGATGTCGCGGACCGGCGCGCTCGCGCTGGCCGCGGGCGCCGCGCTCTGTGCCTGGCCGGGGCCGGCGTGCGTCATCGCCGCCGCGGCCGACAGCAGGCAGATCATGGTGGTGCGCTGATGTTTCTTCATAGTGCTGGACCCGATGATGGAATAAGTCCGGCTGCGGCCAGCGCCTGGTCCGCCCGCAGCCCCGTTCAATAGCGCACGCGCTCGGATTTCTCTCCCCGGATGATTTCCACTGTCCGGCCGCCGCCTGTGCCCTGCGGCCGGCTCGCGGCGCGGGCCGCAGGCGCCAGCGCCGCGGCCGTCGTGCCGTCCAGTTGCACCAGGCTCTCGCCGGCATAGGCGCGATTGGGGCCCGACAGCAGCGACTCGCGCTGCGCCGGCGTCAGATCGGCGCGGACCGGCAATACCGTGCCGCGTTGCGCGAACAGCTGCGCGTCCGGCATGCTGTCGTCGCCCACCGGGCGCAGCGCCAGCTGCAGGCGGCCAGCACGGCTGGCCAGCATCAATTCATTGACGCGATCGACCGGCACGGCCAGCACCGCGGTACGCGCCGGTTGCCCCGGGCCGCCCTGCTGCAAGGCCGACTTTTCATCCGGCCCTTCCACCGAGGCCCGGCCGTAAGCCAGCACGCGCACCTGCGACTGCAGCAGGCGAGCCTGGCCGACGGCCACCTCGGCGCTTTTTTCGATCATGAAGAACACGTCCACCATGTCGCCTGGAACGATGCGGTTGCCGCCGCCGATCACTTCGTCCACCGAAATGGCGACGGCGCGCTCGCCCGGCTTGAGCTGGCGCGCCAGCCCTTGCGTCAACAAGCTGGGTACGATCGGATCGCCCGCGGCGATGTCGACCTTCGTCACCGCGCCTTCCAGCGGCGCGATGTCGGCAAAGCCGCCGGACAGCGCCACCTGCCATTGCGCCACCGTCAGCATTCTCGCGCTGTCGATGCGCGAGCCCGCCAGTATCGGCTCGCGGGCCACCACCACCGGATGGAGCTTGACCGGCTCCGCGGGCGCCGCCGCGACCGGCGCGGGCGCCACGCTGGCCGGAGGGCTCGCGGGCGCCGAAGCCAGCCGCCACGCCACGAAGGCCAGCGCCAGGCCCGCCACCAGCAACATACCCGCAACGATCTTGCTCAGACTGCTCATGGTGTCCCCTGCGAAATCTGCACGACGGCCTGCGAATGCAAGCGGCTCGGCACCCAGTTCCGGTTCGTGCCCGGCAAGGCGGTGATCAGCCCGCGCACGATCTCCAATAGCGGCCAGGACTGGGTGTTGTAGGTCATGGCGACGGTGGCGCAATCGGCTTGCCTGCCGCCCGCCCCGGTCCAGGCACACGGGGCCCGCGTCGTGCTGCACAACACCGCCGAACCGGCGGAAAAGCTACCCATCGCCGCCAGACAGGCTGCCGTGGGCACGTCGGCCTGGCCGTTGAAACGGGCGTAGACCGCGGCGCGCGCGCCATCGGCCGCGGCGGCGGCCAACTGCTGCTGCATCCAGAACAGCGCGCCGAACCCGACCACGCCGCAGATGAAAAGCAGCAGCAAGGTCAACGTCAGCGAAAACTCCAGCGCCGCGACGCCGCGCTGGCGCTGGCGTGGCGCCTTGCCCTCGGGGCGTTGCGGATAGGCGCGCATCTCAGCCTCCCCCGCCCAGCGCGTTGCCCAGATGCACCGTGGCGCGCGCGCTCAGTACGCTGGAGGCCGGCATCAGCGCCGCCTGCAAGAGCGGCACGGACGGGATGAGCGGATGGGCGCCGTACGCATAGGACACGTAAACCTCGATCTGGTCCTGCGCCAGCGGCAAGCCGCTGCAGGCACCGCCGGCCGCGCTGCTCAACGCCCCCGCGCTGCCGCAGACCGCCACCTGCACCGGCGCCGCGGACATGGTGCTGATCCATTCCGCCTGATACAGCGCCGAATCGCGTCCGGCCTCGGCCCTTGCGGTCAACGACGCGGCGCCAGCCTGCCACTGCAGGACCTTGCGCGCGCCGTCCTGCGCGGCCAGCGTCACGGAATGCTGGGCGGCGACCACCAGGGAATACGTCAGGATCCCGTAAAACACCAGGAAGAACACCACGAATACCAGGGCGAACTCCACGGAATAAGAACCGCGCTGCAGGCGGCGAGGCCCAGATACGCGGCGTAGGGAATCTGACGCGCCCGGTTGCTCAGCGCCCAGACCCGCGAAACCGCCAGGTACAACAGGCCATGCAGGCCGGCCAGCACGCTCGCCAGCGCCAGCGTCACCAACAGCGGCGCGAAGCCCAGCAGCAGCCCGAGCACGGCGATGGCCTTGATATCCCCTGCTCCCATGAGGCGCCTGCGCCACAACGGCAGGAACGGCACCGCGACCAGAAAGCCGGCCAGCGCCATCAGCCAGCCCGACCATCGCGGCGGATAGGCCCAGCCAGGCGCCAGCAGGGCCGCCAGCAGCCATAGCAATTGGCCCGCGAGTCCCGCGATGATCAGCCGGTTGGGGACGCGGCGATAGCGCAGATCGGCATGGATCAGCGCCAGAATCCAGCATGCAAACAACAGCCACCACAGCACTACCCCTGGATACAAGGCTAGACCTTCTGAAAAGACGGATACGACGATGGGCGCGCCAGACGGGCACGGACTCCTTCAATCAAGTGATGCCATGTTGCGGGTACGCGCCGCGGCGGCCAGGAGCACCCCGCCGCCACGACGCGGACGAGTTCGCGGTTTAACCGCTGCTACCCCCAGCAGGAGGCGTAGTGCCGGTCTTGGCGTTGTCCAGCTTGGTGCCTAGTTCCTCGAACATGCCTTTCAAGGACCCGGTAAAGGCCCCCACCGCGACAATCAGCGCTACCGCCACCATTCCCGCGATCAGCCCGTACTCCAGGGCGGTGATGCCTTCTTCGTCATTCCAGAACTGCGCAAGTGTTGCTTTCATGTCGAGCTCCATGGGTCTCGATTGATGACCGGGGCCGTTCCTCGAAATGCAGAGCCAGCCCCCTAAAGCCTGGAACCGCCCACGCACCGCCATCGTTTCCGCAGCGCGCGTCCAGGGTCCAGCTAACCCGGCCCCGGCGTGGCGCCGGGCAATCTGTCCGTCGCCACGCCAGGGGCCGATTCAATGATCGAGTCGATGCGCTGCGCCGTGCGCGCGCGAAAGCGTTTGGAGGCGCGCTGCAAATGCCAGCGCATGAGGAGCAAGGTGACGATCGACAACGCGAAAGCGATATACGGCAGCATGGCGCCGCCTACATGCAGTCCGATGGCGTCGTTCGGGGTCGTGCAGATGACCGCGCCCGCAGCCGCGCCGGTGTAATGCATGCCGCAGACGGCGATGGCCATCAAAATGGCCGCGCCGATGCGCTGGCGTTCATTCTGGGTATTGAAGGCCAGCCACAGTGCGGCAGTAGCCGCGATGACGGCGATCAGCACCGACAAAACCACCAGCGGCAGATTCCAGAGCAATACCGCCGGCATGCGCGCGGCGCTCATGCCCACATAATGCATGGAAGCCACGCCGAATCCCGCGGCGCAGCCGCCGACCAGGCAGCGAAGAAAAGTGAAACGGTCGCGCCCGACATACCAGAACGCCCAGCCGGAAAACCCCGCGGCGACCACGAAGCTGAGTATCGTCAGGCCAACCTGATAACCGACTTCAAAAGGCAGGTTCTGCGCCAGCATGCCGATGAAATGCATGCTCCAGATACCCACGCCGCCCATGGCCACGGCGCCGATGACGATATAGCCGATGCGGATTTCGCCGTCCTGGGTTTCCGCGCGGATGCCCGCGGCGGCCAGCAGGGCCACATACGAACCCAACGCCGCAATCAGGAACGACAGCGCCACCAGGCCGCCATTGAAGGAGAGCGGAACGACGTCTCCCGGGCTCATGAACGCTCCTCGTGTGGCAAGCGGCAGTGCCGACGCGCGGCCGGCAGGCAATTGCAGTGCTTCTTGCAGTAATCCCCAGCCATCTTTGCCTCCAGGCGGGTTCACACATTTTGCGTATTTTTGATACGTATCTTTAGTTTATATATTGCCAAATCATACACATCAGGGTTTTCACTGAATTTCGCGATATTGCGACATAAGATGTGTAACGAACGCTCCTAAGTTTTCGAAAACATTAATAAAAACAGCTGAACGGGCTTTATCTTGACTGGAAAATATATCCCGCAACAAGGAAATATTTCGAAATAATGAAAACGCACTGCCTTTTCCAAGACGGAATTTGAAATTAATTGTCATTCTGCCGAAAATACTGGCACCATACGAGCACCGGTAAATGCAACTTTTTCCTAACACTGTTGCAACCCTTTTCCATCCGATACTCGGTCGGGATCGGCTATCCGTTCAGAAGCGCCAGCGGAAATGAGAGACGAAAAAGGCAAGAGAAGCATGTCCCCGGCGAGTCCGCTTTGCCTCGCCCTCTTGTGCATCGTGGCGGCAGGCTCCCCAGCCCGGGCGGAAGGCCCATTGCGCGGCAACCCGGTGGATGCCATGCCGCGGCTGGAGCGCCCTCCTTCGGCGACGCAACCCCCGCCCTACGTCCAGACCGCCACGCCGGAGCAACTGGCCTTGCAGGCCAGGCTGGCGCAGCGCATCGTGCCCCGCAACTTCGACGTCAGCGGCGTGCGCGCGATTCCGTTCGAGGAAGTATCGGGAATGCTGAGCCCGCTTGCGGGCAAGGAGATCAGCCTGGGCCAGCTGGTCCAGGAGGTCGATAAGATCACCCAGCTCTACCGCGACAAGGGCTTTCCGCTTTCCTTTGCGCTGCTGCAGAACCAGACCTTCGCCAATGGCCTGGTGGTGGTGACGGTGGTCGAGGGCTACATCGCCAACGTGCGCATCGAAGGCGATATCGGCAATGCGCAAGACAGGCTTGAGGCGCTGGCCGCGCCCCTGCAGGAGGAAAGGCCGCTCAAGCAAGCCACGCTGGAACGCCAGCTGAACCTGATGCGCACCGTGCCAGGCGTCAAATTCACGCCCAGCCTGGACCTGCCCCGCCGCGCCGACGGCGCGACCGAACTGATGCTGGCGGCCAGCCGCCAACCCGTCAGCCTGACGGGCGGCATTGCGGACCTGGGCACCGGCATGCAGCCGGTGGTGAATCTTGCGACCAACAGCCTGACGCCCCTGGGCGAGCAAGTGAAGCTGACCGCTTCGGTGCCCTTCAATACCGATGACGTGAAGTACGTGTCGGGGGAAATCCGCGTGCCGCTCGGCGCCGACGGCCTGGCGCTGAAGATCGACGGCTATCACTACGATGCGCGGCCCCAGGACGATGCGATCGAAATGCTGGGCTTCGAGCGGCGCGTGAAGAACGACCGCATCGGCGTCGGCGTGAGCTATCCGTTCCTGTTGAACAACACCCGCTCGCTGACCGGAACCCTGGGCGTCTACGCGGCCAATTCCAAGGACCGGTACGAGGCCCGCAGCACCGACCGATGGTTGCAGCAGGATGCGCAGGTACGCGCGGCGACCGCCGAGATGCGCTACATCCAGGTGTCCGAGACCAAGGCCACGGACGTCACGCTGAGCGTAGCCAAGGGTTTTGACGCCGCGGGCGCGAAAAAGGACATCTCGACCAACTATGGCTATTCCGCCACCCCGCTGCTGGACCTGGATTTCACCCGCTACAACCTGAACGCCAGGCAGACCTTCGTGCTGCCCGCCCAGATCGGCCTGGTTTTCTCCGGCGCTGCGCAGTACTCCAGCAATATCCTGCCTTCGTCCGAACAGGTCTCGTACGGCAGTTGGCGCTACGCCATGGGCTATCCGCAGGGCGAGCAGAGCGGCGACAAGGGCGTGGGCGTGTCGGCGGAGATCAATCGCCGCTTCGGCGTGGGCTGGGAATACCTTTCCAGCGTGCAGCCCTACGCCTTGGTCGACTACGCGCGCACTTGGTACAACAACAAGGATCTGCAGACGCTGAACCAACGGCACCTGTCGTCGCTTGCCCTGGGCCTGCGCTTTACCGACGACAAGTACTACCTGTTCGACTTCAACGTCGCCAAGCCGGTGGGGTCAGCCACGGTCAACAATGACCGCAACGTGCGCTTCAACGCCAATTACTCCCTGTTCTACGACGCGTTCTAGCAGCCCGGGAGGACGCGGCTGAGCGCCAGATGAACGCCCGTCGCGACGGGCGTTTTCTATTGAGCAGCGTCATCGGCGTTACGTAACGTCCGACGTAACGTAACGTCGGATGACCGGTTTTGCGTAACAGTCGCAGGCTCCACGCGATCGCAAAAATGGGAATTTTCAGGCCTCAGGAAAACCCTCGTTTTCGTGAATATCCCATTGATAACAAAGCGTTTTAATTTACGTGAAATTGCCGAAATCACGGTTTTGCACGGGGCATGAAAAATCTTGGCATGGTTTGTGCATGAGGAAGCGTATCGGGTTGTTTCGACGCCTGACTCTTCCAACCAAAGGAGTTCGCCATGCAAACCCATTCCGACACGCGCCGCCTGCAACGCATCCTGACTGCCACCGTCATGGCCACTGCGCTTGTGAGCGCCCTGGCCGCCTGCGGCGGTGGCGGCGGCGGCAAGAAAACCGCGGGCCTCCCTGGAACGGACATCCCGACCAACCCGGGCGGTGGCGGCCTTGATCCCGGCGGTGGCCTCAACCCTGGCGGCGGCACCAATCCCGGCGGTGGCACCAACCCTGGCGGTGGCACCAACCCTGGCGGCGGCACCAACCCTGGCGGCGGCACCAACCCCGGCGGTGGCACCAACCCTGGCGGCGGCACCAACCCTGGCGGCGGCACCAACCCTGGCGGCGGCACCAACCCCGGCGGCGGTACCGACCCCGGCGGCGGCACCAACCCGCCACGCGTGAGCGGCCTGCTGGAAACCACGCTCGGCAATACCGGCGGGGCGCTCGACAACACCTTGCCCCTCAATCTGGACACGACGCTGGGCGGCGTGGGCAAGGCGCTGGATCCCACGATCAAGCCGGTGGCGGACACCGTCGTCGGCCTGACTCAGCAGATCGGCGCCACGACCGGCTTGGGCCAGCCCGCCGACGGCGTCGTCAAACAGGTGGGCGGCTTGGTCAGCGACCTGGGCACCAGCGTCAAGGGCACGGGACTGCCTGGAGGTCTGGGCGCCGGAGTCGGAGGCCTGGTGGACGGCCTGGGCAAGACCGTGGCCAGCACCGGCGGCCTGTTGAATGCGAACCCGAACAACCCGAATCCTCTGACCACGGTGCTGGGCAACGCCACAGGCGCTGTAGGCGCCCTGACTGGGGCGCTATCGGGCCAGGGCGGCCTGCTGCAGCCCGTGACGCAAGTGGTTGGCGGCCTGACCGGAGAGGCCTTGAGCGGCCCTGCGCTGGGACTGCTGGAACCCTCATTGGGCAATACTGGCCAGGCCGTCGACAACGTGTTGCCGCTGGGCCTGCAACCCCTGCTGGGCGGTGTAGGCCACGCACTCGATTCGACTGCCAGCCCGCTGGTCGCCAAGGTTACCGGTCTGACGCAGCAAGTGGGCGATGGCGCCAAATTGGGCGCGCCGGTGGCGGGGCTGCTGAGCAGCCTGGGCGGCACCGTCACCAATCTGGGCAGCGCCTTGCCGGCAAACGCGACCGGACTTAACGATGTAGTGCGGAACCTGGGCGGCGCGCTCAACACTGCGGGCGGCGTGCTCCATGCCTCGCCGTCCAATCCCAACCCCCTGGGTTCGACACTGCACAACGCCACGGCCGCCGTAGCCTCGCTGACCGGTACCCTGGGTCTGGGCGGAGTGACCGGCGGCCTGACGGGAAGCGCGGGCGGCACGGGCGGACTGCTGGCGCCCGTGACCGGCCTGCTCGGCAACGTGACCGGAGCCG
>NZ_MTLG01000085.1 GCF_002192695.1 Achromobacter xylosoxidans
CGTCGCCGGCGGCGGCAGAGGCGACTGCCGCCGCCAGGTCCGCGCCCGCGGCGATCTCCAGGGTCGCCGCGGGCGCCGCGCCCGGCAGCGCCAGCCCGGCCGCCGCCAGCAGCATGGCGCCGGCGGCCTTGCCTGCGCGCATCGTCAGGATTGCGGCGAGCTTCATATGCGCTACGCGGTCTTCTTGGGATGGACGACCATCTGGCCGGACATCTCCATGTGCAGCGCGTGGCAGAACCACTGGCAGTAGTACCAGTACACGCCCGGCCGGTCCGCTGTGAAAGTGACCGAGGACGTGGCCTGCGGCCCGACCTCCATGGCGATGCCGTGGCCCTCCAGCGTGAAGCCGTGCGTCAGGTCCTCGATCACCTCCATGTTCGTGACTACCACGGTGACCTCGTCGCCCTGGTTGACCTCGAACTTCTTGAGGCTGAACATGGGCGCGACCGCCATCATGTACACGCGCACCTTGTTGCCGTCGCGCACCACCTTCGCCGCGTCGTCCAGCGAGACGCCGTCCTTCTTGGCCATCTGCCGGGCGTCTTCCCACATCGGGTCGTCGCGCTTCCAGACGCTCACAGGATGGATCTTGGAACGGTGCACCAGGCACATGTCGTGCGGCTCGGCGAAGCTGGGGCCGTCATGCACCAGCTTCATCTCGTCGCCGGAGATGTCGATCAACTGGTCGTTTTCCGGCTTGAGCGGGCCGACGTTCAGGAAACGGTCCTTGGAGAACTTGTTCAGCGACACCAGCCATTTGCCGTCGGCCTCGCGGGTTTCGCCCATCGTCGAGTGGTTGTGGCCGGGCTGGTAGTGCACGTCCAGCTTCTGGATGATGGGGTCGACCTTCTCGCCCTTATAGGCGCGTTTCGCCTTGTCGATGTTCCACTTGACCATCTGGCTGTCGATGAACAGCGTGGTGTAGGCGTTGCCGCGGCCGTCGAACGCCGTGTGCAGCGGGCCCAGGCCCAGCTGCGGCTCGGCCACCACGCAATCGCGCGGCTTGATCTTGTCGTCGAACAGGTCGTCCAGCGTGCGCACGTCCAGCACCGTGACGGTGGGCGACAGCTTGCCGTTGAGCACCAGGTGGATGCCGTCGGGCGCGGCGTTGCAGCCGTGCGGCGAGTTCGGCACCGGAATGTAGCGGGTGTACTTGGACCCGTGGCGTCCGTCGATCACGGGGACGCCGCCCATCGTCTTGAAGTCGCCCTTCTTGACGGCTTCCTCGATGCGCTTGATGTTGAACACCACGACCCAGTCCTGCTCGTTGGCGGAAGCCTCTTCCACCGTGACGCCTTTCTCCGAGTTGTAGCAGGTGGAGAACGAGTACTTGCCCTGGTAGTCGGCGTCGCCGTTGTCCAGGTTGCCGTCGACCAGCACCTGCCAGGCGACCTTCATGGTGTCGCCGTCCAGGGCGGTGTAGATGGCGAAGAAGTTCTTCTTGGGATCGTCGGTCACCTTGCCGTCGTTGGGCAGTGGGATGATGTGCTCGCCGTTGGCGAAGACATAACCGGTACGCGGATAGCGTTGCGGCCGCAGGCCGTGCACGCCGGAGACGTTGGGCAGCTCGGTGATCTTGTCCGTCTTCATCACATCCAGGCGGATGCGGGCGACGCGGTTGTTGGCCTTGTCGTTGATGAACAGGTAGCGCCCGTCGTAGGTGCGGTCGGTGAACGATAGATGCGGGTGGTGGGCGTCGCCGTTGATGAACACGCCGCCCTTGTCCTTCAGGTACTCGCGGGTTTCGGGCGTGAGGCCTTCGGTCAGGATCTTGCGGCTTTCATTGGTGCGGCCCCAGCCGGTGGCGCTGCAATGGTTGAAGACCGGGATGCGCACCAGCTCGCGCATGGACGGCAGGCCCAGCACGCGCACTTCGCCCGACTGGCCGCTGGAGTTGAAGGCATAGTATTCGTCCAGCTCGCCAGGGGCGACGTGGCCCAGCACGCCGTTCGCGCCGCCCTTTGCGTCCTTGCCGTGGGCGGTGGAGATCTGCGCCCCGGCCACCAGGCCGGCTGCGCCCGTGATGGCTGCGGTGCCGAGGAAGCTGCGGCGGGTGAGGCCAGCCTTGTCGGGATTCTTGTCTGACATGGATTACTCCTTGGTAGGGACGGCGCCCCGGGCGCCGCGGTGCGAAAAGTGGGATCAGGCGCCGGGTTCGCTATTCGGATTCGGCGCGCGGTGCATGACGATGACCTGCTCGGCGGGTTCGGCCGCGGGCGCGCGGCGGCGCTCCCGCTTGGCCTTCTTCTGGATCAGGTGCGGACATTTCTGCTCGTGGTGGTAGAGCATCTGGCAGTGCAGGCACTGGATGCACTCGTTCGGATTGATCTCGCCGGTGGGGTCGATCGCCTGCACCGGGCACTCCAGGTTGCAGCGCTGGCAGGGGTTGCCGCAGTCGCGGTAGCGGCGCAGCCAGTTGAAGATGCGCAGCCGCGCGGGAATGGCCAGCGCGGCCCCCAGCGGACAGAGGTAGCGGCAGAAGAAGCGCTCCACGAACAGGCCGGCGGCCAGCAGCGCCACGGCAAACGCGACGAAGGGCCAGTAGCGCATGAAGCGCAGGATGATCGCGGTCTTGAAGGGCTCGACCTCGGATAGTTGCTCGGCCAGCGCCAGGTCATACAAGGAAAAGCCGAACAGCAGCAGGAAGATCACGTACTTCAGGGTCGACAGGCGCTGGTTCACGCCATGGCTGATCTTGAGCTGGCGCACGCCCAGACGGCGGGCGATGCGGTTGCTGAGTTCCTGCAGGGCGCCGAACGGGCATAGCCAGCCGCAGAAGGCGCCGCGGTTCCAGAACACCATGGAGATGGCCGTGGCGCACCACAGGATGAACACCAGCGGGTCCATCAGGAAGTACTCCCAGCGGAAGTCGCTGCGCAGCGCCGAGAAGAAAGTCAGCACGTTCACGATGGACAATTGGGCTTGGCCGTACCAGCCGATCCAGAACAGCGCGAACGCCAGGAAGGCCAGCCGCAGGCGGTCGTGCAGCAAGGGGCGGCTGGTCAGTTGGTCCTGGAAGAAGAAAATGCCCACCAGCACCACCAGCGCCACGGTCAGGACCGCGACCTGTCCGGCCTTGCCGCGCCATATCTGCTTCCAAAGCGCCGGCGCGGGTTCTTCCGCTGGAGCGGCCTGCGCCGCGGCGGCTGCGGCGGACGGTGCCGCGGGCGTCTGCGCGCCTGCCGCTGGCCGGGTATAGGCCGCCGGCAGTTCATAGCTCAGGTCAAAGGTCACGAAGGCCTTGTCGCTGACGCTGAGCACGCGCTGCACCATGAGCTGCAGGCGCCAGGGCGCGACCGGGTCCAATACGGTGTCCTCGGGCACGACGAACAGCGCGACTTCGCGGAACGCGGGCGCGCCCTCGGCGGCCACGTCGGCCAGGCGCTGGTGATTGCGGTCGCGAAAGCGGAAGCTGCTTTCGTCCTGGATGATCTCGATGCGGTCGAAGATGCCGCCGCGCACGTAGCCCGAGCCCTTGAACGAGTAGGCGCCGTTGCCGGCCACCAGCACGGCCTGCTGGCCGGGCTTGAGCCGTTCCCTCAGGCGCTGCCATTCCGTGTCGCCCAGCAGGCTGCGGCCGATCGCGGGCACGCTGACCAGCGCGGCGTACAAGTCGATGAAGCCGTCGGCGTCCGCGCCGCCCTCCGCGCTGGCCGCCGCGCTAGCCGCCGCGTCGTTCCGGCCGGATTCGCGGAACGTCCGGTTCACGTCTTCAGAGCTCAGCCGCAGGTTGCGCACCGCGCCAGCGTCCAGCAAGGCCTGCCAGGGCTGGACGGCATCGCGCGTTTCGTCCACGACGCGGGCGGTGGCGGGCGCGGCCTGCTGCGCCTGTCCGGCGCTCTTGTCGATGCCATGGGCGCGGGCCACGGCGATCGCCGAGCGCGTGATGCTGTCGCCGATCACCATCAGCGTGACGGTCGCGCCGCTGATGATGTCCACGGGCGGCGGGGCGCCATGGCGGGGAGGGGAGTCCACGAAGTTCAGCCCGACATAGCCGCTGATGAAATGGTCGACCTTGGACTGCGGAATGCCGATGAGCACGATGGGCTCGTGGTGCTCTACAAGCCGTGCGCCGACGATGCGTCCGTCATTGGCCAGGCCGATCAGCAGGTCGATGGGCTTGCTGGAGTAGCCGCGAGTGTTGACGACGTCGGAAGTCAGATAGACCACGCCCAGCTGGCGGTCGCTGGCATAGACCTTGGCAACCATGGGCTTGCCGGCGGGCGGGTCGGCGCGGTCCGCGCCAGGGAAGATCTGTCCTATCGGGACACTGCCCAGGAAGTCAGGCAGACGTTGGGCCTGCGCGGTGCCAGCCGTCTGCGCACAGAACAGCAGCAAGACAACAACCGCATGTATGAACCAGATGTACCGACTGAACCCACGCCCCGCCGCTGTGCTGCCTTGCATCTTCGGACTCTGCTGTTTGTGCTTGTTTGCAGGCATCCTAAGAACACGCGGCATCCGTCGTATTGCGGTTTGTCAATTGCCGCGCGCACGGAGCCCGCTCGGCGGCAATACCCTCACGCGGCGTAGGGGATATCCCCGTTTTGAAGGGGGTGAACGAGGCGCTATTGATGTCCGTCAATGGTGCGCCTGGAAGGCCGCCATAGACTTGTGCGTGGCGGCAGCGACGCTAGGCATGTGCCTCGCGCGTGTCGGAAAGGCCGCCAACGTTTACGGAGAATCTCCATGCTGGCAAAAGCCACCCTCGCCATCGCCCTGTCCGCAGCCAGCCTGCCCGCGTTGGCCGCTCAGTGCGAAGCAACCATAGAAAGCAACGACGCCATGCAATACAACCTGAAGGAAATGGTCGTCGACAAAAGCTGCAAGCAATTCACCGTGCACCTCAAGCATGTCGGCAAGATGCCCAAGGTCGCCATGGGCCACAACTGGGTGCTGACCAAGGAGGCCGACAAGACCGCCGTGGCCACCGATGGCATGAACGCCGGCCTGCCGCAGGAATATGTCAAGGCGGGCGACACCCGCGTCATCGCCCATACCAAGGTCATCGGTGGCGGCGAGTCGGATTCGGTTACGTTTGACGTCTCCAAGCTCACCCCGGGCGAGGCCTATGCCTACTTCTGCTCCTTCCCTGGCCACTGGGCCATGATGAAGGGCACGCTCAAGCTCGGCAGCTGAGCGGCTCCCGCTGACGCGAAAAACCGGCTCGAGGCCGGTTTTTTTTGTCTTTCCGCAAGGGCGGGGCAGGTGCCGGACGCCCTGGTTCCACGGGCCTAGACCGCGCGCGCATCAGGCATAAGGACGGGGCTCGTCACCGGCGTGTCACGGATTTTCCATGTACGATTACCGGTCGTGTAACTTCTGGAGCTCCTGATGGAGTGGCTGCTGGACCCTACTGCGTGGGTCGGCTTGCTTACCCTGGTCGTCCTTGAGATCGTCCTGGGGATCGATAACCTGATTTTCATCGCCATCCTGGCGGACAAGCTGCCCCCGGCGCAACGCGACCGCGCGCGCATCATGGGCCTGAGCCTGGCGCTCATCATGCGTCTGGGCCTCTTGTCGGTCATGTCATGGCTGGTCACGCTGACCACCCCCCTGTTTTCCATCGGCCCGCTGTCGTTCTCGGGCCGCGACCTGATTCTGATGATCGGCGGCCTGTTCCTGCTGTTCAAGGGCACCATGGAACTGCACGAGCGCCTGGAGGGCTCGCAGCACGGCGGCTCGTCGGGGCCGCGCGTGTACGCCAGCTTCTGGGTGATCGTGACGCAGATCGTGGTGCTGGACGCGGTGTTCTCGCTGGACTCGGTCATCACCGCGGTCGGCATGGTGGACCATCTGGCCATCATGATGATCGCCGTCATCATCGCCATCGGCATCATGCTGCTGGCGTCCAAGCCGCTGACGCGTTTCGTCAACGCCCACCCCACGGTGGTGGTGCTGTGCCTGGGCTTCCTGCTCATGATCGGTTTCTCGCTGCTGGCCGAAGCCTTCGGCTTCAAGGTGCCCAAGGGCTATCTGTACGCAGCCATCGGCTTCTCGGTCGCCATCGAGGCCCTGAACCAGGTGGCGCGCCGCAACCTGCTCAAGCTGGATGCGCGCCGCCCGATGCGCGAGCGCACGGCCTCGGCCGTGCTGCGCATGCTGGGCAAGCGCCCGCCCGCCGACGAACCCGACCTGCCTCGCGCGGACGGCCCGGCCATCCCGGCCTTCGGGGTCGAGGAACGCAACATGGTCAGCGGCGTGCTGACGCTGGCCGAGCGGTCGATCCGTTCGATCATGACGCCGCGCACGGATGTGTCCTGGATCAACATCGACGACGATCCGGAAACCATCCGCCGCCAGCTGACCGAGGCGCCGCACAGTTTCTTCCCGGTTTGCCGCGGTTCGCTGGACGAGGTGTTGGGCATCGCGCGCGCCAAGGACCTGGTGGCCGACCTGATCACCGAGGGCCGGGTGCGCCGCAACCGCCTGCGCGATCCCATCATCGTGCACGAGTCCATCGGCATCCTGCGCCTGATGGACACGCTCAAGCGTTCGCGCGGCCAGCTGGTGCTGGTGGCCGACGAGTTCGGCGCCATCGAGGGCCTGGTGACGCCGATCGACGTCTTCGAGGCGATCGCCGGCGAATTCCCCGATGAGGACGAACTGCCCGACATCGTCGCCGACGGCGAGAACACCTGGAAAATCGACGGCGCGGCAGACCTGCACCATGTCGAGCAAGTGCTGGAAACCGAAGGCCTGGTCGATGATGCCCAGGATTTTTCAACCCTGGCGGGGTACCTGCTGTCGCGCTTCGGGCACCTGCCCAAGCCGGGCGACGTCTGCGAATACGAAATGCACCACGAACACTTCCGCTTTGAAGTCCTGGAAATGGACGGACGCCGCATCGCGCTGGTGCGCGTCGAGAAGCGGCCGCAGGAAATGCTTGCGGACGACGAATCCCTAGCCAACGATTAACTGAAACCGACCCCACACCGTGACCGAGAACACCCTATACCTGATCAAAGCTTTCGTCCTGGGCATCATCGAAGGCCTGACGGAATTCATACCCGTGTCCAGTACCGGCCACCTCATCCTGGTGGGCGACTGGATCAATTTCGAATCCAGCCAGGGCAAGGTGTTCGAGGTGGTGATCCAGCTGGGCTCCATCCTGGCGGTGATGTGGGTGTTCCGCGCGCGCCTGCTGACGCTGATCCGCGGCACGCTGACCGGGGTGCCCACCGAGGTGGCCTTCACCCGCAACCTGATCATCGCCTTTCTGCCGGCCGCCGTCATCGGCGCGATCTTCATCAAGTCCATCAAGAGCATCTTCTATCACCCGGCCGTGGTGGTGGTGACCCTGGTGCTGGGCGGCCTGATCATGCTGTACGTGGAGCGCAAGACGCACCACACGCCGGGCGACATGCCGGGCGCGGCCGACGATACCGCTTCGGACGAGCGCGCCACGGCCCGCACGCTGGAGCAGATTTCCTGGAAGCAGGCGCTGGGCGTGGGCGTGGCGCAATGCCTGGCCATGATCCCGGGCACCTCGCGTTCGGGCGCCACCATCATCGGCGGCATGATCGCCGGCATCCAGCGCAAGACGGCCACCGAGTTCTCGTTCTTCCTGGCCATGCCCACGATGCTGGGCGCGGCGGTGTACGACATGTACAAGAACTTCGGCGTGCTCACCCAGCACGACCTGTCGGGCATCGCGGTGGGCTTCATCGCCGCGTTCCTGAGCGCGATGGTGGTGGTGCGCGCCGTGCTGCGCTTCGTCGCCAACCATACCTACCGCGTCTTTGCCTGGTATCGGATCATCTTCGGCGGCATCGTCGCGGCCTGGATCTTCACGCGCTGACGGCACGGCCGGCGCGCCGCCGGCAGCATCAATGACAAGGGCCGCTCGCGCGGCCCTTGCTGTTTTCCGCTACGGCGCGGTGCGCCGTCGGGCTACGCTTCCGTTTCCAGGTCGTAGAACTGCAATCCGTCCTGGTCGATGACCAGCCAGCCGCCGCGGGCGGGCGACACATGGTCGCAGTCCCAGTCGGGCAGGACCCAGCGCTCGCGCTTCTTGCCGTCCACTTCCAGCACGTGGCGGGCGGGGCGATGAGTATGGCCATGCACCAGCACGCGCACGCCCGTCTCGCGGAAGACGGATTCAATGGCGGCGGCGTTGACGTCCATGATCTCCATGGACTTCATCTGGTTGGCGGCCTGGCTTTCGCCGCGGGCCTGCTGCGCCATCGCCAGGCGTTCGGGGATGGTCTTGGCCAGGAACTCGGCCTGCCAGCGCGGATCGCGGACCATCTTGCGGAACTGCTGGTAGGCGGCATCGTCCGTACAGAACTCGTCGCCATGGGTCAGCAGGATCTGGCCGTAATCCGTTTCCAGCAGCGCCGGCTCGGGCAGCAGCTTGGCGCCCAGGGCCTGGGCCAGTTCTTCGCCGATGAGGAAGTCGCGGTTGCCGCGGCCCAGCCAGACCGGAATCCGGCTGGCGGTGTCGCGCAGCGCCGTCAGCGCCGTGGCGAGCCACGGCGGCGCGGCGCGGATCACGTCGTCGCCGATCCACGCATCGAAGATGTCGCCCGGCAGCAGCAGGGCGCCGGCTTCCTCCCGCGCGGCCTCCAGGAAGGCCAGGAAGGCCTCCGAGGTGGCCGGCGTGGCCGGTCCCAGATGCAGGTCGGACGCCAGCCAGATGGGGCCGGACAGCGCGATCTTATTCAAGAACTTCGGCCTTCTCGATGATCACGTCTTCGTTCGGCACGTTCTGGTGGAAGCCCTTGTTGCCGGTCTTCACGCCCTTGATCTTGTCGACCACATCGGTGCCTTCGGTCACGGTGCCGAACACGGCATAGCCCCAGCCATTGGGCGTGGGCGCGGTGAAGTTCAGGAAGTCGTTGTTGGACACGTTGATGAAGAACTGCGCCGTGGCCGAGTGCGGATCGCTGGTGCGGGCCATGGCCAGGGTGTACTTGTCGTTCTTCAGGCCGTTGTTGGCCTCGTTTTCGATGGGGGCGTGGGTCTGCTTCTGCTTCATGCCGGGCTCAAAGCCGCCGCCCTGGACCATGAAGCCATCGATCACGCGATGGAACACCGTGCCGTTGTAGAAACCTTCCTTGACGTAGGTCAGGAAGTTTTCGACGGTCTTGGGCGCCTTGGCGGCATCCAGGGTGATGACCATGTCGCCTTGGTTCGTTTGGAGCTTGACGCGGGGGTTGGTGCTCATGGCTTTTGTGCCTTCAGAGGAGGAGGTGGAGGAATTGGCCGCGGGGGCGGCGCTGACGAGCGCTGGGGCGAATGCAGCCAGCGCGAACGAGCACGCCGTCAGGCGCAGCAGGTGTAAGGGGGAGTAGCGGGACATCATTTGCCGTGTTTATCCTTCAGCATGGTTTCGACTTCGCGGACCTTTTCCTGCATGCCGGGCACGCCGTCGCTGGCGGCCTTCTTGTAGGTGCTCAAGGCCTGCAGAAGCTGCAGATCGCCCATATTGGCACGGGCGGCGGCGTAGTTGGGGTCGGCGCGCAGGGCCATCGACAGGGCGTCCTGCGCCCGGTCGAGTTCACCGCGTCCAGCATATAGAGCCGCCAGGTTGTTCCAAGGTTCCGGGAGTTCCGGAAAGCGGTTGGTCATCTCGGTATAAATGCCGATGGCTTCATCGGTGCGGTTCAGGGCCGCCAGGGCGCGGGCGTGCTGGAACATCAGCTGCACATCGTCGCCGCGCTGGTCCTTGATCTGCTCCTGGCGCTTTTCGATCATGGCAAGCGCTTCTTCGTTGTCGCCGTGGCTCAGCAGGCGCTCGATGTACGTGGTGATCTGCGAGGGCGAGGGCGTCAGGCGCGTGTCGACGCCTGGCTTGGCGGCTTCCAGCAGCTTGGCCAGGCTGTCCCAGCCGCCTTCGGGCGGGATGGGATCCAGGGTCGTGAGGTTGGCGTTGGGGTTGCTTCCCCCGCCGCCGGCCATCGACTGGGCCAGAGAGGTTCCAACCGGCGCGCCCGCAAGGGCCAGGGCGAGCAGGGCGACGCGAAAGCGCGGCTTGATAGTCACTTGGGCATCCGTTAAAAGTCTTGGCAGGCCGACGCTTACGCGCGCGACCGGGCCGCTTGCTATACTTGACGACCGCCATTTTAGCCCCGGTTGAGTTTTGGCTCGACATCGGGGACGAAGCCCGCGATATCGTTGATGGAGCGCGGGCTCGGAATGCGGGTTCGGAATGGTCGGCGCCAGTGGGATTATGGCCCGAGGCCGAGATCATGATCGAAACCGCGGGATCGGAATCGCAGGATCGAAATCGGCGGGACCGAAATCCGACCCGGCGGCACGCGCCGAAGGTATTTTCCTTCGGCAGCAACTTTCCGCAACCGCCACGGAAAACTTAGATAAAGCCTATAAGCGCCATGCTGCAAATCTACAACACGTTGTCGCGTACCAAAGAACCGTTCAAGCCGGCCCAGGCTGGTCAGGTGCGCATGTACGTGTGTGGCATGACCGTCTATGACTTCTGCCATCTGGGCCATGCCCGCATGCTGGTGTCCTTCGACGTCGTGCAGCGCTGGCTGCGCGCCAGCGGGCTGACGGTCGACTATGTGCGCAACATCACGGACATCGACGATAAGATCATCCGCCGCGCCGTCGAAACCGGCCGCCGCATCGGCGAAGTCACCGAGTTCTACATCGACGCCATGCACGCCGACGAGCGCGCGCTGGGCGTCCAGACGCCGGACCGCGAACCGCGCGCGACCGAGTACGTCGGCGAGATGCTCGACATCATCGGCAAGCTCGAGCAGAACGGCCTGGCCTACCAGGCCGACGATGGCGACGTGAACTACGCCGTGCGCGGCTTTCCGGGCTACGGCAAGCTGTCCGGCAAGACGCTGGACGACCTGCGTGCCGGCGAGCGCGTGGCGGTGGGCTCGGCCAAGCGCGATCCGCTGGATTTCGTGCTGTGGAAGTCCGCCAAGGCGGAGGAGCCGGCCGACACCAAGTGGGAATCGCCGTATGGCCTGGGCCGTCCGGGCTGGCACATCGAGTGCTCGGCCATGAGCAAGTCGCTGCTGGGCCTGCCGCTGGACATTCACGGCGGCGGTCCGGACCTGAAATTTCCGCACCATGAAAACGAGATCGCCCAGACCGAGGGCGCTTTCGGCGGCGCGCTGGCCAACATCTGGATGCACTGCGGCCCGCTCATGGTCGACTCGGACAAGATGTCCAAGTCGCTGGGCAATTTCCGCACCATTCGCCAGACCATCGCCCAGGAAGAACCGGCGGCCGATCAGGCCGTCTACCGTGTCAACGTGCGCGAAGCGGAGATGGTGCGCTTCTTCATCGTGCGCAACCACTACCGCAGCTCGCAGAACTACACGCCGGACAATCTGATCGATGCGCAGAACGCGCTCGACCGCCTGTACCAGGCGCTGCAGAACGTGCCTGCCGACACGCAGGGCATCGACTGGAGCGAGCCGCAGGCCCAGGCCTTCAAGGCGGCCATGGACGATGACTTCAACAGCTCGGGCGCCGTGGCGGCCTTGTTCGAGCTGGCCTCCGAGGCCAACCGCGGCAAGAGCGCGCGCAGCGCCGGCCAGCTGAAGGCGCTGGCTGCCCTGCTGGGCCTGCTGCAGCAGGATCCGGCGGCGTATTTCCAGTCGCCCACGCGCTATTCGGCGGCCGCCATGGAGCAGGGCGAGCGCCGTGCGCTGGACGCGGAGGCCATCCAGTCCCTGATCGACGCGCGCGCGGCCGCCAAGGCGGCCCGCAACTTCGCGGAAGCCGACCGCATCCGCGCGGAGCTGCGCGAGGCCGGCATCGAACTCGACGACAAACCGGGCGGCGTGACGCAATGGCGTCGGGCTTGAACCCGCAGGATCCGCCCGCCATGTCCACCGTCGACCTCGAGATTCCCAAGCCCGAGTATTGGGAAGCCGCCGTAGCCCACCTGATGCGGCGCGACCGCATTCTGAAAAAGATCATCCCCCAGCATCCCGAGGTCTGGCTGACTTCGCGCGGCACGCCTTTCGTGACGCTGGCGCGGGCGATCATCGGGCAGCAGGTGTCCAGCAAGGCGGCCGACACCGTCTGGACCCAGTTCATCGAGGCCGTGGGCAAGCGTCCCACGCCCGTCGCCGTGCTGCGCGTCGGGCTGGAAGGCCTGCGCGCGGCTGGCTTGTCGCAGCGCAAGGCCGAATACGTGCTGGACCTGGCCGTGCATTTCGGCGAGCGCCGGGTCCATCCCGAGAAATGGGCGGCAATGGACGACGAAGCCGTCATTTCCGAACTGACCGCCATCCGGGGCATCGGCCGCTGGACGGCGGAGATGTTTTTGATTTTCAATCTGCAGCGGCCTGATGTCCTGCCGCTGGATGATCCTGGGTTGCTCAAGGCAATCTCGCTACACTATTTCAGCGGCGAGCCTGTCTCGCGTTTCGAGGCTCGCGAAGTCTCGTTGGCGTGGCAACCCTGGCGTACCGTGGCGACCTGGTATCTGTGGCGCAGTCTGGAACCGACTCCGGTCCAATACTGACGCAAGCCAGGCAGCCCATCTACGGAACCACACTACATGCGCAATACATTTCTGGAATTCGAACAACCGCTCGCCGAGCTTGAGAACAAGATCGAGCAGCTGCGCTACGTGCAGGCCGATTCGGCCGTAGACATCTCCGACGAGATCGGACGTCTGCAGCAGAAGAGCCAGACCTTGGCCAAGGAAATCTACGCCAAGCTCACGCCCTGGCAGACGGCCCTGGTCGCCCGCCATCCCCAGCGTCCCTACACGCTGGACTACGTGCGCGAAATGTTCACCGACTTCCATGAGCTGCACGGCGACCGCATGTACGCCGACGACCAGTCCATCATCGGTGGCCTGGCGCGCTTCAACGGCACGCCCTGCATGGTCATCGGCCACCAGAAGGGACGCGACACCAAGGAACGCGCCGCGCGCAATTTCGGCATGCCGCGTCCGGAAGGCTATCGCAAGGCCCTGCGCCTGATGCGCCTGGCCGAAAAATTCGGCATTCCCGTGTTCACGTTCGTGGACACCCCGGGCGCCTATCCCGGCATCGGCGCCGAAGAGCGCGGCCAGTCCGAAGCCATCGGCCATAACCTCTATGCCATGGCCGAGCTGAAGGTCCCCGTGATCTGCACCATCATCGGCGAAGGCGGTTCGGGCGGCGCCCTGGCCATCGCCGTGGGCAACGCCGTGCTGATGCTGCAGTACGCGACCTACGCCGTGATTTCGCCGGAAGGCTGCGCTTCGATCCTGTGGCGCAGCGCCGACAAGGCGCCCGAAGCCGCCGAGGCCCTGGCCATCATCGCGCCGCGCCTGAAGGACCTGGGCCTGGTGGACCGCGTGGTCAACGAACCGGTGGGCGGCGCCCACCGCGACCCGCGCGTCATGGCCCGTCTGCTGCGCCGCGCGCTGGGCGACGCCCTGCGCCAGCTCCAGGGCATGACGCCCGAGCAGCTCGTGGAACAGCGCGTCCAGCGCCTGCTGTCCTACGGCGCCTACCAGGAAGTGCGCGCCTGAAGCGGGCAGGGCGCCGGCATGCCTGCCGGCGCCGCGGCCCAGCGCCACGCGCCATCCCGCCATGAACGCCCGCCCAGCGTCCGATACTCCGCATCGGGCCGCGGCGGGCGTAGTTCATTCCCTTCCCGTGTCGGCCGAGCTGGCCGCAGCCTTGCGCCGCGCCTTGCAGGCCTTGCCCGAGCGTCCGGCGCGCATTGCCGTGGCGCTTAGCGGCGGCGCCGATTCGGCCATGCTGGCCGTGCACGCTGCCGCCGTGGCGCGCGAGCTGGGCATGGACCTGGCGCTGTTCCATGTGCATCACGGCCTGCAGGACGCCGCCGACGCCTGGACGCAGCATGCGCGCGCGCTGGCCGACCTGCTTGCCTTGCCGCTGTCGGTGGCCCGCGTGGAGGTGGCGCAGGCCGCGGGCAAGGGCATCGAGGCGGCGGCGCGCGACGCCCGTTACGCCGCGCTGGCGCAATTGGCGCGCGGGCAGGGCGTGACGCACATCCTGTTGGCCCATCACCGCAACGACCAGGCGGAAACCGTTCTGCTGCGGCTCTTGCGCGGCACCGGACTTGCCGGCATGGCGGCGATGGCGCCGCTGTCCCGGCGCGATGGCCTGGTCTACCTGCGCCCCTGGCTGGACATCGGTCGCGAGGCGATCCTGCATGCGGCGGATGCGGTGGCCGCGGCCAGCGGCTGGAGTCCGGTGCAGGACCCCACCAATACCGATCCGCACTACACCCGCGCCGCGCTGCGTGAATTGCTGGCGCCGGTGCTGGACGCCCGCTGGCCAGGGTGGCGCGCCATCGTCGCGCGCCACGCGCGGCACATGGGCGAGGCGGCCGAGATCCTGGACGAGGTGGCGCGCGACGACTTCGCCGCGCTCGAGCCTTCCGCGGACGGCGCCAGCTTTTCCCTGCAGGCGTGGCGCACCTTGTCCGAGGCGCGGCAGGCGCACGTGCTGCGCCATTGGCTGGAGCGCAACGGCGCCCGCATGCCGACCGACGCCAGGATGCGCGACCTGCTGCGCCAGTTGCGCGGACTGCACAGCCTGGGCCATGACCGCCAGTTGCGGGTGGAGCAGGCCGGCCACGTCATCCGTTGCCACCGGGGCAGGGTCTGGGTCGAGCCCAGGAATTGAACGGCCGCCGCCGCGCCCGGCGTCCCCAAAAAGCCGCGGCGTGGACAGAATTTTGCACAGGCTGCGCAAATTTTTACCGCCGCGCTAGAATATACGGCTTTGCCCGTCAACCTTTTGCGGCGGGTTCCCAGCCAGAGTACGAGATGTCCCTGATCGTTCACAAATATGGCGGTACTTCGATGGGCTCGGTCGAGCGCATCAAGAACGTGGCGCGTCGCGTCGCGAAGTGGCACGCTGCCGGCCACCAGGTTGTCGTTGTTCCGTCGGCGATGGCAGGCGAGACCAATCGCCTGCTCGGTCTGGCGCGCGAGATTACGCCGCAGCCCGACAGCCGCGAACTCGACATGATTGCCGCCACCGGCGAACAAGCCAGCAGCGGCTTGCTGGCCATCGCGCTGCAGGCCGAAGGCGTGCCGGCGCGCAGCTATGCCGGTTGGCAAGTGCCGGTGCGCACCGATTCGTCGTTCACCAAGGCGCGCATCACGTCGATCGACGACGAGCGCATCCGCGCCGACCTGGACGCCGGCCGCGTGGTCATCGTCACGGGCTTCCAGGGCGTCGACCCCGAAGGCCACATCACCACGCTGGGCCGTGGCGGTTCCGACACCTCGGCCGTGGCCGTGGCGGCCGCCATCAAGGCCGACGAATGCCTGATCTACACCGACGTGGACGGCGTCTACACGACCGATCCGCGCGTGGTGCCCGAAGCGCGCCGCATGGCCGTCGTTTCCTTTGAGGAAATGCTGGAAATGGCGTCGCTGGGCTCCAAGGTCCTGCAGATCCGTTCGGTTGAATTCGCCGGCAAATACCGTGTGCCGGTCCGGGTCCTGTCCTCGTTGACCGACCCGCTTATCCCGCTCGCAGAAGAAATGGTCTCGGGCACGCTGATTACTTTTGAGGAAGACGAAAAAATGGAAGCCGCCGTTGTCTCCGGCATCGCCTTCAGCCGCGACGAAGCCAAAATCACCTTGCTGGCCGTTCCGGACAAGCCCGGCATCGCCTTCTCCATCCTGGGTCCGGTCGCCGCCGCCAACATCGACGTCGACATGATCGTGCAGAACCAGTCCGTGGCTGGCACGACCGACTTCTCGTTCACGGTCAACCGCAACGAGTTCGCCCGCGCCGTCGATTTGCTCAAGCGCGAAGTCATCCCCGCCGTGGGCGCGCGTGAACTGTCCACCGACGAAAAGGTCGCCAAGGTCTCCATCGTCGGCATCGGCATGCGCTCGCACGTGGGCGTGGCCAGCCTGATGTTCCAGACGCTTTCGCAAGAAGGCATCAACATCCAGATGATCAGCACCAGCGAGATCAAGACCTCGGTGATCATCGACGACAAGTACATGGAACTGGGCGTGCGCGCGTTGCACAAGGCCTTCGGCCTGGACCAGGCTCCCGGCGAAAAGGCCTGATATAAGACTCCGGCACGATTTTTTTTGCGATGTATGCCCAATAGCGGGCAAGAGTGAAAAAAGTCGTGCTAGAATCTCGTTCTCTTCGGAGATGTGCCCGAGAGGCTGAAGGGGCTCCCCTGCTAAGGGAGTATGTGGCTAAAAACTGCATCGTGGGTTCGAATCCCACCATCTCCGCCAGATTCTCTCCGATCTGGCTTCGGTCAGCACCGGAGATAAAAAACCCGCAATCACGCAAGTGGTTGCGGGTTTTTTCATGGGCGCGGCGGCGAGCCTGCCTCGCATGAGAAAATCGCTGATTACCTTCCAGGCGCGGATCCCTTGAAACACCTGCTCGCCACGCTAGACCGGTTGCACGATTTCGATGAAGTCATCGACGTGCGCACGCCGCTCGAATTCGCCGATGACCATGTTCCCGGCGCGATCAATGCGCCCGTGCTGAGCAATGAAGAGCGCGTGGTGGTGGGCACGCTGTACAAGCAGGTCTCCCCCTTCGAGGCCTCGCGCGTCGGCGCGGCGCTGGTGGCGCGCAATATCGCCGCGCATCTGGACACTACCTTCGCCGATCGGCGCCAGGGCTGGCGCCCGCTGATCTATTGCTGGCGTGGCGGCACGCGCTCCGGCTCGATGACGACGATGTTCAACATGATAGGGTGGCGCGCGCGGCAGCTGGACGGCGGCTACAAGACCTACCGCCAGGCCACGCTGGAGGCGCTGGATAGTCTGCCCGCGGGCTTGCGCTATGTCGTGCTGGCCGGGCCCACCGGCAGCGGCAAGACGCGCTTGCTGAACGCGTTGGCGCAGGCCGGCGCGCAGACGCTGGATCTGGAGCAGCTGGCCGCGCATCGCGGGTCATTGCTGGGCGCCTGGGCTGGTGTCGCGCAGCCCTCGCAAAAGGGCTTCGACACGCGGCTGGCGCAGAGCCTGCGCGCGCTCGATGCATCGCGGCCGGTGTTCGTCGAGGCGGAAAGCCGCAAGATCGGCGCGGTCGCCTTGCCCGCCGCGCTGTTGGCGGCGGTGCATGCGAGTCCCTGCATCGAGGTCCGCTCCAGCCGCGAGGACCGTGCGGCCTTTCTGCAGCAGGACTACGCGCATCTGTTTGACGACCCCGCAACGCTCAAGGCGCAGCTTCAGCGCATGATCGGCCTGCATAGCCGCGAGCGCGTGAACGGCTGGCTGGTCCTGGTCGACAACGGTGCGCGCGCCGAGTTGGCGCAGGAACTCATAGACCGGCACTACGATCCGGCCTATGCGCGCAGCTGCCATGCGCATTTCACGCAATTGCCGCAAGCGCTGCGGCTTGAGTTCCGGCCCAATGATGACGACGTGGTGGAGCAGGCGAGAACGCTGCTGGCGCGGCTGGATGGGGCGGGCAGCGCCTGAGCCGCGTTCAATCGATGCGCACGCCGGTCATGTCGACCAGCTTGCGCCAGTTCTTCACTTCGTCTTCCTGGTAGGTCTTGAGATCCGCAGGGCTGCCTCCGGCTGGCGTCATTCCGATCTGCGAGGAGAGTTGCCGCAGTTCGGCGGTGGCAAGCACCTGATTGACCTCGGCATTGATGCGCTCGACCACGGAGGCAGGCGTACCGCGCGGTGCGAACATCGCGAACCACACCACCAGCTCATGCTGGTCCAGGCCGCTCTCGGCCACCGTCGGAATGTCGGCGGCGAAGGGGGCGCGCTGCGGCGCGGTCACGGCCAGGGCGCGGACTTTGCCCGCGGCGACCTGCGGCAATGAGGGGCCGACGTTCTCGAAGGCGTAGGAGATCCGTCCGCTCATGAGGTCGGTCATCATGCCGCCGACATTGCTGTAAAGCACGGTCGTCACGTCGATGCCCGCCATGCGCTTGAGCAGTTCCACCCAGACTCGCGCGGTGGTGTTGCTGGCGCCGAAATTGATTGCGCCGGGTTGCGCCTTGGCTGCGGCGACCAGTTCCGGAAGCGTCTTTGCCTGTGCGCCGTTGTTGCCGATCAGGATCATGGGCAGGCGGCCCATCAACGCGACGGGCGCGAAGTCCTTGACTGGGTCATAAGGCAAATGCTGGTAGAGACTGGCGTTGGCCGCCATCGGACCGTTGGTGCCCATCAGCAGCGTATAGCCGTCGGGCGCGCTGCGGGCCACATACGCGGCGCCTATGCCGCCGCCGGCGCCGGGCTTGTTTTCCACCGTGACGGGTTGGCCCAGCCTTTCGCTCAGGCCTTTGGCGACGCCGCGCGCCAGCGTGTCGGTTGCCGAGCCGGCGCCGAATGGCACCACCATATTGATCGGCTTGTCGGGGAATGCGGCGCTGGCGTTCAAGCAGGCGGCCGCCATGGCGAACGCCGCGGCCAGTTGCTTCATCGTGTTGGACATTTTGGGATCTCGATGGTGTGGGTTCAGGCGACGGTCGGGCCGATGTCCTGCACCGTTGCGCGGCGCATCGAGCGGCGGTACTTCTCGTCGAAGCCGGCGCCGCGGTGCATGGTGCAGCGGTTGTCCCAAAGAACCAGGTCGTTGGCGCGCCAGCGGTGCCGGTAGACGAATTGCGGCTGGGTGGCGAAAGCCATGAGCTCGTCTATCAGTTCGCGGCTGGCGTCGTCGTCCATCCCTTCTATGCCGCTGATATGCGATGCGATGTACAGGGAGCGGCGTCCGGTGGCGACGTGCTGGCGCACCAATACCTGTCGCACCGGCGGCTGGAGTTCGCGCCACGCGGGTGGCGCCGATCCCACGTCGAAGTCGGTCAGGCCGCGAGAGTGGAAGTAGTCGTGCACCGCAATCAGCGGGGACAGGCGTTGTTGTCGCGTTTCGTCCAGGGCATCCCATGCTGCCCGCATGTCGGCGAATTCGGTGGCGCCGCCGACGGGCGGAATTTCCTGGGCGGACAACAAGGACACGCTGGCGGGTGTGCGCTTAAAGGAGCTGTCGGTATGCCAGAGCTGGTTGCTGAGATTGATCAGGCGGCGGATGTCGCCCTGGTCGAGAATGCCGCCGCGTTCATCGAGGTTGGAGATGTCGGAGAGTTCGGCATGGTTCAGCCTGCGGGGGCGATGGGCGTTGTAAACCGACGCGCCTACCGACGTTTCCAGGGGGCCGAAATGGCGCGCGATGGCCATCTGCCCGGCTTCGTCGAGCGGCTGGTCTGGCACCACGAGCACTGCAAATTGATCCAGGGCGTCGCGCAACGCCTCGATGTCGTCTGCCGGCAAGGCAGTCCGTAAGTCGATGTTGGCCACTTCGGCGACAAAGCCGGCGTGGACGGGGGTGATTTCCATCATTCGATTCCTCCGATGGCATGCCATCTATGCAAATGCGCCGACTGGCGTGCTATTATTTTTCGACTATCGAAAAATATTTCTTATATCGAAATAATCATGCCCAATAATCCGAGCGAACGAACCTGGGGTTTACCCAAGGGCAGCGATCAGTTCGTCGAGGCCTTCGCGCGCGGCCTGGCCGTCATCAGAGCGTTCGGGCCTGGCCATCAGGCGCTGACGCTGAGCGAAGTGGCGGAACGTGCGAACCTGACGCCGGCGGGCGCCAGGCGGCTGCTGTACACGCTGGTGACGCTCGGCTATGCGCGCAACGACGAGCGCAAGTTCAGCCTGGCGCCGGCTGTGCTTGAGTTGGGCTATGCCTACCTGTCGTCGCTGTCCTGGCGCGATATCGCGCGGCATGCGGTCGAGGAGTTCATGCGCGAGACGGGCGAAATCTGCACGGTGTCGGTGATGGACGGGGCAGACGTGGTCTATGTGGCACGCGCGGAAATGCCGAGCCCGCTTTCACGGCGTCTGGGCGTGGGCGAACGCCTGCCCACGCATGCCACGTCGAGCGGACATGTGCTGTTGGCGGGAGTAAGCGTCGAGGAGCGCGAAGCCTTCATCGCCAAGGCCCCATTCGCGCGGCATACGCAGTACACCTTGGTCGAGGCCGCGCCCTTGCGTCAGGCAGTTGATGACGCGGCAAGAACGGGGTACGCATTGGCCAGCGAACACCTGGAGCTGGGCATTTGCGGGTTGGCGGTACCGATCAAGGACGAGAGGGGGCGGGTGGTGGCTGCCTTGACGACCAGCCTGAACCTGGCAAGGCACGAGCGCGACGAGATTGTCGGCAAGTTTCTGCCGCAACTGCGCGACACCGCGGATCAGATCAGCAAGGCATTGGTGTGAATCATCATGCTTTGGATAGCCACTCGACTTGCGCGCTTCATGAAATAACGCTATTATTCAAGGCTTGCTTTTAAACGCAAATGCGCCCGTAGCTCAGCTGGATAGAGTACCTGGCTACGAACCAGGGGGTCGTAGGTTCGAATCCTGCCGGGCGCGCCAAGTTTGATTCCGCATTGGTTTTAATCGACCGGTGTTGAGTTAAACAACGAGACTGAATGTCCCGTCTGAATTGCAAGAGCAGTAAAAACGGCAAGATTTTTCTGATATAATTTTGCCTCTTTGCCGGAGCGCCCGTAGCTCAGCTGGATAGAGTACCTGGCTACGAACCAGGGGGTCGTAGGTTCGAATCCTGCCGGGCGCGCCAAGTTCACTTGGCCAATACAGCAAAGAAAATGGAAAGGCCTTTGATCTCGTATCGAAGGCCTTTTTGTTTTGCGCCGCCATCTAGAAGCGGATCGTCAGGCCCGCCATCGGCCCTTGCAGCACGGCGTCGAACTTGAAGCCGCCGCTGCTGTAGTCCACGCCCACTGCGCGATAGCCTATCGCTGCCGAGACATTCTTGCTGAAGTTGTAGCCGAGACCCAGGCCCACATCCCAATCCGCTTCTGCGCCGCCCGCGCCGATCAGGCCCCAGCCGGTGATGTAGTACTTCGAACTCAGCATGTAGTTTCCGCGCACGCCCACCAGGCCGTCGACCCAGGTGGCGCCGTCGCTGCGCGTTCTGCCGTTCAGGTGCGCGCCCTTGAGTGTGATGTCGGTGTCGACCGACCAGACGCGCAGGCCTGCGACGACGTCCAGCTGATGCGGTGAATTTTCCAGCAAGGAATAACCGACGCCGAGCAGTCCCGCGAACGTGGATGCCTTTACGTCCGCACTGGAGGCCAGGATGCCGCGCGGCGTATCTCCCTGTGCGCCGATCTTGGTGTAGATCAGGTCGCCGAATACGCTATAGCGTCCCTTGCGCGCCTCGCCGATGAGCATCGCGCCGAAGTCGAGGTTGTCGAACAGCTCGTCGAAGTCCGAGTGGATATCGATGACGGGCGAGCGCGAATGGGATACCTTGCCGGAGAGGCCGGCAGCCCAGAAGTAGGGCGTGACCGAGAATTGCCATTCGTTCGAAGGCACGGTACCCGCTGCGGAAGCGGGCTCCGCTTCGGCGCCCAGCGCAGTCCCGGCTTGCAGCAGCCCGCAGATCAGGCAGCCCATGATTTTCTTTTTCATTGCAAACCCTCCCCAAACGGCAGGCGTGATGAATCGCATCCATCACGCCTGCGGTGAGCGCAAAACCGGCCAGGGGCCGGTGCGGCGTAACCCAGGTATCAGGTGACCCGTCTTACGGGAGGGATGGTCCAGGAGCCGTCGATGATCGACGGGTTGCTTTCATTGGGCCAGTAAAGACGCATCATCAGGATGAATGGGCCCTTGGGCGCAGGCAGCCAGTTCGACTCCATGTCCGGTCCGGGCGATTCATGCTGTATGAACAGGTCGATCGAGCCGTCGGGCTTGGCCTTCAGCGGCTGGCGCGCGCTGATCGAGTAGCGGTTCAGCGGGTTGTCGACGAAAAAGTACCGCGCGTCATACATCGTCAGCGACCAGAAGCCCGACACTGGCGGCGTAAGCCCCTTCTTGAAGGTCAGCACGTACTTCTCCGAACCGTTGTAGGTGCGCTTGATGGCGCCGGTGTCTGACTTCAGGGACGTGGGATAAACGGCGTCCTGGGGGCGGTTGGCGCCCAGGCCGATCGCGGTGACCAGCGCCCGTTGGAGGTAGTTGGTGCCGTATATGCCCGTCTTGGTCGTGAAGCCCCAGCCATCCACGTCCTGGATGTCGCCGCCGCTGGACTTGAAGTGCGTCATGATGCGTCCGAAGCCCACCTGCGGGACGCGCTTCGCAACGTCGGGGTCGAGCAGGCTCTTGTCGAAGTCCTGTCCTGGCACGATGCCTATCGCGGCCATCTTTGCGACGATGGGCGCGTCGGCAGCGCTGGGCGGATTGCGCTTGAGCAGCTGTGCAAACAAGGTGAAGTACTCGACCGCGTCCATGTTGTTGACCTGCTCGCGCACCGCGGTCTTCATGTCTATTGCAGGGTCGACCTTGCCCGCGGGCGGAGTCCAGTCCTTGCCCCATGCGCTCAAGGGACAGAGTTTCACTTCGTCCTGCAGCTTGTGGACTTGCGCATAGTCTTCCGGCGTGCCGGTGCAGTAGATGCGGCCCAGCAGCCAGACGATGCTGGTGGGGGATTTGTACTGGACCATGCCTTGCGGAACCGAACCCTCCCATCCGGGGCCGCTGACCACGAAGGTTTGCGCGCCCGTGCCCGTGGTGCGCTTGCCGGGCACGTCGAACACCGTGGTCCAGCCATCCAGCATCGGAAATAGCGCGTAGCGCCCGTTCATGTCCGGCAGGCTGACGACCCAGGGCTCGTCGCCGACATCGAAGAAGGACGTGGTGTAAAGCGTATCGGCGTTCGGCGCGGTCACGTCCCGGAACTTGGCGTCGGGATACTGGCGCAGCTTGATGAGGTGCCCCATCGGCGCCCGCGTGCCCTTGGGTTCCGCAACGTTGGTAATGACTCTTCTGGTCATTTCCATCGTCACCAGGGGATAGGCATAGATGTAGGCATCGGTGGCCAGTCCGAACTGCTCGTTGCCTTCGGGCAGGTCGGCGATCAGGCCATCGGCGGCCCGGGCGGCCGCGCCCAGGGCGCTGGTTGCGAGCAGAGCAAGACCACCTGCGTTCAATGTGCGGCGTGTTAGCTTCATAGGATCACTCCAACGGACTCATGGGTTGAAAATCACGAAGTGCCGCGGCACGGGCCAGACTGTGCCGCGAGATGCCTTGCTCTAACGTTGTCGTACGTACTTGCCGATTTCCCGGGCTGCGCCCGAGGTCCATTCATCGATCAGCGGTTGCAGTTTGGAGAGGCGGACGCCGCCCGCGCCCTGGGTGGCGTTGGCGACCTTTTCACCCGTGCCGCCCCGCACCGACGCATACAGCAATTCATCCGACATGCTGTCCGTGACCCGCGACTCGATGGCGACGCTGGCGTTGCGAGCCATGCCTCCTTCCATGGCGGCGCGGGCCTCGGTCATTACCAACGCGACGGGAATGTACTGGTAGGCTCGCAACGCCTGCTCCGAGGTACCTACCGCGGTGATGGCGATGCGTATGTGGGCGACGCCAGGTCCGGCGCCATCGACCAGCCGCACTTGCTCGCCAACCTTGCGCCGCAGCGTTTCGTTGACCGCATTGCGGATCTCCGTGAGGGTTTCCATGGAGACGTCGGCGGAAGGCTGGGGCTCCGGGTAATACACGACGGGATCAAGCCAGACCGCGCTGTAGCGGGAGGCGTTGAAATTGGGGTTCAGGTACACCAGGCGGGTTCCGCCGTCGGGCGCGGGGGCCTGGTGCAGCAGCGAGTAGTCCGGCAGGAAACCGGATTCCGTCGTTTTCGGACCGGTGGAGCAGCCGCTGGCCAGGAGGGCGGCTGCGAGGCCCAGAACAAGCGCGCCCGAGGAATTCTTGATGTTCATGCAAGTTCCTTCTGACAGATATGGGGCAGAAGAGCCCCGACTGCAGGCGTCGGCGAGAGGTCCCGTGCAAAAGCTGCTTTCCGCTCGTGAGCGCATGTTATGACCTAAATGCACAGGAATCCAATTATTTTTCCAATGCCGGAGTTTCGCAATGCAGACGGGTGAACCGGGCTTTCTAGACTATTTTCTTTGCACGCGTTTTGTGGAAGCAATCGCGTGGCGCGGGCTCGCCACGAGCCGTTGGGTCGACGCGGGCAGGGTCGTTCGCTTCGTCCGATTTGCGCGGCCCTTGTTTTCCATGGTATAAACACGCCTCTTTCGGAGCGCCCGTAGCTCAGCTGGATAGAGTACCTGGCTACGAACCAGGGGGTCGTAGGTTCGAATCCTGCCGGGCGCGCCAAGCTTCTTGCTTGGACTACGAAGAAAGAAAATGGAAAGGCCTTTGATCTCGTATCAAAGGCCTTTTTGTTTTGCGGCGCCGATTGATCGAGCGCATTGCGCGTCAGTGCGTTGGCGTCGGCTGCGTGGCCGGGGTTTGGCCCCGGGCCTTGTCCTTCTCTTCGTCGAAGCCCCAGTCTCCGACCATGTACCAATCGTCTCCCAGCGTCTCCGCCGGGTGCATGGTGCGGCCGGAGCCGTTGCCGCAGGCCATCGAATCGGTCGGGCAATAGCGGTCGCAGCCCCAGCATATGCGTTCGGGGTGCTTGGGGTGCAAGGGAAACTTCTTGGCCATGCCGGATGCCTGCTGACTGGGGGACGCCGCTGCGGCGCCGATCTTTCGTTGTATGCATCCAGCGTACTGCCGGGCGCCCAGGAAATTCCTTGATCTGGCGCAAGCGCGAGCGCCCCGCGCGCACGGTGGTGCGCGGGGCTGCGGCGTTGGAGAAGTGGGGGAGGGGCGCTCACCGCGGCATGCGCGGCGGCGGCCCCATGCGCCTAGTGGCGTCGTCGGTCCACCGCCGTGAGGGAGGTGCCGCTCTTTATCAGCCGGTAGGTCTGTCCGCCCAGCCACGAGACTTTTTCGCCCGTGCTGGTGCGGCATATGCAATGCGTCTTTGGATCGAAGCGCGAGGTGCCCAGCGCGGAGTACGCGTCAGGGTCCGAGACGAATCGTTCAATGCGGTAGAGCGTGCCGTCCGGCGCGGTGGCGAGGACGTCGGTCAATCGTCTTGCGGTGCCGAGCATATGCGATACCTCCATGCGCGGGCCATTGGATATACGGCGCCAAAGTCGTTCGGGCATTTCAGTGCGCCAGGGCGGGAAGATCGATGTTCCCGTCGCGGGCGCTAATGAACGTGCCCTCCAAACAATGAATCGTCGAGCTGGTCGGGAGTGACGCCCAGGGCTTCGGATACGCGGTCCAGGATAACCTGCCTGGGCCGCGGGCGCGGCCTTTCCAGTTCGATATAGATGGAGTGATCGACGCCCAGGCGTGCAGCCATATCAGCGGTGCTGATCTTGAGATGCTCGCGCCAGGCGCGTATCAGGCTCCAGTCGTTGCCGGTTTTTAGATTGACGACAGCTAATGGTAAATGACTCTGCCCTTGCGCGGGTATTTTGCGCGGGACGGATTTTCCGCGGGGATCGCGCAGGCTGCTCTTGGCGGCAGCGCTCTTGCGGGAATCGCCGCGCGGGGTGGTGGTTGCGGTTTCGGCGGTGAAAATGGCGCCGCCGTTCAATTGGCGATATTGGTTGTCGCCGATCCAGTGCAGGGTTTCGCCGTTGTCGAGCATGCATTCGCAGTCCAGGTGATAGTTGCTGGGCATGCTCTCGAGTTGGGCGATGGTTTCCGCGGTCGTGGCGTGGCGCACCACACGGTGCAAGACACCGTCCGGCGAGCGCACAAACACGTCGGGAAGTCTCCAGGAAAACGGAATGATAATCTCCACGGACTAGCCTATGCCGCCACTGTATCCCGGGGGGCGAGTGGTGGGATTTGGGGTTTCCCCTCGCCAGGCTCGAGTCGATGATTGTGCGCCACATCAACCCTCAACATCTTCACAAATCTTCACTGTGTCCAGGGCTATCATCGCCGCGTTGCCCCGTGTCTGGGGCGTATTGTCCGGGTGTCGCAGATGTCTTTGGCCGTGGATGCGCGGCCGCGCGCGAGGCGGACGGCCTGGTGGGCCGTGCTGGCGTCATGCGCGTTGCATGCGGTGGTGGCGGGACTGTGGTGGCGCGAACGGATCGAGCCCGCGGGCATGCGCGCCGCGCAGGCGCCGCAAGCGCCATTCTTCGTGGATCTGCTGACCGCCAAGGCGCCGCCCGCGCCGCAGGAACAAGAGCTGAAGAACATGCCCGCGTCCGGCGCCGAGCCTGCTCAACCTGGACGCGTGGACACGCCGCCGGCGCCGGCCGTGACGCCGGGGCAACGAGCCGGCCCGCGCAGGGCGCCCGCGCCATCCGCTGCGCAGGACAGGGCGCCCGCGCCACCGTCAGGCGCTCCGGCCGCCACCCGCGATTTCGGTTGGCGTCCCGAAGATGCGCAAGCGGCGGGCATGGCGCGCGCTCGCGGCGAACCCGTCGTGCGTCTGGGACCCAAGGCGCGGGCCGAACAATCCGAGATTGCGCGCGGCATCGCCAAGAGCGCGCGGCCGCCGTGCAAGAACGCGCATGCGGACATGGGCTTGCTGGCCTTGCCGTTTCTATTGGCCGATACCGTTACGGATCGGGGCTGCAAGTGGTGAGGCCGAAGCCCTCGCCGGCGACCAGTCGGGGCAAGAAAAGTTTGATGCGAATACCTGGGCGGCGTCAGGGGCAAGGCTGCGGATATTTCCTGAATCGTGGATACTGTTTTTCCAATCTGGGATTTCCAGAATTCACGGAGAGACGCAATGCCCGAATCCCAAGGCGGCCTGGACAGGCTGCGCCGCTTCATCGCCACCGCGACCCGCATGGCCACGCCGTCCGGATTGGCGCAGACCCCGGAACTGCAGGCCGCGTTCGCCGATCTGGTGCGCCATGACGACTGGCTGCCCGAGGCCTGTACCGCTCCCCATCCGCAGTATTACCAGCAGTACCTGCTGCATTGCGATCCGCTGGAGCGGTTTTCGCTGGTGAGTTTCGTGTGGGGACCAGGCCAGTTCACGCCGGTGCATGATCATGAGGTCTGGGGCTATGTCGGCATGCTGCGCGGGGCCGAGGTCAATCAGCGTTATGCCCGTGGGCAGGACGGCAGCATCGCGCCGGCGGGCGCGGCGACTACCTTGCAGCCGGGCGACGTGGAGCGCCTGTCCCCGGCCGAAGGCGACATCCACCGCGTGTCCAACGCCCATGCGGATCGCGTATCCATCAGCGTGCATCTCTACGGCGGCAACATCGGCGCCGTGTCGCGCCACGTGTACGATCCGGCAACCGGGCAGGCCAAGCCTTTCGTGTCCGGGTATTCATCGGCCAGCCTGCCGAACCTGTGGGACCGCTCGGAAGCCGTGCGGGCCGCCATTGCCGGGGGCGCACGCTAGGGCCTGTTCGCGCGCGGCGTCCCATGCTATTTTCTTGTCCTAAATATTAGGAAAATAAACAATGGACAAGACGCTGCTAAAAGGTCTGATGGTGTTGGAGGCGGTGACCGACGTGGACAATCCGCCGCGCACCATCGATGCGCTGGCCGCCCGGGTCGGGCTGACCCGCAGCAATACGCACCGCACCTTGCAGACGCTGATACATGCAGGCTACGTGACCAAGGACGATGACGGCGGCGGCTATCGCGGCGCGGTGCGGCTGTTCGAGCTGGCGGCGCGCCAACTGGCCCAGTTGGACGTGCGCAAGCTGGCCGCGCCGCACATGCGCACGCTGGCCGACCAGACCGGCGAAACCGTGCATCTGTCCGTGCTCGACGGTTTCGACGTGGTCTACGTGGACAAGATCGACAGTCCCCAGCCCATACGCGCCTACTCGATGGTGGGCGGACGCGCGCCGGCCTATGCCGTCGCGACCGGCAAGGCGCTGCTGGCCTACCAGGCGGAAGGCTACGTCGAGCGCTACGCCGACAAGCTCGTGCGCCACACGCCCTCGACCATCGTGTCCATGCCGCTCTTGAAGGACGAGCTGCGCAAGATCGCCCGCACCGGCTACGCGGTCAATCGGGGCGAATGGCGCGAAGGCGTGGGCGGGCTGGCCGTGACCTTGTTCAACAGCCTGGACCAGCCCGTGGCCGCGATCGGCATCTCCGGTCCGCTGGACCGCCTGAGCGCCGCTAGGATGAAGCAGCTGGCGCCGGACGTGGCTGCCTGTGCCCAGTCCATCTCGCAAGGGATGGGCTATCGCCGGGGCTATCTGGACCAGTAGCGGACCGCGCCAGCGCCGCGCCGATGCGCTGAGCCTGGCCGCGGGCCAGACGCGCATTGACGTCCATGGACGTGGTCCAGAAGTACGTGCCGCCTGCCAGGCTGCCCAGCACCGAGATATCCGGCTCGATCCCGCCTGCGGCGTTCTTGAGGCATCCCGTGGCATAGTCCAGCGCCAGGCCGCCCTGGGGATCAGGCTGCGCATGGCCCTCGCGCAATAGCGCGGACACCAGCGGATCCTGCGTGCGCGGCGTGTCCACCGAGAAGCTGGTGGCATTGATCAGATAGCGGCTGGCGTGCGTGCAGACGGCGCCCGCCGCGTCGCGCAAGCGCGTATGGAACAGGCCGCTGGCGCTGTCGTGGCGGCTGTCCAGATAACCGCCGCAGACCTGCAGCTGGCCGTTCTGGAACAGGGCTTGCAGCTTCAGCGCATTGCGCATCGGAAAGGTGGCGCGCCGCGCCATCCATAGCGAACGCCATTGCGACTGGAAGCGATCGCGCTCGGCCCGCGGCAGGAGATGCCAGATCAGGTCGACGGCCGCATTGGTCGCGGCCGCCACCGCCTGCCACGGGCGCGCCGCCCGCTCGGACCGCTGTATCTCTGCGTCCAGCGCGGCGCGGGCGTCGCCCGCCATGCCGAACACGTCCGCCGCGTCCAGGCCGCCGCCCAGCGCCAGCACTTCCTCGCGCAGGGCCGTGGCAATGGCTTCGAGCGACAGTGCGCCGCCATGCCTGGCGGCAAGGCGCGGAACGCCCTCGGGACTCAGTTGTTGCAGCGCATCTGGCGTGCGGTTTTGAGGGCTGCGCACGGAAGGCAGGCGGCCATTGCGCGATACGCACAGGATGGGGCCGCGATGGGCCGCCTGCCGCAAGGCGGCGATGGCGTCCACGGCGCTCAGGCTGGTGCCGATGATGCAGACCGGGGCGTCGGCGGCGATGCCGCCGGTCAGCGCCTGGACCGGGTAGGGGCTGTTGAAGTAGCCGGGCGCATCGCGCAATTCCGGAAACGCCTGCGAGGGCAGGTTGCCGTTGCACAGCACGGCGTAACGCGCCAGGCAGGTCGAATTCGGCTCCGCTTCGACCCGCGCGCCGCCGCCAGGAAGCGGCGCCACGCGGCGGACCCGGCCACGCACATGCGTGAGCGTGATGCCCAGCTTGCGGGCGAGCCCGCAAGCCCGTTCATAAACTGCGCGCATATAGGCGCCGAACAGCGGGCGCGGCAGGAAGTCCGCCGGCGCTATCGAGTCCGCGCCCTGCGCGCGCAGCCAGGCGGGATCCTGGGCGCGCAGCCAGTCCACGAAATCCATCCTGTGATCGGCCCGCGCCGACATGTTGCCGGCGGGAATGTTGAGCAGGTTGCTGGGCAGATCCTCCTGGTAGGCTTCGCCCGCGCCCGGTTCTGCCTGCGGCTCGAACAGCGCGATCGTCAGCGCCCGCCCGGCGGACGGTTCCAGCGAGAGCAGGAATTGATAGAGGAGGCTGACGGCCACCGAGCCGCCGCCGACGATGGCCAGGTCCGCCGCGGGCGGGGAAGGTGTCATGCCGGGCGCCGTCATTTGGCCGCCGACAAGCGCACCACGTCGGCCCAGCGGGCGACTTCCTGCTTGAGCACGCGGCTGGTGTCGGCGGGAGTGGTGGCGACGGCGTCGGCGCCCAGCTTCTGCGCGGCCTGCTGCACGGAAGCCATGGCCGCCGCCTTCTGCATGCCGGCCGAAAGCTTCTCCACCACGGCGGGCGGCGTGCCCGCGGGAGCCAGCAGCGCGTAGGTGGTCGCGACCGAGTAGTCCTTCACGCCCTGCTCGGTGAGCGTGGGCAGGTCGGGCAGCGCCGTGGCGCGGGTAGCGGTGGTGACGCCCAGCAGGCGGATCTTGCCGGTCGCGACTTGCGGCAGCAGCGCCGGCAGCGTTTCGATCACCATGTCGATCTGCCCGCCCAGCAGGTCGGTGATGGCGGGGCCGCTGCCGCGGTAGGGCACGTGCATGAGCCGGGTGCCGGTGACGACCTGGAAGAGTTCGCCGGCCATGTGCTGGGACGTGCCGGGGCCGGCGGAACCGAAGGTGATGGTGCCGGGCTTGCTCTTGGCCAGGGCGATCAGCTCCTGCACGTTCTTCGCGGAAATCTTGCTGCTGTTCACCGCCACGGCCATGGGCATGCTGGTGGCCATCGACACGCCGACGAAGGCGGTGCCGAAGTCATAGCCGGGCTTGTCGGGCATGGCGGCATGGATTGCGTGGCTGCCCACGGCGCCCATCAGCAGGGTGTAGCCGTCGGCGGCCGACTTGGCCACGTACTCCGCGCCGATCTCGCCGCCCGCGCCCGCCTTGTTTTCCACCACCACGCTCTGCCCCAGGTAGTCGCCCAGGTGCTGCGCATAGATGCGCGCGGCGGCGTCGGTCGCGCCGCCGGGCGGGAAGGGGACCACCATGCGCACGGGTTTCGCCGGCCAGTTGTCGGCCGCGGCCGCGCCGCCTGCCAAAGCCAGCACCATGCCCGTCAG
Organism: Achromobacter xylosoxidans; assembly: GCF_002192695.1. Taxonomy (GTDB): domain Bacteria; phylum Pseudomonadota; class Gammaproteobacteria; order Burkholderiales; family Burkholderiaceae_B; genus Achromobacter; species Achromobacter xylosoxidans_C. The sequence goes on from NZ_MTLG01000085.1 coordinate 30,460, forward strand.
GGCAATGCGCCACATTTTCTTCATGGAAGTCTCCTTGGTGTCGGTGCGGACCGTCACATGCAGCGTCGCGGTCCTTTATTAAAATCCTAAAATATAGGACTCAAGTTTCAATAAATGATTTACTTAGAATTCCACACGGTGCTATGCTGGTCAACAATTAAGCACATCACCTAGGGAATGCACTAGGATTGACGCCAAAAAGTGCAGGCGTGAGCCAGAGATGCGCTGGATGATGCCAGTCTTGAAGGCCAGCTCTTATAGTGTTTTCTTTGTCCCAAATATTGAATTTTCATAACGAGAGGTCAGACATGACACCCAGTTCGGCGCTGGCCGGCATCACGGTGCTGGAGATTTGCAATGTCGCGGCGGGGCCTTTTTGCGGCATGTTGTTGGCGGACATGGGCGCCGACGTGATCAAGATCGAGAACCCCGAAGGCGGCGACACGCTGCGCAGCTGGCCGCCCATTTCCGACGGCTACAGCGAGAACTTCGCGTCGCTCAACCGCAACAAGCGTTCGGTGACCTTGAACCTGAAGGACCCCGGCGACCTGGCCCTGGCGCGCGAGTTGGCGCTGTCCGCCGACGTGCTGATCGAGAACAACCGGCCGGGCGTGATGGATCGCCTGGGCCTGGGTTATGCGCAGCTGCGCTGCGCCAATCCCAAACTGGTCTATTGCTCGATCTCGGCCTACGGCCAGTCGGGGCCGCGTTCGCAGGAAGGCGGCTTCGACCTGACCATCCAGGCCATGAGCGGCATCATGAGCGTGACCGGCGAAGCGGGTGGCGAACCCGTGAAGTGCGGCGTGCCCGTGGCGGACTTTTCGGCCGGCCTGTACGGCGCCTTCGCCATTGCATCGGCCTTGCGCGCGGCCCAGGCCAGCGGGCAGGGCACGCATATCGACGTGCCGATGCTGGGCGCCACCTTGGGCATCGCGGCCCTGCAGACCTCGGAGTTCTTCGGCAGCGGCAAGGATCCGGTCAAGCTGGGGTCGGCCCATCCGCGCAACGCGCCGTATCAGGCTTTCCGCTGCAAGGGCGGCTACTTCGGCATGGCGGCGGGCAACCAGGCCTTGTGGAAGGGCGTCTGCGCAACGGTGGGCCGCGAGGACCTGCTGGCCGATCCGCGCTTTACCGATACCAGCGCCCGCGCGCGCAACCAGACGGCGTTGCGCGAGATCCTGGAAGCGATCTTCGAAGCCGAGGACGCGCAGACCTGGCTGGCGCGTTTCCGCGCGGCGGGCGTGCCTTGCGCGCCCATCAACACCTATTCCGAGGTGCTGGCCGATCCGCAGGTGGAGCACATGGGCTGGGTGCAGCCCGTGGACCTGCCCAACGGCGTGCGCACGCGCACCTTCGGCCTGCCGGTGCGCTTTGACGGCCAGACCACGGCCTTGCGCCGCCGCCCGCCGGCCCTGGGCGAACACAACGATGAAGTGCTGGGCGCGCTGCGCGCCGGCAAGCGGGAGACGGCAGCATGAGCGAGGTCCTGCGCATCGATACACAGGGCGCGGCTCACGTGCTGACGCTGGCGCGGCCCGACAAGATGAATGCCCTGTCGGCCGAACTGGTGGAAGCGCTGATCGCCGCGCTGGACGCGGCCGAGACTGGCGGCGCCAAGCTCATTGTCTTGAAGGGAGAGGGCAAGAACTTCAGCGCGGGCTTCGACTTCGGCGGCTGGCAGGAGCAGAGCGAAGGCGACCTGCTGCTGCGCTTCGTGCGCATCGAGATGCTGCTGCAGCGGCTGGCGGCGTCGCCGTGCCTGACGCTGGGGCTGGCGCATGGCCGCAACTTCGGCGCGGGCGTGGACCTGTTCGGCGCCTGCAAGTGGCGCGTCAGCGCGCCCGACGCCACGTTCCGCATGCCCGGACTGAAGTTCGGCCTGGTGCTGGGGACGCGCCGCTACGCGGCCTTGGTCGGCGCCGAGCGGGCGCGCGCGGTGCTGGAGCAGGCGGCCACGTTCAGCGCGGAAGTAGCCTTGCGCGACGGCTTTGCCAGCGGACTTGCCGATGCGCAAGACTGGCCTGCCGTCGAACGCGAGGCGCTGGACGCCGCGTCAGCGCTGAGCCGCGCCAGCCGAGTCCAGCTGTATGCGGCGCTGTCGGCGGAAACGCCCGACATCGATCTTGCCCGCCTGGTGCGCTCCGCCGCCCAGCCGGGATTGAAGGAACGGGTGGCCGCGTATCTGCAGGCGCGCTGACCGTAAAAAAACAGGCAGGAGACATCATGGCATCGGGTTTCAATCAGAAGAACAAGCAGTGCACGCTGGCGGAGCTGGCGGCGCTGGTGCCCAACGGCGCATCGATCGCCTTGGGCGGCAGCTTCCTGCACCGCGGACCGTTCGCCTTCGTGCGCGAACTGATCCGGCAGGGCCGGCGCGACCTGGAACTGGTCAAGCAGTCGCCAGGCTACGACGTGGACATCCTGTGCCGCGCGGGCGCGCTGCGCCGCGTGCGCGCGGGCATCGTCGCCATGGAAGGGAACTTCGGCCTGGCGCCCTGGTACCGCAAGGCGGTGGAGCGGCGCGAGATCGAACTGGAGGAACACGCGTGCGCCAGCCTCACGGCCGGCCTGCGCGCGGCGGCCTTCGGCGTGCCGTTCCAGCCTTGCGGCGGCTTGCATGGCAGCGGCCTGCCCGAACTCAATGGCTGGAAGTGCCTGGACGATCCCTACGGCAGCGGGCAGAAGACCTGGGTGGTGCCGGCGATCCGGCCGGACTTCGCCGTGATCCATGTGTCGGAGGTGGACGCGCTGGGCAATGTGCGGGTGCATGGCACCGCGCATTGGGACCGCATCATGTCGCGCGCCGCGGGCAGCGTTCTGGTGGTGGCCGAGAAGGTGGTCGACAGCGCGGTGTTCGAGGCCAATCCGGAATCCACGCTGGTGCCGTTCTTCATGGTGCAGGCCTATGCCGTGGCGCCGCAGGGCGCATGGCCGGGGTCTTGCTGGCCGGACTACGCCATCGACTATCCGGCGGTGGAAGCGTACATGGACAAACACAGCGATCTGCAGGCGCACATGGCTGCGGCGCCCGATGCGCGGGAGGTGCAGCATGGCTGAGCAATGGTCGGGTTTTTCCTACATCGTCACCAATCTGGCGCGTTTCATCCGGCCGGACGAGATCACCTTCAGCGGCGTGAATTCCACCCTGCCCATGCTGGCCTGCCTGCTGGCCAAGCGCGCCTACGATTGGGACTTCGTCTACATCAACGTGGCCGGCGGCGTGAATCCGCGGCCCTCGCATGTGCCGATCTCCAGTTCTGATCCGGTGCTGGCCGAGCACACCGCGTCGATCTTCTCCAACGAAGACTTCTACGACTTGTGCACGCGTGGCCGCATGGACCTGACCTTCCTGGGCGCGGCGCAGATCGACGGCGCGGGCTGCGCCAACAACTCCTGCATCGGCGACTGGCATGAGCCCAAGGTGCGCTTGCCGGGCGGCGGGGGCGGCGCGGTGATGCTGCCCACGGCCAGGCGCGCCTGCACCTGGCGCACCGAGCACTCGCGTCGCACCTTCGTGCCCAAGCTGGACTTCATGACATCCTGGGGGGGATTCCACGGCGTGGTCACGCCGATCGCCGTGTTCGTCAAGCGCGACGGCCGGCTGGCTTTGCAGTCCTGGCATCCGGAATCCAGCCTGTCCGAAGTGCGCGAGCGCACGGGTTTCGAATTCGACGCCACGGGCGCCGAGCCTTCCGCGCTGCCTAGCGCGGCCGAGGCGCGCGCCTTGCGCGAATTGGACCCCGACGGGCAGTTCGAACGCGACGCCGCCGTCGCGCTGCGCTAGGAGATCGCCATGACGATCGCCGATGCCACGCTGGTGGCCGCGTTCGCGCGCCTGTGGAGCCAGCCGCAATGGGCCGGGCGGCCCGCCATCCTGACCGCGGACGGCGCCTTGACGTATGCCGGCCTGCAGCGCGAGGTCGGGCGCATCGCGGGCGGCTTGCGCGCCGCCGGCGTGGCGCGCGGCAGCCGGGTGGCGATCGCGATGGAGCGGTCGCAGGCGCAGGTGCTGGCGATCCTGGGCGTGATGGCGGCGGGCGCCTGCCCGTGTCCCCTGGAGCCGCGCCTGTCGGACGCCGAAACCGCCAGGCGCGTGGCGGCGGTGGGCCTGGGTTGGCTGCTGCACGACGCGGCCAACGCGGCCACGGCCCGGGCCAGCGGCCTGGCGCCGGCACGCCTGCTGGACGCCGCCGCCGTGGCGCAAGGCCCGCTGGATTGGACGGGCAGCGATGAGGCCGCGCCCGGCGATGCGGGGCTGCTGCTGTTCACCTCCGGCAGCACCGGCAATCCCAAAGGCGTGCTGTTGAGCCACCGCGGGCTGGCCAACAATGCGCGCGGGGTGCTGGCGCACACCGGCTTGACGCCGGAAGACCGGCTCTTGCACGTGATGCCGCTGCATCACACCAATGCGCTCAACAACCAGGTCTTCGCGCCGCTGCTGGCGGGCGCCTGCGTGGCGCTGGCGGGGCGCTTCCGGGCCGAAGACATGCCGGGCCTGCTGCGCGCGTTCCGGCCCACTCTCATTACCGGCGTGCCCACCATGTACGCGCGCATGCTGGAACTGGAGTTCGACCCCGCAAGCCTGGCCGCGTTGCGCTTTGCGCGCTGCGGTTCGGCGCCCATCACCGAAGCGCTGCACCGGCGCATCGAAGCCTTCCTGGGCTGCCCGCTGGTGGTCTCCTACGGCTTGTCGGAAGCCACCTGCACCTCGACCATGAACCCGCCCGCCGCGCGCCGCGTGGGGTCGGTCGGCACGGTGCTGGCCGGCCAGAGCGTGACTTTGCGCCTGCCGGACGGCAGCGAGGCCGCGCCGGGCGGCGAAGGCGAGATCTGCATCGCGGGCGACAGCCTGATGCTGGGCTATGTGGGCGTGGACAGCGCCGATGCCGGCGCGCCGCAGCTGCTGCGCACGGGCGACCTGGGGCGTTTCGACGAGCAGGGCTACCTGAGCATCACCGGCCGCATCAAGGACGTGATCATCCGCGGCGGCGAGAACATCTCGCCGGCGCTGATCGAAGGGGTGGTGACGGGCCTGCCAGGGGTGGCCGCCTGCTGCGTGGTGGGCGCGCCCGACGAGGACCTGGGCGAAGTGCCCGTGATCTTCGTGCAGCGCGCGGGCGAGGCCGCGCCGGATGCGTCCGGCATACAGGCCGAGGTGCTGGCGCGGTTGGGCCGCATCTACGTGCCGCGCGAGGTGCTGTGGATCGAGCGCCTGCCCGAGAACGCGGTGGGCAAGGTCGACCGCAAGGCGCTGGCGCGGCAGCTTGCGCCCGCCAGCCTGCGTTCATGAACCGGCGGGACGCTCCAGAATCCCGGGCGTCCCATTGGGCTATTCGACCTTGCCGATCCGGTTGACCGCGACTTCCAGCGAGGCCGAGTCCTTCTTCCAGTACTCGTCGAAGGCCGGCGCGTCCAGGTATTGCACGGGACTGCCGGTGCCGGCGATGCGGGCCTGGAGCTCGGGGTTGTTGGCGATTTCCTTGACCGCCTGGCGCAGCTTTTCGACGACCGCTGGCGGCGTGCCGGCCAGGGCGAATACGCCCGACCACTGCACGAAGCTGATGTCATAGCCCTGCGACTTGAAGGACGGCACGTCCGGCAGGCTGTCGAGCTTGCCGTCGCCCCAATGCGCCAGCGCCTTGACGCGCCCCGCCTGGATCAGCTGCATGACGCTGGACGGGCCGGTGGCCAGGGCATCGACCTGGCCGCCCACCAGCGCCTGCACCGCGGGGCCGGCGCCGGTGAAGGCCACGTGCATCATTTTGATGCCGGCCGCGTTCTGCAGCATTTCCATCGGCACGTGCATGGTGCCGTAGATGCCGGAAGAGCCGTAACTGAACTTGCCGGACTGCTTCTTCGCCGCGTCGACGAATTCCTGCAGCGTCTTGTACGGCGCGTCCGCGCGCACCACCAGCACCGTGGGATCGGCGGTGATGCGCGCGATGGGCACGAACTGGTCCAGCTGATAGGCCGGCTTGCGTTCCAGCAGGCGGTCGGCCGCGGGCAGGATGGAAATCGACGACAGGCTCATCAGCAGCGTGTAGCCGTCGGGCTTGGCGCGGCCGGCCTGGCCGATGCCGATGGCGCCGCCCGCGCCGCCCTTGTTTTCGATGACCACGGCCTGGCCGAGCTTGTCGCCCATGGCCTGGGCCAGCGGCCGCGCGATGGTGTCGGCGACGCCGCCGGGCGGGAAGGGCACCACCATGGTCACGGGACGTTCAGGGTAGCCGGCAGCCAGCGCGTTCGCGGCTCCCAGCCACAGCAAGGCGGCCGCGGCCGCCCCGGTGCAACGCAGATTCATGTCTCACTCCTTGTGCTTCTTGCTGCCGAGCCGCCCCGTGTTCATTCCGGGGCTTGTACTCAGACGAAGCGGTTTTCGATATGTCCGATGCCGTCGATTTCCACCCGCACCACGTCGCCGTGCTTGAGGAACCGAGGCGGGTTCAGGCCCTGGCCCACGCCGGCCGGCGTGCCGGTGGCGATGACGTCGCCCGGATACAGCGTGATGCCGCGCGAGCAGGTTTCGATCAGGGTGGGGATGTCGAAGATCAGGTCCTCGGTATTGCCGTCCTGGCGCAGTTCGCCGTTGACCCAGCAGCGCACGCGGGTCTTCTGGCCGTCCAGCTCATCGGCCGTCACCAGCCAGGGGCCCATGGGGCAGAAGGTGTCGAAGGACTTGCCCAGATCCCATTGCTGGTGGCGCATCTGCACGTCGCGCGCGGTGACGTCGTTGACCACCGTGTAGCCGATCACGTGGCTCATGGCCTCGGCGCGGGAAATGTTGCGGCCGCCCTTGCCGATCACCACCGCCAGTTCGGCTTCGTAGTCGATCTTGTCCGAGACGCCCACGGGCAGTTGCACGTCGGCCCAGGGGCCGACCACGGTCTGCGGCACCTTGGTGAACACGATGGGCCAGGATTCGGGATTGGCGTCGTTGTCCTTGAAAACGGAGTCGCGCAGTTCCTTGGCGTGGGCGTGGTAGTTGCGTCCGACGCAGAACAGGTTGCGCCGCTGCGCCGGCAGGGGCGCTTCATGCTCCACCTGGTTCCAGCGGTAGGACGAGCCGGTCTTGCCCGGCAAGGCGCGGCCCTCGGCCAGCCATTCCACGGCGGTCAGCGCGCCGGCGGCTGCGAGTTCGCGCGGGAAGTCCAAGGCGGTCACGCTGCCGCCGTCGTCGGAAACCAGGCCGATGCGGCGCTCGCCCTGGATTCGGAATACTGCAATCTTCATGCTTGCTCCCTGAGCGGTCCGGCCGCCCTTGTTTAATACCAAAAAATACCAATTGGGCAGATATTCAGGCCCAATTTCGGGAGAGGATATACCAAATAAACCAACTTTCCTAACAGAATTGCTAGGTTTCTTACGGCTTATTGGTCTGTTTTGGTATCATCTGGCCGCTAGCCATTCTGGGACAGTCCATGGACAAAGCCTCCGCCTTGCGCGCGGTCATCATCGAAAATCTGCAATCCGGCGCCTGGCCCGCCGGCCATCGCCTGCCCACGGAACGCGCCTTGAGCGTACAGTTCGGCATCAGCCGCTCGACGGTGCGCCGCACCCTGGCCGAATTGAAGGACGAAGGCCTGATCCTGCAACGCGTGGGCAGCGGCACCTACGCCAATCCGCAGACGCCGCTGGCGCAGGCCGAAGGGCAGCTGCGCGCCGAAGTGCTGTCCACCAGCCCGGCCGAACTGATGGCGGCGCGGCTGGTGCTGGAACCGGCCATCGCGGCGCTGGTGGTGCAGCATGGCAGCCCGGCCGATTTCGCCGCCATGCAGGATGCCTGTGCAAGGGCCGAGGCCGCCGACAGCTTCGAAGCGTTCGAGATCTGGGACGCCAAATTGCACGAATTGATGGCCACGGCCACGCACAATCTCTTCATCGAAAAAGTGTTCGCGCTGATGACGGCGGCGCGCTCGCAAGCGACCTGGGGCGCGCTGAAGCGCAAGAGCCTGACGCCCGAGCGGCGCCAGGCCTATCAGGTGGAGCATCGCGAGATCGTCGACGCGCTGCATGACCGCGACGCCGAACGGGCCATGGAGGCCGTGCGGCGCCATCTGCTGCACGTCAGGGACAACTTGCTGGGCTAGCCGCGCCGGCTGGGTGCGGAGCTTGCGGCGCGGCCGGGGCAAGGCCGGCCGCCGCGGAACAAGCGCCTCAGGGCTGCCCGCGCAGCCGGGCCAGTTCGGCGGAAAGTTCGGCCACCAGGGCCTGGGCGCGCGTCAGCGGGTCGTGTCCCTGGGGCGAGGGTTCGGCCGGCGCATCGGGCGTCTGCAGCCGGGGCTGCACGCTTTCATGGCCCATGCTGACGGCCACGTCGAACACCAGTTGTTCCGCGCGGTGCCAGGTCGTGAACCACTCCAGGGGGCGGCCATGCTGGTCCATGCCCTGGCCTTGCAGCATCAGCAACGGCGTGCCGGCTTGGGTGCCCAGCAGTTGCGCCAACGCCTGGTCGGCAGCGACGGCGCGGATCTGGTTGCGCCCGGCGCCCGGCCGCAGGCGGAAGCGCCGCGTCAGCACGCCGTGCAGGGAGGCGTCGGCGAGGTCCTCGGCGCGCAGGCCGGGCACGGCGCCCGCGGGCAGCCAGGTGCGCACGTAGGCGAGCGGCGCGTCGGCCACATGGCGCAGGCGCTCCAGCATGAGCAACTGCGTGGTGCCGAAGAAGGCGGCGACGTCGGCGGGAGGTTCGGCGCGCTCGAAAGCCAGCACGCGGGTCTGCAAGGCCACGCCGGATTGCGCGAACTGCTCGTACAGGCCGGTGGAGCGCTGCACCAGCCGGCGGTGTTCCTGGGGCGCCGCCACGCTGGCGGGACGCCCGGTTTCGCGCTGGATCAGGCCTTCGGTGGCCAGGGCCGCCAGCGCCTGGCGCACCACGCTGCGCGCCACGCCGAAGCGCTCGCACAGCGCCGCCTCGCTGGGCAGCACGGCGCCGGCCGCGAGCTTGTTCGTGCGGATGTATCCGCGCAGCAGGGTCGCCACCTGGGCGTGCAGCGGGATATCGCCGGAGCGGTCAAGTACGGGCAATGCGTCGTGCGTGGCGGGCGCCATGGGAATCAACCTCCGGTTTGTGCCCGCGCAGTTTCCCACACATGCGTCCAGCCCGGCGCCAGATGCGCGGCGCGCTCGGCGGCCAGGATCAGGCTGTCCTCGCGGGCGATGCCACGGCCGGCGATGTCGAAGGCGGTGCCGTGGTCCACGGACACGCGCACGACCGGCAGGCCCACCGTGATGTTTACGCCGTCGTCGCCATAGACCGCCTTGAAGGGCGCGTGGCCCTGGTCGTGGTAACAGGCGATCACGAACTTCCACTTGCCGCGCACGGCTTGCGGGAACAGCGCGTCGGCCGGGATCGGGCCGGCGGCCAGGATGCCCGCGGCATTGGCTTCGGCCACGGCGGGCGCCAGGATGTCGGCGTCTTCGGTGCCGAAGATGCCGTTTTCGCCGGCATGCGGATTCAGGCCCGACACCGCCACCGGCTGGTCGCCGCGGCCCAGCGCCTTGGCGAACGAGCCGGCCAGGCGCAGCACCGCGCGCATGCGCGCCGGGGTCAGGTCTTCGATGGCCTGGCGCAGCGATACGTGGGTGGTGGCGTGGAAAATGTAGAGGTCGCCGGCCGATAGCACCAGCGAGAAGGTCTTGACGCCGAACTCGTGCGCCAGTAGTTCGGTATGGCCGGGCCACTTGTGGCCGGCCGCGTGCATGGCGGCCTTGTTCAGCGGCGCGGTGACGATGCCGTCGACCTCGCCGGCGCGCGCCAGGGCGCAGGCCGTGGTGACGAAGCGCACCGAGCCGTCGCCCGCGTCCGCGCTGATCTCGCCCAGCTTGACGTGGGCCAGCGACGGGCCGGCCTGCAGCACTTCGATCGTGCCAGGCGTGTTGGCGCAGTCGGCTGCGCGGTCCAGCTTGCGCACGATGGCGGGGTCGCCGCCCAGGCTGCGCACGGCGTTGACCATCACGTCGACATCGCCGACCACCAGCAGGCGGGCCTTCTGGCGCAGTTCGTCATGGCCCATCAGCATCTTGGCCGTGATTTCCGGCCCGATGCCCGCCACGTCGCCCAGGGTTACGGCCAGCAGGGGCAGCTTGCCCGGTTGGGATTGTGTCATCGCTTGAATCTCCTGTCGCGGATCGCGCGCACCGCGCGAACCAGTACATCTTCGGTGCCAAAGCCGCCGGCCTTGGTCACCACGGGCAGGCCGGCGGCCGTGCCTCCGGTCAGCGTGCCCAGGGGCACGCCGCCCATTACTTCATCCACCAGCGCAATGCCGCGTGCGCCCAGCGCCACCAGCACGCTGCGCGCGCCGTCGCCGCCGGTGGCGACCACGCCGGCCGCGTTGGCGCTGGCGATCAATTGCGCGGCCAGGCTGCCCAGGCGCGCGGCGACGGTCTCGGAATCCAGGCCGTCCAGTTGGCCCTCAGGCGCCAGCAGCAGTACCGTACCGGCCTGCGCGGGGGCTTGCGCGTGCGCCTGCAGCAGCGGCTGGCTCCAGGCCTGCCATGCGGCGTCGTCGGCCAATTGGGCCAGCGAGGGCGTCCAGGTGTCCGCGCCCGAGGCTTGCAGCGCGGCGGCTTGCGCCCGCGCCGCGCTGTGCTGCGAGGTCACCACCACCACGACCGGCGCGGTCTGGTCGGCACCGGCCCAGACCCGGGCCAGCGGCACGGCCAGGCCGCCCGCGCCCACGGGCAGGGCGTGCACGCCAATCAGGCCGATGGCGCGCGCCAGGCGCTCCAGGTCGGCTTCAGTGGCGGCATCGACCACCACGGTCTTGCCTGCCTGGCGGATGCGTGCCGCCAGCGCTTGCGGCGTGTCGTCTTCCTGCGCCGCGACGTGCGCGCAACCGAGCAGGGTGGGGATATGGCTTTCGTTCACGGGGGTCACCGGATCGGTGGCCGCCGAGGTCTCGGTGACCGGCTTGCCGTTGACGTAGAGCACGCCTTGTTCGACGGTGCGGCCGGTGGCCGGAAAGGCCGGGCAGATCACCGCGATGGTGTCCGGGCCCCAAGCCTCGCGCGCCGCGTCGATCTCGGCCTTGAAGGCGCCGCGCAAGGTGGAGTCCACTTTCTTGTACAGGCGCGTGACGCCGGCCGCACGCAGGCGCCGCACGTTCTGCCAGACGACTTCGGCCGCGTCGGCGGCCGACAGGGGGCGGCTGTTGGTCGTGACCGCCAGCACCTCCACGCCCGCGGCGCCCGGACCCGACAGCGCCTCGTCGGCGCCGCCAATGGACAGGTGCGTGCTCCAGCCGGCGCGCACGAACTGCACCGCCGTGTCGCCGGAACCGGTCAGGTCATCGGCGACGATGGCGATGGCGGGATTCAAAGCGCTTCTCCGCGCGCTTCACGCAGGGCGGGCGCGACCGCGGGATCGGCGTCCTCGGACTTGAGCTCGCCGGCGCGCTTGAGGAAGTACGAGGCCAGCATCGGCGCCAGGATCGAGCTGATCAGCACGCAGGCGGCGACCTGCGCGGTGGCGGTAGACACATACTGCTGGAAGTTGGGATCGGCCGCCGCCACCACGGCCGGGGTGGCGATGGCGTTGCCGGCGGTGGTGCCGGCCGCGAAGCCCAGGCCGCTCTTGCCGCCGCGCTTCAGGATGTAGCGATAGCCCAGGTAGACCAGGCCGCCGGTGATGGGGCTGATGATCAGGCCCAGGATCAGGCCGCTGATGCCGCCGGAAACCACGGCGCCCAGGTTGATGCCAGTGCCCAGCGCGAAGGCGAAGAACGGGATGACGATGTTGGGCACGGGCTTGAGCACGTCGCGCCACTTGGGATCCAGGTTGCCGACCACCACGCCCAGCAGGAACGGCACCAGCGCCGCCACCAGGGCGATCATGGGGATATCGGCCAGGCCCGAGGCGCCCAGGAACAGCAGGCTGAAGAAGGGGCCGTCGTTGACCGCGCTGGCCACATAGGCGCCGCGGTCGCGGGCATCGCCGTACTGGCCGGTATAGGCCAGCCACAGGCCGCCGTTGCTGTTGTCGAAGGCGGCCAGCATCGCCAGGATGGAGACGCCCAGCACGCCGTCCAGGCCGACGTAGCTGCCCAGGATGATGATGAGGGTGGCGGGCACCAGGGTCTTCATCAGCAGGATGGTGCCGGCGGTGGCCAGGATGGGGCCGCCGGTGCGCGTGTTGACCTGGGTGCCGGTGGCGAAGATCAGCAGCGCGATCAGGGGCAGGGCGCTGTTCTTGAACAGCGCCGTGGTGAAGCCGCCGATCGCCAGGGCGTCGGGAGCGAAGGTGCCGATCAGGGAACCCAGGATCAGCGGCACCAGCATCAATCCACCGGGGATTTTCTGCATCGTGCCAAAAAAGGGCGAGCGGGAAGTTTCGGTCGACACTATCGGAGTCTCCAGGACGGTTTTTCTGGGTTGCAGACGTTCGAGCGCGCGTCTGTCAGACGGTTGAACAGGGTTGAAAAACCGTAGTGTACACCTGTACGTACAGCATGTACGTACAGGTACCCGGACCCGGAGGCGGTTCCGATTTTAAAAGCGGTAGGCGCCGCTCAGCATGACGGTGCGGCGCGCGCCGTAGAAGCAGTCGCCGCGGTCCAGGCAGACCACCTCATACGTGCGGTCCGCAATGTTGTTCACGTTCAGCGCATAGCGCCAGGGACCGTTGTCGTAGCTGAGCATGGCGTCGAACAGCGTGACCGCCGGCGTTTCCGGGGCGCCGCCGTCGCGGAACGCCGACAGGTAGCGCACGCCCGCGCCCACCGCGAAGCCAGGCTGGCCGGCCAGCGCGAAGCGGTACTTGCCCCACATGGAGGCCATGTGCTTGGGCTGCGCTTCCAGCTGCGGATCCAGGTCGGTGTAGATGTAGTTGGCGATCACGTCCACATCCTTGGTGACGCGGCCGCGCAGCTCCAGCTCCACGCCGCGGGTGCGGGTCTTGCCGGCCTGGATCTGGTTGTTGGGGTTGTTCGGGTCGTTGGTCTGGCGGTTTTTCTCGCGCAGGTCGTAGGCGGCCGCGGTGAATTCGATGTCGGCGTCCTTCGGCATGTACTTGATGCCGGCCTCCACCTGCTTGCCGCGCATGGGCTTCCAGCGCTGGTTATAGAAGTCGGCGCCGGCGATGGGCGTGAACGATTCGCTGTAACTGAGGTAGGGCGACCAGCCGTTGTCCGCGGCGTACATCAGGCCAAAGCGTTTGGTGGTGGCCATGTCGGTTTCGCGGTCCTGGCCTTCGGTGGTGCTGTCGGCGCGGTCGCGGCGGATGCCGGCCAGGAAGATCCAGTTCTTGTCGAATTTGATCTGGTCCTGCGCGTAGAAGCCGATCTGCTGCTGATTGATCTTGGGGTTGTCCGACAGTTCGTACTCGGGCACGTTGCCGTACACGGGGTGGTACAGATTCAGCGGCGAGCCCGCGCCGCTGGCCGTCTGGCTGGTCTCGCGGTAGCGCGAATAATCCATGCCGAAGATCACCGTGTGCTCCGTGCGGCCCCAGTTCAGCTTGCCTTCCAGGTTCTGGTCCGCCAGCAGCGTGCGCATGCGCGGCTTGTTGACATAGAAAATGCGGTCGACGGTGGTCTGTTCCGGATCGATGTAGGAATCGCCGCGGCGCGCGCCGTAGACGTTGGGATAGAGCGTCTTGTAGTCGACGCTGCTGACCGTGTTGCGGAAGTTCTGCCGCACTTTCCAGGTGTCGTTGAACTGATGCTCGAACAGCCAGCCGACGCTGAACTGCTCGGTGTCGTAGGCGTCGAAGCCCGGCTCGCTGGCGAAGCGGCGGGTCGGGATGCGGCCGTTGGGATTTTCCTGCACCGAACCGCTCCACGGCAGGAAGGATTGTGTGGTGCCGGCGCGATCCTTCTGCCAGGTGGCCTGCAGCGTCAGCGAGGTGGCTGCGCTGGGGCGCCAGGTCAGGGACGGCGCCAGCATCAGCCGGTCGTCCGGCGCGTATTGGACCTGGGTATCGCTGTCGCGTCCCACGGCAATCACGCGGTATAGCCATTGGCCGTCCTCGCTGGCCGGGCCCGTGAGGTCGGCCTGGATCTCGCGGCGGTTGTGGTTGCCCAGCACCACGCCGATCTCGCGTTGCGTTTCCTCCAGCGGCCGCTTGCTGACCAGGTTGACGATGCCGCCGGTGCTGCCCTGTCCGTACAGCATGGAAGAGGGGCCGCGCAGCACCTCGACGCGTTCCATGGCATAGACCTCGGTGCGCGGATTGTTGAAGCTGAAATACTGGCGCAGCCCGTCCAGGTACTGCACCGGCTCCACGCCGCGGACACGCACGTAGTCGGCGCGGTTGTCGACGCCGTACGCATTGGGGCGCACGCCGGCGGCGTAGTTCATGGTGTCCTGGATGTTCTGCGCGCCCTGGTCCACGATCTGTTCACGCGGGATCACGGTGATGGCCTGCGGCGTTTCGGACAGGGGGGTGTCGGTCTTCGTCGCGGTGGCGCTGCGCGTGGCGACATAGCCTTCGACCGGGCTGGTCGCGGTTTCACCGGTGCCGGTGACCTGCACGGCGGGCAGGAGGGTGGCGGGTTCGCTGGATGCGGCGGGCTGGGCTTGCGCTGCGGCGCCCATGCAGGCGGCAAGCGCGGCGGCAACAGGCAACAGGACCAGCGGCCGCGCGCGCCGGGCGGCGGGATCAGGGTGGCGTTTCAATGGATTTCCCCTTCGGCCCTGCACTCGGCCGATTTTGGATGCAAATGACAACGATAACTATTATCGATTTACTAGGTTGAGGCTGTCAGGTAATCGGCGGTCCGCAGATGTAAAAAAGCCGTGCAAAGCTTGCCGAGCGGTAAGGCAGGCGACAAAAAACGCCGTCCTATCAGTGGCTTGCAGACGCTTGAGGAAGGGGGGCGGGAGCGGCGCGCCTGTTGGCGAGGCGCGACAGAATGGCTCAGGCGTGGCGCGGGCGGCGGGTGCCGCCGTCGCGCCGGCTGGCTTTTTCCGAGACGATGTTGTCTTCGGCCATGCGGCGGCCGCGCTGTTCGATGCGGCCCAGGAAGCCGCGCAGCAAGGCGACCTCGTCGTCGCTCAAGTCCTGCACCAGCAGGTCGTTCAGGTGCGCGACCTCGGGCAGCAAGGCGCGATAGCAGGCGACGCCTTCATCGGTGGCTTCCACTCGCACCATGCGCCGATCGGCGCCGTCGTGCAGGCGCCGCAGCCAGCCTTTCTCGCACAGCGCGCCCAGGGTACGGGAAGTGCGGACAGGATCAAGCTTGGCGGCGGCCGCCAATTCGGCCGAATTCATGATGCCGCCCTCGACGGCACAGGCCAGCACGCGCCATTCACGCCGCGTGATGCCGAAGCGTCCTTCGCACAGGCGCAGGAACACCGGATTGGCTTGTGACCAAGCCTGGTACAGCCGGTACATGAGCATGTCCGAAAGCTGGCGGTGGCCGGATGCGGGATCGGTCGGCATGGCGTCTTCTCCTGGTGGCGTTGCAGTTCGCGCTGCATATCGTTATTGGCAGTCCTGGATTAGATCAACAAATGCCCGCGTTGCTAAAGTCAATTTTCCTATTTGGGTATCGG
Organism: Achromobacter xylosoxidans; assembly: GCF_002192695.1. GTDB lineage: Bacteria > Pseudomonadota > Gammaproteobacteria > Burkholderiales > Burkholderiaceae_B > Achromobacter > Achromobacter xylosoxidans_C. The sequence continues at coordinate 45,952 of NZ_MTLG01000085.1, forward strand.
CCAGGCAGTGAAAACCATAATCGACAGCGGGCCGCTGTCTCCAGGAGAAGACGATGCGTAATTGGATTGCAGGCGCCGCGGTGGCGACGATGTTGGCGGGAGCAGCCCCGCTGGCGTGTGCGCAGCAGGCCCCGCTGGACGGGACGCTGACGGTGGTGGTGGGCTATCCGCCGGGCGGCAGTTCGGACCGCATCGCGCGGCTGGTCGCGGACCGGCTCAAGGAACGGGTCGGCGTGGCCGTGGTGGTCGAGAACAAGACGGGAGCGGGCGGCCGCATCGCGGCGCAAGGCCTGCACGCGGCGCCAGCCAGCCAGAACGTGCTGATGCTGGCGAACCCGGCCGTGATGGTGGTGGCGCCGCTGGTCTACTCCCAGCCCGGCTACGATGCGCAACGCGATTTCAAGCCGGTGTCGCTGGTCAGCCGCTACAAGTTCGCGCTGGCGGTGGCGGCGAATTCGCCGATCCAGGACCTGGCCGGCCTGCGGCAGTGGCTGAAAGCCAATCCCAAACAGTTCGCGGTGGGCGTGCCTGCCACCGGCAGCCTGCCGCATTTCTTCGCCCTGATGCTGGGCCGCGAACTGGGCCAGGAGCCGGAAGTGGTCGGCTACCGCGGATCGGCGCCGCTGATTTCCGAATTGATAGGCGGCATCCTGCCGCAAGGCATAGACACGCTGGACACCTTGCTGCCGCAGCACCGCGCCGGCAAGATCCGCATCCTCGCCATCTCCGGCGACGCGCGCGATGCCGAACTCAAGGACGTGCCTACCTTCAAGGAAGGCGGGGTGAACCTCGCGGCCGACGGCTGGAACGCGTTCTTCGCGCCGGCGGCCATGCCGCAGGCCAAGGCTGACAGGCTGGGCGCGGACATCGCGGCGGTGCTGCGCGAGCCGGCCATGCAGGAGGCCGTGCACGCCGCCTATCTTGAGCCGGTGTCGCTGGACGCGAGCGGCACGGCTGACGCATTGTCTGCCTACCGCAAGCAATGGGAGCCCGTGGTGCGGGCCTCCGGCTTCAAGGCCGAGCAATAGGAGAGGCGGCAATGAGCGAGGTGCAGAATGTATTGTTCATCATGGCGGACCAGCTGCGGGCCGATCACCTGAGCTGTTATGGCCATCCCTACCTGCAGACGCCCAGCCTGGATGCGTTGGCGGCGCGCGGCGTGCGCTTCGATCGCGCCTTCGTGAATTCGGGCGTGTGCGGGCCTTCGCGCATGAGCTACTACACCGGCCGCTATCCCTCGCGCCACGGCGCCACCTGGAACCGCGTGCCGCTGTCGGTCAACGAGATCACGCTGGGCGAGTACCTGGCGGGGCAGGGCCGCGAACTGGCGCTGGCCGGCAAGACCCACATCATCCCCGACCGCGCCGGCATGGAGCGGCTGGCGATCGATGGCGCCTCCGAACTCGGCGTCCTGCTTGGCCGTGGCGGCTTCACCGAGCTGGACCGTTACGACGGCCACCACACGCCGGGCGACGAAAGCGGCTATCCCGCCTTTCTGCGGCGCCACGGCTACGACAGCGCGGACCCCTGGACGGATTATGTGATCGCCGCGGTGGACGAGGGCGGCCAGGTGGTCAGCGGCTGGAACATGCGCAACGCGCATCTGCCCGCGCGCGTCGCCGAGCGGCATTCCGAGACCGCCTACATGACGGACCAGGCGCTGGACTTCATGAAGCGGCGCGGCAGCCAGCCCTGGGTGCTGCACCTGAGCTATGTGAAGCCGCATTGGCCCTACATGGCGCCCGATCCGTACCACAAGCGCTACACCCCGGACCAATGCCTGCCGGTGCGGCGCAACCGGGAAGAACTGGAGAACGCGCATCCAGTGGTGGCGGCCTACCGGCAGCAGGAAGAGAGCGTCAGCTTTTCCACCGACGAATGCGTGCGCGTGGTGCGTCCGGCCTACCAGGGCCTGATCCGGCAACTGGACGATCATCTGGGCCGGCTGTTCGACTACATGGAAGGCGCGGGCCTGATGAAGAACACGCTCATCGTGTTCACGGCGGACCACGGCGATTTCCTCGGCGACCACTGGTTGGGCGAGAAAGAGCTGTTCTACGACACCGTGCAACGTGTGCCCTTCATCGTCATGGATCCGTCGGCCGCGGCTGACGCCACGCGCGGCCGCGCCCTGGACGACATGGTGGAAAGCGTGGACCTGGTGCCCACAGTGTTGCGCGCGCTGGGAAAACCTGGCCCCGGACACCGGCTGGAGGGCCGCGAACTGCAGGCCCTGCTGCACGGCCGCGATGCCGCCACGCCCTGGCGCGACTGCGTCTACTCGGAGCTGGACTACAGTTTCCGCGAGGCTCGCGTGTTGTGCGGCAAGACGCCGCAGAACGCCCGTGCCTGGTCGGTGCGCACGGACCGCTGGCGCTACGTGTACTGGCTGGACGAGCGCGAGCAGCTCTTCGACCTGCAAGCCGATCCGGACGAGTTCCAGGACTTGGGCGCAAGCAGCGCGCATGCGCAAACGCGCCTCGCGCTGCGCCAGCGCCTGCTGGAATGGATGCTGCGCGGCAAGCGCCGCACCACCATCAGCGACGAGGCCGTGGAGAAAGGGACCAACGCCCACAAGCGGGCAGGGGTGTACTTCGGGCAGTGGTAGTCCGGGCCGGCAACAAGGGCCGGCCCGCGCTGGCCGCGAGCCGCCGGTTGCTCAGGCCCGGCTCGGTTGCCGGGCTTGCGCCTGCGCGGCTTCCTGCGCCGCGGGCTTCAACTCGCGGCGCAGGATCTTGCCGACGTTGGTACGCGGCAGGTCATCGCGGAATTCGATGTAGCGCGGCACCTTGTAGCCTGTCAGCTGCTTGCGGCAGTGCGCGATCAGGGTCTCGGCGTCCAGCGCGGGGTCCTTGCGGATCACATACAGCTTGACCGCCTCGCCCGAGCGCTCGTCGGGCACGCCCACCGCCGCCACCTCGCGCACGCCGGGATGCAGGGCGGCCACGTCCTCGACCTCGTTCGGGTAGACGTTGAAGCCGGACACCAGGATCATGTCCTTCTTGCGGTCCACCAGGAACACATAGCCCTTCTCGTCCACGTAGCCGACGTCGCCGGTGCGCAGGAATCCGTCCGCGTACAGGACCAACGCGGTTTCGTCGGGCCGTTGCCAGTAGCCCTGCGTGACCTGCGGGCCGCGGACGCAGATTTCGCCGGTTTCGCCTATGCCCAGCTCCGTGCCGGCGTCGTCGCGGATGGAGATCTCGGTGGATGGCACGGGCAGGCCGATGGAGCCGGTGAATTCCTTCACGTCCAGCGGATTGATTGTGACCGCGGGCGAGGTTTCGGTCAGGCCGTAGGCCTGCGCCAGCGAACGGCCGGTGACGGCGCGCCAGCGGTCGGCCACGGCGCGCTGCACCGCCATGCCGCCGCCCATCGTCAGGCGCAACCGCGAGAAGTCCAGGCGCGCGAAATCCGGGTTGTTGAGCAGGGCGTTGAATAGCGTGTTCACGCCCGTGAAAGCCGAAAACGGCACCTTGCGCATTTCCTTGACCAGCCCGGGGATGTCGCGCGGGTTGATGATGAGCAGGTTGCTGGCGCCCATCTTCATGAAGGTCAGGCAGTTCGCCGTCAGCGCGAAGATGTGATACAGCGGCAAGGCGGTCACGATGCACTCTTCGCCTTCGGTTACCAGCGGCCGGACCCAGGCATAGGCCTGGCTCAGGTTGGCCACCAGGTTGCCGTGGGTGAGCATGGCTGCCTTGGCCACGCCGGTGGTGCCGCCGGTGTATTGCAGGCAGGCCAGGTCGCGCTGGTCCAGCGGCACTTCGTCAAAGGGCGCGCGGCTTCCGGCGCGTAGCGCGTCGCCCAGCCGCAAGGCGCCAGGCAGGGACCACGCGGGCACCATGCGCTTGACGCGGCGGACCACGAAATCCACCAGACGGCCCTTGAGCGGCCCCAGCAGCTCGCCGATGGACGTCACCACCACGCGTTCTATCGCGGTGCCGTCCAGGGCCTTTTGCACGGTGGCGGCGAAGTTGTCGGCGACCACGATGACGCGGGCGCCCGAGTCGGCCAACTGGTGCTGGAGTTCGTGCGGGGTGTAGAGCGGGTTGCAGTTGACCACCACGCAGCCGGCGCGCAAGGCGCCGAACAGGCACACGGGGTACTGCAACAGGTTGGGCATCATGAGCGCGACGCGGTCGCCGCGGCCCAGGCCGTTGGCGTGCAGCCAGGCCGCGAAGTCGCGCGTCAGCCGGTCGAGTTCGGCATAGCTGAGCGATTTGCCCATACTGATGTACGAGGTCTTGCCGGCGTAGCGCTCGCAGCTCTCGCGCACCACCGACACCAGCGTCGTCACGCCGTCCATCTCGATCTCCGCGGGTACGCCCGCGGGATAGCTTTTCTGCCAGATTCGTTCCATTTGCCGGATTTCCGTGTGGGGCCTGTACAGCAAGAAGAGCCTGGGGCCCTAGCCGCCCAGCAGGGCTTTTTTCAGGGAAGCTTGCGCGGGCTTTTCGCCCAGCCAGACCCGCAGCAGGGCGCGCGCGAACGCGGGGCTGTCGATGCGGCCGCGCAGTTTGCCGTTATCGGTGACCGCGACGCCACGGGGGTCGAAATCCAGGTCGACCACGTCGCCTTCGCGCACGGCGCCGATTTCCGCCATCAAGGCGGACAGGCGGGCGGCCGGCGCCTTCAGTTCGGCCAGCTCCTGCGCCGAGGTATTGTCGCGCAATCCGTCCTGCAGGGCTTCGTCCAGGCTTTTGCTGTCGACGTCGCGCAGCAATAACAGGCGCATGCGGCGCGGCTCCTCGCTGTTGACCAGCGCGGCCGCGTCGCTGCTTTTCGCGGTGGCGTACAGCGCGGCCACGTAGACCTTGACGACGAACTTGGTGCGCACGCCGGCGCCGTTCAGCACCAGGGCGCGGCCGCCTTCCGACAGGCTGTCCGGCACGCGCACGCCGGCGACTTCCACGTCGGCGGACTGCGCGGGGGCGCCGGCCAGGCAGGCGGCAAGCATGAGGCTCAGGGCGGCGGTTCGCCCTCCGGGGATGCAACGCATGTTTCTCCTCCAGTGTTCTTCTGCTTGTAGAACTTCTTGTCTGCGATATAGATCGTGCGTTCCACCACGGCATAGACGACGCCGTCGCGGTCCTTGAGTTCCACCGTATAGGTCCGGGTGGTTTCATGGTCGCGCGCCAGGAGCTTACGGATTTCCGCGATCTCGCCGGGCGGCAGCCGGAAGTCGACGTACAGCGTGACGTAGGCCGGCTTGCGGTAGCGGATGGTGGCCGCCTTGTCCCACACGATGTGGTCCGCGCCCAGCGCGGACATCAGCATCGTCGGGTGGGCGCCATCGGTCACGGCGAACAGCGAGCCGCCGTACATCGAGCCGACGATATTGCGGGTGCGTCGCAGCAGCGGCAGCTTGATGCGGATATGGTGGAAGTCCGCGGACACATGCACCACTTTGCCGCCGGTGGCGCGGAACGCCGGATGCAGGTTGAAGCCCACCCGCATCAGGCGCGCCCGCCATGTCGGCGACAGGTTCTTGAACCAATAGGGCTTCATGCTCCGCGCCGCTCCGCCTACATCGCCTCGAACAGGCCCGCCGCGCCCATGCCGGTGCCGATGCACATGGTCACCAGTCCGTACTTGCCGCCGGTGCGGCGCAGGCCGTGGGTCAGGGTGGCCGTGCGGATCGCGCCGGTGGCACCCAGCGGGTGACCCAGCGCGATCGCGCCGCCCAGCGGATTCACCTTGGCCGGGTCCAGCTTCAGTTCGCGGATGACGGCCAGCGATTGGGCGGCGAAGGCCTCGTTCAGTTCGATCCAGTCCAGCGCGTCCTGGCCGATGCCGGCGCGTTGCAGCACCTTGGGGATGGCCGCGACCGGGCCGATGCCCATGACTTCGGGCGGCACGCCGGCTACGGCGAAGCTGGCAAAGCGCGCCAGCGGGCTCAGATTGAATTCACGCAGGATGCGGTCGGACACCAGGATCACGGCGGCGGCGCCGTCGGACATCTGCGAGCTGTTGCCGGCGGTGACGCTGCCGCGCGCGGCGAACACGGGCTTCAGACGGGCCAGCGCCTCGGCGCTGCTGTCCGGGCGCGGACCTTCGTCCGTCTCGACCAGGCGGCGCGTGACGCGCACCGTGCCGCTGGCGTCGCCGGGCTGGCGCGACACCGTTTCATAGGGTGTGATCTCGGCGCGGAAGTGGCCGGCGGCAATGGCCGCGCAAGCCTTCTGGTGCGAGGCCAGGGCGAAGGCGTCCTGGTCCTCGCGCGAGACCTTCCAGCGTTCGGCGACCTTCTCGCCGGTCAGGCCCATGCCGAAGGCCATGCCGATGTTTTCCTGGTGTTCGAAGATGGCCGGGTTCATCGACACCTTGTTGCCCATGATCTGCGGCATGGCGCTCATGGACTCGGTGCCGGCGCCTATCATGATGTCGGCCTCGCCGGTGCGGATGCGGGCCGCGGCGTCGGCCACCGCCTGCAGGCCCGAGGCGCAGAAGCGGTTCACGGTGACGCCCGCCACGCTTTGCGGCAGGCCGGCGAGCAACAGGCCGATGCGGGCCACGTTCATGCCCTGTTCGGCTTCCGGCATGGCGCAGCCGGCGATGACGTCGTCGATGCGCGCGGCATCCAGGCCCGGGACCTGCGCCAGCGCGCCATTGAGCGCGGCGGCCAGCATGTCGTCGGGGCGGGTGGTGATGTAGGCGCCGTTGCGCTTGCCCACCGGCAGGCGCGTGGCGGCGACGATGTAGGCGTCTTGAATCTGCTTGCTCATGTCAGTTCCTCAAAGGCTTGCCGGTGTCGAGGGTGTGGCGGATGCGGGCCTGGGTTTCAGGCGTGCGCAGCAGCGCCACGAATTCCTTGCGTTCCACGGCCAGCAACCATTCCTCGTCCACCTTGGCGCCGGTTTCGACCTCGCCGCCGCACAGGGCGACGGCGGCGCTGCGCGCCACGCGGTAGTCATGCGCGCTGATCATGCCGCCTTCGCGCATATTGACCAGCACCATTTCAAAGTTGGCGATGCCGTTGCGGCCCGCGACGGGAATGTCGCGCAGGCGCGCCGGCGGCGTGTAGCCCGCCTCGGCCGCGGCGCGGGCCTGGCCGATGGCGACGTACAGCAGCTCGTCCGGGTGGAACACGACGATGTCATGCTCGCGGGCGAAGCCCGTGGCGATGGCTTCCAGCGCGCTCTTGGCGACCTGCGCCGTGGCGATGGTCTGGAACACCGGCTGCAGATAGGGGAAGACTTCGCCCGGCGTGGCGGTCTTGGCGGCCAGCGCGGCGGCGCGGCCGGCGAACTCCTTGCTGCCGCCGCCGGCCGGAATCAGCCCGACGCCGGCCTCGACCAGGCCGACATAGCTTTCCAACGCCAGCACCCGGTGCGAGGCGTGCATCAGGAATTCGCAGCCGCCGCCCAGCGCCATGCCCTGCACGGCCGCCACGGTGGGAATCTGCGCATACTTGAACGACTGCGAGGTGCGCTGGAACTTTTCAACCGTGGCCTCCAGCATGTCCCACTGGCCGGCGGCGCAGGCCTCGGCGACCTGTTGCAGGTTGGCGCCCACGGCGAAGGGCGCGTCATGCCAGATGACCAGGCCGTCGTATTCGCGCTCCGCGCGCGCCACCGCTTGCAGGATGCCTTCGAGCACTTCCGCGCCCAGGGTGTGGTTCTTCGAGGTGACCGAGAGGATGGCCACGCCGGCGTCGACCTGCGGCAGGTTCCACAGGCGCACGCCTTCGTTTTCCCAGATCGTGACGCCGCGCTCGCCGGAGCCTTCGCCGTGCACGCGCTCGGGGAACAACTGGCGGCGGTACACCGGCAGCGTCGAGCGCGGGCGCAGCTGGCCGGTGCGCGCGGAGTAGGAGCCTTCGGGCGCATGCACGCCGTTGCGGCCGGGTTCCAGCGCCCAGGCCGGCAGCGGCGCGTCGCTCATGGCCTGGCCGGCGGCGATGTCCTCGGCCACCGCGGCGGCGATGGCCTGCCAGCCGGCCGCCTGCCAGGTTTCGAACGGACCCTGCGCCCAGCCGAAGCCCCAGCGCATGGCCAGGTCCAGGTCGCGCGCATTGTCGGCGACGTGTTCGAGCTGCACGGCGCTGTAGTGGAAGATGTCGCGGAACAGGCTCCACAGGAACTGGGCCTGGGGATGGCTGCTGGCGCGCAGCGCGGCGAAGCGCTTGCCCGGGTCGCGTTCCTTGAGCAGGGCCGCGACTTCGTCGGCCAGCTTGCCGGCGCTGGGCGCGTAGTCCTGCGCCTTCAGGTCCAGCACCTGGATTTCGCGGCCCTGCTTGCGATAGACGCCGGCGCCGGTCTTCTGCCCCAATGCGCCCTTGGCGATCAGGGCGGAGAGCCACTCGGGCAGCTTGAAATAGCGGTGCCAGGGATCGTCCGGCAGGTTCTTGTCCATGGTGCCGACCACATGGGCCAGCGTGTCCAGGCCGACCACGTCGGCGGTGCGGTAGGTGGCGCTCTTGGGGCGGCCGATCTTCGGCCCGGTCAGGGCGTCGACCTCGTCGAACGCCAGGCCGAGGCGGGCCGTGTGATGCATGGCCGCCAGGATCGAGAACACGCCGATGCGGTTGGCCACGAAGTTGGGCGTGTCCAGCGCGCGGATCACGCCCTTGCCCAGGGTCGAGGTCAGCCAGGTTTCAAGCTGATCCAGCACGACGGGCTGGGTGTGCGAGGTGGCGATGATCTCCACCAGCCGCATGTAGCGGGGCGGGTTGAAAAAGTGGATGCCGCAGAAACGGTCGCGCAGGCCCGCGGGCAGGGCATTGGCCAGCGCGTCGATCGACAGGCCCGAGGTATTGGAGGCGATGATGGCGCCAGGGGCCACGTGCGGCGCGATGCGCTCGTACAGCGCGGTCTTCCAGTCCATGCGCTCGGCGATGGCCTCGATGACCAGGTCGCAGCCGCGCAGGCGTTCCAGGTCGTCGTCGTAGTTGGCGGGCGTGATGTAAGCCAGGCGCGCCGCGCCGGCCAGGGGCGCGGGTTCCAGCTTCCTCAAGCCGGCGATCGCCTTCTTGACGGCGCCGTTGCGGTCGCCTTCGGGGGCGGCCAGGTCGAACAGCGTGACGGGCACGCCGGCATTGGCCAGATGCGCGGCGATCTGCGCGCCCATGACGCCGGCCCCCAGGACGGCGACGTGTTTGACGACGAACTTGCTCAAGGCAGTCTCCTGAAAAAATGCGGATGGCGGGGCGGTCCGGACCAGGCCGGGCCCCGCCATCCGGGGCGGGTTAGAAGCGGGACGACAGCTGTATGCCCAGGATGTGGGCATTGCTGTCATAGGTGCCCGCGACGCGGCCCTTGGTCAACTGGCTGCCGGACGTGGTGTCGATGTCCGTCTTGCGCAGGTAGAGATAGGTGTAGCCCACGTCGAGCGTGGTGTCCTTGGTGGCTTGCCACTGCACGCCGGTCGAGAGCCAGTAGCGGTCGTTGTCCGGCAGCGAGGTCGGGCGGTCGGCTTCCTTGTAGACAGGCGACTGGTCGAAGGCGACGCCGAACTTCCACTTCCAGTTGGGCGCGAACTTGTAGTTGGCGCCCAGGGCGACGCGCCAGCTGTCGCGGAAGTTCAGCGGCAGCTCGTCGTCGCGTGCGCCCACGCCCGAGTTGCGGATCTTCAGGTTGGGAATGCTGCTCCAGCCGGTCCACGAGACGTCGCCCAGCAGCTCCCAGCGTTCGTTCAACTGGTGCGCCGCGCTCAGGATCAGGGTGTCGGGTAGGGACACGGTGGCCTTGGCGTCGAACGATATCGAGTTGCCGCGCGGATAGATGCTGGTGATGTCCGTGTCGCCCTTGGCCGTGTGCTTGATCTTCGAGCGGTAGGACAGGCCGATGCGGGTGTCTTCGGTGGGTTGCAGCATGAAGCCCACGTTCCAGCCCCAGGCGTCGCCCTTGAGGTTCAGGTCGGCGTCGCCGGTGGTGCCCAGCGGCAGGCCGGGAACCGGCAGCACGGTCTTCTTCTTGTAATTGGCGTCGATGTGCTGCCAGTTCACGCCAAAGCCCATGGAGAACTTCTCGTTGACCTTGTAGGCGATCGACGGGTTGACGTTGATCGTCTTGATTTCGAACTTGTTGGAGTGGTACTGGCCCACCCAGCCGTCGTCGTACTCGGTCATCAGGCCGAAGGGTGCGCCCACGCCCAGGCCGATGAACCATTGCTCGTTCAATTGCCAGGAGGCGTACATATTGGGCACCACGCCCAGGTTGCCGGCGTCGCCGCCGTTGCCGCCGGTCGGGCGCGATCCGCCCAGGCCGGTGCCCGGCAGGCCGGGAATGCTGGGATTGCGGCTGTCGCCGTTGTCGGAAAACTTGAACGACGGCTTGATCAGGTTGACGCCGCCGGACACGTTGAAGCCGGGCAGGTAGGTCATGCCGGCGGGGTTGTAATAGATGATGCTGGCGTTCTCCGGATTCGCCGCGGAGCCTGCATAGGCGTTGCCCAGGCCGCTGGCGTTCTGCTCCAGGAGCTGAAAGCCGGCCGAGTGCGTTGCCGTGGATGCGCCCAGGCCGACCACGAGGGCCGACAAGGTGCTCAGGGACAATGAACGTCTGCTCATGGTACTGCCTCCTCGTGATGGATAGATGTCTCTATGGCACTGCCGGTCTTGTCGTTCCGGTTTAGGGTGTACAGGTCCTAATCGGCCTCAGCCGGTCTTATGCTTCGCAACGCGTTGCTGCTCTGGTAATGCAAGGGGCCGCCCGTGAATGGCGCGAACCCCGTTCCGAAAATCACGCCCGCGTCGGCCAGGTCGGCGTCGGCGACGATGCCCGCATCCACGCGCTCGCGCGTGGCGTCGATCAGCGGCTGGATCAGGCGCTGCGCCAATCCGGCGGGCGCGCCTGACTGGCTGGCGCCCTTGGCCGGCTTGCCGTCGCGCCAGGTGTAGAAGCCGCGGCCGCTCTTCTTGCCGAGGTCGCCGCGCGCCAGGCGCTCGGCCAGGCAGCGCGGCGGCTCGGCGCCGCCAGCAAGTTCCGCGCCTGCCGCGCTGGCGATGTCCAATCCCACGGTATCGGCCAGTTCCAGCGGTCCCATCGGCATGCCGAAGGCGACCATGGCCGCGTCCACGGCTTCGGGCGCCAGGCCCTCGTCCACGCTGCGCATGGCCTGCAGCATATAGGGCGCCAGCACGGCGTTGACCAGGAAGCCCGGCGCGCTCTTGACCGGCAGCGCCAGCTTGTCGATCTGGCCGACAAAGGCGCAGGCGCGGGCTTGCGCCTCGCCTGCGTCGCCCTCGGCGTGCACGACTTCCACCAGCGGCATCTTGGCCACGGGATTGAAAAAGTGGATGCCGACCAGCCGTTGCGGCCGCGCCAGGTCCGCGCGCAAGGCTTCCAGGGGCAGGCTGGAGGTATTGGTGGCGAGCAGCGCATCGGCCTTCATGCGCGGCTCCAGCGAGCGGTAGAGCGCGCGCTTGGCCTCGGGCTGTTCGCTGATGGCTTCGATGACGATGTCGGCCAGCGGCACGCCGCCGCCTGCGGGATCCGGAACCAGGCGGTCGAACGCCGCGCGCGCCAGCCGCGGATCCTTCAGGCGGCGCGAGAACAGCTGGGCGGCGCGCTTGATGGCGGGCGCGATGCGCGCCATGTCCTGGTCCTGCAGGGTGACCGTCATGCCCTTGAGCGCGCACCAGGCCGCGATGTCGCCGCCCATCACGCCGGCGCCGACCACGTGCACGTGGCGCGCGGGCGCGATGCCGGGCTGCTTGCCGTTGGCCTTCAGCCGCTCCTGCAGGCGGAACACCCGCAGCAGGTTGCGGGCGGTATCGGAGGAAATGATGCGCTCGATCAGCGCGGGCGCCTGCAAGGCGTTGCCGCCGTGCTTTTCCCAGATCTCGACGATGGCGGGCGCGGCGGGATAGTGGCCCAGGGGATCCTTGGCCGCGATCTGCTTGCGGGCGCGGCCGGCGACGATGGCCTTGAGCGGCCAGCGGTTGGCCCAGCCGCCGAAGCCGCGCGCGCGGCGCGGCGCCTTGCGCGACAGCACGGTCTGGCGCGCGGCGGCCAGCAGCAGGCGGGGCGGCACGCGCGCGTCCGCCAGGCCCAGCGCGGCGGCGCGGCGCGCGTCGGCGCCGCGGCCAGTCAGCATCATGTCCAGCGCGGCAGGCGCGCCTATCAGCCGCGGCAGGCGCAGCATGCCGCCCCAGCCGGGGAAGATGCCGAGCATGACTTCGGGCAGCGCGAGCGAGGTTCCGGGCTGGTCCGCCACCAGGCGATAGCGGCAGGCCAGCGCCAGTTCCAGGCCGCCGCCCAGGCAGTGGCCCTGGATCAGGGCCAGCGTGGGATAGCGCACCGCGGCCAGGCGGTTGAAGAGATTCCAGCCGCGCGCCACCAGCGCGCGCGCCTGTTCGGGCGTGTCCAGGCTGGCGAATTCATTGACGTCGGCGCCGACGATGAAGCCGCTGGCCTTGCCGGAGCGGATGACCAGGCCCGCGGGCGGCGCCGCGTCCAGCGCGTCCAGCACCACGGCAAGCTCGCTCATGGTGTCGGCGGACAGGGCGTTGACCGCGCTGCCGGCGCGGTCGAAGGTCAGCCAGGCCAGGCCGTCGGCGTCGCGCTCCAGGCGCCAGTGCGCAAGCGTGTCCAGTGTCGTCATGGGCGGTCCTCGTCCAGGGTTTCGACCAGCATCGCGCCGCCTTGGCCGCCGCCGATGCAGATGGCCGCCATGCCGCGCCTGGCGCCGCGGCGCTTCAGGGCCGCCAGCAGGTGCAGCACGATGCGGGCGCCGGAAGCGCCCACGGGATGCCCGATGGCGATCGCGCCGCCGTCGACATTGAGTCGGGCCGGATCCAGGTCGCCCCAGGCCGGCGTGCCGAAGTGCTCCTGGCAATAGGCATCGTCACGCCAGGCCGCGAGGCAGCCTAACACCTGGGCGGCGAAGGCCTCGTTGATTTCCCACAAGTCCAGGTCATTGAGACCCAGGCCGTGGCGTTGCAGGAGGGGCGTGGCCGCGTGCACCGGGCCCAGGCCCATCATCGCGGGATCGAGGCCGGCCCACTGGCTGTCGACGATGCGGCCCAGCGGCCGCAGATTCCATTTGCGGACCGCCTCCTCGGACGCGAGCACCAGCATGACGGCGCCGTCGGTCACTTGTGAGCTGTTGCCCGCGGTGATGTTGCCCCAGGGCTTGTCGAAGACGGGTTTGAGCTTGGCGAGCTTCTCGGGCGTGGAGTCGTCGCGCACGCCGTCGTCGTCGGGATAGAGCTTGCCCTGGGTGTCGATCAGCGGCGAGATCTCGCCCAGCGCGCCGGCTGCGCGGGCCGCCAGCGCGCGCGCATGGCTTTGCGCCGCATAGGCGTCCATCGCGGCGCGGTCGATGCCGAAGCGGGTGGCGACGTTCTCGGCGGTCTGCCCCATGGACAGGCCGACCACCGGGTCCGTCAGACCTTTGAGCAGGCCGATGACGGGCGCGAGATTGCGCAGCCGGAATCGGCCCAGCGCCGCGAGCTTGGCGCCCGCGCCGCGGGCGGCGTACCAGCTTGCCAGCCAGCGCACCATCTCGTCCGAATACAGCACCGGGGCGCGCGACAGCGCATCCGTGCCGCCGGCCAGCACCAGTTCGGAGCGGCCGGACTGGATGTTGGCGACCGCGGAATCCAGCGCCTGCATGCCCGATGCGCAATTGCGCATGACGGTCCATCCCGGCACCTTGTTGCCGCAACCCAGGCGCAGCGCGATGACGCGGCCGATGTTCACTTCGTCGGGCGAAGGCGCGGCGCAGCCCACGATGACCTCGTCCAGGTCCGTGGGCGCGTAGGGCTGGCGCAGCAGCAGGGCGCGGCCCGCCTGCACGGCGAGATCGCCGGCGGAGAAGGGGCCCGGGCCGGTGCGCGCCTTCAGGAAGGGAGTGCGGGCGCCGTCGACGACGTAAACCGGTTTGAATGCCATCCGATTCCTCCTTCAGGCGGCCCTGCGTTCAGCCGCGGGGCTGCCCTGGTCCGCAGCGCGCAAGTCAAAGGGGAAATCATCCACTTTGACTACCGTGTCGCGCAAGCGGTTGCGGCGTTTCACCACGGCATACTCCTCGGCGGTGATGCCGCCGATGGCGAAGGCGGCGTCGGCGATGTCGCGCACATTGGCCTGCGGATTGCCGTCGAGCGCGCCGCGCTTTTCAAGCTCGCGGATCTTGGCTTCGATGGGTTCGGCGTCCAGCGTGGCGGCCAGGGCCAGTTCGATCGCGCCCACGGGTTCGGCCTCGGTCGCGGGCAGATGGCAGCCCGCGGTCAGGCGGTCGCGCGTCGCGCTCGGGTTGATCAGCAGCCGCGCCACGTCCTGTCCCAGCTGGTCCGACGGCAGGGACTGGGTGCGGCCCCAGGGGAACACCAGGCGGCGCAGGCTCCAGGCCACGAAACGGTTGGGGTAGTTGTCCAGTACGCCTTCGATGGCTTCCTGCAGCTTGAACAGCGCGTCCTGGATGGACCAGTGCGCCAGGGGCGCGTCGGCTGCCTGGCGGCCTTCGTCCTCGAAGCGCTTGAGCGTGGCGCTGATCAGGTACATCTGCGACAACACGTCGCCCAGGCGCGCCGACAGGCGCTCGCGGCGCTTCAGGCTGCCGCCCAGCACCAGCATCGAGGTATCGGCCAGCAGCGCGAACGCGGCGCTGTAGCGGCTGAGCAGTTGGTAGTAGCGCTTCATCTCGGGTGCGACATCGGCGTCGATGCCGACGAAACGCGCGCCGGTGAGCGCCGTGCCCAGGGCACGCAGCTTGTTCTTCGCGACAAAGCCCACGTGGCCCCAGAAGGCGCGGTCGAAATCGTCCAGGCCCTGCTTGCGGTCGGGCGACTGCGCAGCCTGCATTTCAGCCAGCACATGAGGATGGCAGCGGATCGCGCCCTGGCCGAAGATGATCAGGCTGCGCGTGAGGATGTTGGCGCCTTCGACGGTGATGCCGATCGGAATCTGCTGATAGGCGCGGCCCAGGAAGTTGGACGGGCCCAGGCAGATGCCCTTGCCGCCGATGACGTCCATGCCGTCGTTGACCACCTGGCGCGCGCGCTCGGTCACGTGATACTTGACGATGGCGGACACGACCGAAGGCTTTTCGCCCAGGTCCACCGCGCCCGCCGTCATGCTGCGCGCGGCGTCCATCATGTAGGTGTTGCCGCCGATGCGCGCCAGCGCTTCCTCCACGCCTTCGAACTTGCCGACGGGCGTGCGGAACTGGCTGCGCACGCGCGCATAGCCGCCCACCGCCCGCGTCGTCAGCTTGGACATGCCGGTGTTCGAAGAGGGTAGCGAGATCGAGCGCCCCGCCGCCAGGCATTCCATCAGCATGCGCCAGCCCTGGCCGGCCATGGCCGGGCCGCCGATGATGAAGTCCAGCGGCATGAAGACGTCCGCGCCGCGCGTGGGGCCGTTCATGAACATGGCGTTCAGCGGGAAATGGCGGCGGCCCGTGTCCACGCCGGGATGGTCGTGCGGCACCAGCGCGCAGGTGATGCCCAGGTCTTTCTTGCCGCCCAGAAGGCCGTCCGGATCGTACAGGCGGAACGCCAGGCCCAGCAGGGTGCACACGGGAGCCAGCGTGATGTAGCGCTTATCCCAGGTGACCTTCATGCCTATCACTTCGCGGCCTTGCCATTCTCCCTTGCAGACGATGCCGCTGTCGGGGATGGCGGCGGCGTCGGAGCCGGCCCAGGGGCTGGTCAGCGCGAAGGCGGGAACTTCCTCGCCGCGCGCCAGGCGCGGCAGGTAATGGTTCTTCTGTTCATCGGTGCCGTAGTGCAGCAGCAGTTCGGCCGGGCCGAGCGAATTGGGCACCATGACCGACACCGCCAGCGCGGACGAGCGCGTGGACAGCTTGGTCACGATTTCGGAATGGGCATAGGCCGAGAATCCCAGGCCGCCATATTCCTTGGGAATGATCATGCCCAGGAAGCCCTGGGTCTTCAGGTAGCTCCAGACCTCGGCCGGCAGGTCGTGGCTTTCCTGGGTGACGTGCCAGTCGTTGACCATGCGGCAAGCCTCTTCGGCCTGGACGTCGAGGAAACGCTGCTCGTCATCGCTCAGGCGCGGACGGGGATAGGCCAGCAGGCGGCGCCAGTCGGGCCGGCCGCGGAACAGTTCGCCTTCCCACCACACCGTGCCCGCTTCCAGCGCGTCGCGCTCGGTGTCCGACATCTGCGGCAGCACCTTGCGGTACAGGTTGAAGATCGGCGCCGACAACAGGGCGCGGCGGATCGGACGCACGCCCAGCACGACCGCCGCCAGGAGCGCGACGATGACCAGAGCGAGGATGACTGCGTTCATTTTCTTGTCTCCGTGGAGGTTCTGTTCCGTCTGCGGGCGCGGGGCGCTCAGGGGACGTGCGGCAGCGGGGCGCGCAGGCCGCCGAGCAGAAAGCTCATCAGGCGCGGCAGCAGCAGGCTGGGGTTATCGGGTTGTTCGGCGTCATCTATGGTCCAGCCCGTGACCGAGCGCAGCAGGTCCGTGCCGATGATGGCGTAAGAGGTGGCGCCCAGCATGAACTGGAAGCGCCACACGATTTCCGCGCGGGGCACGTCGGGCAAGGCCGCGAACAGCGCGTTGCGGTAACGCTCCAGTACGTCCGCGTACTCCTCGGCGAACAGCGCGCGGATGAAATCCGAAGGGTCGGTCATGGTGCGTTCGAGCAGCGGCAGAAAGGTGCTGCCGGCCTGTGCGGGATCTGCCGCCAGGCGCAGCAGCGTGCCGAAAAAGGCGTCCACGATCTGCGACGGCTTCAAAGGCTTGCCTTCGGCTTGCGCCTCCAGTTCATCCAAAAGTCGCAAGCGCTCGCGGTTCAGCACTTCCAGGCGACGTTTGAGCACCGCCTGCACGAGTGACTCCTTGGAACCGAAGTGGTAATTCACCGACGCCAGGTTGACGCCGGCGGCCGCGGTGATCTGGCGCATCGAGGTGCCATCGTGTCCCTGCTGGGCGAACAAGGCCTCGGCGGTGTCCAGGATGGATTCACGGGTGAGGGATGGTCTGGTTTCTTGCATAAGGTTGAATTCAAACGTTCGTTTAAAAACAATTATGCGTGAGAGATGGCTGAGATGCGAGCCTCGGCTATCCCCAATAGGGTTTACCACTAGCGCCCCGCGCGCCGCACATTCGTGCCCGCCCGGATTTGCCCTTGCCTCCCCCAAGCGGATGACAAATCTCATGCGGAGGGAGTAGCAATTTCCTAGTGTATGCGCATGATCCTGCGCCATTCGTCCTCGGACTGCCGACCTAGGATGAATGTGGTCTGGAAGGGACGCGCAAAACCCCGCAGTATCAGCGCGAGAAGTTGAATCTGTCGCGCCCCTGAATACGCAATGGCTAGCCCGTTCGCCGTAACGGACGGAAGGCCCAGACGCCCTGGCACAGGAGCAGGAGAAATGAAAACCTACAGAGTGGGACTGCTGGTCGACGGGTACGAGCAACCCGGCTGGATGCATGAGATGGTGGATTGGCTCAGGCATAGCCAGGATTTTGAAGTCGCTGCTTTGCTGGTGATGGATGTGGAGGGCGGTGAGAAATCGCCGCGCCTGGGCGCACGCGCCCTGTTCGGCGCCTTGTCGCGCCTGGAAGCGCGGCTGCTGCCGGCCAAGCAGCGCCAGGCGCTGGCGTGTCGCGACATGCGCGAAAGCGTGCCGACGGATGCGGCTGCGGTCTTGCCGCTGGCGTCCGGCATGCCTGCGCCCGAGGCGCAGAGGCAAGTCGCGGCGTTGGGCCTGGACCTGGTGATCACGTTGGGCGCATCGCCGGCCACTCGCGAACAAATGGCGGGCTGGGCGCGCCTGGGCGTGTGGCAGCTGAGTTATTCCGATATTGCGGTGGCCACGAGCCGCTATGCCGGCTTCTGGGAGGTCTACCAGCGTGAAGACCACACCACGGTGAAACTCTGGCGGGTCGGGCCGCGCGAGGACCAGGACGAACTGTTGGACCAGCGCAGTTTCAACACCGAACTGTTCTGGTTGAAGAATCAGGCGCGCGCGTTCAGCCTGGGAAATTTCATGGTGTACGACGCGCTGCAGGCGCTGGCCCGCGTCAAGCAAGGGGTTGCGCCGCCCGGCATGCAGATCATGAGCGGCATGCGGCGCGAGGATCCGGTGGAGTGGGATAGCGCCGCGTATATTGCGCGCCAGGCTTGGTTAATGTCGGATTTGATTGTGCGGCGCGTCATGAAACGCAATGTGCGTTGGCGGATAGGCATGTTTCCTTCCGCCCGGCAGCAGGCGGTGGTGTCCGAGGCCATGGTATTGCAGCCGCCCAAGGGTAGATTCTTCGCCGACCCGTTTGTATATACCCAGAATAAAAAGCCGTATATATTTTTTGAGGATTACGATTTTACCTCGCGCAAGGGCACGATCTCTGTCGCGACATACTCCGACGGGGCTTTCCGCCTGCTGGGCACGGCCCTGAACCTGCCCTACCATCTATCGTTTCCCTATATATTCGAGCACGAAGGCGTCACTTACATGGTGCCGGAAACCTGCGGAAACCGCAGTATAGAACTTTGGAAGTGCACCGATTTTCCATTAAAATGGGAGCTTGATGTAAATCTGATGACAAACATATCTGCTGTCGATACCATTATTTTCAAACACGGAGAATACTGGTGGTTATTAACAAATATCGACCGGACCGACGGCCAAAGCCACTGCGACGAATTATTCGCGTTCTTCTCGGATTCGCCGCGCTCGACCGAGTGGACGCCGCATGCCTGCAACCCCATCGTGCGCAACCCGATGCGCGCCCGCAACGCCGGAATCGTTGTGTCGCCTGGCGGAGAGGTGATCCGCTGCGCCCAGTACCAGGGCTTCTGCCATTACGGCAAGGGCGTGTCGCTGAACCGGATCGAGGAACTGACGCCGTCCACCTACGTGGAAACGGACGGCGAAATCCACTACGCCAGTTTCCTGAGAAAACGCCATGCTTCGATGCACCATTGGCACCATCAAGGCGGGCATACGGTATTTGACTTCGCCTATATGGAGTAAATCGTGCCGGAAACGCAAAAATAAAAATGTTACCTATATTTCGATTACGAGAGAGACGCACGGGCTTGATGTGTCCACGGAAACATATAGACAGCTATTGCCTAGATTCCGGAACTCCCAGGCCGCGCCCGGCGGATGCCGCGGCGCGGCTTTTTTACGGCTGTAACATCGGCCTGCCTTAGTCTGGAACCCGCGTCGCTCCTGCCTCTTCCATAGGGAAAGCGCAAGCTGCTCATGGGGAATTCCTGGTGAAAACCCTAGCGCCGGAACGGATGAGATGCGCGTCTCGTCCGTATTTACGATGATGATTAAGGCTAACGAATGATTTCTGTTTTTGTCGGATTATATCGACCCGAAACGTCTTGATTTTGACAATTTCGAACCATAAGATGACCTCATGCCATCCGTTATGTTGGCTACCAAAGTCTCCCAGCCCAAATGCCCCGGTTCAGCTTCATTAGATATTCCGGGATATTGCGGACTCGCACCGCGGGGCTGGAAAAAAAATAGTCTTCAGCACAGCGAAGATCCCTTCTAGGCCCGTCGAAAAACCGGGAGGACACCATGGCCAAGATGGTCCTGATTGAAGCCCATCCGCTCCTGCGGTTGGGGTTGTGGCAGATTCTGAGCAAGTTGGATGATGTGTGGGAAATCGAGGGGATGGGTTTGGCTGACATCTCCAAGGCGGACGGCGTGCACGCGGGCGCCGATCTGTTGATCTATGGGTTGCCGGTGGATACCGACGAAGCGTGGAGCGCGCTGCATGAAATCCAGCGCGTGCTTACGCCCAAGCGGATCCTGCTGCTGACGGACGTCATGCCTCTGCCCATGCCGGTGCAGGGCCTGCCCGGAGCCAGCGTCTACGGTTGCCTGATGAAGACCGCGTCGGTGGAAATTCTTGAAGCGGCCATCCGCCTGGTCATGGCGGGCGGGCAGTGCTTCCCCAGCGAACAGGCATTGCAGGCTCCCGCGCAAGCGGTCTGCGCCTTGCCGGCCAGGGATGCCGACGATGTCGCCGCCAACAAGGGTTCCATGCCCGTCAGCGCCGGCGCGCAGTTGCTGCAGATCACGCCGCGCCAATACGAAGTGCTGGTGCTGCTGGCGCGCGGCTATCCGATCAAGACCGTCAGCAGGATGTTGAATATTTCGGTGGCCACGGCCAAGACGCATGCGTGCACGCTCTACCAGCGCTTGCATGTCAAGAACAAGGGCGAAGCCGTATACGCGGCGCTGCAGCGCGGCGCGACCTTGGAATGGCATGAACCCAATGGCAGGGATGTGGACGCCGGGCAGCTCTATGGGCGCAAGCTCGGGTGACCGAGGCTGGTTGCGCTGCCTGCCCGGCAGCCTGGAACGCATGCGTTCCATTGCTGCCGGGAATGCGCATAGCCATCCTGGCTAATTCATACACAGCAGTATCCGCGGTCGCAGTGCTGCTGCATTCCTCCACCATTCATCCACCTGAACGAGATTCAGCGAAGGTAGCCGCTGATAGCATGGGTTGTGTCCGCAAGACTGGATCGAGAAGGCGAACCACTCCGCCTCGCCATCGCGATCCCGTGCCGCGGACGAGATTCCCGTGAGGTCGGTGACGCCAGCAGCCTGCCGTTGCAGCAATGATGCGCCAGCGTCATGGGAACCGTGTATGGGCCATGCGTCACAAGGTTCCCCCCGGGATGACAACCGTACTGATCGAAGACTACGCACTGCTCCGTGTCGCGATCCAGCATGTGCTGGAGCGTGCGCGGAACACCGATGACATCCTGGCCATCTCGCCAGCCCAGCTGCTCACCATGTCCAGTTCGATCAACCGCCCAGTGGAGCTGCTGGTGATGGGTTGCAGCGGCCTGGCCGAGCAGGACGTCGGGCTCCTGTCACAGTCCATGGCGTTCTTCATGCCGCGGCTGGTGCTGGTGCTTTATTCGGTGCTGGACCCGGGCGTCATGGCGGCGTGTGCGCGGGCGGGCGTGGCGGGCTACATGCCCAAGGCATCCAGCCCCGATGCGCTGGCGGCCGCGGTCAGCCTGGTGATGGCGGGCGGTGAATGCTATCCGCAGCCGGCGGCCCGACCCCAGGGCGCGTCGCACCCGCCAACCCAGGAGTTGAGGGAACTCACCCAACGGCAGGAAGAGATCCTGCAGTTGCTGGTGCAGGGCAAGACCATGAGGGAGATCGGCCAGCAGGTCGGCATCTCGGTGGCTACCGTGAAGAGCCACGCGCGCACCCTGTACTGGAAGCTGAACGCGCGCAACCAGGCCGAGGCGGCCTATATCGCCGTGCAGATGGGCTTGGTCAGAAGCGGCAACGGCGCGACGCCCGCCAAGCACGATCCCGACGCGTAGGCGGGGGCGCGTGCGGGAGGCGCCGCGCAAGAACGCGGTCCTCGAGAGCGCGCGACCCGTCAACAACCGCCGCTAGACGATTGAACCGGGCGGATTGTTGACGAGTACGATCAGGCGCCGGTGTTGGCGTCGGATTGCGCCGGGCGGGCAGCGGGTTTGCCCTTGGCGCCGATGAGGGCCTTGAATTCCTGTTCGGCCGCAGCCAACACGCTGTCCACGTGCAAATGCGCCTGCGCATACTGGCGCGCCGCGGCGCCCAGCGTTTCGCGGATCTGCGCGTTGTAGCTGAGCTTGCGCACGGCTTCGGCCATGGCGGCACCGTCTTCCGGCGGCGTCAGGAGACCGCAGCGCGCCACCACGCCTGCCAGCTCGGTGCCGGGCGAGGCGCCGCACACCACGGGCCGGCCGCTGGCCAGCATCCCGGTCAGCTTGGATGGCATCACCAGGTCGGCCGCGCCGGCGCGTTGCGGCAGCAGATGGATGTCGGCGGTGTTCAGCAGTTCACCCAGGCGCTCGGCGGGCTGCAGGTCCAGGAACACGACGCGGGCCAGGCCCGCGCATTGCTGCTGCAGCGGCGCGCGCTCGGGCCCCTGGCCGCAGAACACGAACCACAGGCGGGTTTCGCGGCTGAGCCTGCGAGCCACGTCTGCCAGGGTCTGCAAACCCTGCTTGCCGCCCATATTGCCCGAATACAGCGCAACGATGGCGTCGTCCGGTATGCCCAGCTCGGCGCGATATCGTCCGCCGGCGTGCGGCGCGATCGCATCCACGTCGATCCAGTTCGGCAGCAGCACCGCGCGACCCGGGTCCACGCCCTTGGCCCGCGCCAGGTCCAGCATGCGGTTCGAGATGGTCGACACGCGGTCGAAGCGGCGCATCAGCCAGCGTTCGGCCCTGAGCACCATGGCGCGCAGGCCGGCGCCCTTGAGCAGCCCGAGCTCGAACGCGGCGTCTACCTCGTAGTCCTGGATGTGCAGCCAGGCGCGGGCGCCGCAAAGCCTTGCGGCCAGCCAGGCTGCCGGCGCGCAGAATAGCGCGGGCTCCACCACCAGGACGATGTCCGGCCGCCCGGCGGCGGCGCGCAGCAGCGAGGGCAGGCTGGACAGGGCGAAGCTGGCCAGGTGGATCAGGCGCTTGAGGCCGCCTGGCCGTCCCGGAACCCAGAGCGGCGCGCGGCGCACGGTGACGCCGCGCAGGACTTCCTTGCGGTAGCGGCCAGCGCGATAGCCCTCGTGCACCCGCCATTGCGGATAGTAGGGCGGGGCCGTCACCACGCTGACCTCGTGCCCGCGCGCGGCCAGCCACTCGGCCAGTTCTGCGCTGTATTTGCCGATGCCGGTGAGTTCGGGCGCGTAGTTGATGCCGTAGATGAGGATCTTCATGCCGGGCCAGCCTGGCGCGGGCGGATCGGGCGGCACGGGTTGCCGTGGCACACCATGGCGGACGGCATGTTGCGGAACACCGAGCTGCGCGCGCCGATCACGGCTTCGCGCCCCACGGTCACGCCTGGGCCGATGAACACGTCGGTCGCGACCCAGGCGCCGTCCTCGATGCGCACGGCGCGCTCGCGCAACGGAAAGTCGGGCTGTCCCGCGTCGTGGTCGGCGGCGCACAGGTAGCTGCGCTGCGACACCACGGCGTGGGCGCCAATGTGGATGGGACCCAGGCTGTAGATGACCGCGTCGTCGCCGATCCAGGCGTAGTCGCCGATTTCGACCTTCCACGGATAGGTCACGGTGGCGGAGGGCCGGATCAGCACCTTGCGGCCGACCTGCGCGCCAAAGCAGCGCAACAGCCAGCGGCGAAAGCCGTAAGCCACTTGCGGCGACCAGCGGAACAGCGTCGCCTGCACTGTCCACCAGAGCTGCACGGTCAGGGCGGAACGGCCGCGCTGGCCGGGCGCCAGCGCAAACCGGTCCAGGCGTTGCAGGGCGCTCATTTGGCGGCTCCCGCCACGGCGTCGTCGCGCGCGGCGGCAGCGCTGGCTTGTTGCGCCTTCTTCAGCTCCTCGGTCTTGATGCCGATCTGCCAGTAGTACATGGCGCGCGCCACGGCGTAGTCGTAGCCGGCCTTGCCGTCCAGGAAACCCAGGCGAAAGACATAGGAATGCAGGAACGAGACGGGCGCCTTGAACGGCATGGCCTGGAAGATGCGCTTGAGCAGGGCGCGTGCGCCCACATTGGCCTCGCGCGGATCGTTCATCAGACCCTTGGTGCGCAGGTTCGCTTCCCAGTCGGAATAGCGATTGTGCTTGTCGAAGTAGTGGAACAGCGAATCATGGTCGTTGTGCACCATGCGCTGGCGCAGGGCGAAGGTTTCGCCTTCCACCTGTGGCTGGTAGTGGCCTTCCACTTCCCACATATGGGCCACGTCCAGGTCGTCGTAGTCCAGGAAGCGCGAACGGTCGCGCGCCAGCAGGGCCAGCTTGTAGACGCGGTGCCCGTGTTCCAGCTTCTTGCCGCAGAACACGTAATCGAACGGCACGAAGGCGCCGCCCGCGCCTGCCGCGAAGCGCGGCAGGACTTCGCGTATCTCGGCGGCCAGCGCGGGTGTCATCTCTTCGTCCGCGTCCACGTACAGCACCACGGGGTGCGAGAACGGCAGCTGTTCCAGGCACCACTGCTTCTTCTTGGGATACTTGCCGTTCCACTGGAAGTTGGAGACCTTGGCGCCCAGCGCCGTCGCCATTGCGCAGGTCGCGTCGGTGCTGTTGGAGTCCACCACGAATACCTCGTCGAACTCGGCCAGCGCCTTCAGGCACTTGTTGATGTTGCGTTCCTCGTTCTTCGTCATGACGACGACCGATACCGGTATCTTCTGCATGATGCTGTCCTGTTCAGGGCGTGCCGCGCTGCATCAGCGGGCGGAAGAGGGCGATGACGTTGCGGCAGTGCCGTTCCAGGGAGAAGGCGTCGGCGCGTTCGGGACCTTGCTCGGCAAACCGTTCACGCATTTCCCCGTCGTAGGCCAGGCGGCGCACCGCCTCGGCCAGGGCGGCGGCATCGCCCACCGGAACCAGCAGGCCGTAGCGGCCGGAATCCAGGATTTCAGCCGGGCCATGGGGACAGTCGGTGGATATCACCGGCACGCCCAGGCACAGGGCTTCCACCAGCACATTGCCGAAACTTTCGCGCAGGGAGGTCAGGGCGAAGGCGCCGGCGCCCGCGATTACCGGGAACGGGTTGTCGATATGGCCGGCCAGGGTGACCGGAGTGCGCGAGCCGCTCTCGTCGATGCGTTTCTGCAGGGCGGCGTGCTCGGATCCTTCTCCCAGGATGGTGAAGCGGATGCCGGGGTCGTCGAGCAGCGCGGCCGCGTCGATCAGGGTCGCATAGTCCTTCACCGCCTCGAGCCGGCCCACGGCCACCACATGGTAGGGCGCGGGCTGCGGGGCTTCGTCCCCGCCGCGGCCGCCCTGCGCGCGGACATTGTCCAGCGGCACGCCGTTGTAGATGGTGTGGACCTTGCCGCGCAGCGGCGGGAACATGCTGACCAGGTCTTCCTTGACGCCGCGCGACACGCCCACGACGGCGTCGTGGCGGCGGTAAGTCTGGCTGACCAGCCAGCATTTCAGGCGCCGCATGCGCGAGGCGCCGTAATGAATGGCGGGACTGCTGTGTTCGAAGGCGACGGTACTGAACTTGCCGCGCAGCAGCTTCTTGGCTGCGATGACCAGCATGTTGCACAAGAGGCCGTGCGAGCAGACGATCGCCGGCTTGTCGTGCCGGATCTGCCTGAGCAGCTTGAAAAAGGCCACGGGCAGCATCAGCCGCAGCGCGGCGGGAGATTCGTTGACCGGGAGGGCTCGGGTCACCTTGGGGTTGGATACGGGATATTCGCGGATGCGCGAGCGCAGCAGGAACAAGGCGGAATCCACCCCTTGTTCCGGCAAGGCATCCACGATGAACGCGACACATCTTCCTACGCCGCCGTGCAGGTCTGGCGCGACAAACAAGACATCAGGCATGTGGGATCACTCTAGTTGGCGTCCGGCGCGCAACGTCCGGGCGGTGGCTGGGGGCGGATGTCGTTCTTTGTTCTGGCACGGGCATGACCTGGGCATTGCGCATGAGCGACAGGCAATAGCACAGCAGGAACCCGGTGAAGGCGGTCTTGGGCGCGTAGGCCAGGCCGCCGGAAAGCGAGTCGATGAAGATATAGATGGGCGCGGTGGCCAGCAGGTAGCGCCGGTGCAGCTCCAGGCCTGGATGCGCATATCGTCGCAACAGCGTGAGCAGTAGGATGAGCACGGGCGGCAGCATGATCATGATGGTGCCGACCACCCCGAATTTCATCAGGTAGAAGGCCCAGGAGTTGTGGGCGAAGGTGCTGAGCTCGAAGCCGTTCTCGCCCATCACCCAGCTGCGAAAGCCCGCTCCCTTGCCGAACACCGGGCTCTCCGCGAAGAAGTCCATCTGCCCCTGCATTTCCTGGACGCGCGCGCCATAGCTGGAGTCCTCGTCCAGGCGCTCGACGCTGAAGATGCGGTTGGTGAGCACGTCCAGGTAGCCGATGGCGGCGAACACCAGCACCCCTGCGACTGCCGCCGGCGCAAAGACCAGCACGGCGCGGCGCCGGATCTCGGGGCCCGCGCCCAGCAGCACGGCGATGAAGACCGAGATCGCCAGCTGCAGGTATTGGCTGCGGTTCAGCGAAAACACCAGGGCCAGCAGCATGTAGACCGTCAGCGCGTAGGCCTTGGGTCCGGAGACGTTGAGTGTGCGCCGGAAGTACAGCAGCGACACCACGCCGAACGGAATGGCCCACACGCCCAGCCGTACGTTGCGCAGCGGATTGGCCACGCTGAAGCCTTGCAGCTGCTCGGCCAGCATCAGCGTGGCCACGGCCAGGCAGGCCGCGACGATGTACTTCTGCAGCACCGCATAGGCGGCCGGGCTGTCGATGTCCTTGTAGCAAAGAAAGGGCGTGCACAGGAAATAGAACACGATGCGCAGGTCCCGCGCCACGTCGCCGGTCTCGATGCCCGGATGGTGCAGCGACACCAGGATCAGGTAGATCACCGACACGCTCTGGATGCCCAGCAGCATGCCCAGCATGCCACGGGGCAGCGCGTAGGCCGCGGGATCCGCCAGCCGCAACATCTTGACCACCAGCATGGCGACGAACAGGAAATCGAAGGGCGACAGCTTGAAGCTGCCCACGCCCAGGACGAAGCGGTCATCGTTCAGGGCCAGCGCCGTAAAGGCGAACATGCCCAGCAGATGCAGGGTGGAAAGACGGCGGTGCGTGGTCATTGCGGCTCTTCTCGGTGTGGCCGGGCGCTAGTGCGAAGCCCAGTCGTCGCGTCCGAATATCTTGGTGGTCAGCTTTTCGAACAGATAGGACAGGTCCCCTTGCCGCGCATGCGCAGCCACCTTGGACGCGCGGCACGACAGTTCGAACAGTTTTCCCAGGCCCGGCTCCGTGCGCCGGATGCGCGAGACGATCTGCTCGCGTTCCTCCAGCAGCACGTCCTGCATCAGTGCCGTCTTGGTTTCGTCATGGGCGGTGTACACGCCCATGGCGTCCGGCACGATCAGGTTCTTGCCTTCGCGCAGCAGCCGGCTCCACAGCTCCAGGTCCATGCAGTAGCGCATGCTCTCCTGCAAGAGCCCATACTTCTGCAACAGGTCGCGGCGGAAGATCGCGGATTGATTCGGAATCGATGCCTTCACCACTGTCAGCGTGCCGCGATTGACCGGCGTGTAGTGGATCTTGCGGAAGATCTTGTTGTCGGCGTCGGCCACGAACAGGTTGCCGCTGACGATGGGCGCGCGGCCCTTGGAAGCGGCCGAACCCAGCTTGCGCAAGGCGCCGGGGAAATACAGGTCGTCGGAATTCTGCCAACCCACATAGTCGCCGGTGGCGCGTTCGAAGCCCTTGTTGATGGCATGCGACTGGCCGCGGTCCGGAGTGCTTTCCCAGTACGTCAGGTAGCGCTCGTACTTGCGGATGATGTCCACGCTGCCATCGGTGGAGCCGCCGTCGATGATGATGTACTCCAGCCGCGGATAGCCCTGGTTCAGCACGGACAGGATGGTGCGTTCCAGGAAGCGGGCCTGGTTGAACGAGGGGGTCACGATGGTCACTTTCGGCAACAGGCTGCCGGCGATCGGCGCCGGTGGCCGCAACTCGCGGACGAAGTCGATGAGCTGACGTGAATACTCGTTATGACGCTTGCGCATGTAGGACCTCAGCATATGAGTTAACGGGTGGCCGCAGGCAAGGCGCCCGGAAATTCTGGGCGGGATTGACGGATGGCGAGGGCCACGCCGGCCAGCGTGATCGCCGCGTAGGCCATGCGGCCCCATGCCGCGGCGTGTTCGCCCGCCGCGTGTACCAGTCCCGCCATGACGCACAGCATCGCCAGGCCGCCCAGGCCGTTCAGGATGGCGACCGCGCGCGAATTGCCCAGGCCGAGCAGGGAGAAGTGCGCCGCGGCATTCAGGGACAGCAGCCCGGAGGCCACGATGAGCAGCTGGAAGGTGCCCAGATGGCCGCTGGCGACGTTGTCTCCCAGCAGCAGGTTCAGGAGCGGATGGCTGACCGCCAGCACCGCCAGCGTGGCGCTGGCCGACAGCGCCAGGTTCCATAGCATCATGCGGCGGATCTCGCGTTCGACGGCGCCGGGGTAGGGCGGCGAAACCGACAGGCGCGTGACGCGCGGCATGGCCTTCTGGAAGATGGCGACCGACGCGGTATGGATGATCTGGCCGACCTGCACGCCGACCGTGTAGATGGCCAGCGCCGCCGGGCCCATGAGGCTGCCCACCAGCACGCGGTCCACCGAGCCGAAGGCCAAAGCGCTCAGGCTGTTCAGCCAGGACCAGCGCGAAAACCTGAAGGCGTCCATCATGGCGGCGCGGTCGCGCACCGGGCGCACCAGGATGCGGCCGTAGGTGCGTGCAAACACGCGCATCTTCACGCTGCCCGCGATCAGCAGTCCCAGCGCCTGCGCCAGGCCGGTCCAGGTGGGCGAGGCCGTCAACCAGGCCGCGGCGCAGGCCAGCGCCATCGTGCCGGTACGGCTGAAGACTTCGCACAGCGCCGTGGCGCGGAAGTCCTCGCGTCCCTTCAGGCAACCGGAGAACAGCTGGTCATACTGCTGCGTCAGGTAGATGGCCAGCGCGGGCATGGCCAGCATCGTCACCGCCACCCCGCCGAAGGTGGCCGCCGGCCAGCCCAGGCCCACCACGCCCCACAGCAGCACCGCGGCCAAGGTCACGACCGCCAGCGCGCAGCCGATCAGCGACATGCTCACGCCGGCGGCGCGATAGGCGCCGCCGGGCTCGTGCATGCGCTCGGAAACCAGCTTGGTCGCGGTCACCGCCGCGCCCAGGTTGGCGGCATTGCCGAAGCCGGCCAGGGCGATGATCATCGAATACTGGCCGAAGCCCACGGTCCCCAGCTGCCGGAACAGGATGGGCAGGGACACCAGCGCCGCGACCGGCCCGATGCCATACTCCACCAGCCCCCAGAAGGAGGCATTGCCGGCGATGTGTTTCCTGAGGAATCCGAGCATGGCTGGGGCCTGTGGGCATAAGGGTTCTGGCGAGGCCGTCAGGCCACGGGCAGCGCATGCTGGGTGCGTTCACGCAGGAAATGGCCGTAGGCCAGCGTGATGCCATGCGTCAGCGAGATCTCCGGTTTCCAGCCCAGCGCCTGCACTCGGGCCGAGTCCATCAGCTTGCGCGGCGTGCCGTCGGGCTTGCTGCTGTCGTAGACGATGTTGCCTTCGTAGCCCACGACGCGGGCCACCAGCCTGGCCAGGTCCGCGATCGAGATGTCCTGTCCGGCGCCGATGTTGTAGATGCCTTCCGCCTGCGGATGCTCCATCAGCATGACGCAGGCCTGGGCCAGATCGTCCACGTACAGGAATTCCCGCAGCGGCGCGCCGGTGCCCCAGATCGTCACGCTCTCCTGCCCGGCTTCCCGGCCTTCGTGGAATTTGCGGATCAGCGCCGGCAGCACGTGGCTGCTGTGCAGGTCGTAGTTGTCGTGCTGGCCGTAGAGATTGGTCGGCATGGCGCAGATGAAGCGCGCGCCGAACTCGCGCTGATAGGCCTCGCACAGCTTCAGGCCCGCGATCTTGGCGATGGCGTAGGGCTCGTTGGTGGCTTCCAGCGGCCCCGTCAGCAGGGCATCCTCGCGGATGGGCTGGGGGGCTTCGCGCGGATAGATGCATGACGAACCCAGAAACAGCAGCTTGCGCACCCCGGCCGCATAGGCGGCGCGAATCACGTTGCACTGGATCATCAGGTTCTTGTACAGGAACTCCACCGGATGCGTCTGGTTGGCCAGGATGCCGCCCACCTTGGCGGCAGCCAGGTACACCACGTCGACCGGCGTGGTCGAGAAGAAGCGGTTGACCTGGTTCTGGTTTTCCAGGTCCAGCTCGTCCCGGCCGCGGGTCAGCACGTTGCGATAGCCGCGGCGCTGCAGTTCGCGGGTGATCGCGGCGCCCACCATGCCGCGATGGCCGGCGACGAAGACGCGTTGCTCCAGGTTCGTCATGTCGTGCTACTCCTTGTAGGCGTAGATTTCGTAGCCGTTCTGCTCGACCAGCGCATCGCGCCGCGCATCCCGCAGATCGCTCTCGACCATTTCCTTGACCAGCTGCGCAAACGAAGTGCGGGGCGACCATCCCAGCTTTTCGCGCGCCTTGGTCGGATCGCCCAGCAGGGTTTCCACCTCGGTCGGACGGAAATAGCGGGGATCCACCCGGACGATGACCTGGCCCGGCTTGATGTCATGGACCGGCGAGAACAGCACGGTGGCGGTCTCCTCCAGGCCTTCGCCTTCCCAGGCCAGCAGGATGCCCAGCTCGCGCGCGGCGGTATTGATGAACTCGCGCACGCTGTATTGCATGCCGGTGGCGATGACGTAGTCCTCGGGCGTGTCCTGCTGCAGCATCAGCCACTGCATTTCCACGTAGTCGCGGGCATGGCCCCAGTCGCGCAGGGCCGACAGGTTGCCCAGGTACAGGCATTCCTGCAGGCCGAGCACGATGCGGGCCAGGCCGCGCGTGATCTTGCGCGTGACGAAGGTTTCGCCGCGCTTGGGTGATTCGTGGTTGAACAGGATGCCGTTGCAGGCATACATGCCATAGGCTTCGCGATAGTTGACGCTGATCCAGTAGGCGTACAGCTTGGCCGCCGCATACGGGCTGCGCGGATAGAACGGCGTGGTTTCCTTCTGCGGCGTTTCCTGCACCAGGCCATACAGCTCCGAGGTGGAGGCCTGATAGAAGCGGGCCTTGTTTTCCAGCTTCAGGATGCGGATGGCTTCCAGGAGGCGCAGTGTGCCCAGGCCGTCGGCGTTGGCCGTGTACTCGGGTTCCTCGAACGAGACGCCGACATGGCTCTGGGCGGCCAGGTTGTAGATCTCGTCGGGCTGCACCGACTGCACGATGCGGATCAGGCTGCAAGAGTCGGTCATGTCGCCGTGATGCAGCACGAAATTGCGGGGCTGGTCATGCGGATCCTGGTACAGATGGTCGATCCGCGCGGTATTGAACAGCGAAGCGCGCCGCTTGATGCCGTGGACCTCATAGCCCTTGGCCAGCAGAAACTCCGCCAGATAGGCCCCGTCTTGGCCAGTAACGCCGGTAATCAGTGCCCGTTTTGGCATGGTTGTATCCTTAAGACTTAGTAACTGCACGAAAGGAGCCGAAGGCTGCGGTACCAATGTGCAATGAGATTACTGTTGCACCAGCCGCCGAGATATCGGCCAAAAGGTCTAATAAATCAGCCTGTCGATAGGGAAAAAGGGACTGGATTGCTTCATCCAGCGCACCCAGGGCCGCGACCGTCAGCAGGGCCGTCAGTCCTGGGCGCCGGTTGACCGAGAAATAGATCAACGTGGTCAGAAAGGCGTAAGCCGCAAGATGCAGACGCTTGTCGCCAAAAGCGTCCGACATCTCGGCGGCCAGGCCTGGCAGGTTGCCGATCGTTACCAGCACCGCGAAGAACAACGCCGCCGCCGGCAGGCAGATCCGGCCCATGCCCGGCCGCAGGAAGGGGACGCTCCGATCCAGATCAGACCCGGCCATACATGTCCTGGAATCTGACGATGTCGTCTTCGCCCAGGTAAGCCCCCGATTGCACCTCGATGATCTCCAGCGGAATCTTTCCGGGGTTCTCCAGGCTGTGGATTTCGCCCAGGGGGATGTAGGTCGACTGGTTCTCGGTCAGCAGGTACTGCTTGTCGCCGTTGTAGATGCGCGCCGTGCCCGAAACCACGATCCAGTGCTCCGCGCGGTGATGATGCATCTGCGAGGACAGGCGCGCCCCGGGCTTGACCGTGATGCGCTTGACCTGGTAGCGCGGACCCTGGCCCACCGAGTCGTAGGATCCCCAGGGCCGCTGCACCTCGCGGTGATGGTTCAACTCCGAGCGGTGCTGGGTCTTGAAGATCTCGACCAGCCGCTTGACGTCCTGCGAGCGCGATTTGTGCGCCACGAGAACGGCATCGGCAGTCTCGATCACGACGATGTCGTCCAGGCCCACGGAGGCCACCAGCCGGCTGGTGGAGTGGATCAGGCAGTTGCGAGAATCCTCCAGCATGACGTCGCCGGTGGTGGAGTTGCCTTCCACCGTCTTCTGGGCGATGCCCCAGACCGCGTCCCAGGCGCCGACGTCGCTCCATGACGCGGCCAGCGGGATGACCACGGCGCTGTCGGTGCGCTCCATGATGGCGTAGTCCATGGAGTCGCTGGGGCAGGCTTCGAAAGAGGGGCCGTCCAGGTGGAACAGCGAATTCTCGCCATGGCCGATGGCCACCGCCGCCTGCACCTGTTCCAGCATCTTGGGCGCCAGGCGCGCCATTTCCGACAGGAACACCGAGGCCTGGAAGGCGAACATGCCGCTGTTCCAGTAATAGCCGCCGTCGTCGATGAACCGCTGCGCGACTTCGGGCGAGGGCTTTTCGACGAAGCGGCGCACCCGGCGCGCGGGCGCCATGACGCCGGGCTCGTCCGCCTGGATGTAGCCGTAGCCGCTGAGCGGCGCGGTGGGCGTGATGCCGAAGGTCACCAGCGCGCCCTGCAGGGCGGCCTGGTAGGCCTCGGCGAAGGCGGCCTGAAGCACCTCGCCATCTTCCAGCACGTGGTCCGACGGCATGATCAGCATGACCGGATCCTCGCCGTCGCGCATGGCACGCAGGGTGGCCGCGGCGATCGCCGGCGCCGTATTGCGCGCGAACGGCTCCAGGATGACTTCCACGTCCTTGATGCCCAGCTCCAGCGCCTGCTCCGCCGCGATATAGCGGTGCGCGTCGTTGCACACCAGGGTGGGCCTGGCTTCGGCGCCCGCCGAGCCCAGGCGCAGCAGGGTGTTCTGCAGCAGGCTGCGGTCATCGGTCAAACGGATGAACTGCTTGGGCAGCAGTTCGCGCGACAGCGGCCACAGGCGCGAGCCTGAACCGCCGCAAAGAATGACTGCCCGGTACGCGGGAGGGGGATTGGTCATGGCGCTCACTCCTTGAAGTAGGCCTGGGTGTAGGGGTGCACGCCGGGATCGGCGGCGAGGGCCTTGGCCGGCAGCCAGCGGTAGCTGCGGTGCTGGGCCTGGGGCAGGCAGGAAACGTCCAAAGAAAGCTCGGCCTCATAGGCGAGGACGACGTAATGGGTGGAGCGTCCGGCTTCACCCGCAAAATTGGTGCCATAGAAATGCTCGTACACGCCGCGCGGGGTCCAGGCCAGCTCGCTGACCGGGATGCCCAATTCGTCGCGGGCGATGCGGCGCAGCGCAGCGTGCAGGGTTTCGTTCTTCCTGATGCGCCCGCCCGGCACGAACCAGGCGCCCTGGGCCGGGGGATTGGCCCGCAGGCCGGTCAGGTAGCGGCCCGCGGCGTCGCGCAGCAGCAGGTCGATGGAAACCAGCGGCAACATTTCGACCGCCTGGCGGAACTCCGCCTGCGCCAGTACGCCGTCGCGGACCGAGGCCCTGCGTTGTTCGGGCCATCCCAAGGGTTTAGTAGACATTGCGGCCCGTCCATCCCGACACCGCCGTGCGGGCGATGATCTGCAGGTCCATCCTGAACGTCCAGTGCTGGATGTAATAGATGTCGTACTCGACCCGGTCGCTCATCTTGCGCAGCGTGTCCGTCTGCCCGCGCAGGCCGTTGACCTGGGCCCAGCCGGTGATGCCGGGCTTGACGCGGTGGCGCATCATGTAGCGCTGCACCAGGTCCTTGTACATTTCGTTGTGTTCCAGCGCGTGGGGGCGTGGCCCCACCACCGACATGTCGCCCATCAGCACATTCAGGAACTGGGGCAGCTCATCCAGGCTGGTGCGCCGCAGGAAGCCGCCGATGCGCGTGATGCGGGCGTCGTTGCGGGTGGCTTGGGTGACCACGCCGTGTTCCTGATGCACCGTCATGGTGCGGAACTTGTAGACGTGGAACACCTTGCCGTCCACGCCCAGCCGCGGCTGGGTGAAGAACACCGGGCCGCGCGAAGTCGCCTTGACCAGGAACGCCACCGTCAGCATCACGGGCGACAGCCCGATCAGCGCGCAGAAGGCGAAGCCGCGGTCGAATATCTCCTTGGCCCAGCCGCGCACGCCGGCGGCGGGCAGGCTGTTGAGCTGTATGGCCGGCAGGCCCAGGAATTCGCCGATGCGGTGCCCCAGCAGCTGGATGGACATGACATCGGGAATCCAGCGGATGTCCACCAGGTCGTTGCGCAAGTGATAGAGGACTTCGCGCAGTTCCTGGCCCGCTTCCATCGGCAACACGATCCAGATCTCGCGGACGTTGTGCTCATGCACGAAGCCATGCAGCTCGTCCAGGTCATGCAGGCGGCGGACTTGCGGCGGCAGGTTCTCGTGAGGCTCGGCGTAGATGCCCGCCACTTCGTAGCCCGCGCCGCGGTATTGCTCGACGCGGCGCCACAGGTCATGGCCCAGCGCGCCGAAGCCCACCAGCAGCACGCGCTTGCGGTCCAGGCCGCGGTCGCGCGCCGCGCCCAGCACCGCGTAGACCGCAATGCGTAAGCCGGCCAGCGTCAGGGCCGACATGCCGAACCATGTAGCCGCCCATATGCGCGATATCGCCGCGGTCTGGTGCATGAGAAAACTGATGCAGATGCCCAGCGCGAACACCAGCGCCCAGGCCGCCAGGCTGCGCACGACCAGGTCGGTCAGCAGGCGGCCGCGCCACGATACATACAGGCGGAAGGCCGGGAAGATGGCGACGACGCCCAGGCCGCACAGATACACAAGGAATAGATGGATTTGCGGAGGATCCGCCAAGGCATCGTCCGAGAATTTCAAGCCGGTGGCAGTCAGGCCGCAGGTGATGACGATCGCGGCATCGAGCAAGCGGTAGAGATAGCTTGCCCCGCTGAATCTAGACGACGTGTCCGTTTGGGACGGGTCCATCGCGCACTCCTGTTCGTGGGGAGCCGCCGTGCGGAAGGCAAAGACCGTGCACCGCCGCAAAGCTTGTGGCTACCGACAAAATCTTATTGAGTGCGCAACGCACCCGAAACCTCCAAACGATGTAGGAGAAGGCTTAGGACATCCGTCGAATGTGCGGGGCTAGGAAAAGAGAGTGGAATGTCGCAACCCGTTACGCATCGGGCTCACTCCAAGCAACGAAGTCATTCACAAGTGGATTTGCCATGACGACATTTTTCGGAACGTTGAGCCGAGGCATAGCAGCTATCGCGCTCGTGTCCTCGCTGGGCGCTTGCGCCTTGTCCCCCGGTATGACCTTTGACGCCAATCAACTTGCGGATCCGCTGGATCCGAACTCCAAGGCCGTAATCAAGGAAATCACGCCGTCGCTGGTCCTGGAAGACCAGCGCGCGCGTCAGGCATTGCTCGACAACGAAGGCGTCGACAAGCTCTACGGCAAGTCCGGACCCTACCTGATCGGGCCGGGAGACATCCTCTCGGTCGTGGTGTGGGATCACCCAGAGCTCGTCCTTCCGACGCAAACCTACGCCATCGGGACTGGGGTGACGGAACTAGCTATTGGAGACACCGCCTCGGGCATTCCGGGCTATACGGTTTCATCCACTGGACATATCCAATTTCCGTATGCGGGATTGCTGAAAGTGGCCGGGTTGACGGAACTTCAGGCGCGCAATCTCATAGTGAATAGTTCAAGTAAGTACATCCAGGATCCGCAGATCACCGTACGCGTTCTGGGATATCGCAGCAAGCGTGTTTACGTGGATGGCGAGGTCAGGACGCCGGGCGCGATCGCGATCAACGATATCCCGATGACCCTGTTGGAAGCCGTCAACAGGGCCGGAGGCATTCTGCCGACGGGAGACCGCAGCGCAGTCTACGTGATCCGCGATGGACGCCGTACTCGCGTGAACGTGCCGGCCCTGATCGAGCGTGGCCAGGACCTGAACCAGGTGCTGCTGAAGTCGGGCGACATCGTCAGGGTCACGCCGCGCGACGACAGCAAGGTATTCGTGATGGGCGAGGTGACCTTGCCCACCGCGGCAGTGATGCGTGACGGACGCATGTCGTTGACCGAGGCGTTGGGCTTGGCCGGAGGACCGAACCAGCTGACTTCGAATCCGTCGCAGATATTCGTTGTGCGCAGCACGGAGCAAGCGACGCCGCTGGTGTTCCACCTGAACGCCGGCTCGCCGCAGAACCTTGCGGTGGCGGAGAAATTCGAGTTGCAACCCAAAGATGTTGTGTTCGTGGACTCGGCCGGCCTGGTGCGGTGGAACCGCTTCATCAGCAACCTGTTCCCGAGCGCCCAGACCGTACAGACCGTGAAAGCCATAGATTAGTCCGCCTTAAACCACGCCTGGGGACGCCGCGACCGCGGCGGCGTCTTCTCTTGGAGAGCTGCATGTCGTTGCCCATCGAATCGTTCGAGCCGTCCGTGCCGGCTCGCCAGCAGGAAACTCCGTTGTCGTCCCACGTGGACGCCATCTTCTCCAACCGGTGGATGATCATCGCGATCACTCTGCTTGCATTACTGGGAGCGCTCACCTATGTGATGATCACGCCCAAGGTGTACTCGGCCGACATCATCGTGCAGGTGGAGGAGGAAATGCCCCAGGGGCAGAGCCGCAGCCTGCTCGGCGATGTGTCTTCCATGTTCGACACCAAGGCGGAGACCTCGGGCGAAATGGAAGTGCTGCGTTCGCGCATGGTGGTCGGGCCCGCGGTCGACAAGTTCCTGCTGTACATCCAGGCCAAGCCGCGCTATTTCCCCGTGGTCGGCGAATGGTTGGCGCAGCGCTACGAAAGCCTGCCGTACCCGTCGAGTTTTCCGCGCGGCGGTTATGCATGGGGCGGCGAAGCCATCGCGATCTCGCAGCTGGACGTGCCCAACGAATGGCTGGGCAAGCCCTTTCGCGTGACCACGCTGGGCGAAGGACGCTACACGCTGAGCGACAAGTTCACGGGCGCGACCTTCAACGGCACGGTGGGCAAGCCCGAGCACTTCAGGCTGCCCGGCGGCGGCGCCATGGACGTGCACATCGACGCATTGACGGGACGCCCTGGCACTGAGTTCACCGTGTCGCGCAGCTCGCGCCTGGCGGCCATCGAGGACGTGCAGGCGCGCCTGGGAATCTTCGAGCGCGGCCGCACCTCGGGAGTGATCGGCGTGACGCTGGAAGGCAATGATCCCGCGCTGACCACCGCCGTGCTCAACCAGATCGGCCAGGAGTACGTGCAGCAGAACGTGAACCGCAAGTCGGCGCAGGCCGAGAAGTCGCTGGTATTCCTTGAACAGCAACTGCCGGTGCTCAAGGGCGAGCTGGACGCCGCCGAGACCAAGTACAACTCCCTGCGC
Source organism: Achromobacter xylosoxidans (assembly GCF_002192695.1). Taxonomy (GTDB): domain Bacteria; phylum Pseudomonadota; class Gammaproteobacteria; order Burkholderiales; family Burkholderiaceae_B; genus Achromobacter; species Achromobacter xylosoxidans_C. Next base: position 82,972 of record NZ_MTLG01000085.1, read on the forward strand.
AACAAGCGCGGCACCATCGACCTGAGCGAAGAGGCCAAGCTGATCCTCGCGCAGTCGGTGGACGCGCAGACCAAGGTGATGGAACTGCGTTCCAAGCGCCAGGAAATGATCACCCGCTTCGCGCCTACCCACCCCAGCATCGTGGCGCTGGACCGCCAGATCGCCGGACTGACCGGGGACGTGAACCGCATCGGCAACAACATCCGCCAGCTGCCCGACCTGGAGCAGGACGTGGTGCGCCTGGTGCGCGACGTGCGCGTCAATACCGAGCTCTACACGGCGCTGCTCAACAACGCCCAGCAGTTGCGCCTGATCCGCGCCGGCAAGGTGGGCAACGTGCGCATCCTTGACTCGGCGGTGCAGCCTGACAAGCCGGTGCGTCCCAAGGCCGCCATCATCATCGGCGTGGCGACCGCCTTCGGCCTGATCTTCGGCATGTTGTGCGCCTTCGTGCGCAACGCGCTGTTCGGTGGCCTGTCCGAACCCGACGACGTGGAGCGCCATACCGGCCTGCCGGTATTGGCCGCCATACCCTACAGCGACATGCAGGACAAGCTGTGGCGGCGCAGCCGGCGCAAGAACGCCAGCGTGCCGGCGCTGCTGGCGCAGAGCCAGGGCAATGCGCCGCCCATCGAAAGCCTGAGATCGTTCCGCAACGTGCTGCAGGCGTCGCTGCGCCAGTCGGCCAACAACATGGTCATGTTCACCGGGCCGGTGGCGGGCGTGGGCAAGTCCTTCCTGTCGGCCAACTTCGCCTTCATTCAGGGCGGCGTGGGCAAGCGCGTGCTGCTGATCGACGCGGACTTCCGCAAGGGCCAGCTCAACCGCTACTTCGGCGTGCCCAAGGAAGACGGCCTGTTCGAGGTCTTGTCGGGCACCATACCGCTGACCCAGGTGCGCAAGCACAGCGTGTCCGAGGGCGTGGACTTCATCGCCACCGGCGCGGTCACCTTCGACCCCTCCGAGCTGCTGGCCTCGCCGGTGTTCGGCGAAACCCTGCGCGAACTGGCATCGCAGTACGACATGGTGATCCTGGACACGGCGCCCGTGCTGTCGTCTCCGGACGCGGCCGTGGTCGGCACGCACGCAGCCGCGGTGATGGTGGTGGTGCGCTCGGGCATGAACACGGTGGGCGAAATCCGCGAGACCGCCAAGCGCCTGATCCAGGCGGGCGCGCCGGTGGACGGCGTGCTCTTCAACGGTCTCAAGCTCCTGCCGGAACGCTTCGGCTTCCGGTCCAAGTACGGTAGTTATCGCTACTCCCGTGCGGCGTATTACGGCGATTTCAAACAGAACGGCCCTAAATAACGCCACCCGGAGAAACTGGCATGCACGGAACTTTTGGCTGGGACACCCCGCAAATTCTGGATGCGGTTTTCAAGGCTTATGACATACGCGGCACGGTGCCGGACGAGATCGACGCGAGGTTCGCGCACAGCCTGGGGATGGCGGCGGGAACCCAGGCCCGCGAATTGGGAGCGCGGTCCATCGTGGTGGGGAGGGATGGCAGGCTGAGCAGCGTCGAGCTGGCGGCCGCCTTGCAGGCAGGCCTGCGCTCGGCGGGCATGCACGTGATCGACATCGGCATGGCGACCACGCCGATGGTGTACTTCGCCACCCGCCTGATGGACACGGGCGCGGGCATCGCGGTCACGGGCAGCCACAATCCGCCGGCGCACAACGGCTTCAAGATCGTGCTGGATGGCGCCTCGCTGTACGGCGAGGGCATCACCGCGCTGCGCGACGCGATGCGCCTGCCGATCGAATCGGCGAGCGCGTCGGGCGGACGCACGCAGATGCAGATCATGCCGTGCTATACGGCGCGCCTGATGGGCGACATCCGCATGGCGCGGCCGATGAAGATCGCCATCGATTGCGGCAACGGCGTGGCCGGCGCCGCGGCGCCGGCGCTGTTCCGCGCCCTGGGCTGCGAAGTGGTCGAGCTGTTCTGCGAGGTCGACGGCTCGTTCCCGGGCCATCACCCGGACCCGGCCGATCCGCAGAACCTGCAGGACCTGATCTATTGCCTGCGCTATTCCGACTGCGAGGTCGGCCTGGCGTTCGACGGCGACGGCGACCGCCTCGGCGTGGTGACCAAGACGGGGCAGATCATCTGGCCCGATCGCCAGCTGATCCTGTTCGCTCGCGACGTGCTGTCGCGCAACCCGGGCGCCGAGATCATCTATGACGTCAAGTGCAGCCGCCACGTGGCGCGCGCCATCACCGAGGCGGGCGGCAAGGCCACCATGTGGAAGACCGGGCATTCACTGATCAAGGCCAAGATGCGCGAGACCGGCGCGCAGCTGGCCGGCGAGATGAGCGGGCACATCTTTTTCAAGGAGCGCTGGTACGGCTTTGATGACGGCATCTACGCGGCCGCGCGGCTGCTGGAGATCCTGTCCGGGGCGCCGGATCCGTCGGCCCTGCTGGAAAGCCTGCCGCAGTCTTGCGCCACGCCCGAAATCAAGCTGGAAACCGCCGAAGGCGAGCAGTTCGACCTGGTGGAAGCGCTGCGGGCGCAGGGGCAGTTTCCCGGCGCGCAGTCCATCAACGATCTGGACGGCATCCGGGTGGATTACGCCGACGGCTTCGGCCTGGCGCGTCCGTCCAACACCACGCCGACGGTGGTATTGCGTTTCGAAGGGGACACGGTGGCCGCACTGGCCCGTATCGAGGAGGATTTCCGCAACGCGTTCCGGCGCATTGCCCCTCATGTTCGTTTACCGTTTTAAGGAGCATCACGCGATGGGAAAGGCCAAGTATGCGGTTGAGGCGCTAAGGGCGAATTCGGGCCTGGCGGACAGCGCGGAGTGGCAAGCGTTCGCACAGGCCGCGCGCGGCGCGGAACTGGACGGCGCGGCGCTGAAGGTCATCGAGGCCGCGGGTCTGTGCGTGGACCTGAGCATGCAGCGGCAGTCGCCGGCGCTGGAGGCGGCGGCCATGGCGCTGCTGCAGGCGCGCGGCGTGGCGGACGCGCGCCAGGCATTGTTCGCGGGCGAGCCGGTCAACTGGACCGAAGGCAAGCCGGCATGGCATACGGCGCTGCGCGCCGGACGCACGCGGGAACAGCCCGACGGCCAGGACGCCGACTCGGTCTGCGAGCATTCGCGCATGACGGATTTCGTGCGCCGCGTGGACCAGACGGCGGATTTCAACACGGTGCTGCACATCGGCATCGGCGGCAGCGATTGGGGGCCGCGCCTGGCGGTCCAGGCATTCGGCGGCATGCAGCAGCGCCGGCAGATCCGCTTCGTGTCCAACATCGACGGACATGCGTTCCATGACGCGGTGGCCGGGCTGGATCCGCGCCGCTGCCTGGTGGTGGTGTCGTCCAAGTCCTTCACCACCGCCGAGACGCTGCACAACGCGCGCGCCGCCATCGCCTGGCTCAAGCAGGGTGGCGTGGCCGACGTGTCGGAGCATCTGGCCGCGGTCACCGCCAACGTGTCGGCGGCGCGCGCGCTGGGCGTGCCGTCCAGCCAGGTCTTCAAGATGTGCGACTGGGTGGGCGGACGCTATTCCGTATGGTCGGTGGCCGGCCTGTCGATCGCGCTGACGGTGGGCGCGGACGTGCTGATCGGCATGCGGGCGGGCGCCGAAGCGATGGACCAGCATTTCCAGCAGGCGCCAGTCGCCTCCAATGCGCCCATCCAGCTGGCGCTGGCGGGCCTGGTCAACTGCAGCGTGCTGGGCCACAACTCGCTGAACATCGCGGCTTACAGCGCGCGGCTGCTGCACCTGGTCACCTATCTGCAGCAGCTGGAGATGGAGTCGCTGGGCAAGCGGGTGGCGGGCGACGGCGCGGCGGTCGGGGTGCCGACCGCGCCCATCATCTGGGGCATGCCGGGCACCGACGGCCAGCACACGTTCTTCCAGTGGCTGCACCAGAGCGAGGACGGCGCGCCGGTGGACTTCATCGCCAGCCTGCAAGGCCATGCGGACAGTCCGGACGCGCACCGCATGCTGCTGGCGAACTGCCTGGCGCAGCGCCAGGCGCTGTTGCGCGGCAAGTGCCTGGAGCAGGCCCTGATGGACGTGGCGCACATCGACGACCAGGAGCGCGCGCTGAGCCTGGCGCAGCACATGGTGCATCCGGGCGGGCGGCCTTCCACCCTGATCGTGCTGCGCCAGCTGGATCCGCGCGGGCTGGGCGCGCTGCTGGCGCTGTACGAACACAAGGTGTTCGTGCAGAGCGTGGTCTGGGGCATCAACCCGTTTGACCAATGGGGCGTGGAACTGGGCAAGCGCCTGGCCACCGGCATCGAGCGCGAGCTGGCGGTGCCGGTGTCGGCCGGCGTGGTGGACTGGGGCCACGACGCGTCGACCTCGTACTGGATCGACCGCTACCGCAGCCATGCGCAGGCGCCGCGGCCGCGCCATGCCTGGGTGCCGGGCGTGGCGGCGCATCTGTGAAGGAGGCCTGGGCATGCCGGACCTGCATGTATTGGTGACCGGGGGCGCCGGCTACATCGGCACGCACACGCTGGTGGCGATGCTGGCGGCCGGCCAGCGGCCGCTGGTGCTGGACGACTTCAGCAACGGCAGCCGCGAGGCCGTGCGCCGCGTCGAACGCCTGTGCGGCGCGGAGATTCCGCTGGTGGAAGGGGATATCCGCAGCCCCGGCCTGGTCGAAGCCGTGCTGGCCGAGGCGGCCGCGCGCGGCACGCCGGTGCAGGCGGTGCTGCACCTGGCCGGCAGCAAGGCGGTGGGAGAGTCGGTCGCCGATCCGCTCAAGTACTACGACAACAACGTCGGCGGCTCGGTGGCGCTGTTGCGCGCCATGCGCGAGGCGGGCGTGGCGCGCATGGTGTTCAGCTCGTCGGCCACCGTCTATGGCGAACCGCGGTATCTACCGTTCACCGAGGCGCACCCGCTGGCGCCGACCAATCCGTATGGCCGCACCAAGCTGATGGTGGAAGAGGTGTTGCGCGACGTCTGCCGGGCGGACCCCGCCTTCAGCGCCGTCACGCTGCGCTACTTCAATCCCATCGGCGCGCACCATAGCGGACAGATCGGCGAGAGCCCGCGCGACATCCCGAACAACCTGTTTCCCTTCATCACCCAGGTGGCCGTGGGCCGCCAGCCCTTTCTGCGGGTGTTCGGCGACGACTATGACACGGCCGACGGCACCGGCGTGCGCGACTATCTGCACGTCATGGACCTGGCGCAAGGGCATGTGCGGGCGCTGGCGTACTCGGAGGGCCATCCCGGGTTCGTGGCGGTCAATCTGGGAACGGGGCAGGGCACCAGCGTGCTGGAGCTGGTGCATGCGTTCGAAAGGGTCAATGACTGCCGGATTCCGGTGCGCACGCAAGCCCGCCGTCCCGGCGACATCGAGCGGATGTGGGCGGATCCCGCGCTGGCGGCCAGCTTGCTCGGCTGGCACAGCACGCATGGCGTGGACGCCATGTGCGCGGACGGTTGGCGCTGGCAGCAGGGCAATCCGCAAGGCTACGAGCAGGAGGCGGGGACATAAACCCCTGCGCCGTGTCGGATGGGTTCCGCGAAAGCGGCGCGAGCGGTTACAGTTGACGGAAATATTGCGAAGCAGCATCGCCCGGCGGCCAGGCCGCCGCGGCCATGCACCGTCAACGAGGCGCACCCATGTTTGAATTCAATCCCTCTACCGGCTTCCAGCGGGAGCCGCAGCCATGAGCGGGCCGACCTACAGCGCGCCGGCCCACTGGAACCTGGACGGCATCGTGTCCGGCCTGCGCGAAGCGCGCGTGGCCTGGCGCGGTCCCCGCGGCCGCCTGCGCGAAGACGCCGGCCTGCGCGAGTTTCCCTCGCAGGAAAGCCTGCGCCAGATCGTCAAGGATCTCTGTGGCGCCTTGTTCCCGATGCGCCTGGGTCCGATCGACCTGCGCGAGGAGGTCGAGGACTTCTACGTCGGCCATACCATCGGCGCGGCGCTGGACGCGCTGCTGCACCAGGTCTGTCTCGAACTGCAGTACGTGGGCCGGCCCGACCAGGCGCCGCCCGCGGACACGCGCCAGCGCGCCATCGAGATCGTGCGCCAGTTCGGCGCCGAGCTGCCGCGCGTGCGCGCCGCGCTGGATCTGGACGTGACTGCCGCCTATCAAGGCGACCCGGCCGCGCATAACGTGGACGAGGTCCTGCTGTGCTATCCGGGCGTGGCGGCGATGATCCATCACCGCCTGGCCAACGTGCTGTACCGCCTGGGCGCGCCGATGCTGGCGCGCATCGTGGCGGAAATCGCGCATGCGGACACGGGCATCGACATCCACCCCGGCGCCACCATCGGCCGCAGCTTCTTCATCGACCACGGCACCGGCGTCGTGATCGGCGAGACCGCCATCATCGGCGACCGCGTGCGCCTCTACCAGATGGTCACGCTGGGCGCCAAGCGCTTCCCGCCGGGTGAAAACGGCGAACTCAAGAAGGGCCTGGCGCGCCACCCCTTGATCGAGGACGATGTGGTGATCTACGCTGGCGCGACGATTCTCGGCCGCGTCACCATAGGCAAGGGTTCGACCATCGGCGGCAACGTCTGGCTGACCCGCAGCGTGCCGCCGGGCAGCAACGTGACCCAGGCCAGCCTGGTCAGCGACATGCCCGACTGCGGTCTGGGCGGCTGAGCCGGCGTTTGCGGTCCGTTTCGCGGCCGGCACTGAGGAGCCTGGATGGACACACGAGTCTCTGATCTGGCCGCGCTGCGCGGCTTTGTCGACCGCCACCCGCGGCTGTTCGTGCTGACGGGGGCGGGCGTCAGCACCGACTCCGGCATTCCCGACTATCGCGACACCGAAGGCGAATGGAAGCGCAAGCCGCCCATGACGTTGCAGACCTTCATGGGCGGCGAGTTGGCGCGGGCACGCTACTGGGCGCGCAGCATGGTGGGCTGGCGCCGCTTTGGCCACGTGCAGCCCAATACCTCGCACCGGGCGCTGGCGCGGCTGGAGTCGCGCGGCCGCGTTTCGGTGCTGGTGACGCAGAACGTCGATGGCCTGCACGAGGCCGCCGGCAGCCGCGACGTCGTCGACCTGCACGGCCGGCTGGACGAGGTGCGCTGCATGGCCTGCGACTGGCGCGGCGGCCGCCAGAGCTGGCAGGAGGCGCTGCAGGACGGCAATCCGGACTGGGTACAGCTGGAGGCCACGGATGCGCCCGATGGCGACGCCGACCTGGAAGGCGAGGACTTCGCGCGCTTTAAGGTGCCGCCCTGTCCGCGCTGCAGCGGCATCGTCAAGCCGGACGTGGTCTTCTTTGGCGAGACCGTGCCGCGCGAGCGCGTAGACCGCGCCAACGCCGGCCTCATGAACGCCGACGCGGTGCTGGTGGTGGGTTCGTCGTTGATGGTGTATTCAGGCTACCGCTTCGTGTCCGCGGCCTCGCGCAACGGCATGCCGATAGCTGCCATCAACCTGGGGCGCACCCGCGCCGACAGCATGCTGACCCTGAAAGTGGAACTGCCTTGCGCCGAGGCGCTGGACGCCCTGTAACACGCCCGAAGGCCGGCCGGTTTTTGACCGGTCTAAGCAAGTGCTTGCCCTGCAAAGGTTTTTTTCGGCTGTTACAGACCTTTCCATAGGGTTGTCCACAGGAACTGGGGATAACTCCTAGGGATAACCCCGAGTTTTTGACCTTTTCCGGGAGGCGTTTGTCAAGTCTCGGCGGCGTCCGCCATGTCCCCCATTAGCGCCTTGCGGGCCGCGTGCCAGCTGCCGGCGTCCGGCGCATACAGCAGGCCGCCGCTGCGGTGCGTGGGCTTGTAGGGGGAGCCGTCGAAGTGGGCCGCGTAGCCGCCGGCTTCGCGGTGCAGCAGCCAGCCGGCCGCGTGGTCCCAGGCGGTCAGCTGGTTGTAGAGCGCGATGTGGCAGTGTCCGGCGGCCAGCATGCGGTACTCGTGCGCGGCGCAACGCAGCGAGGCGGTGCTGCCCAGGCGCGACAGATTGCCGTTGACGGTGGTGCGCAGCGGTTCGGGCAGGGCGCCGGTCGAGATCAGGCCGTCCATGTCCTCGGGCGGCGCGGGGCTGGCCACCGCGAGCTGGGCCTGCTTGCCGTTTTCGTATTCCATCCAGGCGCCTTCGCCGCGCACGGCCAGCGCGCTGTCGCGGCTGACGGGGTCGTAGATGACGCCCGCGATCACGTCGCCGCGATGGCAGGCGGCGATCATCATGCCGAAGAGCGGCAGGCCGGCCACGTAGTTGCGGGTGCCGTCGATCGGGTCGATCAGGAACGCCAGGTCGGCGTCGACCAGCATGTTCAGCAGGGCGGGGTTGCGCGCCGAGGCTTCTTCGCCGATCAGCACGGCGCCCGGGTGCAGCTTGGCCAGGCGCGCTCCGATCAGGCGCTCGGCGGCTTCGTCCGCGTCGGTCACAAGGTCGCGGGCAGAGCTTTTGCCGCGCACCGCGCCTTCCGGCAGATTGCGAAAGCGCGGCATGACTTCCGTCTGCGCGGTTTCGGCCAGGATGGCGGCAAGCCGGCGGGTGTCCTCGCGGGTGAAGGTTCTGCTCATACGGACTCGTTCGGTCAGGGAACGCGCAAATCTACCATGCCGGGCGCGGGCCGGGATGCAACATATCGGACTCTGGGAAGTCCACGCGCCAAATGCGCGCGGCCCAGGCCGGATTGCTTGACGCCGCCGAACGGGCCGACTTCATTGGAGATGATGCCGGTGTTGATGCCGACGATGCCGTACTCCAGCGCCTCGGACACGCGCCAGATGCGGGCGTAGTCGCGCGTGAAGAAGTAGGCGGCCAGGCCGAAGATGGTGTCGTTGGCCATGCCGATGACTTCCTGTTCCGTTTCGAAGCGGAACAGCGGGGCCACCGGGCCGAAGGTTTCCTCGGTCGCGAAGCGCATGGACTGGGTCACGTCGCGCACCACGGTCGGTTCGAAGAAGGTGCCGCCCAGCGCATGGGGCTTGCCGCCAGCGATCACCTTCGCGCCGTGCGCGGTGGCGTCGGCGATGTGTTCCTGCACCTTTTCCACGGCGCTGCTGTCGATCAGCGGACCCTGGGTCACGCCGTCGGCGAAGCCGTCGCCGACCTTCATGGCTTCGACCTTGGCGACCAGGCGCTTGGCGATCTCTTCGTAGACGCCGGCCTGCACGTAGATGCGGTTGGCGCAGACGCAGGTCTGGCCCGCGTTGCGGTACTTCGAAGCCAGGATGCCGTCGATGGCGCGGTCCAGGTCGGCGTCATCGAACACGATGAAGGGCGCGTTGCCGCCCAGTTCCAGCGACAGCTTCTTGATGGTGGGGGCGCATTGCTCCATCAGCGTGCGGCCGACTTCGGTGGAGCCGGTGAAGCTCAGCTTGCGCACCACGTCGCTTTCGCACAGGGCGGCGCCGATTTCGCGCGAGCTGCCGGTGATGACGTGGAACACGCCCGGGGGCACGCCGGCTTCTTCGGCCAGCACGGCCAGCGCCAGCGCGGTCAGCGGGGTCTGCTGGGCGGGCTTGACCACCATGGTGCAGCCGGCGGCCAGGGCCGGGCCGACCTTGCGCGTGATCATCGCGGCCGGGAAGTTCCACGGCGTGATGGCGGCGGTGACGCCGATGGGCTGCTTGAGCGCCATCAGGCGCTGGCCGGCCTTGGGGCTTTGCAGGATGTCGCCGTCGATGCGCTTGGCTTCTTCGCCGAACCACTCCAGGAACGAGGCGGCGTAGGCGATTTCGCCGGCGGCTTCGGTCACGGGCTTGCCCTGTTCGGACGTCATGATGGCGGCCAGGTCCTGCTGGTTCTGCATCATCAGCTGGGCCCACTTCAGCAGGATCGCGGCGCGTTCCTTGCCGGTCTTGGCGCTCCAGGCAGGCAGGGCGGCCTCGGCGCTGGCGATGGCCTGTTCGGCTTCCTTGCGGCCCAGCTTGGGCACGGACACGATGGTCTTGCCGGTCGAGGGATTGTCCACGGGGATGGACGGGCCGCTGCCGGCGGCTACCCACTTGCCGTCGATATAGCAGGCGTCGCGCAGCAGATCGGGGCGCGCCAGGGGATGGGTCAGTGCGGTCATTGTTGGAGTCTCCTTGAAGGGAAGCGGCGGGCCAGGAAGCGCTTGCGGGCGTGGCGGGTAACCCGCTACGCCCGCAAGACTTGTGCCTGCCCGCCGGAATACCGGTAGTTCAGGCCCTGTGCGTCAGGCGGCGAGCGCCTCGGACAGGATGGCCAGCGCGCGATCGAACTGGGCGTCGGGAATGGTCAAGGGGTACAGGAAGCGCAGGACGTTGCCGTACACACCGCAGCTTAGCAAAATCAGACCCTTTTCGATGGCGCGGGCTTGCACGCGCTTGACCGCTTCCGCGTCCGGCTTGCCGGTGGCGGGATCGTTCAGTTCCAGGGCGACCATGGAGCCCAGGCCGCGCACGTCGGCGATGCCCGGAACCTTGGCGCGCAGGCCTTCCAGGTGCGCGCGCAGCTTGTCGCCCAGGGTGACGGCGCGTTCGCACAACTTTTCCTCGGCGATCACGTCCAGCACGGCGTGCGCCGCGGCGACCGCCAGCGGGTTGCCGGCGTAGGTGCCGCCCAGGCCGCCTGCGGCGGGCGCGTCCATGACGTCGGCGCGGCCGACCACGCCCGAGATCGGGAAGCCGCCGCCCAGGCTCTTGGCCATGGTGATCAGGTCGGCTTGCACCGAGTGGTGCTCCATGGCGAACAGCTTGCCGGTGCGGCCGAAGCCGGTCTGGACTTCGTCGGCGATCAGCAGGATGCCGTGTTCGTCGCAGATCTTGCGCAGCGCCGTCATCAGCTCGGGCGGGGTGATGTTGAAGCCGCCTTCGCCCTGGACAGGTTCGAGGATGATGGCCGCGACGCGCTTGGGATCGATGTCGCACTTGAACAGCAGGTCCAGCCCCTTGAGCGAGTCCGCCACGCTGATGGACTGGGTGGCGTTGGGGAAGGGCACGTGATAGATGTCGCCCGGCATCGGACCGAACGACAGCTTGTACGGGGCGACCTTGCCGGTCAGCGCCATGCCCAGCATGGTGCGGCCGTGGAACGAACCCGAGAAGGCAATGACGCCCGAGCGGCCGGTGGCCGAGCGCGCGATCTTGATGGCGTTTTCGACGGCTTCGACGCCGGTGGTGAAGAAGGCGCTCTTCTTCAGACCGTCGATGGGGGCGAGGCGATTGATGCGTTCGGCCAGCGAGACATAGCCTTCGTACGGCACGATCTGGTAGGCCGTGTGCGTGAAGTTGTCCAGCTGCGCGGAGACCGCGGCCTTGATCTTCGGGTGCAGGTGGCCCGTGTTCAGGACGGCGATGCCGCCTGCGAAATCGATGTATTCCTTGCCATTGGCGTCCCACAGGGTGGCGTTTTCGGCGCGCACCGCGTAGAAGTCGCACATGACGCCGACGCCGCGGGGCGTGGCCAGGGAACGGCGGGTATTCAGGTCCTGATTCTTCATCTCAGCCTCTGCGAGCATGATGGGCGGGAAAACCTTATTTAATGCTACGATGGCCCCATTTGTGGGAACCACTTTTATAAATCGGGTAGAACCAATTGCGGTCCATAGTCGGTGACTTGCTGCAGCTGCGGCTGGCGGACGGCTCCAGCGAGCCCATGAACAAGCGGCTGTACCGCGGCATCCGCGAAGCCATCCTGGATGGAGCTATTGCCGCGGACTCGCGCCTGCCCGCCTCGCGCGACCTGGCGGCCGAACTCGGCATCGCCCGCAACACCGTGGTCCACGTCTATAGCCAGCTGCTGGCTGAAGGCTACACCCGCAGCCGCCAGGGCAACGGCACCTTCGTCAACGCCTCGGTGCCGGATTCCTACCTGGCCAGCGGCCGGCGCATGCGCCAGCCGCCGCCCGCGCAGCCGCGCCCGGCGCTGTCGCCGCGCGGCGCCGCCATCGTCGACGGCGTCTCGGCCTCGCCCTACCAGTGGGGCGCCTTCATGCCCGGCGTGCCCGACCTGACCGAATTCCCGCACAAGAAGTTCGGCCGCATTTTCAGCGCCCTGTGGCGCAATCCCTCGCCCGACCTGCTGACCTACGCCTACGGCGGCGGGCTGCCGGCCCTGCGCGAAGCGCTGGCCCAGCACCTGGCGCTGACCCGCTCGATCGATTGCGATCCCGAGCAGATCATCATTACCGAAGGTTCGCACCAGGCCATCGACCTGACCACCCGCATCCTGGGCGAAGCCGGCGAGACCGCCTGGGTCGAGGATCCGGGCTACTGGGGCGCGCGCACCGTGCTGCAGGCCAACGGCCTGCACACCGTGCACCTGCCGGTGGACGAGGAGGGCATGCGGCTGCCGGAGACCGTGGGCACGCCGCCGCGCTTCATCTTCGTCACGCCCTCGCACCAGTATCCGCTGGGGCCGGTCATGTCGTTGACGCGCCGGCGCCAGTTGCTGGCGGTGGCGCGGCAAAGCGGCAGCTGGATCATCGAGGACGACTACGACAGCGAATTCCGCTTCTCCGGCCGGCCGATCGCCTCGCTGCTGGGGCTGGAGCCGGACGCGCCCGTGATCTACATGGGCACCTTCAGCAAGACCCTGTACCCGGGCCTGCGGGTGGGTTATCTGGTGCTGCCCAAGACCCTGACCGCCGCGTTCCAGGCGGCGCATGCCGAGCTCTACCGCGAAGGCCACCTGATGACGCACGCGGCCCTGGCCACGTTCATCTCGGAAGGCCACTACGCCGCCCACATCCGCCGCATGCGCATGCTGTATGGGCGGCGCCGCGCCATGCTGGTCAATCTGATCGAGCGGCGCCTGGGGCCGGATTGGCTGCATCGCGACGCCAGCATGGCGGGCCTGCACCTGGTGCTGACGCTGCCACAGGACATGGACGACCTGCGCGTGGTCGACGTGGCGCGCGGCAAGGGCGTGCTGACGCGCGCGCTGTCGCGCTACTACGTCAATGACGAAGGCCGCCGGCCGGGCCTGCTGCTGGGCTACGCCTGCGTGCCCGAGCACGACATCGCGCGCAAGTTCGAGGTGCTGCTGGAAAGCCTGAACGAAGTGGCGCGCGCGCCGGCGGCGTTGGCGGCGTCAGGCGGGCGCTAGCGCCGCCGCGAAGGCCGCGGCGTTGCGCATGCCCTGGTCTTCGAAGTTGGTGTTGAACACCGCGTGCGCCTGGGCGCTTTGCGCCGCCAGCCGCGTGAAGCGCTCGGCCAGTTCAGCCAGTTCCTGTTCCGAGTATTCGTATTGGAAGCGGCCCGAGGACGCGGCGCCGGACACGTTCCAGGTGGCCGTATTGCGCCCGTGCAGGCGCAGCAGCGTCAGTTCCGGATGGGTGCTCTCCCACACTGCGGGCACGGTGTTGTCGAACCCTTGGGGACTATCGACCACCGTATGGACCACCCCGAGATCGCGTTCGAAGGCCAGGGTGTCCGCGGTGGCGGCGGGCGACTCGAACCAGCTGCGGTGGCGGAATTCCACCGACACCAGGTGTTCTTCCATGCGACGCGCGCAGTCGGCCACCCGCGCCCGGCTGCGCGCGTCGCGCCGGATCCAGGGCGGAAACTGGAAATGCACCGCGCCCAGCTTGTCCGTCATGCGCAAGGGTTCCAGCGCAAGCTGGTAGCGGCGCCAGAGTTCATCGCGCAGGTCGGCGGGCATGCGGTCGTGATAAATGACGGGTTCCGGCCAGTCGGGGAGTTCGCGCCGGATGTCCGCGGGCAGCGCGGACAGCGGCGTCTGATGGCCGGTGAATAGCCGGAAGGCCTTGATATTGAAGACGAAATCGTCCGGCGTGCGCTGCGCCCACAAGTAGGCGTTTTCGGCCGTGGGCATGGCGTAGTAGCTGGAATCGACCTCGGCCATGGGAAAGCGCGAGGCATAGAAGCGCAGCCGCGCCTCGGCGCTGCGGACCTCCGGCGGGTAGAAGCGGCCGCAGGCCAGCAGGGTGGGGTCGGTCCAGGAGGCGGTGCCGGTCAAGAGGCGCATGGCCGCAGGCAATCAGACTTTATTGAAAAAATTCTGTATAAATATACAGTGTTCATCCGAAGCCCGGCAATGTCCGGGCTCGCCGTTTTCAGCGGCCGCCTTGCTGCGGCCCCGCCCCATGTCCGACCAAACCGATACGTCCAACCCGTCCGCCGAGCGCCCCGATCCCCTGGCCGATCTCAACCCCGCCCAACGCGAGGCCGCCGAGTTCGGCGTGGCCGGCGCGCCGGGCGACGACGGCCCCCTGCTGGTGATCGCCGGGGCCGGCTCGGGCAAGACCAATACGCTGGCCCACCGGGTCGCGCACCTGATCCTGAACGGCGCCGATCCCCAGCGCATGCTGCTGTTGACCTTCTCGCGCCGCGCGGCGCTGGAAATGGAGCGGCGCGTGGGCTCGGTGCTGCAGCGGGTGATGAGGCTGCGCGCCACGCAACAGGCGCCGTCGCTGCCCTGGGCCGGCACCTTCCACGCCATCGGCGCGCGCCTGCTGCGCGATTGCGCGCAACGCATCGGCTTGTCCGAAGCCTTCACCATCCACGACCGCGGCGACGCCGAGGACCTGATGGGCATGGTGCGCCACGAGCTGGGCCTGTCGTCCACCAAGTCGCGCTTTCCGCTCAAGGGCACCTGCCTGGCGATCTATTCGCGGGTGGTCAACAGCCAGACGCCGGTGGCCGACGTGCTGAAGACCTCCTTCCCCTGGTGCGCGCAATGGGAAGACGAGCTCAAGAACCTGTTCCGCGCCTACGTCGCAGCCAAGCAGGACCAGCAGGTACTCGATTACGACGACCTGCTGCTCTACTGGGCCGAGATGATGGGCGATCCCGGCATCGCGGCAGACGTGGGGGCGCGCTTCGACCACGTGCTGGTGGACGAATACCAGGACACCAACCGCCTGCAGTCCGCCATCCTGCTGGCGATGAAGCCCGACGGCCGCGGCCTGACGGTGGTGGGCGACGATGCCCAATCGATCTATTCGTTCCGCGCGGCCACCGTGCGCAACATCCTGGATTTTCCGAACCAGTTTCCAACCCCGGCCCGGGTCATCACGCTGGACCGCAACTACCGTTCCACCCAGCCCATCCTGAACGCGTCCAATGCCGTGATCGGCCTGGCCACGGAGCGCTACGCCAAGGACCTGTGGACCGACCGCCAGTCGTCCCAGTTGCCCGAACTGGTGACGGTCAGCGACGAAGCCGGCCAGGCGCGCTGGGTGGCCGACCAGGTGCTGGCGCAACGCGAGGGCGGGGCCACGCTCAAATCGCAGGCGGCGCTGTTCCGCACCGCCAGCCACAGCGCCGCGCTGGAACTGGAACTGACCCGCCGCAACATTCCCTTCGTGAAGTTCGGCGGCCTGCGCTTTCTGGAGGCCGCCCATGTGAAGGACCTGTTGTCGATATTGCGTTGGGCGGAGAATCCGCGCGGCCGCATGGCGGGCTTTCGCGTGGCGCAGTTGCTGCCCGGCATCGGACCCGCCACGGCCGGCAAGCTGATGGACGCCATGTCCGCCTCCGCCGAACCGCTGCGCGCGCTGCGCGAATTCAAGCCGGGCGCGGCGGCGCAGGAAGAGTGGGGCGCTTTCGCCGATACCTATGCGGCCTTGTGTGATCCCGCGCTGAAATGGCCCGCCGACGTGGACCTGGCCCTGCGCTGGTATGGCGCGCAGTTGGAACGCCTGTACGACGATGCGCGCGTGCGCCGCGCCGACCTGGACCAGCTGGTGCGCATCGCCGCGGGCTACGGCACGCGCGAACGCTTCCTGACCGAGCTGACGCTGGATCCGCCGGACGCCACCAGCGACGAGTCCGGCGCGCCGCATCGCGACGAGGACTACATGATCCTGTCCACCATCCATTCCGCCAAGGGCCAGGAATGGAAGGCGGTCTATGTGCTGAATGTGGTGGACGGCTGCATCCCGTCCGACATGAGCACCGGCACGGCCGAGGAAATCGAGGAAGAGCGCCGCCTGCTGTACGTGGCGATGACGCGCGCCAAGGAGCGCCTGCAGCTCATCGTGCCGCAGCGGTTCTATGTGCACCAGCAGACCGGCATGGGCGACCGGCACGTCTATGGATCGCGCACGCGCTACATCACCAATGCGATGCTGCCGCTGTTCGACCACCTGCCCAAGCCGCCGGAGCTGCCCGAGGGGCGCGGCATGCCCAAGGCGCCGCAGGCGCCCAGCGTGGACGTGGCCAAGCGGGTGCGCAACCTGTTCTCGTAGGCTGGGCTATCATCGCCCGATAGATAAGCTGTCCAGCAGGGATCGCATTGCAAAAGGGTGTTTATGGCTACTGAAGAACAGGCCGCCGACGACTCGAAGAGAGAGGTCGTCGCATCGATCGCCTATGTGAACGGACGGCGGGAACGCGAGGTTCCCATCGACCAAGTCGCCCAGTACGTCAGCCAGGACCACGGCATGCTGTGGATCGGCCTGCGCAATCCGCGCCCGGAAATGCTGGCCAAGGTCGCCAGCGAACTCGGCGCCTGCGACAAGAACCAGGAAGAAATGCTGGAATCCCACCGGCGGCCGAAGATCATCGACTACGGCAACATGATCCTGATCGTCGCCATCACGGTGGAGGTGGAGGCCGAGCGTCCCATTTTCGGCGAGACTCAGTTCCTGATCGGCGACGGTTTCCTGGTCACGGTGCGGCGCGGCGCCACCGCCGGCCATAGCCCCTTGCGCGAACGGCTTGAGGCTTCGCCCGACCTGCTCAAGCGCGGCAGCGACTATGTGGCTTCCGAACTGCTGGACTGGCTGGTGGACCGTTATGTGGCCGCCGCCGGCAAGATCGAGTCCGTGGTCGAGGGCGCCGAACAGAAGCTGCTGATCCGCGGCGCCAAGGACTCCGATATCCGCAGGTTGTACCGGCAGCGCCGCGACCTGCTGCGCATCCATACCGTGGTGTCGCCGCTGGCCGAAATCTGCCGCCGTCTGGCGCGGGTCGAGATGTCGGCGGTGGACGAGCATGCCCGTCCGTATTTCGGCGAGGTCGCGGACCGCGTGCTGCGCGTGGACGAACTTTTCAACTCGCTGCGCGAATCCCTGGCCTTCGCCTTTGAAGCCAGCCTGATGATAGGCCAGGCCGCGCAGAACGACACTACCCGCAAGCTGGCGTCCTGGGCCGCCATTTTGGCGGTGCCCACGGCCATCGCCGGGATCTACGGCATGAACTTCGAGTTCATGCCCGAACTGAAATCGCCCTGGGGCTATCCGGTCACGCTGGGTGTCATCGTGTCGATCTGTTCGGTGCTGTATTGGCGCTTCCGCAAGTCGGGCTGGCTGTAGGAGGGGCGACTCCACGCCCCGCCTTTATGGCAAACTGCCTGCGTTTTCCTACCTGGAGCCCGGCTGGTGCGTGGCAAACCTTCTTTTCGCGGCGGCAGCAAGCTGACCGCCCTGATCGTCGCCCTGATACTTGCGGCGGCAGGCGCCATCGTCAACTGGCTGCAGCCTTCGGGAAGAGAGGGGCAGGAGCGGGCTGAACGTCCGGCGCCTTCAGCCCAGAGCCGGCCTGGCGCGACGCTCGCTGGCGGCATCCCGCAGGGTAGCTACGCGCTCACGGGCATGATCGTGAACGTGGCCGACGGTGACACCGTGACCCTGCGCGCGCCCGACGGCCAGCATCGCATCCGCATGGACAGCATCGATGCGCCCGAAGAGGGCCACGGGTCCGACCAGCCCGGACAACCCTATGCCGAGGCCTCGCGCAAGAACCTGGCTGGCCTGGTCGCGGGCAAGACGCTCACCGCGCAATGCTACGAGAAAGACCAGTACGGCCGGGAAGTCTGCGCCCTGATCCTGGATGACGGCCGCTCGGCCAATCGTCAACAGGTGGAGGACGGCTACGCCTGGGCCTATACGGCGCGCCAGGGCGATTACCTGCGCGACAAGGCCATGCCGGACCTGCAGCGCCAGGCCAAGGCGGCCGGGCGCGGCCTGTGGGCGCAGCCCGGCGCCATGCAACCCTGGAAGTGGCGCTACGACTGCTGGCGACAGCGCCAGTGCGGCTGAATCCGCGCGGACCGGCCCGGAACGCTGTGCCTGATCGCCGCCAGCCCTGGGGGATGCCTGGGTATGGTCTCCGGCCCGTGTTTGCTATCCTCTGTCGCAACGATTCGAAGGGAAGGTTTCCATGCGTGCATTGAAGCGGCTCTGGGCGGCGGCCATGCTGCTGTCGCTGGCGTTGGCGGGCTGCTCGCAAGAAAGCCCCATCAACAGCCCCTATCCGTCCGGCGCAGAAAGCCAGAACACGCTGTTTTCCGCCTTCGTCAAGCGCTCTCCGAAGTACCTGGATCCGGCCAGCTCTTATTCCGGCGACGAGACCCCTTATACGTACAACATCTATGAGACGCTGTACGGCTACCACTATCTGAAGCGGCCCTACGAACTGGTGCCGCGCGCGGCGGCGTCGATCGACCCGCCCGTCTACCTCGACGCGCAGGGCAACACGCTGCCCGCCGACACGCCCGGCGAGCAGATCGCGCAAAGCATCTACGACATCAAGATCCGGCCGGGCGCGCGCTATGCGCCGCATCCGGCATTCGCCCGCAAGACCGATGGCGGCTACGACTACTTTCCGCTGGCGCCGGGCGAACTGGACGACAAGTTCTACATTCCTGATTTCCCGCGCACCGGCACCCGCGAACTGACGGCCGACGACTACGTCTATGCCTTCCGGCGCCTGGTCAGCCCGCGCGTGGTGTCGCCGATCTCCAGCCTCATGACCGAGCACGTGACCGGCCTGAAGGAGTACGCGGACCGGCTGCGCCAGCGCGACCAGGCGCTGCGGCAAGACATGCCGGGCGGCGCCGGTGCGCCGCCCTGGCTGGACCTGCGCGAGGCCGACGGCTTTACGGGCGTGCAGGCGCTGGATCCGCACACCCTGCGCATCCGCGTCAACGGCAAGTACCCGCAGTTCAAGTACTGGCTGGCCATGACCTTCACCGCGCCCATTCCCTGGGAAGCCGACCGCTTTTACAGCCAGCCGGGCATGGCGGCGCACGACCTGTCGTTCAACACCTGGCCGGTCGGCACCGGTCCCTACATGCTGGTGGAGTCGCTGCAGAACCGCCGCCACGTGCTGGGCCGCAATCCCAACTTCCATGGCGAACCCTATCCCTGCGAAGGCGAGCCGGGCGACGCGGCCGCGGGGCTGCTGGCCGACTGCGGCAAGCCCACGCCCTTCATCGACCGCGCGGAATTCAGCGTCGAAAAGGAAGCCATCCCGTTGACCGGCAAGTTCCTGCAGGGCTATTACGACGTGCCGCAGATCGAGCGCGGCGAGTACGGCGTGGCCATGCTGGTCGCGGCGGGCGACAGCCAGGACAAGGCGCGCCTGTACAACGAACACGGCATCAAGCTGCCGACGACCGTCGAGACCGCCAACTGGTACATGGGCTTCAACTGGCTGGACCCGGTGGTGGGCAAGGGCGACACGCCGGAACAGCAAGAAAGCAACCGCAAGTTGCGCCAGGCCATCAGCATCGCGTTCGACTGGGAAGAGTACGTCGCGGTGTTCGAGAACAGCCAGGCTTCGGTGGCCTACGGCCCGGTGCCGCCGGGCGTGCTCGGCTACCGCGAGCCGCCCGAAGGCGTGAACCCGGTGGTCTACAACTTGGTGGACGGCAAGCCCGTGCGCAAGTCCGTGGACGTGGCGCGCCGCCTGCTGGCCGAGGCCGGCTACCCCGACGGCCGCAATGCCAAGACCGGGGCGCCGCTGGTGCTCTATTACGACTCGATGCAGGGCGGCGGCTCCAATCCGCAGTTCGACTGGATGCGGCGCCAGATGGCCAAGATCGGCGTGCAGCTGGACGTGCGCGCCACCGATTACAACCGCTTCCAGGACAAGATGATGCGCGGGTCCGCGCAGATATTCCTGTGGGGCTGGAACGCCGACTATCCCGACGCCGAAAACTTCCTGTTCCTGCTGTACGGCCCCAACGCCAAGGCCAAGGGCGGCGGCGAGAACGCGGCCAACTATGCCAGCCCCGAGTACGACCGTCTCTTCGAGCAGATGAAGTTCCTGGACGACGGCCCTGAAAAGGAACAGCTCATCGCCAAGATGACTGCCATCGTGCAGCGCGACGCGCCCTGGATGTTCGGCTACTTCCCAATGTCGGGCGGCGCCTACCAGCAATGGGTCGGCAACGCCAAGCCGACCCAGATGGTGCGCAACACGCTGCAGTACATGAAGATCGATGCCGCGCTGCGGCAGCAGAAGATCGACGAGTGGAATTATCCGAGGTGGTGGCCGATAGGCCTGTTCGCGCTGTTGCTGGCGCTGGCGATCTGGCCGTCGTATGTGGCGCTGAAGCGGCGTGAACGCCAGACGGCATTCGCGCCGGCCCTGGGCAAGGAGCATCAATCATGATCGGCTACGTGATCCGCCGGTTGCTGTACGGCGTGCTGATCCTGATCGGCGTGAACCTCTTCACCTTCATCCTGTTCTTCGCCGTGAACACGCCCGACGACATGGCCCGGCTGGCCATCGGCGGGCAGCGCGCGAACCAGGAAGCCGTGGAGAAATGGAAGGTCGAGCGCGGCTACGACAAGCCGCTGTTCTTCAACGCCAAGGCTCAAGGCGCGGCGCAACTGACCGACACGGTGTTCTACCAGCGTTCGGTGCCCTTGCTGGTCATGGACTTCGGCGCGTCCGACGGCGGGCGCGACATCGGCCGCGAAATCAAGACGCGCATGGGGCCCAGCCTGGCGCTGGCGGTGCCTACGTTTTTCCTGGGGCTCTTCGTCAGCATCGTCTTTTCCCTGACGCTGGTGTATTTCCGCGCCACGCGGCTCGATTTCTGGGGCGTGGTGGTCTGCGTGCTGCTGCTGTCCATCTCCAGCCTGTTCTACATCATCGCCGGCCAATGGGTCTTTGCGAAGCTGCTGCGGCTGGTGCCGTTCTCGGGCTTTTCGGGCGGGCTGGACGTGGTCAAGTTCCTGGCGCTGCCGGTGCTGGTCGCGATCGTGTCGCGGCTGGGGCCGGAAGCGCGCTTCTACCGCACTTTGTTCCTGGAGGAGATCGGCAAGGACTATGTGCGCACCGCGCGCTCCAAGGGCCTGGCTGAACGCATCGTGCTGTTCCGGCACGTGCTGCGCAACGCCATGCTGCCCATCCTGACCAGCACGGTGGCCGCGTTGCCGCTGCTGTTCATGGGCAGCTTGATCGCGGAGTCCTTCTTCGGCATTCCCGGCCTGGGCAGCTACACCATTGACGCCATCAACGCGCAGGACTTCTCCATCGTGCGCGCCATGGTGTTCCTGGGCGCCGCCCTTTACATCGTGGGGCTGATCCTGGCCGACATTTCCTACACGCTGGCCGACCCCCGCGTCCGATTCGAGTAGCCGCCATGCCCAAGTTCGTCTTCCTCTGGACCGATATCGCGCTGTGGCTCATGGTGCTGGGCGCGCTGGCCTATGTCTGGCATGTGCGCCGCAGCCCGAACCTGCGCGCGACCTGGGCGCGCGTGGCGCGCGACACGCCCGCCATGTGCTCGGCGGTGATCCTGGCCGCGTTCGTGGTGGTGGGCCTGCTGGACTCGGTGCACTACCGGCCGCTGCTGCCGCCGGCCCCCGGCGCCGCGACCGACGCGCCGCCGGCCTACGCGCCCGCGGTGCGCTCGGCGTTGGACGGGCTGCTTACGGGCTCGGTGCTGACGACGCCGGAAAAGACCTATTCCGAGCCCTTGGCGATACGGCAGTTCACCAAGGAAACCATGCTCGTCAACGACAAGCCGGTGCGCGATTTTCCCCGGCTGCGGGGGGCGGGCGTGCATCTGGAAGACGCCGACCGCGACCATCTGGGCGACGTAGCCAAGCGGCTTGGGCTGGGCCTGGCCGCGGGTCTGGCAGTGTCTGCCGCCGTGATCGGACTGATGTACGCCGGGCTGGCCAGGCGGCGCGGAGCAAGAGCCGCCGACGAGGCGGCTTCGGACGTGCCCTGGCGCGCCATGGCCGTCACCTTCACGCTGCTGTGCCTGGCGGCGGGCGCCCTGGCCGGCCTGTCCAGCGGCTATCACGCGCTCGGCACCGACCGCATCGGCAACGACGTGCTGTGGCAGGCCCTCAAGAGCATCCGCACCGCGCTGGTCATCGGCAGCCTCACCACCATCGCCATGCTGCCGCCGGCCATCGTCTTCGGCATCGCCGCCGGCTATTTCAAGGGCAAGGTCGACGACGGCATCCAGTATCTCTACACCACCATCACCTCGATTCCGGGCGTGCTGCTGGTGGCCGCCTGCGCGCTGATGATGCAGGTGTACATCGACAACCACGCCGACCTGTTCGACACCTCGGCCGCGCGCGCCGACCTGCGGCTGTTCCTGCTCTGCATGATCCTGGGCTTCACCGGCTGGGCCGGGCTGTGCCGCCTGTTGCGCGCCGAGACCCTCAAGCTGCGCGAGCTCGAATACGTGCAGGCGGCGCGGGCCTTCGGCGTGTCGCACTGGCGCATCATGACCCGCCATCTGCTGCCCAATGTGGCGCATCTGGTCCTGATCACCGTGGTGCTGGAATTTTCCGGCCTGGTCCTGTACGAGGCGGTGCTGTCCTACCTGGGCATAGGCGTGGATCCCAGCATGAACTCCTTCGGATCCATGATCGACGGCGCCCGTCTGGAAATGTCCCGCGACCCGATGATCTGGTGGAACCTCTTGACCGCATTCCTGTTCATGCTGGCGCTGGTATTGGCCGCCAACCTGTTCGCCGACGCGGTGCGCGACGCTTTCGATCCGCGCACGCGCCGCTACAAGCCCGGCCGCATGGCGCGCTTCGGCCTGTTCGGCCGCGCGCCGCGCACGGCCCTGGCGACCGATACGCGCCAGTCCCGCCCGGGAGATGCGCCATGAGCCAGGCTCCCTTGCTCGAAGTGCACGGCCTGGATGTCGATATCGCCGGCGAAAGCGGCATGACGCATGCAGTCAAGCGCCTGCAGCTGGCGATCTCCAGGCGCCAGACCTTTGCGCTGGTCGGCGAATCGGGTTGCGGCAAGAGCATGACGGCGCTGGCGCTCCTGCGCCTGCTGCCCGACGCCGGACGCATCGTGGGCGGGCAGATCGACCTGGACGGAGAAGACCTCAACTGCCTGCCGGAAAGCGCCATGCGCGGCGTGCGCGGGGGGCGCATCGGCATCATCTTCCAGGAACCGTCCACCAGCCTGAACCCGGTCATGCGGGTGGGCGACCAGATCATTGAAACGCTGATCGCCCATACGCCCCTGCGCGGCGCGGCGGCGCGCGCCCGCGCCATGGACTGGCTGCGGCGGGTGGGCATCCCGGAACCCGAACGGCGCATCGACGACTATCCCTTCCAGTTCTCGGGCGGACAGAAGCAGCGCGTCATGATCGCCATCGCGTTGGCGGCCGAGCCCCTGCTGCTCATCGCCGACGAGCCCACCACCGCGCTGGACGTCACGGTGCAGGCGCAGGTGCTGGATCTGCTGGCCGGCATCCAGCGGGAAATGGGCATGGCGGTGCTGCTGATCACCCACGACCTCGCGGTGGTGAAGAACGTCGCCCACCACGTGGCGCTGATGCGCGGCGGCGAGATCGTTGAAAGCGCCGACGCCGAGGAATTCTTCCGCGCGCCCAAGCATCCCTATGCGCGCCAGCTGTTCGAAGCGATCCCCACGTTTGAAAAGCGCGGCACGCCGCTTACGGCAAGCGGCCGCGAGGCCATGGCGCGCGACGAGGCCCGCCTGTCCGCCAGGGCCCAGGCGCGCGATGCCGCAGTGGTGCTGGACGTGCAGGACCTGAAGGTCCATTACCCCGTGCGCAAGGGGCCGCTGCGCCGCGTCGCGTCCTGGGTCAAGGCCGTGGATGGCGTGACCTTCACGCTGAAGGCGGGCGAGACGCTGGCCCTGCTGGGTGAATCCGGCTGCGGCAAGACCACCACCGGCAAGGCGCTGTTGCGCCTGATCGACGGCGCGCGCGTGTCGGGCCGCGCGACGCTGCAGGGGCAGGACGTGTTGTCCGCGGACCGGCGCACGCTGCAGCGCCTGAGGCAGGACATCCAGATCGTGTTCCAGGATCCCTATGCCTCGCTCGATCCGCGCATGCGGGTGGGCGACATCCTGGACGAGGGGCTGGCGTCCCTGCGCACCGGCATGGACAAGGAATCGCGCCGCGCGCACGCGGCAAGGCTGATCGAACGCGTGGGCCTGCCGTCCAATACGCTGGCGCGCTATCCGCACGAATTCTCTGGGGGCCAGCGCCAGCGGATCGCGATCGCTCGGGCGCTGGCGGTCGAGCCGAAAGTCCTGATCTGCGATGAGCCCACATCGGCGCTGGATGTTTCCGTGCAGGCCCAGATCCTGGACCTGTTGCGTGAACTGCAGCTTGAACTGGGTATCGCCTATCTGTTCATCACGCATAACTTCGGCGTGGTCGAGTACCTGGCGGACCGCATCGCCGTCATGGATGGCGGCCGCATCATCGAATTGGGACAGGCCGACGCGGTACTGCACCAACCGCGCCAGGACATGACGCGCAGGCTGCTGGCCGCGGTGCCGCGCCTGCACTTCGGGCCATCCGAAGCGGCCTGATCCGGCGCTCGAGGCAGCGGGGGCGGGGCCCCCGCTGTTTTGCTACCCGGCCGGATGCGCGCTGCCTGTCTCCAGCCAGGCCAGGGTGTCGCGTTTCAGGCTGCGGCCGCAGCGCGTCAGGAAGGCATGCACCGTTTCCAGCTCCGCGGTGTCATAGCCGCGCGCCGTCGTGGCGATGGCCTCGGCGATCCACTGCCGTTCCTGCGCCAGCGCCTGGCACGTTTCCTCGACCGGCCGGATCACGATCATCCGGCGGTCCAGCGGGTGGCGGCCGCGCTGGACATATCCAGCCGCTTCCAGCCGGTTGATCAGGGCCGTCGCGCCGCCGGAGCTGACGCCCATCAACTGGGCCAGATGCCCCGTCGGCAGGGCATCGAACTCCATGACCAGCTCCAGCGCCTTCAGGTCCGCCAGGGGCAGGCCCAGCTTTTCCGCCAGGGCCGACTGGCATGCCGCGTTGTAAGCGGCGAACTGCCGGCCCAGCAGCAGGACCATTTCGTCCAGCATGCCGGACCGCCGGTTGCTTCCTGCAGATTCAGCCATGCCGGTCACATGCTCGTGGTGAAAGTAGGTCTGTTGTTGCAGCATGATGTGGATTCCTGGCGGTTGAGGTGGATTACTTCTTGCCGGCCAGGCCGCCGAGCACGCCGCCCAGCAGACCGCCGTTGGCGGCCCCTCCGGAAGAGCCGCCCGCCGCCGCGCCGCCCGTCAGGCTGCCCGTCACGCCGCCCAGCAACCCGCCGAGCAATCCGCCGTTGGCTGTGCCGCCTGATCCTCCCGAACTGGCGGGCGTGCCTGCGGAGGCACCGGCGCCGGCCCCGGTGCCGGCCGCGACGTTCACGCCGCCCACCAGCCCGCCCAGCAGGCCGCCGCCGTTCGTGCCGGCCGAAACGCCTGCGCCCGCCGCAGCGCCGCCGGCCGTGCCAGCCACCGCTCCGGTCACTCCGCCAATCAGAGCCGTCACAGGCGCCAGTACTCCGCCATTGGCGCCGCCGGTTGCGCCGCCCACGGCCCCGGTCACGTTGCCGAGCAGGCCCGTCACTGGCGCCAGTACTCCGCCATTGGCGCCGCCAGTTGCGCCGCCCACGGCCCCGGTCACGTTGCCGAGCAGGCCGGTCACGGGCGCCAGCACGCCGCCATTGGCGCCGCCAGTTGCGCCGCCCACGGCCCCCGTTACGTTGCCGAGCAGGCCG
>NZ_MTLG01000086.1 GCF_002192695.1 Achromobacter xylosoxidans
CAATGAAAAACCCCTCGCAGGCAGACCCTGCGAGGGGTTTTGTTTTTGTCGTCAATATGCGGCTAAGGCAATTGGCGCCGCAAGGCGGCGAAGAACAGTTCGGATTGCAGGCGTTCGCTCTGGACCTGCGCGGCGACCTTTGCCGCCAGCTCTGCGTTGACCGGCACCAGCGGACGCCCCGTGGACTGCGCCAGCACCTGGGCGGTACAGGCTCGTTCCAGGAAGAACAGGTCGTCGTAGGCATAGTCCAGCCGCTCGCCGCAGACGACGACGCCATGGTTGCCGAGGAATACCACGTCCGCGCCCTGCATCGCATGAGCGATGCGTTCGCCTTCGCTGACGTCCAGCGCCAGGCCGTTGTAGTGCTGGTCTATCGCCAGGCGGCCGTGAAAGCGCATGGCGTTCTGGGACAGGGTGGTGTCGAGCGCGCGATCGGACGTGAGGGTCAAGGCCGTGGCGTAAGGCATGTGCGTGTGCAGCACACAAGCCTTGCCGGCGATGCGGTGGATGGCGGCATGGATGAACATGGCCGTGGGTTCGACTGCATGGCGGCCCGCGAGCTTGTTGCCTTGGGCATCGATCAGCACGATGTCTTCTGCCTGCACTTCATGCCACATCAAGCCGCGGGGATTGAGCAGGAAATGCTCCGAGTCGCCGGGCAGCACGACGCTGAAGTGATTACACACGCCTTCGCCCAGGCCATGCGCCGCGGCGGCCCGCAAGGCGAGCGCAAGGTCGGCGCGCAATGCCGCGACAGGTTCAGCGTGAAAGAGCGCTTCGGCGTGGCGAGGATCCTGGTTCATGTCTGCTTTTCTGGTGTCTGGGTTGGGGAAGGCCTGGCGCGGAGTGCGGGACCAGGGTGGTCAGTACAGGTCGCCGTCCACGTAGAACCACTGGCCGCCTTCGCGCACGAAGCGGCTGAGTTCGTGCAGACGATGGGCGCGGCCGCCCTGGCGGCTGCGGGCAACGAATTCCACGGTGGCGTGCTCGGGATCCTGGCTGGCCGTTTGCTTGATTCCCAATCCCAGCCATTTCAGGTCGGACGGATTGGGGTCGAGCGCTGCGGGGCGGGTGCTGGGGTGCCAGGTCGCCAACAGATAGGGCAGTTTGTCCAGCACGAAGGCGCTGTAGCGCGAGCGCATCAGCGCTTCGGCGGTGGGCGCCTGCATGGCCTGCGGGCCGTCATGCCAGCGGCCGCAGCATTCGGAATAGGGCTTGGGATTGCCGCAGGGACAGGCCGCTGCCGGGAGCTTGGAGGGTTTGGTCACGATGCGAAAAGCCAGGGATGCTCAGGCCAGCAGGTCGCTGTATTCGGGGTGCCGGCGGATATAGGCGTCGGCGTATGAGCACAAGGGCCGCACCTTCCAACCCCGGCTGCGCGCGTCGTCCAGCGCGTACTTGGTCAACGCCGCGGCGATGCCGCGGCCGCCTACCTGGCTGGGCACGCCGGTGTGCGTGATCGCCATGGTGTTGCCTTGCAACTGGTAGTCGAGCACGCATAGGACGCCATCGACGGTGGCGGTGTAGCGGGAAAGCGAGCTGTCGTGTGTGACGGAAATCATTCGGAGGAATCCTGCCATGGAAGTGGGCAGGCGGCGTTGCCTGCCGGTTTCGAGAGTGATGTCGGCTTGCTGGCCCGAACCGGGCCCGCTGCGCCGGGTCAGCGCTGCAGCACTTTCAGCAGCGCGGTCAGTTGCGCATCGCGTGTCTGTACCAGATCGGCGATGCTGCGCTGGCCTGCCTCGGCGTTGACGCCCGCGATCAGGCGCTGCTGCAGTTCGGGGGTGACTTCCGGCGCGCCGAGGTCGTCCCACCAGGTTTGCACAGGGCCCAGCAAATGGTCCATGAAGTTGGCCAGGCCGCCCGCGCCGCCGCCCAGATTGAAGGTCATGTGCGGGCCGAACAATGCCCAGCGCAGGCCGGGGCCTTGCGACACGGCGGCATCGATGTCGGCCACGCTGGCGACGTTCTCGGCCGCCAGATGTATCGCTTCACGCCACAGGGCCGCCTGAAGACGGTTGGCGATGTGGCCGGGGACTTCCTTGTTCAAGCGGATGGGGTACTTGCCCAGGCTGCGGTAGAAGGCGATGCAGCGATCGATGGTGTCGGCCGAGGTCTGTTCTCCACCCACCACTTCGACCAGCGGAATCAGGTGCGGCGGATTGAACGGATGTCCGATGACGAAGCGCGAGGCGTGGCGGCACTGCGATTGCAGGCGGCTCATGATGAGGCCGGAGGAGCTGGACGCGACGATCACATGCGGCGGCAGCGCCGCGTCCATGCGCGCGAACAACGCGGTCTTGAAGTCTTCGCGCTCGGGCGCGTTTTCCTGCACGAAGTCGGCGCCGGCCAGCGCGGCCTCCAGGTCTGGTTCGAAGCGCAGGGCCTCGGCCGAGGCGCCGGGCTGCACATGCCCGAGTTCCGCCAGCACGGGCCACGCGGCCTGCACGCGGGCTCGCGTCAGCGCTTCGGCATCTGCGGCCGGGTCGCTGACGACAACCTCGAGGCCGCGCGCGAGGAACAGCGCGGCCCAACTGGCGCCTATGGTGCCGGCGCCCACGATGGTGACTCGGCGGATGGCGGGTGGATTGGACGTGGCAGGGCTGGACATGCGGGTCTCCTGTGAGCGCGGATAGGAGCATTGTGAAGCAAACGCCGGCCCGTTGCCATGCGGGTGCGGCGCGGGCAAGATAAGGGGTTCTTTTTCTAATTCTGAACCCCGGAGTCCTGCATGAATGCGACGTCAGCCCTGCGATCCGCCGTGCCGTATTTTTGCCAATGGGAGTCGGCGCATCTGGCTGGCGAGATCATCGAGGGCAAGCTCGCGCTGGCCGATGACCCGGCCTGGCGCGGCTCGGGCGCGCACGACGTGGAAGAGTATGCGCGCTGGGCCAGCCACGTCTGCGGCATGGCTTGCCTGAAGATGGTGCTGGCAGCGCGCGATGGGCGGCATTACCCCACGCTGGAGCTGGCGCGCGGCAGCCTGCCCTATGGCGCCTACACGGTAGAGGGCGAGCAGATCAAGGGACTGATCTACGCGCCGTTCGTGCGCTACGTGGGAGAGGCGTTCGGCCTGCAAGCGCGGGTGCATGTCGATCTGCGCGCGGACGAACTGCCTGGCTTGATGTCGCAGGCTGCCTATTTCATGGCGTCCGTGCATCCCTGGATACGCTGGCCCGAGCGGCAACCACCCAGGAAGGGCGGGCATTTGGTGCTGGTGACCCGCGCAACGCCGGACTCGGTGACCTTCCACAACCCCTCGGGCGAGCCCGGCACGCAGGCCGATGTTGAACTGCCGCTGGCCGTGTTCGACGAATTCTTCGCGCGACGCGGCGTGGCCATATTGCCGGCCGCGCACGCCTGAGCGCGGCGGCGGTTGCGAGGCCTGGAGCGGCGGCCGCCAGCGATCAGGCATTGCGGGCGCGTCGTAGATGCCGCCACACCAACGCGACCGCGATCAGGTAGCTTGCGGCGATGACGGCGTAGGCCGACGGCAGGCTGGCGCGCCAGTCCGGCAGCAGATGCAGGATGGTGCCCATCAGCGCGACGCCGACCAGGGCGCCCGATTGCCGGTTGGCGTTCAGCGCCGCGGCGGCGCTGTTTGCGAGGCCTTTCCCGGAGACCTGCATGACCACGCTGGTCATGGCAGGCACGGCGATACCCACGCCCAGGTTGGACAGCGCGACCGCGACGGCAAACGGCCAGTAGGCCATGTCCGGCGAAAAGACGAAGATCCCTGCGCTGCTCATGACGGCGGCCAGCGACATGCCGCCCAGCAATGCAGTGGACACGTTCCGGCGCGCCGAGATCCGGCTCGATATCAGGTTGCCGATGGAAAACACGGCCAGCATCGGCACCAGCTGCAGCCCCGTCTGCAGCGCATCCGCGCCGCGCGCCTGTTGCAGGAACAGGCTGAGCAAAAAGAGCTGGCCGTAGGACCCAAGATTGATCAGAAAGCCCACGCCGTTGGCGGCGGCGAATTGCGGGGTCACGAACAGGGCGCGGGGAATGATGGGGTCGGCGTGGCGGCGTTCGCGCAGCACCAGCAGCAGGCCGGCGGCCGCGCAGAGGGCTGCCATGCTCATGATGCGGGTGGAAGACCAGCCATAGGCATTGCCCTGGATCAGCACGAAGCACAGCGACGACAACGCAATCACGCCCAGCACGTGGCTCAGCGGATTGAGCGCGCGCGGCCGGCGCGGTGCCGCCAGGATCCGGCTGCGGGCCAGCCACAGTCCGGCAAGACCCAGCGGGATGTTGATGAGGAAGATCCCGCGCCAACCGAACTGGTGGATCAGCACGCCGCCCAGCAGGGGGCCGGAGGCGCCCGCGACGGCGACGATGGCGGACCAGGCGGCCAGCATGCGGTTGCGCACCTGCTCGTCGTCGTAGGCGTGGGTCAGCAGGCTGAGGGAGCTGGGCATGAACAGCGCGGCGCCCAGGCCTTGCAGCATGCGGGCCAGGATTAGCATGTCGGCGTTGGGCGCAAGCCCGCAGAGCAGGGACGCCACGGTGAAGACGGCCAGGCCTGCGAGGTAGACGGTCTTGGCGCCGTAGCGGTCGGCCAGCGCGCCGGCCACCAGCAGCAGGGCCGCGAAGGTGAGGGTGTAGCCATCCACGATCCAGACCAGGTCGGTCAGCGGAACGGTGAACTGAAGCGCGATGCTGGGCAGGGCGACGTTGACGACGGTGACGTCCAGCATGGCCATGACAAAGCCGATGGCCAGCGTGACCAGCGGGAGCAGGCCGGCGGCTGCGGGCTTGGCGTCCAGGGACGCGGCCGGGATATTGGGACAGGCGGAGTTCATGATTGAGGCTTGCGGCGGCTTTCGAGGACTGAAGCTTAGGCCCTTGGTGTGATGCAAAAAAGCAGAATAATTGCTTTATAGTGATGCAAAAATGCATTTCACTAAGGCAGCCATGGACTGGGACAACGCCAGGATCTTTCTGGCCATCTATCGGGTGGGCACGCTGCGTGGCGCGGCGGCGTTGCTGCAGGTCGACCAGGCCACGGCCGGACGCAGGCTGGCGGCGTTGGAGTCTTCGCTGGACGCGCGGCTGTTCCTGCGCACGCCGGGCGGATACGTGCCCACGGCAGCGGGCGAACTGGCCTTCGCGGCAGCGGAGCGCATGGAGCAGGCGGCGGACCAGTTGCAGCGGCAGATGCAGGGGCTGGACCACCGGCTGTCGGGCGTGGTCCGCGTGGCGACGTCTGAAACCGTCGCCAGCTACTACATCATGGAGGCCGTGCGGCGCGTGCATGCCCACCACCCGGACATTCGCGTCGTGCTGTCCACGGCGATCCAGCTCAGCAACCTGACGCGCCGCGAGGCGGACCTGGCGATCCGCAACATCCGGCCGGACAATCCCGACCTGATACACCGCCATCTGGCGCGCAAGGAGGTCGGACTGTATGCCTCGCGGGCCTATCTGGAGGCGCATGGCGAACCGCGGCCGGGCACGGCGTTCGCGGGGCACACGCTGGTGACGTACCAGCAGGCGGTGCTGCCGGGCTGGTCCGATACGTTCTGCGGCGAGCCCACGGGCAACGGGCGCATAGGCGTGGAACTGAACTCCGGCCTGATGATAGTCGAGGCGGTCGCGGCCGGCCTGGGCATAGGTCAGGTACCGACGCACATGGCGCCGCTGTACCCGGACCTGGTGCGCATCTGGCCCGCGCGCAACGAACCGTATGACCTTTGGCTGGTGATGCATGGCGACCTGAACCGCACGGCCCGCGTGCGCGCCGTGGCCGATGCCATCGTCGAGGTGTTCGAAGAGGATCAGTAGGCGCGGGCCCGGTGGGGCGGCTTGTGGGCGGGCGCGGCAGGCGCTAAGGTTTGCCTGATCCATCAACGCAACCATGACTCAGGAGTCGCGCGTGTCCGATCTTTGGCGTTTGTCCGCAGTTGAGCTTGCCGCCCGCATCCGCAAGCGTGAAGTGTCCGCCCGCGAGGCCGCGCAAAGCGCGCTGGGCCGGCTGGATGCCGTCAACCCCGCGATCAACGCGGTGGTGGACCATCGTCCCGAAGAGGTGCTGGCGCAAGCGGCCGAGGTGGATGCGATGCTTGCGCGCGGCGAAGACGCAGGACCGTTGGCCGGGGTGCCCGTCACCGTGAAGGTCAACGTGGATCAGGCTGGCTTTGCCACAACCAACGGCGTGCAGCTGCAGAAGGATCTGATCGCGGCCGGGAACAGTCCGGTCGTCGACAATTTGCGGCGCGCGGGCGCCGTGATCCTGGGACGCACCAACACGCCTGCATTTTCCCTGCGCTGGTTCACCGGCAACGCGCTCCACGGCGACACGCTGAATCCGCGCAATCCGGCGCTTACGCCTGGCGGCTCCTCGGGCGGGGCGGCTGCCGCGGTGGCCGCCGGCATCGGGCATCTGGCGCATGGCACGGATATCGCCGGTTCCATCCGCTATCCGGCCTATGCCTGCGGCGTGCACGGCCTGCGGCCGTCGCTGGGACGCGTGGCTGCCTACAACGCGGCGCTGCCGGAACGCTCTATCGGCGGCCAACTGACCGCGGTGTCCGGCCCGCTGGGACGCAGCATCGCCGACCTGAGGCTGGGCCTGGCCGCGCTGGCGGCGCGGGATGCGCGCGATCCCTGGTGGGTGCCGGCGCCGCTGGTGGGGCCCGAGGCGCCGCGACGGGCCGCGTTGTGCCTGAATCCGGACGGCATGGACACCCAGCCCGCAGTGGTCAAGGCCTTGCAGGAAGCCGCGCGCCGGCTGAGCGAGGCAGGCTGGACGGTCGACACGCTGGATGCGGTGCCCCCGATGCAGGAGGCGGCGGACCTGCAGATCCGCATGTGGCTGGCCGACGGCTACGAGGCCATGGTCGCGGCAGCCGAAAAAGAGGGCGATCGCGGCGCCCTGGTGGCGCTGGCCGGCCAGCGCGAGAAGGCTGCCGGCGCCGACCTTGCCAGTTTTTCGGCGACCTTGACGCGGCGCGCCACGCTGACGCGCCTGTGGGAGCTGTTCTTAGCCGAGTACCCCGTGCTGCTGCTGCCCGTGTCGGCCGAGCTGCCGTTCCCGGACAAGCTGGACCTGCAAGGCGATGCTGCCTACGCCCGTGTCTGGCGCGCGCAGATGACGCAGATAGGCGTGCCCTTCATGGGCTTGCCGGGCCTGTCGGTGGCGATGGGCAGCGCCATGAGCGAGGCGGGCGTGAGCCCGGTCGGCGTGCAGGTGCTGGCGGGACGTTACCGCGAGGACCTGTGCCTGGAGGCGGGCGAAATCATCGAGGCGGGCGCGGCGCCCATCGAGATCGCCGAGCCCGCGGCCCGCTAGCGCCCCGCGTGTCCGCCTGTGCGGACAACGCGGGCTTGGGTCCGAAGGCGGCCGGGTACTGCGGGGCTAGGGCCTGCTGAAGCGCAGGCGCAGGACGCCCAGGTCGCCGTAGGCGAGTGCCAGGTCGTGGTTGGCCGGCACGTCCAGGAAGCCGGCGTAGGAGCCGGTGATGACGTGCTGGCCGGCGCGCAGCCCCAGGCCCTGTTCGCGCAGAAAGTTGGCCAACCAGTAAAGCCCCGCCTTGGGACGGTCGTTCGGGTGGATGCCTGCGTGCTGTTCGGTTTCGACGCCGTCCACGGACAGCGTGATGCTCATGCTGCCAGGCGCCTCGTGCGGCGACGCGATGCGCGGTCCAAGCACCAGGCCCTGGTTGAACATGTGGTCGGCCAGCAGTTCAGGCAGGCTGGCGTGCTCCGGGGCGGCATAGCGGCAGCCCAGTACTTCCAGGGCCAGGCGCGCGCCGCCGATGGCGGCGTCCACTTCGGCTTCGCTGTAGGGCTGGGGGCGGGCGGGCAGGTCCCGCGCGATTTCGAACGCGATCTCGGGTTCGATGCGCACGGTCGCCGTCTGCGCCACGACAGGGCCTGCCTCGGCGTAGGCGACGGTCGAGGCGTAGATCGGCGCGACCACGCTTTTCTCGGGCGTGGGCAGCGCGCTCTTCCAGGCGCCGATATCGTCCTGGTGGTTCTCAAGCAGCAGCTGCGCGGTGCGCTGCTGCACGGCGAAGGCCTGGTTCAACGATTGCGGGCGGCAGTCCGCGGGCAGGCGCGGGCCGGCGACGCCGGACACGCGCGCGGCGATCAGGTAACGGGCCGCGTCGAGGCTGCCGGGGTAGTCTTCGATTTTGATCTGCATGCGCTCAAGCTCCCACGAACAGCATGATCCAGAGCACGATCATGGCGATCAGGCCGAGCCAGCACGACCCCCAGAAACCGACGATCGGCCATTTCAGCGACAGGGGCGTCTTCTTCGGGTCGACGTGATCCAGCAGATCGTTGGCGTTGCCGATCAGCCAGAAACGCGTGCCGGGAAACATCAGGCGGAAGAAATAATCCAGCATGATGGACGCCTGGATCGCAAGCGGATACTGATTGAATTGACGGTGCTGCAGGTACGGGTGCTTCAGCTTGGCGTTGATCTGCTTGCTCTTGAAGAACAGCACGATGCCGCTGATCGTGCACGTGATGAAGCACAGCAGGAAGAGGCTGAAGGCCATGGCCATCGCGGGTGAGTACATGGGGATCTCAGGAAGACGCGGTGCGCCGCGTTCGGATGAAAAGAAAGCCTGCGAAATATTGCTGGCCGTATTGTAGAAGGCTTGCCGCAGCCCCGTGTTCAGGGCTGCGTCAGCCGTCGCGCCGCGACGCGCAGGGTCAGCCGCGCACCTGGCCTTCGCCGCTCAGCACCCATTTCAGCGTGGTCAGGCCTTCCAGGCCGACCGGACCGCGCGCGTGCAGGCGGTTCGTGGAAATGCCGATCTCGGCGCCCAAGCCGTACTCGAAGCCGTCGGCGAAGCAGGTCGGCAGGTTGACGTACACCGAGCTGGAATCGACCTCGCGCTGGAAGCGCTGCGCGGCGGACAGGTCCTCGGTGACGATGGCATCGGTATGGCCGGAGCCCCAGCGCGCGATGTGCTCGATGGCGTCGTCCAGCGTGTCGACGATGCGCACGGCCAGGATGGGGCCCAGGTATTCCGTGGCCCAGTCTTCTTCCGTGGCCGGCTTGGCATGCGGCAGCAGGGCCAGCGTGCGCGGGCAGCCGCGCAGCTCGACGCCGTGCTCGGTGAGCGCCGCGGCCAGGCTGGGCAGGATGGAAACGGCCGCCACCGCGTCGACCAGCAGGGTTTCCATGGCGCCGCAGATGCCGTAGCGATAGGTCTTGGCGTTGAAGGCGATGGCGTGCGCCTTGTCCGGATCCGCCGCCGCGTCGATGTAGACGTGGCAGTTGCCGTCCAGGTGCTTGATGAGCGGCACGCGCGCTTCCTGCGACAGGCGGGCGATCAGGCCCTTGCCGCCGCGCGGCACGATGACGTCGATGTGCTCGGTCATGGTGATGAGCTTGCCGACCGCGGCCCGGTCGGCCGTGGCGACGACCTGCACCGCGTCCTGCGGCAGGCCCGCGGCGGCCAGGCCGGTCTGCACGACGCGGCCCAGCGCGATATTGGAATGGAGGGCTTCGCTGCCGCCGCGCAGGATGGCGGCGTTGCCGGACTTCAGGCACAGCGCGGCCGCGTCTATGGTCACGTTGGGACGCGATTCATAGATGATGCCGATCACGCCCAGCGGCACGCGCATCTGCGCCACGCGCATGCCGTTGGGGCGCACGCTGGTGGCGGTGATGCTGCCGATGGGATCCGGCAGGGCGGCGATCTGGCGCAGGCCTTCCGCCATGTGCGCCAGCGTCTTGTCCGACAGGGTCAGGCGGTCCAGCAGGGCCGGCTCCAGGCCGTTGCTGCGCGCCGCCGCCAGGTCTTTCTCGTTGGCGGCCTTGAGTTCGTCGTGGCTGGCGGCCAGGGCGTCGGCCATGGCCAGCAGCGCCTGGTTCTTGGCGGCGCCATTGGCGCGCATCATGGCGCGCGAGGCGCGGCGGGCGTTTTCGCCCAGGGTGATCATGGCAAGTTCGATGGAGGACGAGGACATGGCAGCGTCGATCATGAAAGTGGGGCGGCGCGGGCGCCGCCTGGAGATTCAGTGTATATCCGGCCGCAGGGCCGGGCGAATTCCAGCCGGATGGCTGGAGGGGAGGCGAAGGCGGCGGCTATGCCGCCTTCACGGTCGTCCGCCGGCGGCGGCGACGCGCAGCGCGAGCCGCGTCATTTCTTCCCAGGGATCGGACAGGCGGCCGGGCACCGACAAGCCCTTGATCAAGCGGTCCACTTCGTGGGCGTGCTGCACGGCGGCGGGCCACACGTTCGGCTGCACCCGGCCGAGCGCCTGCAGCGCCAGGCGCTCGTGCGCACCGAAGATGCGCAGGCGGCGCATCAGGCCGTTGACGTCCTGGCCCAGGGCGCGGGCTTCGGCGACGCGGGCCAGCAGGCGGATTTCCTCGCCGACCGCCCAGAGCACCAGCGGCAGGGCTTCGCCCTCGGCGCGCAGGCCGTCGATCATGCGGATGGTGCGGCCGGTGTCGCCGGCGAGCATGGCGTCGCGCAGGCCAAAGACGTCGTAGCGCGCCACGTTCAGCACCGCGCGTTCCACGTCTTCCGCGGCCAGCTGGCCTTCGGGGTAGAGCAGGCCCAGCTTCTGGATTTCCTGGTGGGCCGCCAGCAGATTGCCTTCCACCTTGTCGGCCATCCATTGCAGCGTGGCGCCGTCGGCGCGCTGGTTCTGGCGCGCCAGGCGCATGCCGACCCAGGCGGGCAGGCGGCCGCGTTCGATGTTGGCGATATCGACCATCATGCCGCCGCGGCTCAAGGCCTGCACCCAGCGGCTTTCGCGGGTGGCCTTGTCCAGGCGGGGCAGGGCGATCAGGACGAGCGTGTCCGGATCCGCCTGCTTTTCGGCCTGTTCGGCCAGCTTGGCCAGGGTGTCGGCGCCGGCCTTGCCGGGCTTGCCGGTCGGGATCTTGATTTCAAGGATGCGGCGGTCGCCGAACAGCGACACGCTCTGGGTGGCGGCGGTGACCGAACTCCAGTCGCTGCGCGCATCCATCACCATGGACAGGCGGTCGGTGTACCCCGCGTTGCGGGCCGCGGCGCGCAGGGCGTCCACGGCCTCGGTCACGAGCAGGGGTTCATCGCCGGACACCGTGTAGAGCGGCGCCAGGCGGTTGCCTGGCCGCTGCAGGTGCTCGGCCAGGCGCTCCGCGTCCAGGGGTTGTGCCATTTAGCGCAGGATGGACGGGTCTGTGGTGGACGGCGTCTGCCACGGCGCGGGCGTGCGCTTCTGATCCGGCAGGGTCGGGTCGTACAGCGGAGTCTCGCCGTCTTCGGCGCGCTGTTCGGCATTCTCGAACGCGTTGCGCACTTCGGGCGCGGTCATGCGGCGCAGCAGGCGTGATACGAGATCACGTTGCATGGCCCGGTACAGCGTCTCGATCTGGCCTTGCTTGGCCTGCACGACCTGGTCGTCATACGGCATTTCACGGTAGATCGAGAGCGTCGTGTCCGGGATCAGGGCGCGGCCCTTGCTGTCGATGAGGCGGAACGTGTAGTTGATGCCGAGTTCGTATTCCTCGACGCGGCCCTGGGCGTTCAGCGACACCTCGCGCAAGGTACGGACCTCGTTGACCTGCTGCAAGATGGCCTGGGCGTCCTTGGGGGTTGCCACGAGCTTCGTGTCTGGAGACGCCGCGCGCAGCGCGCGGCGCACGTCGGCGCCAAACTGCGTGGTGTCGGAGATGCCGACGTACAGCGTCTGGAACGGCAGCGGGGTGACTCCCCGCAAGGCGAAGCCGCAGGCGGAAAGCAGCATGAACAGCGCCAGGCAGGCGCCGCGCAGCAGCCAGGACTGGCGGGGGGAATGCGTTTGTTGCCCGGCGAAGTGCATGCTTGACCTCATCAGCCTACGACGTTGACCAGTTTGCCCGGAACCACGATGACGCGCTTGGGCGGACGGCCTTCCAGGAAGCGGGCGACCTCTTCCTGGGATGCCGCGAGCTTCTCGATGTCTTCCTTGGCGGCCTTGGCGGCCACGCGGATGGAGCCGCGCAGCTTGCCGTTGACCTGGAGCATCAGCTCGATCTCGTCGGCGACCAGCGCCGCTTCGTCCACGTGCGGCCAGGGCGCGTCGAGCAGGTCGCCCAACTCGTGGGCGTAGCCCAGGTCGCGCCACAGGTGCCAGGTGATGTGCGGCACCACGGGGTACAGCACGCGCAGCAGCACGCCCAGCGTTTCGGCGTAGGCGGCATCCGCGGCGGCGCCTTCGGGCAGCTTGGCGTCGTCGATGGCGTTGAGCATCTTCATGCAGGCGGACACGACGGTGTTGTACTGGATGCGCTGGTAGTCGTAGTCGGCTTGCTTGAGCAGGCCGTAGACTTCGCGGCGCAGGTCCTTGACCGGGGCCGGCGCCTGGGCCCAGTCGGCGCCGTGGGCCAGGCCGCGCGCGATGGCTTCGCGCTGGCCGTAGCTGATGGACCAGAGGCGGCGCAGGAAGCGGTTGGAGCCTTCGACGCCCGAGTCGGACCATTCAAGGGTCTGTTCCGGCGGGCTGGCGAACATGACGAACAGGCGAGCCGTGTCGGCGCCCAGAGTGTCGATCAGCGATTGCGGGTCGACGCCGTTGTTCTTGGACTTGGACATCGTGCCCACGCCGCCGTAGGTGATGGCCGAGCCGTCCGACTGCAGCTTGGCGCCGACGATGGCGCCGCGCTCGTCGTAGACGTTTTCGACGTCTTCGGGCCAGAAGTACTCGATGCCGCCCTGGGGCGTCTTGCGCGAATAGATATGGTTCAGCACCATGCCTTGGCACAGCAGCTTGGTGAAGGGCTCGTCGAAGTTGAGCAAGCCCATGTCGCGCATGACCTTGGTCCAGAAACGGGCGTACAGCAGGTGGAGCACCGCGTGTTCGATGCCGCCGATGTACTGGTCCATCGGCATCCAGTAGTCATTGCGCGCATCGACCATGGCCTGGTCGTTGCCTGGCGAGGTGTAGCGCATGAAATACCAGGACGAGTCCACGAAGGTGTCCATCGTGTCCGTTTCGCGGCGCGCCGGCTTGCCGCAGCTGGGGCAGGCGCAGGACAGGAAGGCTTCGTTCTTGGCCAGCGGGTTGCCGCTGCCGTCGGGGATGAGGTCGTCGGGCAGGACCACCGGCAGGTCTTTTTCCGGAACCGGGACCGGGCCGCAATCCGCGCAGTGGATGATGGGGATGGGGGTGCCCCAATAGCGCTGGCGCGAGATGCCCCAGTCGCGCAGGCGCCAGGTGGTCTGCTTTTCGCCCAGGCCTTGCGCGCCGAGGTCGACGGCGATGGCGTCGACGGCTTCCTTGTGCGAGAGGCCGTCGTACTTGCCCGAGTTGATGGTGCGACCGGCCTGCTTGTCGCCGTACCACTCCTGCCAGGCGTGGGTGGAGTATTCCTTGCCGGCCACGTCCACGACCTGCACGATGGGCAGCTCATATTTCTTGGCGAAGGCGAAATCGCGCTCGTCATGCGCCGGCACGCCCATCACGGCGCCGTCGCCGTAGCTCATGAGCACATAGTTGCCGACCCAGACCTCGACCTCGGCGCCCGTGACCGGGTGCGTGACGTACAGGCCCGTGGGCATGCCTTCCTTTTCGCGCGTGGCCATTTCGGCCTCGGTCGTGCCGCCCAGCTTGCATTGCTCGATGAATGCGGCCAGCTCCGGATTGGACAAGGCGGCCTGCGTGGCCAGGGGGTGTTCCGGCGCCACGGCGCAGAAGGTCACGCCCATGATGGTGTCGGCGCGGGTGGTGAAGACGTACAGCTTGCCGTCCTGGATCAGCTGGCCGTCCTGGCCGGCGATCTGGTGCGGGAAGGCGAAGCGCAGGCCCTCGGACTTGCCGATCCAGTTTTCCTGCATCAGTCGCACGCGCTCGGGCCAGCCGGGCAGGTCGTTCTGGACGGCGCCCAGCAGTTCGTCGGCGTAATCGGTGATGCGCAGGTAGTAGCCGGGGATCTCGCGCTTTTCAACCAGCGCGCCCGAGCGCCAGCCGCGGCCGTCGATGACCTGCTCGTTGGCCAGCACGGTCTGGTCCACCGGATCCCAGTTGACGACCTGGGTCTTGCGATAAGCGACGCCCTTTTCCAGCATCTTGAGGAACAGCCACTGGTTCCACTTGTAGTACTGGGGGTCGCAGGCGCACATTTCGCGCGACCAGTCGATCGCCAGCCCCATCGCCTTCATCTGCTTCTTCATGTAGGCGATGTTGTCGTACGTCCACTTCGCCGGCGGCACCTTGGACTTGATGGCGGCGTTTTCCGCCGGCATGCCGAAGGCGTCCCAGCCCATGGGCATCAGGACGTTGTAGCCGCGCATGCGCAGCTGGCGGGCCATCATGTCGTTGATGGTGTAGTTGCGCACGTGGCCCATGTGCAGCTTGCCGCTGGGGTAGGGCAGCATGGAGCAGGCGTAGAACTTCGGCTTTTCGGAGCCGTCGGCGTTCTGCGCGTGTTCATGGACCAGGTAGACGTCGCGGGCCTGCCAGTCTTGGTGGGCGGCTGCTTCGACGGTAGTGGGGAGGTAACGTTCCTGCATGGGCTCGTGCACGGTGGCAAAAAAAGGGTGAGCCGCCTCGCCGCGCGGGCGCGGAGGCGGTCAAAACCCCTGATTATAGGAGGTGCTAGGCGCGGGCAGGGGACGGAGCCGTTTCAGGGATGCGCGCGCTGGGCGCAAGGGTGCCATAAACCAGCGTAATCACCCCGAGGACGGCGCCCGCCGTGACCACGCCGGGCCAGCCAAAATGGGCGTACAGCCAGGACGATACCAGTGAACCGGATGCTCCGCCGATGAAGTAGCTGGTCATGTAGCCCGCCGTCAGCCGGCTGCGCGCCTCGGGGCGCAGCCGGTAGAGGGAGCTGGTATTGGTGACGTGCACGCCCTGGATCGCCAGGTCCTGTACCAGGATGCCGGCCAGCAGGGCCAGCACCGACGCCTGGCCGAACGCCATCAGTCCCCAGGAACCCAGCAGCAACAGCAGCCCGACGCGGGTGGCCAGGTTGCCCAGGCCCCGATCGGCCAGGCGGCCGAAACGGTTGGCGGCGTAGGCGCCAGCGGCGCCCGCCAGGCCGAACAGGCCGATGGCGGTGTTGCTGTATTGATAGGGCGGGCTGGACAGCAGGAAGGTCAGTGGCGTCCACAGCATGCTGAAGGCCGCGAACAGCAGCCCGCCCAGCAGCGAACGGGCGCGGAACAGCGGTTCCTCGACGAACATGCGCAGGATCGAGCCCAGGAGGCGCGGATAGCTCAGCCCGGCGGGGCTCTGGTGGCGCGGAAGCAGGCGC
This sequence comes from Achromobacter xylosoxidans, assembly GCF_002192695.1. GTDB lineage: Bacteria > Pseudomonadota > Gammaproteobacteria > Burkholderiales > Burkholderiaceae_B > Achromobacter > Achromobacter xylosoxidans_C. The sequence continues at coordinate 15,200 of NZ_MTLG01000086.1, forward strand.
CATAGCGCGGCGGACATGATCAGCATCAGGATCGCCGCCACCCAGTACACCGTGCGCCAGCTGCCCACGTCGGCCAGCACCCCCGCGACGGTGCGGGCCAGCAGGATGCCCAGCAGCAGCCCGCTCATGACGGTGCCTACCGCCTTGCCCCTTTCGTGGGGCGCGGCCAGCGTCGCGGCGTAGGGCACCAGGATCTGCGCCACCACGGACAGCATGCCGGTCAGCGCCGTGCCCAGGATCAGCACGGTGATGTTCGGGGCGAAGGCGGAAATCAGCAGGCCGCCCGAGGACAGCAGGCTCATCAGCACGATCAGGCCGCGGCGCTCGAACATGTCGCCCAGCGGTACCAGCAGCATCAAGCCGACTGCGTAGCTCAATTGCGCCGTGGTGACGATGCTGCCGGCCGTGGCGGTGGACAGCGAGAATTGCTCGCTGATGGTGTGCAGCAGCGGTTGCGCGTAGTAGTTGCTGGCGACCGCGAGGCCGGTGGCCACCGACATCAGCAGGATGATGGGCGCGGTCAGCGTGGGCGTCTGGGAGGACTGGGTGGCGGAAGTCATGGATCTGGAACGGGGTGGGGGAGCTGCGGGTGGAGCGCGGGGCGGCAGGCTTAGACGCCGACGCCGCCAGGCGTTTCCTGGTCCTGCTTGATCAGCAGTTTCCTGAGCAGGCCAGCCAGTTGCTTGCGCTCGCTGGCGGCCAGGGGCTCGAGCAGTTCATTGAGGTCCTTCAGGTAGTCCTTGAGCACCAGCTTGATGGTGCGCAGGCCTTCGGCCGTGAGCGACACGATGACGCCGCGCCGGTCTTCCGGATTGGGGCTGCGCGTGAGCAGTCCGGCCTGTTCCAGGCGATCGAGCCGGTTGGTCATCGCGCCGGAGGTCAGCAGGAGGGCCTCCACCAGTTTTTGCGGATTCAGCGCGTAGGGCGCGCCGCCGCGATACAGCGTGGCCAGCACGTCGAATTCGCCCTGGTGCAGGCCGTAGTTGCGGAAGCTGCGGTTCACGTTGCGGGCGGCCAGCGCGTTCAGGCGGAACACGCGGGTGACGACGGACATGGCGGCGAAGTCCTGGGAGGGACATTCGCGGGTCCATTGCGAGATCACCAGATCGACGAGGTCATTCATGGGTAGACGGTGTTTATTTTTACATGAAGTATCTTAACATGAAGATAAATTGAGAGGGCCGGCCCATGCGCCGCATGCGCCGGCCGCGGCAAAAAAAGAAGGGCCCGCCTCTTGCGAGGCGGGCCCTTCCGGCTTGACCGGAACTACGCGCGGATTACTGCGCGGCGTCCTTCAGCTTCTTGAGCGGGCGAACCTTCACCTTGACCGAAGCCGGCTTGGCGGGGAACCAGCGCTCTTCACCGGTGAACGGATCCTTGCCGAAGCGCTTGGCCTTGGCGGGAACCTTCTGCACGGCAACCTTGAACAGGCCGGGCAGCGTGAATTCGCCAGCGCCCTTCTTGTCCACGGAGCCCAGCACCGAGGTTTCCAGGCTGGCCAGGACGGCCTTGACCGACTTGGCTTCGACGCCGGATTGCTCGACGATGTAGGCGATGAGCTGGGTCTTGTTCAGAGCAGCCTTGATGGCCTTGGGGGCAGCAGCGACCTTCTTGGCGGCGACGACCTTCTTGACAGCCGGCTTGGCAGCGGGCTTCACAGCGGGTTTGGCAGCAGTTGCCTTCTTTGCGGGCGCCTTGGCGGCGGGCTTGGTGACTTTCTTGGCAGGAGCTTTTGCTTTCGTGGCCATGGTCAAAATCCGTATGTTGAGGTCATGGAGCAGCGCGCGCGCCGGATATCGGCGTTTAACGCTACGCGGCCGATGATAGCGGAAGAGTGACGTTCAATGCGGTTTTCTAACGGGTTTTTGGCCCTTGTTTGTTGTTTTCGACACAGAAAGTGCTTTGTAGAAGGGCTCCAGCAAGATGTGGTGACATCCATCGCGCAATTTTTCAGGTGTCGCAGGCACTGAACCAACTGCGCCGCGCGTGTTCCAATTGCGTGCCCTGCGCGATACCTGCGCGGGAAAAACCAAGCATGGAAGTGAAGCAAGCCCTATGTTGATGAAGAAGTTGGCGGCGAGCCTGATCGTCGCGGCCGCGTGCATGTCGGGCGCCATGGCGCAGACGGTGCCGGCGCCGGCCTTGTCGGCCAAGGCCTGGCTCTTGCTGGATGAAACCAGCGGACAGGTAATCGCGTCGCACGCGGCGACGACCCGGATCGAACCCGCGTCCCTGACCAAGATCATGACGGCCTACGTGGTGTTCGAGGCGCTGAGCAAGAAAGAGCTGTCGGCGGCGCAGTTGGTCACGGTGTCGACCCGCGCCTGGAAGGTGCCGGCGGGCAGCTCGAAGATGTTCCTGGAACCGGGATCCAAGGTGTCCGTGGACGATCTGCTGCGCGGCCTGATGATCCAGTCGGGCAATGACGCGGCCATTGCGCTGGCCGAGGCGGTATCGGGCAGCGTGGAGGCCTTCGTGGCGCGGATGAACGACACCGCCGCCAGGCTCGGCCTGCATGCCACGCATTTCGCCAGCCCGCACGGCTTGCCCGATCCGGGGACCTACTCCACCGCCAGCGACCTGTCGGTGCTGGCCACGCGCTACATCCGCGACTATCCCCAGCTCTACAAGACCTACGATTCGGCCAAGCAGTTCACCTACAACAAGATTACGCAGCCGAACCGCAACCGCCTGCTCTGGCTCGATCCCAGCGTCGACGGACTGAAGACCGGGCACACCGAATCGGCCGGCTATTGCATCGTTGCCACCGCGCAGCGCCCCAATGGCGCCGATCGGCGCCGCCTGATCACGGTGGTGGTGGGCACGGCGTCGGACAAGCTGCGCACGCAGGAAAGCCGCGAGTTGCTGGAGTGGGGCTTTCAGGGGTTCAATACCATCAAGCTGTACGCGCGCGGCCAGGCCGTCGCCACGCCCGAGGTCTGGAAGGGCGAGCACGACAGCCTGAAGGCCGGATTCGCGCGCGACGCGTACGTGACGGTGCCCGCCGGCGCCAAGGTCGAGCCAGTCTGGACGCCGCAGGATCCGCTGATCGCGCCGATTGCCGCGCAGTCCCCGGTGGGCGCGGTGCGCGTGCTGGTGGACGGCAAGCCCGCCATGCAATTCCCCGTGGTGGCGCTGGAACCGGTGGCCGAGGCGGGATTCGCGGGGCGCGCGTGGGATTCCATCCGCTTGTGGTGGCGTGGCCACGCCGGATAACGGAGGTGTGCAATGGCGGTGAGCTTTCCTGGAGGTCCGGCCCCCGCGCCGGGGGCCGATGATCCCCTGGCCCTGCTGTCGGCCTGCCACGGCCGCATTTCCCGCCAGTGCGCCACGCTGGGACGCCTGGCCGGGCACCTGCCGGTGCACGGTAGCGACCCGGCGGCCCAGACCGCGGCGGCCAGCGTCCTGCGTTATTTCGATACCGCGGCCGTCCATCACCACGAGGACGAGGAAGAGGACCTCTTTCCCGCCCTGATCGAATCCATGGCCGGATCCGACGCCGTCTGTCTGCACGCGCTGGTGGATGGCCTGGTGGCCGAGCACCGCCAACTGGCGCTGCGCTGGGAGCCCTTGCGCCAGGCCCTTGCCGAGATCGCGGCGGGCCGGCAGGCCGAGCTGCCCGCAGGCCAGATCCAGGAATTCACCGACGCCTACGCCGCGCATATCCAGCGCGAAGAGAGCGAGCTGCTGCCGATGGCGGCGCGGCTGATCGCGGACGATGCGCTGGCCGCGATCGGGCAGGCCATGAAGGCGCGGCGCGGCGGCGAGGCCGGCTGAGGTTTCGGACAAGGCCAGGATTGGCGCTACGATGGCCACAGCCGGCGCGCGGCGCGCCGGGTTTGCCGCCCACGTTCCCGCCATGAACAGAAACGCCCGTTTCCGCCAGAAATTGCAGGGTTCCGCCCTGATGCACGCCATGTCGGCGCACAACCCGCTATCCGCCAGGCTGGCGGCCGACGCCGGGTTCGACGCCATCTGGGGCAGCGGCTTCGAGCTGTCGGCCAGCCATGCGGTGCCTGACGCCAACATACTTTCGCCCTCGCAGCATCTGGACATGATGCGGGCGATCGCCGCCGCGGTGGACGTGCCCGTCATCGCCGACATCGATACCGGATTCGGCAACGCGATCAATGTCTCGTACATGGTGCCGCAGTATGAAGCCGCGGGCGTGTCGGCGGTGGTGATGGAGGACAAGACCTTTCCCAAGGACACCAGCCTGCGCGCGTCCGGCAGGCAGGAGCTGGTGCGGGTCGAGGAATTCCAGGGCAAGATCGAGGCGGCCTGCGGCGCGCGCCGCGATGCGGATTTCTGCGTGATCGCCCGGACCGAGGCCCTGATCGCGGGTGCCGGCGAGCAGGAGGCGCTGGCCCGCGCCCGCGCCTATGAAGCCGCGGGCGCGGACGCCATCCTGATCCATTCCAAACAGAGCACGCCCGACGAGATCCTGTCGTTCGTGGCCGCATGGCAAGGCCGCGCGCCGCTGGTGCTGGTGCCCACCGCCTATCCCCAACTGCGCGAATCCGACATCCAGGCGCTGGGCAAGGTGGGTTTGGTCATCTATGGCAACCACGCCATCCGCGCCGCTGTGGGGGCAATGCGGGACGTATTCGCCCGCATCCGCCGCGATGGCGGCATCCACCAGGTGGACGCTGGCCTGCCGACGGTCAAGGAGATCATTGCGCTGCAGGGCGATGCCCACATGCGGGAGCTGGAGCGCCGCTACCTGAAGTAAGCGGGACGCGTTGCGCGCGGGGGGCGCTAGCGTTTACGCTAGGCGACCCGCCGCGGACTCCATGCGCCGCAGGCGGGCTAAATCAGAAAGTAGATGCCGAGGGACAAGAAAGAATGATGCAGGGGGGGATGAGCGTCGCGCGCCGGTTGTTCGGCTCGTGGGTGGACGAGGTCAATGCGCGGACCTTGCGCGCGGATGCGACGGCGGGCCTGCTGGGCGCGCTGCTGGTGCTGCCGCAGGGCGTGGCGTTCGCCATGCTGGCGGGCCTGCCGCCTGAATACGGCCTGTATTCGGCCATCGTGCCCTGTATCGTCGCGGCGCTCTTCGGATCCAGCCGCCACGTCATGTCGGGTCCGACCAACGCCAACTCGCTGGCGCTCTACGCGGTGCTGACGCCGCTGGCGGTCGCCGGCAGCCAGGGCTACATCCAGCTGGCGCTGGCCGTGACCGTGCTGGTCGGGTTGATGCAATGGCTGGTGGGCACGCTGAAGCTGGGCTCGCTGGCGCATTTCATTTCGCCTTCGGCGCTGTTCGGCTTCACCAGCGGCGCGGCCCTGCTGATCGCCGTGCATGCGCTGAAGGACGCCCTGGGCATGCCGGCGCCGGACGCGCACGGCGCGGGCGCCTTGCTGGCAAGCCTGGCGATGAATATCGGGCAGGTGCACTGGGGCGCCTTGCTGGTGACGCTGACGACCCTGGCCGTGGCCTTGCTGGTTCGGCGGCTGGACAAGCGCAAGCCCTACATGCTGGCGGGATTGGCGGCGGGGGCGCTGGCGGCCGCGGCCTTCAATGCGCTGAGCGACGGCGCGCCGGTGTCCGTGCTGGGCGCGCTGGCCCAGCCCTGGCCGCCGTTCCATATTCCCAGCGTCGACTGGCGCGCCTTGCCCGAACTGCTGAGCGTCGCTTTCGCGCTGACCATCGTGGCGCTGGCGCAGTCCATTTCCATCGCCAAGGCCGTGGCCACGCGTTCGGGCCAGCGCATCGACGCCAATCGCGAGTTCGTGGGGCAGGGGCTGTCCAATATCGTGGGCGGGTTCTTTTCCTGCTATCTGTCCTGCGGATCGCTCAACCGCTCGATTCCCAACTACGAGGCCGGCGCCAAGACGCCGCTGGCTTCCGTGTTCTCGGCCTTGTTGCTGGTGGCGCTGGTGGCCTTGTCGGCGCCGCTCCTGGCCATGATTCCGCACGCCGCGATCTCCGGACTGCTGCTGCTGGTGGCTTGGACCCTGTTCGACATTCCGCGCTGGCGGCAGCTCGTGCGCACCCAGCGCGGCGAAGCGGTCATCGCCGCCGCCACCCTGGCCGCCACCATCACCATACGCATGGAAGTGGCGATCCTGCTGGGCACGGTGTTGTCGCTGATGGTCTACCTGCACCGCACCTCGCGGCCCGCGATGCGCACCATGGGCTTCGACTCGCGCGGCTTGGAGCGGCGCTTCGTGGTGCTGGAGCACGCGCCGGATGCCTTGCCGGAGTGCCCGCAGTTGAAGCTGCTGCGCATGGAAGGCTCGGTCTATTTCGGCGCCGCCACGCATGTGGCGCAGCGTTTGCACGAACTGCGCGCGGCGCCCGGCGCGCCGCGCCATCTGCTGGTGATGGCCAAGAGCATGAACTTCATCGACATGGCGGGCGCGCAGGTCTGGGAAGACGAGCTTGCCGCCAGGCGGGCCATGGGCGGCGATCTATATTTCCACCGCCCGCGGCCGGAAGTGCTGGACATGTGGCGCCGCACGGGCTTCCTGCAGCGCCTGGGCGAGGACCACATCTTTCCCGACAAGGCCACCGCGCTGCATGCGATCTACGCCAAGCTGGACCGTGGCATCTGCGAAGGATGCCAGGCCAAGATCTTCTGGGAATGCCAGCCCAACGGGCTGAGGAACGACTGAGGCCGCGTGTGCAGCCGGTTCAGGCCGGCTGCGGCGCTTCCGTGCCCAGATAGGCCGCGCGGACCCGCTCGTCGGCCGCGATCTGCGCGGGTTCGCCCTCGGCCAGCAGGCTGCCGCGCACCAGCACCGCGATGCGGTCGGCATGTGTGAACACCACGTCCAGACTGTGCTCGGTGAAGAGGACCGCGATGCGCTGCGTGTCGGCCAGCGTGCGTGTCAGCCGCATCAGCGCGTGGCGCTCGTTGGTGGCCATGCCCGCCGTGGGTTCGTCCATCAGCAAGAGGCGCGGCTGGTGCGCCAGCGCCATGGCCAGCTCGACCCGCTTGACGTCGCCATACGCCAGGGTGCCGCAATGCTCCTGCGCCTTGTCCGCCATCTGCACCTGCGACAGCAGCATCATGGCCTCCTCGGCCGCGTGGCGGGTGGCACGGCGCCACGGATTCAGCAGCAGCCGGTCGCGCGACAGCAGCGCCGTCTGCACGTTTTCGCGCACCGTCATGGAGCGGAAGGTGGCGGCGGTCTGGAAGGTGCGGCCCACACCCAGCCGGCAGATCTTGCCTGCCGACAGGCCCACCAGTTCGCGGCCGTCCAGCAGGACGGAGCCCGAGTCGGGCCGCAACTGGCCGCCCAGCGCGTTGAAGCAGGTGGACTTGCCGGCGCCGTTGGGGCCGATCAGGGCGAGCATCCGGCCCGCATCCAGCGTAAAGGACACGCCAGCCAGCGCGTCGATGCCGCCGAACGATTTGCGCAGCTCGCGGACTTGCAGCAAGGGAGTGGTATTCATGCGCGCCCCCGGTTCCAGCGCGCGGCAAGGCGTGCGGCGGCGCCGGCCAGCCCCTCGGGAAAGGCCATGACCAGGGCCAGGATCGCCAGCCCCAGTACCGCGTGCCAGTACTCGGTGCTGCGCGCGGCGGCATCCTGCAGCCAGGTGTAGGACGCCGCGCCCACCAGCGGGCCGGCCAGCGTCTGCAATCCGCCCAGCAGCACCATGACCAGTCCGTCCACGGAGCGGCTCACGGCCAGCGTGTCGGGCGCGATGCTGCCCTTGGAAAATGCGTAGAGCGAGCCCGCCAGGCCGGCAGCAAAAGACGCGGCCACGAAGCCCGCCCATTGCACGCGCCGGGTATCCATGCCCAGCGCCTCGGCGCGCAGCGCCGAATCGCGCACGCCGCGCAGCGCATAACCCAACGGCGAGAACGCCAGGCGGCGCAGCCAGACGATGCCCGCCACGCAAAGCGCCAGCGTCAGGTAATAGAACCAGGGCCCCTGGGCAAGCCAGGCCGACGGCCACAGCCCGATCAGGCCGTTGCTGCCGCCGGTCACGTCATCCCATTGATAGGCGAGCGCCCAGAGGATCTGCGCCACCGCCAGGGTCAGCATCGCCAGGTACACGCCCGACAGGCGCACGCAGAACCAGCCGAACAGCAGGGCGCCGAATGCGGCGGCGAAGGGGCCGAGCAGCAGCGCCGCTTCCATCGGCAAGGCCGCCAGCTTCAGGAGCAGCGCGGCGCCGTAGGCGCCCAGGCCGAACCAGGCGGCGTGGCCGAACGACGTCATGCCAGCCAGTCCGGTGAGGAAATGCAGGCTGGCGGCAAACAGCGCGGCGATGAGGATTTCGGTCAGCAGGATGCCCAGATAGGGGCTGTGCGCGGCCGCCACCGGCGCCAGTACCAGGAGCGCCAGCAGCGCGCCATAGGCCAGCCGCAGCCCGCGGCCGGCGGGGGCGATGGGGCGCTCGGGCGCCGCGGCGTGCGCCGCGGGCTCTGGCGGCTTGCCCAGCAGGCCCCAGGGCCGCACGACCAGCACCACGGCCATCACGGCGAATTCGGCCAGCAGCGTGAGCTTGGACAGGTTGAACAGCCAGGGGCCGATCTGCACTTGTCCCAGGAACACGAACAGCGCCTTGACGGAGCAGATCAGCAAGGCGGCAAGGAAGGCGCCGGGAATCGAGCCCAGGCCGCCCACCACCACCACCACGAAGGCGCTGGCAATGATTTCCAGGTCCAGGCCGAGCGTGGCGGGCACGCGCGGCGCCGCCAGCGCGCCGCCCAGGCCTGCCAGGAACGCGCCCAGGGTGAACGCGGAGGTGAACAGCCAGGCCTGGTTCACGCCCAGCGCGGCCAGCATCTTGCGGTTTTCCGCCGCCGCCCGCAGCAGCCGGCCCCAGCGGGTGCGCATCAGCAGCAGCCACAGCAGGCCCAGCACCACGGGGCCGGCGGCGATCAGCAGCAGGTCGTATTCGGGATAGCGGCGGCCAAGGATCTGCACGGCGCCAGACAGGCCGGGCGCGCGCGCTGCGAACAGGTCTTCCGGCCCCCAGAGGGCCAGCGCGGCGTCGCCGATGATGAGCACCAGCGCAAAGGTTGCAAGCAGCTGGAATAGCTCGGGCGCCTGGTACAGGCGCCGCAGCACCAGCCATTCGGCGGCCGCGCCGATCAGGCCCGTGGCCAGCGCCGCCAGCAGCAGCCCGGCCCAATAGCCCGCGCCGTCGCCGAAGTAGCTGGTGAAGGTCCAGGCCAGGTAGACGCCCAGCATGTAGAACGAGCCGTGCGCAAAGTTCACCACGCGCGTGACGCCGAAGATCAGCGACAGGCCGGCGGCGACCAGGAACAGCGCGCTGGCGTCCGCCAGCCCATTGAGCAGCTGCAGCAGCAGCCCCGACAGGCTCATCAGTGCGCCGGGCGCATCTTGCGCACTTGCTCGTCAGGCGGCTGCAGGCGGGCGCCGTCGATGTAGGCGAAGTCCTTCATGATGCCCTTGCCGTCTTCCACCGCGGTCACGCCCACGTACACGCCCATGGTCGACTGGTGGTCGATCTTGCGGTACTGGATGGGGCCGTAGGGCGTGTCCACCTTCAGGCCGGCAAACGCGTCGACCAGTTTTTCGGTGTCCACCTCGCCCGCCGCCTTCAGGCCCTGGGCGATCGACATGAGGGACGCGTAGCCCACGACCGAGCCGACCTTGGGCGTTTCGTTGTAGCGCTTCTTGTAAGCTTCGACGAAGGCGGTATTGGCCGGGGTGTCGATGGCGTACCAGGGGTAGCCGGTGACGATCCAGCCGGTGGGCGTGTCGGCGCCCAGCGGCTCCAGGTATTCGGGTTCGCCGGACAGCACCGACACCACGGCGCGGTTTTCGAACAGGCCGCGGGTATTGCCTTCGCGCACGAAGCGCGTCAGGTCGGCGGCGAACAGTACATTGAAGATCGCGTCGGGCTTGGCGTCCGCCAGGGCCTGCACCACGGCGCCAGCGTCGACCTTGCCCAGCGGCACGGCCTGCTCGGCGACGAACTCCACGTCGGACTGGAACGAGGTCATCATGGCCTTGAAGGTGGCCACGGCGGACTGCCCGTATTCATAGTTGGGGTAGACGATGGCCCAGCGCTTCTTGCGCAAGGCCAGCGCCTTGGGGGCCAGCGCTGCCACGTGCATCCAGGTGGAGGGGCGCAGACGGTAGGTATAGCGGTTGCCGTCCTGCCAGGTGATCTTGTCGGTGAGAGGTTCGGCTGCCAGGAAGAACACCTGCTGCTGCTTGGCGAAATCCGTCAGCGCCAGGCCGGTGTTGGACAGGAAGCCGCCGAACAGCAGCTCGACCTTTTCGCGCGCCAGCAATTCCTGGGCCGCGCGCACCGAATCGCCGGGGTTGCCGTTGTCGTCGCGCGAGATCACTTCCAGGTTCCTGCCCAGCACGCCGCCGCCGGCGTTGACCTCTTCCAGCGCCAGCTGCCAGCCCTTTTTATAGGGGCCTAGGAAGGCGGGAATCGCCTTGTAGCTGTTGATCTCGCCGATGCGGATGGGCGGCTCCTTGTCCTTGGCCGAGGCGGCGGGAGTCAGCGCCAGGGCCAGGAGTGCCGGCACCGCGGCGCGGCGCAACAGGGTAAGGCAGGGACGGAACATGGCAGGTATCGCGTGGAGAGGGAGTCTGGCGCTTGGAGGCGCGGCGGATGACAGCGGCCCAATTGGAACATGGCCTTTCGCCCTGGGGCAATAGACACGCGTCCGGCGCGGCGCCCGCCCGGAAACGAAAAAAGGCCCTGCGATGCAGGGCCTTTTCGTCTTGCGGGAAAACCGGCTGAATTACTTCAGCTTGGTTTCCTTGTAGTCAACGTGCTTGCGAGCGACCGGATCAAATTTCTTGATCAGCATCTTCTCGGGCATGTTGCGCTTGTTCTTGGTGGTCGTGTAGAAATGACCCGTGCCGGCAGTCGACTCGAGCTTGATCTTTTCGCGGATACCTTTGGCCATGTCGTGCTCCTAGTATGTAGATTGGCGGGGAGGCTGATTAAGCCAGTTCGCCGCGGGCACGCATGTCGGCCAGCACGGCGTCGATGCCGTTCTTGTCGATCGTGCGGATGGCCTTGGCCGAAACACGCAGGCGGACCCAGCGGTTTTCGCTTTCAACCCAGAACCGGCGCGATTGCAGGTTGGGCAGGAAGCGACGCTTGGTCTTGTTGTTCGCGTGCGAAACATTGTTGCCCACCATCGGGCCTTTGCCGGTCACTTGGCATACGCGTGCCATGGATGCACCTCTTTAGGTCGTTCTTTTGTCGCGCATCGCTTGGGGGGTAGACAGGGTTTCAGCCGCCGGGCTGTACAGGCGCTTGCGCTGCCTTTGCCGGCCACCCAGTCTTAGTGGATGAGGGGAGGTCGGAATGGCTGTCAAAGCCCAGTCTGGTCCGCCCCAGTGCTTATACCCGCTGCCTGCCACCCGCTGGATTCTTGGAAGAATCTCTGGAAATCCCGAAGGGAATCACCAGACATTGCGCGGTTGGGGTCAGAGTGCTGAACTACAAAGCATAGTAGTCCGGCACGGGAAACTTCATGTGAAGACTTAGATTCTAATACGAAAAGCGTAATTAAATCAAGCAGCCAGGCTAGCTGGTGTGCGATTGCGCCACGCGGCCCGAGATCCAGGACAGGCAGGCGCAGGCCGCCAGCGTGGTCGTCAGGGGCAGGGCGCTGTCGGTCTGCCAGGCGCTGACGGCGAAACCGGCCAGCGCGCCGCAGGACAATTGCAGTGTTCCCAGCAGCGCCGAAGCCGCGCCCAGCCGCTTGCCCTGGTCCGCCAGCGCCAGCGCCGCCGAATTGGGATTCACGAAGCCCTGGCTGCCCATGTAGCAGATCAGGCACAGCATCAGCAGGGGCAGGGTCATCCAGCCGGCCAGCGTCAGCGCGACCGCGGCCAGGCTGGCGCAGGCCAGCGAGGTCAGGGCGCGGCGCTGCAATTGGCGCGGCGTGTAGGTGCGCAGCAGGCGGGCGCTGATCTGCGAGCAGACGATGAGCGACAGCGCGTTGGTGCCGAACAGCAGGCCGTAGTACTGGGGTGGCACGCCGTAGAGTTCGATGAAGACGCGCGGCGAGCCGATGATGTAGGCGAACATGCCTGCCTGGCCGAAGCCGCCGGCCAGGCTGTGCGCCATGAAGCCGCGATGGGCGAACAGGCCGCGGTAGTTGCGCAGTATGGTGTGCCAGCGCAGCGGCACCACGCGCTCGGGCGCCAGCGATTCCTTCATGATCAGGATGACGGCGGCCATCAACATCGCGCCGCCCGCCAGCATGACCCAGAACAGGCTGCGCCAAGAGGTGATGGCCAGCAACTGGCCGCCGGCCAGCGGCGCGAGGATGGGGGCGAGGCCCATGATGAGCATCAGCAGCGACATGGCGCGGGCCGCTTCATGGGTTTCGTAATGGTCGCGGATCACCGCGCGCGGGATCACGATGCCGGCGGCGCCGCCCATGGCCTGCACCACGCGCCAGCCGGTCAGCGCTTCCACCGATCCGGACAGCGCGCACCCCAGGGAACCGATCATGAACAGCGTCAGGCCCACCAGCAGAGGCGGCTTGCGGCCGTAGCGGTCGGCCATCGGGCCATAGAACACTTGCACCATCGCCAGGCCGATCAGGTAGGCCGCCAGGGTGCGTTCGACGTCGCCGCGGGACACGCCCAGGTTCGCCGCGATCGTGGGGAACGCGGGCAGGTACATATCGATGGCGAACGGACCGATCGCGGTCAGCGCGCCCATGAGTATCAGCCAGCCGGGCAGGCTGCTGCGGAAGGACTGTGAAGGGGGCATGTCGATTGCGGTGTAGCGCAGTGGCAGGGCCCGGATGCGGTTTGTTGCACGGTTTGGGCCAAGTAAACGACTGTATCACGGGCAACCTTACAAGCAAATTGCAAGTTTTTTCCGATAAAGTCATTGCGGTCCGTACGTATTCCAGAGGAGAAGTCGTGAATCCTTTGTTGTCTGTTGTGGAACGCAAGCTTCAGGCCCTGCCGGTCCCGGTCCAGTTGGTTCTGCCCGACGGCGCCGTGTTGGGGCCGCCCGAACCCCGCGTCCGTTTCGTCACGCACGACAAGACCGCCCTGGCGCATCTGGCCGAAGGCGCGGTGGGCGTGTTGGGGCAGGATTACGTGGAAGGCCGCATCGACATCGAAGGCAATATGCGCGATGTGATGGCGGCGGCCTCGGCGCTGCTGCCCGGTTCGCCGGTGGACGCGGCCCGCGGCGGCTGGCTGACGGAGCTGGTGCGCAAGGTGGTGTCGGTCTGGCGCCATTCGGTCGAGCGCGACGCCAAGCAGATCGAGTTCCACTACGACCTGTCGGATGATTTCTACGCGCTCTGGCTGGACCCGCGCCGGGTCTATTCCTGCGCCTACTACCGCGAACCGGACATGACGCTGGCCCAGGCCCAGGAAGCCAAGCTGGACCACATCTGCCGCAAGCTGCGCCTGCGCGCGGGCGAGCGGTTCCTGGATGTGGGCGCGGGCTGGGGCGGCCTGCTGCTGTGGGCCGCCGAGAACTACGGCGTGGACGCCACCGGCATCACGCTGTCGCGCAACCAGCATGCCCATGTCAGCAAGCTGATCCAGGAAAAGGGCCTGGCGGGCCGGGTCCGCATGGAACTGCTGGACTACCGCAAGCTGGACGAATCCGCGCCCTACGACAAGATCGCGTCAGTCGGCATGTTCGAGCACGTGGGCCGCGCCCAGCTCGAAGGCTATTTCGCCAAGCTGCGCCGCCTGCTCAAGCCTGGCGGACTGATCATGAACCATGGCATTACCGCAGCCGGCGTCTACAACGCCGAGCTGGGCAACGGCATGGGCGAATTCATCGAGAAGTACATCTTCCCGGGCGGCGAGCTGACCCACGTCAGCGTGGTGCTGGAAACCCTGACCAACGGCGGGCTGGAAGAGGTGGACGTGGAAAACCTGCGGCCGCATTACGCGCGCACCCTGTGGGCCTGGAGCGATGCGCTGGAGGCGCATCTGCCTGAAGCGGCGCGCATCCTGGGCGGCGAGCAGGGCGAGCGTTCGCTACGCGCCTACCGGCTGTACCTGGCCGGCTGCGCCATGGGCTTCGAGCACGGCTGGATTGCGCTGCATCAGATCCTGGGCCAGCACCCGGCGACAGGACGCGCCGACGAATTGGACAATCCGTCGGATCTCGCCTACCCCTGGCGCCGGGACTACATGTACGGCCAGAACGAGTAGCGGCCGGCAGGTGTCCGCAGGGCGGCCGGTTTCAATGGAATGGGCGCCGGAAAACGGGGCGAAACGCGTCCACCCGCTGGCCGGAACCGCGATTTCCGGCCGGTTTGAAGCCGCTAAAGCGTATGGGTATGAATTTATTATTTACTAAATGTATCAATGCAACTGAATCAAAATCCCCTAGGGAAAGTCGCGGTTTCACTCCTTGCGCTTGCGGGTAATCCCGGACCGTTTTTCCGGGAAATGTATCTGATTCATTCCGGGATGGGGTTGGGTTGAGCATCAATTTCGTTTAAGATGCTGGCTTCTTCGTTCAGTTTGTTCACTTTCTGTGGGTTTTCAAAAACTGCGTTTTTGAAGCTCCTGTCTTGCAAGATGCCGCACCCTCGCGGACCGTCTTGTTGCTAGTGTCGGTTTGTATTGGCGGTTCTGCCCGTCTTCCGCACAACCCCCTTAGCTCCATGGCACTTCCGGGCCCAAGCCTGGCGTGTGTCCCTGAACCTATGGAGGCAAAAGCCAATGCGTTTTACCCCTGTCAAGACCCTGGCCGCCGCGGCTGTGTTCTTCGCCTTTGCCGGTGCGGCCCAAGCCGCCGATGCCGTCCAGTGCGAAATCAAGCGCCCGGTCAATTTCGGCGCGATGAACTGGGAATCCAACCTGGTCCTCGTTGACGTCGAACGTTTCATCATGGAAAAGGGCTACGGTTGCAAGACCGAGACCCTGCCGACCGAGACCCTGCCCGCCCTGGCCGCGCTGGAGCGCGGCGACCTGGATATCAACACCGAGATCTGGCTGAACAGCGTGGCCGAGCCCTGGGACCGCGCCGAGAAGACCGGCAAGGTCAAGCGCATCGGCGACCTCTACATGGGCGCCGAGGGCTGGTACATCCCGCGCTACACGGCCGAACGCCTGCCTGAACTGAAGTCCGCGGCCGACCTGCCGAAATTCAAGGACAAGTTCAAGGATCCGGAAGAGCCGGGCAAGGGCCGCTTCTACGGCTGCCCGGCAGGCTGGGGCTGCGAAATCACCAGCAACAACCTGTTCCACGCCCTGAAGCTGGACGACTCCTACACGCTGTACTCGCCCGGCACGGGCGCGGCGCAGAAGGCCGCCCTGATGTCGGCCTACAAGCGCAAGCAGAACGTCGTTTTCTACTACTGGTCGCCCACGCCGCTGGTCGGCGCGATGGACTTGGTCAAGCTTGACATGTCGCCCTACGACGCCGAAAAGCACAAGTGCCTGACGTCGCCCAAGTGCGCCAAGCCCGAGCCCAGCGCCTATCCCGACAATCCCGTCTTCACGGCGGTGAACACCAAGTTCTCCGAGGAAGCGCCAAAGCTCACCGAATTCCTGTCCAAGGTCTCGGTGCCGCTGCCGGTGATCAACGAAACCCTGGCCCACATGGAAGAGTCCGGCGACGAAGCCAACGCCGTGGCCAAGTGGTTCCTGAAGAACAAACCCGACGTCTGGACCAAGTGGGTCCCCGCCGACGTCGCCGGGCGCGTCCAAAGCGCGCTGTAACCCGCCATGTGCCTGGCTGCGCGCCGTCGCGGCGCGCACCGGCCCTTCCCTGGGGCCGGATTCTTTTGCCAGGATGGCCGCCGGCCGGGCGCTAGCGCCCGGGCCGAGATGCGCTGGCGCTGCCGGGATGGCCGGCCGTTTTCTAGCTGGAAGCCGCAAGCTTGCGCCGCATTGCCCGATTCCTGGGCAGTCGGGCGCGGTCCGGGCGGTGAGTGCGCCAGAATGGAGTAGAACGAATGTTTCCTGAAATTATTCCCGCCCGGCAGGTCCGGGGGGCGATCGACGGCTTTGTCGATCACTTGGTCACCAACTATGCCGACACGCTGGAGACCCTGTCCCAGCCCGTCCTGCATGCCCTGGTGTGGCTGGAGCAACTGCTGCGCAATTCGCCCTGGTGGGCGGTGGTCGCGGTCACGATCGCGATCGCCTGGGGTGTCAGCCGCCGCATCGGCCTGAGCCTGGCGATGGGCGCGCTGCTGTGCGTGATCGGCGTGCTGGGCCTGTGGGACGCCGGCATGCAGACGCTGGCGCTCATGATCATGGCGGCCGGCCTGTCGGTGATCATCGGCATCCCGCTGGGCGTGCTGATGGCGCGGGTCAACTGGCTGCGCTCCATCATGCTGCCGGTGCTGGACGTGATGCAGACCATGCCCAGCTTCGTGTACCTGATTCCGGTCGTGATGCTGTTCGGCCTGGGCAAGATCCCCGCCATCATCGCCACCGTGATCTACGCCGTGCCGCCGCTGATCCGCCTGACCGACCTGGGCATCCGCCTGGTCGACCGCGAGGTGCTGGAAGCCTCGCGCGCCTTCGGCGCCAATCCGCGCCAGCAGCTTTTCGGCGTGCAGCTGCCGCTGGCCTTGCCCAACATCATGGCCGGCATCAACCAGACCACGATGATGGCCTTGTCGATGGTGGTGATCGCCTCGATGATCGGCGCGCGCGGCCTGGGCTATGAAGTGCTGCTGGGCATCAACCGCCTGGAAGTGGGCCGTGGCCTGCTCGCGGGCTTGGGTATCGTGGTGCTGGCCGTGCTGTTCGACCGGATCACGCAATCGTATGGACAGCGCATGCGCATGGGAGGCCAGCGATGAGCAAGATCGAGGTCAAGAACATCTACAAGGTCTTCGGGCCGCACCCGAAGAAATGGCTGGAAGCCGCCCAGGGCGGCATGAGCAAGGAACAGCTGCTGGCCGAAAGCGGCCACACGCTGGGCCTGCGCGATATCAGCCTGTCGATCGAGGAAGGCAGCATCTACGTCATCATGGGCCTGTCGGGTTCCGGCAAGTCCACGCTGATCCGCCACTTCAACCGCCTGATCGAGCCCAGCGCCGGCCACATCCTGGTCGATGGCGTGGACGTGGTCAGCCTGAACAAGCGCGACCTGGAAGTCTTCCGCCAGAAGAAGATGAGCATGGTGTTTCAGCGCTTCGGCCTGTTCCCGCACCGCACCGTGCTGGACAACGCCGCCTACGGCCTGACCGTGCAGGGCGTGGGCCGCGCCGAACGTGAAAAGCGCGCCCGCGAATGGCTGGACCAGGTGGGCTTGTCGGGCTTCGAGAACCAGTATCCGCACCAGTTGTCGGGCGGCATGCAGCAGCGTGTCGGCCTGGCCCGGGCGCTGGCCACCGATGCCGAAATCCTGTTGATGGACGAGGCCTTCTCGGCGCTGGATCCGCTGATCCGCCGCGAGATGCAGGACCAGTTGCTGCAATTGCAGGCCAAGCTCAACAAGACCATCGTCTTCATCACGCATGACCTGGACGAGGCCCTGCGCCTGGGCAACCGCATCGCCATCCTCAAGGACGGCGAACTGGTGCAGGAAGGCACGCCGGAAGACATCCTGCTGAACCCGGCCAACGACTACGTGCAGTCGTTCCTGCAGGACGTGAACCGCACCAAGGTGCTCAACGCCACGCACGCCGTGAACCCGGCGCGCCTGACCTTGACCATGCGTTCGCGTCCCGCCCACGCCATGGACCGCATGCGCGCCCTGAGCTACGAGTACGCGCCGGTGCTGGACGGCAAGCGGTTGGCCGGCGTGCTGACCGCCGAGGCCGCCACGCGCGCCATCGAGGAAGGCGCGCGCGACATCTCCCGCTACGTCGAGGACCTGGCTTCCGTGCCCGCCACGGCAGGCCTGGGCGAGGTGCTGGCCCAACTGGTGCACAGCGACCAGCCGGTCGCGGTGACCGGCGAGGACGACGAGTTCATCGGCATGCTGTCGCGCAAGAAGGTGGTGGAGCTGGTGACGCCGGCCCTGGCCGAAACCGCGCCTGCGGCGGAAGCCGCCGCTGCCGCCGAGACGCAGGAGCAGTCCGAACCCGAGCGCCGCGACCAGGCGGCCTGACAGGGATAAACCCTAATCCGGATCGGGGCCGCGCGGCCGTCTGCGCGGCCCCGATCCGGATATGATGGTTTGCCGGCCGCCTGGGCCGGTTTCTCCTTTTTCGGAACATCGGAATCCGTCATGCCTATTTTGAATGTCCAGATCATGGAAGGCCACACGGCCGCCCAGAAGGCCGCGCTGTTGCAGGCCGCGTCCAACGCCGTCGTCGAAAGCATCGCCGCGCCGCTGCCCAGCGTGCGCATCGTGCTGCAGGAAGTGCCGGCGGCGCACGTGATCGTGGGCGGTGAAATCGGCAAGGCCATGGCGCGCGTCGACGTCGCGCTGATCTCCGGCCGCGACGAAGCCAAGAAGGCCGCGCTGATCGCGGCTCTGAACCAGGCGGTGTGCGCCAGCATCGGCATCTCGGGCCAGGACGTGCGGGTGCTGCTGCGCGACGTGCCCAATACCGACATGGGCGCGGCCAACGGCATCACGGCCAAGGCCAACGGCCGCTGAGCTTGCTGCCAGTTCGACAGCTCCAGCAAAACGCCCGCGATAGCGGGCGTTTTGCATAGTCCTTCAGCAAGCGTCAGTCCAGCTTCACGTTGGCGGCCTTCACCACTTCTCCCCACCGCGCAATCTCGCTCTTGATATAGGCGGCATATTCCTGCGGCGTGGATCCCAGCGCCTGCGCGCCTTGCGCCTTGAGCTGCCTGGTCATTTCAGGCGATTGCAGCGCGCGGCGGATTTCGGCGTTCAGTTTGTCGATGATCGGCGCAGGCGTGCCTGCCGGCACCACCACGCCTTGCCAGGCGCCCATCTCGAATCCGGGCGCCACCGTTTCCGCCACCGTCGGCACGTCGGGCAATTGCTCGCTGCGCGTGCCGCTGGTCACCGCCAGCGCGCGCAGCTTGCCTTCGCGGATGAAACCCAACGAATCGTTCAGCGTATTGGTCATGAGCTGTACCTGCCCGCCGACCAGGTCCGTCATGGCCGGGGCGCTGCCGCGGTAGGGAACGTGCACCGCATCGATCTCGAGCGAGCGCAACAGCAACAAAGCGCCCAGGTGCGTGACGTTGCCGGCGCCGGCCGAACCATACGACAGCTTGCCGGGATGCTCGCGCGCATACTGCACGAACGTCCGGGTGTCCGGCGCCGGCACCGACGGATGCACCAGCAGCACCAGCGGGATCACCGCCGTGGATGACACCGGCGCGAAGTCCTTGACCGGATCGAAGGCCAGCGACCGGTACAGATTGGGACTGAGCGCGATGGAGGAGGTGTTGTACAGCACGGTGTAGCCGTCGGGCTTGGCGGCAGCCGCGTACTGCATGCCGATGTTGCCGTTGGCGCCGCCCTTGTTTTCGACCACGACGGTCTGGCCCAACTGGTCGGTCAGCTGTTTGGCCAGCACCCGGGCGACCAGGTCGGTCGGCCCGCCGGGCGGGAAGGGCACCACCATGGTGATGGGGCGCTCGGGCCAGGCGGCTTGCGCGCTTGCGGCGCCTCCCAGCGCCAGGATGGCGAGGCAGCCCGCCAGCAGTGCTTTCTTCATTGCTTGTCTCCTTGTGCTGTTTTAGTGACGCGGACCGCGTCCGGACGGCAGCGCCCTCTGCGCGGAGCGCTTGGCCGTCCGATGAAACCTCAGGGCCTGCCAGCCAGCATGCGCGTGGCCGTGTAGGCCATCACCGGCTTGCCGTGCTGGTTGCGTACCTCGATGGCGGATGTGACCACGGCCCGGTTGCGCTGCGAGGTGGGGCGTACGCCCGTGACTTCGATCTCCGCCCAGATGGTGTCGCCCGCGACCACGGGCGCCAGCATTTTCTTGTGGACTTCCAATAGCGCCAGCCCGGTGCCTTGCACCATGCCCTGCATGATCAGCCCCTCGATCAGGCCGTAGGTCAGCGCGCCGGGGGCGGGGCGGCCCTGGATCGCGCCGTGGGCATAGGTGGCGTCGATGAAGATCGTCTCCAGCATGCCGGTCACGCTGATGAAGTTGACGATGTCGGTCTCGGTCACGGTGCGGCGGAACGTCTGGAAGCGCTGGCCCACGGCCAGGTCCTGCCAGTAGTAGCCCTGGCCGAGCTGCTTGATGCCTGCGGCGTTGCGGTCTGCGGTCATGCGGGTTCCTTGCGATTGACTAGGGTTGAGGAATGCGCGTCGCGGGCGGCGCCCGATTCCAGAAGCTCGGCGATCCGGGCCTCGTCCAGGCCGGCCTGCCGCAGCACGTCCAGCGTGTGCTCGCCCAGGCGCGGCGGCATTGCGGCCGGCACATGGGAGCGCTGCAGGCGCACGGGGTTGCGGGGAAAGCGATAGCGGCTGCCGGAGGCGCTTTCCAGCGGCGTGAAGAAATCCACGCTTTGCAGATGCGGATCGGCCTCCAGGTCCTGCAGGCGGTTGACCGGCGCGGCGGGGATTTCCAGGCGCGCGCACAGCGTCAGCCAGTAGGCGGTATCGCGCCCGGCCACGATGCCGGCCTGCAGTTCGTAGAGCGTTTCGATGTGCCGCGTGCGCGACGCGATGTCGGCAAAGCGCGCGTCCTGCGCCAGATCGGGGCGGTCCGCGGCGATGAAGAAGTCGTGCCAGTGGGCATCGGTATAGGGCATCAGGCAGACATGGCCATCGGCGGTCTTGCAAGGCTTGCGCCAGGGCGTGAGCACGCGCGGATAGCCGGCCTCGCCGGGTTCGTCGGCCAGGTGCCTGCCGTAGTAATGCTCGACCAGCGTGTAGGACGCCATGCTCTCGAACATGGGCACTTCCAGCTGCTGGCCCGCGCCGGTGCGCTCGCGCTGGAACAAGGCGGCCAGGATGGCGTGGGCCGCGATCAAGCCGCAGGTCTTGTCGGCAGCCACGGTGGGCAGGTAGCGCGGCGCCCCCGTCTGGCGGTCCACCAGGTCGGCCAGGCCCGACAGGCCCTGGATGATGTCGTCATAGGCGGGCTGGCCGTCGTAGGCGCCGCCCGCGCCGAAGCCGTACAGGCCGGCGTAGACCAGCCGTGGATTGCGCGCACACAGCGTATCCGGGCCCAGCCCCAACGCGGCCATCTTGGCCGGGCGCATGCTGTGCATCAGTACGTCGGCCTGGTCCGCCATCGTCAATAGCGCCTGCCGCGCCGCTGCCTGCTTCAGATCCAGGACGATGCTGCGCTTGTTGCGGTTCAGGCCCAGGAAGATGGCGGCCAGCCCGGGTTCCTGGGCGGGGCCGGTATGCCGCGTGGAGTCGCCCGCAGGCGCCTCCACCTTGATCACGTCGGCGCCATAGTCGGCGAGTATCTGCGAGGCGTAGGGGCCAAACACCACGGACGTCAGGTCCAGGATGCGCACGCCGCCCAAGGCGCTGGCTGGGGTTGGGGGAGAGGCTGTCATGGCGGGAATCCTATCGGCCAGCCGCATACGCGTCTAATATGGCTTGGGTATTGGGCGATATGGAATTTGTTATGGCTATCGATTTACGGCAGCTCCGGCAGTTCGTCACCATTGCGGAACTGGGCAGCTACCGGCGGGCCGCCGACACCCTGCACATTGCGCAACCGGCGCTATCGGTCTCGATCCAGAAGCTGGAGCATGCGGTGGGCGTGCCGCTGCTGGTGCGCGGCGCCAAGGGCGTGGCGCCGACCCCTGCGGGACAGGCGCTGATGGCGGATGCCCGGCGCGCGCTGTTCCACGCCGACCAGGCGCGCCAGGCCGCCCGCCGCGTGGCGCTGGGCGAATGGGGCACGCTGCGGCTGGGGTTCGTGGGTTCGGCCACCTACATGCTGCTGCCGCGCTGCCTGCCGGCCTTTCGCGCGCAGTATCCGGACGTGCAGCTGGACTTGCGCGAGGACAGCACGGTAGGCCTGGTCGCGATGCTGCGCGCCAACGATATCGATGCGGGACTGGTACGCGGTCCGCTGGCGGAAGACGCGGCGCTGGATTCCTGGGTGGTGGAGCGCGACGACCTGATCCTGGCGGTGCCGGCGGGGCATCCGTTGGCCGCGGGCGGGCCGGTCAGCCTGGAGCGTGCCCGCGGCGAGAACTTCGTGCTGTATTCGCCCCTGAAGGTGCCGGGCCTGCACGGCGTGGCGCAGGCGCTATGCCTCAAGGCGGGATTTTCGCCGCGCATCAGCCAGGAGGCGATACAGGTGCAGACGCTGATCAGCCTGGTGGCCAGCGGCATGGGGCTGGCGCTGGTGCCCGGTGTGACGCGCGCCTACTCCACCCCGCACGTGGCCTTCGTGCCGCTGACCGACCCCGATGCGCACGATGCGCTGTCCCTGTCGCTGGTGACGCATCGCGACACCTCCTGCGCATCGGTGCTGCGCCTGCGCGACTGCATGCTGCGTCCCGCAGGCTGAAGGCGCGGCTAGGGCTTCAGGCCCAGTTCGGCCACGAATCTCTTTTCTTCCGCCACCTGCCGGATCGCGAAGTCGGTGTAGGCGGCGCTGTCCATCAGCATGTGCGGCTGGTCGGCGGTTTCCAGGGCGCGGTTGTATTCCGGATCGCGGGACGCGCGGTGGAAGGCCTGCTGCAGTGCGCGTGTGATGTCGGGATCCATGCCCTTCGGTCCGGCGATGCCGACCGGGTTGGCCGCGACGATGGGATAGCCCAGTTCCGTCAGCGTGGGCACGTCGGGCACGCGCTTGGCGCGGGTTTCTCCCAGCACCGCCAGCAGGCGGGCCTTGCCGGTGTCTATCATCGGCCCCCAGCCCGCGTCCGAGATCATCTGGATGTGGCCGCCCAGTAGCGCCGTGGTCTCCTCGGCCGCACCCTTGTAGGGGATGAAGTTGAAGCGCGTGTTCGTCAGGCGCGACAGGCGTTCGATCGCGATGCGTCCCGAGCCGCCGGTGCCGGTGCCGCCGTAGCTGATCTTGTCGGGATGGGCGCGAGCGTCCGCAAGCAGCTCGTCCAGCGTGCGCCAGGGCGCGTCCTCGCGCACCACGATGGCGTAGGAGTAGGCCGTCATGCAGGCGACGTAGGTGAAGTCCTTGAGCGGGTCGTAGTTGACCTGCTGCAGGAAGGGGTAGCGGAACAGCGTGCCGACCACCACCGACACCGTATAGCCGTCCGGCGCGGCTGTGTGCGCCATGGCCGCCGGGCCCAGCGTGCCGCCCGCGCCCGGGCGGTTGGCGATGACGACCGTCTGCCCCAGCTCGCGCGAGGCCGCGATTGCCAACGCGCGCATCTGGGTGTCCGTCGCGCCGCCTGCCGGAAACGGCACGATGAGCGTGATGGGGCGTGTGGGGAAAGCTGCCGCGCTGGCCGGACGCTGCAAGGACAGCGCGGCGGGCAAGGCCGCGCCCAGCTTGAGCAGACTGCGTCGTCGGGGCGAGGGAAGGCTGCGATGAGGATCGTTCATGATGGTCTCCGTCCTGGTTTTGGTCGCTGGGAAGGTCGGGCGGGCTGGCCGTATGTGTCTACAGCGCGACGCCGCGCCCGATCAGGCTGGCGACGTCCGGCTCGCTGTAGCCGGCCTCGCGCAGGATCTGATCGGTGTGTTCGCCGGGCAGCGGGGCCTGGCGATGTATGGCGAACTGGAAGCCCGACATCTTCACCGGACTGGCCACGTGGGTATGGCGGCCATAGGCCGGATGTTCGGTCTGCAGCGGCATGCCGCGGGCGACGAACTGCGGATGCGCCAGGCTTTCCGCCAGCTTTAGCACCGGCGACACGCAACAGTCGGCGCCTTCCAGCAGCGCCAGCCAATGCGCCAGCGGCCGGGTGCCGAAGATCTGCTGCAACTCGGCGCGTACGCGCGCCTGTTGCCCCGCGTCGCCGTCGCGGTGCAGCGGCGTCAGGTCGGGGCGTTCCAGCCGCCGGCACAGGGTTTCCCAGAATTTCGGCTCCAGTGCCGCGACCGCCAGGTAGCGTCCGTCCGCGGCGCGGTACTGGCCATAGCAGGCCAGCCCGCCGGACAAGGTGTCGGCGCCGGCCGGCCGCGTGTCGCCGCGGGCATTGAGCGTGGCCAGCGGCACGACGGCGCCGGCCAGCAGGCCGTCGGCGATGGCGATATCGATATAGCGTCCGCGTCCGCTGCGCTGGGCGTCATACAGCGCGGCCAGGATGCCCATCACCGCGGTAAGCGAGCCGCCAAGTATGTCCGCCACCGGCAGGTTGGACAGCGCCGGCAGATCAGGCCCGCAGCCCATCTGGTCGGCGACGCCGGCGCAGGCCGCATAGTTCAGGTCGTGGCCCGCGGCGTCGCGCTGCGGGCCGTCCTGGCCGTAGCCGGTGATGCTGCAGTACACCAGCCGGGGATTGTGCCGCGCCAGGGTGGGGTAGTCGGCCCGCAGCCGCGCGGCGACGCCGGGCCGGAAACTCTCGATCACCACGTCCGCGCCACGCGCCAGCGCGGCCAGCGCCACCTGCCCTTCGGGATGCTTGAGATCCAGCCGCAGCCCGCGCTTGTTGCGGTTGCAGATGGCGCGCAAGGGCGGCGGCGCGTAGTCGCCCGCCTGCGTATCCTCGATCTTGATCACGTCGGCGCCCAGGTCGGCCAGGTACTGCGCGCCCAGCGGGCCGGGCAGCAGCCGCGACAGGTCCAGGATCCTGACGCCTGCGAGCGGGGCGGTGTTCGGTGTATCCAAAGAGGGACTCCCGTAAATACGAAGTGGCATGCCAAGCTGAGGCTCGCGCCAGTCTAGGCGCGGCTTTCCGGCCGACCAATGGCGGATTCGCTGATTGCGCTTGGCGAGAATGCTCACGCCGGCCATTCCTGCGCGCCCAGGCTTTGGCTACCATCGATCCATCGGCATACGCCGGCCGCTGGATATCCTCATGACCCATCACACCATCGCCGTGGGACATATCGCCCAGATCCTGCAAGGCGCGCGCAGCCAGGGGGTGGACGTGGACCGGGTCCTGACGCGCGCCGGCGTGCCGCCATCCCTGCTGCAGGCGCCGATGGCGCGGGTATCGCAGGCGCAGCTCGCGCAGATCATGCGGACGCTGCGCCGCGCCACCCGGGACGACTTCCTGGGCATGGGCCAGCATCCGGTTCCCATGGGAGCGTTCGACCATGCCTGCCGGCTGGCGCTGCGGGAAGGCACGGTGGGACAGGCGTTGCGCGTGGCGTTCCGCTACTACCACGGCGTGCTGCGGGATTTCACCGCCCGCTTGTGCGTGAGCGGCGAGCGCGCGCGCATCGTGCTCGACTCCCGCGCGCCCAGCAGCTGTGCGCGTTGGTATGGCGAACGCTCCTTTCTGTTCTTCACGCTGGGCGTGGCCAACTGGCTGGCAGCGCGGCGCATTCCCATCCTGGGAGTGGACTACAGCAGCGGCGCACGCAGCGCCGATGCGCACAGGCTGTTCTACGCGCCGGTGCGCTATGGCCAGCCCGTCACGGGCCTGTGGCTGGAGTCGCGCTGGCTGGCCTTGCCGGTGGTGCAGAACGAACAGACACTCAAGCCGTTCCTGGCCAACGCGCCGTTCGACCTGCTGGTGAAATTCCAGGACCGCACCACCCTGACCGACCGCATCCGCCGCCTGTTGCGCAATGACCTGTCCAAGGAGTTGCCGTCGCTGGTCCAGGTCAGCGCGCAGCTGGCGATGACGCCGCAGACGCTGCGGCGGCATCTGCGCGAGGAAGGCCAGGGCTTCCAGGCCCTGAAGGACGATCTGCGGCGCGACGTTGCCGTCGAGTACCTGGGCCGGCAGGATCTGTCCTTGATGGACATCGCCGAGCGCCTGGGCTTTTCCGAACCCAGCACCTTCCACCGCGCCTTCAAGAAATGGACCGGCGTGTCGCCGGGCGAGTACCGCCGCAACCGCCTGGTCCGCGGTCCCGCGGGCCGGCAAGCCGCTGACACTTTTGGCCTATCGGTTTGACGCCTGCGGCCATTGCCGCGCTCCGGCCCCAAGAGGGAAGCTAGGGGCTCGAGGACGAACGCACGCTGTTCCGCGCAAGGAGCACGGCGCCGCAGGAGACGAGCACCATGTATCTGACACAAGGCCTGCATCGTGCAGGCCGGCTGCACCCCGGCAAGATCGCGCTGTGCGAAGGCACACGGCGCTGGACCTACGCGGCGCTGATCGATTGGACCGCGCGCAAGGCCGCCGTGCTGCGCGGCCATGGCGTGCTGCAGGGCGATCGCGTGGCGCTCTGGGGCGCCAATGGGGCGGACCATGTGTCGTGGATCCTGGCGTGCTGGTGGCTGGGGGCGGCCGTGGTGCCGTTGAACACACGCTGGAGCTGCCCAGAGCTTGCGCAGGCGCTGGCCGACTGCAGTCCGCGCCTGCTGTTGGTGGACGAGACCATGGCGCCGCGCATGGCCGATGTGGACATTCCTGCCGGCACGGCGCCGCTGTCCGCCGACGTGCTGGAAGCGCACGCCGCCGCGGCAGCGCCGCAGGACGATGTCCGTGCGGGTGGCGACGCGCTGGCCGCGATCCTCTTTACCGGCGGCACGACCGGCGCGCCCAAGGGCGCCATGCTGACGCACGCGAATTTCTGGAGCGCTGCGGTGGCCAGGATGGCCACGGTCTCCACGCCGCCCGACAGCCTTACCTTGCTGGTCGCGCCGCTGTTCCATGTTGCCGGATTGGGGCGATTGATCGGACAGTTTGTCGCGGGCGCATCGGTGGCGGTCCAGCGCGGCTTCCAGCCCCGCGCGGTGTTGCTGGCCCTGCAGGACGACGGCGTAACCGAAGTGCTGCTGGTGCCCAGCATGATCCAGATGCTGCTGGACGAACCCGGGTTCGCGCAGTACCGGCTGGAGGGCGTGCAACGCGTGATCTGGGGCGCATCGCCCATTTCCCGGGCTTTGCTCGACCGCGCGCTGGCGGCTTTTCCGCAGGCGGAATTCGTGCATGCCTACGGCATGACCGAAACCGCCGCCACTGTCGCCATCAATGCGGAGGTGCGCCAGGGCGGCGCCCGCGCCGAATCGGCGGGAAGGCCGGCGGTGGGCGTCGAAACCCGCATATTCGCGCCCGACGGCAGCGAGGCGGCGCCGGGCGTGGTCGGCGAACTGGCGGTGCGCGGGCCCATGGTGATGCAGGGTTACTGGAACCGGCCCGAGGAAACGCGCCGCGCATTCGACCAGGGCTGGCTCTTGACAGGCGACGCAGCCCGCCAGGACGAGGATGGATACCTGTATATCGTCGACCGCCTCAAGGACATGATCGTCAGCGGCGGCGAAAACGTTTACGGCGCGGAAGTGGAAGGCGTGCTGGCCCGCCACGCGCTGGTGGCGCGCTGCGCGGTCATCGGCGTGGCGCATGCGCGCTGGGGCGAGGCGGTGCACGCGGTAATCGTGCCGCGTCCGGGCATGGCCGCCGACGCCGACGCCCTGGACAGGCATTGCCGCCAGCAGCTTGCCGCCTACAAGTGCCCCAAGACCTACGAGTTCCTCAGCGAATTGCCCATGTCGGCCGCCGGCAAGGTGCTGAAGTCCGTGCTGAGGCAAGACCATGAATCCAGGCGCGCGGCCGTCGTCGCGCCCGCTCATCAGGAGAATCAGGCATGAATCGGAAAGTATGGGTGGCAGGGGTCGGCATGATCCCTTTCAGCAAGCCCGGCGCCAGCGAGGCATACACCGTAATGGGCGCGCGCGCCGTGCGCGAGGCCTTGCGGGACGCGGGATTGCAGTACGACGCCGTGCAGCAGGCTTACGCGGGCTACGTGTACGGCGATTCGACCGCCGGCCAGGCGGTGGTCTACGGCGTGGGCCTGAGCGGCATCCCGGTGTTCAACGTCAACAATAATTGTGCGAGCGGCTCGTCGGCCCTGTTCCTGGCGCGCCAGGCCGTGGAAAGCGGCGCGGTGGAGTGCGCGCTGGCGGTAGGCTTCGAACAGATGGTGCCCGGCGCGCTGAAAGGCGTGTACGAGGACCGTCCCTCGCCCTTGCAGGATTTCGTCTCGGCGATGAGCGACATGCAGGGCTATGACACGGCCAAGCCGCGCGCCGCCCAGTTCTTCGGCGGCGCGGGCCGCGACTACATGAAGGAGCACGGCGTCGGCGCCGATATCTTCGCCCGCATCGCGGTCAAGGCGCGCCAGCATGCCGCGCGCAATCCTTACGCGGTGTTCCGCCAGCCGGTCACGCTGGACGAGGTGCTGGCCGCGCCCATGATCTTCGATCCGCTGACGCGCCTGCAATGCTGCCCGCCGACCTGCGGCGCGGCGGCCGCCATCCTGTGCTCGGACGAGTTCGCGCGCCGCCATGGCCTGACGCCTGCCGTCAGCATCGCCGCGCAGGCCATGACGACGGACACGCCATCCACCTTCGGCGCGGGCGATATGCGCAAAGTGGTGGGCTTTGACATGACGCGGGCCGCGGCCGACCAGGTCTATGAGGCCGCCGGCATCGGCCCTGACGACGTGGACGTGGTCGAACTGCACGACTGCTTCACCGCCAACGAGCTGATCACCTATGAAGGCCTGCGCCTGACGCCCGAGGGCGGCGCCGAGAAGTTCATCCTGGAAGGTGACAACACTTACGGCGGCAAGGTCGTGACCAATCCGTCCGGCGGCCTGCTGTCCAAGGGCCACCCCCTGGGCGCGACCGGCCTGGCGCAATGCACCGAGCTGGTGTGGCAGCTGCGCGGCCAGGCGGACTTGCGCCAGGTCGAAGGCGCCCGGCTGGCGCTGCAGCACAACCTGGGACTGGGCGGCGCCTGCGTGGTGACGCTGTACCAGGCCGCCTGAGGAGAACACCATGCTCGACACCAGCCATATCGGCGCCGCTTTGCCGGCGTTCAACGCAACCGTGGAGGCTGGCCGCCTGCGCTTCTTCGCCAAGGCCACCGGCCAGGACGACCCGGTCTACACCGACGAGGCCGCCGCGCGCGCGGCCGGACACCCGGGACTGCCGGTGCCGCCGACCTTTTTCTTCTGCCTGGAGATGGACAGCCCGCGGCCCGCCGCCATGCGTGAACTGCTGGGCATCGACATCGCGCGGGTGCTGCACGGCGAACAGGGCTTCGTCTATCACGCCATGGCGCACGCAGGCGACGAATTGCGCTTCGAACCGCGCGTCGCCGACATCTACGCCAAGAAGGGCGGCGCGCTGGAGTTCGTCGTGCGCGAAACCCGGGTGACCGACGCCGCCGGGCGCCTGGTCGCCGAACTGCGCGCGACCACCGTCGTGCGCAATGCCTGAGGAGACCAGGATGACTGCGGCAATGAATCGTGAAGCCAAGGCCGGCGACGAGCTGCCCGGCTTTACCGCCGGGCCGGTCAGCCGGCTGGGGCTGGCGCTGTACTGCGGCGCCTCGGGCGATCACAACCCGATACACGTGGACCTGGATTTCGCCCGGGCCGCGGGCATGCAAGACGTGTTCGCCCACGGCATGCTGTCGGCCGCCTATCTGGCCCGCCTGCTGACGAACTGGGCGCCGCAATCGGCGCTGCGCGAGTATGCCGTGCGCTTCGTCGCAATCACGCACGTGGGCGACGAGGTGCGCTGTTCCGGCAGCGTGGTGGAACGCTTTGAAGCGCAGGGAGAAACCCGGGTGCGGGTGGAACTGCATGCGCGCAGCCAGACCGGAGAACTGCGCCTGAGCGGCGTGGCGGTGCTGGCGGTTCAGTAAACCAGAAACAGGAGAGAGCGATGGGCACATTGGAAGGCAAGGTAGCGCTGGTCTCGGGCGCGGGACGCGGCATCGGGCAGGAGATCGCGTTGAAGCTGGCGCGCGAAGGCGCCAGCGTGGTGGTCAACGACCTGGATGCGGGGCCGGCGGAAGACACCGTCGCGCTGATCCGCAAGGCGGGCGGCCAGGCCCAGGCTTGCGCCGGCAGCGTGATCGAAGCGGGCTTCGCCGAACGTTTCGTCGGCACGGCCGTGAACACCTACGGCGGCCTGGACATCATCGTCAACAACGCCGGCTACACCTGGGACAACGTGATCCAGAAGATGACGGACGAGCAATGGGACGCGATCCTGGCGGTGCACCTATCCGCGCCGTTCCGTATCCTGCGCGCCGCGTCCGGCTTCATCCGCGTGGCGGCCAAGGCCGAAGCGGAGCAGGGCAGGGAAGTGTTCCGCAAGGTCGTGAACATCTCGTCGACTTCCGGCGTCATGGGCAATGCCGGGCAGGCCAACTACTCCGCCGCCAAGGCGGGCATCAATGGCCTGACGCGCGCCTTGGCCAAGGAGTGGGGCCGCTACAAGGTCAACGTCAACAGCGTGGCCTTCGGGCTGATCAAGACGCGCCTGACCGAAGCCCCCGCCGACGGCGATGCCACGCTGGACATCGAAGGCCGGCAGATCAAGGTGGGCGTCAATCCGCAGGTGCTGAAGAACGCCGAAAGCCTGATCCCCATCGGCCGCGCCGGCACGCCGGCGGAAGCCGCGGGCGCGGTGTACCTGTTCTGCCTGCCCGAATCCAACTACGTCAGCGGCCAGGTCCTGGTCGTCGGCGGCGGCCGTCCTTGAGCGCAGGAGGAATCCAATGGACACGCCACGCCAAGGCTGGATGGACGCGGACCTGACGCTGTTTCAGGATTCGACGCGGCGCCTCTTCGAGAAAGAGTTCGTGCCGGACGAAGAACGCTGGCGCAAGCAGCAGCATGCGGACCGCGAGGTCTGGAACAAGGCGGGCCGCCTGGGCCTGCTGTGCGTGAGCATGCCCGAAGCCTACGGCGGCGGCGGCGGCAGCTTCGCGCACGAGGCCATCGTGGCGGCGGAACAGGCGCGCGCGATGGTGCATGGCTTCAGCAATAACGTGCACAGCGCCATCCTGGCCCACTACATCCTGAACTACGGCACGGAAGAGCAGAAGCGGCGCTGGCTGCCGCGCATGGCCACGGGCGAGCTGGTCGGTGCGATCGCCATGAGCGAACCGGGGGCCGGGTCCGACCTGAAGAGCGTGCGCACCACCGCCGCCGAGGAAGGCGGCGAATACGTGCTCAACGGGTCCAAGACCTTCATCACCAACGGCCTGCATGCGGACCTGGTCTGCGTGGTGGCCAAGACCGACGCGCAGGCCGGGGCCCGGGGCGTGTCGCTGATCATGGTGGAAACGCAGGGCCTGGCAGGCTTCAGGCGCGGGCGGCTGCTGGAGAAGCTGGGCCAGAAGAGCCTGGACACGGCCGAGCTGTTCTTTGACGGCGCGCGCGTGGGCCAGGATTGCCTACTCGGCGGCGTGGAGGGTCGTGGCTTCGCCCAGCTGATGCAGCAGTTGCCGCGCGAACGGCTGCTGATCGCGGTGGGCGCGGTGGCCACGATGCGGCGCGCCATCGAGGAAACGATGGCCTATGCCAGCACGCGCCAGGTCTTCGGCCAGGCGCTCATCGAACTCCAGAACACGCGCTTCAAGCTGGCCGAGTGCGAAACCGTCGCCACCGTTGCGGCGCGCTTTGTCGACGATTGCATCGAGCGCCAGCTGGCGGGCACGCTGGACCTGTCCACCGCGGCCATGGCCAAGTGGTGGACCACGCAGATGAATTGCCAGGTGATCGACGAATGCCTGCAGTTGCACGGCGGCTACGGCTATATGCTGGAGTACCCGATAGCCAGGATGTACGCGGATGCGCGCGTGGGCAAGATCTATGGCGGTTCCAACGAGATCATGAAGGAAATCATCGCGCGCGCCATGACCGCCTGAGGCGCATGGAAGAAGCCAGAACAGGCTCGAGGAGACAAGATGCAGCAAGCGCACTACCGGTACTGGCCCAAGGGACTGCCGAAGGAAATCAGTCCGCCGCAGTCCAGCCTTTACTTCAACCTGGAGGCGTCGGCCACGCGCTATCCCGGCAAGCCCGCCATCGTGTTCTATGACGCCGTGCTCGACTATGCGCGCTTGAAGCGCGAGGTCGATGCCATGGCCGGCTACCTGCAGCACAGCGCAGGCGTCAAGGCGGGCGACCGCGTCCTGCTGCTGAGCCAGAATTGTCCGCAATTCGTCATTGCGTATTACGCGATCCTTCGTGCCGATGCCGTGGTGGTGCCGGTGAACGCCATGAGCACCGCGGAGGAACTGGCGCACTACCTGGCGGACAGCGGCGCCCGCGTGGCGTTCGCCGCCCAGGAACTGTGCGCGCGGCTGGATGGCTTCACGCAGGACGGACGCCTGGAGCGTGTCATCGTCCACACCTATTCCGACTATCTCGACGGCGCCGCCCCTGATGCTCCCGATTGGGTCGTCGCGCCCAGGCGCGCGCCCGATGTGCGCGGCGGCGTGCCCTGGTATGGCGCGCTGGCGGTCCATGCGCAGCCGCTGCCGCACCGGGCCGAGGCGAAGGACCTCTGCCTGCTGCCCTATACCTCGGGCACCACCGGCCGGCCCAAGGGCTGCCGCCATACCCACGGCACCATGAACGCCTCCCTGGCCGGCTCGCAGCTGTGGCGCGGTCTGACGTCCGAGGCCGTCATCATGGGCGTGGCGCCGATGTTCCATCTGCTGGGCATGCAGAGCTGCATGAACACGCCTATCCTGCTGGGCGCCACGGTGGTGGTGCTGCCGCGCTGGGACCGCGAGGTGGCCGGCCGACTGATGGCGCGCCATCGCGTCAGCGTCTGGGCCGCGCCGCCCGCGATGATCGTGGATTTCTTTGCGCAGCCTGGCATCGAGGACCTGGACCTGTCCAGCCTGGCGCAGCTATGCGGCGGCGGAGCGCCCATGCCCGAGGCGGTGGCGGCCATGCTGGCCAAGCGCTACGGCATCACCTACAACGAGGCCTACGGCCTGACGGAAACCGCCTCGTTCCTGCACTGCAATCCGCTGAACCGCAACAAGCGCCAATGCATAGGCGTGCCCACCTTCGGCGTGGACACGCGGATCGTGGACCCGGCCACGCTGGCTGAATTGCCGCAAGGCGAAACCGGCGAACTCGTGACGCGCGGCGCGCAGGTCATGCTGGGGTACTGGAACAACCCGCAGGCCGACGCCGACGCCTACTTCATGCTGGACGGGCAGCGCTACTTCCGCACCGGCGACCTGGGCCGGGTGGACGAAGAGGGCTACTTCTATGTGACCGACCGCTTGAAGCGCATGATCAATGCGTCCGGCTACAAGGTCTGGCCGGCGGAAGTGGAAAACGCGCTATACGAGCATCCGGCGGTGCACGAGGCCTGCGTGATCGGGGTGCCGGACGCCTGCCGCGGCGAAACGGTCAAAGCCCTGCTGGTATTGCGTGACGAGGCGCGCGGCAGCGTGCGCGAAGAAGAGGTGATCGCCTGGGCCCGGACCCGCATGGCCGCCTACAAGGCGCCGCGCATCGTGGAGTTCGTGGATGTCCTGCCCAAGTCCAGCACCGGCAAGATCCTGTGGCGGCAGCTGCAGGATGCCGGCAAGGCAGCGGCCTAGCGCGGGCGTGTCCGCAAGCTCAGGGGCCGGCAGGCGGCTCCTGGCCTTTCTCCGTCAGCCCCTTGAGCAAGCGGCCGATCTCCACGGGAAAGGGAAAGACGATGGTCGAGCTGTTTTGCGCGCCTATCATGGCCAGCGTGCTCAGATAGCGCAGCTGCATCGCTTCCGGCTGCTGCGCGAGCGTGCGCGCCGCGTTCAGCAGCATCTGCGCGGCCTGCTCTTCGCCTTCGGCATGAATGATCTTGGCGCGCCGCTCGCGCTCCGCCTCCGCTTGCCGGGCGATGACGCGGACCATGCCTTCGTTCAGGTCGATATGCTTGATTTCCACGTTCGCCACCTTGATGCCCCAGGCGTCGGTCTGCGCGTCAAGAATGCTCTGCACGGCGCTGTTCACCTTGTCGCGCTCCGACAGCAGTTCATCCAGGTCATGCTTGCCCAGCACCGAGCGCAGGGTGGTCTGCGCCAGTTCGCTGGTTGCCTGCCTGAAGTTTTCCACCTGGATCACGGAACGCTCCGGATCGATCACGCGGAAGTAGATGACGGCATTGACCTTGACCGATACGTTGTCGCGCGAGATCGCGTCCTGGCTGGGCACGTCGAACACGGTCATGCGCTGGTCCACCCGCACCATCTGCTGCACCACGGGTATCAGCAGGATCAGCCCCGGACCCTTGACCCCGGTAAAGCGGCCCAGCGTGAAGATCACGCCGCGCTCGTACTCGCGCAGGATGCGGACCGACAGGGCGAACAGCGCGACGGCCAACGCCAGGATGGGGGCGTAGAAGGCGAGGTTCATCAACATGGCAGACTCCGCTAGTGTTGGGTTGCGCCGCGGACAGGGCGGGCGTCATGCTCCGGACGGCGGTTGGCCTTGGGGCGCCTGCACCTGCAAGGTCACGCCTCGGACGGCCGTGATGACCACGGTGTCGCCGGCCGCAAGGCCCGCCGGGCCCACCGCCCGCCAGCGCTCTCCCGCCGCCGCCACATAGCCTTGCTCGCCCGTCCAGCTCAGCACCTTGATGCGCAGGCCGATCAGCGCTTCGGCCCCGCTGACGATGGGCGCCCGGCGCGAGCGCAAGGCCAGGCGGCCGATCAGGAAGGTCATTCCCAGGCTGGCCGCGGCGATTCCCGCCACCATCGGCACCGATACGCCAAAGGCCGCTGACTCCGTGTCGATCAGCAGCAAGGCGCCAAGCACGAACGAAACCGCGCCGCCCACGCCCAGGACGCCCAGCGTCGGCGCGAAAATCTCCGCCACCATGAGCGAGGTTCCCAGCAGGACCAGCGCGATCCCGGCATAGGTCAGCGGCAGCGCCGCCAGGGCATACAGGCCGATCAGCAGGCAGATGGCGCCGAAGATGCCCGGAAACAGGGCGCCGGGACTCATGAATTCGAAGATCAATCCGTACACGCCCGCCATCAACAGCAGCAGCGCCAGATTCGGATTCGTAATCACGCTGAGCATCTGGGTGCGCCAGTCGGGCTCGCGCGCCAGCACGCGCAAGTCCTTGGTGTGCAGCATGGTTTCGGCGTTGCCGACCCGGACGCGGCGCCCGTCCGCCTTGGCCAGCAGATCCGGCACGTCGTCCGCGATCAGGTCGATCACGTTCTGCGCGCGGGCCTCGCCGGCCGTGAGGCTGGCGGCGGCGCGCACGGCTTGTTCCGCCCAGTCGGCGTTGCGGCCGCGCAGCGCGGCGAGCGACCGGAGGTAGGCCACGGCGTCGTTGACGGCCTTGGCCTCGCCCGCATCCTTGGGTGCGCCCGGGGCGGTCTTGTCCGCCGGATCCGCAGCCGGCTTCCTGCCTGGCGGGTCGGTTGGCCCCGCGGGACTGTCGGCCGGCCGGGGAGGGCTGCCGCCCAGGGCGATGGGCGTGGCCGCGCCCAGATTCGTGGCGGGCGCCATGGCCGCGACATGGCTGGCGTAGAGGATGTAGGTGCCGGCGCTGGCAGCGCGCGCGCCATTGGGCGCCACATAGGAAAGCACCGGCACCGGCGACGCAAGAATCGCGCGGATGATGTCGCGCATGGAGGCGTCGAGCCCGCCGGGCGTGTCGATGCGCAGCACGACCGCCGCCGCGCCTTGTTCATGCGCCGCCGCCAGGCCGCGGATCACGTAGTCCGCCGTGGCGGGGCCGACGATGCCGTCCAGGGACAGCATGACGGCGGAGGGCTGGCCGCCGGTGGGCTGTGCGCTTGCGCCGCCCGCGCTGAGCACCGCCGCCGCCAACAGCACCGCCACGCGGCGCAGCTTGCGCAGCATTGCACAGGTTCCGGACATCAGGCTCAGGATCGGGGCGGTCATGAGCTGCTTTCCTCCGACGCGCGGCGCCGGGCGGCGGAGCGCCGGCGCTGCTATGTCCAGAGTACTACTTTTGCCTGCTTATTCAGAGGCTTGTGCAAGCAGAGGGCGGCTGGCGAGCCTATCTCAGGGTGATTCCCGTCTGTTGCACAACCCGGGTCCAATATTGGCGATCGTCCTCCATCCTTGCGGCGAGATCCCGTGACGAGCCGCCTTCGGCGATCAATCCCAGTTGCGCATAGCGCTCGCGCACGTCGCTCGTTGAAAGCACGGTTGCGACATCTGTCGTGATGCGGTCGGCCACGGCCTGAGGGGTGCCGGGCGGCGCGTAGAGCCCAACCCAGGTGTCCCGGTCCAGGCCGGCGATGCCCAGCTGTTCGAAGCTGGGCACGCCGGGCAGCAGGGGCGAGCCCGCCGGCGTGGTGACGGCCAGTACGCGGGTCTTGCCCGTCTGGGCCGCCTTGGTGGCGCCGGATGCGCTCAGGAAGGCGCTGCCTACGTGTCCCCCTATCAGGCCGCTCAGATTGGGGCCTTCTCCCGCAAAGGGTATGTGGGTGATGTCGATGTCCTTTTCGCGCTTGAGCAGTTCCCCGAAGAAATGGGTGGTCGTGCCCTCGCCGCTGGAGCCGAAGCTCACGGCGCCGGGCTTGGCGCGCGCCAGCTCGACATACTGCGCCAGGCTTTCCGCCGGAACCGCCTGCCGGTTGACCAGCAGCGCCACCGGCGTGGTGAAAAGGGTGGAAATGGGCAGCAGGTCCGCAGCCGCCGGCGCAGCGCCGTCCGGGCCGCGGGCCAGCTGTTCGTTGAGGGTGGAACTGGTGGCGGCGACCAGGGTATGGCTGGGTGGACTCTTGGCCGCCAGGGCCAGGCCGATGCGGCCGGAGGCGCCGGGGCGATTCTCGACGATCACGGCCTGGCTCCATAGGGCGCTCAAGCGCTCGGCCAGGATGCGGGCGGCGCCGTCGACGGCGCCGCCCGCCGGGTAGGGCACGATCAACCGAACTGGCTGGTCCGGGTAGGGGCTGGCCGCGCGGGCGGGCTCGGGGCCGAGCGCCGTCAGCGCGACGGCCGTGAACGCGATCAAGCGGATGGCATGCGGCATTCCTGGTCTCCCTTGTGCATATCGAGTTCTCAGATCACACCGGCCGCGCGCAGCCGGGCGATGCTGTCTGGCGGCAGTCCCAACAGTTCGCCATAGACCGTTTCGTTGTCCTGCCCCAGTTCGGCGCCGGCATGGCTGGGCTCCGTCGGATCGCGGGTGAAGCGCGGCACGACGTTGGGCATCTGCAGCATGCCGAAGTCGAGGTCCGGGACGTCGACGATGGACCGCCGCGCCACCACGTGGGGATCCTTGACCACCTGTTCGATGGTGTAGATCGGCGCCAGCGTGCCGTTGGCCTGTTCGAAGGCGGCGAGCACCTGGTCCAGATCGTGCCCGGCGCACCATTCGATGAAGACGCGGTTCAACTCCTGTTCATGCAGGACCCTGCTGGCGTTGTTGGCGTAGCGCGGATCCTGCGCCAGGTCCGGCCGGCCGATGGCCCGGCAGTTGTTGGCGAACATGGAGTCGATCGAGCCCGCCATGGATACCCAATGGTTGTCGCGCGTCCGGTAAACCGCGGAAGGCGCGGAGTAGGGGCTGCGGTTGCCATTGCGGGCGGGCACGGTGCCAAGCTGCTGGTAGACCCCGGGCATGAAGTCCAGCAGCCGGGTGATGCACTCCGTCAACGCAAGGTCTATCTCTTCGCCGGGCCGGGCCGGGTCGCGGGCGCGGGGCCATAGCGCCGTGAGGATGCCGATGGCGCCGAACAGTCCGCCTATGGAGTCGCCCAGCGGCACGCCCGCGTGCATGGGCTCGTCCTCGGCATGTCCGGTGACGGTGGTCAGTCCGCCCATGGCCTCGAAGATCCGCGCGAAGCCGGGCCGCTCCGAGTAGGGGCCGGACTGGCCGAAGCCCGTGACGCGCAGGATCACCAGGTTGGGCTTCAGCGACCACAGCACTTCCTTGGTCAGGCCCCAGCGGTCGAGCGTGCCGGGCCGGAAGTTCTCGATCAGCACGTCGAACTGCGGCAGTAGCTGCTTGAAGAGGTCGGCGCCTTCCGGCGTGCGCAAGTCCAGCGTGGCGAAGCGCTTGCCGCGCTGGGCGGTCTTCCACCATATGCTCCTGCCGTCCTTGAACGGCGGAAAGGCGCGCATGCCGTCGCCCTTGCGCGGCAGCTCCAGCTTGAGCACGTCGGCGCCGTAGTCGGCGAGCAGCGTGGCGGCGAAGGGGCCGGCGAGGACGGTGGCGATGTCCAGCACCTTCAGCCCGGCCAGGGGGCCTGTCTTGGTGTCGCGTCCTGTCATCATCGCGGCGCCAGTTGGCGGGCGATGATCTCTTTCATCACCTCGTTGGCCCCGCCATAGATTTTCTGGCCGCGCGAATCCATGTACATGCGCGCGATGGGGTACTCGCGCATGAATCCATAGCCGCCGAAGAGCTGCAGGCAGCGGTCGACCGTCTCGCACTCTTTTTGCGTGCCCCACCATTTCGCCATGGCGGCAGTGGCGGCGTCCAGTCTCCCTTGTTGCTGCCAGGCGATGCACTGATCGATGAATACCCGCGCCAGCGTGGCCTCCGTCTTCATTTCGGCGAACTCGAAGCGGGTGTTTTGCAGCTTGAACAGCGGCTGGCCGAAGGCCTGGCGCTGATGCACGTGTTCCAGCGTCAGGCGCAAGGCCCGTTCGATGCTGCCGACGGCGCGTATGCCGATCAGCAGGCGCTCATAGGGCAGCTGCGCCATCATCTGGGCGAATCCCTGGCCTTCCCCGGCGCCCAGCAGGTTGGCGGCGGGCACCCTGGCCTCATCGAAGAAGAGCTCCACGGTGTCCTGCGCCTTGAGTCCGATCTTGTCCAGCGGCTCGCCGCGGCGAAAGCCCGCCAACCCGCCGGTTTCCACCATCAGCAGCGACACGCCCTTGGCGCCAAGGCTGGCGTCGGTCTTGACCGCGAGCATCACCAGGTCGGCGTGGCGGCCATTGGTGTTGAAAGTCTTGGAGCCATTGACCACATAGCAGTCGCCGTCGCGCCGCGCGCGGGTCTTGATGCCTTGCAGGTCGGAGCCGGCGCCGGGCTCGGTCATGCCGATGGATGCGACGATGTCGCCGCTGGCCATGCCCGGCAGCCAGCGCCGCTTCTGCTCCTCGCTGCCGTAGTGGTGCAGGTAGTGGCCGACAATGTAGTGCGGACCGAAACCGGGGCCGAAGCCGCATTCCGCGCTGACTTCCACCAGCGCCGCCAAATGGGCGTAGTCGCCGTCACCGCCGCCGTGCTCCGAAGGAAGATCCGCCAACAGGAAGCCCATCGCGCCGAGCTGGTTCCAGACCTCGCGGTCGATGTGGCCCTGCGCCTCCCAGGCCGGCAGGCGCGGCAGCAGCTCGGCTGTCCAGTAGCGGCGGGCAGTGTGCTGGAACTGTTCGATCTCTGGCGTGCGCCAGGGGGATTGGTATTCGTCCATCAACACGTTGTTTCTCCTTTCTTGTCCGATGTGGCGCCGATCAGGCGCCGTACTTGCCCAGCACGGAGACGCTGCACACGTTCTGCCAGGGAAAGCCGCCCAGGTTGTGGATCACGCCCAGCGCGGGGTCGTCGGCGCGCTGGCGGGCGCCGGCGCGGCCCAGCATCTGCAGGTACATCTCATAGGCCATGCGCAGTCCGGTCGCGCCGATGGGATGGCCAAAGCACTTGAGGCCGCCGTCGATCTGGCAGGGGATCGTGCCGTCCGCGTCATAGAATCCGTCCAGCACGTCATGGGCGCCGCGGCCTTCGGCCGAGATGTGCATGTCCTCCATCGTCACCAGTTCGGTGATGGAAAAGCAGTCGTGCACTTCCAGCAGGTCGATCTGCTGGCGCGGCCGTCCTATGCCGGCCTCTTCGTAGGCGCGGGCCGACGCGACCCGGGTGGTCTGGAAGTAGCTGCCGTCCCAGCTGTCGTGCCCGGCTTCGCTGCCGCTGGATACCGCCAGCTGGAGCGCCTTGATTGCCACCAGGTCGCGCTTGCCCAGGCCGCGCGCGATGTCCGGCGTGGTCAATATCGCGCAAGCGGCGCCGTCCGACACGCCGCAGCAGTCGTACAGGCCCAGCGGCTCGGCGATCATCGGCGCGTTGATCGCGTCATCCATGCTGATCGGATTGCGCAAATGGGCCTTGGGATTGCGGCCGGCGTTGGCGTGGCTTTTCACCGAGATATGGGCGATGGCGCGCTTCAGGTCGCGGGCATCGACGCCGTGCTTGGCGCGGTAGGCGCTGGCCAGCTGCGCGAACGAGCCTGGCGCGCTGATGTTGGGCCACACGATGTCGTTGAGCGGACCGCGCGGACGTTGGGGCAGGCCGCCGTAGCCGGTGTCCTTGAGCTTCTCCACGCCGAAGGCCAGCGCGAAGTCGCAGGCGCCGGAGGCCACCGCATAGGCAGCGCCACGCAGCGCTTCCGAGCCTGACGCGCAGAAATTCTCGACCCGCGAGACGGGGATGTTGGGCAGTCTCAGGGCGACCCCCAGCGGCACGCCGCCGCTGCCCAGGTGCTGCGTTTCGATGCCAGTGCCCAGCCATGCCGCCTGGATCTGTTCCTTGCCGATCCCGGCGTCCAGCAGGCATTCGCCGAAGGCCTCCACCGCCAGGTTCTCGGCGCTGCGATCCCAGCGCTCGCCAAAGTGCGAGCAGCCCATCCCCAGGATCACCACCTTGTCACGAATTCCCGTTGCCATGCCTGTTCTCCTTGGGGTCGGCGACGGTCGCCTTCCAGAAATAGCGGGTGTAGCCGCGCGCGGCGTCATGCGCCTTGATCCGAAAGCTCATGCGCAGCGCAAGACCGACAGCCAGCTCGTCTTCGTCCATGTCGGCGTAGTCCATCATCAGGCGGCCTCCGCCCTCGAACTGCACCATGCCGTAGCAGGCCGGCGGATCGGGGGTATAGGCCAGGCGGTCCGCCGTGTAGCTCATGATCCTGGCCGGGGTGTCGGCGAACGGCAGGTCTTCTTGCGTGCCGCTGGCGCCGCAGGCGGGATTGACGCAGATGTCGGTGCGCGGCCACTGGGCCGTGCCGCAAGCGCCGCAACGTCCGCCGACGAAGCCGTGCACCGCCTTGCGGTTGCGGTACTCGACGGAGAGCGGCGTGAGCTTGTCGTTGTCGGCGCGCATGCCGCGTTCCAGCGGAAGCTGGTCGTTGAACACCAGGAACTTCATGTAGTTGTCCTCCGCCTTGCCGCGCGCCAACCAGCCTTGCGCGCCCCGCCGACCGGGCAGGGCGGCCAGGGCCGGGGTGGTGCGCAGGACCAGCACGTCCACGCCCTGGCCGAAGGCGACCAACACCAGCACCTGCCCTGGGGCGGCCGCGCCCAGCGCATGCGCCAGCATCAGCAGCGGATGGGCGCAGCCCGCGTTGCCTACCGTGGCCGCCAGCGTGTCATGCACGCGGTCGGCGGCAATGCCGGCGAGTTTGGCGATCCGCTGCGCCGCGCCCTTTTGCGGCAGCGCCACGCACAGCGTATCCACTTGGCCGGGTTCCAGCCGGGCCTGGCGCAGCGCAGCCGAGATGGCCTGCGGAATCTGCGCGCCGTGTCCTTCCTCGCGTATCCAGCGCTCTTCCCAATAGGTGTCGGTGGCCGCGCCGGCGCCGCGATAATGGTCGGCCATGTCGATGCTGCGGCTCTCCAGCGCCAGGGGCTCGGCGATGGCCTCGCCATCACCCACCAGCACCGCGCCCGCGGCATCGCCGTACAGCAGCTCCTGCGCGCTGGCTACCTTGGCCTTGCGGCGGTCGCTCGCCACGACCAGCGCGCTGCGTCCAGCGCCCCCGCGCAGGGCCTGCATCAAGGCAGAGGTGGCGCCGCGCTGCGAGGATGCGATGTCGATGGCGCCGATGTCCTCGGCCAGATTCAAGGCCTGCGCCACGATGCTGGCGTTCAACCGGCTGGCGTAGGGCAATGAAGTCGAAGCCAGCAGCAGGTCGTTCACGGCGGGCGTATCGAGCCCGTGCAGGCAGTCGCGCGCCGCCTCGACCGCCATGGTGATGGCGTCCTCGTCGTAACCGCACATGGAACGCTCGCCGGCGCGATGCGCCGCCAGCGAGGCGTCGTACCAGGAATGGCTGCGCACGATCGCCTCACGTCGCAGGCGCAGGCGCGGAATGTAGGCGCCGAAGGAAAGTATGCCCCTCATGCGCCTGCTCCCTGGGCCGCGTCGATGATGGCCAGACCGTTGTTCAGCACCACTTTCTGGCGTTCCAGCGCCGTGGCGCGGAAGCGCACTTCGCCGCTGGCGCCCCAGGCCTCGACGCGGATGGTCTCGCCGGGATAGACCGGCGCGCTGAAGCGCACGTCGATGCGCTTGAGCCTGGCCGGCTCGTAGTCGCACAGCATGCGCAGCAGCCCGTGGCAGGCGATGCCATAGGAGCAGAGGCCATGCAGGATGGGGCGCTCGAAGCCGCCCGCGCGCGCAACCTCGGGGTCCGCATGCAGCGGATTCAGATCGCCCGACAGGCGGTAAAGCAGGGCCTGGGACGTCAGCGTCGGCAGGTCGCAGACGTGTTCGGGCGTGCTTTCCGGCAGCTTGGCGGGCGCCGGTGACGGGCCGCTGGCGCCGCCGAAGCCGCCGTTGCCGCGCGCCATCACCGCCTGTTCCACGGTGGCAAGCAGGGCGCCGTCAGGTGTTTCCAGCGTGCGCTCCACGAAGAAAAGCGCGCCCACGTCCGGCCCCTTGTCGAGGATGTCCTTGATCCGCGTGCGGCCGATGACGGTGCCGGCCGGCGCCAGCGGGCGATGCAGCTGCACCGACTGGCTGGCGTGCAGTACCCGGCGCCAGTCTATGCCGGTGTCCGGTTCCTTCATCCAGAAGCCGGGGTAGCCCAGCACCGCGGCCTGGGTCGGCACCGCCAATTGCCGCTCTTCGTAGACGAAGGACAGTTCGCGCGCATCCAGCGGGTCGCGGCCCAAGCCCAATCCCAGCGCGTACAGGATGGAGTCCTTGGCGGTGTAGGTCTGTTCCACCGGTTCGAAGCGGCGCTGCATCAGCTTGTCGGGGTCGAGTCTCATGGCGGGCCTCATACCGGAGTCCAGGCGAAAGCCTCGCGCGCGCTTTCCAGCGGCACCAGGCTGGGCTGCATCGCGGGGATCGCATGCTCGGCGATGGCTTCGACGGTCCAGCCTTCCGAGCGATGCACGCTGCGCACCGGCCGCGGCTGGCTGAACAGCATGATCTCGTTCTTGCGCACGCCGAAGATCTGCCCGCTGACGCCGGCGGCCAGATCGGACAGCAGGTACACGACCATGGGGGCGATCTTGTCGGCGGTCATCTGCTTGAAGCGTTCCAGCCGGCGCTTCTGCTCCTCGGTTTCGTCGGGCAGGGTGCCGATGAGGCGGCTCCAGGCCCAAGGCGACACGCAGTTCGAGCGCACGTTGCAGCGTTCCATTTCCAATGCGATGGAGCGCGAGATCCCGACGATGCCCAGCTTCGCCGCGGAATAGTTGGCCTGGCCGATGTTGCCCACCAGGCCGGCGGCCGAGGTCATGTGCACGTAGGCGCCGGACTGCTGTTCGCGGAACATCGCGGCGGCGGCGCGGCTGACGTTGTAGGCGCCTTGCAGATGCACGTCGATGACCTGCTGCCAGTCCACGTTGCTCATCTTGTGGAACATCCGGTCGCGCAGGATGCCGGCGTTGTTGACCACGCCGTCCAGCCGTCCGAAGTTGTCGACGGCGGCCTGCACCATGCGCGCCGCCGCGTCCGGGTCGGACACGCTGTCGCCATTGGCGACGGCGCGCCCGCCTGCCTGGCGAATTTCCGCGACCACGTCGGATGCCGGATCCAGCGTGCCCGCGCCTTCGCCGTTCGGACTGCCACCCAGATCGTTGACCACCACGGCCGCGCCCTCGCGCGCCGCCAGCAGGGCGATTTCGCGGCCCACGCCGCGGCCGGCGCCGGTGACCAGCACGACTTTCCCTTCAAGCACTCCAGCCATTTCATCTCCTTGGCAGGTTGATCCGCACACCCGGAATCGGGATGGGCCAACTGTAGGCATGGCAGGCGAGCGGGGTAAGCACGCGCAGCGGATGGCAGGTATGCAGGATCGGCAACGCTCAGGCCGATTCGCCGTGATTCGGTCCGTGCTGCGTGGCAGCAAGAACGCTCCAGGAGCTGCTGCGGGTTGATCCCGATCCGGCATGGATGAAGCAGCCGGTCGGCGCGCGCTTGCCGCAACGCAGCACCTTTGACGCGACGCCGCGCCAGGCCGCGTGGGCGCGATACGCCCTGATATGATCAAAAAAAACCAATGCAGGCTGTCCCATCCTGGCAGGAGACAGAAAGTGAAACTGGTGGCCCGCGCAGCCGATGAGCTGAAGATCGAGAACGTGTCCGCTTTCGTCGCGACTGCGGAGTCAGGCAGTTTTTCGCAGGCGGCGGTGCTGCGGGGTTGCTCGCAGTCCATGCTGAGCCGGCGGGTATTGGAACTGGAGGAACAGCTGGGCGGCCGCCTGTTCAACCGCACTGGCCGCGGCGTGCTGCTGACCGAGTTGGGCGTGGCGCTGCTGCCCGTGGCGCAGGGCCTGCTGGATGGCGCCACCGGCTTCCTGGAGCTGGCGTCCTCCACCAATGAGCAGCCGTCCGGCACGGTGGAGATCGCCTTGCCGCGCTGGGCCGCCGAAGGCCCGGTGTCGATGCTGGTGAACCGCATAACGTCCCAGTTCCCCAGGATCCATCTGGTCATACACGAAAGCTATAGCCGCGATGTCATGGACAGGCTGGCGGCGGGCAAGCTCGATATCGGCGTCTTCAACAGCTGCCAGCCCGAGCCGCCCGCCCAGGCGCAGCGCCTGTTCTCGTCCGACCTGGTGCTGCTGGGCCGGCGCGATTCGCCGCTGTTGCGCGACCCCACCGTGCCGCTGGCCGCATTGAACGGCTTGTCCATCGTGATGCCGCCTTCGCCCAATCCCGTGGAGGCCGTGGTGCGTGAACGCACCCGCGACATGCAGCTGGAGTTGCGCGCGGAGCTGGAGATCAACTCCGGCGCGATGATCCGCGAGGTGGTGCGCCGCTGCGGCCGCCATGCCATCACCCAGGTGCATCGCATCGAGGACTATCTGGACGAGGGCGACCTGGCGATTTCCCGCATCGTCGAACCGGCGCTCACCTTGCACACGTTCTGCGCCACCGGCGCCAAGCACCGCATCAACCGCGCCAGCCTTGCGGTCGAACGTTGCCTGGTCGCGGTGCTGGGAGAGCACTTCGTCCGGTTGCAGCAGGCCGCGCAGATGCGCGAGGCGCGCTGG
Organism: Achromobacter xylosoxidans; assembly: GCF_002192695.1. GTDB lineage: Bacteria > Pseudomonadota > Gammaproteobacteria > Burkholderiales > Burkholderiaceae_B > Achromobacter > Achromobacter xylosoxidans_C. Next base: position 59,979 of record NZ_MTLG01000086.1, read on the forward strand.
GCCAAGGCTTGGCAGACCGCTGTTCAGACCGCGCATAGCTGATCGTCGGTTCCCGCATGGCACGCCGGAGTTCTTGTCGCTATCGTGACAGGCCACAAGAACCCGAGGAGACGAAACCATGTCCGTTGCCAGAACCGCGTGGCGCGCTGCCGTGCTCGCCTGCACCGCACTGCTTGCTTCGATGCCGGCCGCAGGAGCCGGAGCCGATGCCTATCCTTCACGTCCCATACGTTTCATCGTGCCCATCGGACCCGGTAGCAGCGGCGATACGATGACGCGCACCTTCGCCGAGCACCTGCGCAAAGTGGCGGGCCAGTCGACGCTGGTGGAGAACCGGCCCGGCGCCGAACTCTCGCTAGGCACTCAAGTGGCGCTGAGCGCGCCGGCCGACGGCTACACCGTGGTGTTGATCAGTCCCAGCGCGACGGTGATCAACCCCTTGTTCGTCAAGGACTTGCCGTATCGCCCCGAGGACCTGCTGCCGATGCTCAACGTGACCCGCCACGTGGCCGTGTTGGTCGCGTCCGTGAGTTCGCCCTACAAGAACCTGGGCGACGTCGTCGCGGCGGCCCGCCGCGACAAGGGCGGCGTCAGCCTGGCCACCTACGGCAACAGCTATCGCCTGGGCGCGCTCGACCTGGCCAAGCGCGCGGGCGTGGATTTCAACCATGTCCCGTACAAGGGCGCCGCGCAAGCGGTGGCGGACGTGGTGGGGGGCTCGGTGGACCTGGCGTTGATAGACATCGCCGGCGCCGCGCCCCTGGTCGCCTCGGGGAAAATCCGGGCGCTGGCCGTGGCGGGAGACCAGCGTCATCCGCTGCTGCCCGAGGTGGCGACGGTACAGGAATCCGGCTATCCCGGTTACTCCCTGTACATTTTCATAGGCTTCGCCATACATGCCAAGACGCCTCCGGCGGTAGCCGGCAAGCTTGAAGACATGATGCGGCAGGTCATGGACGATCCGGCGCTGCGGGCGCAACTGGCCCAGCAGAGCGGCGGCGAGGTGGTGGGGATAGGGAGCAAGGAGTTCTCCCGGCAAATCCAGGCCGAAAAGCTGCGGTACGGGGAATTGGCGCGCACGGTCGGCGGCGCGCTGCCCTGAACTAGGGCCGGCTCAGCCGCGATCCCCCGCCAATATTCTGGATGTATCGGCTGACCCAAATATAGTATTTCCGGCGCTTGCAGTTCTTACCTAGGATGTCCGGCAAGGCATTCTGGAATGGGAGCTGTCATGGTCGAAGGTGGTGTTTGCAGGGTATCCGGGCCGCGCGGGATGCGCGTGCGGGCAGGGCGTCCGGAGGGCAGGGAATGAGCGGCCCATTGGAAGGCGTGCGCATCCTAGATGTGACCACGGTGCTGATGGGTCCCTACGCCACGCAGATACTGGGAGACCTGGGCGCCGACGTGATCAAGGTCGAACCTCCGGCGGGCGACAACGTGCGCGGCATCGGGCCGGCACGCCATCCCGGCATGGGCGGGATCTTCCTGCACGCCAACCGCAGCAAGCGCAGCGTCGTGCTGGACTTGAAGCGGCCCGCTGGCCGCGAAGCGCTGCTGAAGCTGGCGGCGACCTGCGACGTCCTGATCTACAACGTGCGGCCCCAGGCCATGGCGCGGCTGGGGCTGTCTTACCAGGAGCTGGCGCAGGCCAATCCGGCGATCCTGTATGTGGGCGTCTACGGCTACGACCAGCGGGGGCCCTATGCGGCGCGCGCCGCCTACGACGACCTGATCCAGGGCGCGGTGGGCATCCCGGCGCTGTCGGTCCAGGCTGGCGGCGAAACGCCGCGATACGCGCCCAGCGCCATCGCCGACCGCATCGTGGGCATCAGCGCGGCCAACGCGGTCAGCGCCGGCCTGTACCACCGGGCCCGGACAGGACAGGGCCAGGCCATCGACGTGCCCATGTTCGAGACCATGGCGCAATTGATTCTGGGCGATCACATGGCAGGCCAGTCCTTCGAGCCGCCCCTGGGCCCTCCCGGCTATCCCCGCATCCTGAACGCCGACCGGCGCCCCTATGCCACGCTGGACGGGCACATCTGCGTGCTGATCTACGCGGACAAGCAATGGGCGGCATTCTTCGAGCTGATCGGCCAGCCGGGACGCGATTCCACCGACCCCCGGTTCCGTGACATAGGCACCCGCACCCAGCACATCCATGCGATCTATCGCCTGGTGTCGGACGAGATCGCCAAGCGCACGACCGCGCAATGGCTCGAGGCCTTCGAGGCGGCGGATATTCCGGCCATGCCCATGCACACGGTGGAGTCGCTGCTGCGCGATCCGCAACTGGAAGCTGTCGGGTTCTTCAACACGGTCGAGCATCCCAGCGAGGGCAAGCTGCGCACGATGGCCGTGCCGTCGCGCTGGTCCGGCACGCCGCCCGACCCTTCGCGGCATGCGCCGCGGCTGGGCGAACACAGCGTCGAAGTGCTGAAGGAGGCCGGCTACCCGGATGAAGCCATCGCCGCGCTGCTAAGGGATGGCGTGACCTTGACGGCGGCCAACGATGCCGCAATGACCGGAGCTGCCCATGACTGATTTCCTGAGACGCGAGCGCCATGGCGCCGTGCTGCTCCTTGCCATGGACCGCGCGGCTACGCGCAACGCACTGTCCGATCCCGACGCGATCGACGCGCTCGTGGACGTCTGCGCCGAGGTCAACGCGGACATGTCGGTGCGCGCCGTGGTGCTGACCGGCGCGCACGGCGTGTTCTCTTCCGGCGGCAATCTCAAGACCTTGTCCGCGGCGGTCGGCGCCGGCCTGGGCGAGCCGGTGCGCAGCCGGCGGGCCTACCGCGACGGCATCCAGCGCGTGCCGCTGGCCCTCTGCAATCTGGAAGTGCCGACGATTGCGGCGGTCAATGGCCCGGCCATCGGCGCGGGCTGCGACCTGGCTTGCATGTGCGACATGCGCCTGGCCGCCGAGGAGGCCCGCTTCGCCGAGAGTTTCGTCAAGCTGGGCCTGACGCCGGGAGACGGCGGCGCCTGGTTGCTGCCGCGGGTGGTCGGCATGTCGCGCGCGTGCGAGCTGGCGTTTACCGGCCGCAGCGTCGACGCCGCCCAGGCGTTGGACATGGGGCTGGTTTCGCAGGTGCTCAGCCAGGAGGCGCTGCTGCCGGCCGCCATGGCCTTGGCACAGGAGATCGCCCAGCATTCCGGCCATGCGCTGCGTCTGACCAAGCGCTTGCTGCGCGAAGGCCAGCACACTCGGCTGGACACCCTGTTGGAATTATCGGCCGGCTTCCAGGCGTTGGCGCACCACACGCGGGAGCACGCCAACGCGCTGGATGCATACCTGGACAAGACGCGCGGCTGAGGCTTGCGCCCTGGCCACGGCAGCCTCGCCGACGCGCAACAGACAACGAGGCGACACAAGGAGGAGATCCATGCAGACAAGGAGAAGAACGCTGGTGGCCGCTTTAGGCGCGCTGGCAGGCCTGCCGCTGGCGCGCGCCGTCGCCAATCCCGCGGCGTGGCCGGCGCAGCCCTTGCGGCTGATCCTGCCTTACGCGGCGGGCGGCCCGACCGATGTGCTGGCCCGGGCCGTGGCGCAGCATGTGGCGCGGCAACTGGACCAGCCCGTGATCGTCGAGAACAAGACCGGCGCCAGCGGCAACATTGCTGGCGAAACCGTGGCGCGTGCGCGGCCCGACGGATACACCCTGCTATACCACTCGTCGGGCCTGGCGATCAGCCCCGCGCTGTACCGGCAGCTGCCCTATGACCCATTGCGCGATTTCGCGCCGGTAGGGCTGACGGCGTCGATCCCTTTGGTGCTGATGACGACCAATGCCTTGCCGCCCAGGGATACCGGGGAATTCATCGCCTACCTCAAGGCGCGTCCCGATGCGCTCAGCTATGGCACCGGCGGGGTTGGCAACATCACGCATTTGAGCGTGGCGCTGTTCCTGCATGCTACCGGCACGCGCGCCGTGGGCATCCCGTACAAGGGCACCAATCCGGCCATGGTGGCGATGCTGGGCGGCCAGGTGCAGTTCATGGTGGATGCGATCAGTTCGGCGCTGCCTTATATCCGTGACGGCAGGGTCAAGGCGCTGGCCGTGACCGGCGCCGAACGGTCGCCCGCGTTGCCGCAGGTGCCGACGCTGCGCGAAGCCGGCTTGCAAGACCTTACGATGAGCACCTGGCAAGGCGTGCTGGCGCCGGCCGCCACGCCGCAGCCGGTGATCCGGCGCCTGAACCAGGCGGTGGCCGCGGCGGTGCGCGATCCGGCCATCGCCGGACCGTTCACGGCGCAGGGGGTAGACCTGCGCAGTTCCTCGCCCGCCGAGTTCCAGGCTTATCTGGGGCAGGAGGTCCGGCGCTGGGGCGACGCGGTCAGGATGGCAGGCATACAGCCTGAGTGAATATGGCAAACGCCATGGCCCCGAGGCCATGGCCATGAATGGAACAGCCTTGCGGAGACAAGCATGAATATCAGGACCCTGGCCATGACGGCGATGCTGGGCGCGGCGCTGGCGCTGGGCGGCAACGCCCGTGCCGCGGAAAAATACCCCTCGCATCCGGTGAAGATCATCGTCTCGCTGCCGCCCGGCAGCGGCGCCGACACCACGGCGCGATTCCTGTCCAAACATCTGGCCGAGCAGTTCGGCCAGCCGTTCATCGTCGAGAACCGGCCGGGCGCCAACAGCTTCATCGCCGCCCAGGCGGTGGCGACCGCCGCGCCGGATGGCTACACGATGTTCGTGGCCAGCAATTCGCCCATGACGACCAACGCCGCCGTCTTCAAGCACTTGCCGTATGACGCGATCAAGGATTTTTCGCCGGTCGCGCCCATCGCGCGTTTTCCCATGGTGCTGGTGGTGCCGGCCAACTCGCCATACCGCAACGTGGCGGATCTGGTGTCGGCCGCCAGGGAAGCGCCCGGCAAGCTGAACTTCGCGAGCGGAACCGCGACCTATCAGGTGGTGCTGGAGCTGTTCCATGAGCAGAACGGGCTCAAGGCCACGCACGTGCCGTACAAGGGCACGTCGGCCGCCCTGGCGGATCTGGCGGGCGGCGTGGTGCAGTACAGCCTGGCCGATGTCAGCGCGGCGCTGCCGCTGATACGCGGCGGCAAGCTGAGGCCGCTGGCCGTCACCAGCGCGAAGCGCATCAAGGACCTGCCGGACGTGCCCACGATGCAGGAGAGCGGCACCAAGGGCTACGAGGCCTATGCCTGGACGGCCGCGTTCTTTCCCGCGAAGGTCGATCCCGCCATCGTGGCGCGCGTGTCGGATGCAGTGCAGGCGCTGGTGCGCAGCGACGAGGGCCGCGCGTTCATGGCCAATCTGGGCGGCGAGTCGTTTGTCGGCGGCCCCGAGACGCTGGCGGCGTTCCAGAGGGACGAACTCGAGTCCATGCGGCGCATCGCCAAGCTGGCCAACATCCAGCAGGAATAGGCGCGTCCAGGCCCTGTCATGCAGGCGCGGCCGCGGCGGGCTCCGGCCGCATCAGGCGGCAGGCCATCTCGACGAAATTGGCGGTGGTCGGCGTGGCGTTGTCCGGATGCACCGCCAGGGCGATGCCCACCTTGATGGTTTCGGCCAGCTGCGAGACATTCACCAGGCGCACATTGCTGCCCGCCTGCCGGCGGGCCACCGCTGGCACGATGGCCACGCCCAGCCCGCTTTCGACCAGGCTCAATATGGTCTGCACCTGGATCGCTTCTTGCGCGATGCGCGGCACCACGCCCGCCTGCTGGAAGGCATACATGACCAGCGCATGCATGCCCGGAACATGCGTGCGCGAATAGCCGATGAACGGTTCATCCGCCAGTTCGCTCAACGCGACATCCTCGCGCAGCGCATGGCGGCTGCCGGCCGGCACTGCCAGCATCAGGTGATCGGGCTGCAACAAGGTGATGCGAGCGGCCGTAGGCTCCAGCACCGGGAATCTCACCAGCGCCACGTCCAGCGTGTGCGCGTCCAGGCGGCGCAGCAGATCGACGGTGGTGGACTCTTCGATGATCAGGTCAACGCGCGGGTAGTCCTTGCGGAACTCCGATAGCAGACGCGGCATCAGCGAGTAGGTGGACGAGCCGACAAATCCCACCTTCAGGACGCCTTGTTCGCCGCTCGCGCCTTCTCTCGCCGCACGGCGGATTTCCTCGGCATAGAACAGCGTGGTGCGCGCATACCGCAGCACGACCTGGCCCGCGGGCGTGGGCTGCAGGCCGGCCGGCAGCCTATCGAAAAGCTGCACGCCGAGCTCTTGTTCCAGCTTCTTGATCGCGGTCGACAGCGGCGGCTGCGCCATGTGCAGCCGTTCGGCGGCGCGATGGAAGTTGAGCGTTTCGGACAGGACCAACAGCTGCTTGAGCTGGCGTAGCTCCACGGGTGTCTCCCTTGATGCGCCGGGCTCGCGATATTTGTGATGTATTACCCGGTCCACATCTAATATTAGACCGCGATGTGCCCCCCGTGTAGATTGCCATGAAGCCCGCGCGCACCGCTGCGGGCTGGGCTTGCACGGCACTTCCGCAAATTGGAATGCGCGCGGCGGCGCCGTGGCGCCGCGCGTTCCGGGGATTACATTGGGCGCTATCAACGAGGCACTGCGGCTTGCCGCGATTCCCGCGCAGGACGAGGCCTTGCGTCCTTCCGTGCGCGCCTTTCTGCGCGAGGCGCTGAAGGACATGCCGGCGGACCGCCGCGCGCGTTCCTGGATGGGCTATGACGCGGAGTTCAGCCGCGCGCTGGCGCGGCAGGGATGGCTGGGCCTGACCTTGCCCGCCGCCTATGGCGGCGCGCAACGCAGCAATTTCGCCCGGTTCGTGTTGAGCGAGGAACTGCTTGCGGCGGGCGCGCCGGTGTCGGCGCATTGGATCGCCGATCGCCAGACCGCGCCATTGATCCTGCGTTACGGTTCGCAAGCGCAGCGCGACTTCTACCTGCCGCGCATCATCCGCGGCGAAGCCTTCTTCGCCATCGGCATGAGCGAGCCCGATACCGGCTCCGATCTCGCCAGCGTGCGCACGCGCGCCACCCCCGATGCCGGCGGCTGGCGGCTCAACGGCCGCAAGATCTGGACCACCAACGCTCACCGCTCGCATTACATGTGCGCGCTGGTACGCACCTCGGGCGTGCCGGAAGACCGGCACAAAGGGCTGTCGCAGATGATCTTCGACCTGTCCTTGCCTGGCATTGAAATCCGTCCGATCCGCGATGTCGCGGGAGACGCGCATTTCTGCGAAGTCCTGTTCGACAACGTGCGCCTGCCGCATGACGCACTGATAGGCGAAGAGGGCAGCGGCTGGCAGCAGGTCACGGCTGAACTGGCGCTGGAACGCAGCGGTCCGGAGCGGATCTATTCCAGCATGGTGCTGATGGACGGCTGGCTCGCGCATCTGCGCCGGGCGTCCTCGCCGGACCAGGCGCAGATCCGCCTGGCGGGGCGCCTGGCCGGACGGCTGGCGGTGCTGCGGGCCATGTCGCTGGCGGTGACGCAGCGCCTGAACGAAGGGGCCGACGCCAGTCTTGCGGCCGTGCTGGTGAAGGACCTGGGCACGGAGTTCGAACAGGCCGTGCCCGAATGGATAGGCCAGGCCTTGCGTGCGGATGCCGGCGCGGCGCCTGACGAGATGCTCGCCCGCACGCTGGCTTACTTGACGCTCATCAACCCGACCTTTTCGCTGCGCGGCGGCACCCGCCATATCCTGCGCGGCATCATCGCACGCGAGCTTGGCCTGCGCTAAGGCCTATCGACCCCTGAAGGAGGGCCCATGCCGGCATCCATGCAGCAAGACCTGTACGACGAATTTGCGCGCGCCCTGGCGGGCTTGTGCCCGCTGGAGCGGGTCCGCGAGATCGAGGCGGCCGGCGACGGCGGCCAGGTAAACAGTTTGGCCGCGCGCACATGGCAAGGCATCGATGCGCTCGGCTATGTGGACGCGTTGACGCCCGCGGAACGGGGCGGCGCTGGATTGTCGCTGGAGGACGCCGAGGGTTTGCTGCGGGCGGCGGGCGCCCTGGCGCTGCCTTACCCGCTGGCCGACACCATGCTCGCGCGCGCCTTGTTGCGCACCAGCGGCCAGACCGTGCCCGAGGGGCCCATCGCCCTGGCCCGGGCGCTGCCCGGGCCGCGCGGCCTGCGGTGCGTCCAGACGCCTGGAGCCGGACTGGCGCGCACCCTGCTGGTGCAGCGTGATGGCTGCCTGTTGCTGGTGGCGGCGCCCGCCGCATCGGATCCTGGCTTGTTCCGGCCGCGCGCGAGCGCCGCACCCGCATGGACGGACTCGCCGGCGGTCCTTGGCCGCATCGCGTTGCCGGACGACGCCGTGCAGGCCTGGCGCAACGCCGCCGACGCCGCCGGAATCGCCGGCGCGATGCAGGCGGTGCTCGACCGCTGCGTCGCCTTTGTCGGCGAGCGCCAGCAGTTCGGCAAGGCGCTGGGGCGTTTCCAGGCGATCCAGCAGGAGATCAGCGTGCTCGCGGAGCAGGTGGCATCCACTGCCATGGCGGCGCGGCTGGCATGCGCCAGCGGCGCCTTGTTTCCCGACGCCACGCTAGCGGCCTGCGCGCGGCTGCGTGCATGCGAAGCCATTCCGCTGGTGTGCGCCCTGGCGCATGCGATACACGGGGCGATCGGGATCACCGAAGAGCTGGCCCTGGGCATGTACACCACGCGGCTGCATGAATGGCGCGCCACCGGCGCCAGCGAAGACGAATGCGCCAGCCTGATAGGCAGGCAACTGCTGGCCGGCGACAGCCCGACCTTGCTGGATTTCGTGCGCGGCGTCATGGCGGCCGCGCATTCTTCGAACCCCCATGCAATCGAGGTATAGACTCATGTCCACCCGTTCAGATCCCGTCGTCATCGTCGGCGCGCAGCGCACGCCCATCGGCGCTTTCCAGGGAGCCTTGTCGCACTACACCGCGCCCGAGCTCGGCGCTCATGCGCTGGCCGCCGCAATGCGTCAGGCGGGCCTGGCGTCCGACGCGGCCCAGGAGGCCTTGATGGGCTGCTGCCTGTTTGCTGGACTGGGGCAGGCGCCCGCGCGCCAGGCCGTGCTGGGCGCGGGGCTGCCAACCACGGTGCAGGCGACCACGCTGAGCAAGATGTGCGGCTCGGGCATGAAGGCCGTGACCCTGGCGCACGACATCTTGACTGCCGGATCGGCGGACCTGGTGCTGGCCGGCGGGATGGAATCGATGAGCAATGCGCCGCATCTGATCCCCCGGGCGCGGCAGGGATACCGGCTGGGCGACGGGCAGTTGCTGGACCACATGTACCGCGATGGCCTGCAGGACGCCTACGAAGGCCATCTGATGGGGCACTACGCCGATCTGGCCGCGCGCGAGCACGGCTTCAGCCGCGCCCAACAGGATGTCTATGCGGAGCAAAGCGTATTGCGGGCGCAGGGCAGCATCGCCTCAGGGGCTTTCGCGGCGGAGATCGCGCCCATCGCGGCGTATGCCCGTCGCGGCATGGCGCCAGGCGCGCTGGTTGCCGACGACGAGACGCCGGGCCTGTGCGATGCGACGCGGCTGGCCAGTCTGAAACCGGCGTTCTCCACTGACGGCACGGTCACGGCCGGCAACGCGTCCTCGATTTCGGATGGCGCGGCCGCGCTGGCACTGACGCGGCATAGCCACGCGGCAACGCTGGGACTGAAGCCGCGCGCGCGCATCGTCGGGCATGCCGCCGCGGCCCTGGCGCCGGGGCAGTTCCCGGTCGCGCCGGTGCACGCCATCGCGCGCCTGCTCGACCGGGTGGGCTGGAGCCGCGACTCGGTGGACCTGTACGAGATCAACGAAGCTTTCGCGGTGGTCGCCCTGATCGCGCTGCGCGACCTGGGCCTGCCCGCCGAGCGGGTCAACGTCGAAGGGGGCGCCTGCGCGCTGGGGCATCCGGTGGGCGCCACCGGCGCGCGCATCATCGTTACGCTGCTGCACTCGCTCGAGCGGCGCGGCCTGCGCCGCGGGGTGGCCAGCCTGTGCCTGGGCGGGGGCGAAGCCACGGCCATCGCCATCGAATTGCTCTGATCCGGCGGTGCGCGCGCCGCCATCACATGGGGAGACCAACACATGGGACCTTTGGCTGGAATCAGGATCATCGAACTGGCCGGCATCGGTCCGGGACCGATGGCGGCCATGCTGCTGGCCGACATGGGCGCGACCGTCCTGCGGATCGAACGCAAGGAGCCTGCCGACCTGGGAGTCAAGCGCGAACTGAAGTACAACCTGCTGCTGCGCAGCCGGCGCTCCATCGCGCTGGACCTGAAGGATCCGCGCGCCGTCGCCCTGGTGCTGCGGCTGCTGCGCAAGGCCGACGGGTTGATCGAAGGATTCCGTCCCGGCGTGACCGAGCGGCTGGGCCTGGGACCGCAAGCCTGCCTGGCGGAAAATCCCCGGCTGGTCTACGGCCGCATCACCGGCTGGGGCCAGGACGGCCCGCTGGCGCAAGTGGCCGGACATGACATCAATTACATTGCCGTCACCGGCGTGCTCGACGCCATCGGCCGCGCGGGCCAGCCGCCCACGCCGCCGCTCGCGCTGGTGGGCGATTTCGGCGGCGGCGGCCCTTATCTCGCACTGGGCATGCTGGCCGCCATCATCGAAGCGCGCCAGTCCGGGCAGGGCCAGGTGGTGGATGCCGCCGTGATGGACGGCGTGGCCTCGATGGCAACGGCGTTCTACGGCCTGGCCGCGTCGGGCGCATGGCAGTCCCAACGGGGCAGCAACATCCTCGATTCGGGCGCGCCGTTCTATGACGTGTACCCGTGCGCCGACGGCCTATGGCTTTCGGTCGGCCCGATAGAACGCCGCTTCCACGAGCTGCTGCTGCGGCAGTTGGGCCTGGACGACAATGCCATCCGCGAACTGGGGGATCACCAAGACAGGAGCACCTGGCCCCGCTTGCGGACGGTGCTGGCCGCGGCCTTCGCCCAGCGCAGTCGCGACGACTGGTGCGAAAGGCTGGCGCACCTGGACGTATGCGTGGCGCCCGTACAGACGCTGAGGGACGCCGCCATGCATCCGCAGGTCAAGGCGCGCGGCACGCTGCTGGAGGTGGACGGCATCACGCAGCCCGCGCCGGCGCCGCGCTTCAGCAGGACGCCCAGCGCCAGGCCGACGGCGCCGCGGCCGCCGGATGCCGAGGCTTTGAAAGATTGGCTGGATCCCGAGGACTTCGAGGCATACGGCAAAGCGCTTTGAACGCGGCCGCCGCTGGCCGTGAGCCGGCGCAGCCTCCCAATCCAATCGGGTTTCGTTCGATCGGCCGCGCCGGCCGGGGTGCGCGCGATCGGAAACCGTGCATTGCCGGTGGGCGGATTTGTGGCGATAATTGCGATTAATTCCCATTATCGAAACAATCGGACCGCGTCTTCGCCATGTCTCCCCCCGACCCGACTTCCGCCGTTGCCGTGCAGCGCATCTACGACGCGCATCACGGCTGGCTGTTCGGCTGGCTGCGCCGGCGGCTGGGCAACAGCGCCGACGCCGCCGACCTGGCCCAGGACACGTTTGTCGGCTTGCTGAGCAGCTATCGCCGGCGCGCCATGCCGGACTTGCAGGAGCCGCGCGCCTACCTGACCACCATCGCCAAGCGCTTGATGGTGGACCTGTACCGGCGCCATGCGCTGGAGCAGGCCTACCTCGACGCCCTCGCGGCCATGCCGGCGCGGCATGCGCCGTCGGAAGAGCAGCGCCTGATGGTGCTGCAGACGCTGCGCGAGGTGGACGCCTTGCTGGCATCGCTGCCGGACAAAGCCCGGATCGCGTTTCTCCTGTCGCAGCTCGACGGCCTGACGTACGAGCAGATCGGCGCCGAGATGGGGGTGAGCGTGCGCACGGTCAAGCGCTACATGGCCGAGGCCTTCAAGCATTGCATCCTGGCGGCGCCATGACGGCCGCGACGGACTCCATCGACCCGAAGATCGCGGGCGAAGCCGCGGACTGGCTGGTGCGGTTGCATTCGGGGCGCTTCTCCGAAGCGGACAAACTGGCCTGCGAGCGTTGGCGCCAGCGCAGCCCCGAGCACGATCGCGCCTGGACCCGGGCCCAGGCGGTCCTGGCCAAGTTCGGCGGCTTGCCGCCGGGTCTGGGGCGGGCCGCCATGAACGCGGGCGCAACGCGGCGCGCGGGCCTGCGGGTGCTGGCGGGCCTGATCGTGGGGTTGCCGGCGGGCTGGCTGGCATGGCGCACGGCGCCCTGGCAGAGCTGGACGGCGGACTACGCCACCGGCAGCGGCGAACGCCGGCAGTTCCAGCTGCCGGACGGCAGCGTGCTGGCGCTCAATACGGCTTCGGCCGTGGACCTGGACTATTCGGCGGAACAACGTCTGGTGCTGTTGCGCGAGGGCGAAATCCTGCTGCGTTCGTCCCATGGGGCGCCGCCGGACCCTCGGCCGCTGCGGGTGCGCACCGCCGAAGGCAGCGTGCAGGCCCTGGGTACATACTTCGGCGTGCGGCAGCTGGATGCGCGCAGCCGGGTTGCTGTGATCGAAGGGCAGGTGCGGTTGCAGCCGCGCGCGGCGGCGGCAGGCGTCGTGCTGGCGGCAGGCCAATGCGCCGAGTTCTCGGACCGTGAGGTCCTGGCGCCTCGCGCCTATGTCCATCCGCCGCAAGCCTGGCTGGATGGCGTGCTTTACGCGGACGGCATGAGGCTGGCCGACTTCCTGCGGGAGCTTGGGCGTTATCGCCCGGGCCTGTTGCGCTGCGATCCGGCGGTGGCCGATCTGCGCATCTCGGGCGGGTTCCAGGTGGACGACACCGACGCGGTACTGCTGGCGGTGTCGCGCAGCCTGCCGGTGCGGGTGGTTTCGCGCAGCCGCTACTGGGTCAGCGTGGTGCCGGCCTGACCCGGATTCGCGGATTCTTGTCCCCTTTTTCCGCTTCGTCCGACAAGTCCATATAGCACCTTCGCTAGCACTTCGTCGGGATCAGCATGTTTTCAAGCAAGAACAACGCGGCCGGGCCAGTTTGCCGCACGAATCGCCGCGCCGCCGCTGGCGCGCTCTGCGCGGCATTGGGGGCTGCGGCGCCGGCCATCCACGCGCAGCCGGCCGTGACTGCGTCCGGCACGGCCGCCCAGGCACGGTTCGACATTCCGGCGGGGCCGCTGGGACCGGCGCTGTCGGCCTTCGCCGGGCTGGCGCGGATCAACCTATCGTTCGATCCAGCGCTGGCCGAAGGCTGGCGCACGGCCGGGCTGCAAGGCGCCTGGACGGTCGAGGCGGGGCTGGCCAAATTGCTGGCGGGCACGCCGTTGGCGGCGCGGCGCGATGGCGCCAACGTCTACACGCTGAGGCGTATTCCCAATGAGCCGGCGGCGGTGCTGCCGGCAGTGCGGGTTGAGGGGGCAAACGAATCGGCCTACGGGCCGGTGGCTGGCCTCGTGGCGCAGCGCAGCGCCAGCGGCACCAAGACCGACACGCCCATCCTGGAGATCCCGCAGACGGTGAACGTGGTCACGCGCGACGAGATAGCGATGCGCGGCGCGCGCAGCATCGTCGAGGCGCTGGCCTACACGCCGGGCGCCTATTCGCCGGGCGGCAGCGCCGATCTGCGCTACGACAACATCTACCTGCGCGGCGGCCACGCCGCCCGCAACAACCTGGACGGCGCCCGCCTGCCTTTTGGCGCCTACAGCTTTGGCATGCTGCAGATCGAGCCCTACGGGCTGGAGCGGGTGGAGGTGCTGAAGGGGCCGTCCTCGGTGCTGTACGGCCAGAACACGCCCGGCGGCCTCATCAACATGGTGAGCAAGCTGCCCACGCCGACGCCCCAGCGCGAGGTCGAGCTGCAGACCGGCAGCTACGGCCGGATCCAGGCTGCCGCCGACTTGAGCGGCCCGATGGACCAGGACGGGCAGTGGAGCTACCGCCTGGTCGCATTGCAGCGCGACGCGGCCCAGTCCGCCCATTACTCGGAAGAGGACCGGACCTTTGTCGCTCCGGCCTTGACGTGGCGGCCGTCGGCGGCCACCTCGCTGACCTTGCTGGGCTTCTATCAAAAGGACCATCAGGTGCCGATGTACGGCAACCTGCCGGCCGCGGGCACGCTTTACTCCAATCCCAACGGCCGTATTCCCCGCGACCGCTACACCGGCGAACCCGGCTGGGATACCTATGAGCGGGAGCAATACTCGGCGGGCTATCTGTTTTCGCACCAGTTCAACGACACCTGGACCGTAAGGCAGCAATTGCGCTACAGCCACATGCGGGGCGAGGCGCGCACCACCGTGGGCTACATGCTCAATCCGGTGGACATGCGCACCTGGTCGCGTTCGATGTCGCAGGGCAAGGGAACCGGGGCGACGCTGAACGTGGATACCCAGGCCATCGCGCGTTTCAACACTGGCCAGGTCGGGCACGAGTTTCTGGCGGGTTTCGACTATCTGGACATGCGCGACACCTACCAGTTCGCCAACGTCATCGCCGGCGTGCCGCCGCTGGATCTCTACGATCCGGTCTATGGGCGGCCCAGGCCGGGCATCTCGGACCTGATTCCCCGCATCGACTCACGCCAGCGCACCGAACAGTCCGGCGTCTACGCGCAGGACCAGATCTCGTATGGCAACTGGCTGCTGACGCTGGGCGGCCGCTACGACATGGCGCGCAGCACGACCCGCAATCTGCTGACGTCCGGCAAGGTCTCGCAGGACGATTCGGCCTTCACCGGCAGGGCGGGCCTGACCTACATGCTGGATAACGGCCTGGCGCCTTACGTGGCCTACTCGACCTCCTTCGCGCCCACGGGCGGCACCGACTACGAGAGCAACCCGTTCCAGCCGACCAAGGGCCGGCAGATCGAGGCGGGATTGAAGTACCAGCCGCCGGGCAGCGACAGCATGGTGACGCTGTCCGCCTATCAATTGACGCAAACCAATGTGCTGACCAGCGATACCACGCCCGGCCGTCCGCCGGGCTTCCAGCAGCAGGCGGGCGAGGTCCGCTCGCGCGGGATCGAGCTGGAAGGCAAGGCCAGCCTCGCGCGCGGCTGGGACGTGATCGCTTCGTACTCCTACGTCGATGCCGTGGTGACCAAGAGTGCCAACGTCGACATCGTCGATGGCGCGCCGCAGTCGCGGCAGGGCAAGAAGCAGTACTACGCGCCGGCGCACCAGGCCGCGGCATGGCTGGCCTACAAGGTGCAGGACGGGCCGCTGCAGGGCCTGGGCCTGGGGGCTGGCGTGCGCTACATCGGCGCGGACTGGGGCGATGCGGCCAACACCTTGCGCATTCCGGCGGTGACGCTGGTCGATGCCGCCCTGTCCTACGACCTGGGCCAGATGCAGCCCGCGATGCGGGGCATGACGCTGTCGCTGAATGCCAGCAACCTGTTCGACCGTACGTATGTGGGCACCTGCGTGACCACCACGTCGTGCACCTACGGCGCCGGGCGGCTGGTGCTGGCCACGCTGCGGTACGCCTGGTGAGGCCGCGCAGCAACTGGGGCGGCGTGGCGGCGCGCGCGGGCGCGGCCACGTTCGGCGCCTACGCGCTGGTTTGGTCCGCTGTGACGGCGGCGGCGCGCCTGCCAGTGGCGCCTGCCGACGCCATCCTCTATCCGGCCTTGGCGGCCATCCCCGCGCATGTGGGCCTCACGATATGGGCTTTCGCGGCCCGCAGCGCGGGCCGGGTGTGGCTGGGCATCGCCGCAGGCTGTATCGGCTGCTGGGCCATAACGTGGGGAACGGCGGCATGAACGCCTATCCAGAAGGAAGCCTGCGCCAGCGCATGGCCTGGCTGCATGCCTGGGTCGGCCTGCTGTTCGGCTGGCTGGCGTTCGCGGTGTTCCTGACCGGCGCGCTCAGTGTCTATGCGCCTGAAATCAGCCTCTGGATGAAGCCGGAGAACGCCGCGGCCGGCCGGGCGGACCAGACCCCAACCCTGGACCGCGCGCAAGATTGGCTGGCGCGCAATGCCGCGACGGCGGACTCCTGGCGCGTCGAGCTGCCGGACGCGCGCCGTCCCCTGCTGACGCTGACATGGGAGGATGACAAGGGCGGCGGCGCCGTGCAGCTCGATCCGGCCAGCGGGCGCGAGATCGTGCCGCGCGACACCGAGGGCGGCGACTTCCTGGTCGAATTCCACTACAGCCTGCATGCGGGCCAGGCCGGCATCTGGGTGGTTGGCGCCTGTACCTTGGCGCTATTGGCGACGCTGGTTTCCGGCGTCATCGTGCACCGGCGCTTCTTTGCGGATTTCTTCCTCTTCAGGCCGCGCGCCTCGCCTGGCCGCGCGTGGCTCGATGCGCACAACGTCCTGTCGGTCCTGCCGCTGCCGTTCCATTGCATGATCCTGCTCACCGCCTTGAGCACGCTGTTGCTGGGGTATCTGCCCGCAGGCGTGCAAAGCCGCTATGGCGGCGACGTGGCGGCGATGGTGGCGGACGTGTTTCCGCAGCCGCCGGCCAGTTCGCCGCGGGGCGGCGCGAGCGCGATGCTGCCGCTGGCCGCCCTGGCGCAGCGCGCCGAGGCGGAACTGGGCGCGGGCAATATCGCCGCGATCACGGTCAGGCAGCCGGGCACTCAAGGCGCGCTTGCGGATGTCTGGCGCCGGTACGACGACCGTCTGCTGGCCTTTCCCGACCGCATCAGTCTGGATGCGGCGACGGGCCGGATCGTCGATGCGCAAACCGACTACCCCGGATCCCTGCAACTGATCCGGACATTGGGCGGGCTGCACTATGGCTACTATGCCGCGCCGCTGCTGCGCGCGCTGTACCTCCTGCTGGCCCTGGCAGGCGCCGCCATGATCGCGACGGGACTGGTCCTGTACACGGCGCGGCCGGCGGCGGCCGCCTCCCGCTTCGGCCGCGCCGCGCACCGGTTGAATGTGGCGATGATCTGCGGCCCGACGTGCGCCTGTGCCGCGTACTTGCTGGCCAACCGCCTGGCCTGGCCACATGCGGCGGGGTTGCATGACCGCGAGGTGACGGTTTTCTTTCTGGCGTGGATGGTTTGCGGCGGGCATGCCTTGGTGCGAGGCGAGCGCCGCCTATGGACGGAGCAATGGCGGACGGCGGCGCTGCTATGGCTGGCCGTGGCGTCCGTGGATCTGCTGGCGATGGCGTTCGACGCGAGCTTGAGGTCGGCCTGGGCACGGCCGCTGCATCTTGCGGTCTGGGCGGCAAGCGCCGCGGCCGCCTGCGTCTTCGGCTACATGGCGCATCGCGCCAGCAAGCGCCGGGAGTAAGATCGGCCGCATGCCTTGCAAGCGGACTTGGACCGCTTGCACCATAAGTCGTGAAGTCAACGATGCAATCCGGGGATGTCCATGTTTATCCGTCAGCTCTCCTATCTCCTGGCCTTGGACAAGTACCGGCATTTCGGACGCGCCGCGGAAAGCTGCCATGTCTCGCAACCGGCCTTGTCCAATGGCATCCGCGAACTGGAGCGCGAGCTCGGGATCACGATCGTCAAGCGCAACCGGACCTTCGAAGGCATCACGCCTGAAGGCGAGCGGGTGATCCAGTGGGTGCGGCAGGTCATGGCCTCGCTGGAGGGGTTGCGGCAGGAAGCCGACCTGGTGCGCAGCGTGCCGCAAGGTCACCTGGCGATAGGCGCGATTCCCACCGCCAACCACGCTGCGACGCTGCTCAGCGCGGAGTACCGCGAAATACTTCCCCAGCTGACCTTGGAAGTCACGTCCCTCAGCACCCCGGAAATCCTGCGGCGGCTGAAGGCCCAGGAAATCCAGCTGGGAATCCTCTATGAACGGTCCGTGCTCATTAGCGCAGACTATGACGCGATGCCGCTGTATTCCGAACGCCATGTGCTGGTGGCGAACGAGCAGGCCTCCCTGCCGCGCCAGCTGGACTGGTCGGAAGTGGGCGAGCTTCCGCTGTGCCTGCTCAGCCCGGACATGCAGAACCGCCAGACCTTGAACAAATGTTTCGAGGCCGTGGAAGCGAAGCCGCGCGTCGTGCTGCAAAGCAACGATATTCGCGTGCTGCTGGCGGAATGCCAGAGCGGACGGGCATTCTCGATCCTGCCCCTGAGCGCCTTGCCCGCCCAGTATGAAGGGGCTGGGCTGCTGGCGCATCCCATCACCCCGGAACACGCCGAGGACGTCTGCCTGGTCAGGTTGCGGCGCGACAACCAGCCTGCGCTGTCGAACGCGGCCTGGCAGATCGCCGGGCAAATGGACCTGGAAGGCGTCCTCAATCACTCCCTGCCTGCAAAGCCTTGATAACCATTGCTTATCAAAAGGTTCACAGGAAAAACTAGATCATTCCTTCCGGTTGCAGCATTCTGTCTTCGGAGCCTTCCAAGGGCGAAAAGCCTGCGGACAGCGCCGGCGTTTGAACGGCACCGCGGCAAGCAGGCCGCCAGGAGACGCATCATGCAGCAGACCCCGGAACAGCAGGAATTCGACTTCTACATCAATTTGGGCAAGCCCACCCTTGGGCTGTATGTCCGTAAAGGAGCGGGCTTGCCCGATCTGGCGCATCCGCAGCAATGGCAGCTCTCCGGCCATGTCTGGCAGAGTGAGCTGCCGCCTGGAATCTTCCAGCAGTTGGCGGCCAACGGACATGCCTTCCAGGAATTGGGCGCTTGAAGGAGCCACAGCCATGACCAGGACACTTGTGAACCCCGACAGCGTGCTCGACACGGCGCAATACGGTTACAGCCAGGCATGCATCGCCACCGGCAGCCGCCGCGTGGTCATCGCCGGCCAGGCCGCCACGGACGTGCATGGCCGCGTGGTCGACATTGGTCTGCAAGGCCAGACCGCGGCGGCGCTAGCCAATGTGGAGCGCGTGCTGGCCGCCGCCGGCGGCAGGATGGAGCAGCTCGTCATGTTGCGGCTGTATGCCTGCGAAACCGTCAGGGAAGACCTCGGGCAGGTCTCCGAGGAATTGCGCCGGCGCTTTCCGGCCAATCCGCCGCCGTCGTCGTGGATCGTCGTCAACAGCCTGGCGATGCCGGAATGGCTGATCCTGATCGAAGCGGAAGCAGTGCTTGAATAAAGAGGTGACACCATGAGCAAACGACGCGAAGTACCCGGCATCCGGCCCTACGATGGCCCGGCGGGAGGGTGGGGGGCGTTGAAGGCCACGGCCCAGGCCGTGCGGCAACAGATGGAGGTGGTGGAGGCTCCCGTGGTCTTGCTGCGCACCAACCAGCCCGCGGGCTTCGATTGCCCGGGCTGCGCGTGGCCGGACAAGGAACACCGCTCCACCTTCCAGTTCTGTGAGAACGGCGCCAAGGCGGTCACCTGGGAGGCGACCAGCAAGCGCGTGACGCCGGATTTTTTCGCCCAGCGCACCGTGTCTTCATTGCTGGAACTGTCGGACTACGAACTGGAGGACTTCGGCCGCCTGACGCATCCGATGGCCTACGACGCGGCCACCGACAAGTTCGTTCCGGTGTCGTGGGACGCCGCGTTCGAGCGCATCGGCGAGGTGCTGCGTAGCCTGGATACGCCCGACCAGGCCGAGTTCTATACCTCGGGGCGGGCTTCCAACGAGGCGGCCTATCTCTTCCAGCTGTTTGCGCGCGAGTTCGGCACCAACAACTTCCCGGACTGTTCGAACATGTGCCACGAAGCCACCAGCGTGGGCCTGCCGCAATCCATAGGCATAGGCAAGGGCACCGTATCGCTCGAGGACTTCGACCATGCCGAGCTGATCCTTTCCATCGGCCACAATCCCGGCACCAATCACCCGCGCATGATGGGCACGCTGCACGAGCTGGCGCGCCGCAAGGTCCCCATCATCGTCTTCAATCCATTGCGCGAACGCGCCCTGGAGCGCTTCGCCGATCCGCAGAGCATCGTGGAAATGGCGACCTTCAGCTCGACCAACATCGCCTCCACCTACTACCAGGTCAGGGCCGGCGGCGACGCGGCCGCGCTCAAGGGCATCATGAAGGCGTTGCTGGCGCTCGAAGCCCAGCGCGGCCAGGTCCTGGATCGCGAATTCATCGCGGAGCACACGCTGGGCTTTGACGCGCTTGCCGCGGACCTGGAGGCGACCTCCTGGACCGACATCGAAACCGAAAGCGGCCTGCAGCGCGCCGACCTGGAACACGTGGCCGAGGCCTACGCCAAGTCCAACGCCACCATCGTCACCTACGGCATGGGGATCACTCAGCACAACACGGGTACGGCCAACGTCAAGCTGATCGCCGACCTGCTGCTCATGCGCGGCAACTTCGGCAAGCCCGGCGCCGGCATCTGCCCGCTGCGCGGCCACTCCAATGTGCAGGGCAACCGTACGGTCGGCATCACGGAAAAGCCCGCTCCGGAATTCCTGGACAAGCTGGAGGCGGAGTTCGGCTTCACGCCGCCGCGGTGGCACGGCCACGACGCGGTGCAAGCCATGGAAGCGATGGTCGATGGCACGGCCCGGGCGCTGATCTGCCTGGGCGGCAACTTCGCCGTGGCCCTGCCCGACCCCGAACTCTGTTTTGCGGCGATGAAGGAACTGACGCTGAGCGTGCACCTGGGCACCAAGCTCAACCGCTCGCATCTGCTGGTGAGCCAGGAAACCTTCCTGTTGCCGGTGCTGGGACGCACCGAACTCGACGTCCAGGCCGACGGCCCGCAATCGGTGACCGTGGAGGACTCGATGTCCATGGTCCATGCCTCGGCCGGCAAGCTCAAGCCGGCATCCGCGGAACTGCGGTCCGAGCCGGCCATCGTCGCCGCCATGGCCCGCGCGACCTTGCCCCACAGCAAGGTGGATTGGCTGGGGCTGGTGCAAAACTACGATCGCGTCCGGGACCTGATCGAACGCACCATCCCAGGCTTCGACGACTACAACGCGCGCATTCGCGTGCCTGGCGGTTTTCGCATGCCCTTGCCGCCGACCGAGCGCAAATGGAACACGCCCACGGGCAAGGCCATGTTCTCGGTGTTTCCCGGGGTGCGCGAGCGCTACGAACCCTGGCCCGACGAGGTGCTGCGGCTGGTGACCATACGCAGCCACGACCAGTACAACACCACGATCTATGGACTGGACGATCGCTACCGCGGCGTCTTCGGCCGCCGCGACGTGCTTTTCATGCATCCGGAGGATCTGGCCGCGCAGGGCCTGGAACACGGCGATCTGGTGGACATTGAAACCGTCTCGCCGACAAGGACGCTGCGATTGGCAGGCATTACGGCGATTGAATACAACATCGCCCGGGGTTCGGTCGCGGCCTACTACCCCGAGGCCAACGTGCTGGTTCCGCTGGACTACATCGACAAGGAATGCGGCACGCCTTCGTACAAATCGATCCCGGTGCGCATCAGAAAGGCCGGGGAGGGGAGCCTGCAGGCGTAACGCGTCATGATCATCCGTCCTCCCTCGCGCTCCCCCTGGCTGCTGCTTTTCACCTTGAAGGGTTCCATCGTTTCCGTCATCTGGAAGCGCGTGGTGGCGATGATGCTGCTGGCCGCCGCCGTGGTGCTGGCGGAGCACCGCCTGCCCTTGAGCGGCGTCGGACTGGGCGCCGTTCCCTTGACGCTGGTCGGCCTGACCCTGGCCATCTTCCTGGGGTTTCGCAACAGCGTTGCCTACGAGCGGTGGTGGGAGGCGCGCAAGCTTTGGGGCGAGCTGCTCATCGTCATCCGCAACCTGACGCGGCAGACGCTGAGCTTCCCCGACGACCTGCCGGCCACCCGCCAGCGCGAACTGGCGCACGGCCTGGTGGCCTACGCCCACGCGTTGCGGCACATGCTCAGGCTGAGCGATCCCAGGGAGGACCTGGAACGATGGCTACCCGCGGATAGCGCGGCCCGCCTCATGCGGGCGGCAAATCCGCCCACCGTCCTGCTGCGCGATCTGAGCCTGGCCTACGCCCGGCTGAGGCGCGAAGGGAAGCTGGACAGCATACTCCTGGCGGATATCGATGGTCAGATCACGCGGCTTTCATACATAGGCGGCGGCTGCGAGCGGATACGCGGCACGCCCATTCCCTTCGCCTACATCCTGCTGCTGCACCGGACCGTCTACGCCTATTGCTTCCTGCTGCCGTTTTGCCTGGTCGGCAGCATAGGCTGGGTGACGCCGTTCATGGTGGGCGTGCTGTCCTACACGTTCTTCGGGCTGGACGCCCTGGGCGAGCAGATCGAGGAACCCTTCGACCGCCTGCCCAACAACCTGCCCCTGGACGCCTTGTGCCGCGGCATCGAAATCAACGTGGGCGAGCTGCTGGGCGACACGGACTTGCCGCCGCCGTTGGCGCCCGAGGATGGAGTGCTGTTGTAGGCGGTAGGTCGTCAGCGCAGTCCTCAGTTGAGCCGGCCGAGGATGTGGGTGCAGTGCGTAAACGGATCGTTGGGCGTGCGCCGGTCCTTGGTGAAATAGTCGATGATCATGCCGCCCTGCAGTTCAAAGCTGACGGTGCACTCGTAGGTGTACTGGTAGCTTTGGCCTGAGCTGCCGGAAGGGGCGCAGCGCGGAGGGGAGTTGGGTCCGTGCGTCAGCTGCATGGACTGTCCCGGCGGGCAGCCGCCGGATCCGGAAGCCTGGGTCGAACGCGCTTCCTGGCGGTAGTACTGCAGCATGCGGTTGCCGTCCCTGTCGCCGGCGCCGGTGGGCGGGCCCCAGACGCGCAGCAACTCCGCCTCGGGCTGGCCGATCCAGGCGTCCATCGTGCGCCGCACTTCGGTTCTCTCGCGCGTGCGGCGCGCGTCGGCTCGCGCCAGCGGTTCCTGTGCCTTGGCGATCTGGCGGCTCGACGCCTTGTCCTGCTCGACCGTCTTGCCGGCAAGAGCGTCGGCCTCCGCCAGCGCCTTCTTGCGGCGCGCGTCCAGATCCTTCATCTCGCGGTCCAGCTCGGCGTCCGAGCGCGGCTTGCTGACGGGCCGGGTGCCATCGGTCCACATGGTGTTCCAGGCCAGGTCGCCGATCGCCCCGGTGTCCAGCGGCCCCAGATAAAGCCAGCCGCGCGCTTGGTTGTCGGCCTTGCGCGCCGCGGTCCGCTGGGTGCTGCTCTTGGGACCCATGTCGCAGGCGAAGTCGATCAAGGCCTGGCCGACGGCGTTCTTGGGCGGATGCGCCGGCTGGTCGGGGGCGGTCGCCAGCTTGCCGCCGCGCGGCGACAGCTGGATCAGCTTTTCCTCCAGCGTCTGCCGCGCGCAATCGATGATCATGTTGGAGGACACCCAGTCCGGCGCCTTGGCGTTCTCCAGGATCGTCAGTGTTTCGAGCTTGTAGGTCTTCTCCGCCATGGGCACGGCGTCGAGGTAGGTTTCGTCGACGGTGACGAAGATGCGGCTGGGCTTTTCGCCGCCGGCATAGACCATCCAGCGTTCTCCCGCGAGGGCGGGCGAGGCAACGACCGTGGCCGCGAGGCCGGCGATGATGAGTAGTCGGTTCAAGAACGGCTCCTGTCCAGGCGGGCGCGAGAGTCCGTCATATTAATGGAAGCCGAATGCATTTTCGCGGGCTGGTAGGTAAAACGACTATTAAGAAATCCTTGCTGCATGCCGTACCGATGAGGGACTACGTCCACTCAGTAAGGATTTTTCGTGAACACCGCGAATGGCTTGTGCAAGGGTTGGTGGAAACCGGCTGTCTTCGTCCTTTATGCGGCGAACTTCGCCATTCCCGCAAATGCCCAATCGGTCTCCGGCTCTGGCCAGGTTCTGCCCGGCCCGGTCCAGACGCCGAATTGGACTGTCGGTGGCGATCTGACCGTCGGTGATTCCCT
The DNA here is from genome assembly GCF_002192695.1 of Achromobacter xylosoxidans. Classification (GTDB taxonomy): domain Bacteria; phylum Pseudomonadota; class Gammaproteobacteria; order Burkholderiales; family Burkholderiaceae_B; genus Achromobacter; species Achromobacter xylosoxidans_C. Next base: position 83,582 of record NZ_MTLG01000086.1, read on the forward strand.
GCCCGGGACTTTGGTCATCAACGCTGGCGGCTCCGTGATCAATGACTGGGCGTACATAGGGAGCGGCAATGGCTCCGTTGGCGCCCTGACGGTGTCCGGCCGTGACGCCAGCGGCACTGCGTCCAGCTGGACCAGCCTCGGCCCGGTGCTGATCGGAGCCGATTCGGGCAGCAGCGGCACGCTTTCGATCCTGGACGCAGGCGTGGCGCATAGCGACTCGGCCAGAATCGGCGTCGACAATGGCAGCGTCGGGAACGTTCTCGTTTCCGGGGCGGGGTCAACCTGGAATATCAACACCATCGGCGCGTTCGAGATCGGCACGGGCGGCAAGGGCACGCTGCAGATCGACAACGGCGTCGTGCACAGCGGTCAGGCGATCATCGGCTGGGACGTCGGCGGCGAGGGGGACGTCACGGTATCGGGCCCGCAGGCGGTCTGGGACCCGCTGAACAATATATACGTGGGTTTTGAAGGAACCGGCGACTTGCGCGTCCTGGATGGCGCCAGCGTCAGCACCGTCGGATCGACCGGGCCTGGCGCCGCGGCAGCGGTTTACATCGGGAAGAGCGCGGGCAGCGTCGGTACGGTGACCGTATCGAGCGCGACGGCCGATATTTCGACGCTCTCCGCAAGCGACCGCATCGAAATCGGTTCGGATGGCTCGGGCACGCTGACGATAACCAAGGGCGGGGTTGCGGTCGCCGCCCGCAACACGTGGCTTGCCCCTGCCGGCACCTCCACCGGCACGCTGAACCTGACCGGCGATGCCAGCGGCCGCGGCGTGCTGGAGACCGGCTCGGTCATCAAGGGCGCGGGCGACGCCACCTTCAACCTGGACGGCGGCATCCTGCGGGCCAATCGTGACGAAGGTAATTTCCTGAACGGCTTCGACACGCAGGCCATCGGCAGCGGCGGCGCCTGGTTCGATACGAACGGCCGCGACGTGGGCGTGTCCACCGCGTTCTCGGGGGCGTCGCTTTTCAACAAACTGGGCGCAGGCACGCTGACCTTGGCGGGCAACAGCGCGGCGTTCACGGGAAAAACCGAGATTCAGGCCGGAACGCTGCGGGTGGACGGCACCCTGGGCGGTCCGGTGGACGTGCTTGCGGGAGCGCGATTGAGCGGTACGGGACGCGTGGGCGCGACGGTCAATCGCGGCACGATCGCGCCGGGTCCGCGCAGCGGCTTCGGCTCCCTCACGATTGCCGGCAACTATGCGGCGCAGGGCGGCAACCTGGAAATCCGCACGCAGCTTGGCGCCGACGACTCGCCGACGGACAAGCTGGTGATCACCGGCGACAGCGCTGGCACGACGCCGGTCACGGTGAAGAACATGGGGGGCGCTGGCGCGCAGACCCAGCGGGGGATACAAGTCGTGCAGGTCCATGGCCTGTCGGCGGGAAAATTCGATCTGGCTAACGGCGACTACGTCATCGGGGGGCGTCCGGCTTTGGTGGCCGGCGCCTATGGCTATGTGCTGCAACAGGATCCGGCCGACGGCGGCTGGTATTTGCGGTCGTCCTTGACCAATCCAGGCACGACTCCAACCGACCCAGGCACCACTCCGACGGATCCCGGCACGACTCCAACCGACCCTGGCACCACTCCGACCGATCCTGGCACGACTCCGACGAATCCAGGCACGACTCCGACGAATCCTGGCACGACTCCAACCGATCCAGGCACCACGCCGACCGATCCAGGCACGACTCCGACGAATCCGGGCACGGCTCCGACCGATCCAGGCGCTCCCTCGCCCGGCGGGGGTTCGCCGGGCGCCGAACCGCCCTTGCTCTATCAACCCGGCGTGCCGGTCTATGAAGCCTATGCCAGTACGCTGCTACACCTGAGCCAGCTGCCCACCCTGCGCCAGCGGGTTGGCAATCGCCTCTATGATCCGGCGGACGCCGGCCGCAATGGCGTATGGAGCCGCGTGGAGGGCGCGACGGGCCGGCTCGATCCCGCGGCCTCCACCACGGGCGTGCGGCAGGATATCGATAGCTGGAAGGCGCAATTCGGGGTGGACCGTGTCCTGGCCGGTGCGGAAGAAGGTTCCCGCCTGGTGGGCGGCCTGGCCTTTCAGTACGGCAAGGCAGATACGCGCGTGTCGTCGGTGTATGGCAACGGCAAGATCGACACCACCTCCTATGGCCTGACGCCCACACTGACCTGGTATGGCAAGAATGGCCTCTACATCGATGCCCAGGCTCAGGCGACCTGGTTCGACAGCGACCTCAATTCACGGCTGGCAGGCAAACTGAAGGGGGGCCAGAAGGCCCAGAGCTATGGGCTCGGTATCGAGGCGGGCAAGGCTTTCGGGGTGGCGGAGGGGTTCGCCCTGATCCCGCAGGCGCAGCTGACATACGTATCGACCCGCTTCGACCGCTTCAACGACAGATTCGGCGCGCGCGTTGAAAGCGACAAGGGCGACAGCCTGCTGGGCCGTCTTGGTGTTGCGCTGGATTACAAGAGCAATTGGCAAACGGCCGGCGTGAAGCGTGAGTCCAGCGTCTATGGCGTCGTCAACGTGAAACATGAGTTCCTGGACGGAACGCGTGTACGCGTGGCCGGCACGCAGGTCGCCAGTCGCATGGCTCGAACCTGGGGCAGCGTGGGGGCGGGCGTGAACTACGGCTGGGGGGAGCGCTATGCGATCTACGGGCAGGTCGACGCCGACGCGGATTTCTCCGGCAGCTACGTCGTCACCGCTACTGCGGGGTTCAGGATGACTTTCTAAGGTGGATGATGGCGCCGGCAGAACCTCCTTCTGCCGGCGCCACGCCTGTCACGGGGATACGCGGTCAACAGCAATCGCAAAGCAAGACATCGTTGACTACGTTGCGCGGCCGCGACCCCATGCGGCCGAATCCAAAAGCCGCCATCACGTCGTGACAGATCTCCATCGCTTCCCGCTCGTCTTCAGCGCCGGCGACCCGCGGCCAGGTCACCAGCACGCGCTTGGCTTTCATCTGTTCCACGAACTGAGGCGGCACCGCATCGCTGCCCACCACGGTCACTGACTGAATCCGAGCCGGCAGCCCCATTTGCAGCGACGCCAGGTTTGCACCACCGACGATCAGCGCGGCCGTGTCGGGGGGAAGCTCGTCGGCGCGGTTGCAATACTCGACGGAAAAGAAGTCGTCCAGCCGCTGGTGGGCGGTGTGCGCCAGCGGCAGCAGGCTGACACAGCGATGACGCTGCAATGAAAGTCGCATCAGCGCGCCTCCTCAAGTATCCAGTCCGAGGCGCGTTCAGCCAGCATGAGCACGGGTGCGTTGATGTTGCCCGAGGTCAGGTCCGGGATGACCGAAGCATCGACGATGCGCAGGCCTGGAACGCCGATGCAGCGCATACGGCTGTCGACGACTGCCATCGGGTCGCTTTCGCCTCCCATTCTGCAAGTGCCGCCGGGGTGGTGAACCGTGATGGCAGTCTTGCGGACGAATGCGTCGATCGCCGCGTCATCGACTACGCCGCCGCCCGGCGCCAGCTCGATGGCGACGTAATCGCCAAGCGCAGGCTGGTCCAGCAAGGTCCGCGCGATACGCACCGAATCGCGTACCCTGATCCGGTCTGCGTCGCTCGCCAGAAAGTTCTGGTTGATCCGGGGCGGTGCCAACGGGTCCGCGCTGGCGACGGTGATCTTGCCGCGGCTATGGGGGTGCAGCAGCACCGTTCGGACGGCAAACCCGTCGGCGAAAGGCTTGCGCACCGGATTGAACCAGGGATGGGCGTTGAAAGGCGCCGCAGTCAGGAGAAATTGCAGGTCCGGCGTATCCGCGCCGTCTGGCTGCACAAATCCCACTATGCCGCCTGGAACGTCGCCGGCAAAACCCTCGCCGCCGAGATAGGCGCGCGCCATGGAGACGCCGATGCGGTCCAGGCGCATGCCGCGCACGAACGGACCCGGCTCACGGCGGCGCGCGGTGACGATGACAGAGATATGGTCCTGCAGGTTTTCACCCACTCCGGCGCGCTCCAGCCTGACGCGTATACCGGCATCGCGCAAAGTCTGAGCGGGGCCGATCCCCGAGTGCATCAGGATCGCGGGCGTGTTGATGGCCCCTGCGGCAAGAATCACCTCATGGCGAGCCCTGACGGCCGTGGTGCGGCCCTGTCTGGCAAAGCGCAAGCCGACCGCGCGGCTGCCGTCGAAGTCCATGCCGAGGACATGCGCCAGCGTGACCACGGTCAGGTTGGGGCGCCGCAATGCGGGGCGCAAATACGCGGTGGCGGCACTGCATCGGCGTCCGCGCCGGATCGACATCTGCAGGCGCGAGAAGCCGCCTGCTGGCGAGGCGTTGTAATCGTCGAGCCAGGGGTGCCCGGCCTGGCGGGCGGCCGTGGAAAAGGCGTCGAGCAGCGGATCCTGGTAGCGGCAGCGCTGCACCCGCAGGGGGCCGCCAGCGCCACGGTCACTCGTGTGTCCGTCCTCCCAGTCCTCCAGGCGGCGGAAATAGGGCAGGACTTCCTCGAAACGCCACTCGGGCAGATCGTAACGCCGCGCCCAGCGCGCGTAATCCTTGGGATGTCCGCGCACGAACGCCATCGCATTGGTCGACGAACTTCCGCCCACAACCTTGCCGCGCGCGCATTCGATGGCCCGGCCATCGGCGTGCGGCGCAGGCTCGGCGTCGTAACCCCAGTCATGCAGGCGTTGCTGCAGGATCTTGCCCCATCCCAAGGGAATGTGGATGAGCGGGTCTCGGTCCCAGGGGCCCGCTTCGATGACCAGCACTGTGACTGCCGGGTCCTTGCTCAAACGATTGGCCAGCACGCAGCCCGCGGAGCCCGCGCCGACGATGATGTAGTCGTATTCCGCCTTCATGTCGGGCTCACTGGCCTGAAATTGATGTGGACATTCTTTTCCCGGGTAAACGAGATCATCTCGCCGATGCACTCGTCGCGGCCGATCCCTGACTGCTTGACCCCGCCATACGGCGCGCCAAGAAAGTGCTTGCCGACTTCGTTGATCCAGATGAATCCCGCATCGATTTCGCGCGCGAGCCGGTGGGCGCGCGCCAGGTCCGCCGTCCAGATCGCGGCGGTCAGACCGACGTCCAGGCTGTGCACTGCTGAAAGCATCTCTTGCTCGTCATCCCACGGAATGAGGGCAAGCACGGGACCGAAGAACTCCTCGGTGGCCAATGGCGAGGCGGCGGCCACATCTGCAAAGACGGTCGGTTCCAGATAGAAGCCCCCTGCGGGGACGCCGTCTCGGGGGATTCCGCCGCCCGCGATCAGGCGGGCGCCTTGCGCTACGGCGGCATCGATCGCCTGCTTGACGCGGTCGCGGTGTTCGCGGCTGATCATTGCGCCCATGGTGGTGGCCGGGTCGGTGGGGTCTCCCGGCACGAACGCGGCGCAAGCCAGTGCCACCTTGGCGCAGACTTCGTCATAGATGGACCGGTGCACGAAGGCCCGGCTGGTGGACCCGCAGGACTGTCCGCACCACGTGAAGTTCATGCCGTCGACGATCGCGCGCGCCGCCAACGCGGGGTCGACATCCGGGCAGGCGATAAACGGGTTCTTGCCGCCCAGTTCCAGCGCCACCGGCTTGAGTCGCGCCGCCGCGGCCTGCATGACCCTGCGCCCGGTGGGAATGCTGCCCACCAGGCCGATCATGTCGACGTCGGGACTGGCGGCCAGCGCGGCCCCGGCGTCGGCGCCGCCCGGGATCAGCGAAAACACGCCAGGAGGCAAGAGATTTCCGATCAGCTCCGCGCAACGCAGGGCAGACAGGGGCGCCTGCACCGGCGGCTTGATGATCACTGCATTGCCCGCCGCCAGCGGGGCGGCCAGCTTGCCCATGGCGAACAGCAGCGGATGGTTGTACGCAACGATGCGCGCCACGACGCCGACGGGCTCCCGCTCGGTGTAGTCCAGCGCGTCGTGTCCCATCGGGATGGTGTCGCCCTTGAGTTCCGTTACGAGGCCTGCGAAGAAATCCAGCAGCGCCGCGGCAACCATGACGTCGGAACCCATCTCAGATACCGGATTGCCGCAGTCCAACGCGTCCAGGAGCGCGAGCTCCCTTGCGTTGTCCCGCAAGCGCTGAGCCATTTTGCGCAACGTGGCGGCCCGGGCCAGCGGAGCCGTGCGGCGCCATGCGCGGGCTCCGGCTCGCGCCGCCCTGGCCGCGCGCGCCACGTCTTCGGCGCCCGCATCGGCCACGGCCATCAGCCGTTCGCCCGTTCCTGGCGCCGTGATGTCGGTCCAGCGTTCGCTGACGGGAGCGTGCCAGCCGCCGTCATAGTAGAGGCCATTGTTGGCGGGCAGCTGGACATCGCCCGAGGCGGTCTTATGAGTTTTTCCTGCCATGATCTCGCCTCACTGCTTCAGAGCTTGCGCTTTTTCGAGGAAGCGCGTGTCGAAGCCCTGGGTGTCGTCGAAGGAAGGCGACAGCGCGCCTTGCTCCTTGAAGAGCATCGCGGATGAGCGCCACAGGGCCGGATCGATCCAGCCGATGCCATGCGTCCGGGTGTGCTCGCTGAAGAACGTGAAGTCCAGATCCGCGCGCAGCTGCGCCACCAGCATTTCTTTCTTGCCCTTGTACTCGGGGTTGTTCTTGATCAGCGTGTCGGCGGCCGCCTCCGGGTCCTGGATCACGTCGGCGAAGGCCTTGGCATAGGCCGTCACGAACCTCTGGACGAGATCCGGGCGTTGAGCAATATTCTTGTCCGACGTGAATACGCCCGATCCGTAGCTCCGGATGCCCAGGTCCTCGCCGTGCAGGATGGACAGGGAACCCGGCCCTCCAGCCTTGTGTTCGAGCTCGGGAACCTCGGCGTCGATGTAGCCCGGCACCACGTTCACCCGGTTCAGCAGCAACAGGTTTTCGTAGGGCGGCGATACCGTCGACTGCTTGATGTCCGCCAGCGCCAGGCCGTTCTTGGCCAGTGCGGCCTTCAGGAAGATGTAGGTCGAACCGCTGGGGTGCACGCCAATGTTGGCGTCCTTCAGCTGCTTGGCGTTCCGCAGATCGAAGTTCTTCTTCAGCGAAATGATCGCCAGCGGCGTTTTCTGGTTTACCGCCAGCAGCGCCGAATTGGCCACTCCTTGCGACCTTCCGACCATCAGGGTCGGCAGATCGGAAAAGCCGAAGTCGGCGTTGCCGTTAGCCACCAGCCGCAAAGCGTCGGTGGAGCCTGTTCCCTTGCGGATCGCCGTCACATCGATGCCTTGGTCCGCGAAGTAGCCTTTCTCCTTAGCGACGAAGAAGGGCGCGTGATTGCCGCGCACGACCCAGTCCAGTTGCACGCTGACTGCGTCCTTTGCGTGGACGGCGCCGCTGAACAGTGCCAGCACTCCGAAGAGCGCGCTGAATCTCCAACTCGATCTCATGTTTTTCCCCTTGTTGATTCGATTTACTGAGTGGCCCAACCCAAAAACCTGTGTTCGATCAATTCGATGACGTAGTAGAAAAAGACGCCGAGCACCGAAATCTGGACCAGGGCGGCAAACACCAACGCTGTTTCCATCTGGCTGGATGCGAACTGGATCATGTAGCCCAGTCCGGCCGAAGCGCCCACGAACTCGCCCACGATCGCCCCGATGACGCTCAGAGTGATGGCCACCTTCATCCCCGCCATCAGGGCGGGAAGCGACGCGGGGATCTTCACCTGGCGCAGTATCTGGTTCGGCGTTGCGCCGATGGACCTGAGCAGCGCGACCAGGTTGGCATCCGCCGACCGCAGGCCGACCAGCATGTTGAGCGTGACCGGGAAGAAGGCCATGATCACGATCAGGGCGATCTTCGGTAGCAGGTCGTACCCGAACCACAGAATCAGCAGCGGCGCCAGGGCGATCTTCGGCACGTTCTGGAACAGCACGATGAGCGGGTAGCTTGCACGGCCGAACCAGGCGTAGCGGTCGACCAGCAGCGCAATCGCTATGCCCACCAGGCACGAGTACAGGAAGCCATACAGGATCTCCGCGCCCGTGACGAGCGAGGCCTGGAAGAGCTCTGCCTGCCGTTCCAACAGGACGGCCGCGATGTCCGTCGGCGCGGGCACGACAAACGCGGGCACTTGCAGAACGCGGACACAGGCCTCCCAGGCCGCCAGGACGATCAGCACGAGCACGATGCTGGGCATGGCCGAGCCGAGCGCGTGGCGGATTTTTCCCGGCAACCGGGGAACGGCTGGGACCTGCGGCTGTGTCTTGGCTTTCATGGTGCTACCCGCCGTCATGATGCGCTCCCCTGGGCGTGGCCCGTCTTGAGCAGCTGGCGAAGCTGATAGGACTTCTCATGGAATTCGGGCTTGGCGAACGTGGCCTCGCTGCGCGGGCCCGGCAGCGCGACCGGCAGGCAGTCGACGATGCGAGCGGGATTGGTGGCCATGACATAGACCCGATCCGAGAGGTAAACGGCCTCGTCGATGGAATGGGTGACGAAGACGATGGTCTTGCCGGTGCGCTCCCAGATGTCCAGCAGGAAGTCGCTCATGGTTTCGCGGGTGATGGCGTCCAATGCGCCGAACGGCTCATCCATCATCAATACCTCGGGATCCAGGGCCAAGGCCCGCGCGATGGAAACCCGCTGGCGCATGCCGCCAGACAGCTGCTTGGGATAGCGGTCGGCCGCATACTCCAGCCCGACGAGCCGCAGCATTTCGCGGCCGCGCTGGAGAATTTCCTGCCTGGGCCGGGCATGCACCAGGTGCATCAGCGAGCAGACGTTCTCGAGCGCCGTGCGCCAGGGCATGAGCGCGGCTTCCTGGAAGACCATGCCCACGCGGCGCTGGCGCACCGCTTCCGTGGGCGGGACACCGGCCACGCGGACGTCGCCGCCGGTGGGCGGCACCAATCCGGCAAAGACCTTCAACAGGGTGCTCTTGCCGCAGCCGGACGGGCCGATGATGGAGGTGAAGGATCCCTTCGCGATGTCCACGTCAATGTCGTTGAGCACCCGCACGCGTCCGGCGCGGGTGTCGAAGTCGACAGTCAGTCCGCGCGCGCGGATCTGGGAGTCGTCTGGCGGTTTGTGCATGCCGGTCTCCATGGCCGACCTCAACCGGCCGCGACGGCCGTGGCAAAGGCCGGCCTGTCCTCGACCCGTTTCATCCATGCCTTCAGGTTGGGCAATTCGGGTTTGGCGTGCGGGAACTTCAGGCAGCGCCGGACCAGCGGAGCCAGGCAGATATCGGCCAGGGAAATCTTGTCGCCCGCCACCCAGGTCTTGCCTGCGAGGTGGCCATCGAGCAGGGATAGCTCCGCGCCCAGCAGTTTCGTCGCAGCCTCGGTCAGCTCTTCGGGAGGCAGCTTGGCTTCCTTGAAACCCGCCAGGTATGCGACGTTCAGCGATGCCAGGGTCCAGTCCATCCAGCGCTCGACCTGGCTGCGGGCCGCCGGGTTGGCGGGATACAGGGTTTCGCCCTCGTGCGTGTTGGCGATGTAGCGCAGGATCGTGTGCGATTCCCAGATATGGAGGTCGCCGTCGCGCAGCGTCGGCACCTTCTGCGTGGGGTTGATGGCCTTGTATTCCCCGGTGAGCGTCGTTCCTTCGAACGTCTTGCCGTAGTCCTTGCGCAGGTACGGGACCTTCAGCTCCTCGAGCAGGAACAGCACTTTCTGAACATTGCCGGACGTGGCGCGGCCGAGAACTTCCAACATGATGCAACTCCCTTGAAATGTATTCGTTGTCTGATCGAGGTCAAAGCGGCTTGTAGGCCATGCATTCGATCTCTATCTTGGTGTCGATGACGGCGCGCGCTTCCACCGTGGTACGCGCCAGCATGCCGTCGGGGAAGTACTCCTTGAAGACGCCGTTGTAGCGGCCGAAGTCGCGCGCATCTTCCAGGTAGGTCGTGACCTTGACGACGTCCGCAAGGTCGCAGTCGGCGCTCTGCAAGGCGCGGCGCATCGCTTCGATGGTGCTGCGCGTCAGCTGTTCGATGGTCCCTTCCTGCATCACGCCGTTCTCATCCTTGGCGACCTGGCCGGACACGAAGACGAAGTCGCCCGCGCGCACGGCCGGATGGAAGGGAAGGTTGGGATTCTTCTTGCCGAAGGCTTGTTGTAGATATGCCATTTCAGTTTCCGTAGACGGAGCTTTCGATGATGTCCAGCCCGCGCTGCCTGTCCAGCAGATAGAGCAGGCCGCGCGAGTCGGTCGTAACGTCGTTCGACGAGACCCGCTCGAACCCGGCGGGCGTATCCGGCTCGTAATAGCCGACCTCCCTGGGCCTGAAGGGATCGCTGATGTCGACCAGCCGCAAGCCGCGGGCGAACCAGGCAAAGGGCAGGACGCTGCCCGTGAAGCGTTCGGCGGGCTGGTGACAGCCCGACATGGGCTCCTTGGGCGTGCCGTCGGGATCGACGCCATCGACCTGGAACGTCGAGACGGGAATGGGCTGGCGTTCATCGGTGATGTCGAACAGCCAGGTGAAGGCCGGCGCAGACGGGCGCAGCTTGGCGACGTCTTCATCGGCGACGACCAGGATCTGCCGGCCTTTCAGCAACATGGGAATTGGCAGGGCCGTGTGTGTCGGGTGGGGATGCGCCGGACCCGTGTTGAATTGGGATACCAGCTTGGGGCGCGACAGGTCCTCGATGTCCAGGATAAACATGCCGTGGTGCCAATAGGACACGTACAGCCTGTTCCCCATGCGCAGCGGGTGATGGCAGCGCGGCGGAACATAGTTGTCCCACGGATAGTCTTCGCCGGCCTGCATGTTCTGGCCGGGAATCCACCAGCTTCCCACTTCTTCGGGACGCGACGGTTCCTGCAGGTCCAGGATCTTCACGATATTGCCGATGAAGCCGGGAGCCGTAGGCGAAATGTAGGCATAGCGGCCGTCGAAGTCGTAGCGATGCACGCCTCCGCCCTCCGTTCCCGTCTTCCAGTGCTTGATGAGGCGGGGGCGGTCCGGACGGCTGACGTCGTAGATGCCCAAGCCGCCGCCAAAATCGTCCGCGCCGGCGCGGAACTTCTCGTAGTTGACGATCATCAGGCCGTCCTGGGCGCGCACCTTGTGCGAATGCCATCCCATCGGCACCTCGAGCGAGGCCAGCAGCCGGGGCCGCCGCGGATCTGCCACGTCATAGATGGAGGTGCCATAGGGCGGCCGCATATGGGACACGAACATCGTGTTCCCATCCACCCAGACCTGCCCGCCGCCCTCGCAGTCCACATGGGCGACCAACGAGGTATTCCAAGCTTTAGCCAAGACGGGTCTCCTCAGACCAACTCAATGAGGTCGCCCTGCGCGGTGCGGCCCCACTGATGGAAAAGCCCCATTGCGCGCAGCGCCGGCTCGTCGCTGGCGATGAAGAGGATCAATGGTTCGGTGTGGTCGTTGCGGTACTGGACCCAGGTGTCGCTGGGCACGGCCACGGTATCGAAGGGCTCGAGCGGGAAGCTCTCGTCGCCAATCGTCATCGCGCCTTGTCCGGAAAACGGAGCGACCAGGAGATTGGCCGTCTGTTTCAGCGGCAGGGTCTGTTCTCCGGGGCGGACCATTTGCATGAAGAAGGTCATCGTCCGGTACACCGGGCCGCCCCGCAACGGATGCGTATATTCAATGAGCAAGCCTTCGTGCGGAGATTCGTCCCAGTCCCGGAAGCGGTAGAGCAGCTCGCGCATGGCGTCGTAGCGATACACGAACATGGGCGACGAGTCGCCGCCGCCGCGCCGATGGTCGACAAAGCGGGGCGTCAGGCCTCCCACGCCATAGACCGTGCGCGAATACTCGGTCTGGAAGCGGGCGCTCTGCTTGCGCACGACTTCGCCGTTCTCCTGGTAGTCGTGCTTGAAGCTCAGCGCGTTGAGGTTTTCGACCAGCGGATAGTCAAGCACCGACAGGTTGATGGCGGGCTCGTTGCCGAGATTGCCATGGTTGTGCCAGGTGTCGCGCGGCGTGAGCACCATGTCGCCAGGCAGGAAAGTGATGTCTTCACCCTCTACGCCAGTAAAGTTCTGCCGGCCTGTCAGTCCAAAGCGGATGGCGCTCGCGGTGTGCGAGTGCGGCGGCATGATCTCGTTGGGATCGTTCTGACGGTACGCGGTGTAGAGGGTCGACACTGTCGCGCGGCGTGGGGCCAGGCCCGGATTGACCAGGATCAGTGAGCGCCGGTCGGTGTTTTCGGTCGAGATCAGCCGCGCCGATTCGGCAAGCAGGGGCTGGATGTCCTCTTTGTACGACCAGCGGAAGGGCAGGGCCTTGGGGCCGCTGACGAGCTGTTTGATGTCGTCGTGCGCCTCGTTCTCGCGCGCCCAGAACGGAAACATGGATCTCCGCTCGATCTGCTCATACATGGCCAACAAATCCGCTTCGCGAGTGCCGCTGACGGGACGGGTTCCGTGCATACATGTTCCCCTTGAAAGTTATTGATTAACCACATGGCGGAACAAATCTAATAACAACCAATGGTTGTGTAAACGGTATTTTTGGTTCGATATGGAAAACCCCTAAGCGTTAAGGGTGTCGTGTTTTTTAATAATAAAAAATCAATACAAAACAATGGGTTGTAAAAAAATAAGGCTTTATCTGAATTCACAACCGGTTGTTTATTTTCATTGCGACTTAACCGTTTTCGAATCTAAGATGGTTGCGAAAACATGACGCGAGGGAACAATGGCACGCACCCGCCAACCCGAGGTTTCCAATGACATACGCAGGTTGATTACGCAGATCCGAGCGCTGTTGGGCAAAGGAGAAGAACTGCCGTCCGAGCGGGTTCTCGCCGGGCAACTGGACGTCAATCGTCATCGTTTGCGCCTTGCCCTGGACAAGATGCGCGAGGCGTCCGAACTGCCGCGGCCCGCCATTCGCCGCAACGATCCGCCCATCCTCAAGGGCGATGTCGTGGTGCAGGAGACGAATGCGCTTGAGGTGATCGAGCTGCGCATGGTGCTGGAGCCGGCAATCGCGCGATTGGCCGCAATCCGGGCCTCGCCGGTGCAGATCGCCAAAATCCTGGAAGCCGCCACAACGCCATCAGGGGTTGCGCGCTCGACCGGGGATATCGCGTTCCACAAATTGCTGGCGGACAGCTCCGGAAACCAACTGGCGGCTAGCCTTTATGCGTTCTTGCGCCACGTCGGCGCGGACCTGCGCCTGCATATTCCCGCCACGACGCAAACCACGCGAGAGCGCATACAGATGCGCGACCAGGAACACCGCGCAATCGCGGAAGCCATTGCGAGTCGATCGCCGGATGCGGCCGAGCAAAGCATGCGCGTCCATCTGTGGCGTGTGCAGCGTGAGATCGCGGATCGTTTGAATCCGGTCGGAACGGGGGCGCAGACCTCTCTGGCGCCGCGCTCCTAGTCCGGATCCGTCTGCCGCAAGGTGTCCAGGAAGCGCAGCGCCGCCGCCGACAGGGACCGTTGGTTCTTGAGCAATATGCCGATGTTGCGTGATGCGGTGGGCGAGTGCAGCGCCACGCTGCGCAGCCGCGAGGTGTCCATCAGGCGCAGGGCCAGCTGCGGCACCGCCGCTATGCCCACGCCGGCAGCCACCATCGCGCCCACGACCGAAATGTTGTCGGACACGTAGTTCATTTCCGGCAGCCGGCCGGAGGCGGCCAGAATCTGGTCGGTGACCTGGCGGATGCTGCTGGCGGGGCCGCTCGCAACGTAAGGCCTGTCGGCGAAAACGCTCCAATCCACGCGCTTGCGTTGCGCCAGCGGATCGCCGATGGGGCAGATCAGCACGAAGTTCTCTTTCAGCAGCTGCGTGAATTGCACGCTTGCTGGTTGGTCGGGGACCTCGATGGAGATGCCGATGTCGGCATTGCCTTCCGATACTGCCTGCGTGATCTGGCGCGCGGAGACCGCGTGGATGTTCAGGCGCACCTGCGGGTGCGACTTCTGGAAGGCGCGCGTCGCCGCGGGCAGCAGGGCGGAGGCGACGGAGGGGAGGGCCCAGATGTTGATGCTGCCCCGACGGCCCGCGATGAATTCGGACAGATCGCTAAGCGAATCGCGGAATTCCGACAGCATCCGCATTGCAATCGGCACCAGTTCCGCGCCGGCGGAGGTCAGCGCCACGCCATGCTTGTCGCGGTCGAACAGCTTGGCGCCGAGCTTCTGTTCCGCCGCCTGCACGCGCCGGCTGAGCGCCGGCTGGGAAATAGGCACACGTTCGGCGGCCATGCGGAAGTTGAGCGTTTCCGCCACCAACAGCACCGCCTCCAGTTCGGAAATGGTCAGGGTCATGGTCGACGTGATGCGTTTAAGTTATTACGAAGATATAAATATATCAATTTTCAGATCAGGTTGGCCGCAGCATACTAGGCCGCAAAGTAGCAATACGGACGGAGACAGACATGAAAGAACCGCGCAAGCGGCTGCGTATCGGCGTAGGCGCCGGCATGGCGGACGACCGCATCGGTCCGGCCATGCCGCTGCTGGAAGGCTGCGATATCGACTACCTGGTGTGCGAATGCCTGGCCGAACGGACCATCGCGCGCGAAACGCTGTCGCGCAAGCATGACGGCGCTCACGGCTACAACCCGATGCTGGAGGAGCGCATGCGCGCCTTCCTGCCAGCGTGCCGGGAGAAGGGCGTGAGGTTGGTGTCCAATATGGGCGCGGCCAATCCGGCCGGCGCCGCACAGGCCGCGCTGGACATTGGCCACGCCTTGGGATGGCAGGAACTCAAGTGCGCCGCCGTAGTCGGCGACGACGTGGCCGACCGAGTGCGCCTGCATCCCGAACTGCGCCTGCTGGATCGCGATCTGCCGCTGGAAGCGATCCTGCCGCAACTGGCGTCGGCAAATGCCTACCTGGGGGCCGACGTGGTCCGCGATGCGCTGGCCACCGGCGCGCACGTGGTGCTGACGGGGCGGGTCGCCGATCCCTCGTTGTTTCTGGGCGTGGCCCTGCATCATCATGGCTGGAACTACGAGGACCTGCCCAAGCTGGCGGCGGGCACCATCATGGGCCACCTGCTGGAGTGCTCCGCGCAGATCACCGGCGGCTATTTCGCCGACCCGGGCAAGAAAGACGTTCCTCGCCTGGCCGAGCTGGCTTATCCCTATGCCGATCTTTACAGCGACGGCGAACTGTATATCGGCAAGCCGGCTGGCTCGGGCGGCCGCCTCGACCGCATGACCTGCACCGAGCAGGCGCTGTATGAAATCCACGATCCCGCGGCCTACGTCACGCCAGATTGCGTGCTGAGCCTGGAAGGCCTGCATTTTGAAGAGCAGCACGCGGACCGGGTGGCCGTGCGCGGCATGCGCGCCGCGCCGCGCACCGATAGCTACAAGGTCGTGGTCGGCTACTTCGATGGATGGATAGGCACCGGCGAGGTCGCCTATGCGGGCGTGAACGCGATCGCGCGGGCGCGCCTGGCGGCCGACACGGTGAAAGAGCGGTTCCGGCTCGACGGCGGCGCGGCCAGCGAGATCCAGGTAGACCTGATCGGCGTGAGCAGCCTGCATGGCGATCATCCGGAGGCCGTCGCCGGTCATCCCTACGAAGTCCGGTTGCGCGTGGCGGCCCGCTGTCCCGACAAAAAGAGCGCCCATTTGCTGGGTGACCACGTGCGGCAGCTGAACATGCAAGGGCCTTACGGCGCAGGCGGTCCCGTCAACCTGGGCGCCAAGGAGGTCATTGCCGTGGATGCCCTGTTGATTCCGCGGGACTGGGTCACGCCCGAAGTCATTACGGTGGGAGCTTGACCATGAGCATTCTGGTTCATGACCTGGCGCATGCGCGCGCCGGCGACAAGGGAAATACCTCGAGCATTGCCGTCATTGCCTACGACGAGGACGCCTGGCGCCTGCTGCGCCAGGGGCTCACTGCCGAGCGCGTAGAGCAGGCCTTTGCGCATTTGGGAGCAGGGAAGGTCAGGCGCTATGAGGTCGAAAGCCTGAGGGCGCTGAACTTCGTCATTCCGAACGTGCTTGCTGGCGGCGTCACGCGTTCGCTGCGCCTGGATCCCCATGGCAAGTCGCTCAGCTCGTTGATGCTGGGAATCGAACTCCCGGCCAGCCTACCCCAGTCCTGAAAGGAGCCGCAATGTACCCTCCCGCTGAGCCCATGGGCACCGAGGTCTACGCCCGGCTGCCCGAGTCCCTGCACCTGACCGAGCAGGCCTCGACCTGGCTGGCCGCGCGCCACGTGAAGATGCACTCCTTTCTGGAGGGGCCTTCCTTCGATCGCTCGGGCAATCTCTGGTGCGTCGATCTGGCGCATGGACGCATCCTGCGCGTGGATCCGGCAGGTAATTTCGAGGTCGTCGTCAGTTACGAAGGCGAACCCAACGGCCTGAAGATCCACCGCGATGGCCGCATCTTCGTCGCCGACCATCTGCATGGCCTGATGCTTCTGGACCCCGAGGCCCGCAGCATCCGGCCTTACTTGCAGCACGTGCGGCGGGAAGGCTTGAAGGGGCTGAACGATCTGTTCTTCGCGTCCAACGGCGACCTCTACTTCACCGATCAGGGTGAAAGCGCCTTGGAAAATCCCACCGGCCGCGTGTTCCGCCTGCGCGCCGACGGCAAGACGGTGGACCTCATCATGGACGGCCTGGCAGGCCCCAACGGTCTGGTCATGAACAAGGCCGAGAACGTGCTTTACGTGGCCATCACGCACGACAACGCCATCTACGCGCTGCGGCTGGAGCCGGATGGCCAGATGAAGAAGGCCAGCCGTTTCATCCAGCTATCGGGCAGCACGGCCGGGCCGGACGGCATGGCCCTGGACGAGGCCGGCAACCTGGCCATCGTCCACGCGCAGGCGGGCACCGTATGGCTGTTCAGCCCGCTGGGCGAACCCCTCTACCGCATCCGTTCCTGCGCGGGCCTGCGCACCACCAACGTCGCTTTCGGCGGCGAGGACGGGCGTTCCTTGTTCATCACCGAAGCGGAGCAGGGCGTCATTCTGCGCGCCCGGCTGCCGCATCCCGGCAAGCGGATGTATTCGCACCGGGACTGAGCCGCGCGCCACGAACACGATCCGCATAAAAAACCACCATCCATGGGAGACAACATCATGATTCCTTTCCGATTGATCGCCGGCCTGGCCCTGGGCCTGGCCGCCGTCACAGGTGCGCAGGCCGCCGATGCCTACCCCGCGCGCCCCATACGCCTGATCGCCACCTTCGGCCCTGGCAGCTCCATCGACATCATTGCGCGGCTGGTGGCCAAACCTCTGGCCGAGCAGCTGGGCCAGCCGGTAATCGTCGAGAACAAGCCGGGCGCCGGCGGCGACCTGGCCACCGACATCGTCGCCAAGTCCGGCAAGGACGGGTACACCATCGGCTTCGCCTCGGCCGGGCCGATCACGGTCAATCCCAATGCCCGCAGCAAGATGCCCTACGACCCGCTCAAGGATCTGGCGCCGGTTGCCCTGGTGGCGACGGGACCGAACGTCATCCTGGTCAACCCGTCGATTCCGGTGACCAACCTGAAGGAGCTGATTGCCTACATCAGGGCCAATCCGAACAAGGTCAACTACGCCTCGGCTGGCGTGGGCACCAGCGGTCATATCGCCGGCGAGCTATTCCAGCACTTGTCCAAGACCGAAATCCTGCACGTGCCCTACAAGGGCAACAGCGATGCGATTACGGACACCCTGGGCGGGCGCACCCAGATGGTCATCAGCGGCGTCCCGCCCATCCTGTCGTTCGTGAAGTCCGGCCAGCTGCGCGCCCTGGCCGTGGCCGATACCAAGCGTTCGCCCTTGCTGCCGGACGTCCCCACTGTTGCCGAAGCCGGACTGCCCGGTGCGGAGAGCGTCGCCTGGTATGGCATCGTCGCGCCTGCCGGCACGCCGCAGGCGATCCTGGACCGTCTCCACGACGAAATCGTCAAGGCCGTGAACAACCCGGAAACCCAGGAGAAATTCGCCGGCCTCGGTATCGTTCCTTCGGCGGACAGCCGGGCGGACTTTGGCAAGCGCATGGCGGACGAGTACGTCCGTTTCAAGGAATTGTTCAAGCAGATCAACCTGGTCATGGATTGACGGAATCATGTCACGCACCGTAATCGTTACTGGCGCCAGCGGGCTGGTCGGCTCCGCTGCCGTCGATTCATTCCTCAACGCGGGCTGGGAAGTCATCGCGGTTTCCCGCCGGCGTCCGGAGATCATCAGCCAACGGCCCTACACCCATCTGCCGGTCGATCTGCAGGACGCGCAGGCGTGCCGCCGCGCCTTCGGGGACATGCCTGAAGCCACGCACGTTTTCTATGCGGCCGTCTATGAGAAGCCAGGGCTCATCGCCGGCTGGCGGGATCCTGAGCAGATGGCCACCAACCTGGGCATGATCAGGAACGTCATCGAGCCGTTGGCCGCCAGCGGCCGGCTGCGGCATGTCAGCGTGCTGCAGGGTACCAAGGCCTATGGCGTACACCTGCATCCCATCCGCACGCCGGCGCGCGAACGCCAGCCGCGGGACGATCATCCGAACTCGTACTGGTTCCAGGAAGACTACATCCGGGAAAAGGCCGCGCAGTCCGGCTTTGGCTGGACGATATTCCGTCCCACCATCGTGCTGGGCCCCAATGTGGGCGTGGCCATGAACACGGTGCCGGTCATAGGCGTCTACGCGGCAGTGTGCCGCGCCGAAGGCAAGCCGTTCTGCTATCCCGGCCACATTTCCTATCCGCGTGAAGCCGTGGACGCGCGCCTGATCGGCGATGCAGGCGTCTGGGCGGCGGAGAATCCGGCGTCGTGGAACGAGCACTACAACCTTACCAACGGCGAAGTGTTCAGCTGGCATGACCTATGGCCGTCCCTGGTGGAGTTCCTGGACGTTGAAGCGGGCCCGGACCAGCCCCTGCGCCTGGCCGAATATCTGCCCAGCCGGGCGGACCTGTGGAACGAGATCGTCAAGCAGCATGGCTTGCGGCCCTTGACCATGGCGCAGATTCTTGGCGAATCCCATTACTCCGCCGACGCCCGTTTCGGCTATGGCCTGAAGACCCCGCCCGCGCCCGCATTTGTCAGCACGGTCAAGATCAAGCAGGCGGGCTTCACGCAAACCTACGACACCGAGGCATGCGTGAAGCACTGGCTGGGGGTACTGATGGAGCGCAAGATCATTCCGTTCTCCCAAACGAGTGTCGCAGGCCGCGTTTGAGCGTTGATCGCGGCGAGCCGGAGTTGCGCTTGCGGTGCACGAATGCGGAGAAATCGCGAGGCCCGCGTTGCAAACCGAAGCTTCCCTGGCTTGCCAACTGACCTATCCTGATCTTTCTGGCCCGCTGGGGCCGCTTTCCGAAGGGTCAGCGCATGCTGGATCATGTCGAAATTCACGTGAGCGACTTCGAGCGCAGCCGGACGTTCTACCGCAGCGCGCTCGCGGCGCTAGGCTACATACCGCGCAAAGTGCTCGCGACCGGGATGGGCTTCGGAGTAGGCCAGCCTCAAGAGTCTGAAGACCCGGGCGGCGAATTCTGGATCCATCAGGGCACGCCCAGCACCCCGCGCGTGCATCTGGCTTTTCGCGCCCGCAGCCGTGCCGAGGTCGATTCCTTTCACCAGGCGGCGCTGGCGGCTGGAGCGCGCGATAACGGCGGGCCTGGCTTGCGTCCGCAATACCACCCGCATTATTACGGCGCGTTCATCCTGGACCCGGATGGCTACAACATAGAAGCGGTGTGTCACCGCCCGGTCTGATCCGCGTACTTCCCAGTATTGGCACCGCAGCGTCAGCATGACGCTGCGTCTCCATGTGCAGAGACGAGCGCAAGATGCGTGCGCAATGCCGGGCCTCGCGCGCCAAAGCCAAAAGGCGAACTATATTCCTGCGGCCCAGGGTTTGAGTACTGCAAATTAAGTTCGCCTTTTTTTGTATAGGGCATGAGGGAAATCTATGCGTTGCTCAAAGTTCGCCTTTGGCAAAGCCGGCGCAGAAGAGGTGGATTTGCTTATGTGAAAGTTCGCCTCTTACAGGCGAACCACGCATACAGACTCCCGTCGTGCCCTCGGCCTTCTACTTGGAGACGGTCAGGCGCAGCGTCGCATCGGCATTTCCGCCGAACGCAGGAGCGATACATGAGAGATCCATTTAGCCGTCATTCTTCAGCAAGTCGGCAAATCGCTCACCGTCGATAAAGCTCGCGCGCGACCTCTGGCCCGACGGTACGATGCTGTGCCCAACATTTGCACTGGACGATCCACGATTTGTTGTCCCCGTCCACGGCATAGAGATCGACACCTCCATCTCCGTCCCTGTTTGCCGATTGGTGGACCGTGCAAAAGCAGGCCGGGAATGCAGAATCGTAAGTGTCCGCTGCGATATCCCTCTGAATCGCCGACGGAGTACCAAATCCGGCGTCCCAGGTGTATGCGGGTGCTGGATTACGAGAGAAAACCGCCGCGCGCTTGGGGAACCGCTTGTAAGGCGCGCATACGGTCGGTTGCTCAACTGCGATACGCGTCGTTTTTGAATCGATGGGAACTCCGTTGAGCACCTCCCATCGTCGCGCGAGGCCGCCCCGTGCGAGCACGAGCTCGAACTGTTCGGGTCGCATGAGAGACCGGTAGATGACAAATCTGCCGCCGTTGCTCGCCACCGTAATGCCTCTTAAAGGGTCGTGCGCCGGTTGCTAGGGCTGCG
Source organism: Achromobacter xylosoxidans (assembly GCF_002192695.1). Classification (GTDB taxonomy): domain Bacteria; phylum Pseudomonadota; class Gammaproteobacteria; order Burkholderiales; family Burkholderiaceae_B; genus Achromobacter; species Achromobacter xylosoxidans_C. The sequence goes on from NZ_MTLG01000086.1 coordinate 104,101, forward strand.
CGGTCACATGCTTCCGAACTGCGGCCGCAGATACGCCAACGGCTTTCACCACGTCCTATCGGTCGTGAATGTTCGAGATCGCCCACTGCGCGCCGCTGACTACCTTTTCCAGCTCGTCCGAGTACAAGGGCACTGATACGCCCAACCCTGGTCTCGCACGAGCCGACCAAGCCGCAGCGGTGGTTGCGCCGAAGCCGTTGTGGAGGTAGTCCGTGAAGATCTTGCCGACGCGGTTCGTGGGGCCGTGCTTGGAAAAGAATAGGTGCGGCGGGCGCCCGTACCAAGGTTTTGTTTTTCCATTAGCAGTCGGAGTCGAACACGTTCAGGTCTGGCGCACAGGCGGACAGCAACTGTGCATCAAGCTCCGCCGCTTGGCGCTGATCCAAGATGAAGACCGTTACGTTTGCCTGTTCATCCGGCGGCAACTCGGCCAAGGGTAAGTGTTCGACCCGCATTACGACGGCACCCGTCGCGCCGGTAAGCTTGCCCACCTCGGTAAGAACTGCGCGGCAGATTTTGCCCTGTGTCGGTTCCTTCATGCCCTGGCTCCCTGGTTTCGTCCGCATGGAGACGATGTCACAGCTCAGGCAAGTAGCATGCCTACCGAGCCTATAGGGGGCCCCTCGGCTTTTCTGACCTAACTGTTTCCCAGGGCCTGCCGCACCTCGCCCGAGAGTCGAGTTGAACCGCAGATATCTACGGTTTAGGCGATGTACCAGTCCGGACGACTGTGCCGTCCGGTAGTTGGTACTGCCCGTAGCCCAGCCAACCTACGGCCTGACCATCGGGAAGGCAGCAATAGAAAAATGCTCCGTCGCCTTTGTCCCCGGGTAGGGCGCGGGCCCGTCGCTCGATTCGATATCTCGTACCATCGTCCGCAATCGCCACCACTGCAATGGGACGCTTTACTTGGTTTGCCGGCATTTGGCATCTCCTATTTTTTTACTTGGGATGAGCCGATAAGTTTCGCGCCCTGCGCTCAGCGATGTAAATCCATCCTTTAGTCACATCTACCTTCGACTGTTATCTGTTGCTGTCGCGTGGTGGAAACGAGTGCCGCACCGGGGAGGCCGAGAAGCCTTTGACGACCCCACTTGCACCGCATGCGCAGGGGCCCGACCGCGAGCAGGCCTTTTCCTCCACTCCAGCCATTACGTGGAAAATTCAAAACAGCAGCGCTAATAATGCAACCCGGACGTTTTTATGGCGCGCTATTTCTTTGCACCGCTTCCGGCTAACAGGGATCGCAGCAGTTTGCGGAACTTACGGGGGACGGACAGTATTTAAATACTAGTTTGCTAGTACCTCTTGATGTGGTGTCAAGCTGAGAGTAATTTTCGAACCACGCTTGATGTGACCGTAATCGCTGGAATGCCAGTCACCACCAGCGCGAATCGCCACGTCTTAGTTTGGCACCCGCGGAGCAACCTCTTTCCGCGAGTATCCGTTTTCATTGACCGTTGTAATCGTGCATCGGAGGCTCCAATGAATACCCGCGATACGTCTCACTTAGCTAGTCTTTCTCCGTTCGAACTGAAGGACGAGTTGATCAAATTGGCAGGAAGCGTCACCAACAGGCTGATGCTCAATGCAGGCAGGGGAAACCCGAACTTTCTTGCGACCATTCCCCGGCACGGTTTCTGGCAGCTCGGACTTTTTGCCATGGTCGAGTCCGAACGGTCGTTTTCATATCTTGCCGAGGGCGTCGGAGGATTTCCGCGGCGCGCGGGCATCGAAGAACGCTTCGATCTCTTCGCCCGCAGCCATGCTGACGTGCCCGGTGTGAAATTCCTCGCCAGCGCCGTGTCATTCGTGCGGGATCAGCTGGGATTGGACGGAGGCGATTTTCTCTACGAAATGTGCGCCGGCATCCTGGCCTGCAGCTATCCCGTGCCGGATCGGATGCTGAAGTTGTCGGAAGAAATCGTGAAGCAGTACATCAGGAAGGAAATGATCGGCGGCCATCCGTTCGCGGGCGATTTCGACCTGTATGCCGTCGAGGGTGGCACGGCTGCCATGACATATCTGTTCAACTCGATGAAGATCAATCGCTTGCTGAGGGCGGGCGATGTCATTGCGCTGGGCAAGCCGATTTTCACGCCCTACATCGAAATCCCCGAATTGTCGGAGTTCGGCCTGACTGAACTGGCCATCGATGCCGACGGCGCGCATGGCTGGCAGTACCCGGAAAAGGAACTGGACAAGTTGCGCGACCCGAAGGTGAAGGCGTTCTTCCTGGTTAATCCCAGTAATCCGCCGTCGGTCAAGGTTAGCGACAAGAGTCTTCAATACCTGGCGAGCATCGTGAAAGAGCGGCCCGATCTGATCCTCCTGACGGACGACGTGTACGGGACATTCGCGGACAACTTTGTCTCGCTATTTGCACTGTGTCCTCGCAACACGCTGCTGGTTTATTCATACTCGAAATATTTCGGTGCGACCGGCTGGCGTCTTGGCGTGATTGCGGCTGACAAGTCGAACGTCTTTGACGAAAAAATTGCGCAACTGCCGCAGGAAGAGCGTGACTCATTGAACAAGCGCTACGCGTCGATTACGACCGAGCCCGAAAAGCTGCCCTTCATTGACCGCATCGTGGCAGATAGCCGCACCGTCGCACTCAACCACACGGCCGGTCTGTCCACGCCCCAGCAAGTGCAGATGGTGCTCTTTTCGCTTTTCTCGCTCATGGACACCGCCGAAAGCTACAAGCACGCCATGAAGCGGTTGATCCGCGGACGCAAGGCAGCGCTATACCGGGGCATGGGTGCAGCGCCGGGCGAGGTCGATGAGAACGTGGTCGATTACTACACGCTGCTGGACGTGGAGCATATGAGCCGGGAAGTTGGCCCCGATTTCGTGAAATGGCTGCTGGCATCGATCAAACCCCACGAAATGCTATTCAGACTGGCAGAGGAAACGGGCGTCGTGCTGCTCCCGGGCAAGGGTTTCGGGACGCAGCACCCCTCGGGTCGCGTGTCGCTCGCCAATCTGAATGAGCAGGACTACGTGAAGATTGGCCAGTGCGTTCGCAAGCTGCGCGACGAATACCTGGAGCGATACCGGCAGCAAAAGGGCGGAGCAGGAAAATCAAGCTAGCAACGGGCCGACCGCATGACAAGAAGCGTTCCATCAAGGAATCGTTAAGGAGAAAGTCATGGACTGGTTTGTTGCGACATTGAAAGCCTACCCAGAGATTTCCATCTTTCTGGCACTGGGCTTCGGATACTGGATCGGCGGCAAGAGCTTTAAAGGCTTTAGCCTCGGCGCTGTGACGTCGACTCTGCTGGTCGCAATCGTCATCGGCATCCTCGGGGTCAAGATTTCCCCCAACGTGAAGTCGGTGTTTTTCCTGATGTTCCTCTTTGCCGTCGGCTATGGGGTCGGGCCGCAGTTTGTGCGTGGCATTGCCAAGGATGGCCTGCCGCAGGCGATCTTTGCCGTGGTCATGGCGCTGCTCTCACTGGGAGCTTCAATCGTTGCCGCGATGATTGCCGGATACGACCTTGGTTCCGCAGCCGGGCTCTTCGCAGGGTCGCAAACCATTTCAGCGTCGATGGGCCTGGCAACCGATGCAATCAATCGACTGGGCCGCCCGCCAGAAGAAACGCAGGCGTTGCTGGATGCCATGCCGATAGCCTATGCCGTGACGTATATCTTCGGCACGGTGGGCTCGGCGATCATTCTGGCGCAGATCGGCCCCAAACTGCTTGGCATTGATCTGGTGGCGGCATGCAAGGCATATGAACAAAAACTCGGTGCGGGCCAGGGCTCGGCGGACGCGACCCAGTGGTACGAGTTCGAGGTCCGCGCGTACGCGATCGCTGACAACAGTCCTTTCATCGGCAAGTCGGTAGGCGAAATTGAAGCAGGCACGCAGGCCGGATTCCGGGCCTTCGTCGAAAGGATCCGGCGAGGTGGAAAAATCATCGAAATCGACCAGGCAACCGTCATCGAACCTGGAGACATCGTCGCGGTGGGCGGCAAGCGCGATCAGATGATCGCGCGGCTTGGCCCCAGCGGACGGGAAGTGGAAGACGCCGAACTGCTGGACATCAAGACCGAGGGTGTCGATATTTACGTCTCTAACAAGAAGGTCGATGGCAAACCGCTGGAGGAACTGGCGCACTGGCCTGGGGCGCGCGGCGTGTTCTTGAAGAAGATCCGGCGCGGGCCGACTGAGACGGTGATCCCCATCCTGCCCAAGACGGAACTGTTCCGGGGCGACGTCATTACAGTGGTTGGGCGGACACAGGACATCAATGCCGCGGCCAAGAACCTGGGCTATGTCGACCGGCCTACGACGGTGACGGACGTCGCCTTTGTGTCGCTGGCGATCACCGTCGGCGCGCTTATCGGCGCGATCGTGATCAACGTCAGCGGCATTCCGCTGACCATTTCGACGGCTGGCGGCGCGCTTATTGCCGGCATCGTGTTTGGTTGGTTTCGCGCGATTCACCCGACCTTTGGACGCATTCCCGAGCCGACGCTGTGGTTCATGAACTCCGTTGGCCTGAACGTGTTCATAGCCGTTGTGGGGATTTCCGCTGGGCCGGGCTTCGTCGCCGGTTTGCAGAAGCTGGGCATCAGTCTCTTTTTATGGGGCATCTTCGCGACGACGGTGCCGCTGCTTCTGGGCATGTTCATCGCCAAATACATTTTCCGCTTCGATCCGGCCCTGATCCTAGGTATCTGTGCGGGATCGCGCACCACCACCGCAGCGCTCGGCATGGTGTGTGAAGTCGCCAAGAGTCAGGTTCCGGGGCTGGGATATACGGTGACCTACGCCGTCGGCAATACCCTGCTGACGATTTGGGGAATGGTAGTGATCATGATTCTTGCATAAGGACATTGCGAGCCCGGACCGCGTGGCCAGTGGGCTTGCGCCGACATTCAGGGGGTAGCCATGACTACCGAGACTCACGAGAGCCAACAGCTCGACCATCTGTTTTCCATCTCGGCCGCCCGATTGGACCGATGGCGCGACCTGAACGCCAAGGCGCAGACCTGGGCCGCCGAGATGCGCAGCGGCAAGGGCTCGGGCGGGGCCGGCCCGGTACTGGATGCGTTGCGCGACCTGCGCCCGATGGAGAGCTATTTTGCGTATCCCGGTGCGCAGTTGCTGAGCACGCTCGACGACCGGATCGCCGACGGTGACGCGATGGGCGCCGCGCGATTGGTGCTGCGCATGAGCAACGCGCTGCTGTCGGGCAGCTATCGCTACGACGAGGGCGAGTGGGACGCAGCCGAGGAATCGGGCGCCGATGGGCCCGACCGCACGCCGCCCGGGATGGCCGGCAGCCTGGCACGGCGGCCGTACTTCGAGGCGCTGTTCGTAAGCCCGGCACCACCGGCGCGCGCGGCGGCGATCTGCCGTGAGATTCGTGAACTGCGGCGTCACGACGACACGATGATCTACGAGCCCGTCATGGTAGGCAGCGTCGAGGACGCGCTGCTGGCGACCATCCTGAATGGCAAGCTCGAGGCCGTGGTCATCTATGACGGCATTCCCGTTCCGTCCAAACATGATGCCTCGCTGCTGCGGGATTACCTGTCCGTCTATCAGCACCTGGACACCACGGTCGACTCGCCGCGCGAGATCGGCGTGAAACTGGCTCGGCTGATTGCCAACATCCGGCCCGAGTTGGACATCTATCTGCTGACGGACCGCAAGGTCGAGCAGCTCGCTGGCGACCCCAGTGCATCGGCAATACGGCGCGTGTTCTATGAGGTCGAGGAACCCATGGAGGTGCACCTGAATATTCTGGAGGGCGTGCGGGAACGTCAATCCACGCCGCACTTCGACAACCTCAAGCAATATGCCGCCAGGCCGATCAGCACCTTCCATGCCCTGCCGATCGCCCGTGGCAAGTCGATCATTAAGTCCAACTGGATCCGCGACTTTGGTGAGTTTTACGGGTTGAACCTGTTCCTGGCGGAAACATCCGCCACGACCGGTGGGCTGGACAGCATGTTGGAGCCTACGGGCAACATCAAGGTCGCACAAGAAAAGTTCGCGCGCGCGGTCGGCGCGGACCACGTATTTTTCGTCACGAACGGCACGTCGACGTCCAACAAGATGGTTTATCAGGCGGTGACCAAGCCGGGCGACATCGTCATCGTGGATCGCAACTGCCACAAGTCGCACCACTACGGAATGGTGCTGTCTGGCGCGCAGCCGCTCTATGTGGAAGCATTCCCGATGACGGAGTACTCGATGTACGGGGCGGTCCCACTGCGCACCGTCAAGCAGGCGCTGTTGGACCTGAAGGCTGCGGGTCGCCTTGACAAGGCGGCCATGGTCACGCTGACCAATTGCACCTTCGATGGCCACATCTACAACACCCGCCGCGTCATGGCCGAATGCCTGGCTATCAAGCCGGACCTGATCTTCCTATGGGATGAAGCGTGGTTCGGATTTGCGCGCTGGTCGCCGTTCCTGCGCATGCGCACCGCCATGGGGGCTGCGGCGGCGTTGCACGAGTGGCGAGACGATCCCAAGGCGCAGGAAGCTTGGGATGCCCAGTGCCGCGAACTCGGCGAAGACCTCGACCCCAAGGATCCGCGCCTGCTGGACCGGGAGTTGACGCCGAATCCGCGGACGATGCGGATACGCGTCTACGAGACGGACTCCGTGCACAAGTCCATGTCCAGCCTGCGACAGGGGTCGATCGTGGCGGTGCGCGACGAAGACTACGAGCATCACGTGTCGGCATTCCGCGAGGCGGTGTTCATTCATGCGTCGACGTCACCCAATGCGCAGATCATTGCGTCCCTGGACGTTGCGCGCCGGCAGATGGAGCTGGAAGGCTACGAACTGGTCATGCGCGCCATCGAGGTCGCTTTGGCCATCCGGCGCGAGGTCGCCAAGCATCCGGTGATTTCCAGGTACTTCAGTGTCCTGGGAGCCGACAGGATGATCCCCGAGGAGTTCCGGGCTTCCGGCTTTACCGACTTCCTAGCGCCGGGCATGAACTGGCTGACCGCGGCCAAGGCCCTCAAGGACGATGAGTTTTGCCTGGACCCCACACGCCTGACGTTGGTGTGCGGCACGGCGGGGTATGACGGAACTGCGTTTAAGAACTTGCTGGCCTCACGCTATAACATCCAGCTTAACAAGACGTCGCGCAACAGCGTGCTGCTGCAAAGCAATATCAACAACACGCGCAGCGACGTCGCGTCGCTCATCAAGGTGCTGCTTGAAATCTCGGAAGAGATTGAAACGCGGCTGAAGGAGTCCGGTGAAGCCGGCCGGGCTGCCTTTGCGGAAAAGGTACGGAGTTTGATGGAAGATGTGCCAGATCTGCCCAATTTCAGCCATTTTCACGATGGGTATCGCGACGATCCTGGCAGCATCACACCGGAAGGTAATGTGCGCGCCGCGTTCTTCGCCGCGTACAACGAAGCGGACTGCGAATATCTTCCGCTAGCGAGCCCGGATCTGGACAATCGTCTGGAAGCGGGGCCGGCCCTGGTGTCCGCCAATTTCGTAATTCCCTATCCGCCCGGCTTTCCCATCATGGTTCCGGGGCAAGTCATCGACTCACATACCATCGAGTTCATGCGCAAGCTCGACGTGAAGGAGATCCACGGTTACAACGCCGCGCGAGGGCTCAAGCTCATAAAGCCTTCTGCCATTGGCGTTTGATCATCCTTCGAGAGTATCGCTGGGCTGGATGGATCCCAAAGGGCTTCGACTTCGCTGTGCCGTTGATCAGCCATGTGAAGAACCGGAGCGTGCGCGTAAGACGAAGGGGCTTTCCATGAAGAGAACACTATTGGCAGCAGCGGTCTTAACAGGATTTTGCGGTGCCGGCCAAGCCGCAGATTCTGTGACGCTGTACGGCTTGATCGATGCTGGACTCGGTTACGAAAAGGTGAAGTTCAACGACAATTCGCAAAGCCGATTTGGCGCGGTGCAGGGCGTAAGCAGCGGGTCGCGCTTTGGCCTGCGCGGCATAGAAGACCTGGGCGATGGCCTGCGCGCCGTGTTCACGTTGGAAGGCGGGTTCGGTCCTCTAAACGGCAACTCACAGCAAGGCGGCCGCCTCTTTGGTCGCCAGGCCACCGTGGGCCTGGACAGCGATTCATGGGGCCGCCTGGAATTAGGCCGCCAGACAAACCTGGCGTCCAAGTACTTTGGCTCTATCGATCCGTTCGGGCTTAGCTACAACACCGCCAATATGGGCACCACGTTCGGTAGTGCGAACACGATGCGGCTGGACAACATGGTCATGTACCAGACCCCGAGTATGAGCGGCTTCAAAGCCGGCATCGGCTACTCGTTCAGCGCCGACGACACTGTCAGCGACACGACGCAGACTGGCTTTGCCACGGGCAACAACAACCGCGTTATCACCGCTGGCGTGCAATACGTCAACGGACCGCTGAATCTGGCCGCTTCGTATGACCGCTTCAATCCCTCCAACAATAGCGTGGGTGGCAAGAACGCCGCGCGCATCCAGGAATACATCATCGGCGGTTCGTACGATTTTGAAGTTGTGAAGTTGGCCGCCGCGTTCGGCCAGACCCGCGACGGCTGGTTTGTCGGCCAGAACATGGGCACTACGCCCGAAGGCATGAACAACCTCGGCACATTCAAGCTGGCCGATGGCTTCCGCGCGAATTCGTACATGATTGGCGCGACCGTGCCGCTCGGCCGCCACGCCGTGTTCGGCTCTTGGCAGCGCGCTACTGCCAGCAATGACAAACTGACGGGCGACGACGCGACGTTTAACGTCTACAGCTTGGGCTACACCTATGACTTCACCAAGCGCACTAACCTTTATGCGTACGCCTCGTACGGCGACAACTATGCGTTCCAGCGCGATGCGACAGACACCGCCGTCGCTTTCGGCTTAAGGCACCGTTTCTAACCGATATTGGCGGAAATTGTCACCGGGTAGGCGTCGCCATAGCCAGGCTTCTGGCATTCAACAATCGTCAGTGGAGGCCCCTCATGGCAGAGTTCATTGAAGCTAACCTTGATACGCTGTACACCTTGGCACAGGTTCGCGCAGAAAGCTATCTGCGGGCAGCGGAGACGAAAATCGATGCTGTCTTCGGCAGCGGTTACGCCAAAGAGAATCCAGAGTTAGTGGCAGCTTTTATGAAGACCGCGTCCGATGAGTTCACGCGCACCGCAACGGCAAAGGTCCTGCAGAACATAGGGTACGCCTTGGATTCAATTGCGGAAGCTCTACGAGCCTCGGGCTGATGAGCCGTCCAAATGCGGGCACGCCGTTCGTTGCGTAACCAGTAGCCCGCCCGGCCTTTACGGCGTCTTCATTGCACACATCTAAATTCCTATCTATGTGCAGGTTTATCGCGAAAAGCTCCGAAGGAGAGCCCCATGATCCATGATTTTTCCTCCCATTGGCGTACTGGCTTCGCTATCTTCACTATCAGCGCAGCTGGCCTGCTAGTTGCAGGCTGTACCACGACTCCGCCGTCTAAACCGTCTGCTCCGGCGCAGACCGATACTCGGCAAGCATTGGACAAGGCGGCCAGCGCAACCTTGGACAAACTTTATGAAGCCGCGCCGTCGTCCAGGGAACTCGTGGCGCGCGCCCGAGGTGTACTGGTTTTCCCCGACGTACTCAGCGGTAGTTTCATCATCGGCGCGGAGCACGGGAAGGGAGTGCTCCGCGTGGGCGAGTCGGCGGTGGCCTATTACCGAACCACGTCCGGCTCGATCGGCTTTCAAGCCGGCGCGCAATCAAAGGCTATGGTGCTGCTGTTCATGACGGATGATGCCCTGAATAAATTTCGCAGCAGTAGCGGGTGGACCGTGGGGGCAGATGCCACGGTGGCTATCGTGAATGTCGGTGCCAACGGACGCATCGATACCAACACGGCGAAGCAGCCGATCGTTGGATTCGTAATGAATAATGGCGGCCTCATGGCTGGCGTATCGCTCGAGGGTACTAAAATCTCGAAGTACGAACCCTGATGGCAGAAGATGATGCTCCGCGCCGTGGAGACCCCACACAGCTCAAGATTGTTGTTCAGGGCGATAAAAGCTACGGGGCCATTGAGGCCATGCCGCGGCTCGATTCGGCGCCCGTAGTCTTCGTTCGCTGTTCAAACCATTCCTGCCCCAGTTGATTTGCTAAAACACAAGGCCGGCCATGATGGCCGCCTTGTGCTTTGCACCCGATAGTCAGGTCAAAAAGTGATCGTCGAGCGGGGCTAGAATCGGAAAGCAAAATATTCCCTGCTTTCTGAGCTCCCGTACCGCGAGTGCGGCAGGATGGATAGCTTGTTGACGAATATGCAGATGGGATCGTGCCTGCAGACCAATACCAATTACTTCCCCCTTGATACACGGAGTCGGAATATCTGGATGGCCTTGGGCAACAAGTTTATTTAAAAGCTCCACATACGCCGGGAGCGCGATAGATTTCATTTCAGCCATTGGAGTTCCTCCTCGAAGGTCCATCGCCGAAACCTACTATTGACTAGCCATCTTTGCCGAATCGCGCGCGAGTGAAGATGCTGGACGTGTTGAATCAGTGCACGGGGTGGTCCAGGCATCCGCTGCAGTTACTCCAGATGCGCAACCAGTTCAATGAATGTGATCCCGGCGGGGCGCAAGCGCCCGTTTAGCGGCTAAACAGGGATGCTCGAAAACAAGCGCCCTATTGGGAAGCCTGTTCTCGGCGGACCTCTTAATTTGCCGGAGGCCGGACGCGAGGGAGGCATAAGGACGTTTGGAGCGTTTGGCCCCACGCTATGCCACTTCTCGCTTCCAGCCTTTTTCCCAGGCCGTCACACGCTTGAGCCAATCGCTGGGAGATTCTCAAGTGTGAGCTGGCATCGCGGCGGCCTTCAGATATGGGCAGTTTATAAGGCCCAATCCCTCGCGGGCCGCCTCCGCGCCCATCTTTTGGATGTCATAGAGCATGACGTATCCTCCAAAAGTCGTGAGAGTTCAGTATGCCCGTTAAACACCGTTCGAATTAATAGTGTTTCTGCACGGGCGAAAGGGTGCTTTTACCCGGGGCGCAATCCTGCTGCGGAACTTCAAAGCTGCGCTGGCGCACGACGTGGCGGGCGTGATTTTGGCGCACAACCATCCTCTTGCAGTCCAACAGCAGCTTCTATCCCAAAGTCGCCACTGGCAACGAGCGGGTCGGTGTCATCGATACAAGGCGCGGCGCTTCCTGCTCTGACAATTCCAACTCATAGCCGAGTGCCTCGAGACGTCCGTGTCCCCTTCACACTGCCGCTCCGTCATGTTTCAAATCTGCAGGGTTAGGCTGGGGGCGCTCATTTAATCGCGCTTATCGCGAAGTTCGCCTTTCTTCAATCTGGACGGGCTCCATCTGCGCAGAATAGAAGAAGATCTCCGCACAATGGCTGGTGTTGCCCGCCGAAGCCAAAAGGCGAACTTCAACGAAAAAGGCGAACTTTATTCCTGCTGCTCAGGGTTTTCCCTAAACCCATTTTCCTTGCGGAAAATCAATCTCCTATAGGACACTTCGTGTCATGATGGTGCCGATAGGCGGCGCCCGTAGGGGGATGACATGAAGATTTCGGGAATCGCCGGCGCGCTGGCGTTGGTTGCGGCAATGGCGGGCAATGGGGCCCAGGCGGCCTATCCGGACCGGCCGATCCGGCTGGTGGTGCCTTTCGGCGCGGGCGGGATCACGGACATCGTGGCGCGTCAGGTCGGCAAGGGCATGGGCGACGCGCTGGGTCAGAGCATCGTGATCGAGAACCGGCCCGGCGCGGGCGGAGTGATCGCGGCGCAGGTGGCCGCCACCGCGCCGGCCGATGGCTATACGATCTTCATGGGTACGGTGGGCACGCAGGTGGTCAACCCGCTGATCTACAGCAAGCTCAGCTATGACGCGGACAAGTTCGCGCCGGTGGGCATGGTGTCGGGATCGCCGTATTTGCTGGCCGTGCGTGCGGGCGTGCCGGCCAAGACTTTCGGCGAGTTCGTGGCCTATGCCAAGGCCAATCCGGCCAAGCTGAACTTCGGTTCGGCGGGCAATGCGAGTTCGCCGCACCTGGGCCTGGAGCTGCTGAAGCTGACGGCTGGGCTGGACATCGTGCACGTGCCGTTCAAGAGCGGTAGCGAAGCCGTCAATGCCGCCATCGGCGAGCAGGTCGACGTGGTGATGGACGCCAGCCCGGTGATCATGCCGCATGCGGCGTCTGGCAAGCTGCGCGCGCTGGCGGTGGCCGCCGACAAGCGCCTGCCGTCCGCACCGGACGTGCCCGCCAGCAGCGAGGTGGGCGACGCGGCCCTGCAGATCAGCTCGTGGAACGCGTTCTTCGCGCCCGCAGGCACGCCGCCCGAGGTATTGGAAAAGCTGAACGCGGCGCTGCAGAAGACGCTGGCGTCGCCGGAATTGAAGGACCGGCTGGCGTCGCAGGGGACGCAGCTGTACACGGGCAAGCCGGACGAGTACCAACGCTTCATCGCCGGGGAGAAGGCCAAGTGGACCGAGATCGTGAAGCGCGCCAACATCAAGATGGACTGACAATGAACCAGACTCCGCATCCGCTGGCGGGCAAGCCGCTGGAACTGGCCGATACGTTGCGTTCGGGCAATGCCTGGAAGATCCGGCTGGCCTGCGGCTACATGGGCCTGCCGATCAAGCGGCGTACCTTCGATATCGTGCAGGGCGACCTGGAGACCGAGGCGTTCGCGCGCATCAATCCGTGGCGCCAGGTGCCGGCCCTGCTGACGCCGGAGGGCGAGTGGCTGGCCGAGTCGCAGGCCATCCTCTGGTATCTGGGGCTGGGCACGCCCTGGCTGCCTGCCGGCCGCCTGGAACAGTCGCAGGTCAGCAGTTGGCTCAGCTTCGAGCAGACCCAGCACATGCACGCCTTCGCGCAGCCGCGCCTGCTGATCCATCTGCGCAACACGGCGCAGGTCGATGACCCGGCGATGCGGGCATGGCGCGAGATCGGCATGAAGGCGGCCGCGCTGATGAATGCGCATCTGGCGGGCCGCGACTATCTGGTGGGAACCGCGCCGACCATCGCGGATATCGCGCTGTTCCCCTACACGAGCATGGCGGCCGAGGGCGGTTACGACCTGTCCGGCTTCGCCCATATCGACGCCTGGCTGGCGCGCATGCGTACCTTGCCGGGCTTTACGCCGCTGATCGCAGCGGCATGACAGAGACACTATCTTAGGAGTGACGACGATGGCCGATACGATGCACCTGGGCAAGGACGAATTGATCGCGCGGGCGAAAGCCGAAATGCAGCGCCAGTTCGAGACGCCGGACTGGAGCCTGCGCGAGCGCCTGGCGCTGACCTGCCGCATCCTGTTCGACGGCGGGCATGATTCCGGCCTGGCCGGGCAGATCACGGCGCGCGCGCCGGAGCCTAACCGGTACTACACGCAACGCCTGGGCCTGGGCTTTGACGAGATCAGCGCCAGCAATCTGCTGCTGGTGGACGAGGACCTGCGCGTGCAGGAAGGCGGCGGCATGCCGAATCCGGCCAACCGCTTCCATTCCTGGGTCTACCGCGCGCGTCCGGACGTGAACTGCATCATCCACACGCATCCGCTGCACGCGGCCTCGCTGTCGATGCTGGAGGTGCCGCTGGAAATCTCGCACATGGACAACTGCCCGCTGTACGACGACGTGGCCTTCCTGAAGGATTGGCCCGGCGTGCCGGTGGGCAACGAGGAAGGCGAGATCATCTCGGCCGCGCTGGGTTCCAAGCGCGCCATCCTGCTGTCGCACCACGGCATGCTGATCGCGGCGGGGTCGGTGGAAGAGGCCTGCGTGCTGGCGTTGCAGTTCGAGCGCGCCGCCCGCATGCAGCTGCTGGCCATGGCCGCCGGCAAGATCCAGCCCATTCCGCCGGCGCTGGGCCGCGAGGCGCATGACTGGATCCTGACGCCCAAGCGTTCGCAGGTTGGCTTTTCCTATTACGCGCGGCGCGCGCTGCGGGCGCATCCCGACGTGCTGGCCTGAGGGCGTCTGCGGGCGGGGCCGGCTCGACGGCAGGGCCGGATTAGGGCATGCTTACCGGTCGTATTCCGCGACCGTATTTTTGCAACCCCGTCCATGATAGACCTGCCGCACCGCCTGCGCGCCCTGCGCCGCCAGCAAACCCTGTCCCTGGAACAGCTGGCGCAGCGCACCGGATTGACCAAGAGCTACCTCTCCAAGCTGGAGCGGGGCCTGAGCGAGCCCTCCATTTCCACCGTGCTGCGGCTGGCGGAAGCCTATGGCCTGGGCGTGTCGGAACTGGTGGGCACGGACGATGCCGCGCAAGAGGAATTGGTCAGCGTGGTGCGGGTGGCGGACCGCGAGGCCTTGCAGCGCCGGGGGCTGGGCAGCGAGTATCACTACGAGTCGCTGGCCGGCCGCCGCAAGGTCAAGGCGATGGAGCCTTTCGTGGTGCATCCGCCCCGTGATTTCCCCGATGCGACCGCGGTGTTTCCGCACCCCGGCGAGGAATTCCTGCTGGTGCTCAAGGGCGCCATCGAGGTCCATGTGGGCGAACGCCAGTTCCGCCTGGAGACCGGGGATTCCGTCTATTTCGATTCCGAACTGCCGCACCGCATGCGCACCGTCAGCCGGGCCATGGCCGAGGTGCTGGTGGTGGCCGCGCACTGAGCGGGCCTCCGGACTCATCATCCATCCGCATACAGGAACTGCCATGAAGAATGACCAATCGCGGCTTGCCCGCATCGACGCCGGCCCCATGAAGAATCCGGTGCCCGGCAAGCCGCGCCGTCCGATCTCGGGCGACGCCGCGTTCCGCACCGTGACGGCCTTCGAAGGCAATGGCGGCAAGGCCGAAGCCGGCGTCTGGGAAAGCACTGCCGGCGTCTTCCAGTCCAACACCACGGGCTATATCGAGTTCGGCTACATCGTCGAGGGTTCGGCGCGTCTGGTCGATCCGGACGGCACCGTGCACGAGTTGACCGTGGGCGAAGCCTTCGTCATGCCCGAAGGCTATACCGGCCGCTGGGAAGTGGACCAGTTCGTCAAGAAAATCTATTTCATCACCCGCATGTAGCGCCGCGTAAGCCGCGGCAGCCCAGGAGCCAGTCCCATGAGCGCAATCCCCGCCGTTACCGCGCAGGTGGATATCGTTTCCGTCCAATCCCAGGTCGTGTACGGCTGCGTCGGCAACAACGCCGCCATGCCGGTCTTCCGCAAGGCCGGCCTGCACGCGATCGCGGTGCCCACCGTGATCCTGAGCAACACGCCGCACTATCCGACCTTGCACGGCGGCGCCGTGCCGCTGGACTGGTTCGAAGGGCTGCTGCAGGGCCTGGACGAGCGCGGCGTCACTCGGACGGCGCGCTCGGTGGTCTGCGGATATCTGGGGCAACCGGGGCAGGCCGGGCTGCTGGCCAACTGGCTGCCGTCGCTGCGCGCCTCGCGGCCTGATCTGAAGGTGCATATCGATCCCGTCATGGGCGACCGCAACGACGGCCTGTATGTCAACGAGGGACTGGTCGAGCAATACCGGGACCTGCTGGTGCCGCTGGCCGACGGCATGACGCCGAATCACTTCGAGCTGGAATTGCTGGCGGGGCGCGCCCTGTCGTCGATCGACGAGGTGGTGGCGGCGGCGCGTGAACTGATCGCGCGCGGTCCGGACTGGATCGTCGTGACCAGCGCGGCGCCCATGACCGCCGCGGCCGGCACCTTGCAGCTGGCGGTGGTGACGCGGGATCAAGCCACCGTCGTGACGCATCCGGAGATTGCGATACCGCCCTCGGTCCACGGCACGGGCGACGTGTTCATGGCCGGCGTCACGGCGCGGCTGCTGAACGGGCAGGAGCTGGTCGAGGCGGTGCGCGCGGCCGCCGCCCAGGTCACGGTGGCGCTGGAGCGCACCCGCGAACTGGGCTGGGAAGAACTGGCGGTGGAAGGCTAGGGCACCAGCGACAGGCCAACGCGGAACTGCGATTCGTTGCGCTGGTTGTAGCCCAGCAGCGTTTCGCCGTAGCCGTTGAAGTACTGCAGATGCAGGTAGCCGTTCATGTTCAGCCAGGTGCGCTGCAGCGGCCAGGCGAAATCCAGCTGGGTGGTGCGGCGCTTCTGATCGCCTTGCCGGTACATGGCGGAGATGACGGCGCCGTTGTCCTGCGCCCAACGCAACTGCCAGTCGACGTGGCCGGCGTAGTCGGCATAGTCGCTGTTCTCGCTGGCGACGCCGAAGTAGGCCTTGACCCGAGGCGCAAAGGTGAGCGTGCTGCCGCCGTCGAAACGGTAATGGAAGCGCGGTTCGATGTAGCCGTCGTTGAGCGAGCGCGAATCCGCGCCGTCCTTGCCGTTGGAATTGTGTTCGACGCCGGTGTTCATGCCGAAGCGCCAGTTCTGGCCGGCGGACTGCCAGATATTGTCGGATAGCCAGAAGGCGCTGGGATTGAACGTGGTGTCGATGAAGGGCATGGAATCGCCTTCCAGGTCCCACAGCGAGGTCTGCGTGTACGCCAGGTAGAAGTTCTCGTCCCAGGTCGCCGGGCGGTCGCCAGCGGGGCTGAAGAGACGGTACTTGGCGCTGATCTGAAAGCGCGCGGTGGTCTGGCCGCGGGTGCCGATGTCGAAGTACACCGGCTTGTATTCGGAGATCGAGCTGCGGAAGCGGTCGAACGCGCTCTGCTGCTGCACCGTCGGCACGGCGGAAGCATCGGGCGAGGGGCCGCCCTCGGGTGACGCGCCGACCGCGGCCACGGTTGCGGCGGGCACGGGCTCGCCGCTGCTGGCGTCCACCACCGGGCCGCGCGCGGGCGTGCTGGCCAGGGTGCCGCTGTCGCGGCCAGTGGCGTCCAGCGCCATCATCGCGGGCTGGCCTTCGATGGACACGGCCTGCAGGCCCTGGGCCGTGGCGGGCACGACGGCGGTCCAGGCCATGCGCGCGAAGTTGTTGACGGGCACGCTGAAGCTGGCAGTGCCGCCGCGCAGCTTGGCCAGGCTGCGCACGATCTGGCCGTCCTGGCCGCGCCATTGCAGCACCAGTTCCGGCGGCGCTTCCCAGGTGGAGCGGGCAGTGCCTTCGTTGAAGTACACCGCCTCGATGGTGACGGTTTCGCCGGGGGCGGCCGAGGGGCGATCCAGCCGGTACGACACGCCCGCGGTGGCTACGCCCGCCAAACCCATGGCCAGGGCGGCGGCCAGGGTGCGCAGGGGGAGGGCGGATCGTGCTGGACGGCTTATGGTCATCGGGTCATAACGTAGTTTTGTGACCAGGAAATGTAGCATCGACCCCCGCTACAGTTTGTAAGGCTGACTAATCGTATGTTGAAAGCGTAAGCCCCCGCGCAGGGCGGGGGCTTGCATGGACAGCGTTGCGCGCGGGCTTATTCGCCGAACTTGATGCCCTGGGCCAGGGGCAACTGGCGCGAATAGTTGATCGTGTTGGTCGCGCGGCGCATGTAGTTGCGCCAGGCGTCCGAGCCCGATTCACGGCCGCCGCCGGTTTCCTTTTCTCCGCCGAAGGCGCCGCCGATCTCGGCGCCCGAGGTGCCGATGTTGACGTTGGCGATGCCGCAGTCCGAACCGGCCGCGGACAGGAAGGTCTCGGCTTCGCGCAGGTCATTGGTGAAGATGGCCGAGGACAGGCCTTGCGGCACGCCGTTCTGCAAGGCCAGCGCCTGGCTGAAGTCCCTGTAGCGCATCACGTACAGGATGGGCGCGAAGGTCTCGTGGCAGACCACGTCGGTCTGGCCCGGCATTTCGGCGATGGCAGGGCGCACGTACCAGGCGTCGGGGTACTGCTCGGCCAGCACGCGCTCGCCGCCCGTGACCTTGCCGCCCTGTTCGCGCGCGGCCGTCAGCGCCGCCTGCATGGCGTCGAAGGACACGCGGTCGATCAGCGGGCCGACCAGCGTGCCGCTTTCCAGCGGGTTGCCGATAGTGGCGCTGGCATAGGCCTTGTGCAGGCGCTGCACCAGGTCATCGGCCACGCTTTCGTGCACGATCAGGCGGCGCGTGCTGGTGCAGCGCTGGCCGGCCGTGCCGATGGCGCCGAACACGATGCCGCGCGCGGCCATGTCCAGATCGGCCGTGGGGCCGACGATGATGGCGTTGTTGCCGCCCAGCTCCAGCAGGACGCGGCCGAAGCGTTGGGCCACGCGCGGACCCACCTGGCGCCCCATGCGGGTCGAGCCGGTGGCCGACACCAGGGCCACGGCGTGCGAATCCACCAGCGCCTCGCCGATGTCGCGGCCGCCGATCAGCACTTCGGACAGGCCGGTGGGGGCGTCGCCGAAGCGCTGCGCGGCCTGGGCGAAGAGCGCCTGGCAGGCCAGCGCGGTCAACGGGGTTTTCTCTGACGGCTTCCAGACCACCGCGTTGCCGCAGACCAGCGCCAGCGCGGCGTTCCAGGACCACACCGCCACCGGGAAGTTGAATGCGCTGATCACGCCGACCACGCCCAGCGGATGCCAGGTTTCCATCATGCGATGGCCGGGGCGTTCTGAAGCGATGGTCAAACCGTACAGCTGGCGCGACAGGCCCACGGCGAAGTCGCAGATGTCGATCATTTCCTGCACTTCGCCTTCGCCCTCGGCCACGATCTTGCCGGCTTCCAGGCTGACCAGGCGGCCCAGCTCGCGCTTGTGCTGGCGCAGCGTTTCGCCGAACAGGCGCAGCAGTTCTCCGCGGCCCGGCGCAGGCACGTCGCGCCACGCCAGGCTGGCCTGGCGCGCGCGGGTGATGGCGGAATGGGCCTGGGCCACCGTGTGCTCGTGGACCTGAGCCAGTTCGGCGCCGTCTATCGGGCTGCGCGCGCGCAGCGTGCCGCCAGTGAGCGATTCCGGGTTCAGCCCGAGCGCGCGCAGGATGTCTTGGGGAGTGTCCATGCCGGTTCCTTGGGGTGCCTGCGAAGAGCCTGTCTTCGCTTAAGGGTTATGCCTAAGTGGCGATTCTGGAAAAAAATTTACTATACGAAACTCCAGCGTGAATTGCGAAACCTTTTTAACCAAGGCAGCACTCATACGAAGGTGGATCCGTGGCGGAACCTCTGCTGGTAGTCCAGGCAGTCACCAAGACCTATCAACGCGACGGGCAGGCCCCGCATCTGGCGTTGGACGGTATCGACTGCCAGCTCGGCCGCGGCGAGGTCATGGTGGTGGTCGGCCCCTCCGGATCCGGCAAGAGCACCTTGCTGCGTACGCTCAACGGCCTGGAAAGCATCGACAGCGGCGCCATCCGCGTGGACGGCGTCTCGCTCACGGATCCGGCCACCGACGTCAACCGCTGGCGCACCGAGGTCGGCATGGTGTTCCAGCACTTCAACCTGTTCCAACACCGTACTGCGCTGGACAATGTCGCGCTACCCCAGCGCGTGGTGCGCGGGCGCGCCCGCGCCGACGCCGAACGCTACGCCCGCGAACTGCTGGGCCGCGTCGGCATGGGCGACTACGGCGCGCGCTATCCCAGCCAGCTCTCCGGCGGCCAGCAGCAGCGCGTGGCGATCGCGCGCGCGCTGGCCATGGACCCCAAATTGATGCTGTTCGACGAGGCCACCTCGGCGCTCGATCCCGAAACCGTGGGCGGCATTCTGGAACTGATGCGCGCGTTGGCGCGCGACGGCATGACCATGGCGGTGGTGACCCATGAAATGGGCTTCGCGCGCGACGTGGGCGACCGGGCCTTGTTCATGGACGCCGGCCGCATCGTGGAAATGGGCACGCCGAACGAGGTGTTCGGCCACCCCAGGGAAGCGCGCACCCGCGCCTTCCTGGAAAAGATTCTGTAGTCCCTAGCAGCAAGGAAGCAACGGGTCGTCCGCAAGTGCGGCGCCCGGCGGTAACCAGGGCCGGTCCGGCTGATCCGGGCGCTGCCGGCGCACTGTGCTTTGCCCGGAATGACGTGAGTCCATTCACCACAAGGGGTAGGAAATGCTGAAAATCAAACAATGGCTGGGCGTGGCCGGCATCGCCCTGGCGGCCGCCAGCGTCGCCTTGCCCGCGCAGGCGGACGAACTGGGCGACATCCTCAAGCGCGGCGAGCTGCGCGTCGCGGTGCAGACCTCCGGACCGCTGATGAGCTTCATGGACAAGAGCGGCAAGCGCACCGGCCTGGCGGTGGAAGTGGCCAAGCGCATGGCCGACGACCTGGGGGTGAAACTGGTGCTGCAGGACTATGAGTGGAAGGGCCTGATTCCGGCGCTCTTGTCCGGCAAGGCCGACATGGTGGCGGCCGACATGACGCCCACGCCGCAGCGCGCTGCGCAGGTGCTGTTCTCCACGCCCATGTTCTACGCCGACACCGTGGCGGTGGTGCCGAAGGATTCGCCCTACAAGTCGTACGAGGAACTCAACAAGGACGGCGTGACCGTGGGCGTGCTCGGCGCCAGCACCTATGCGGAAGTGGGCAAGAAGATGCTGCCCAAGGCCACCATGAAGGAATTCTCGGGCGGCAGCGCGCCGGTCGGCCAGGCCCTGTCCAGCGGCCGCCTGGACGCCGGCATCATGTCGCTGTCCACCGCCAACCAGTTCCTGGTCGACTTCGGCAACCTGCGCGTGCTGGACGGCATCATGGTGCGCGAGCCCCTGGCCTTCGCCGTCGGCCCCAACGCCTTCCGCCTGAAGTTCTGGCTGGACAACTGGCAGACGCTGAAGACGGCCGACAACACGCTGCCCGAACAGGTGAAGTACTGGTACTCCACCGACTGGAAGAAAGACCACTGAGCCCATGGACTGGCTGCTCGACTTCTATAACTGGCGCATCGTCAGCCAGTACACGGGCCAGTTCGCCACCGGCCTGGCCAACACCCTGATCGCGGCGGGCGCAAGCCTGGTGCTGTCGGTGCTGGCCGGCATCCCGCTGGCGCTTGCCCATATGTCGCCCCGCGCCGCCGTCTGGCGGCCGGTGGCGGCCTATGTGCAATTCATCCGTTCCACCCCCTTGCTGGTGCAGATCTACCTGGTCTACTACGCGGTGCCCATGCTGGTGCCGGGCGCCAAGGGCTGGAGCGAGATGCTGCTGGGCATCCTTGCCATGACGCTGCACCATGCGGCCTACATGAGCGAAATCATCCGCGTGGGCATTGAATCCGTGCCGCGCGGCCAGATCGAAGGCGCCAAGGCCTGCGGCATGAATTACCGCCAGCGCCTGCGCTACGTGGTGCTGCCGCAAGCCTTCGCCAATACGTTGCCGCCGCTATTGGGCCAGACCGCCGTGCTGATCAAGGACACCTCGCTGCTGTCGCTGATCACGGTGTTCGAACTGGTCGCGGCCGGCGTGCAGATGAACAGCGACCGCATCGTGCCCAACGAAAGCTTCCTGACCATCGCGGCCGGCTATCTGCTGATCTATGCCTGCATGCTGCTGCTGTCGCGCGGCGTGAGCACCTGGCTGGCGGGTCCCGCCTGGAACGCGAGGTAAGCATGCTCGACTCCTATATTTCCACCGCCGGCGTCGTGCTGCCTTTCCTGCTGAAGGGTTTCTGGGAGACCTTGAAGATCTCCTTCGTGGCGATCATCGCGGGATCCCTGCTGGGCTTCGTGATCGGCGTGATCCGCAGCTACCGGATCCGCGGCGTGCACCAGCTGCTGGGCCTGTATATCCACATCCTGCGTGGCACGCCGTTCCTGGTGCAGCTCTACATCTTCTATTTCGTGCTGCCCAGTACCGGCATTGAAATGCTGCACTGGGATTCCGGCACGGCCGCGTTCGTGTCGCTGTCGGTCTACACCTCCTGCTATGTGGCCGAGATCGTGATGGGCGCGATCCAGGCCGTGCCGCGAGGCCAGACCGAAGGCGCCATGACGCTGGGCCTGAGGCCGTTCCAGATCCTGCGCCTGGTCATCCTGCCGCAGGCCATGCGTCTGATCGTCCAGCCCATGAGCGGCGTATACGTCATGCTCATCAAAAGCACGGCCATCCTGTCGGTGGTGGGCATCACCGAGCTGACGCGGCAAGGCGAGGTCTTCATCATCACCTTTCCGGCCAAGTCCTTGTTCATCTACGGCATGATCGCCGCTATCTACTTCATCTACTGCTACCCGCTGCTGCGCCTGGCCAACTGGCTGGAAAAGCGCCTGACGGGCGGCCTGCAGGGCGCGGGGCTGAATTGACGCCGACCACCATGGCTTCCGAGTACATCGACACCTACTACAAGCGCACGCTGGCCGACAGTGGCACCCGCTATGCGTCCCTGTCCGGCGCGTCCAGCACCGATGTTTGCGTGGTCGGGGCGGGACTGGCGGGCCTGTCCGCCGCGCTGGAGCTGGCCCGCCGCGGCCGCGACGTGACCTTGCTGGAAGGGCGGCGCATTGCCTGGGGCGCGTCCGGGCGCAACGGCGGCTCCGTCTCGCCGGCATTCTCCGCCGGGGCCGACGCCATCAGAAAGCACGTCGACGAAGACCACTACCGCAAGCTCTACCGACTGTCGATGGAAGGTGTGGAGATCATCCGAAACAACATCCGAGATCTGGATATTGCCGACGCCCGCAAGGTCGACGGCCGGTTGCGCGTGGTGCGCTACGAGGCGACTGACGCCCTGCGGCAGTGGTGCGACAGCCAGCAACGCGACTTCGGCCGCGACGTGCGCCTCTTGAGCCGCAGCCAGGTCCGCGAACGTCTGCTGTCCGACGTCTACTTCCAGGGCGTGGAGGACCCCACGTCCTTCCACTTCCACCCGCTGAACTACGCCCGCGCGCTGGCCCGGGAATGCGCGCGCCTGGGCGTACGCATCCACGAGGACTCGCCTGTCGTACAGGCGTCGCTGGACGGCGCCGTAAAGCGCCTGAAAACAGAGCGAGGCCAGATCGATGCCCGCACCGTGGTGCTGGCCACCGGCGGCTACACCGAGGGCGTGGTCCCGGCGCTGCGCCGCGCAATGCTGCCCATCGCCACCTACATCATGCTGACCGAGCCATTGGGCGACCGGGTGTGGGAAGCCATCCGCACCACCGCCGCCATCGGCGACGACCGGCGCGCCGGCAACTATTACCGCGTGCTCGATGGCGGGCGCATCGGCTGGGGCAGTAGAATCACCACCCGTGTCGACGACCCGCCCGATCTGGCGGAGTCGCTGCGCCGCGAGCTCCTCTCCGTCTACCCCCAATTGCAGGGGCTGCGCGTGGAGACGGCGTGGTCGGGACGCATGGCCTACGCGCGGCATCTGATGCCGCAGATCGGCCAGCTGTCGCCGGACGTCTGGTACTGCACGGCGTTCGGCGGCCACGGCATGAACACCGCGTCGATCGGCGGGCGGGTGGTCGCCGAAGGCATCGCGGGCGACACCCAGCGCTACAAGCTGTTCGCCCCGTTCGGGCTGGCCTGGAACGGCGGCAGCCTGGGCACGGCGGCGGTGCAACTTACTTATTGGTCTTACCAGGCGCGCGACTGGTGGCGGGAGCGGCGGTCGCGGGCATGACAGGGTGCATAGATGGAAGGCAACAAACAGAGCGTGTTGGCACAACGGCTGCGAGCCTTGCGCCAGGCGCGGGCATGGACCTTGAAGCAGGCGGCCGCGGCCACCGGCGTGTCCGCGTCCACGTTGTCCAAGATCGAGAACAGCCTGCTGTCGCCCACCTATGACAACCTGATCAAGATCGCGGCCGGCCTGGAACTGGACGTGGCCGAACTCTTCATCGCGTCCGACGCCCACATGGGCACCGGCCGCCGCAGCCTGAGCCGCCAGGGGGAAGGGCGCCAGTACGAAACCCCGTACTACGACCACCGCCTGCTGTGCACCGCGCTGTCGCACAAGCGCATGATGCCGTTCCATACCCGCGTCAAGGCCCGTTCCTTCGACGAGTTCCACGACTGGAGCCGCCACCGCGGCGAGGAATTCGTCTACGTCCTGGAAGGCGAGGTCGAGCTCTACACCGAGTTCTACGAGCCCGCCCGCCTGAAGGCAGGGGAGAGCTTCTATATAGACAGCCGCATGGGCCACCGGGTGATCAGCCTGAGCCCGGAGGATGCGCTGGTGCTGTGGGTGTCGACCCATGCGGACATAGGCGAAGAGTAGGGGCCAAACCCCGGTATGGCGGGCCGGGCGCCCAAGCCGCCCGCAACAAGGTAAAATGCGGCGCCCGGATCCTTTCCGGGCCATCACCACATCGCGCGGCAGTAGCTCAGCTGGATAGAGCACGGGCCTTCTAAGCCCGGGGTCGGGGGTTCGAGCCCCTCCTGCCGCGCCAGAATCTCCACTGGAATCAAGCGCTTACAATGACGCGTACCCCGGCGGGGTACAAACAAGCAAGCCCCGACACGGATATTCCCGTCGGGGCTTTCTGCTGAGTGAATCCGACTCTACATGCTTCATCTGGCTGTCATGGCGAGATGCGCGATATAGCTGCTGCAGCTTTCACCTGCGGCGCGAGCGCGGTCATCCAAGTGCTTGAGAATGCGGCGCGGAATGGTGATGTTCACGCGCTCAACAGTTTCATTGAGGACCGCAGGATCTACATCAGCAATCGCCCAAATCCAGTTTGCAAATTCCGGATTGGCTTGATGATTGGCAATACTGGTTGCCGGAGGAATGGGATCGCCGGAGTCGATGGCCATTTCAATCCACAATTCAATGGCTTCCTTGGCGTTTTCGATGGCTTGGTCAATCCCTTCGTCCGCTGCCGAGAAGCAGCCGGGCAGATCAGGGACCACGCCCCCCCATGCGTGAGTGTCGCTGCCGGGTTCAATGGCAATGGGATATTTCACTTTAGTGTGCTCCTTGTGTGGCATGGTCTAGCAGGCCTCGGATTGCTCCGGGGGCTGTGCCTCACTTCAAACCAGCTGCTTTGAGGATGCTGTTTAGTAGTCCGATGCCGAGGTCCTTTTTAGGGTGAGGGACGCTGATATGGCCGGGACTTTTTGTTTACCCTTTCACTACCCAGGGCGCGATGCTCATGGCGTCAGGGGTTGGGTCATCACCGCGGGACAGTGTGCTCCAGGTAGCACCCGGCAAGAACCATCGATGGCGGCAGGCAATCCAACCCCGTTCTTGACGGCAAGTATCTCCGCCATGATGCTCACCGCGATTTCCGCGGGCGTCCTGCTGCCGATGTGGATGCCGACTGGCGCATGCAGCCGTTCCAGGGATGCGGCGGTTTCGCCGAAGTGCTCCATGAACCGTTGCCTGCGGATGCCCGTATTGCGGCGTGAACCGATGGCGCCCACGTAAAACGCCGGGCTGTGTAGCGCTTCCAATAGCGCGAGATCGTCCAGCTTGGGATCGTGGCTCAAGGCGACGATGCAGGTGCGCGTGTCGGGGGCCAGCGCCAGCACGGCGTCATCGGGCATCTCCCGGGTGATGTGCACGCCGGGCACGGACCAGCTGCCCGCGTGTTCCCCGCGCGGATCGCAGACTGTCACGGCAAAGTCGTTGAACAAGGCCATGGTGGCCAGGTATTCCGCCAATGCGCCAGCGCCGATGAGCAGCATCCGGTACTGCGGCCCCAGCGTGGAACAAAGCGTCGCGCCGTCGAATTGCACCGCGGCGGGCGTCGAGGACGGCGCCAATGTCACCGCCCCGGTGGCTACGTCAACGGTGCGCTGGACCAACTGGCCGGACTCGAGCCGCCGGACCAGGGCATCCAGCGTTTCGGAGTCCGGCTGGAACTCCAGCAGCAGCTCCAGGGTGCCGCCGCAAGGCAGTCCGAACCGGCGCGCTTCGTCGGCTTCGATCCCGTAGCGCACCAGTTCAGGCGCGCCTCGCGCAATGGCGCCTGTGCCATAGGCGCGGGTGTATCGATGAATCAGGTCGTCTTCGATGCACCCGCCGGAAACAGAGCCGACGCAGCGCCCGTCTTCGCGTAGCGCCATCATGGAGCCGACGGGGCGCGGGGAGGAGCCCCAGGTCTTGACCACCGTGGCCAGCAGCAGCCTGTGCCCGTCCATCAGCCAGGCGCGGGCTTCGCGCAACACGCGGACGTCGACCGTCTCCATGCCTAGGCCACCCTGCGCACCGGCAGGCTGCGGATCCGCTTGCCGGTGGCGGCAAAGATGGCGTTGCACAGCGCGGGCGCCACGGGTGGAACCGGCGGCTCGCCCACGCCGCCCGGAGGCAGGGTGTGATCGTCGTTGACCAGATGCGTGCGGATCACGCGCGGCGAGGCATTGTGGCGCAGCACTTCATAGTCGTGGAAGTTGCTCTGCTTCACGCGGCCGCGTTCGAACGTAATCTCGCTGGCAAGGGCAAGGCCCAGGCCCATGATGGCGCCGCCCTCCATCTGCGCGCGGATGCGTTCGGGGTTGATTTGCGGGCCGCAGTCCATCGCCATGTCCACGGCCACCACGCGCACCTCGCCTTTTGCGTCCACGGCCACCTCGACCACGGTGGCGGTGTAGCTCATGAAGCTGTAGCAGAATGCCAGCCCGAGGCCATGGCCCTGGGGCAGTGTCCTGCCCCATTCCGCGCCTTTGCAGGCCGCTTCGATCACGCCGCGCAGGCGGCCCGTGTCATAGGGGTAGCGCTCGGGGGACTCGGAGTAATTCCAGGTGTCGGCCATCGTGCCCGGGTCGATCCTGCGCGCCGGGCCGATGAGGTCGAGCGCGAAATCCTTGGGGTCCTTGCCCGCGCGGTGGGCCAACTCGGCAATGAAGCACTGGGCCGCGTAGGCATGCGGAATGTTGGCCACCGAACGGAACCAGCCGATGCGGGCATGGGCCTCCACTTCGGCCGTTTCCACCCGGACGTTGGGAATGCGGTACGGCATGTTGATGGCCGACATGGCCGATTCGAATAGCTGCTGGCCCTTGGCGCCTTCGGAGAACAGCGAGGCGATGGTGGGGGCGGCGCTACGGTGCAGCCAGGACTGGACCTGGCCGCTCTGGTCCAGGACCGCCTCCAGGCGCTCGACCGACACGGTATGCAGGTAGTCATGATGAATGTCGTCCTCGCGAGTCCACACCAGCTTGACTGGCGTGCCTTCGGGCATGGCGCGGGCGACGATGGCGGCCTCGTCCACGAAATCGGGCTTGGACTTGCGGCCGAACCCGCCGCCCAGCAGCAAGACATTGACCGTGACCTTGGCGGGCTCCAGTTTCAACCGGGCGGCGACGGCATCGCGCGCGGCGATGGGGTTCTGGATCGACGTCCAGACCTCGGCGCGGCCATCCCGGATCCGGACGGTGGCCGCCGGCGGTTCCATCGAGGCATGGGCCAGATGGGGAACGTAGTACTCCGCGGCGACGCGCTCGGCTTCGGGCGCCTTGGCCCAGGCTTGCGCGGCATCGCCCTGGCTGCGCATGGTCTTGCCGGGCTTGCGCGCCGCCAATTCCAGCGTCTGGCGGTAGGCGCTTGAGTCATAACTGCCGTTGGGGCCGTCGTCCCATTCGATTTCCAGCGCGTCGCGGCCTTGGCGGGCCGCCCAGGTGTTGCGCGCGACGATTGCGACGCCGCCCAGGGGCTGGAACGCGGGCGCCCCTTGCATAGGCGGAATCTCCACGACCTTCAGCACGCCGGGCACGGCCAGCGCCTTGGCGCTGTCGAGACGGCGCAGCTTGCCGCCGACGACAGGAGGACGCGCGACGACGGCATAGACCATGCCGGGCAGGCGCATATCCATGCCGTAGCTCGCCTGGCCCTTGCCGATGGCCTCCAGGTCCACCAGGCGCACCTGGTCCTTCCCGATATAGCGGAACTCGGCCCGATCCTTGAGTTTGAGCGCATCGCCTGCGGGAACCGGCTGTTTGGCCGCGTCCGCCGCCAGTTCGCCATAAGTCAACCGGCGCCCGGAGGGCTGGTGCAGCACTTCATGCTGCACCGCCTTGACCTCGGCCACGGGAACCGACCAGCGCGCCGCCGCCGCGGCTTCGAGCATCTGGCGGGCGGCCGCGCCGACGCGCCGCATGGGCATCAGGAAGTGGCGCACGCTGCGCGAGCCATCCACGTTCTGGTTGCCGTAGCGCACTTCATCGGCCTGCGCCTGTATGACTTTCACGCGCTCCCAGCGCGCTTCCATTTCGTCGGCCACCACCATGGGCAGGCTGGTGCGCACGCCCGTGCCCATTTCGGCGCGGTGCGCGACGATGGTGACGGTGCCGTCCGCGGCGATGCTGACGAAAACTAGCGGATCGTCGACGGTGCCGCCGGGCATGCTGTCAGCGCCGTACTTCTGGGCGGGAGGCTCGGCGGCCCAGGCTGTCGAGACCAAACCCCTGGCCGTGACCGTCAGGGTGAGCGCGCCCAAGGCGCCCTGCAGAAAGCCGCGCCGGGAAAGTTGAGCAGTGTGCGTCATTGCTTGCCTCCCTGGGCCAGGAGCTTGGCAGCCTGCTGGATGGCTGCGCGGATGCGGGGGTAGGTGCCGCAACGGCAGATATTGCCGCTCATGGCGTCCTCGATGTCTTGATCCGTCGGCTGCGCCGAGACCTTGAGCAGGCTTACCGCGGTCATGATCTGGCCCGCCTGGCAGTAGCCGCATTGGGCCACGTTCTGTTCTATCCAGGCTTGCTGCACCGCCCGGCCGACCGCATCCGCCTCCATCCCTTCGATGGTCGTGATGCTGTGGCCAGCCACGGCGGAGAGCGGGGTGACACAGGACCGGATCGGCGCGCCGTCCATGTGCACGGTACAGGCGCCGCACAATGCCATGCCGCACCCGAATTTGGTGCCGGTCATGCCGAGTTCATCCCGTAACGTCCAGAGCAAGGGTGTTTCGCCCGGGACGTTGATATCCTTGGCCTGGCCGTTGATTTGAAGTTGGGTCATGGAGGAATCCTTGGAGGGCGGGCATGGCAGGAGAAAGCTTGCCTGAATCGTGAGTGAATCACTTCTTTAAATCGGAATTCTGCCTAAAAATTCAAGAATCCTGCCTAATTGTTCTAAACAGAACTCAAGCGCGAAGCGCCTGAGCCGGTGGCGGGAGTGCGTTGCGTCCGATTGACTTCTTATTGCAACCGCTGCCGCGATGCATTGACGGCTACCCTGTCACCTCCCATACCAGCATCTCCGCTGGCCTTCCCCGGTGCTCGATCCAGGCCTAGCCTGTCGTCTCTTTCATCCCCGACAGGAGACCCCTATGGTGACGGCGAAACGGCTGGGCGAGCCCTATGGCGTAGAAGTAACGAACGGCCACAATGTTCTGCGTTCGGACACGCAAAAGGACGGCAAGGGAGGTGTCACGGGCATGCGGCCGCACGAACTTCTCGAAAGCGCGCTTGCGGCCTGTGTCTGCATGTCCATCGGCATGGCCGCGGACCGCGCCGGCGTCGCGTTGCCCGAGGCGACGGTGCAGGTGGCCATCGACCGTCAGGATGACGAAACCGGATTCGAGGTGAGTCTGCGCTTCGCGGCGGCGCTGACGGCGGCGCAGCAGGATCTGGTTCGCGCCGCGGCGCAGTTGTCGCCGGTCGCGCGCACGCTGGGCAAGACGGTGCGGGTCCGGCCTGCCGCAATCCTGGCGGGTTGACCAGGGCTAGCCGTTGGAGGCGGGCAGAACGCGCTTCTGCCCGCGGCTCAGTTACTGGCTGAACTCAAACACATAACTGTTGGCCGACCCCGCCGCGCGGTTATACAGCGGGCACCAGCCGTTCACCGGCGCAACCTCGCAATACCGGTTGCGGCCGTACACCTGGGCGATCTTCCAGTCCTGCTTCGCATCGGCGCGTTCCAGCAGGTACTGCATGCGCACGCCGCGTTCCTTGCGGTCGCGCTCATCGTTGTCCACGGGAAAGCCGGGCGTCGAGGGCGTGGCGTTGCGGATCTGTGCAACGACGAAGGCGCGCGTGTCGGATTGGACGTCGACGTTGACCACACTGCGCTCGTAGGTCTCGACGCTGCATTTTTCGTCGCCGTTTTGCCGGGCCTGCAATTGCGCGGTGCTCAGGGCGTCCTCGGCAGTGCTGAACGGACGGTACAGCTCGGCCAGTTCCTTGCAGGCGGTGGCGGTGTAGCGGTCATGCGCGTCACGAACCTGCCACCAGGATTTCACCGCCGCTTCCGGCGTGTTGGCGGCCAGCTGCAGCTGCGGCGTGGCGGCTTGGAGCCGTTCCCAGGGTGTTTCTTCCTGCTTGGAGCAACCCGCCAAGGCGATTGCCAGGACGAGCAGTAGGGCGGGCTTGGTCACGGTACTGAATCGGGTAAATAAATCGGGGCACCATGATACCTCTTCCACCTTGGCGGCCGCCGGTCAGCCGGGACGCAGCGCCCGTTTGTACGCTTCCAGGGTGCTGTACATCTTGCCCGCGAGCCGGAAGTTCGCGTCCGCGAAGGCGCGGGCGTTGCCGACCATGGCCGCGGTCTGCACGGGGTTGCCGCGGATTCGCATGATGCGCTCCGCGTAGGCGGCGATGTCGCCTGGCGGCGCCAGCCAGCCGGTCTGGCCTGGCGTGACGATTTCCGGCAGGCCGCCGACGTCGCTGGCGACCACCGGGCGGTGCGCGGCGAACGACTCGGGTACGACGCGGGACCAGGCTTCGGTGGCCGAAGGCACCAGCACCACGTCGGCGGCGCGGATCATTTCTGCAATATTGTTGCGATGGCCGGCAAATACCACATGCTCGGATATGCCCAGCTCGACGGTCAGCTGATGCAGCGCATAGGCGTAGGGCTTAGTGCTGGCCGTGGGCATGCCGACCACCAGCGCGGTGGCGGGCAGGCCCTGGACGTGCAGCCGCTGCACCACGCGCAGCAGGTCGGCCTGGCCCTTCTCGGGGCGCAGCATGCCTATGGTGGCGATGACGCAGGCGCGGTCGGGAGCGCGCATGCCCAGGGCTTGCCGGGTGTGCAGGCGCGCCTGCGGGTTGTCACCCGTCTGGAAGAACTCGTCGGCGGCCCATTCTCCGACCACGCTGATTTGCTCGGCGGTGGCCAGGCGTGCGGCCAGGATTTCCTGCTTGCCCAATACGCTGGTCGCGATGACGTGGTCGCAACCCAGTTTCCATTCCAGCCGGCGCCGGGGCGAGCTGCGCATGGGCTTGGCGAAATGGCGCGTCCTGACGACTGCGCACAGATCGCGGCATAGCGCGGCGGTCTTGCCGTCCGCGCGGCTGTGGCTGTCGATGATGTCGATACGCAGCGTCTTGACCGCGCGCCGCAGTTTCAGGACCGTGGCCGGCGAGTAGGCGGAGTCGAAGTCTATGTCCACCGCGCGCAGGCCGCGCTGCCGCGCTTCGCGTCCGATTTCGCTGTCCGCTGGAGCGGCGATCGCCACTTCGTATCCATGGCGCTGCAGCCATGCCGATTGCTCGAGGACGCGGAATTCCAGTCCGCCCAGGCTGCGCTCAGCCAGCGTATGCAGGATGCGCATGATGCTCCAGGACCTTGCGGCAAGCGCCCAGCACTTCGTCGGGCGTGATGGAATTGATGCCGTCGCGGGGATGGCGGGGAACGACAGCGGCAGAGTAGGGGCGGTCCCAGAACCATTCGGGATTGGACTCGTTGAACACGCCGACATAGGGCACACAGGCGCCTTGCGCCACATGCGAGGGGCCGCAGTCGTTGGCCACGATCAGGCGTGCGCGCAGCATGATGGCGCTGAGCTCGGGCACCGAGCGGCAGTAGGCGATGGAAAATTCCGGGCGCCGCATGGCTTCGAGCTTGTCGCGTTCGGCCGTCTCTTGTTCTCCCAGCACGAACAGGAAGCGGGTGTCCTGGCCCAGCAGCAGTTTCAGCCTCTCGGCCAGGCGCAGATAGTTCAGCAGGCTCCAGCGCTTGAACGCTCCAGAGCCCCCGCCCGGGATCATGACCACGTCGGCCGCTTGCCCGGTATGCCGATGCGGGTAGGCCAGTGTCTCGAAGCAGCGGCGCGCCGCGGCCTCGGCGTCGAACTGCCGGTACGACGCCAGCAGCCGGAGATTTGCCAGGCCGATGTATTCGGCAATGCTCTTGCGATGGGAGTGCGTCCAGGCCAGGTCGCTCATCCGCTCGTTGCGAAAGCCGAAGCGCAAGGCCGGCCGACGCAGCAGATTGAGCAGGCCGAAGCGCTCGCTGCTGTGATGCAGGCTGACGCAGACCGGGGTGTTTTTGCGCAAGGTGCGCAGGTAGTCGCCAAACGTGGCGGCGCGCACGAACTCATCGACCCAGGGCACGCTGCGGTAGAAGCCCGCCAGGTCGTCGCGGGCGACCACCCGGATTCGACTGGATGCCCACCAGGTTTTCAGTTGATAGAGCGCCGGCAGGGCGACGATCTGGTCGCCTAGCCGGGGCTGGCTTCTGATATAGACAACGATTTCCGGCATAGGCAACCTCGTTTGCACGGCAGGGGTTTTTGAGGTCCGGGGGACCGCTGCCGCGCAATGTATCGATCCAGTCGAACGAATCTTTCCGAGGTTTTTTAAGGAGTGTGAAGAACCGATAGGGTTTGGTGCACACAACTAAACAATTGGGCCCTATGGCGTTTTCCGCTCATGCCGTCGTGGCGCGGCTACTTGGAGCCGCCCGTGTTCGGGTACCCAGGAGGCGGCGTGGCGCCACTGCCCTTGGTGGTGGGCACGTTGTCGTTGGCCTCGCGGTGACGACCCTGCTTGTCGGTCGTGTGCTTGTCGGACCGGGTGTGGTCGCCCTTGTTCAGATTGGGCGGGTTGGTCGGCGTGTTCGGCGTCGCATTCGGGGCGGGCGGCTTCTGTCCGGGAGGCACCGGCTGGTTGGGGGGAACGGCGGTGCCGTCGTTTGGCGTGTTGGACGGCGAGGTGGGCATGGCGGACTGCGCCAGCGCACCGGCCGAAGCCAGTCCGGCGGACAGGGCCAGCGCGTAGGTGAAGGCTCGGAATTTCATGAGTACGCTCCTATGTGGGAAATGCGGGAACGTATCCGCAAGCGGCATGCCTGGCAGGACCCTGGTCCGCGCCCGCCCGCAGGGGCGGCCTGGGCGCGCCGGAAAAAAATACCGATTCAGGATTCCTCTTCCTCCAGGGTGGACGCGCCCGTATTCCCAGACCTGATCGGACAGATGCGCCGCGGTTCCAGCAAGCGGCGCAATGCAGGAACGTGGTAACCCCGTCGTGCCGCATCCGGGCGGCGCCGGCGCCACCTCTGCCGGGGCATGGCGCTTGCTGAGATCCCGCAATCCACCGCGAGGACGCCAGCCATGAAATCCAAAGACCATAAGCCCAACCCGTCGGCCGACGACACCGACCGTGAACTCCAGGCCAGCCACCGCGATGAGCAGAAGCGGACCAAGAAGGAAGGCCACGTAAGCCAGATAGGCACCGGACAGGATCAGCAAAGTCGGCGCAATCGGGGGGCCGGGGCGCGCAGCAAGGGCTGAGCCGCCGCATGCGCGGCGCTAATCCGCAGGCGGCGGCGTGTGGAGTAAGGCCGCGATGTCCCATCCTCACTATGCGCAGCTCGGCGGAATGGTATGGCCGCTGTTCGCGGCGTTCTGCCAGGAACCGGGCATGGCGCTTGCTGAAAGGGTCCACCCGGATTGAGCGCAAGGAGGAAACGATGGCTGGAAGTGACAAGGAAATCGAGGATTGCACGCGCCTTTGCCTCGATTGCTATCGGAGCTGCCAGCAGACCGCGTCGCAGCACTGCCTGGAGGCGGGCGGCGAGCATGTCGAGCCAGGGCATTTCCGCCTGATGCTGGCCTGCGCGGAGATCTGTCGCAGCGCTGCCCACACGATGCTCATAGGCATCGAGCAGCACGGCAGGATCTGCGCCGCGTGCGCGGAAATCTGCAGGGCATGCGCGGAAAGCTGCGCCGGCCTGGATGGCATGGCGGAGTGTGAAGAAGCCTGCAAGCGTTGCGCGCAGGCGTGCGAAAGAATGGCGTAGCGATACAGCCATGACCGTGGTTCAACGTGGGGCAGGTCCCCGCATAGGAGAGACGCATGGAGCATCAAACCAATATCGTTGGCGGCCCCAAGGATTCCCCGACCGGGCCGGGTCCCGAGATCATGGCGGCGGACACACTTGACGGCAACGACGTCGTCAACGCCTCGGGGGAAAGCCTGGGGTCGATCAAGGACATCATGATCGACGTGCCGCGCGGACGCGTGGCCTACGCCGTGCTGTCGCGCGGCGGCATCCTGGGCATGGGAGACAAGCTCTTCGCCATTCCGTGGACAGCGTTGACGCTGGACACCGATCGCAAGTGCTTCATCCTGAATGTCGACAAGGAGGCGCTGAAGAACGCGCCGGGTTTTGACAAGGACGATTGGCCCAGGATGGCGGACGAAAGCTGGGCATTGAGCGTGCACAAGTACTACAACCAGGATCCCTATTGGTAGCGCGCGGCCACGAAGGGCGGCCCCAGGCCGCCCTTTTTCGTGGCCGTTCTGTTCTTCGCGTGCCGGTGGCTG
Source organism: Achromobacter xylosoxidans (assembly GCF_002192695.1). Lineage (GTDB taxonomy): Bacteria > Pseudomonadota > Gammaproteobacteria > Burkholderiales > Burkholderiaceae_B > Achromobacter > Achromobacter xylosoxidans_C. The sequence continues at coordinate 138,237 of NZ_MTLG01000086.1, forward strand.
GCCTTGTCCATACGAGCCTCGTGCCGCGCCGCCCCTGTGCAAACGCGGGCATGCCGCTTGCTGCTGCACTTCACCCAGCCTTCAGGAGTAGCGTCATGAACAAGTTCGAACGCGATACGGCGGCGCCCGTCGAGGTTTTGAGCGAAGGTGAACTCAGGGCGCGGCGCACGCTCGAAGCTGCGAGGCGACTGCTGGATCCCCAGGCGGAGCCAGCCGCGACGGTCTCTTCGGTCGAGGCGGAACTCAAGCGCTACGTCCGGGAGACGTATCGCAGGCGCTCGTATGGCTCCTATAGCTGAGCGCTACGATTGCTGGTCGTCCCAGACCGACGTGTGCCGGTATTGTTCGGCGCGTGCCAGCGTGCGGTAAAAATCCGCGCCGACCCGTATCAGCCTTTCCAGTTCCGCCGGCCGCAGCTTGGGCTGCAGCGCCATCAGGCATTCGGCGTAGTTGGCCAATACCTCGGGCCAGTCACGGAAGTCCCGGTCGACCGCTGGCGTGGCGATCATTTGTGCCAATAGTTTCTCGCGATCCATAAACATATTCCGCAGCAAACGTACTGGTTGCAGATGCGCCTGCAGTTATGCGCATCAGTTTCTTCGCGGGTATCGAAGTTCAGGGGAATGGCTCCTATTTCTTGGTGGCCTCCATGCGCTGTTGGATGCCGGTTGCCATTTCCAAATGTTGTTGGAGTACCGGCAGGGTCTCGATCGCGAATTGCCTGACGTCGGGATCCTTCAAGTCGTTCGACGCCTTCTCGAAAAGCTTCACCGCGTCCTGGTGCGCGGAGACGCCGATCTCGTCGACATACGCCTTGTCGAAGCTATCGTCGCGCAAGCCCAGGGCCTTGAGCTTGGCCTGCTGGACCAGCGATGGTTCGGTGGGCGCTTGATAGCCTTTGCTTTGCGCGAGCGTTGCCAACTGCTGGCCGGCCTTGCCGTGGTCATCGACCATTTTTTGCGCAAAGGCCTTCACATCCGGGTCGCGGGCTTTCTCCAAGGCGAGCTTGCTGCCGGCGACTTCGAGATTGCCAGCCTGCGCAGCATTTTCAAGGAAGTCCCGGTCGGCGCTGTCCAGCTTCGCTTGCGCAGCCATGGGGGGAGCGGAGGGTGCTGTCTGCGCCTGTGCGGCATGGGCGGCAGCCAACGTCATCGAGGCGAGGATGGTGGCGGTCAGATAGCGGGTTCTCATGGAAACCTCCAGATTTGGGCGCAGGACGCTGTTATGGGTGGGAAGCCAGCATCCAGCAGCAATCGCTGTTCCCGACTGCCGGCGGCTTCAGCGGGGCTTGGGCTTGCCCATCAGCTTGCGCGATACGCCGGCATGTTCCGCGTCGGTGACCCGGTCCGCGCCTATGTCGGCGCCTTCGTGGTCGCGGTCGCGCGGATTGGCGCTTTCGCGGTCGCCGGTGCCTTGCGCATCGCTATCGGTGTGGACCAGGTCCTGGGGCAGGTCGCTGGCCGAGTCCGACGAATCGCTGGGGCCCAGGTCGGGCCGGGGAGACGCGTCAATCCCGGGATCGGGCAGGAAGGTGATGGGCGTGCTGGGCATGATGGTTCTCCGTGGGGCTGCATACGGTGCCATGGATTCTGCGCAGCAAGCGGCATGCCTGACGTTGAGACTTCTCAGCCGCGGTGTGGTTAGGCGGCCTCCCACCGACTGGCCGAGAACTTTTCCGTCATCATCAGGCCCCCGCGTCCCGTCGCCATCTCGGCGATGACCTCGCCCACCGCCGGCGCGATTTGAAACCCCCCGCCCGAGAAGCCGAAGGCATGCAGCAGCCGCGGGACCCGCGGGCTGAAGCCGATGACCGGGTTCTTGTCGGCGAAGTAGCCTTCGATGCCAGACCAGCAACGGATCACGCTGGCGCAAGCCAGAGCGGGCAGGACGGACGGAGCGGCGCGCCCAAGTTCGGCGAGCGCCGCGCGGCCGGGCCGGCTGCGGTCGCCCGGCAGCGCGCTGCCGTAGCCGCCACCCATGACGATGTTGCCGCGCGCGACCTGGCGGGCATAGAAGCCGCCGCCTTCGACGCCTAGCGACACGCCGATCTGGGGCGTGAGCGGTTCGGTGACCAGCATGGTCGGATACTTGACCTGCAAGGGGAGGTCGTCGCCGAACCAGCGGGCCACCGCCGCTCCCCAGGCGCCCGCCGCATTGATGACCGCGGCGGCGCGTATCCGCCGGCCGTCGGCGGCCGTCAACAGGAAATCGCCGCCCCGGGTGTCGGCGTGGGTGATGGCGCAGTGTTCGAGCAGGCTGGCGCCGGCGCGCGCGGCGGCATGGGCGAATGCGGGCGACACCAGGCGCGGATTGGCCTGGCCGTCTTCCGGACATAGCGAGCCGCCGGCAATGCCCGGACCCAGCGCGGGAAAGCGGCGGCGCAGCTCGGCGGCGCCGATGATCTCCAGGCCCAGGTCGAAGTCGCTGACCTTGTCGCGGTAGGCACAAAGCTTGTCCAGGTCGGCCTCGGAGCGCGCCAGCTTCAAGTGGCCGCTGCGCAGGTATTCCGCATCGGTGCCGATGAGTTCCGGCAGGCGCGACCAGATGCCGTGCGCGCGTTGCGCCAGATAAAGCTGTTCGATCGAGCGGCCCTGCCGGCGCACGCCGCCGAAGTTGACGCCGCTGGCGCGGGCGCCGCTGGCGCCGCCGTCGATCAGCGCCGTGGCGACGCCCATGCGGCGTAGCGCCAGGGCGGCGCTGGCGCCCACCAGGCCGGCGCCGATGATGGCGACTTCCGTGTGCAGCGGGTTCATGGTTCCGCCTTGCCCAGCATGGCCAGGTTCAGGGGTTTTACGGGCGCCTGGCCGCGCAGGCGGCCTATGTCCGCCAAGGCCAGTCCACGGCAGTCGGCCAGCAGTTCGGCCGCGCCCGCCTGGCACATGCGCCCCTGGCACAGTCCCATGCCGATGCGCGTCAGCGCCTTCAAGCGGTTGAGATCGTTGATGGCGTACTGCGCGGCTGCGGCACGCAAGGTGCCGGCGCGCACTTCCTCGCAGCGGCAGACCATGACCGAGTCGTCGCAGGCGGCGCTCGCGCCGGGCAGGGGAAAGGCCCGGTCCAGGCCGCGCCGGAACCTGGCCCATCGGGCCTGGCGGCGGGTCAGCCACCGCACCCTGGCGGCGCTGACCGCGACGCCGCTGTCTGCCAGCATGGCCAGCGCGGCGCGTTCGCCCGCAAGCTCGGCCAGCACGGCGCCGCCTATGCCCGCGCCGTCGCCGGCCAGGTAGACGCCGGCCGTTGACGCGCGGCCGTCGGAATCGCGGCGCGGCAGCCAGGCGCGCTGGGCCGCATCGAAGCCAAAGTCGCAGTCCAGCAGGTCGGCCAGCTGCGTTTCGGCGCGCAGACCATGGCCCACCGCCAGCGCATCGCAGGCAATGGAGCGAGCCTTGCCGTCCAGGGTCGCGAGCACGCCCTCGACGCGCCCTGCGCCTTGCGCTGCGTCCAGCCGCGCGTCATGGTGCACGGGCACGCCGTGGGTGCGCAGCCACCCCAGGTAGTACAGGCCCTTGGCCAGCATGGCGGGCTGGCTCAGCAGGGCCGGCGCGGCGCGGGCCTGTGCGCCCAGGGGCGCGCAATCCAGCACGGCCTGCACCTGGACGCCGGCGCGCGCATATTGGTAGGCGACCAGATAGAGCAGGGGGCCGGTGCCGGCGAACACGATGCGCGGCCCGAACGCGCAGCCCTGGCTTTTCAGCGCGATCTGCGCGCCGCCCAGCGAGTAGACGCCGGGCAGGGTCCAGCCCGGGAAGGGCAGCACGCGGTCGGTGGCGCCGGTGGCGAGCAGCAGGCGGGAGTAGGGCAGGGTTTCCAGCTCGCCGTCGCGGACCAGGTCCAGGCTGCCCGGCGCGGCGTTCCATACCGCGGTTGCGGCGCGGTAGTCGGCGCGGGCGGCCAGGTCCGCGCCTGCCGCGTGTATGGCTTGCGCGCGCTTCCATTCGAAACCATAGCGCTGGCGCGCAGTGCCGCGCTGTGTTGCGCCCTGGCGATAGATCTGGCCGCCGGGCAAGGCGGCTTCGTCCACGATCACCGGACGCACGCCGTGGCGCAGCAGCGTCTGCGCGGCGCGCACCCCTGCGGGGCCGGCGCCCACCACCACCATGCGCGACGCGCTCTCGGCGCCGGGCGGATTCATTTGCATGCGAGTTCTCCGGGCTGGGCGCTGACCAGCTCCATGCCGTCTTCGGCCTGGGTGGAACAGGCGCGCAGGCGCGCGCCGTCCGCGGTCTGCACCCAGCAATCCTGGCAGGCGCCCATCAGGCAGAAGCCGGCGCGCGGCGCGCCTTCGCCCAAGGTGACGCGCAGTTGCTGCGCGGCCAGCAGCAGCGCCGTCAGCACGGTGTCGCCTTCGTGGGCCAGCAGCGGCAGGCCGTTCCAGGTCAGGCGCAGCCGCGCGGAGGCGGGCGCCGACACGCGGCGCAGCAGCGGTTTCATGCGGCGGTCTCCGCAAGGCGCAGTTGCGACAGGGTACGGTCCGGCAGGATGATGTCCGCGTCGTAGCGCAGCTCCACGATGGCCGGCATGCGATGCTCCCGGGCATGCGCCAGCGCCGCGTCGTAGGCCGGCGCGAAATCCTCCGTGCGTTCGACCGCGGCGCCGTAGCCGCCGTAGCTTCGCGCCAGCGCCGCGAAATCGGGGTTGACCAGCTCCGTCGCCAGGGCGCGTCCAGGATAGGCGCGTTCCTGATGCAGGCGGATGGTGCCGAACAGGCCGTTGTTGAAGACCAGCACCACGATGCCCAGCCGGTACTGGGCCGCGGTGGCCAGTTCCTGCATGGTCATCTGGAAACAACCGTCGCCGGCGAAGCAGACCACGGCCGCATCGCGGTCGCGCAGCTTGGCTGCGATGGCCGCGGGCAGGCCGTAGCCCATGGCGCCGACGGCGGGCGCGAGCTGGCTGCCTGGTCCTTTGAAAGCGATATGCCGGTGAGCGTAGAGCGCATAGTTGCCCGCGCCGACGGTGACGCACGAGCGCCGGGGCAAGGTGGCTGCGACGTGGCGCGCCGCCGCGTTCAGGTCCAGCGGGCCGGGCGTGGGCGCCAGCGCAGGCGCCACCTCCACTGCATCAGCGCCGCGGCGGCGAGGCTGCCAGCCCGGCGTCGGCGAGAGGCTGGCAGCGGCCTGCGCAAAGCCGGCGACGCTGGCGACCATGCCCAGCGCCGGGGTGCACAGTCGCCCGATCTCGTTGGCGTCCGGGTGGATGTGGACCAGGGTCTGGCGCGGCGAGGGCGAGGCCAGCCATTCGTAGTTGATGGTCGTCGGCTCGCACAGGCGGGTGCCCAGCGCGATCACCAGATCGCTGTCCAGCACGGCGCGTTTCTGGTGCGCAGGCATGCTGGCGCTGACCTGGCCCACGAAATTGGGATGGTCGTTGTCGAACAGCTCCAGGCGGCGCCAGGCGGTGGCCACGGGCAGGTCGAAGCGCAGCGCGAAGTCGCGCACGGCTTCGCGCGCGGCGGCCGGCCAGCGCGAGCCGCCCAGCAGCAGCAAGGGCCGCTGCGCCGTTTCCAGTAGTTCTCGCAGGCGCAGCATGTCGGCGTCGGCCGGGCGGGCGCAGGGTGGCTGCGGCGCAGCGGCCAAGGCCACCTCGGCGACGCTGGACAGCATGTCTTCGGGCAGGGAAAGAACCACGGGCCCTGGCCGCCCGCCCGTGGCGATGGCCCAGGCGCGCGCCAGGTATTCGGGGATGCGGTCGGCCCGCTCGATCTGCGCGACCCATTTCGCCAGCGGCGCGTACATGGCGCGGTAGTCCACTTCCTGGAAGCACTGGCGGTCGGAGGTGTCGCCGCCGACCTGGCCGATGAACAGGATCATGGGCGTGGAGTCTTCCCTGGCCGTGTGCACGCCGATCGCCGCGTTGGTCGCGCCCGGACCGCGCGAGACGAAGCAGATGCCGGGCTGGCCGGTCAGCTTGCCGTGCGCCTCGGCCATGTAGGCGGCGCCGCCTTCCTGGCGGCAGACCACCGCTTCGATCGTGTCGCGCCTGGCGTAGAGCGCGTCGATGCAGGGCAGGAAGCTCTCGCCTGGCACCATGAAGACGCGTTCGACGCCATAGACCTGCAACTGCGCGACCAGCAATTCACCGCCGCTGCACGGCCCTGGGGCGGGCGCGCTCATGCCGCATCTCCTTGCAGTGCGCGCGCCACGCGCTCCGCCCCGTAATCGCGTTCGGCCGCGGCCCGGCTGACCTTGCCGCCCAGCACATCGTTGCGGATGGCGGCCGCGCCACGCTCAGCGGGCGCGCCATAGCCGCCGCCGCCGGGCGTCTCCAGGCGCACGGACTGGCCGCTGGCCAAGAGGTGGCCGGCAATCTTGTTGGGCAGCCGCTGCTCGTCCGGGCGGCCCGGATTCTGCACCACGCGCGAGGTGCCTCCCGTCAATCCGCCGTTCAGGCCGGCGGCGCCGAACAGCGCGGCGTCGCAGCGTATGGTGCAGATCAGCTGGTCGTGCAGCGAGCGGATCTGGCGCGCGATGCCCATGCCGCCGCGGTGGCGGCCCGCGCCGCCGCTGTCGTTGACCAGCGCGTACTCTTCGACCAACAGCGGGTATTCGATCTCCAGCGCTTCCGCGGGCAGATTGGAGGTATTGGTCACGTGCACCTGGATGCCGTCCATACCGTCGCCCTGCGCCCGTCCGCCCGCGCCGCCGCCCAGCGTTTCCAGGTAGACGAAGGTGCCCTTGCCGTCCTGCATGGGCACGGAGAACAGCATGGAGGGCATGACGTCGTTGCACGAGGCCATGGCGCGGTCGGGCGGCAGCAGCTGGCCCAGCGCGCCGATGACGGTGCCGGCCACCCGTTGCGCGGTGGTGACGCGCGCGCCCACCGCCGCCGGAAAGCGCGGGTTGGTGATGGTGCCTTCGGGCGCGGTGATGGTGATGGGCTGGAACAGGCCGTTGTTGGGCATGAGTTCCGGGTCGAGCATGGCCTTCACGGCGAAGTAGACGCTGGCGTTCAGGGCGCTGGCGGGCAGGTTGAAGGCGCCGCGCGCCTGCTTGCTGGTGCCGGTGAAATCGACATGGAGCTGGCCGTCGCGCGCCTGCACGTTGGCCTGGATGGTGACCGGGTCGCCGCCCATGCCGTCGTCGTCCATGCGCTCCGTAAAGGTATAGGTGCCGGCGGGCAGCTGTGCGATGCGGTTGCGTAGGCGCCGTTCCGTGTACAGCATGATGCTGTCGATGGCGGACAGCACGGTCTCCAGGCCGGACTGCTGCACCAGTTCCAGCATCAGCCTGGCGCCCTTGTCGTTGGTGGCGATCTGGGCGCGGATGTCGTGCATGCGGTTGTCCGGTTCGCGCGTGTTGTGCGCGATCATCTCCAGCAGGTCCATGTCCAGCTCGCCTTCGCGCACGATGCGCATGGCCGGCAGCCGGATGCCTTCCTCCCACACCGTCTTCAGGTGGTGCGAGGTCGAACCCGGAACGGCGCCGCCCACGTCGGTGTGGTGGCCGATGTTGGCCGCGAAGAAGCGCAGCACGCCTTCATGGAAGATGGGGGTGATGACGGTGATGTCGGGCGCGTGCGTGCCGCCCGCGAGGTAGGCGTCGTTGCACAGGAAGGCGTCGCCCTGGCGCACGCCGGCCGCGCCGTAGCGCCGCAGCACGGCGTCTATGCCGCCGGACAGCGATCCCAGGTGCACCGGCACGTGGGCCGCCTGCGCCACCAGGCGGCCGGCGGCGTCGAACAGCGCCACGGAGCAATCCTTGCGCTCCTTGATGTTGGTGGAAAAGGACGAGCGGATCAGCGTATTGCCCATTTCCTCGGTGATGGACAGCAGGCGGTTGCTGAAGACCTCCATTTCAATGGGGTCGAAGGTGTCCGTGCCAGCGGCGGAAGTCGAACGGTTGGTCATGGCGTGCGCCTTAGCTGTTGAGGTTGACGACGAGGTTGCCGTATTCGTCGGCGCGCGCCTGCTGGCCCGGCAGCACGACGGTGGTCGAACTCATTTCCTCGATCACGGCTGGCCCTTCGATGGCGGTTCCCACCGGCAGCAGGGCGCGGCGCAGGATGGGCGTATCCACCCAGCCGGTTCCCTCGAAGTACACATTGCGGCGTTCCTTGAGGGCGCCGGCCAGGCTGGCGCCGCCCGCTACCCGGGCCAGCGGCGCGCGCGGCACCAGGCCGGTGGCGCGCACGCGGCAATTGACGATCTCCACCGGACGGCCGGCGGCGTCATAGCCATATTCGCGCACGTGCGCCGCGCTGAATGCCGCGACGAATTCGTCCAGCGGCATCAGTTGCATGCCATCCAGCGGTACGGCGATCTCGAAGTTCTGGCCCTGGTAGCGGGCGTCGATCACGGCGGCAAGGCGTTGTTCAGACTCCTTCACGCCTTCGCTGGACAGCCAGGCCCGCGCCTTGCCGGCTAGGGCTTGCAGCGCCTGCTGCACGGCGGTCCAGCCGCCGGCGGTGGCGTGCGCCATCAGCGTCTGCACGAAGTCCATGGAGATGTCGGACAGCAGGATGCCGCGCGCGCACATGGTGCCGGGTTCCTGCGGAATCAGCAGGGTGCCGATGCCGCAGTCTCGCGCCAGCTCGGCGGCGTGCAGGCCGCCGGCGCCGCCGAAGGCGCAGAGCGCGAACTTGCGGATGTCATGCCCCCGTTCGGTGGAGACCGCGCGCACCGCGCGCGCCATGTTGGAGTTGGCGATGCGCAGGATGCCGTAGGCCGCTTCCTCGATGCTCAACCCCAGCGGGCGGGCGATCTGCGCTTCCAGCGCCTCGCGCGCCTGGCGGGCATGGACGGCCATGCGGCCTTCCAGTAGCGCGACCGGATTCAGGCGGCCCAGCACGACGTGGGCATCGGTGATGGTCACGACCTGGCCGCCGCGGTTGTAGGCGATGGGGCCGGGCACCGCGCCCGCGCTCTGCGGGCCGACCTTCAGCGCGCCCGCATCGTCGATGCGCGCGATGCTGCCGCCGCCCGCGCCGATGACGTGCACGTCCACCATCTGGGTCTTGACGGGATAGTCGGCCACCAGGCGGCTGGAGGTGAACAGCGGCCGCAGCTCGGCCACCAGCGACACGTCGGTGCTGGTGCCGCCCACGTCGAAGGTGATCAGATTGGGCAGGCCTGCCACGCGGCCCAGTTCGGTGGCGCCGATCACGCCGGCGGCGGGGCCGGACACGCAGGTGCGCACGGGCGCCGTCAGCACCGATTCCACCGACATCAGGCCGCCGTTGGAATGCACCGTGGTCGGCTCGGCCGCCACGCCCATGGCGCGCACCGAACTCACCAGGTTGCGCATATAGCCCGCCATGCGCGGGCCGACATAGGCATTGAGCGCGGTGGTGGACATGCGTTCGTACTCGCGGAACTCCGGCAGGATCTCGCTGGACACGCTCAGGTAAACGCCCGGCAGGTGTTCGGCCAGGATGTCGCGGGTGCGGCGTTCGTGCGCATCGTTGCGGTAGCTGTGCATGAAGCAGATGGCGACGGACTCGACTCGGGCCGCGGCCAGCTCGCGCGCCACCGCCACCACTTCGTCCTCGTCCAGCGCCTGCAGCACGGCACCGTCGGCGCCGATGCGCTCGGTCACTTCGAAGCGCCACTCGCGCGGCGCCAGGGGCTGCGGCTTGGTCACGTTGTAGTCGTAGAGATGGGGGCGTGTCTGGCGGCCGATTTCCAGCACGTCGCGAAAGCCGCGCGTGGTGACCAGCGCGCAGCGCGAACCCCTGCGTTCGATCACCATGTTGGTGGCCACGGTGGTGCCGTGGCCCACGTGCGCCAGCTCGGAGCCGGCGATCTCGTGTTCGCGGATCAGGTGGGCCAGGCCTGTCTGGATGGCCTCGGACGGATCGTGCGGCGTCGAAGGCACCTTGAAGTAGTGCAGTTCACCGGTGTGCTCGGCGAGCAGGGTGAAATCGGTGAACGTGCCGCCTACGTCGAAGCCGACGCGAAAACGGCGGGCGCCCGGGGCGGATGCGGTCTGGGTCACGCTGGTCTCCAGGATGCTGGCGCGCAAGGCGCCGGGAGTGGGATGACCAGAATGCTATTGACGCACCATCATTCGGTCCAATCAAAGATTGGTATCAGTGATTATCACTGTAGTGAATGAAGCGCTAGTACGGATGCGACTCCGCCGGCGGAGCCTGGTCGAACACCATGCCCTGGGCCTGGCAAACCTTCAGGATCTCCTCGCGCAGCCAGCGATGCGCCGGGATGTTGTCCGAACGTTCGTGCCAGATCAGGTTGACGGTGCGCTGGGCGAAGGGAAAGGGCGCCTCGACCGCTTCCAGCAGATGGCTGTAGGGACTGTTGCGCACGGTGTTCATGGGCACCACGCAGATCAGGTCGGTCTCGGCCAGCAGGCGCGGGGCCAGCGCGAACTGGTTGATGGTGAGCACCACGTTGCGCTTGTAGCCGTGGGGCGCGAGTTCATGGTCGATCAAGGTGGGCGTGCCCAGCAGGCTGACCATCAGGTGCCGAGCGCGCAGGAAGCTGTCCAGCGTGAAGCGCGGCTGCGCCAGCAGCGGGTGCCCCTTGCGCATGGCGCAGACATAGGTCAGCGTTTCCAGGGGCAGGGTGCGCAGCGACGAGCCGAAGTTCGAATACACGCCGGCCGCCATGTCGACTTCGCCTTTCTCCAGCAGCACGCCAGCATTGTCCAGCGAGTAGGGGTGCAGGTGGATGCGGACGTTGGGCGCCACCGTCTGCTGCTCCACGAACAGCGGCCGGATGACCTGGTCCGCCACATAGTCGGACATGGCCATGCGGAACACGGCCTCGGAGCGCGCCGGGTCGAAATCGTTGCGCTCCAGGGTGTCCGCGATGCGGGCCAGCGCGTCGCGGATCGGCGGCCACAGGAGTTCGGCGCGCTGCGTGGGCAGCACGCCGCCCTGGATCTTCACGAACAGCGGGTCCTTCAGGGTCAGGCGCAGCCGGTTGATGGCATTGCTGACCGCGGGCTGTGTCATGTGCAGCGCCGAGGCCGCGCGCGTGACGTTGCGTTCGGTCATGACCGCATCGAAGATGCGCAGCAGGTTCAGGTCCATCGAGGTCAGCATCGCAGTCTCGGATCATTATCAATGTTGGTGATAGAGATCTATTTTAATTGTTGATTAGCCATATAACGCAGGACCGCTTAATCTTCCCCCGGTGCAAGCGCAGTCGATACACCACGAGGGGAAATCATTGATGGTCATGCATCTGAAAACTCTGGCCGCTGCCTGTCTGGCGGCCGGGATCGCCGCGCCCGCGATGGCCGCGGATACTTATCCCAGCAAGCCGATCACGATCGTCCTGCCCTATGCGACGGGCGGGTCCGCCGACATGCTGGCGCGCTTCGCCGCGCAGGCTTTACAGACTGAACTGGGCAAGCCGGCCATCGTCGAGGCCAAGCCGGGCGCGGGCGGCGTGCTGGGCACCGAGTTCGTCTCGCGCGCCGAGCCCGACGGCTACACGCTGGCGCTGACCGCCAGCGGCACCATGGCCGTCAATCCCTATGTCTACAAGCTGCGCTACAAGCCGCTGGAAGACTTCAAGCAGATCACGGTGCTGGTCGACCTGCCTTTCGTGGTGGTCACGAACAATGAGTTCCCGGCCAGGAATCTCAAGGAATTCATCGACTACGGCCGCAAGAATCCGAACAAGATCACCTTCGGCAATGCCGGCCTGGGCACCCAGCAGCACCTGACCCAGCTCATGTTCGCGCGCGCCGCCGGCATGCAGGTCAACATCGTGCCCTACAAGGGCAGCAGCCCGGCCATGAACGATCTGCTGGGCGGCCATATCGACGCCGTGCTGGACAACACGGGCGTGCAGACGCCCTTCATCAAGGCGGGCAAGGTACGGCCCTTGTTCGTGACCAACCCGGAACGCGTGGCGGCCTTGCCCGACGTGCCCACCGCGCCCGAAGCCGGCCTCCCCGGGTTCTCGGCGGTCGCCTGGTTCGGCCTGGCCGCGCCCAAGGGCACGCCGGACGAGATCGTCGACAAGATCCAGCAGGCTCTGGCGCGCGAGTTCGCCAAGCCGGAAATGAAGCAGCGCCTGCTGGACCTGGCGATGATTCCGCGCGTGTCCACGGCGGCTGAGACCACGGCCCGGGTGAAGAGCGACCTGGAGACCTTTGGCAAGATCGCCAAAGAGGTCGACCTGCAGCCGATGTGACGGGACGGCCTTGCCGCGTCAGCGGCAGGGCCTCCGTATCGCGCTTTCGCGAACGGCGCGCGCAGCGTCCAAGCGCGCCGATCCGTCCTGAACTACTCATCTCCAGTCCGTAAAAACCCGGGTTCCTCGGCTTTTTATATCGTATTACGATCTATTTTCGTATGACGATAAAAACACCAAGGAGCGGGGATGGAACTTGTCGATAACCTCATGCTGGGGTTTTCCGTGGCGTTCACGCCGGAGAACCTGCTGTATGCGCTGTTGGGATGCGTGCTGGGCACGCTGGTAGGGGTGCTGCCTGGCCTGGGACCCGTGCCCACCATCGCGATGCTGCTGCCGATCACCTACGTGCTGCCGCCCGTCGCGGGGCTGATCATGCTGGCGGGCATCTACTACGGCACGCAGTACGGCGGTTCGACGACCGCCATACTCGTCAACCTGCCGGGAGAGACATCGGCCGTCGTCACAGTGCTCGACGGCCACCAGATGGCCCGCAACGGCCGCGGCGGCGCCGCGCTGTCGCTGGCCGCCATCGGTTCCTTCTTCGCGGGATCGGTGGCCACCATGCTGATCGCGGCATTCGCGCCGCCGCTGGCCGAGGTCGCGTTCAAGTTCGGACCGGCCGAGTACTTTTCCCTGATGACGCTGGGCCTGGTCGGGGCGGTGGTGCTGGCCTCCGGTTCGCTGGTCAAGGCGATCTGCATGATTCTGCTGGGGCTGCTGCTCGGCCTGGTAGGCACGGACGTCAATTCGGGCGTGGCCCGGTACGACTTCGGCATCCCCGAATTGCAGGACGGCATCAATTTCGCGATCGTGGCGATGGGCGTGTTCGGCTTTGCGGAGATCATGAACAACCTGGAGCTGAAGGACAAACGGGTCGAGATCACGGACAAGGTGGGCTCGCTGTATCCCAATCGCCAGGAGATCCGCGAGGCGGCGCCCGCGATCGTGCGCGGCACCGCGGTCGGATCGATGCTGGGCATCCTGCCCGGCGGCGGCTCGGTGCTGTCGGCCTTCGCTTCCTACACGCTGGAAAAGAAGCTGTCCAAGGAACCCGGGCGTTTCGGCAAAGGGCACCCGGCCGGGCTGGCCGGGCCGGAATCCGCCAATAACGCCGGGGCGCAGGCGTCGTTCATCCCGCTGCTGACGCTGGGTATCCCGGGCAACGCGGTAATGGCGCTGATGGTGGGCGCGATGACCATCCACAACATCCAACCCGGCCCCCAGGTCATGACCAGCCACCCTGAACTGTTCTGGGGTCTGATCGCATCGATGTGGATCGGCAACCTGATGCTGGTCATCCTCAACCTGCCGCTGGTCGGGCTTTGGGTCAAGCTGCTCAAGGTTCCCTACCGCGTCCTGTTTCCGGCGATTCTGGTGTTCTGCACGATCGGGGTGTATTCGCTCAACTACAACACCTTCGATCTGTACATGACGGCCTTCTTCGGCGTCGTCGGCTACATCTGGAGCAAGCTGCGCTGCGAGGGCGCGCCGCTCCTGCTTGGCCTGGTGCTCGGCCCGATGATGGAAGAGAACTTCCGTCGCGCGCTGCTGCTGTCGCGCGGCGATTTCACCACCTTCGTGGAACGGCCGCTGTCCGCGTCCCTGCTGGGCGCGGCGGCGGTGCTGGTCGTGCTGGTCGCGCTGCCGAACATCCGCAAGAAGCGCGAGGAGGCGTTCGTCGAAGAGGACTGAGGCAGGGCCGCTCCCGCCCTCCGGCGGGTCGCGCTGCGGGCGGTCTCTACCGCCTGCCGTTCTCGATCTCCAACTGCTGCCGATATTCCGCGCCCGTGCGCATCCGCACATACTCCGCGTAGCGCTGGCGGTACTTGAGGCTGAACACGTCGGGCTCCTGCGATCCGCGGTACAGATCCTCCATGCCCGAGCGCTGCCATAGCTTCAGGTCGGCGCGCACTTCCGCGCGGGTCTTGGTCGCGGTGGCCGGCAGGGACGGCGGGTAGTCCAGCTCGCCGTAGGTGACCAGGCCGGCGGCCTTGGCGCGTTGCAGTTCGTCGGCCACCTGGGCGCTGGTCTTGCCGGCTTGGGAGGGCGCGATGGCGGGCGGATAGTCCTGCTCGCCGTAAGTGACCAGGCCGGCGTTCTTTGCCTGCTCGAGTTCGAGCCTGACCTGTTCGCGGGTCTTCGGCTCGGCCTGGACGGCAGGGGCCGCGGCGGCAACGGAAACGGCGAGGATCAACAGGGTCAGACGGTTCATGATTTCTCCATGGAACATAGTCCGGCAATCTCAACAATCTAGGGGAGGCAGATGGCCTCCCTGAGGCCGGAGCCCTCGAAAGCCGCGGTGGCGGCCGTTGTTCGAGGGGCATGGAGAAATTCTAGGGAACGGGGGCGGACAGAATCCGGACAGGCGGATTAGCTTTCTGTAATGTCGGCCGCCGCGATGCTGAAGCCTATGGTGGTGGTCCGGTTGGCCGACCTGGCGTAACTGCGGCCGCCGTGCATGCGGGCGATGGCGGCGACGATGGCCAATCCCAATCCATGATGATTGGCATCGAACTCGCGCGAGGTGTCGCTGCGGTAGAAGCGGTAGAAAAGCCGCGGCAGGTGCTCCGCCGGTATGGGCTCGCCGGTGTTGCGCACGGAGACCAGGATTTCGCCAGCGTCGCCGCGGGAGATATCGACCTCGATCACGCTGCCGGCAGCGGCATAGCGCACTGCGTTCGAGACCAGGTTCGACACGGCCCGCTGGAACAGCGCGCGATCGACCTGGGCCGGCGCATCGCCCAGCACGGCGATATCGACCCCGGCGTCCAGGGCCTCGGCCTCGTGGTACTGCGTAACCTCCTGCACAATGGCGGCCAGGCTGGCCTGCCAGCTGCCCCTGGCCTGCGCGCCGCGGTCGGCCTGCGACAGGAACAGCATATCGTTGACGATGCTGGAGAGGCGCTGCAGTTCTTCAAGGTTGGAGCCCAGCGTTTCGCGCAAGGCCTGCGGCGACGGGCGCGTGCTCAGCGCCAGCTCGGTCTCGCCGATCAGCGTTGCCAGCGGCGTGCGCATCTCGTGGGCCACGTCGGCGTTGAAACCTTCCATCTGCACATAGGCGCGCTCCAGCCGCTGCAGCACCGCGTTGAACTGGCGCACCAGGGGCCGGATCTCGCAGGGCTGGCCGCTTTCGTCGAGCCGTTCGCCGATGCGGTCCGGGGATAGCTGCGCCGCTTGTTTTCCCAGCGCATCCAGCGGCGCCAGTCCTCTGCGCACCAGCAGGGTTCCGACCGCCGCCACGACGATGGCGCCGGCCAGGGCGCAGGCGAACAGGGTCCAGGCCAGCGCCTTGCGCAGGAGGATATCGCTGGAGATGTCCAGCACCAGCTCGGCGTTCATGGCGTCGCCGGGCGCGCCGGGGTAGGGCAGCGTGAAGGCGATGCGCCGCTCATGGTGGAAATTGTTGTCGCCGGCGATGGGACTGCCGTAGTAGACCTTCTCGCCGTCTATTTCCAGCACCAGGGAGAAGTCGGGGCGGCCGTAGAAGAAGTCGCTGAGCTTGTGGCGCAGGCGGGTGGAGTCCTGGCTGGCGGCGTTTTCCTCGATCAGATGCCGCACGACCTCGACCTTCTGTTGCAGCAGGGCTTCCTGGCGGCTGGCCAGGTTCAGGTTGGTCGCGTAATAGACCGCCGCGCATACCAGGCCGAGCGCGATGAAGGTCTGGATCGCCAGCCAGCGCGACAGCCAGCGGTGCAGCGATTTGGGGCGCTGCCCGGACATCAGTCGCTCCGCGGTTCCAGCACGTAGCCCATGCCGCGCACGGTATGCAGCAGCTTCTTGTCGAAGGGCTCGTCGACCTTGCCGCGCAGGCGGCGGATCGCGACCTCGACCACGTTGGTGTTGCTGTTGAAATTGATGTCCCACACCTGTTCGGCCAACTCCAGCCGCGACAGGACTTCACCCTGCTTGCGCATCAGCAGGGCCAGCAGAGTGAACTCCTTGGCGGTCAGGTCCAGCCGCACGCCGTCGCGGCTGGCGCGCCGGCGCAGCAGGTCCAGTTCCAGGCCATCGATGCGCAGCACATTCTGGGCGACGGTCTCGGTCTGGCCATGGCCGCTGCGCCGGCCCAGCGCCAGCACGCGGGCCAGCAGTTCCGACAAGGCGAACGGCTTGGCCAGGTAGTCGTCGGCGCCGTCGCGCAAACCCTTGACGCGGTCTTCGAGCTTGTCGCGCGCCGTCAGCATCAGGACCGGGACGCGGCTGGTCTTGCGGATCTCGGCCAGCACGGAGAAGCCGTCCATCGCGGGCAGCATGACGTCCAGCAGGACCAGGTCGTATGGGCTTTCACGGACCAGATGCAGTCCGGTGACGCCGTCCTGGGCCACGTCGACCACGTAGTTGTGTTCGGTCAGGGCTCGCCGCAAGTACTCGGCAAGTTTTTTTTCGTCTTCGATTACGAGTACTTTCATGTCAGCGGAATAAAAAGAGTGCGCGGAAGTCCTCGGATCCTGCGTCTATTCTAGGCGGAATCGTCCCGGGGGAATAAACGCAAGCAGGGCGGCCCAGCCGCCCTGCGCAGCGCTGGCAGGCACGCGGGGCGCGTGCGCCATGGGCCCGGGCGCTCAGCCCGGGGTGTAGATCTCGTCCAGGCGGGCGCGTTCGGCCGGCGTCATGGCCTCGAGCTCCGCCATCGCGTCGGCACGGGTGCGGGAGGTGCCTTGCTTGACCCAGCCCGGCTTGGCGGCGTTGAGGTTGGTCAGGAACCACTGCTTCGGGTCGGACTTGGCGACGGCGAGTTCGGTCTTCACTTCTTCACGCGTCTTGCCGCCGGCGGCATGGTCCGGCGCGATGGCGTAGCCGATCTCCGTGTTGGTCTGGTGCCAGGTGCTTGATGCGCTGGCGGCAAAGGGAAAGGCCAGCGCGGAACCCAGGGCAAGGGCGGCGGCAACGGTTTGGATCTTCATGGATATCTCCCAGGTTGGGCGCGGCGCCGGCCGCGGTTTTGCGTCGGCGCATACACGCTGTTTGTGTAGCGACGGTGACACTCTACGGACCCCTGCCCGTCAATTCACGGACACCCTGATTACGTTTTCGTAAGGCCCGGGAACCTTACGGAAATGTCATTTTTCTGTCGGTCGATTGACGCGCCCGTCTGGATACATTGCCGGCTCGCCCCTTTCCTGGTTGAACCATGCATGTATCCGCTATGCCGCTGATCCTGGCGGCCCTGATGATCGCCGCGTCTGCCCCCGCGTCCGCCCAGGACGCAGGCCCGGCCCGAACTCCCGTACCCGATGTGCAGGGCCAGAACGGCGCCGTGCTGACGCTGGAGGGCGCCCTGTCCGCGGCGCTGGAGCGCAACCCCGGATTCGCCGCGGCGAAGAACGAGGCCGCCGCGAGCGAAGGCCTGCTCACGCAGGCGGGCGTGTTGCCCAACCCCTCCATCGACGTGAGCGTGGACGACACGAAACCGGCCACGCGCACCACCACCGCCATGCTGAATGTGCCGGTGGAGACCGGCGGCAAGCGCTCCGCCCGGGTCAAGGCGGCGGGGCTGTCCAGGGACCTGGCGCGCCAGGGCGTGGCGGACACGCGGGCAGGACTGCGGGCGGCAGTCATCGCGGCTTATTTCGATGTGGCGGTGGCGCAGGAATCCGTGCGCGTGGCGCGCGGCACCGTGGATATCGCCAGCGGCGCCCTGCGGCTGGCCGAGAGGCGCGTGGCCGCCGGCAAGGCGCCGCCGCTGGAGGGCAGCAAGGCCCAGGTGGCGCTGGCCAACGCGCGCATCGAGGCGCGCGCGACCGAGGCCGCGCTGCTGGGGGCGCGCCGCAAGCTCGGCCTGCTCTGGGGCGAGGCCGAGCCCGGCTTCGCCAGCGTGGGCGCGGACCTGAGCGCGCTGCCGGATCGGGCATCGATAGACGAGCTGCGCGCCGGACTGGCCGCATCGCCCAGGATGCAGGGCGGCAAGCTCGCCGTCGACCTGGGGCAGGCGCAGCTGGAAGTCGAGAAAAGCAAGCGTTATCCGGACATCACGCTGAGCGCGGGCGTGGCCCGCGACAACGAAGCGGGCCGCAACAAGGCCCAGCTCGGCGTGTCCATTCCGCTGCCGATATTCGACCGCAACCAGGGCAATGTGTACGCCGCCACCATGCAGGCCTACAAGGCGCAGGACCAGTACCGCGAGCTGGAGTCCGGCTTGATGGGAGAACTGCTGCAGGCCGTGACCCGCTTCGATCTGGCGGTGGGTTCCGCGCGCGAGTACCGGAGCGCGGTGCTGCCGGGCGCCACCCAGGCCTATGACGCCGCGCGCAAGGGCTTCGAAGCGGGGAAGTTCGGCTTCCTGGAAGTGCTGGACGCGCAGCGCACCCTATCCGACGGAAACATCGCCTACCTGACGGTGCTGGCATCTGTGTACCAGGCTTCCGCGGATATCGACCGCATTCTCGGACGTTGAAACGAGCATAAGAAATGGCAAAACACAAAAACAAGCAACCCCCCATGATGTGGACCGCGGCAGGCCTGTGCGCGGCGCTGCTGCTGGCGCCCCTGTATCCGGCGTACGCCGCGGGCGAGGCCGAGCACGGTCATGCCGAGACGGAACAGGGCGCGGAGCCGGCGAAGGAACAGGAAAAAATCGCGTTGACGCCCGAGCAGATCGCGGTGGCCGGCATCAAGTCCGAGGTCGCCGCGCCCGCCGCGCTGGCGACATCGGCGCAGTTCCCGGGCGAAATCAAGTTCAATGCGGACCGGACCGCGCACGTGGTGCCGCGCATGGCCGGCGTGGTGCAGAGCGTGTCGGCGGACCTGGGCCAGCAGGTCAGGAAGGGCGAGCTGCTGGCCGTCTTGTCCAGCTCGGCGTTGTCCGAGCTGCGCAGCGAATGGCTGGCGGCGGCCAAGCGGCGCGATCTGGCCGCCCAGACCCACAGGCGCGAACTGCGCCTGTGGCAGGAAAAGGTATCCGCCGAACAGGACTACCAGGCGGCCCGCACTGCGCTGCAGGAGGCCGAGATCGCCGTGCAGAACGCGGAGCAGAAGCTGCGCACCGTGGGCGCCGAGCCGCGCTCCAAGGACCTGGGCAGCCTGGAGATCCGCGCGCCCTTCGACGGCGTGGTGGTCGAAAAGCACATCGCGCTGGGCGAAGCCCTGCCCGACAACGCCAGCATCTTTACCCTGTCGGACCTGCGCACCGTATGGGCCGAATTCGTGATCGCGCCCAAGGACCTGCAGGACGTGCGCGTGGGCGAAGCGGCCAGCGTGAGCTCCGCGGCCTTCGCCGGCAAGGCCGAAGGCACGGTCTCGTACATCGGCTCGTTGCTGGGGCAGCAGACGCGCACGGCCACCGCGCGCGTCACGCTGGAGAACCCGGACATGGCCTGGCGTCCCGGGCTTTTTGTTTCCGTGGACGTGGTGACCCGGATGTCGGACGCCGCGGTGACAGTGGCGGCCGACGCGGTCCAGACCGTCGACAACGAGCCCACCGTGTTCGTGGAGGTGCCGGGCGGCTTCCTGGTGCAGCCGGTGAAGCTGGGCCGGGCCTCGGACGACCGGGTCGAGGTGCTGTCGGGCCTGGCTCCCGGCACGCGCTATGCGGTCGAGAACACCTTCGTCCTCAAGTCGGAGCTGGGCAAGGCCGGCGCCGAGCACGCGCACTGAGACGGGGCGGAACATGTTTGAACGCCTGATCCGTTTCGCCATCGAACAGCGCTGGCTGGTGCTGTTCGTCACCCTGGGCATGGCCGCCATCGGGGTCTACAACTATTCCCGGCTCGCCATCGACGCGGTGCCGGACATCACCAACGTCCAGGTCCAGATCAATGCCGGCGCGCCGGGCTATTCACCGCTGGAGACCGAGCAGCGCGTCACCTACCCGATAGAGACGGTAATGGCCGGGCTGCCGGGACTGCAGCAGACGCGTTCGGTGTCGCGCTATGGCCTGTCGCAGGTGACCGTGATCTTCAAGGACGGCACCGACATCTATTTCGCCCGCCAGCTGGTGAACCAGCGCCTGCAGGAAGCGAAGGAAAACCTGCCCGAGGGCGTGACGCCCATGATGGGGCCGATATCCTCGGGCCTGGGCGAGATCTACCTGTGGACGGTGGAGGCGCAGGACGACGCCAGGAAGCCGGACGGCACCTCCTACACCCCCATGGACCTGCGCGAAATCCAGGACTGGATCATCAAGCCGCAGCTGCGCAACATTCCCGGCGTCACCGAGATCAACGCCATCGGCGGCTATGCCAAGGAGTACCAGGTGGCGCCCAGCACCGAGAAGCTAGCCTCCTACGGACTGGCGCTGACCGACATCATGGCCGCGCTGGACAGGAACAACGCCAACATCGGCGCGGGCTACATCGAACGCAAGGGCGAGCAGTACCTGATCCGGGCGCCAGGGCAGGTCCGGTCCATGGACGACATCCGCGACGTGGTGCTGGCAACCGTGGAGGGCCAGGCGATCCGGATACGCGACGTGGCCGAGGTGTCCATCGGGCGCGAGCTGCGCACGGGGGCTGCCACCAGCAACGGCGAGGAAGTGGTGCTGGGCACGGTGTTCATGCTGATAGGCGAGAACAGCCGCGCGGTGTCGCAGGCCGTGTCCGTCAAGCTGGAAGCCATCAATAAATCGCTGCCGGCGGGCGTGCAGGCGGTGACGGTCTACGACCGCACCAACCTGATCGACAAGGCCATCGCCACGGTCAAGAAGAACCTGCTGGAAGGCGCGGCGCTGGTCATCGTCATCCTGTTCGTGTTCCTGGGGAACATCCGCGCGGCGCTGATCACGGCGATGATCATCCCGCTGTCCATGCTGTTCACCTTCACCGGCATGGTGAGCTACAAGGTCAGCGCCAACCTGATGAGCCTGGGCGCGCTGGACTTCGGCATCATCGTCGACGGCGCGGTGGTGATCGTGGAGAACTGCGTGCGGCGCCTGAGCCATGCGCGGGCGCACCACGGCAGGCCGCTCACGCGCAGCGAACGCTTCCATGAGGTGTTCGCGGCCGCGCGCGAGGCCCGCAGGCCGCTGCTGTTCGGCCAGCTGATCATCATGGTCGTGTACCTGCCGATCTTCGCCCTGAGCGGGGTGGAAGGGCGCATGTTCCATCCCATGGCGCTGACCGTGGTGCTGGCGCTGCTGGGGGCGATGATCCTGTCCGTGACCTTCGTGCCGGCCGCCGTGGCGCTGTTCATGGGCAATAACGTCTCCGAAAAGGAGAACCGCCTGATGGCCTGGGCCAAGCGCCGCTACGAGCCCTTGCTCGAGGTTGCGCTGCGCCGCACGCCGTTGATCCTGGCCGGCGCCACCGTCTTCGTGGTGTTGAGCGGCGTATTGGCGGCGCGCATGGGCAGCGAGTTCATCCCCAACCTGAACGAAGGCGACATGGCGATCCAGGCATTGCGGATCCCGGGCACCAGCCTGACGCAATCGGTCGAGATGCAGAAGCAGCTGGAAACCCGCTTGAAGCAGAAGTTCCCGGAGATCGAGCGCGTGTTCGCCCGCACCGGCACGGCCGAAATCGCGTCCGATGCCATGCCGCCCAGCATCTCCGACGGCTACATCATGCTCAAGCCGATCGACCAGTGGCCCAGCCCCAGGAAGACCCGCGCCGAGCTGCTGGCGGCGATCCAGGAGGAAGCCAACCAGGTTCCCGGCAATAACTATGAGTTCTCCCAACCCATCCAGCTGCGTTTCAACGAGCTGATCTCGGGTGTGCGCAGCGACGTGGCGGTGAAGGTGTTCGGCGACGACAACGACGTGTTGAACCGCACGGCCGCCGAGATCGCCGAAGTCCTGCAGACGATACCGGGCGCCTCGGAAGTGAAGGTCGAGCAGACCACCGGCCTGCCCATGCTGACGGTCAACATCGACCGCGCCCGCGCCGCGCGCTACGGGCTGAGCATGGCGGACGTGCAGGACACCCTGGCCATTGCCGTGGGCGGCCGCGAAGCGGGGACCTTCTTCCAGGGCGACCGGCGCTTCGACATCGTGGTGCGCTTGCCCGAGGCCGTGCGCGAGAACCTGTCCGCGCTGAAGAAGCTGCCCATCGCCCTGCCCAGGCAGGAAGGGCAGGCGCAGGCGGCCTACATCCCGCTGAGCGAAGTCGCCACCTTCGACCTGGCGCCAGGGCCCAACCAGATCTCGCGCGAGGACGGCAAGCGCCGCATCGTGGTCAGCGCCAACGTGCGCGGCCGCGACCTGGGCACGTTCGTGTCCGAGGCCACCGCCGCCATCGGGGAAAAGGTGCAGGTGCCCGCGGGTTATTGGACCTCCTGGGGCGGCACCTTCGAGCAACTGCAATCCGCCGCCAAGCGTTTGCAGATCGTGGTGCCGGCGGCCTTGCTGCTGGTGTTCGCGCTGCTGTTCGCGATGTTCGGCAACGTCAAGGACGGGTTGCTGGTGTTCACCGGCATTCCCTTTGCGCTCACCGGCGGCGTGATCGCCTTGTGGATGCGCGGCATACCCCTGTCCATTACCGCGGCGGTGGGCTTCATTGCGCTGTGCGGGGTGGCGGTGCTGAACGGGCTGGTCATGCTCTCGTTCATCAGCGGCCTGCGCGTGGAGGGCAAGTCCGTGGCCGAGGCCGTGCGGATAGGGGCGCTGACGCGCCTGCGTCCGGTGCTGATGACGGCGCTGGTGGCTTCGCTGGGCTTCGTGCCGATGGCGATCGCCACCGGCACGGGCGCCGAGGTGCAGCGCCCGCTGGCCACGGTCGTGATCGGCGGCATCATCTCTTCCACCATCCTCACGCTGCTGGTGCTGCCGGCCCTTTACCGCCTGGCGCACAGGAATGACGACGCCGACGAGCTTGAACTGTCGAAACCGGCGCTTGCCCGGGAATAGGTCCGATAGAGAGGCGATCCGATGAATGCCAGACCCGATATCGATATTGCTGTGCTGGGTGCAATCAGCCCGATACAGCTGTCCGTCATCATTCCGTTCCTCAACGAGATGGAGGTGCTGCCGGCCTGCCACGAGCGCTTGCGGCGGGTGTTGAAGACGCTGGGGCTGTCCTACGAGATCGTGTTCGTCGACGACGGCAGCAGCGACGGCAGCGCCGAATACCTGCAGACGCTGCTGCGCGAGGAGCGCGGCATCAAGCTGGTCAGGCTGAGCCGGAACTTCGGCAAGGAGGCCGCGATGACGGCCGGGATAGAACATGCGGCGGGGGCCGCGGTCATCATGCTGGACGCCGATCTGCAGGATCCGCCCGAGGCCATCCCCGCCATGGTCCGCGCCTGGAAGGAGGGCGCCGACGTCGTCAGCATGCGGCGGCGCAGCCGCGCCGGAGAAAGCGTCCTGAAGCGGTTCTCCGCGTATGCGTACTACCGCCTGTTGAGCCGGCTGAGCAAGGCCGCGATTCCGCCCGACACCGGCGATTTCCGGCTGATGAGCCGGCGCGCCGTGACGGCGCTGATGCAGCTGCCGGAACGGTGCCGCTACATGAAGGGCCTGTACGCCTGGGTGGGCATGCCGACCCGGATCATCGATTACGACCGCGAGCCCCGCGCCGCCGGCACCACCAAATGGAGCTACCTGGCGCTGTTCCGCCTGGCCATGGAAGGCATCACCTCGTTTTCCACCGCGCCCCTGCGCTGGGCGACGGGGCTGGGCGCGGCCGCGGCCCTGGGCGGCGCGGTCTTCGGCGCCGCGATCATCTTCAAGACCTTGATGTTCGGCGACGACGTCGCCGGCTATCCCTCGCTGATGGCGACGATGACCTTCATGGGCGGCGTGCAGCTCATCACCATCGGCCTGTTGGGCGAGTACGTGGGCAAGACCTATATGGAAAGCAAGCAGCGGCCGGTCTATCTGGTGCGGGATGTGCAGAACAGCGGACCCGCAGGCACGGCGCCATCGGACCCGGGGAGGGATGCGGCTTGCAGCTGAGCGCCCGGACCCTGGCCGCCGGCCTGGCGGCAATATTGGGCGTGCGCCTGCTGGCAATGGCCCTGGTGCCGTTTGCCGACACGTCCGAGCCGCGCTATGCGGAGATCGCCAGGCTGATGGCGCAAACAGGCGACTGGATCACGCCCTGGTTCGAGCCGGGCGTGCCGTTCTGGGGCAAGCCTCCATTGGGGTTCTGGGCCGAGGCGCTGTCGATCCGGCTGCTGGGGTTGAGCGAATTCAGCATCAGGTTCCCATCGCTGCTGGCCACGGCGGCGACGCTCGCCATTCTGCATGCGCTGGGCCGCCGCCTGTACTCGGTGCAGGCGGCCCGCTGGGCCGTGCTGGTGTATGCGTCCATGTTTCTGCCCCTGGTCGCGGCCGGAGCGGTGCTGACCGATCCGTTCCTGGCCCTGGGTGTCACGCTGAGCATGGCGTCATTCGTCCTGTCGCGCGGGCCGGCGGCGGGGTTCTGGCGCTACGGATTCTTCCTGGGGCTGGCGATCGGCCTGTTGTCCAAGGGACCGCTGGCCGTGGTGCTGGTGGCGGGCGCTATCGTGCCCTGGATGCTCTGGCACGGGAATGTCCAAGCCAGTCTGCGGCGCCTGCCATGGGCGGCGGGAGGCGTGATGACGGCGGCCCTGGTGCTGCCCTGGTACGTGGCGGCGGAGATCAAGACGCCAGGCTTCATCCAGTACTTCATCGTGGGCGAGCACTTCCTGCGCTTCGTGGATCCGGGCTGGACCGGGGATCTCTACGGATCGGCGCACAGCAGGCCCTACGGCGCCATCTGGCTGGACGGGATCGTGGCGTCGTTGCCCTGGGGAGTGTTCGGCGTCTGGCTGCTTGCGCGCCGCTGGCGCGGGCCGGCGCGGCGGGCCGGCAGATGGCTGCGGCGGCCGCGCTGGACCTATCTGTTGGCCTGGGGCGCGGCCACGCCGCTCTTCTTCACGCTTTCGGGCAACATCCTGTGGACCTACGCCCTGCCGGCTCTTCCGCCGCTGGCGTTGGCGATAGGCGCGTGCCTGAGCCGCGCCCGCGCCCAGGCGCCAGCCCGCGTGGCGACGGCCTGCATGGCGCTGGGGCCGATGGCGGTGATCGTCTTCTGCGGCTTATTGCTGGCCAACCCGGAACGGCTCAAAACGGAAAAGCAGCTGATCGCCCGGGCCGACGCGCTGATGGCGCCCGGCGAAAAACTCTATTTCATCGACAGCCTGCCGTTCTCGGCGCGCTACTACTCGCGCGGCGCGGCCGGGCGGGTGCCGCTGGATGGCCTGGCGGCCGTGCTGCCCAAGGACGGCAGGGTATTCCTGGCGGTGGAGAAAGCGGATCTGCGTCGGGTGCGCGAGCAGAGCGGCGCGGCGCTTGCGCCGCTCTACTCCAGCCGGCGCTACACCTTGGTGATTGCCGGTGAGCCGGCGCCGCCCTAGGGCGGCGTCGGCCTGCGCGATCAGGCTGACGACTTCGGGCAGATTGCCCTCGGTGATCAGCGGCCGGCCAGACTCAGAAGCCCACGGCCTGGCCGTCGCGGCGCGAGTCCGAGGCGGCCACGTAACCGCCTTGCGGCAGGCGGCAGATCAGCTGCGCCGAACCGAACTCCAGGCTGTCGGCGGGCGCCACCGCGACGTTGTGGCCGCGCGCGCGCAGCGCGTCGACCGCGTCCGCGGGCAGGTGCGATTCCACATTGACCACCGGGCCTTTTTCCACGCGGAAGCGCGGCGCGTCGCTCATGGCCTGCGGGTTCTGGCCGAACGCCGCCAGGCGCGTGATCATTTGCAGATGGCCCTGGGCCTGCATCGATCCGCCCATCACGCCAAACGACATCAGCGGCTGGCCGCCGCGCGTGACGAACGCCGGAATGATGGTGTGCATCGGCTTTTTGCGCGGCGCGACCTGGTTGGCGTGGCCGGGCGTCAACACGAAGTTCAGGCCGCGATTGTGCAGGCTGATGCCGGTGTCGGGCACCACCACGCCGGAACCGAAGCCGTGGTAGTTGGACTGGATGAAGGACACCATGGTGCCGCTGGCGTCGGCCGCCGTCAGGTACACGGTGCCGCCGGTGGCGGGGGTGCCCGCGACCGGCACGCTGGCGCGGTCCATGGAGATCTGGCGCGCGCGCTCGGCCAGGTAGGAACGGTCCAGCAGGGCGGCGGCGCTGGTGCGCATGTGGCGCGGATCGGCGACGTGGTGGTGCAGGTCCGCGAAAGCCAGCTTCATCGCTTCGATGCTGACGTGGTAGTAGTCCGCGCTGTCGCGGCCCATGCTCTCCAGGTCGAACTGTTCCAGCATGCCCAGCGCCATCAGCGCCGAGATGCCCTGGCCGCTGGGCGGGATCTCGTGCAGCTCGTAGCCGCGGAACGATTGCGAGATCGGCGCGACCCATTCGGGGCGGTGTTCGGCCAGGTCGTCGGCGCTGAGCGCGCCGCCGGTCTGGCTGGCGAAGTCGGCGATCTTGCGGGCGAGCTCGCCGCGGTAGAAGCTTTCGCCGCCGCTTTCGGCGATGGCGCGCAGCGTCTTGCCTTGCGCGGGAAAGCGCCACCATTCGCCGGCCTGCGGCGCGCGGCCCCCGGGCAGGAAGGCGGCGGCAAAGCCCGGTTCCTGCGCCAGCTTGGGCGCTTGCGTGGCCCACTGGCGGGCGATGGTGGGCGAGACCGCGAACCCTTCCTCGGCATAGGCGATGGCGGGTTCGAACAACTGCGCGAAAGGCAGCTTGCCGAAGCGCTCCGACAGCGCCTTCCAGCCCGCGACCTGTCCCGGCACGGTCACCGTGCCCCAGCCGGTGCCGGGCATGGCGTCGCGTCCGGCGAAGTACTCCGGCGTCCACGCGGCGGGCGCGCAGCCGCTGGAATTCAGGCCATGCAACTGGCCGTCATGCCAGACCAGCGCGAACATGTCGCCGCCGATGCCGTTCATGACGGGTTCGACCACCGTCAGCGCGATGGCGGTGGCGATGGCGCTGTCCACGGCATTGCCGCCGGCCAGCAGCATGCGCAGCCCGGCTTGGGCCGCCAGCGGCTGGCTGGTGGCGACCGCGTTGGCGGCCAGGACCGGCATCTTGCGGGAGGCGTAGGGGAAAGACCAATCGAAGGGTAAAGACATGGATGCGGGAACTCGTGAAGAAGATTACTGCGGCGTGATGCCGGCCTGATCGATCAGCTGC
This sequence comes from Achromobacter xylosoxidans, assembly GCF_002192695.1. Taxonomy (GTDB): domain Bacteria; phylum Pseudomonadota; class Gammaproteobacteria; order Burkholderiales; family Burkholderiaceae_B; genus Achromobacter; species Achromobacter xylosoxidans_C. Next base: position 165,324 of record NZ_MTLG01000086.1, read on the forward strand.
TTGGTGCGCGGGATCTCGGCCTTGATGAAAGCGGCGAATTCCTCGCGGCTGCCGCCGCGGGGCTCCGCGCCGGCTTCCGCGAGCTTACTGCGCAGCGCCGGATCGGCAAGCACTTTGTTGACGGCGCGGTTGAGCTTGTCGAGCACCGGAGCGGGTGTGCCTTCGGGCGCGACCAGACCGTACCACGGCGCGATGTCGTAGCCGGCGTAGCCCTGTTCCGCGATCGTGGGGATCTCGGGCGCCAGCGCCGAGCGCTTGGCATTGGACATGCCCAGCGCCAGCAGCGCGCCGCTCTTGGCCTGGGGCAAGCCGGTCATGATGGTGTCGAAGTACATCGAGACCTGGCCGCTGAGCAGCGCGGGGATGGCTTCGCCCGCGCCCTTGTACGGCACGTGCAGGATGTCGATGCCGGCCACCGACTTGAGCATTTCGCCCGCCATGTGGGAAGTCGTGCCGGTGCCGAACGAGGCGTAGGTCAGCTTGCCCGGATTGGCGCGGGCGTAGGCCACCATTTCCGGCAAGGTCTTGAACGGTTGTGACGGGTTGGCTAGCAGGATGTTGGGGGTGTAGGCCACCATGGACACCAGCGCGAAGGCGTCGGGGTCGTAGGACAGGCGCTTTTGCAAAAAGCGGTTGGTGACGATGGCGGCCGGGCCGCCCATCAGCAGCGTGTAGCCGTCGGGGGTTGCGCGCGCCACCGAGGCGCTGCCAATGGCGGCCGCGGCGCCCGGGCGGGCCTCGACGACGAAGGGCTGGCCCAGTTCCGTCGACAGCGCGGCGCCCAGCTGGCGCGAAATCAGGTCGGTGGCGGAGCCCGCCTGGAAGGGCACGACGATGCGCACCGGATGCTGCGGCCAATCGGTCGCCTGGGCGCCCGCCTGGGCGGCGCAAGCCATGGCGGCGGCGCCTGCCAGCGCCCGGATGAGACGAAACTTCATGAAATCCCCTTGATCGCGTTATGGAGTGCGTGCAGGGATTAGACGCAAGTGGGCGGCGCAGGACTATTAGGATTTGCATCCATGGATCACTGGATCCAATTTGTGTTATTTTTGCGTTTATCTATCATGGCGGCTTTCCCAGCCCTGGATCTCCAATGCTGCAATTCCAGAAGACAGCGATCAGCGCCGAAGACGAAGCCTACCTGCACCTGCAGCGCGAAATCCGCCTGGGCCGCTACGCGCCCGGCCAACGCCTGGTGCCCGAGGTGGTCGCGGCCGAGATCGGCACCAGCCGCATGCCGGTGCGAGGCGCGCTGCGCCGGCTGGCCTCCGAGGGGCTAGTCGAGATCCGCGCCAACCGCGGCGCGGTGGTGCGCGGCCTGAATCAGCAGGAAATGCTGGAAGTGTTCGAAATGCGCTCCGTGCTCGAAGGCCTGGCCATGCGCAACGCGGTGCTGCACATGGGCGCCGAGCACATCCGCCGCCTGTCGTTGCTGCTGGAACAGCTGGAGCAGGGGCCGGGCGAACACCTGGACTGGATCACCGCGCACCGCGAATTCCACGAATACCTATGTAGCTTCTGCCAGCAGCCGCGCCTGCTGCGCCAGATTTCCGAGCTGCATTCCGTCGTCGAGCCCTACATGCGCCTGTGGGTGGCCCAGCCCGGCCGCGTGCTGCGGGTGCGCGAATCGCACCAGGAATTGATCGCCGCGCTGCAGACGCGCGACCCGGCGCGCTGCGAAGCGGCCATGCGCCAGCACGTGCTGAACACGGTGCCGGCCCTGCAGGCGTTTCTGGAGCAGGCGGCCTAGGACGCGCGGCTTTGCTCTAGACTGGCGCCATCCTCCACGCGCCCGTCCTGCCATGACCGCATCCGCCGACCTCATCCGCCGCCTGGACCTGTTGCCGCACCCCGAAGGCGGCTACTACCGCGAAACCTATCGCGCCACCGATGCCGTGACGCGCGGCGATGGCGCGCAGCGTTCGGCCAGCACCGCCATCTACTACCTGTTATGCGACGGCGCCTGGTCCACCTGGCATCGCATCCGGTCCGACGAACTCTGGCATTTCCATGCGGGCGATGCGCTGCTTGTCCACGTGCTGGCGCCGGACGGCGCTTACCGCTGCCTGCGGCTGGGCGATGCGCTGAAGGACCCTGATGCCGCGTTCCAGGCCGTGGTGCCGGCCGACAGCTGGTTCGCGGCGGAGCTGGCCGACCCGGCTGGTTACGCGCTGGCTGGCTGCACGGTGGCGCCAGGCTTCGAGTTCAGTGAGTTCGAGCTGGCCGACGCCGCCGAACTGCAAGGGCTGTACCCCGCGCAGGCCGGCCTGATCGCGCGCCTGGCCCGCTAGTCGGCACCCTGTGCTTGCGGCTTTTTCCTGCGGGTGAACTTGGCCTCGCTTGCCAGCACGCCCGCCACGATCAGGCCGGCGCCCACCAGCGCCAGCGCCGGCAGCCGGTCGCCGGCCAGGCGTCCGACGATGCCGCCCCACACCGGCTCGCCCGCATAGATCACGGTGGCGCGGGTGGGCGATACGGATTTCTGCGCCCAGTTCATGGTCAGCTGGATGATGGCGCTGGCCAGCCCCAGGCCGATGGCGGCGCCCGCCCACAGCCATGAGAATTCGGGTATCGCCTCGCCCATCACCGGCATCAGCGCGAACGACACCAGGCCGGCCGTCAGCAACTGCACGAAGGTGACGCGGCGGCTGTCGACCTTCTTGGCATAGTGGCCTATCAGGATGATCTCGGCGGCGATCGCCGCAGCCCCGGCCAGAGTCGCGGCTTCGCCCGCGCTGAAGTTCAGGGCGCCCGCCTGCGGCCCGGCCAGCAGGATCAGGCCCGCGAAGGCCAGCGCCACGCCCACCCAGCTCATCAGGCTCGGCGGCTTCTTCAGCACGGCCCATTGCAGCAGCGGCACGATGGGCACGTACATCGCCGTGATGAAGGCGGACTGGCTGCTGGTGATGGTCTGCAAGCCGTAGGTCTGCAGGAAGTAGCCCAGGAACAGGGCGCAGCCGATGGCGATGCCGGCGCCGACCTCCTGGCGGGTGATCGCGGCCATGTGCTTGCGGAACATCAGCAGCGCCATCAGGCCGGCGATGGTGAATCGCACGCCCACGAAGAACAGCGGCCCGCTGTGCTGCATGGCAATGTGGATGATGAGGAAGGTGCTTCCCCACAGCATGGTGACCAGCACCAGGGCGATTTCCTGGCGGGACAGGGCGAACATCGAGGTCTTGGACTTCACGGTCTGCTTCGGGCGCTACGAAATGGCGAGCAATATACAGCGCTTCGGTGACCGCTCACCGAACAGATTCCCGGATTCCGGGCGGAGCAGGCATATAGCCAGGAGTAATATGACGCGTCCGGCGGCGTCAGGCCACCGGTGACGACAAGCCGGCACACGCCTCGTTCTTCTCGCTCCCGCCGCGCCTTTTTGGGCGGCGTTGGCGAACCAGGGCGCGCAAAGCGGCCACAAGAAGATATCGAGGAGAAGCGCAAGTGGAGAAGCAAGAGTCGGGCGGCTGGTATTTCGGCTGGAACATCGTAGGCGCCGCGACGGTACTCACCCTGTTGACCGTAGGCCTGCGCATGGGAGTCGGGCCGTTCTTCCTGCCCATCGCGGACGCCCTCGGCTTCACGCGCAGCACGCTGTCCGGCATCGTCGCGATCGGCATGCTTTGCTATGGCCTGGCCATGCCGGTGGCGGGTTATCTGGTCGGCACGCGCGGCACCCGCTTCGTGCTGCTGACCGGCACCGCCATCGTCGTGTTGTCGATCATCTGGACGGTCTACGCGCGCGGGCCCATCGAATTCCTGCTGTCCTTCGGCGTGGCGCTGTCCATCGGCCTGGGCTTCACCAGCCCAGTGGCGTTGACGCCGGTGATCAGCCGCTGGTTCACGCGCCAGCGCGGCATGGCGCTGTTCTTCCTGTCCACCGGCTCCATGGCCGGCATCGCGCTGATGACGCCGACGCTGACCTTCGCGATCTCGGCCGTGGGCTGGCAGGAAACCCTGCTGGCCTTTGCCGCGCTGTTCGCGCTGCTGACCGTGCCGATGGCGCTCTTTGTCATGCGCGATGAAGCGCCCGAGCACACCGACCTGCTGCCGCACCAGATCATCGACAAGGCGGCACCGGCCAAGGCCGCGGCGAAGCCGCCGGCGCCCAATGTGCGCGCGGCGCTGAACTCGCTGCCGTTCTGGCAGGTGGCGCTGGGCCTGTTCGCCTGTGGTTTCAGCATGAACCTGCTGGGCACGCATGGCGTGCCCATGCTGATGGACCATGGCTTTGACGCCACCACCAGTTCGCTGGGCATAGGCCTGATCGGCCTGGTCGCCATCTTCAGCACCCTGGTGCTGGGACGCATGTCCGACCAGGTCGAACGGCGCGCCATCCTGGCTGCGATCTACCTCGTGCGCGGGCTGGGCTTCTTCGCGCTGGTCACGGTGGGCGCGCATTGGGAGCTGTACGCCGCGGCTACCCTGGGCGGCATCGCGTGGGCCGGCAGCATCGCCTTGTCGTCGGCCATTCTTGCGGACGTCTACGGCGTGCGGCTGGTGGGCGTGCTTTACGGACTGGTCTACCTGGGCCATCAGGTGGGTGGCATGATCAGCTCATGGCTGGGCGGCTGGGCCTATGAGACCTTCGGCACGCATTGGGTGGCCTTCGGGGCGGCGGGCGCGCTGCTGCTGGCGGCGGCCCTGATTTCCCTGCGCCTGCCGGTGCGAGGCCTGCCGCGCGCGGTGGCGGTGGCCGGCCGTTGATCGCCGCGGACTGCGGGCCGATGCCGTCCGCAGCGTTTGCCATCGCATCCGCGACGCCGGATGCGATGGCCTCCGAGACCGTTCTAGCGGTCCTTCAGCAACGACACCAGTTCCGGCACGTAGCGGTCGCCGCCGCCCTGCGTGACGGCCTGGTCGAAGGTGTGCTGCACGGCTGCGCCGATTTCGCGCACCGCGCCCGTTTCCGCGGCCATGGTGTTGTAGTAGGACAGGTCTTTTTGCGCATTCGACATGAAGAACCGCAGCGAGGACGGGTCCTGTTCCAGCAGATAAGGCTTGATGCGTTCCAACGCCACGCCGCCGCCGCCGCCCTTGGCCAGCACGTCGGCGAACACCGCCGGATCGATCTCCGCGCGCAGCGCGCAAGCTGCGGCTTCCGACAGCAGCGCAACCACGCCCAGCGACACGTAGTTGTGCAGCAGCTTCATGCGATGGCCGGCGCCGATCGGGCCGGCATGCGTGATGTTCTCGGCGAAGCAGGCCAGCAGCGGCTTGCACTCCTCGAACAGCGCGGCGTCTCCGCCCACCAGCAGGTTGAGCCGGCCTTCGGCGGCTTCCTTGGGGGTGCGCGTCATCGGCGCATCCAGAAAGCGGCCGCCGGATTCCGTCACGGCCTGCGCCACCTTCACGGTGGACGAAGGAATCGCCGTCGAGCAATCGATGATGACCGTGCCCGGGCGCAGGCCCGCCAGCACGCCGCCCTCGGACAACAGCACGGCCTCAACCTGCGGGCTGCCGGTGACGCAGAGGATGATGACGTCAGACTGGGCCGCCAGCGTGGCGCCGTTCGCGACGCTGGTCGCGCCCGCGGCCTTCAGCGTGTCCAGGGGCTGGTTGCCCGGATGCTCCAGCACGGTCAGCGCGTGCCCGTGCTTGACCAGATTGCTCGCAATGCCATGGCCCATGAGGCCGATACCAACCATGCCGACTTTCGCCATCTTCCACTGCTCCTGCCATATAGGGGTTTGTTATGGCGTAAATCTTACTCCGACTTGCGGATCGTCCGCGCCGCGATCACGGGGACGCGACAAGCCGTGCCGGCCGCGGCCTTCTTTGCGATACTCGAGGTATTCCGCGTGAAAAAACCAGGCTTGAGCATGACAGACTCCATTCCTTCCGGTTTCGCGCCCTGGCGCCCCAGCAGCCCCTTCATGGAACATCTGGCCGACCTCGGCGCGCTCTACAAGCGCGATGCCGATTGCGTCCTGGCCCTGCGCGTGGGGATGGCGCACACCAATATGCACGCCATCGCCCACGGCGGCCTGCTGGCCACGTTGGCCGACAGTGCGCTGGGCCACACCATCGCGGAGCAGGCCCAGGCCTCGGTGGTCACGGTGCAGATGTCGGTGGAATACCTGAATCCGGTCAAGCCCGGCGATTGGCTCGAAGCCCATGTCCAGATCGACAAGCAGGGCCGCCGGCTGATCTATGCCACCTGCCTGCTGCAGGTCGAAGGCCGCGTCATGCTCAAGGCCAACGCGGTCTTTGCGGTGCGCGCCGCGCCCGCGCCTGCCTCCGACGGCTGAGCCGCGAGCCCGCTACAAATAAGGCGTGGCCAGCCAGATCACCTTGTTGCGCAGGCGCCTGGCGAACGGCGCGCTCAACAGGTTTTCCAGCGTCTCGCGCCGGCCCTGCGCGATCAGGCCGTCAACCCGCGCGCCGATCCAGCGCGCCACGCCGGGATCGTAGATTTCGGTATCCAGCTCGAAATTCAGCCGCAGGCTGCGCGGATCCAGGTTGGACGAACCCACATAGGCCCAGGCATCGTCCACCGTCATCAGCTTGGAGTGGTCGAACGCGCCCTGCGAGCGCCAGACCCGGCAACCCGTGCGCACCACCTGGTCCAGCTGGGCCGTCATCGCGTAGTCCACCAGCCGCAGGTTGTTCTTGCCGGGAATCACGATGTCCACCACCACGCCGCGCCGCGCCGCCGTGGCCAGCGCGCCGATCAGCGTCTGGTCGGGAAGGAAGTAGGGCGACTGGATGCGCACATGGCGCTGCGCCACCGCCAGCGCGCCCAGCAGCATATTGTGCGTGCTGCCCAGCGCGCGGTCCGGGCCGGACGGCACGCAGCGCATCGGCACGTCGCCCGTGGGCGGCAAGGCCTCGGGATCGAACCAGGGCCTGGTCGGCAGCGATTCATGGGTGGTGAAGTTCCAGTCGTGCGCAAACACTGACATCAGCTGCGTCACGATCGGCCCCTCCACCCGGAAGTGCGTGTCGCGGTTGGTGCCATCGCCCGCCAGCGCGCTGACGAAGGCTGCGCGCACGTTCATGCCGCCGGTAAAGCCCACCCGCCCGTCCACCACCAGCACCTTGCGGTGGCTGCGCAGATTGGCATAGGGCATGCGCAGCACGCCCAGCGGATTGGTCATGAAGCGCGCCACCGGCACCCCGCCGCGCGACAGCATGCGCACGATGGGCGGACGCGAATACTTGGAACCGATGGCATCGATCAGCACCCGCACCTCGACGCCGCGCTCGCGCGCCTCGATCAGCGCCTGCGCCATCTCCCGCCCGATCGCGTCGTTGTCGAAGATGTAGCTCTGCATCGCTACGGCATGGCGCGCTTCGCGGATCGCCTGCAGCATCGCCGGATAGGCCTCGTCGCCGCCGGCCAGCGGCCGCACCGCGTTGCCGCCCAGCAGACGGAAGCGGCTGACGCGGTCGCCCAACACCTTCAGCGACGCGAACTGCTGGCCCGAGATCGGCGCCACGTCCACGGGCGCGGTCTCGACTTGCTCGGCATCCACCAGCATCGCCTCGTCGCGCTGCTGCGACAGCCGCGTCTTGCGGATCCGGTTGATGCCCGCCACGAAATAGACCAGCGCGCCGAACAGCGGCGAAAACAGCGCCACCCCGACCCAGCCTATGGCCGCCCGCACGTCCTGCTTGGTCATCGCGGCATGCACCGCCGCGCCGGTTCCGGCCACGATGCTGATGGCAAATACCAGATGGGGCCAATAATCGATCAAGATTGCGTGTATGCGGTCCATGGCGATGGCGTAAGCGCGGCCTCCGTAGATGATCAATGGCGAAGGATAGCAAGGTGGCCCGCCCTGGCAAGTGGGGGAGCGGGGGCTGTTTTCACATGGATTAAAAAACGTGCTAGAATTCGGCCTCTTCGTTGTTGAGCAGCTTTCAAAAGCAGCGCGGCAAGGAAGAAAAGCAGTATCAGAGGTGGCTGTAGCTCAGTTGGTAGAGTCCCGGATTGTGATTCCGGTTGTCGTGGGTTCGAGCCCCATCAGCCACCCCAAGAATTCCCCTTACATTACAGACGCTTAGGCGTCTGTTTTGTTTTCTCGGGGAGATTCTGGGGAGAAATTGCCGTTTCTAGGCGGCTCATCTCCAAGTCGTTCTGATCACCATCTAGCCATTTGGAATAGGTTTTCAGGAACATCTCCACGCTGTGGCCCAACTGCTTCGCGCAGAAGGCCGGCGTCATCCCAGCCATCAGCATGACCGTCGCATACGTGTGGCGCATGTTGTACGGCCGTCTGTAGCGAATTCCAAGAAGTTTCAGCGTCGGCGTCCAGAAGCTGCGCCGGAACGCGCGCTCGTCCTCCCACTGTGTCGAATAGCGCGGGTCGCTGAATACCGCAGCGCCTGCCACCTGAGTGTGCTGGCGCTGGGCCTGGATTGCGCCCAGCGCTCGGCTATTCAGAATCACCTGACGGGCAACGGCCGTCTTGGTCCGGTCTTTCCGCTCACCCCGAACCAGAGCTTCTGCGACCAGTACGGACCCGGATGCCAGATCTACGTTTGGCCACTGCAACCCAAAGACTTCGGACGTCCGCAGGCCGCTCCAGAACCAGAACTCGATCAGATTGTGGACTTGCTCGGGAAACCGCTGAGCGACGGACTCCAGGATGCTCTCCATTTCCCCGCGGCTGAACGGGTCGGGCGGCTCCCGTTGGTATTTCGCCCGAGGGATACCGTGGGCCGGATTTTCAGTCAGGATCCGGTCCTGAACGGCTAAGTCCAGAGCTTCACGCAAGACAGACACATAGTTGTTGATGGTCTTCCCGGACAAATCCGGGCGGCCGGCAACGACCGTCAGGAAATGACTCAGCTTGGCCGAACGCAGCGGGACCATCCCAAGGCGGGTGCCGTGGCGGTCGCAGATAGAGTGCTTCCAGAACTTGATGGCACTGGAATACCCATCGCGAGTGGACGACTCAATGCGCTGGGCCGCCAGCCAGGTGTCGAGCTGGCCGCCAATCGTGCCGACCTCTTCAACCACCGCGTTCGGGAAGTACTCCGCCAGGCTGAACGTCCGGTGGCGGATCTTCTCTTTGATCTCGATCGCCAGGCGGTGGGCATACTTGACGTTGGCTGGCGTGGGCAGGAGGGGCTGTTCATCCAGGGTCAGCGTGTGCCGCTCCAGTTTTCCGTTGAAGGTGAACGAAAGCCGTATCGACCGCTCCCGGATTTCTACCCCAGTTCCTTTTCGACCCATTGCTGATAGCCCTTGATAGAAATGAATATTCCGCCGTCGGGAGACTTGCGGTACTCGCGGCCCTCAAGCCACTTGCCGTCCTCGATCTTGCGCCGGATGGCCTTTTCCGTCAGCCCGGTGATCAAGGCAGCCAGCGCGATCGTCACATACGGGGCCGGCGCGACCTGCGCGGCCATCGCTTGCCTCTCGGCGGTGTTCAGCATATCGCCTCCAAAACGAAGCCCGCGTGGTGCGGGCTTTCCGAAAATTCGATTGATTGGGCTCGGGGGCGTTTGGCCCGATTCGGCATCAGCAGTCCTGCTGCGATGCCGATGATGATGGCGAGCGGGACCGCGAGTGCATAGAGTGCAGTCATGGTTGCTCCGGTTGCGAAGACAAGGCGGCTCCGGGTTCATTGACCCTGCTGAAAATCGGCTTGCCGAACACATAGCCGATGTGCCTCAGGTTTGCGTCCGCAGGCGTGATCATGACTTTGCGGCTCATGGGGATGGGATCGGTATCCCCGCCGCGCTGCTCGCGGTCGGCCAGGACGGCGACGCTGGCATGCTCATTGGCCCAGTCTTGCAAAGCCCTGGTAATGGAACCGGAAATGGTGGGTGCCCAGTAGTGGGGGATGGGTGGTAATGGCGGCAGCGCCACGGATCCCAATGCCGTCATTCCGGGATCGCGCACTGCCTCGCTGGCCTGGGGTGCGGCATAGAGCGTGGTCCCAGGCGGAGGCATCTTCCCGGCCGTCCATGAAACCTCTTTCAGATCACCCCCGAACAACACGACCTTTCCGACCGGCTCCCCGGCTACAGGGGCGCTTGCTATGCCGGCGTAGTGGGGCGTGCTCTCCCACTTTTCACGATTGAAGGGCAAGGCAGGCATGGCTTCCGTCGATAGCGTTACTTGCCCAGTTGCTCTATGGGTATGTTTCCAGATAATGGACGTCTTTCGGGCTGCGGGGGCAATCAACTCTTGCCGATATCTCGAGACGGCATCACGCGCGCTGTTTCGTTCTGCCATGTAGACGGTGGCTGAAGTTTTCAACTGGTCAACGTATGCGGCGACCGACGAATGGCCCTCGCCTCGCGCCTCTTCCAGCAATTCCGCCGCCCGCTCATCGGCTACAGCGGGGCTCGCCAGGACGGCGTCCAGCATCGCCATGAGCGCACCATGGGTTTCATTGGCGCGCCGCTTAGCGGCCCTACTGGCGTCGCTGTTCGCGTAGGCGATATCCAATGCGGCCGAAAACCGATCTCGGACCAGGTTTGCCGTGTCGCGGAGCAATTGCCAGTCGATATCGGGAATCGCGCGCTCGTCGGCTACAGGGGCGCTCGCCAGGGGCGCAGCTTTGCTGCCCGCCGAGTACCCGGAAATGAAGTAGCTACCATCCCGGCCCAGCCATCCTGATGCATCCCCGTGTGCGGCCACATACGCCGCCTTGATCGCCGCGTCGGCGACGTTCTCCAGTGCCCGCTCATCGGCTACAGGGGCGCGCAGCTTGGACAGCACAGCTTGCTCGATGGCGCGAGCTGCCGCTTTTTCCCATTCCCACTGACTCAGCACGTCGCGGCGGCCGTAGGGGTGCGAGGCCACGAAGACGGCGCCAAGGGTCTCTTGAACTTCCAGGTCCGTTAGCACGGTTTCATGCAGTGCCGCCTGGGCGGCGGTGGTGTGGTCGGTCATGCTGCGGTCCTCTGATTTGGCTTTGTGGTGATCTTGCTGATTCTGGGTGCGCTGACATACTTCGTCTCATACGCTACGATCTGCCCTTTCAACCGGTGGGAGGCTCTATGCGGTGGCATGTATACGACATCATTCCGATAGATTTTGGTTGGGAGTTTTTGAAGTCCGTCAGGGATACGGCTGCGGACCTTGGAGCTCGCGAGGCGGCATTTCAGGTTGAACGCCACTTTGATCCGGGACTTACTCCGTCGCTTGCCTCCTTCATCCAGAGATGGGATAGCGCGCGAGAAGCTGCCACTAAGCAAGGATGGGAAGGTGATTTTCGCGGCGAACCAGTAGTTTTTTGGGTCCCCACGGAGGATGGGTTTGATTTCGGTTTTGCCTTCAAACAAGACAACAATGGGACGACATTCATTGTTTCGCCGAAACGCATGCTGCACCTCGAGCCGTAGAAGGTAATTTTTTCTTCCGCTCAGACGTGGGGCTGCGGGCGGTGGGTTTAGAAGGGGGAAGGGTCTGTCGAAGTTCACGCGATCCTCCCTACGCCTTGGCTGGATTGAGCGGCCGGCACGAGCTGCCATCCCTTCTTCCGGTCATAGGCAATCTTCCCGGCCTTGCGCAGCGCCTGGAGGCGGCGGTCGATAATGCGGAACTCGGGATTCTTCACGGACGAGAAGTAGCGGGCCTCTTCTACGACCCGGCCACCTTCGATCTGATGGGCGAAGGTGTGCCCGAACTGAATACGGGCGAGGATGGCCGTATCCAGGCCGATGTAGTTCTGTCGCATCACTTTTCTCCCTGGTTGAATGGCCCGGCGCCCTTCGTTTCGACAGTCACAGTCCGGATGCCGCCCTTTCCGCAGTTCTCGGTGTGCTGCGCGGTGACATCGCCGGCGTTGCTCGAGAAGTAGACCCGGCGGCTGCCGTCGTCGAATCGGTAGATGGTGACGCCGTGATGGGTGAACAGTTCGGCGACTTGAATTTCCCTGTTGTCGGTGCCGGATACGGACACAGGGTCTTTGGAGCAGCCCGCAAGCGCGAGGGCTGCCATGATCATGACCAGGCTGCGCATGGTTACCTCTCTCCCTGGATGCAGTGCTGGATAGCGTCGAAGATCTCTTCGGGCGCTTGGCGGACGGTATGGCTCTTTCCGTTTTGGGTGTGGATTACTGCTCTCGATCCGTGATAGCTGTTCAGCACGGCGGTCACGGATACGATGAAATCCGGATTGATCGCGAGGGCATTCCCGTCGATATCCGTCAACAGGATCAGGCTCATGCCTCCCCCCCTTTGTCCTGCTGGGCGGCAATGGCGGCGAACGCATCAGATGCCTTTTCTGCCCATCCGCTGCCGTGCTTGAGATAGATGTTCAGGAGAAAATAGATAACGGCGGCTTGCTCGTGTTCGGCGCGGCGCTCAATCTCCTGCCCGCCTAGGCGGAGCATCTGCGCGAGCTGGCCGCAAGCGAAGTTCGGTCGCCCAAGGATGAGCCGCAGGTTTTCATCGAGAGGCGGCAGCACCTCCCTTTGTTCCTCCGCGGATACTTGGGACGCAGGGGCGTCAGGATGAGGCACGTTCAGGGCGGCACCCATGAGGCTGCTGAGCGCCTGATCGGCGCTGGTGTGGGATTCGGGGGCGCTCATGCGGTGGCTTCCTCTTGTTCAAGGTCTATAGGTGCCTGTGTATCGGGGGCGGCTTGCTGAGCCTCCTTGGCGGCTTTCTCGGCGCGTTTGGCGCGGACGGTTTCGACGGCGCCGTGGGCTTCGAACAGGTCCAGCAGATCCTGGGTCTTTACGGTGATGGTGCCGGCTGCTACGCGGCCTTCCTGTATGTCGATGAGGATTGCGCGCTGGTTGGCGTCCAGTCCTTTGATGAAGGAGTCCACGCCGCTGATGAGCGGGGAGACGACTTTGCGGGGGAGGGCGCGGCCGTGGATGGTGCTGGCGGTCACCTTGGCCTTGCCGGCGGCCTTGACCTGGTCCACCTTGCCGACCAGGAAGTCGCCGGCATTGGCGCCCAGCCTGCGCACGGCGTCGATAGCGACCTCGGCGGACACCTTGCAGCTGCGGACCAGTTCTTGCACCTCGCGTTCGGCGTCGGCCAGGACAAGGTAGTTTTCGACATGGGTACGGCTGCAATGGACGAGGGCGGCAATCTCCGCGCTGTCCAGGCCGGCGCCGCGGAATCGCTTGAAGCCGCGCGCTGCTTCCAGGGGGCGCAGGGGAGAATTCTTGTTGCTGGTGTATACGCGTGCCAGGCGATCAATCTTGTTGCCCTGGAAGGCCACGATGGAAACCCAATCGATGGGGAATCCCTGGGCGATGGCGCGCCCCATGGCATCGAAGCGCCGATGCCCGTCGACAAGCTCAACGCCCGATCCGTCAGCCATCGCGATGACCTCCAGCGGCGGCAGCGTACCGCCTGCCAGGATGTGGGCAAGCAGTTCCTGAATGTCGGTTTCGTAGAAGTCGTCCAAGTCGCGCGGGTTGAAGTCGGGGGCCACGTGAATCCGGCTGTACTGGATCTTCATCGCGTCGGCGCGCTTGATCGTCTTGTCCAGAATCATCGTCTTGAACGATGCGGGGGAGGTAGTCATGCGTGGGCCTCAGCCGGTTGGGGGTTCTGTTTCACGCCAGGTTTGGGGAGGACTGCGCGCCGGGCGCTGATCACCTTCGGCTCTTCGGTCAGAACCCAATCGGGCGGCGTCGTCCTGGGGGTGGTCTCGGGGGCGAAGGGCATCACGACCCCGATAAAATCCTGGCCGCTGGAAGACGAGGGAAATACGAGCGCCCCGCTGCGGCCGTTGTGCCGGACCTCGATGCTGCTTGTGTGGTGCTTGAGGCTCCCGTACATGTCATGGGCGGCCTTTTCGAAGTCGGTGAGGTATTGGGGCTTGATGTTCGCCGCCTCTCCGGATGTGGCTTTGGGCACAATGGCGCGCCAGTTGGGGAATATGCCTTCCACCGATCGGAATGCGACCTCGATATCCCATTTCAGCAGGGGAACGAGCCATTTCCCCTCATCGACTTGCGTGAGGGAGATGTGCCGGACGGCCTTGAGGGAGCCATCCACAATGCGCTGCGCGACTTCGCCGGGGATGATCAGCGTTACAGCCTGGGGCACGTCGTTCGGAGCTTCCTTGCGTAGCACCAGCAGGCGGTGGCCGTCGGTCGCTGCCAGGATCGTTTCGGTGGGCGAGGCTTCGACATAGACGCCATTGAGGTAATAGCGGATGTCGTTCTTCGCCATGATGCGGCAGGCGGCCTTCAGGGCAGTGTGTTCGAAATGGATAGTGGTCTTGGTCATGCTGGCACCTTGGACGATGTAGGGGCGGGGCTGAACTTCTTCAGCGTGCGGACTTGGCTCACTTCTTCGGCGGTGATCCGGCGGCGGGGCAACGGGATGCACGGGCGCCAGCCGCTGCGGTCCCTTACGATGAACTCGATGCCGTTCATATGACGAAGCGGAGCAACCAGCCCAGAGCCTGCGGGCCGAAGAGGATGAACGCTGCGAAGGCGAGGCCGCCAGGCCATGCCCACCACGGGATATCCGCATCTTTGTTCCAGTTGCCGCGGCCGGCGTGGTCGCGAGGCGCGATCAAGTTGCCCAGCTTGCGACCGGCCTTCGCGATGGCTTGCAGGGGGCGGATGCGCACCGGGGGCGCGCTTGCGCTGATGGTGTTCATGTGGGGCTCCAGGGATCGGCCGCGACATAGCGGCGGGTGAAGTAGTCGCCGATGGGGACCAGCACCACGGCCGCGAGGGCGAGCAGCGCCAGGCCCCACCAGATGGCGGGGATAGTTGATGGCATGGGGATCTGCGCGATATGCGCGGTGGTGAAAGCGGCCCGTGGGGCGATCAACGCTCTATACGTGCGAAAGTCACTTCTGGGAGGTGACGTTTCGGCGCCGACGGGTCTAGAAGCGGCAGTTCATTAACTTGGTGCAGAGAAAAAGTGCTGTGGGAGCAGGGGCTCCCACAGCACTGGCGTGGGCCAAGAGTTTCCTGTCTTGGATAAGCGCTACGGGGTGACGATGTTGAACCAGAACTCGAAATTGTCGAGTGACGCGAACATGTCGGTGATCTTCTGCTGATCACCACTGACCTTGACGTCACCCTTGGCGAGAGCATCCTTGAGCGTCATCTCCTTGAGCATCATGCGATTCAGAGTTTCGCGGCTGAGCGACATGCTCGCGGTGGGCTCCTTCGCCTGCTTGCCCTCAGTGTGGTTCAAGACGCTATTCACCATTTCAAGGGTGTACTTCTGGTTTGTGTCGGTGAAGTCGAGGTTCAAAACAACATGCTTGCCTGCCGCCTTTTCACGATTCAGGCGCACGGCGAAGTAGTCGAAGAGCATGTCTAATGTCATCGCTCTGACGGTGTCAGGGCTGGCAGTGTCGGGCACCGGGAGTTTCTGCACACCTTCACGTAGTTCCTTGGCTCCTGTCAGGTAGAAGTTACGCCACGGGCCGCTTTCGGCTTGGTATCCCATCTGCTCCAGCGCATCTGCCTGTAGGTTCTTCGCCTCCTGGTTGTCAGGTTCCGCGAACACCGCGTAGTTCACAACCTCCGCTACCCAACGGTAATCGCCCTTCTTGTAGTATTCGCGGGCTTTGGAAAGAATCGCTGGCACGCCGCCCATCATCTCCACGTAGCGCTTGGAGGCCTCCTGAATGGGCAGGGTGTGCAAAGTTGCGGGGTTGCCATTGAACCAGCCCAGGTACAGGACATACGTGGCACGCACGTCATGGTTTACTGACCCGTAGTAGCCACGGTTCGAGAACTTGGTAGCGATTGCCTCGGGCAGTTTGACTTGTTCGGCGATTTCTTCCTTGTTGTAGCCCATATTGGCCAGGCGCAAGGTTTCGTCGTTGATGTAGCGGTACATGTCGCGCTGCATTCCTAGCTGCTCTTGAACTTCTTTCTTGCCCCACACCGGCCAATGGTGCATGGCGTACATCACTTCCACGTCATCGCCCCACAAAGCAAGAGCTTCGTTCAGGTATTTAGACCAAGCTAGCGGATCCCGAATCTTGGCGCCGCGCAACGAATAGGTGTTGTGCAATGTATGGGTCGAGTCCTCAGCAGTATTGAGCGCCTTCTTTTCCTTGATGTAGTACAGCATCTCGGCGGGGGCTTCGCTGCCAGGTGCGTAGAGAAATTCATAGGTCAGGCCGTCGATGGTGCGCTTTTCGCCGGTCTTCTCGATGATGTCGGTAGGCGGGATTAATGTGACTGTGCCTGCCGAGGTCGTCGTGCCCAGGCCCGCGCCCACTTGGCCGGTTGCGCTTGGTGGCAGCAAGTTGCCGTACATATAGCTGGCGCGCCGACTCATGGCAGTACCTGCCATTACGTTTTCGGCCACCGCATGTTCCAGGAAACCAAGCGGGGCATAGATTTTGACCTTGCCTGCCTTCACGTCTGCTTCGTCAACCACGCCGCGGACGCCGCCGTAGTGGTCAACGTGGCTATGGGTGTAAATGACGGCCACTACCGGCTTCTTGGGTCGGTGTTGGTAGTAGAGGTCCAGTGCAGCCTTGGCTGTCTCCGTGGAAATCAGCGGGTCCATGATTGTCAGGCCTTCTTTGCCTTCGACGATGGTCATGTTGGACAAGTCGTAATTGCGCACCTGATAGATGCCGTCTGTCACCTGGAAGAGGCCTGAGATATTCAGCAACTGTGACTGCCGCCATAGACTCGGATTTACTGTGTCGGGGGCAGACGCTCCTTCCTTGATGAAGTTGTACTTGGTGGGGTCCCAGACCAGATTGCCCTTTTCTCCCTTGATCATGGCATCCGGTAGGGGAGCGATGAAGCCTTTGTGAGCAAGCTCGAAGGAGGTTTTGTCCGTGAAGGGCAATTCTTTGAGCAACGCAGCGTTGGCGTCTTTCGTCGCTTGCTCTGCTGCTTTTGGGGCCTCGGCGGCCCACAATGCAGAAGATATAGAAATGGCCAGGCTGGTAAGTGCGAGTTGTGCGAGCCGTCGCCGCCGCGAGGAGCAACGCCGGCTGGTTAAGAAATCAGCTGTGGCAGAGTCAGAGTGTCGGGCTGTTGCTTCAAAACTCACCTTCTTCATAGCGGGTTTGCTCCTTTCACACAAGTGATCGAGGGGGTGACGCAAAGAAGACTGGCTAGCAGCGCGAATTGCACGCGCCGCTTTAAAAGCTGGGGACCGACAGCGCTAAGAAAAGGAGGTCGGTAGCCGTCAAAACTGTGAGATTTACTCTGATTTGAGACTAACGTATCACAGGTGTTGCTGGCTGAAAACGTTGAAGTTGCTACGGAGAAGGGTGCGAGACTTTACAAATCGCCGTTGCGGTCCAGCACGTTGATGATGGAGAGGACGATATCGAACAGGTCTTCAAAGAACTTGAGCATGGGATGGACCGGAAGGAGTTGGAGGGAGTCAGGCAACAGCGCCTGCCGATACCCCGCACGCGGGGCATGAGCCGAGGCTTTTTGGTATGGAGGATTGAATGGCATGCCCGCATGCTGCGCATGCGCGGGTGGTTTGGCAGCCGTATGTCTTAGTTCAGTTATGGCAGCCGTTGGCGAAAGACGACGGTGGATGGCTTGTTGCGGCCATTTTTTGCCATTTCGGGTCCTGGCACATGGTCTGCCTCCCCCGGAAGTCAAGAGATCACACGGAAGTCTGCAATCACCTAAATGGAGGAAGGTGGTTATATCTGCCGTTGGATATGATCCTTAGCACCACAATAAGTGTCATTTTTTAATACTCACATGGGAGCGGGGATGTCTAACGAACAAGAAGTCATTGATGCCTTGATATCGTCGGTCAAAGGTGAAAAGGCGGACTATAAGTTGGCTGTTGTCGAATTCCGAAACGAGACGCCCTCTGGCTATGACGCCGTGATCGTTGCGATGGGAGCAGCATTTTTCTATAAGGATCCAAGTAACGAAAAGCCCACGGGAAACGAGCAGCAGCAGCGCCCAGGACCATTGCGTAGTGGTCAATCCTCCTATGTGCAAGGAACACGAGCAGAGTGTTGTGCTCGCGTCGTAGCCGCAATGACCGTGCTTATGGGCGGTGAAACGAAAACATACCAGAGCCGTAGCGAGGTGCCCGCCGGCCGGTGCTTACTGCGAGCTGGATTTAATCTTCGTCCGGCGCGTTCTGTAGATCCTAATGAGTTGAGCTCTGGCGACCTTCCTCTAGAATTGGTTTTTGTAGAGTGATGCGCTTCTGCAGGACGTCTCCGAGAGAGGGCTCTGCTCCCCTTTCGCGGGCTTTCTGCAGAGAGCAGCTTTCAAACGACAACGCCGGGGCTCCGGCACTGTGTGCGCGGCCCCGCCAAGGCCGCAATCGCATTCGAGCATTCCGTACCTAGGCAACTAACGTACACCCAAATCCTTCGTCGTCCTCGAACCGTGAAGGGTCCTCGGTGAGATTCGGTAATGTCCGCATCGGATCGACAGCGGGCCCATGACATCTACGCTGCTTCCTTATGAGCGCGCTTCCGCGCACCTGTTGGTTTCGGTAAGCGCCGCACGCGGCGCTGGCCGAAACCGCCTGGTCGAGTACCAGGCGTTTCTCTGCCGTCTATCCGGCCTGTCTCCACTTTCAGTGCTTCGCTTGCGTTGGTCTCCGCAGCGGTGGCACCCGGTTGCTGTTTCGCGCCACCTACGTGGAACTGGGCGCGCCCGCGCGCGGCCCCCGAAGTGGGGCGGCGGTTGGGTCTGACTGGTTGTTAATGAGCGAGGCCGTTTCCGTTGTTGCTTTGGTCACGGCATGGAAAGAAGTATTACCGAAATGGTAATAGTAGTCAAACCATAAAGGTAACTATCTCATTGTGAATATTTACCAAATGGGTAAATTTGATAGATTTCGGGCAATAAAAAAGCCGCCCGGAAGGGGCGGCTCTGTGGTTGATTGGCGGCGGAACGTTATAGGAGGCGTTCGTCTACTCCATTGCGAAGGTCATACGGCGACCAGAGGATGCGGCCGACTATGCAGACGTCGCGTCCGTCATCCTTTTCCAGGGGGAATGGTTCGTAAGCTGGATTCAACGACTTTGCCAACAGCGTGCCGTCGCGCTCCCGCTGGATGCATTTGACAATCATCTTCCCGCCGTAGTTGATGGCGTAGACGGTCCGGCTATCAATCAGCCGCGTGTCAGTGACCTTTTCCTCATAGAACAGCATCGGCCCTTCGTTCCGGATTACCGGTTCCATGCTGTCGCCGTCCGCGTAGACGATCTTCATGCGATCAACCGGCAGCCGGAACGACTCCAAGAAAGACCGGCGCAGCAGTATCTGGCCGATTGCCGTTTCATGGTAGTTCTCGATCCCGAGCCTGCCCGCTGCAAGCCGCACGTCCAGCTCAGGTACAGCAAGAAATTCCTGGTCATTGGCAGAGTAGCCTGCGCGCGGCACGTGCCCCACGTTGGCAATCCGGCTCAGGCGCAGGTTCTGCGATGCGGGCTCGGTCTGCTCCGTGGTCTTCCCACCTTCCCATGGCGCTGGATCGCGCCCTGCAATGCGGACACTGAACTCGTCGGGGACTTCGTCAAAGTCAATGAGCTTGCTGGTCCTTTGGGCGCGTGCTGGGGCAGGTGAGGCCGTGGCATGGCCGCTGGAGGCGATGACGATCCCAAGATTGAGCTGCGCGATGGCAAGCGCCATTGCGCCTTCCAGCGCGGTGAGCTTTGCGGGGGGGAGCGCCCGGATATCCGCCTCGGAGATGGAGGGGAAGGGCCACGACGGAGCGTCCGCAAGTCGGACGACTACCTCTCCCGACGAACCGTGATCGGCATCCATCCAGTTCGGCGGAAGTCCAAATGCCTCTTCCATCTTCCGGGCAGCGCGGTCTCCTATGTCCTTCTTGCCTGTGGCGTAGCGACTGACAAGCGAAGGGGTGGAGTACTCCAGGCGTGCTGCGGCATCGGTCTGGTTGCCGGCGCATTTTTCCTCGATGGCGCGCGCAAAGTTCGCGCGGCGGATCTCTTTGATGGACTTCATGTCGGGCATTGGAACCGGGATTACCTTTTAGGTAAATAAACCATTTAGGTAACTCTATTCGGTTGAGCTATTACCAAAAAGGTAATAATATCGCCTCCATGAACAGAGCCACCCCCCAAACGAGCTTCAAGACCTTCTACCTGGCGCTATCGGCCGACGAGCGGATCAGGTTCGCAAGGAGAGCCCACACGACGGTTGCCTACATAGAGACGCATTTGCTCTACGCCCGGAAGGTGCCGCGCAAAGGAACGATGGATGGGCTGTGGGAGGCGAGCCAAGAATTCGGCGCTCCATTCGGCCGCGGCGACTTGCTCCGGTTCTTCTACGACCCCCCGGTCGTCCAACAGGAGACCTCTCATGCGTAGTGCAGCCCCCATGACATTCGGCGCCCGCCTTGCCTTGCATCGTCCGGCGCCAGAAGAGGCGCGCTGGTTCTTCAACGTTCCAGACGAAGCGCCCGCCGGCGTTGCGCCACCCTCAGCGCCGGCTGAACCGGACGACAGGGTGCAGATTGGCCCGCTCGATGTTTGAAGGATGTTTTCCATGCAGCGCATCGTAAGGCCGCTGCTCAGCAATAGATACGTTCAGGAAATCTACATATGAACATCACCACTGCGGCCGATCTGACAGTGCATGAGTACCCGGGTGGCAGTCCCGCTCTGGCGGCGGTTATCGGCATGTCGCCTGCCGTCCTACGCAACAAGGTCAACCCCAATAACACCACGCACCACCTGACGCTGGTCGAATCCGCACGCATCGTGCGGTTGACGGGCGACGTCCGCATTCTGGCCGCCTTTGCGCACGGCTGCGGCTATCTGTTGGTGAAGGCGCCTGAATCCTGCGGCGAAAGCGATATGTCCGTGCTGGAGCAGGTCGCGGCATTGATGGTCGCGCACGGAACTTTCGGTCAAGAGGTTTATGACGCGCTGGCTGATGGGGGGGTGGACCAGAAGGAGGTGGAGCGGGTGGCCGCGGCGGGCCGTGTAGTCATGGAGGCGGTTGCCGGCGTTGCCCGCCGCCTTAGCGGGATGGCCGAGCAATGATTCAGCGCGGAACATCCGGTGTACCTGTGCGGGCGCGTGTCCCGTCCACGGAGCGTAAGGGGGCGGCGCTGTCGCGCACGGCTGCAATGATGTGCAGCAGCGCGAAGTTCCAGCGGTGGGTTGTTTCCCGCATCGGCGCCGTCCCCGAGGGCGTGGCCCCGAGCCAGCACGCGGCGCAGTACGTGCGCGACATGTGCGGGGTCGCCAGCCGGGCGGAGTTGGACCACAACGCGACGGCAGCAGGGCTGTTCCATACGGCCATCCGCAAGCCCTTCGTGGCATGGAGCGGCATCTATGGGTGACTGCCTGCACATGTTCAGGGGCTACTGCGTGCCGCTGGCGACAGTGGAAGCTGTCCGCCAGGCCATTATCGAAACGCCGCGCCGGGTAGATGTGGGGGCGCTGCGGGCAATCGTTGAGCCCGCGTTGCTGGCGGTGGACCCCTGGTTCAGCACATCACGCGCCATGGCCGCGAGCTGCGCAGTCAATGCCTTCCTGTTTGATGCCGTTCGAGACGGGCTGGTCAGGCAACGCGTGAATGCGTGGCATCTGCCGGCATGGTGGCGTGTTCGAAAGCAAGCGGGGGCGGCATGACGTTGCAACGCAAGACGCCGCTTCGCCAGAAGACGCCGATGAAGCGTGGCGCTTCGCTGAAGGCCAAGGCCTCGATGATGCGCGCCAAGCCGCTGGCGCCGCCGCGTGCCTCCATGAAGGCGCGCAAGAAGGGCAAGAAGCCGCCTAAGACCGTTTATCGCAACCCGGCGCTGCTGGACCTTGCCGAGGGCGAGGAATGCCTGCTGCGCGTTCCCAAGTACTGCCAGGGCGGCACAGACACGACTGTGGCCTGCCATTCCAACCAGATCCGCGACGGGAAAGGGAAGGGGATCAAGGCCCATGACTGGGCCATCGCCTTCGGTTGCGGCGGGTGCCATTACTTCCTCGATCAATCAACCGCGCCGTGGGAAATGAAGCTGAGTTACTTCGTTCCCGGGCTGCGTCTTACGCGTTTGCGCATCCTCGCCTTGGGCAAGTGGCCCGAGGAAGCGGAGCGCGGTTATCAGGCGCTCTACGGAGTCACCGAATGAATTACTACAGCCACAACATCGGCGACTACGCCCAGGCCACGATGCACTTGAGCTTGGTTGAGGACGCCATCTACAGCCGCCTCCTGCGCCGCTACTACGCGGAGGAACAGCCCATCAAGGACGACATGCAGCAGGTCTGCCGTTGGGTGGGGGCGCGGACGGAGGAAGAGCGCGCTGCGGTGCCGATGATCTTGCAGGAGTTCTTCGAGCTGGTGGACGGCGCTTGGCGCAATAAGCGGGCGGATAGCGAAATCGCCGCGTATCAGCAGAAGGCGCAAACCAACCGGGATAACGGAAGGGCGGGTGGAAGGCCGAAGAAGAAACCCAACGAAACCCAGTCGGTTTCTGGTGGGTTGCCAGAAGGAACCCAAGCGGAACCCACGGAAAACCCAGCCGGGGGCCAGCAAGAACCCAGTCGTAACCCTAACCAAGAACCAATAACCAAAAGATATTCCGTTCCTAACGGAACGGGCGGCACGCCGCCGGAGCCGCCTTCGGCCGTAGACCAGATTTTCGCCCTTGGATTGCCCTTGCTAATCGCTGCTGGTCAGCCGGAGAAGCAAGCCCGTTCGATGCTGGGCATGTTCCGAAAGTCGCACCAGGACGAGGACATCGTTCGGGCCATCCAGCAATGCGTGGACGACCAGGCCATTGAGCCCGTGGGATACCTGCAACGCGTCTTGCGTTCGGGGGCTGCGCGACCTGCACGCCAGGCAAGTGTGGCGCAGCGGCGCGCATCGTGGAACGAGGAAATGGGGGCGTCGCTTGCGCAGGGCGCGCCGCGAACCGAAATCGACATGGGGATCATCGATGTCACAACCCACTAATCCAGCCGCTGACGCTGCGCTGGGCGGCATGGTCGTCGCGGAACTGCGGCTGATGTACGGGTCCAAGTTTGCCCAGGCATGGGAGGGACTGACGCCCCGCGAGGTCAAGGACTCATGGAATCAAAAGCTGGCGGGCTACACCGAGGCCGAAGCACGGGTCGGCCTCGTTGCCTGCCTCAGCCGTGATTGGCCGCCGACGTTGCCGGAGTTCATGCGCCTGTGCCGTCCGTGGATGACGCCGGAAGTGGCGTTCTATGAGGCGCTTGCAGGGGTCACGGCGCGCAGCCGTGGCGAAATCGGTAAATGGCCACATCCGGCCATTTATTGGGCTGCCGTCGCTATCGGAACTCACAACCTTCTGAACTGCGGCTATGCGGTCCTGAAGGCGCGCTGGGAGCGATCGTTTGGCGAAGAGCTTGCGCGCGGCCAGTGGCATGCGGTGCCGACTCCTGCGCCAGCGTTGCCGGCCCCGGGCGCTACGCAGGCCACTAAAGAGGACGCTGAAAAAGCGCTCAGGGCGATGGGGGCGGGCGCGATCATGAATGAGTCTGGCCGTGATCCTCGGCGCGGTGCAAAGCGCATCCTCGCAGAAGCGGGCAAGAAGGGCGGTCGGCAGTATTCGCCCACGGTCCTTGCCATGGCGAAAGCTGCCATGGACGCCTATCCGGACACGGGGGCGCAAGGATGAGCGCAATGCAGCGAACCAAGGGCATCGAGTATGAGCGCAAGGTGGCCAAGTTGCTGACCGAGGCAACCGGGAAGGCATGGCGTCGGCGCGTGCGCAACGCCAAGGGCGATAGCGATCTGGTTGCCGATGATCCCGCCTTCGCGGGCATCGTCATCGAATGCAAGCACGCGAACGAGCTTCGTCTTCCTGCCTGGTGGAGCCAGGCGCAGCAGCAGGCCGGCGAGCAGGGCGTACCGGTGCTGGTCTACAGACAAACGGGGGCGCGTGGCGAATCGGTGATGGTGGATGCCCACCACGTCAACCCAAGAACTTTTCCTGTTCGGGGGCGGCATACCGTCACCTTCGCATGGGAACCAGCAATGCAATGGATGCGGGAAATGCTGCCCGCGAAAGTGACTTACTCCCCGGGGATTATCTGATGACTACCTTGACCCTTTCGCGCTTTCCTTCGACCCCGGTCGTAGAAACGCAACCGAGCCGACTGTTCGCCACCGCTCACGCGGCGCTGACCTTTGCCTACAACCATACGGACCAGGTGTATGACAAGCCCATGATGGCGCGCCTCGCAGAGGCTCAATCCCAGGCTGGTGCCGAGGGAAAGGGCCTGGGCGGCACGGATGGGGCCGGGCAGGCCGCCATTGTCATGGGCGCATTGAAAACCCTGCCTCGCCTGTACCGCGCAATTCTGGTGGCGCGCTTCGCCCCGCGTACCGACCGTTGCAAGTGCTGCCAGGGCACGGTGGACCGCCATGACTGGCTGGCGGCCGTGCGTGAAATATCCGATGCCGCGGCGTGCGACGCCTTGTCGGCGCACCCTACGCCACGTGTCCTGCGTGATGCCATCGTGGCTCGCTACTTTGGCAAGGATGTGAAGCTCTCGGACGCGGCCGAACGCGCTGGAGTGAGCGCGGCCACTGCAACCAACCACAACGGCAAGATCAAGCTCTGGCTGTACGGGACGCGCACCACGAAGCAGAAGGGCGGTGAGCGTGGCGCGGGCCAGAAGGGCGTCGAAGCGCTCGCGATGGAGTATGCGACCGATCTGCTGGCGGCAAAAGACTTGTGCGACTGACTCTTGCAGGGGTGAATTTTCTCTGCTAAAGTTCGTCCTGTTTAGTCACTTTGAATAAGTGCGTATGCAAAAAGCCCGCCAGCGAAAGCAGCGGGCTTTTTGCATTAGTGCCGCTGATCGCAGCGCGTCGTGTTTGACGCTTTGGGAAAGCTACCGCGCCTTCCAGACGGACTATCAGTGAACTTTATTCCCGAGCATGCAAGGATTCGATCTATAGATATATAGCCCTATGCCTTCGAGACAGATTGCCCGGTTCAGTTGCCTGATTCTTTGCTGTTCAACGCTTTCCAGGTCTTCAGCCACTCCTCCGCTGAGGCTTTTCTGTTGAGAGCATCTCTCTGGCGCGCGAGGTCTATTAGGTTCCGCAAACCATTCGAAAGCTCCTCCTGTATAGCGAGTCGGGGCTCTGGCGCACACACGGGGATCCATCCGACGTTCTCAATTTCGGCATTGCTCGTGAGCGCATCACCGTCGTCGATAGGGCAGTCTAATAGACCTACTTCCTTGAAGTATTGCCCTAGCGGATACACGACATATCGGAACGCATTTCGAAACGCTTCATCGAGGCGTTCATGGGCATTCGAGAATGACAGTGCCGCCAAGTGGGAGTGAATCCACATTTTTTGACCTGTAATGGTACGTGGCTTTAGAAATCTCTCTACGGCTATCTCGGATCGACGTCCGATATGAAGGCTTAAGGAATCGATGTTTTTTTTCAGGAGCTTTAGCAACGAGATGTCCGTTCGGGCATTGTTCAGCCCATGACCGTAAACGCGTCTTTCGACAGCCTCCTCTATCCACAAACGTGCAGCGTCTGCAAGCTGGTCTGGAGCTTCTTCATATCTTTCCCTCAACTCAATGTCCAACTTTAACTGGGCGCTATGAGGGCTTTCATTTCTCGGGGTATCGATCGGAGGCATAGTGTGAGCAGGGACTGAACGGTGAAATTGCAAATCACCGAGTATATGTGAGCGTCATGGAAGATTGGTTGAATAGGCTTCTGAGCTGCCAGCTGCATGCTTGAAGGTCAACGTGTTCTGAGGTGCGGGCGCGAGGTTATTCTCCGCAAATTAGGGACTTTTTTAGCTCTCTTTGGTGGCTGAAGGTTTTGAAGTTTTTGAATGCTCCTTCATTTGGTTTTCTAGGGTTTCCAGCTCGGCGCTGCTGTCATCAAGCTCCTTTTGAGCGTCATCCAACGACTTGTGGTTCACAGGCGCGACAGCGGCAGCCATCTTGAGAAAGTAGTACAGCGCTACGACGAAACCGATATTTCCCATAAGTGGAATCATGGAGCTAGCGGCTAGGCCATAAACGACCCAGATCATGGCGTTGACGCCGTGACGGCTTGCCCGGTACAGCAGGAGTACCAAGAACTCGGTGGCTTCTTGTTGACTTTCGGCGACGGCAGCCTGCAACAAGCAAATGCGGTCCTGAAGAGCTGTTCTCCTAGATTGTATGGACTGAAATTTCTGCTTTTGTCTAGTGATGCGGAACGCCCATTTACCGAACGAGACAACAACCGCAAAAAGTGCAGATCCAAGCGCACCTTGCACGATCACCGGCCAAGCCCTAACTGCGTCGATAAGGTCTTGAATATTTGTTTCCATCAAATTTTCTCTTTTTTTCTTGGTAAGTTGCTTCGAATGAATTCGGCGCCGCGAGTGAGTGGGGCACCTTTACTCCTCTACGCTAGTTTCTCCATGTTTGGCGAAACTCCTGATCGAACCACATTTCGGCGACGTCCATGGGGGACATCACTGAACGGAACCGAAGTAGCTCTGGATGGGATTGTTCGAGCCAAGCTCGGAATTCAGAGAACAGTAAATTCTGATTGGGAGCGCCGTCGTGGTGGGTGCGCTTCCATTGGTGGCATAACTGTCGAATGGCGCGTTCGCACTCAGATTTTTTCAATGTCGCCTCGATTTTGGTAGTGGTCCAGGGGGAATGGTTATGTCGCGAGAATTGGCCGCGAGCGCAAGACGAGACATTCAGCAGGCCAGGCGTGCGGGCGTTGATCAGGAGTTTTGCGTGGCCGCGCAACAGGCTCTTGAAGATTGTAGCAATATGTATCGACGTAGCCTACGAGGATTGTTAGAGGTCGAGTCGGGCATACGGCCAGAGCGCCGAGCGTATTACATGGCTCAATACGTATTCCGCGTGGATGCAATTGCGGCAGTGGCACGCTCCTACGCCGCGCGAGTTCGGGCTGTGAGAGCTCGGACATGAAGCTCAAGACACTCAAGCCGCGTTTGGCTGTCAGTGGCTCCCGGCTGGCCGCTGCGCCCACACCCAGCGCCAAGCGCATGACGGGGCGCAAGCTGCAAGAGCGTCGGTTGCGCGTCTGGTCTGCTGACCCGTACTGTGCGCATTGCCGGACGCTGACCATCTACCCGTATGGGTTTGAACTGGACCACAAGGTAAGCCTGTTCGACGGCGGCGAAGACACCGACGCGAACACGCAGATTCTGTGCGTGTCACGCGATGTGAACGGGCGGAAGGCCGGATGCCATGACGCCAAGACGCGGCGGGACATGGGCTACAGGGGCAGAGAGTGATGGTGCAACAGACAGTCACGGTTTCCGTCCATATCGCGTGGTGGGTGCGTTGGTATCTCTCTGGCGTGGCTATCGCTGCCCGCATGACTGGCGCAACGCCGCATTGGGGCAAAGTGGAGCGATGATTAGGCGCGGGCTATCCGCTCGCGCCACCAGAAGGCCGTAGCGCGCTGCACTGTCACGGCGATGGTGCGGGCCTGGTGCCTATGGGATCGCGCCCTGGCCTGCCTGTGCGCGGGCCTGTTGGGCCACGACTGAGGGGGGGGGCGGGTGAAAGTCTGGCGGGTTCACCTTCCGGAAACCACCTGTTCCCTCACGCGCAGAAAATTTCCCCGTTTCGGAAAATTGTTAACCCCCTTTTGTTAACCAAAATCTATGGCATTAACCGACAAAAAGCGCCGATTCGTCGATGCGCTGCTGTCGGGTCTATCCGGTGCGAAAGCCGCTATTCATGCGGGTTACAGCGAAAACGGGGCGGCCCAAGCAGCCGCCCGACTGATGCGTGACAAGCATGTTCTGGCCGCCCTGGGGCGCAATACAGAAGTTAACAAGGGAGTTAACAAAAAGCGGGTTAACAAAAAGGCCGAATCGGCGAACGCCACCGAGCCAAATTCACCAACGAGCGGACCGCACGACACCGCCGCGGACACTGGCCCCATGGACGGAATCGGCCTGAAAGCTCTCGGGCTTACCTCGGATCCGCGTGAAGTGCTGGTGGCCATCATGAACGACGCGTTGGAAGAACCGAAGCTTCGGCTGGAGGCCGCGAAGGCGCTCATGCCCTTTACGCACGGGAAGATTGCAGAACAAGGCAAGAAGGGGGCAAAGCAGGCGGCGGCAGATAAGGCCGCTGCCGGTGGGCGATTCGCGCCGCCGCCACCTCCAACTCATCTGCGCGTTGTCGGGAAGGGGTAAGCCATGGCCTGGACGACGGCGTGCCCGGATTGGGCGGAACGCCTGCGCACGCGCGAGTCGATCATTCCGCCGCCGATCTACCCCGACCAGGCCGAATATGCGCTTGGCATCTTCAAGCAACTCAAGGTCGTGGATCTGGCCCAAGTCTATGACGAGGCCATCGGGACGTACCGACACCAGACCTTCGGGGAATGCTCCGAAGAGTGGGTATTTGACTTTGTGCGGGCAATCTTCGGCGGCTATGACGTCAACACCGGAAAGCAGCGAATCCGCGAGTATGGACTGCTGATCAGCAAGAAAAACACGAAATCGACTATTGCCGCCGGCATCATGCTGACGGCGGTGATCATCTGCTGGCGTCAGGAAGAGGAACACTTGATTCTGGCTCCGACCAAGGAGGTCGCAGACAACAGCTTCAAGCCAGCAGCTGCAATGGTTCGGGCGGATGAGGAACTGTCGGACATGTTCCACGTTCAGGACCACATCCGCACCATTACCCATCGAACGACGCGCAACAGCCTTAAGGTGGTTGCCGCCGACACGGACACGGTGTCCGGCAAGAAGTCTGGTCGCATCTTGGTCGACGAGTTGTGGCTCTTCGGCAAACGGGCTAATGCTGTGGCTATGTTCCTGGAGGCCCTTGGCGGGCAAATATCGCGTGATGAAGGCTGGGTAATTTACCTGACCACTCAGAGCGATGATCCGCCGGCCGGTGTCTTTAAGGAAAAGCTCGCCTACTGGCGGCAAGTCCGGGACGGAACGATCGACGACCCGAAGACTTTGGGCATCCTCTATGAGTTTCCGGACGACATGCTTGAGGCGAAGGCATACCTTGATCCGGCCAACTTCTATATCACCAACCCCAATATCGGCCGCTCAGTCAGCGCCGAGTGGCTGGGAGATCAACTCAAGCTGCTGTGCGCCAGGACGGATGGTGCATTCCAGCAGTTCCTGGCAAAGCACCTGAACGTTGAAATCGGCTTGAATCTTCGGTCCGACCGCTGGGCGGGTGCTGATCACTGGCAGTCGCAGGCCGATACATCTCTGCGCCGCCTGGATGACTTTTTGCGGCGGGCAGAGGTTGTGACCGGCGGCATCGACGGCGGTGGACTGGACGACTTGTTGGGCCTGGGCCTGATCGGCAGAGAGATAGGAACAGGCCGATGGTTGCATTGGGGCCGGGCTTGGGCGCATCCCTCTGTATTGGACCGTCGCAAGGAAATCGCCCCGCGTCTCCGTGATTTTGAGCAGGACAAAGACCTGGTCATCGTCAACAAGATTGGCGAAGACGTCGCGGAACTCGCCCAGATCATCAAGCGCATTTACGACGCTGGGCTCTTCCCAGAAAAGGAAGGTGTGGGCGCGGACCCGAGTGGAATCACCTTTGCCGAGGCGTTTGCTGAAGCGGAGATTCCCGAACAGCTCCTTGTCGGCGTATCGCAGGGCTGGCGCATGGGCGGCACGATCAAGACGGTCGAGCGCAAGCTCGCCGAGGGCACTTTCGTGCATGGAGGTAGGCCGATGATGGCCTGGTCGGTGAGCAATGCCCGGGTAGAACAACGCGCCAATTCGATCCTAATCACAAAGCAAGCGAGCGGGACGGCAAAGATTGATCCTCTGATGTCGCTTTTCGACGCCAGTCACCTGATGGCTCTGAATCCATCGGCCAGCGGCAAGTCCGTTTATGAGAGCCGGGGTTTGCGCTTCCTATAGGGCAAAACAAAATGAAATTTCTGGACAAGCTATTCCGGCGTGGGGTGCCGGAGGCCCAGGCACGCCCGCACGCCAGCGCGCAGGGGATTACGTTCACTGGCATAGACGATCCGGCATTCCTCGAGTTCATCCGGAACGGCCAGCGTGGCGAAGCCAGCAGGATGCTGCGGAACACTGCCGCGTTGCGCTGCCTATCGTTGGTCGGAAATGGTTTAGGCATGTTGCCGACGAACTTGTACCACTCCGGTGACGAGAAGCGCGCGGCGAAGGATCATCCGGCTTACAAGCTGCTGCGCTTCAAGCCCAACCCGTGGCAGACGCCCATGGAGTTCAAGAGCCAGATGCAATTGCTGCTTGAAACCGAGGGCAATGCATATGCCAGAATCATTCGGGCAGGGGGGCGGCCGATACATCTCGTTCCGTTCGAAAAGGGGCGAGTGCAGGGGAAGCTGACCGATGCCTGGCGCATGCAGTACCGCTGCACGACGGAGAACGGCGGCACCCTTACGCTGGATCAAGACGAAATCCTGCATGTGCGCGACCTGTCCTTAGACGGGATAGTCGGCCTATCCAAGCGCCAGCTTTCGACTGAGGTGTTCGAACTTGCCGAGCAGGCGCAGCGGGCCGCAGCGAACGTGTTCAAGACCGGTGTGATGGCTGGAGGGGCAATTGAAGTCCCCAACGCCCTTTCAGATACGGCGTATCGCCGCATGAAAGAGTCGTTGACCGCTGAATACAGCGGGGCCGAAAACGCCAATAAATGGATGATCGCGGAAGAGGGGGCCAAGGCCAACCGCTTCAGTTCCACGGCGTCGGACGCGCAGCAGATCGAGAACCGCAACCATCAGATTGAAGAGGTGGCGCGGCTGTATGGTGTGCCTCGTCCACTGCTGATGATGGACGACACCAGCTGGGGATCGGGGATCGAACAGCTAGCAATTTTCTTTGTGCAGTACACGTTGGCTCCGCGCTTCGTTGCCTGGGAGCAGGCACTTTCTCGGTCGCTCCTGACCGATCGAGAGCGCGAGACGCTGTATTTCAAATTCAACGAGCGTGCGCTCATGCGAGGCACGCTCAAAGACCAGGCGGACTATTTCGCCAAGGCACTGGGCGCTGGCGGACATCAGCCGTGGCACACGGCCAACGAAGTGCGGGACTTGGCTGAGTACCCCGCAGATCCAAATCCCAAGTTCAACACGTTGGTTGAACCATCCTCAAACCGAAAGGCAGCCAATGAGCCTAAAACAATTACCTGAGCTTCGCGCCAGCGGGCGCGGCGGGATTCAGTCCTTTGTGTTGCCCAGTGCGTTCGCCAAGTGGTCGCCCACCGTCAGCGCTGCTGCTGGCGAGTCTTCGGAAGCGACCATCAGCATCCTCGACGTGATCGGCGAAGACTGGTGGACGGGCGAGGGCGTCACCTCCAAGCGTATCGCGGGGGCGCTTCGCGCCATTGGCGACCGTGACGTGGAAGTGAACATCAACAGCCCCGGCGGGGACATGTTCGAAGGGGTGGCGATCTACAACCAGTTGCGCGAACACAAGGCGAAAGTGACCGTGAACATCCTGGGCGTGGCTGCAAGTGCTGCGTCGGTGGTCGCAATGGCTGGTGACGAGATCCGTATCGGCCGGCCTTCCTTCCTGATGATTCATAACTGCTGGTGCCTGGCAGCCGGCAATAGGCATGACTTTGCCCAACTGGCTGAGCAGATGGCGCCTTTCGATACCGCCATGGCCGACGTTTACCAGGCGCGCACAGGAATTTCCCTTGAGCGCATCCAGTCGCTGATGGACAAAGAAAGCTGGATTGGGGGGGCGGCCGCTGTCAACGAAGGCTGGGCGGATGCGCTGCTGGACGACGCCGCAATCAAGGACGGCGCCCCAGGGGCGCAGGCCGCTGCCGTTCGCCGGATCGAAGCTGCGTTGCGGTCGAGCGGGATGCCGCGAAGCGAAGCGCAACGGCTTATCTCTGATTTCAAGACTGGCCTGAGTGATTCGGCCAAAAAACCTAGCGGCCTGAGCGATTCGGCACCGCAACCCGTGGCAGCAAGTTCGCTGCAGAGTCTCCTACAAGCCATGAAGGGCTAGAAACATGACTGACGTTAACAAGACCATCGAAGAGCTGGGTAAGGCCTTTGAAGCATTCAAGGCGACCCACACGCAAGAGCTGCGAGCACTGAAGCAGGGCCAAGGGACCGCCGAGTTCCAGGCAAAACTGGACAAGATCAACAGCGACCTCGATCAGCACAGCAAAGAGATCGAAGACGCGCACACCAAGTTGGCTGCCGCCCAACACGGCACGCCGGGCTCCGGGGTCAAGGATGGTGAATACACCGGCGCCTTCAACGCGCACATGCGCAAGGGCGATGTGCAAGCGGCGCTCAATAAAGGGGTGGCGGAAGAGGGCGGGTTTCTTACGCCCGTCGAGTGGGACCGGACCATTACCGACATGCTGCGTGAAGAGTCGCCCATGCGGGAACTGGCACAGGTCCAACCGACCAGCAAAGCAGGCTGGACGAAGCTCTTTAATATGGGCGGAACCGGTTCCGGCTGGGTTGGCGAAACGGACCAGCGCCCGGAAACGGCCACGCCGAACCTCAAGGCGCTTGGCTTCGGGCATGGCGAGATCTATGCCAATCCCGCCGCGACCCAGCAGATCCTTGACGACGCTGAGATCAACCTTGACGCCTGGCTGGCGAGCGAGGTTCAGGCGGAATTCGCCGAGCAGGAAGGCGCTGCATTCATCAGTGGCGATGGCGTCAAGAAGCCGGCCGGCATTCTGACGTACGTCGAAGGCGGCACCAATGCGGCCAAGCACCCCTTTGGCGCGATCAAGGTCGTGAATAGCGGTGCCGCCGCAGATATCGGCTCGGACGCCGTGCTGGACTTGATCTACGGCCTGCCCAAGAAGTTCCGCCAGAACGCTCGCTTTCTGACCAACAACTTGACTATCGCCAAGCTGCGCAAGCTCAAGGACGGTCAGGGCAACTACCTCTGGCAACCTTCCGCGCAGGCTGGCCAGCCGGCAACGTTGCACGGCTACGGCATTGCCGAAGACGAGAACATGCCCGACGTGGCCGCTAATTCCCTGCCTATGCTGTTCGGCGACTACAAGCGCGGCTATCTCATCATCGACCGCATGGGCATTCGGGTGTTGCGTGACCCGTACACCAAGAAGCCATACGTGCTGTTCTACACGACGAAACGCGTTGGCGGCGGTGTGCAGAACCCGGAATGCTTGCGCGCCCTGAAGGTCGCAGCGTAACGAATTGGCGGGAGCGTCGGCTCCCGCCTGTCACAGGCGAAAAATATGAAGCTGATCAAAGCCATTCGCGGGGTCAAGACTGGCGAAATCTACCCGACAGACCTTGCTGCCGGGGACGAATGCCCTGAAGAACTTCTGGCGGCGGCCCGCGAGCTGGGTGCGCTGGAAGAAGACACTACCGATGCCGACGAAAAGGCGGCCTTGTTCTTGCAATTGGAAGCGGCCCAAGTCAAATACGACAAGCGCTGGGGCCTGGAAAAGCTGCGCGCCGCCTTGGCTGAAGGCAAGAAGGACTGACCATGCCGCTGCTGACGCCTGAAGAGTGCATTGCTCATTGCAACGCCGATCCGGCGGACGCCTCATTGCTGTCCGACCTGCTTGCCGCTGCCGAAAGCGTAGTGGCAGGTCATCTC
Source organism: Achromobacter xylosoxidans (assembly GCF_002192695.1). GTDB lineage: Bacteria > Pseudomonadota > Gammaproteobacteria > Burkholderiales > Burkholderiaceae_B > Achromobacter > Achromobacter xylosoxidans_C. Next base: position 198,729 of record NZ_MTLG01000086.1, read on the forward strand.
AATCGCGCATTCTTTTCGGCGAAAACCGACCTCATTGCCGCGCAGGACGCTCTGCCGCAGGCTGCAGGCGATGCGCAGGACGCATATGAGGCTGCCATGGCGGCCGCGGCGGATCTAGGCAACCCGGCTGCACGGCAAATGGCAACTGCGCTTGCGACGGAGCGGTTGAAGGAAGCGAAGATCGGCTTTCAGCGCGTGCTGTTCGGCATGGTGGCGACACCTCGTGTCAGGGCCGCAGTGCGGCTGACGCTCGGCAATCTGTATGCCAACCGCGAAGAGGTGGTTGTTGGTGCAAGCGCCGCTCGGCTTCCTCAAGGGGTGCCGGAACTTCTGCGCGCCGACAGGCGGGAGATGATGCCATGAGGGCTGGGACGCTGCGCACCTGGATTCGGATCGAAAGGCGGGAAGATGGGCAAGACGACGCGGGGCAGCCGAATGGATCCTGGGTGGAAGTTGCAACAGTACCGGCAGATCCCCGCGGTCAGACCGGTATGGGCGCCATTACCCGCAATCAGGAAGACATAGGCGCGTCCATCAACGCATACAGTTTCCGGATCCGGTTCCGCCGCGGCATCGACCAGGGGATGCGCCTACTGGAGCTGTACGACGGGCAACCGGTCGGCGATCCCTTCGACATCAAGAATGTGCGGATGGACCTTGGGCGACGGCAGTGGACGGACTTGATCTGCGAGCAAGGAGGCGGCGATGGCTAAGGGTCTACAGGCGACGTTCGATACGTCCGGCTGGTCTGCGGGCTTGGATCGGCTGTTAGGACCCGCACGGGTCAGCCTGGCGCGCTCTATGGCCGTCGCTGGCGGCGAGGTGCTGCGGGATGAAGCCAAGGCGCGGGTGAATACGCACAACGGGGTTCTGGGCGCCGCCATCTACCTTGCCTTCCGGGAACGGTACTCGACAGATCAGGAGGTCCAGTACGCAGTCACCTGGAACAAGCGTAAGGCACCGCACGGCCACTTGGTGGAGTTCGGACACTGGCAGATCTATGCCGTAGTCCGCAAGCCGGACGGCAGCTATGTCACGGACAAGCGTCGCAGGCTGGCTACGCCGAAGTGGGTGCCCGCCTATCCGTTTCTGCGGCCGGCCTATGAAGCCGCCTCGGAGCGCGCACAGGCGGCAATGATCCAGCGCGGGCGGCAGCGTCTGCCCGAGCTTCTGGCTGGGAGAGTGAACGATGACACTTGAGTCCAAGTTGAAAGCGCTTCTGGGGCCGTTGGTCGGTGGGCGCGCGTATCCGGATGTCACGCCGGACAAGCCGGAGTTCCCGCTGATCATTTACCAGGGCGCGGGCGGGCAAGAGCGTTGGTACGTCGACGGCAAGCGCCGCGAGAAGCGGCACCAGCGCTTGCAGGTGTTTGTCTGGGCTACGACGCGGGCGCAGGCGAGCTCTATCGCCGACCAGATCGGCACCGCCCTGTGCGAAAGCGACTTTCCGGCCGTGGAGCCCTACGGCTCTCCCACCAGCCTCTACGAAGAGGCAATCAAGAAGTACGGCACCCGCCAGGACTTCGGCATCTGGTTCCTTCCCTCCTGACTTTCTCCCGCTTCTATATCAAACCCGGCTCCGCGCCGGGTTTTTCATTTGAGGAAAACAAATGTCTTCCATCTTTATCAACGGATCGCAATTTCGCATTTCGACGGCACTTGCGCAGGCGGTGGCGATCACTGCGGTGACAAACGGGGTCGACCCGACCGGAACGACGACTACCCCGCCCACGGCGGGCGACGTGTTGGTGCTGTCTTCAGGCTGGCCGGCGCTGGACAACTCCGTGTTTCGCGCCTCTGGCGTCACCGCCGATGGCTTCAAGATCGAGGGCGCCGATACCACGGAACTTCGGCTGTATCCGGCCGGGCAGGGCGCTGGCATCTACCGCAAAGTGAGTGAATGGGTCAGCCTTGATCAGATCACCGACGTGCAGATCACTGGCGGCGAGCAGCAGTACCACACCTACCAGTACACCGAAGACCCGACCGGCAAGCAACAGCAAAAGCCCACGGTGAAGACCCCTCTGGTGCTGACCTACACGCACGACTACGACCGCAAGAAGCCCTGGTACAAGGCGCTCATCGCTGCCGACCGTTTGCGCCTGCCGGTGGTGCTCGAAACCACCTATCCGGACGGAAGCGTTACGTACTACTACGGCTATCCCTCCTTCCGCAAGGAAGCGACCGGCGGGCAGAACGTCAACCTGCAGAACACCTTCACGCTGTCGCTGATCGCCGACACCGTGACCTACGACGAGGTCTAAGCATGACGTTCATCATCAAAGGGAATCCCGTCATCGAAGCGACGGTGACGATCACCGGGCAGGGCCGCACTCAAAAGTTGGAGCTGGCGTTTCGCCACAAGACTGACGACGAGTACCGCGCGCTCATGGCAAAGGTCGAGAAGGGCAAGCTTTCCACGGGCGGGCTCTTGCTGGAGCTGGTCGAGCGCTGGAATGCAGACATGCCGCTGGACGAGTCGGGTGTTAATGCGCTGCGGCAGCACCAGCCAGGGGCTGACCTCGCCATCGTGCAGGCCTACAACCGCGCGCTGCAGGTCGAACTGGAAAAAAACTAAAGGCGGCGGTGGCGGCGTTCTATTGGACGCCGCCATCCGCCACTGCGCTCGCGCTGGCCGGCATTCGATCTCGGCCCGCGCTGTTTAAGAGGCCAGTTCCCGAAGTGTTACCGGAACTGGCTGATGCCTTCGCGCTCTTCATCCGCAATCAAACGCAATGGCGTGTTGGCGCGGGCGGCCCTATCGGACTGGACTACTTGGCGCTGCAAGCCGATCTGCGTTTGCGGGGTGTTCGGCGCAAACGCCAGCGGCAGGTCATGGACGTGCTGCGAATGGTTGAGCGTGCGGCCCTGGAGTTTCTACACAAGAGCTGAATATGGCACAGGAAAGCATAGGGACTGCGCGGTTAGACATTGTTGTCGATACTTCGCAGTTCGATACCGCTATTGCGACGGCGAAGCGCGGCACCAGCGACATGTCGCAATCCGCCCAGGCGGACTATGCCAGGCTGACCGCCGCCGAGCGTCGCCGAGTGGATGCCCTGGTGAACCAGGCCAATACCATCGACTACACGCGGAAGCAGCAAATTCTGTACAACGCTGCGTTGCGTGAAGTCCCCACGTCGATCCTGGACGAACTGAAATCGAAACTCACCGCGACGGGCGCGGCTGCGGCCGGCGCGGGGAAGCAACTCAACCAGTACGGGATCAGCGCCGCCCAACAGGCCGCTGCCCTGCGTGGCGTGCCTGCGCAGTTGACCGACATTGTGGTGTCGCTCCAGGGCGGGCAGCAGCCGCTGACGGTGTTGCTCCAGCAAGGCGGCCAGCTAAAGGACATGTTCGGCGGGATCGTGCCCGCGGCGCGCGCGTTGGGTGGCGCGTTAATTGGCCTAGTTAATCCGTACACCCTTGCGGCGGGCGCCGTTGCGGCTGTAGCCGCGGCGTGGGTAAAGGGATCCTCCGAAGCCGAGAACTTCCGCGAAGTGTTGATTCTGAACGGGAATGCTGCGGGCGTCACAGCGGATAACTTGGTTTTGCTGGCGCGCGGATTGGGAGAAGTCACGGGTAGCCATTCACGCGCAGTTCAGGCATTGAATGCGGTTGCCGCCTCAGGGAAGCTGTCCGGCACCGCGCTAGCTGACGTGGCGCTCATTGCTGCTGAGATGCAGCGTGCGACTGGCGTGGAGATTGAAAAGACCGTTGAGGTCTTCGCAAAGCTTGGAAAGGACCCGGTTGCCGCGGTTGTGGAACTCAACGAGCGGTATGGGATTCTGACGGGCACCATCTACGCTCAGGCCCAAGCCTTGACGGACCAAGGTCGGGCGCAGGAGGCCGTTGAGCTTGTCGCGAGGCAGGCGGCATCGGAACTCACTGGCAGAACCGCCGCGCAGAAGGAGAACCTGGGGGCGCTCGAATCGGCATGGAACAAGCTGGGCTCAGCCGCCTCTTGGGCTTGGGACAAGATGCTGGACATCGGTCGTGAGACCACGGTCGATGAGACCTTGCGGGTGGTTGAGCGTGAGATTCGCCAGCGTGCTGAGAATATTCGGATCGCCGCTGAGGCTGGCGCGACGATCAGCGATAAGGAGAGGGCTGGCCTCAAGGACGCAGAAGGGCGTCGTGATGCGCTGATCGCCCAGCGCAAAGAGGCGGAAGACGCAGCCAAAGCGCAATCGGAACTCGTCCGGATCAACCGGGAGGCGATTCAGTCTCGCGAACAAATTGCGCGCATCATTGAAGAGGGCGCATCCAAAGCGGACAAGTATCGGAAAGCGGTGGCCGATCTAGATGCGTGGATCATCAAGTCGCAAAAGGATGGCACGAAGCTCTCGGATGAGCAGATAAAGGCCGCACGCGCCGCCGTTGATCGGCAGTTCGAGGAAAAGGGCGCCAAAAAGCCTCACACGGACGATGCCGCTACTAAGCTCCTCCAGCAATACCGAGAAGCAGAGGCTTCCTTGCAGGCTCAGATCACCAGCGAAGGCAAGCTGGCAACCTGGGGACAGAAGCGCGCTGAGTTCGAACAGCAGATCGCCGACCTGAAGGACAAGAAAGTCCTGACGGCGGATCAGAAGAGTCTGCTGGCCCAGCAAGATCTGCTGCGCCGCCAGCTTGGTCTGAACGTGGCCGCCGAGAAGGAGCTACGCACCAAGCAGGAAACCGCCAAGGTCGAAGCCTTGCGCGCCAGCTTGGCCGCCACTCGGGATCTGGAGCAGCAGCAGTACGCGGATCAAGTTGACGGGGTGGGGCTGGGTGATCGCGCCCAGGAAGAGCTTCGGGCGCGCCAAGGGATCCTGAGGGACTACCAACGCCAGCAGGCGCAGTTTGATCGTTCGATGTCCTCCGGCCAGATAACGCAGGAGACCTACCAGAGCGAAACCAAGCTCCTACGGGAACACCTTCAGCTCCGGCTGTCTATGCAGCAGGAGTACTTCGACCAGGTGCGAAGTGCCCAGGCAGATTGGAAGAACGGCGCAAAGTCGGCGCTTGAAAACTATCTGAACTCGGCTTCGAACGTTGCCGATCAGACGAAGGGGCTTTTCTCGAACGCATTCCAGGGCATGGAGGATGCGATTGTCCGCTTTGCGACGACAGGGAAACTATCGTTCGCGGATTTCGCGAACTCGGTAGTCGCTGACTTGGCGAGGATCGCTACACGCCAGGCTATGGCGGGACTGATTGGGAATCTCCTCGAATCGCGGGGCGGGGGTTTCTCGTCGTCGCAGGTGGGCGGAACAATGATTGGGGACGTGTCCGAGTTGCGCAGTAGCCCGTGGGGAGTCGGAACTTCGATCGCGGGCTCGCGCGCGTCAGGCGGCCCGACTGCGGCCAATTCGCTATACCGGGTTAATGAACTTGGTCCGGAGCTCTATTCGGAGGGAGGGAGAACTTATCTCATGAGCGGTGCGGATGGGGGGTACGTGACTCCCGTTGTCTCGAATTTCGGTGGGACCTCGATGGCGGGGCGTAGCCCAGTAGTGAACATAAACATGACTGGGGCTCCATCGGAGCCTGATGTTCAAGTCCGCCAGCACACGGACGGATCACTGTCTGTCGACATGCTGTGGCGACAGATCGATAAGCGTCTCGGTGGAGCGATCAGGTCTGGGAGCAGTGAAGCCGGTCGTGCAATGCAACATAGATTTGGATTGAAACCACAGTTGGGGTGAAGCATGGAATTACCGGCATGGCCTGCGGGCCTCCCGCTGCTTGAGTTATCCCGGCAACCGGCAGATCCGTTCATACGTACGCCGATGGACAGCGGAGTAGCACGCCAGCGACGGCGATTTCGCGTTTATCCGATCACGCAGTCAGTGAGGTTTGTGCTGACGCAGGAGCAATTCGAGACGTATTCGGCCTTCGCGGAAGTTGACCTTAATGGTTGGACCGGATGGTTCATGTTGAAGATTCGAGATGGCCGCGGGGTGCGGTTTTCACGGGTGCGGTTTATCAAAGCTCCCACTGAGGCCTACGTTGGGCCGGATTGGCATTTATCCGGGCAAGTCGAAAAGCTCAACATCGATTAACAGTTCAAAAGCCACTTTCAGTGCCCGCTTCGGCGGGCATTTTCTATTTCAAGGTGCCAGATGAGTTTTGACCAGGCGGTGAAGGAGGCCTATGCGAGCGCTCCGCAGGACCGAGTGGTGTTCGACACACTGGAAGTCCTGCACTCGGCTTTCGTAGACGATGAGGGGCTTCCCACGGCGATACGGGTGGTGCTTGGCTACGAGAACATCACGGCTCGGCTGGAGGGCGATGCCCCGTTGCATGGCGGGCAGTACGTCCAATTCACCGCCGCGGCGTTCGGGTTCTCGTTGCCAGGGTTCGAAGAGGACCAAGTGCCGCAGATGAAGGTCACGCTGGATGGCGTGACGCAGAAAATCATTGCGCACCTGGAGGCGGCCGCGAGCACGCCAAGCGAGCCCATCATGATGATCTACCGGCCCTACGTTTCCACGGATCTGTCCAAGCCCGGCATGGATCCTCCCATCGTGATGGAACTGACCAACGTCAATGCCGCGGGACTGCGAGTCACCGGCACGGCCACATTGGACGACGTGCACAACGCCGCCTTCCCACGTCAAAAGTACTTGGCCAGCCGCTTCCCGGGGTTGGTTCGATGAGGCCAGACCAGGTTGGTGAATATCTGTGGAAGCCGTGGGAAGCCGGCGCGACAGGGCCGATTGCCTACGACTGTTGGGGGCTGCTGCGCGCAGTGCGCCTGGCGCACTTTGGCGGTGGCATTCCTGCATGCGTACTAGGTGATGCGGCACGCGTGCTCCATGCCGAGAAGCTGCGTTCCGGAGATTGGGAACTCGTCGCCACTCCTGTGCACGGTGATGGTGTGCTCATGCGCGAAGGCAGCGAACCACACGTGGGCATCTATCTGGACATCGACGGCGGTGGCGTGCTGCACGCCATGCGTGGCTGCGGCGTCATCTTCACTCATATGCGCGAACTTCGGGTGATGGGGTTCGGGCGCTGTCAGTTTTACCGAATCCATGCCTAAAGTTCTCTTCTGCGAAAACCCATTCCGACCGCAATTGAGCCGCGAGCTCGTGCCCGTTCGTGCCGGTACGCGTCTGGACACGATGTTGCGTTCGCGGGGCGCCGTGTCTGGCCGTGGCGCAAAGCTGGTGCGCAACCACGTGTTCGTCGTTCAGGTCAACGGGGAGTACTTACTGCAAGCCCAGTGGGGGCGGCGGATCGGGACGGCCGACGTTGTGGCAGTCTTCTACCTGCCCGGCGATGGTGGCAATGGCGGCTCCAATCCCATGCGGACGCTGCTGCAAGTGGCGTTGATGGTGGCCTCGGTGTATGTGGGCGGCATTGTCGGTGCAGCATACGGGGCTACGGCCGGATCGTTGGCCTCGGCTGGCATCATGATTGGCGGGAATCTCCTGCTGAACGCAGTCCTGCCCCCACCGACCGCCAACGTCGCGTCCGGACGAGAGCAGGCCAGCCCAACTTATGGCATCAACGCCCAGGGGAACCGTGCGCGCCTGCTTGAGGCGATCCCCGTGCTGTACGGACGTTTCCGCGTGTATCCCGACTTCGCCGCCGAGCCATACACCGAGCTGGATGGGAACCAGCAGTATCTGTACCAGCTCCTGGCTATCAGTCAGGGGGAGATTGAGATAGAGCAGCGGCTTATCGAAGATACTCCAATGGATAACTTCGGTGATGTGCGGTATGAGGTTATCCCTCCCGGCGGCAAGGTAACGCTTTTCCCAGATAACGTGGTCACGTCCAACGCCGTTCAAGGCTTGGAGCTGAAGGGGCCGAACGAGACCGGCGGCGGTGCGGTCGGACCGTTCGTCGCCAATCCGGCAGATTCGCTTGCCAACAGGATTGCCATCGATATCGCCTTCCCGGCAGGTTTGTATCGGGCCGACGACAAGGGGGACTTGGATCCTTTCACCGTGACCTGGGATGTTCAGGCGCAGGCGATCGACAACGCCGGCAATCCGGTGGGCGAGTGGTTCCTATTGGGCATGGAGTCCTATCGTGCGTCCACGGCTACCCCTCAGGCCAAGACTTATCGCTATGACGTGCCCCAAGGGCGCTACCAAGTGCGTGCCCAGCGCACGAGCAACAAGCAAATGGACACCCGGTATGGGAACGTACTGCAATGGTCCGGCATGCGTGCCTATCTGCCGCCGAGGCAGTCCTACGGCAACCTGACCATGCTGGCGGTGGTCATGCGGGCGACCAACAACCTGAACCAGTCGACGGCGCGTCGCGTCAACGTGATCGCAACGCGCAAGCTCAAGAGCTGGAATCCGGTAGATGGTTGGTCGCTTTCCACTAAGGCAACTCGTAATCCCGCCTGGGCGATTGCTGATGCGTGCACGAACAAGGAGTATGGGCGAGGGCTGGCGGACAGCCGCATCAACTTGTACGAGCTCTACCGCTTGGCGCAGGTGTGGGAAAGCCGCGGCGATGAGTTCAACGGTGTGTTCGACACGACCACCACGTTCTGGGATGCGTTGACCAAGATCGCGCGGGTGGGTCGTGCCAAGCCCATGTACTACGCCGGTGTGATCGACATCGTGCGCAATGAGCCGCGCAGTGTGCCGACGGCTATGTTCACGCCCATGAATATCGTGGCCGAGTCGTTTTCCGTGGACTATAAGTTCATGAAATCGGACAGCCCCGATCATGTGGTGGTGTCCTATATCGATGAGGAAACATGGCAGCCAGTGGATGTGCCATGTGTCCTGCCGGGAGGCACGCAGGAACGCCCCTTCACTGTCGAGCTGTTCGGCTGCACCAAACGAGAGCAGGCGTGGCGGGAAGGGATGAGTATGGCTGCGGCCAACCGCGACCAGCGCCGGTTTCCCAATCTCTCGTCCGAACTGGATGGCCTGCTGCCGAAGTATCTTGATCTGGTGGCCATCACGCACGACGTGCCGAAGTGGGGGCTGTCGGGGTTCGTGCGGGGCCACAATCCTGTTGCGCGCATTCTCACGATGTCCGAGCCATTGGAGTGGTGGGGCGGCGAGAACCATTACCTGAGTTTGCGTATGCTGGATGGCGCCGTTCGCGGGCCGTTCTTGGTGACGAAGGGAGAGGATGAGTTTTCGGCGGTCCTGGCTAATGCCTTGCCGGTGGACGTCGAAATTGCCTCCGGTGACACCGAGGAGCCTACGTATTACCAGTTTGGCCCAGGAGAAAAGCGGGCGCTCAACACGCTCGCGCTGTCTGCCACGCCGGACGAGAACGGAAGGGTAGCGCTGACGTTCGTCAACTACGCCGACTCGGTGCATACGGCCGAGCTCGGCGGCGATGTACCGCCACCGCCGCCACCGTCGCTCTTACCCAACAAGCCTGGCGCACCGGTGGTGAACGAGGTGACCGTGTTCGCCACGGCCGTTACCGGCGTTCAGCAGATTTCGTGCACGCCGGCGCGTGGCGCCACGGCCTACGAGTTCCAGGCGAGCAACGATCAGGGCACGACCTGGATGCAACTGGGTACGGTCTCTGAGCCGAGCTTGAAAGCGCAACTGTCAATGGGCGTCTGGTGGGTTCGGGCGTGCGGCATTGGCACGCTGCCTGGGCCATGGAAGACGTGGCAAGGGCAGATCAGCGCCACCATGCTGCCGCCGCCCAAGCTGACCTCGCTCACTGCGAGCGGCCAGGTGATGTGTATTGACCTGCACTGGGTATGGCCGTCTGGTATCAATCTGCGCGCGATTGAAATCTATCGGTCGTTGACCAATGACTTCACCACGGCGTCTCCTCTCGGCACGTTCAGTCACCCTCAGACCTCCCATTCGCTCACAGGGTTGCGCAACAGCCAGGAAATGTACTTCTGGGCGCGTGTCCGCGATGAGGCGGACCAGCCTGGCCCCTGGTATCCCGGTGAGTTTGGCGTGCGGGGGCAATCGACTTCCGATCCGTCGGTACTTCTGAGCTACATGGAAGGACAGATTGGCGCGGGCCAGCTCGCCCCTGGTCTGATTGAGGAAATCAAGGCAGGGGTGACCGATGACGTTCTAGAGGACATCATCGGCGACCTGTCCGGCGACGACGTACTGGACCAGAAGTGGTACGCGGGCGATGACGGTCGCAGCTTTGTCGGAACCGTTTCCACAACCTCTGTCATCAACGAAGGGGACTACCGCGAGGCCCGACGCACGATGGCGCTCGCTGCGCAGGTTAACGGCAATCTGGCGGTGATCCGTGAGGACTTGGTTGTCACTGCGAACCTGAGTGCCGTTACGGCTCAGCAGATGCTGGTGCTAAGCGGTCGGGTGGGCACGAATGAGGCCACCCTGCAGGAGACGCGCGGCATCGCAGTTGGTGCACAGAGCTCGGCTTCTGCCGCGCAGCAACTGGCCGGCAACGCTCAGATTACGGCCGATTCGGCCGGTCTGCTGGCTGAGACCACAAAGTTCGCGCTCAGCTCGACCTGGATGCTCAGGGCCCAAGTGCGCCAGGATGGACGTGTTGTGAATACGGGCGTTGCGCTGGGCGCGGCGATTGGCGAGGACGGCCAAAGCCGCAGCGAGTTCTTGGTGATGGCGGACACCGTGGCATTTCTCACTTCGTTGAATGGCAGGCTGCATACGCCTTTCGTTTTTGACGTGGTGAATGACACGGCCTATTTCGACACCGCCTATATCAAGAACGGCACTCTCGGCTCTGCGAAGTTCGTCGACAACCTTAGCTCTGATGCCGTGAATCCTTGGGGCGTGCCTGTCTTCAATCTGAACATGCGAACTGGGCTGATGTCTTTCAACGGGACGGAGGCCGATGGCTCGCGCACCGAGCTCAGCAATGGGGGCATGCGCTTCTATTACGGCAACGGCCAATTGGGTATGCGTCTGGGACTATAGCGATGGCGACTGCTCGATTTGAAGTGTGGGATTCGAACGGTGTGCCGATTTTTCAGCTGGGCACGAAAGTGGCGCGCCGCTTCGGGTACTTCGACACGGGTACGGCGGACAGCTACATGAGTATCCCGGTACTGGGTTTGCCGAATTCCTGGTACGTGTGTTCGGCGATCCACGGAGGCATTAATCGCCCGATCATCAAGAGGAATGGCGCGGTTATTTCGTGGGAATTTATGGAGAACCCAAATGAAGCGAAGGCGTCTGTTCGCATCCATTATGGACTGGAGTAGTCATGGTTGATGCCGCCGTATTGCTGTATGACGAGGCCGGAAATCTGATCGTGGACAGCAAGAACGTGAACATGTTCCTGCGCCATATGGGAGTAGGTACCAGCGTGACGTTCGCCGCGGCCGACCCGGTTGTGTTCTTTCGGCCACTGGCAGAGTATGGCGCGCTTCTACTTCTGGTCAGGAATGGCGACGGCACGTACTCCGCTGGCTTCGGCAGCCTGTGCGAATACTACGTGTTCGACAGACCCTGGGTGACTGGCGGGCCAATTGACATCTGGTCGGAGGACGGAAGGCACATATTCATGAGCACCGCGCGTCCGATGAACGTGTACACGACGTTCCACATTCCTCGGTACTGGAACGCGACAGGCACAGGTTCCGGTTATCGAGACGGCTATACCTACGCCGGCCTGCCGAGTAGGAAATGGGCCTATAGCGCAGCCTACAACCGCCAGGGATATCAATGCTACGCGCAGGCCGGCGGCGGCTGGAGCAGCATTCTCTGGGGTGAGCACTACTCGGCCAGGCCGAACGGTATCTATTCACGGATTCAAAGCCACATGGGCGCCTATCTTGGATGGGCGCCGCTGCGGAACAACGTTTTTTACTCGAAGGCCGAGGGGAACGACATCACAGTGATTGATGTGACCGGTTGGCAATAGCAAGGAGCTGAACATGCAAAATGAGATTCATGAAGTACTTATTCAGAACGCGGGCAATCGGCTGACGCCTGAGCTGATCAACGGCCTGGCCGCGACAATCCTCAGAATCGTCCGGAACGCGGGCGCGGACGCTATGAAGGCGCAAGAGGCGGGCGTGCAGGAGGGGCCTAAGAATGCCTGACCTTTCGCTCTACAAGGTGGACCTGGACACGCCGCAGCCAGGCGGCAGGCGCGGGGATTCGCCGCGGCTTGCATTTACGAAGCACAACGACATGACCGACGCGCTTACGCCTCTCGCTCGCGACTCCGGAGCAATCGGCGCTGCCGTCAGGTTCGGTGACCTGGAGACTGGGGGGATCGTGCCGGCGGCATCGACCACTCGGGATTGCTTCACTATTCCGAGCTTGATGACCGGTCGCGGGATGTGGCGAGAACTCGTTGCGGGATCGGCGCCCAATGCGCCGGGCGGCGACGGCTACTGGCTCATCGAGATGATTCCCTATTCGGGCAGCGGCGGTCGCGACCTGTGCCTTATGGCTTACCCGCTATATCACTCGGGAAACGTAGGGCCTCGAGTGTGCCGCCGGGAGGCAGGCACCTGGCGCCCCTGGATGCCGACAACGGACACCGTCACCACCTCCGCAAACGGAACAGTATTCAGGACGCCTGGCGGTTGGCAGTCGTGTCAGCATTCGCTGCCCGTTGTGGCGGGAGTGGCAACGATTGTGGAATGGACTTTGCCGGCGTCGTTTCTCTCGGGTGAGTTCTGGGCGGATGGTCGGCTGATCGGGGTTGCTGGGAGCGATCCAGCTGCGGAAGGTGTGCAGCTGGTCGTGGGTGGCATTGTCGCCAGCTACGTCGCATTTCGTGTGACTTCGCCCGTTCCGACGACGCTGCGTGTCTTGGCATCTGGGAGGTACAAATGATCATCACGCTTTCCCCGCAAATCTGCACGCTACGTGTTCCCGGCATCGAACGCGACGGCGATGCGCTGATCATTGACGGAACGCGATTCGACTTCAGCCAGCTGGAAGAGGGCGCGGCATTGTCTCGCGAAGCGACGGCTTCGCCATACTTCGCTGGCGAGGTACGGCGCCAGGACGGCCAGGTGCATGTGTCCATTCTCTTTCCCATCGATGAACTTGCATCCGACGAGATGCGGTTTCCGGTTCCGTTCGTAGATCCGCCGGATGGGCGGCTTGAACTGCCTCGGGTCAAACCGAGAGAAATACCGACCCAGTGATACGCCCGCTTCAGCGGGCTTTTTTTCGTCCATACGGGAGGCACCATGCCTCAGGGGATTAGCAAGATGAATTTGGATGATATGGCCATCCAGGCCGCGAATCGCACCACCGAGACCGGCGCCGTGACGGGCGTTGTCGGCTGGGCGGCTCAGGTGAACTGGATTGGCTGGGCGGGCTTTCTGGTCGCAGTTGTCGGCCTGTTGGCGAACCTGTACTACCAGCGCCGGCGCGATCGGCGCGAGCAAGCAGAAAGCGAGGCCCGCATGGCGGCCTTGCGGGAGAGGTGCCAACCATGAAGTTGGGAACCAAGGTCACGGGCGGCGCTGCCGCCCTTATCGCTTCTGGTGTCCTCACTCTATTTTCGGCAGACCTGCAGCGGTTTCTTGGCCGCTGGGAAGGAGAGGGCCAGAACACTGTGTATGCGGACAAATTGGCTAAGGGGCTGCCCACCGTCTGCAAGGGCATCACGAAGCACACCAGCCCTTATCCCGTAGTGGTGGGCGACTACTGGTCGCCGGAGCGCTGCGCTGAGGTGGAGCGGATGGTGGTTGGCAAGGGGCAGCTCGACTTGGCCGATTGCATCGACGTGGCCATTAGCCAGCCGATCTTCGACGCGCTGAGCAGCCATTCGCATAACTTCGGCGTACCCCGCACATGCGCGAGTCGGGCCGTCGGTCTGATCAATTCGGGGTATGTGGCTGAGGGTTGCAACGCTCTGGCGCATGGCCCTGACGGCAAACCAGTCTGGTCGTATGCGGAAGGGAAGTTTGTTCGGGGCCTGTACAACCGCCGACTTGAGGAGCGTGCGCTATGTCTATCGGGGCTGCGCTAATCGGCTGGAAGGGCTACGCCGCGGCCGGCATCGCAGGTGCGACGGTGCTGGGCCTGGCCGGCGCGGGAGTTGCCTGGTACGGGCACAGCCAGCGCGAAGCGGGCAGGGCCGAGTGCCAGGAAGCCCACCGCGTGGCCAGCCTAGAAGAGTTCAAGTCAGAGGCCGAACGCCTGACCGGCCTGTCCGGCGACCTGCAGGCCCGCATAGATCAGCTCGCCGCCACGCGGCCCCAGGTCATCGAGAGGTACACCCGTGAAATCGTTCAGCGCCCTTTGCCTGCTGACTGCGTGCGCGACCCTGGCCGGGTGCGCGCAACCAACGAAGCCATCGACGCGGCCAACGCTGCCCGTCAACCTAAGCGCGCCGTGCTCGCCAGTCCCACACGTTGATTCGGCGTCGTGGGATGATCTGGCGCTGGCGCACGCGGCGCTGGCGTTCCAGTATGCCGAGTGCGCCTCACGGCATCAGGCTGTCGTGGATGCCTGGGCCAAGCCTTAGCACGGCGCCATCTGCTCAATCGGGTTACTTCGCACTACGAGCAGGGATCCATCAAATAACGGCTCAACTCAAGGCATGCCAGGTACGCTTACGCTAGGTGGGCGCGCGCCTACCGATGACGATACCGTTGGCGGGGTCGAAAGCCTGGATGCTCAGAAGTGAGTGGGCTCGATCGTGGACACTCTTTTCTGATTCGAAGGCTTGCGACCAAGCGTTCACGCCGGTGCAGATGTCTTGACAGAAGATGTCGAGCTGGAGCTGAAGACGATCATCTGATTGGTTGCAGTGAATGCTGAAGTTGTCGGATGGCACTACGACGAACTCAAATGAGCTCAGTGCTTTTTGGGCTCGCTGCATCGAAATATCAGCTTGCCCCTGATGCAAAAATGAGCACCTCAGAGCATACACATCGTCTCCATGAAGGAACGTGTGGGAGTGTCGCTGAGGACCGATTTGGCGCGTGTATTTTTGGCCCACCCATTTATCGAACCAAGCGGCGTACATCCTACCGTTCACACTTTTTCCAGCCTCGGCGTAGCTACAAATATCAGGCATTGTGAGTGCCAAAGCGAGGGCGGCGTAGTTGTTGCCTGATCTCAAGGTTGCGAGAATTGAACTGTTGATTTCCGTAATGGAAGACATTGCCACTCCGAGAACGTGGGGAAGCCTGAATCTATCCCATCTCAGAACCTGTTTCCATCGTCACTTGTTCTACCGACTCCACCACCCCTGCTCGTTGTGCTGACCGAAGGCTACCGCGGCGCCATTCCCTTGCGCAGCTTGCGCGGTGATTCGAGCAGTTCGGCCGTCATCTGGTCTCGCTCCAGAACACAGGGCTCCTTGGCCAGCCCCGCCAGCAGATCGTCGTAGATGTCGCCCGTCAGGCCGGCCGGCCGCTTCAGCTCAAAGGACACCTGGTGCAGGCGCAACAGGGCGGCGCGCAGGCGTTTCACCTCCCATAGCAGGGTGAGCACGTCGGGATTCCAGGGCTGACGCTCCCGGATGGCCCGGAGGTCGGCGAAGGTGAGCGGGTCTTTGAACGGCATGGCGGAAAACACTGGTCAGACATCCAGTATATTCCGTCGCTAATAGGGGTCAACAGACGCGATCCTCCGCTGGAATCTGACTAGCTGGTCAATAAATTCCAGCGTAGTCCGATGGAAAGAATTGCTCGCCAATCTGATCCATCAGTGTGATGCATACCTGTAGAAGCTCTGCGGTGCGCTCCTGAGGATCTCCGCGCTTACCGCCGTGAAAGAGATTGTTGCGGACGGTCTTGAGTAGTTCGAAATCCCTAACTAGCTCCGGTCTCTCAGCCAGATCGAGTCTTGGGGCCCAATCTAATTCTCCGTGCTCGTTCACAATTTGCTGAAGCGGGGCCAGCGAGGTGAGGTCAGCTCCTGCGGGGCAGGGGCGATAGGTGTCGCGGTGTTTCTTGTAGAACTCCTTCCAATCCACCTGAGCCGAGTTGTACGAACCGGTCGTGAAATACCTGTTTTCTTTCAACGCAAATTCGAGACGGGAAAAGCGCAGCAGGAACTGCGCTGCGGGTTCGGCCAGGCTAGGATCTAGGGTGGGTCTCATGGTTACTGTTCTGGTTCGTAAAGGGCTATAGTTGGGCCGGCGTGGCCACCAGCCGGTCGGCCGGGTAGGGCACCAGGAAATCCCAGGTATCCGCGACCGGTGCCGTGAGCCAGTCCTGGTAGGCACCCTCCGGCAGGATGACCACCATGCGCTTTTCCTTGCCGGCCTGGTGGTAATTCTGAAAGAGCGGATCCTGGTCGGCGTTGATGGTGAGCATGGTGTAGCTCTCCTGCCATTGGCCGGCGGCGTCCCTGTAGCGATCCCAGAGGCCGGCGATGCCCAGCGGCGCGCCGTCGGCTCGGGTGAAGCGCGTAGCCACCGCAGCGCCAGACCGCCAGTCTGGTTCGAAGATCGCATCGGCCGGGATAATGCAGCGCCGGCTCTTGGCCCAAGCCAAGCGGAATGTCCAAAGCGTGTGTGCGGTCTCGCTTTTTGCGTTGAAAGTGTAGATCTTCTCCGCCTGAGCCAATTTTTCCGGCGGCGTGCCTGGGGCGATCATGCCCCAGCGGCCCACGACTGCCTCCCGCTCCGGCACGGCCTCGTCGCCCGCGTCATGCTCGGGCGGGCGACGCACGAACAACCCCTGGTACTTCGGCCACATGTCGTACTCGCCCATGACCTTCGGCTTCTCGGGCACCCCGAATTTCTTCAGCAGGTACTCGGCATCCTTGAGCGTCTGATAGTGGCTGCACATAGTTTCCCCGAGGAAGATTCCATCGTAAAGGAACTTTGCAGATCGCATTCAGCAATTCGGACGAGGCAGCGACTACGCCTTAATGCCAATAGTTACTTGTGCCAAGAGCAGTAGATGATTGCTGCTCCATTCTCTTTTTGTGAAAAGGGGGGCCTCATATTTTCCCGTTATCTAGCGAAGGTGATACTGATTCTCTTTATTGGGGGCGGGGTAGTCGACGCCCAAGAAGGCCAAGCCAATCCGAAGAATGGGGTAATTCTAAAAATTTTGAACTCAAGCAGCCAGCAATCTGATGAGGTAGTGGGGGCGCAGGGCAGTCCATCTATCATTGTGGTTAGTAATCCGGATGGGAGTGCAGCGACATACGTGGGCGGGCAACGACTTTCCATCAGCGCAGGGACTCGCCTGGACCTCGAGGCTTTGAAGTCTCAAGCCGGTGGGTCCTCACGTGAAGTAGGGGTTTATTCATCTAAACCCCGCCCGACTCCAACCCCAACTCCGCCGCGGCCGAGTGGTTGTGGCGACCTTGGGTGTCCGAGCCCAGATACTCCCAAACCTCCAGAGCCGAAATGCCATGGTCCCTTTTGTCCGGGGGGCACAACCTTCTATCGACCTGCAGAGCAACTAATTATCTATCGAAATACATTTTCAGCCCCATTCCCGCGCGATCTGAAGGGAGTTAACTTTGATCTAGGGAGTGTTGCTCTGCAGCCTGAGGCCAAGTGAGCGTATGTTTCCATAAAGGGCCCCTTACTGGAACCATCCAAGGATGATCCCAGCATAGGATCAGTCCAGGGCGGCGGCTTCATCCGGGAAGCGCTCAAGGTAGTAGACCAGCGCGCGGACGATCAGGAGGATCATGCGCTGCTGGGCAATGGGTAGGGCGTTGAATTGCGCCGGGGTGAAGTACTCGTCGTAGGGCCAGGGTTCCATTCTGCCAATCTACCCAATTGCGGCCGGTCGTGGGCTTCGGAGCAGGCAATGTCGGACCAATTGACCCCGAGTAAGGCACTCAGTGTCTGGTAGTAGCTGCACATGTTCCAGCGCTCTGAAGGTAGATCCTTAAGTCGAGATTACGAGCTTGGAGCCGCCGAAGCAAAACAGAATTAGGCTTGCTACGCCGCAAATCACTTGGCCCCACCAAAGCACTTCGACCATCAATAGATTGGGCAATGCTAGATATGTTTTGGAAAAAGTCTCCGCAAATTTGTCGCGTTGCTTCGCCCAGGCGTCGGAGGCGTATGAGTGCATGGCCCAGCCAAGCACCAGTCCGATGAATGCTAAGCCGATACCTAGAACAAAAGATGTGATCGGCAGAGAATGCCTAGCGCTCTTTTCGACCACCTGGGCCAGTGCCGCAGAGCCAGCTAGCCCGGCACCATTGAGAACGAACAAGGCCCGGAAGCACTCCAAGCCCCACGCGTCCGCTCGGTCAGTCGCTTTTTCGACTGTCTCGTTCAAAGCATCATGGTAGAGCCTTGCGTGGTTGGCATCTTCTACCACGACGTTGGTGCGATTTTCAGACATGTTTCTTGGGGGCGGGTTGCGGATGGATGAGGATCGAATGATAGCTGGGGGAAGAATCCAGGGAAGAATAGGGGATATAGAGGGGAACGATAGAGCTTCAATTCCTTTGGAATCAAATAGATAGCCCCCCATCAATCCCCCTCATTCCCCAGCTATCTGGGTTCGAGCCCCATCAGCCACCCCAAAGAATTCAGTGAAGATCAAAGGCACTTACGCGAAAGCGGAGTGCCTTTTTTCATTGGCGGCCGCCTTCTCGCCAGAGGCCATTCATCTTGCCAAGGCTTGCTCCATGGACGCGACGCGCTCGATAGCGGTGCGCATTCCGGGTAAGAAAAAGCCGCCTCGGAGGAGGCGGCTGCGGTTGCCTGCGAGGCTGAGGCCTCGCGATCCCATCACTCCGCCCGCCATTGCCCCGCCTCATCATCCCGCAACCTTGCACCCGCCCACACAACCCGCCCCAGCACCCGCACCGATGCCCCGTTCTCCAGCGGGATGTCATCGTGCGAGCGATTGAACGACCGCGCGACCCATTGCCCGGTAAGCCGCTCCCTGGCCACCGTCTTCACGATCATCTTGCCGTCATAGTTGATGGCGTAGACGCCGCCGGCGGCAATGTCGTGCAGCGTCAGGCTTTCGTTGGGAACCACCAGCAGCGCGGCGCCGTCACGGATGACGGGTTCCATGCTGTCGCCTTTGGCATACACGACGCGGCCTCGGCCGTTGTCCGCGCCCACCGACCTCAGGAATGATTTGCGGAACTGGATCATGCCGGTCTGCTCTTCGGCGTGGTTCTCGATGGGGTCGCCCGCCGCCAGCCGCACGTCGGCCAGTTCGGGGACCTTCTCGAACCGGTCGTTGGCGGCAGGCGGTTCGCCCACGCCTACGTTGGCGACCACGCCTGTCTGGGTGCTGATCCGGACCCGGCCTTCGCTCTCGGTCTGGCGCGTGGTCTTGCCGCCCTCCCAGGGCGCCGCGGGCAGGCCATCGATGCGCATGGGGAATTCGTCGCGGGACAGATAGGCGTCCACCAGCGAGTCGCTGCGCAGGACCGTCGGCATTTGCGGCGCGGCAGGAACGGGGAAGACGTCTATCCCCAGCTTCAACTGGGCGATCGCCAATGCGAGCGCGCCCTGCAGCTTGTTCAGCTGATCCGGAGGCAATGCGCGCACTTGTTCTTCGGGGATGCCGGGGAAGGGCCACGGCGCGGGCGGAGGCGCCAGCGCCGCGGCGGCAAGGGAGCCGCCGCGTGCCGGCAGCTTCGGGGCGGTGCCGTCATAAAGCCATTGCGCGTTTACGCGCAGCAGCGGGGCAACCTTGATGCAGGTCGCCATATCCATGCCGTTGGAGCCATTGAACCAATGCGTCGCCGCGCCGGAAGAGGCGCCGGCTGCCTTCCATAGGTCTGTCTTGGTAAGGCGTGGTTCGGCCGCGTCCGCCCGGCGGGCCGCTTCCTCGTTGAACGCCTGTGTGATTCGCTTCTGAAAGGTCATCTTAGGATGCTAAACAAAAATAATCTTAGTTGGCTTGCATTTAGAATCTTAGCATTCTAAGATTTGAACATGATAGCGAGGTAAGAACTGGCGGGGATGCAAAAACACGCATGAACTACTACAGCCACAACATCGGCGACTACGCCCAGGCCACGGCGCACCTGAGCCTGGTCGAGGACGCCATCTATAGCCGCCTGCTGCGCCGGTATTACGCCGAAGAGCAGCCCATCGTCGACAACCTGCAGCAGGTATTCCGGTGGGTCGGAGCCCGTACCGAGGACGAAAGAGAGGCGGCCGCGCAGGTGCTGTCCGAGTTCTTCGTCCTGCGCGACGGCCATTGGCACAACAAGCGCGCGGATGTGGAGATTGCCGCGTATCACGTCAAGGCCGAGACCGCCAAGGCCAACGGCAGGCGAGGCGGCCGGCCCAGGCAGGGCGACCGCAGTCCGGAACAACCCAATGGGTTTCCCATGGGTTGCGACGAGAAACCTGGCCATGGCCCGGCAGAAGCCGGATCGGAAGCTAACCAAGAACCAGGAACCAAGAACCAGGAACCAAAAGAACACATCCCCCGCAAGCGGGGGAGCGGATTCGACGCCGCCGTGATCGAACTGCCGGACTGGCTGGACCGCGAGGACTGGGGCAGTTGGATTGCCGACCGCAAGGCCCGCAAAAAGCCGGTGACGCAGGAGGGCGCCCGGCGTCAGCTGCAGCAGCTTGCCGCCTATCTGGCCGCGGGACATCCGCCAGGCGCCGTGATCGCTCACAGCATCGCGGGCGGGTATCAGGGCCTCTTCCCTCCGCGGATACCGGCTTCAGGCGGTTCGGCGGCAGGCAGGGCGCAACGCCTGGCGGACTGGACCGAGGAACTGCGAGAGGTATTGGCCGACGACGGCAGGCCGCGCGAGCGGTTCATGGGGACGATCGATGCAACCCGCTGACATCCCGCCCGCCACCTTGGGAGCGCTGGTGGTGAATGAAATGCTGCTGATGTACGGAGCCAAGTTCGCGCAGCAATGGCAGGGCCTGACCGCTCGCGAGTTGAAGGATTCATGGAACCAGAAGCTGGCGGGCCTGGATGAAATGCAGGTACGCCGCGGCCTGGTCGCTTGTCTCACCCAGGAGTGGCCGCCAACGCTGCCGCAGTTCATCAAATTGTGTTGTCCGTGGATGGTTCCCGAAGTGGCGTATCACGAGGCAGTGCGCGGCTTGTCCGCCCGCAGGCGCGGAGAGCTCGGCATCTGGTCGCATCCGGCGGTGTACTGGGCCGCGGTAGGCGTCAGCACGGTGGATCTGCTGGGCTGCACATATGGCGCGATCAAGGCGCGCTGGGAGAAGACCCTGAACGAGGAACTGGCGAAGGGCGCTTGGGCGGATATCCCGCTGCCTCGCGTGGCGTTGCCGGCGCCTGGCCAGACGCTGGCGACGCGCGCCGAGGCCGAGGCGGCGCTCAGGAAAATGGGCGCGCAGAAAGTGTTGAGGGACCGCGGGCGTCCACATCGGAGCTGGATTGAAAAGTGGGAGGCGCGCATCGCGCATGGCGATCACCCGAGCAAGGGGATCGCCGACATGCTCAGGCGCGCCAAGGGTGATGGCGGGGACGCGCAAGGCAGTCGCCGGGGCGGCTCTGGCGGGAAGACAGGTAAACAGTGCGAGGTGGTTGATGAGTAAATTGACAGGCGAAGATCTGCTCTGGAACTGGGCCCGATGGACCTGGTCCGGCGCCACGGTGGGAAACATGGAGGTGTACCTCTCCGAAGAGGAGGACTACCGCCCGATCAACCATCAGCACGCCATGGAGGTCGAGGCGATGCACGCCGCGCTGCCCTGGCACGAGCGGATGATCATCATCGCCGAATACCCGCAGAAGAACGTGATGTTCGGCCAGCTGGACGGCCGCGCGCGCCGCGCGCAGGCGCTGGACTGGATAGCCGATACGACAGGCGTGGCCCTGAGCGAAACCGAATACAAACTCTACCTGGGCCTCTTTCGCGGCCTGGTGGAAAGGAGGCTGGCGTGAAGTACGCGCACGAAGTGATGGATCTGATGGCCTGCTATCCCGGCCGCTCATTCCGTTTGATGGAGCTGGTGCGTCATGTGTCGCGCGGCCGGTCTTTGTCTGTTCCTGAAAAGACGCGCCTGCAAAGAGGCATCCAGCGGGCCATGGACGCGCTGCAGGATACCGGCAGCGTGCTGATCCAAGAACCGGAAACCGGCGGGCATGGGCGCACCTATGCATGGCGTGTGACGGTTCCGTCACAAGACCGCGCCCCATAGGTCACGCAATCGGTCACAATGGGTCCGGGGCATTGCGCCCCTAGCAAATGCAAAAGCCCCGGCCACGTGCCGGGGCTTTTTGTTTTTCGGCGCATGGCTGCGGTTTTTGCCTCCATGCAGGGAACGAACTTCCTCATGCATGGCGTGTGACGGTTCCGTCACAAGACCCCGTCCTAGGGGTCACGCAATCGGTCACAATGGGCCCGGGGCATTGCGCCCCTAGCAAACGCAGCCCCAGCCATGTGCCGGGGCTTTTTGCATTTTTGGCGCGCTGCTTAGGCGGGTTTTTTTCGTCTATAGGGAACACGATTGAACATCCAAGACTTCGACGCCTTCGCGGCAAAGCTGGCCGGCGTCATTGGTGCCATGGTTTCTATGCGCTTTCTGCAGGGATCGCCGACGGCAAAGCTCGGCATGGCTGCCACGGGCACCATCCTGGCCTATTACGGTTCGCCGTGGCTGTCCGACTTCCTCGGCATTCCCGAGGGCCTGTCAAGCTTTCTGTGCGGGTACCTCGGCATGGCTGTGATGTCACGCATGTGGCAAGCCGTTCAGGAAGCGCCGATTGGCGCGCTTTGGCAGGCATTGCTGGACCGCGTAAGCGGCAAAGGGGCGTGACGTGGACAGCACCATCATTCTCACTTTGTGGGCAGTGCTGGCGTTCGTCTGCTGGCTGATCGTGGCCGGGGGCGCAGCGCTGGCCGCCCTTGCTCGCGGCATCAAGGACACAACGCCGGAGCGGATCGGTCTGTCCGCCGTCTGCCTGACCGCAACCGGCGCGGCGAGTCTGCCGTACCTGCGCGGGGCAAATCGTCTTGCGGCAGCGCTCATAGCACGTCGCCCAGAAATCGCACCACAGCTTGCAGAGCGCATATCCGGCGTCTTGCTTGCAGCGGGCGTCGTGGCCGCTCCAGCCTTGAATCAACTCTTTCAGCCATGAGATCACCCAAGGCAGTACTCCGATAATCGCGCCGCCGATAAGAACGCGCCAAAACTGTTCATCATTCATTCATGTGCCCCGCCCCGTGCGGGGCATTTTTATTGAGGCTAAGAAATGACCGTTGCATCCTACATACTGCCCCGCTTCAAGGCCATTGATGATTTTGGCCACCCTATGGTGGAAGCCAAGCTTTACACCTATCAGAAAAAAACCACTACGCCGGCAGCGACATATCAAGATGCGCAGCAGTCGGCGGCCAATACCAACCCCATAGTCCTGAACGCCTCGGGTGAGGCGATCATCTACCTGCTTTCCAACCAGGTCTATACGTTCGTTCTGAAGGATGCGAACGACGTTTCGGTGTGGTCACAGGATGATGTGACTGGGGCGGCGTCCTCTCAGGACCTGCAAAACACGGATTCGGCTATCCGGGCCGATCTAGCGAATGCGAATGACGCGTCGAAAGGCGCCAACATGATCGGATTTAAGCAGCGTGGCACTGGCACGGTGCCGCGCACCGTACAAAGCAAGCTAGAAGAGCGACTTACGCCTCAGGATTTCGGCGCTGTTGGGGATGGAGTCGCCGATGACACGCTACCAATGAAGGCGTTTGCCGCAGCAGAGTCCCGGCGTAAGTACATTCCGGGGGGCTCGTACAAGATCACCCAAATGTTGGCATTCAAACCCGGCGACATTGTGGAGGGTGATGGCGCGCGCTCAATCATCGACGCTTCCGCGGCCACATCTTGGCCTGATGCCAGCGTGATTAGCGTATCCGGAGCCCTTACACAGGTGTCGAACCTTTCCGCCAACGCGACCATCGGCAATGACACGCTTTCTCTGGCATCTGTTTCCGGCGTGGCGAAAGGCAATGCCCTGGTTATCTACAACCCCACGGATTTTTCTTGGTCGGGCTGGCGCGCTCAATACCGTGCTGGGGAATTCGTGCGAGTGAATAGCATCAGCGGCACGACGGTGCGGTTGATGAACTCACTTTATGACAGCTATGCGCTGGGGGCAGTGAACCTGTACCGCCTAGACGGCGCGGCCACTGTGTTTTCGGACTTCACCGTGCTGGCACCTGCCCTGGAGATTGTGGGCGTTGCGATGCGTATGATCGACCGCCCAGTTATGCGCAACGTATGGTGTACGGGTGCGCTGGGGGCATCCCTAGAGTTTGAGCGCTGCATGGATTTTCAATTCTTTGGTTCGGCATTCCAAAGTCAGCCAGCTACGAACGACGAATACGGGCTGTCCATCGCGAACAGCCATGGTGGTGTTGTGGTTGGGGCATCACTCAATGCCGGACGGCATGGTTTGACAGGCGGCGGCTATGACGTGGTGGGTGGTGTTAGCAGCCGGGATGTCACGGTGCAGGTAGCCCAAACGGGCAACTATGCTGGAACAGCATCTCAGGATCTTCACGGGAATACGGAAGATTTCAGATTCTTCGGGGGAACGTTCCAAAATGGTTCAGCCCTAGGCGGCCAAAATCATAAGTTCGTAGGTGTCCGGTTCAACGGTAAGCAAAATGGCAACGGCATAGCCGTTTACGCAGCGGAACTGCGGGGAGGTTCGTTCGAATTCACTTCATGTGCTTTCGAATCCATTACCAACCCCAACGCTTCGGGTTTCGGGATTGTCGATTTCGGCAATCTATCTTCTGCAACACGCGCGCCCTGCAAATTTGTGTTGCGAGGGTGTAGCTTTAAGGCCCCCGCTTCGACGGCATATGCGGTTTCTCTGGTCATAACCGGTACCACTCATCAACCCTCCATTATTGTGGAGGGGAGTGATCTTGATGCATCTGGGTTGACGCAGTTCTTGCGCATCAGCCGTACTTCGGGTGTGGGCACCGTTTCGCGTGTAGCTATCCCCAGTGTCTACAACCTGGCCACAGGCGCTTCGTATGTCGAGAATGTTGGGCCCGGCGTCACGGTATCCAGATATACGCTGCCGCGACAATCTGGTGTTGCCAGCGTGCCTGGGGTGACGAGTAGCAACAACGCCAGCGCATCCGTAGTGTTCAACCATGCTTACCCGGTTTTTCCGACAGTCATCACTTTCAAAGCGAATGGCACGACGCTAGGAGGGGTCGCGTTTATCCCCGATGTTCAAGGGGTGTCAGCCACTGCTGTGACTGTCAATGCGACGACGGCCAGCGGAGAAAATTACCCAAATACCACTGCCGGGAACATCGGTTGGGAAGCTCTCATTGATCAAAACTAGACTTGGGGGAGCCCATGGCTGACCCGAATCTCACCGCTTTTGTGAAATCCACCCATGCACGCCTCGTCATGTTTGAGGACCGTATGGAAAAGATCAAGCGCGACATGCAGACAAACACCGTAGCCACCGCTCAGAACACCGATTCGATAGAACAGATTCGGCAGAACACTCAGGACATCGTGGACACCTTCCCGGCGTTGGCCGGGGGGCTTCAAGGTATTGCAGGGGCTGGGAAAGCTGGTGCGTCCTATCGGGTATATCGCGGCGGCAATTGCGGCTACGTTGGCAGCGATGGCCGCAGTTTAGGGATTCTGGAAATGATTCCTCAAAGCCTAAAACAGAAAATCCTGGCTGCTGCGGTTGGTGGTCCGCTAGTGATCGCTGGAGTGCTGGTGGCGCACTTCGAACCAGGCAAAGTTCGTGGCAAGCTCTACATCGACCCGGTTGGCGTACTCACTGTATGTGACGGACATACCGACCCCGATATCGATCCGAAGCGGCTATACACCGACGCCGTATGCGATGCATGGCGGGACTCTGACCTAGCTATCGCCGACCGTGCCGTGCGGCGCCTGATCACGGCGCCGCTCAACGACTGGCAGCGTGCGGCGCACATCGACTTCACCTACAACCTGGGCGCGGGCAATCTTGGGCAGTCCACAATGCGGCGCAAGTTCAACGCGGGCGATTATGCCGGCGGCTGTGCTGAGTTCGAACGTTGGGTCAAGGGACGGCAGGGCGGTGTGCTGGTGACGCTGCCCGGTTTGGTCTCGCGCAGGGAGGTGGATAAGTGGGTCTGCCTGCAATCCTGATCGGCCGGAAGGGCTATGCCGCCGCGGCCGCGCTGGGCGTGCAGCTGGTGACGGGCATCGCGCTGGAGCGGCATTTGTATGGCGTGCGCCAGTGAGCTGTGCCCGCCGATCCCCCGCGTTGATTCGACCTCCTGGGACGATCTAGCGAAGGTGCATGCGGCGCTGGCGTTCCAGTACGCCGAATGCGCTGCCCGGCACCAGCTCGACTACCGTGCCTCGCTCCGTGATGTCCCGTTGCAATCCGGATTCCCGCAGTCCATTGATTGGCCGCAGGCCCCCGTGTGACGGCAGGCGCACAACTTCGACAGGATCCCGAGCCCGCTTCTGCGGGCTTTTTTTGGTGTGCCCAGCATGGGCGCACTCCTGTGGTTGCGAGTCCCGCCATGAACTGGTCACAGTGGTTGAAGTGAAGCGTAACGGCATGAAGGCGTGGCGCAACTGAACCGCGGTATGCGGAACCGCATGTACGGTGGTTTGGGGGGGCAGAGGGGGTGACCCATCACCCTACCCAGTCCTACGAGGAACGAGATTGAACATCCAAGATTTCGACGCCCTCGCGGCAAAGCTTGCTGGCGTGTTGGGCGCGGTGGTGTCGATGCACTACCTGCAAGGGTCGTGGCCGGCGCGGCTGGGCATGGCAGCGAGCGGCTCATTGGTCGCCTATTACGCCTCGCCGTACCTGTCGCTGCTGCTGGGCATTCCGGAGGGGTTGGCTGGATTTCTGACTGGCATGTTTGGCATGGCTATCGTTTCGCGCGGGTGGGAGGCTGTGCTGGCAGCCCCCATTGGCGCGCTATGGCAGGCCGTGATTGACCGCGTGCGCGGAAAAGGGGCATGACGTGGAAGGCTCTAACACCTTGACGCTTTGGGCGGTGCTGGCCAGATCGGTGGCTTTGCTTGTCACCGCGGCGACGGCGGAGCATCGGAGGCCCCGCCAATGAACACGTTTCAGCTATCTCCACGCAGCCTAAGCCGCTTGGTCGGCGTGCATCCTGACTTGGTCGCGATCGTCCAACTGGCGATTCAGCGCGCCCTTGTCGATTTCACCGTGGTGGAAGGCGTCCGGACCATTGCGCAACAGCGCGAGAACGTCGCCAAGGGCGCCAGCCAGACAATAGCCAGCTACCACTTGCCGCAGGCGGATGGCTTGAGCCATGCCGTCGACCTGGCGCCTTTGATCGGTGGGGCGATTCCGTGGAGCAACTGGCAGGCCTTCGCCGATCTGGCTCAGATGGTCAAAGCCTGCGCGGCCGAGCTTGGCGTGCCGGTGGAGTGGGGCGGCGACTGGAAGACGCTCAAAGACGGCCCGCATTTCCAGATTCCACGCGACTGGAAGGGGCGTGCATGAACGTATCGCTACGTACTTTGGCGCCGTATCTGATCGGCGCCATCCTGGTGGTCGTTTCCGTTCTGGGCGTGCGCTGGTATGGCTCAGCTCAGTACCGTGCCGGCATCGACCAGGCAAACGCCGACTACGCGCTGGCCGAACTGGCCGAGTTCAAGCGTCAGACGGTGCGCCTGGGCGGCATATCCGAAACCCTGGAGGGGGCGCTCATCGCGCTGCGCGACGCCAACCCCAAGATCATCGAGAGGTACACCCGTGTCGAAGTCCAGAGCCCTCTGCCTGCTGGCTGCCACATTGACGCTGGGCGGCTGCGGCACCTCAACGAAGCCGGCCGTCTGGCCAATGCTGCCGGCCAACCTGGCCCAGCCTTGCCCGCAGGTGCCAGAGGTGAAGAGCGATAGCTGGGACGATCTTGCGCGCAGCTACATCGCGCTGGCGCTGCGGTATGGGGAATGCGCGGCGCGGCAGCGCGCCGTGGTGCAAGCGTGGGAGAAAACCTAGCGCGCCTCGGCCGCTTCCCGATTCCGCCGCAGCGGGTGCCGCGGCGGCAGTGCTGGTGTCAGTCGTCCGGGGTGTGGGGGGCGTAGATTTTCTCGGCGGCGCTTTCCTGCATCAGATAGCTCTCCGTGAGTACCGCCGCCAAGGCGAGAATCTTTGCCTGTGGCGCATCCTTGCGCCAGATCAGGCGAGTTTTCACGTTTCTGAATTTTGCTTTCAGCTTATGGACGCTCAGCCTGTCCCGCTCGGCATATGTGCTCAGGACACTGTAGGGAACCAGGGCTATGCCCATGCCGACCGCGACGCACCCCAGGATCAGGTGATACGAGCCGACTTCGACGATCCGCTCAGGCTCGATGTTTCCGCGCGCAAACCAATTTTCCAGGCGCTTGCGGTGCGGGCATCCAGGATGGAATGCCAGTATCGATCTGGAGGCCAGGTCCCTGGGCGATGAAATCCCGCTGTGCTTTGCTTCGGCGATGATGACGAGTTCCTCGTCATAAATGGCTTTTGCCTCCAGCCGGGGATCCGATACCGGGTCGGCAATCAGTGCGGCGTCCAGTTCTGAACCGAGAACCTTTTTGACCAGGTCGCGGGGATCTCCGGAGGAAAGCTCCAACGCCACGGCCGGATAGCGCTCATGATATAGGCCGAGAGGGTATGGCAACCGCACGGCGGCCGTGCTCTCCATTGCGCCAAGCCGCAGGACGCCCGAAGGCTGGTCTGCGTTTACGGCGCTTGTGGCTTCCCTCGACAGTTCAACAATGCGCTCGGCATAGCCGACCAGGATCTTTCCGGCTGGCGAGAGTTGCAGGCGGCGGCCCTCACGCAAAAAAAGCTGAACGCCCAGCTTTTCTTCCAAGGCCTTGATGCGGGAAGTGACGCTTGATTGCGCTCGATGCAGCACTTCGGCTGCGCGCACTACGCCGCCGGAGCGCACTACCGCAAGAAAGATCTTTAAGTCTGAGAATTCCATTGATTCATCGCTTTTAAAGAATGGTCCATTCTCAATAATCAATTTTTCACGGTTCCCAATTCTGCCTAGAGTCTGTTTCGTGAGCAATCTTTATCGAGAATAGGACCAGGGCTGTGAGAATCGGATCCATCGGTACCGGTGTCATGGGAGAACCCAGCGCCGCATCGGGAGTGCTTTGCGGCTTGGCAGTCGCATTGATTTGGTCGGGGTGGTCCGTCGCCACGCGCTACGCGGTGACGACCAGCCTTGGACCTTCCGACGTGACGTTCCTGCGCTTTGGCGTGTCGGGCCTGCTTCTGTGGCCTATCCTTGTGCGAAAGGGGCTGGGCATACAACAGATCGGTATGCCGCGCTTGGTGGTAATGGTGCTTGGCGCCGGCGTTCCTTTCATGCTGTTGGGTTCGGTGGGGATGCAGTTTGCACCGGCCTCTCATGTTGCAACACTCATGATAGGGATGATGCCAATCTGGGTGGCCGTGCTGTCCGGGGTTCTGTTCCACGAGAGATTCACCAGGAAACAGCTTGGCGGCATGGGAGTCGTCATTGCAGGAGTGTTTTGCATCGGGGGCTACTCGCTCATCGCGAATCGCGCCGCCGGGGAATGGCGAGGCGATTTCCTATTCCTTCTTGCGGGTCTGTTTTTTGCGAGCTTCACGGTGGCGCAAAGGCGCTCTGGCATCAGTCCCTGGCATGCGACGGCGCTAGTCAATTGCTTCTCGGCGTTGCTGTTCGCGCCGATCTACTTCCTGTGCCTGAAGCCGAACATTTTCTCGGCGCCTGCCGCGGCTTTGGCATTTCAAGTCGTGGCGCAGGGCGTCGCGGTCGCGATCCTTGGAATGTTCTTCTATACGGAAGCCGTTCGCCGACTGGGAGGCCCGCGCGCGGCGATCTTTGGGGCTCTCGCTCCCGCCTTTGCCGCTCTGATCGGCATCGTCGTTCTTGGCGAGATCCCGGGCTGGATGACATCGGCTGGTATTGCGTTGGTGATGGCCGGCGTTGGACTTGTCGTCACGGCAGGGCGCGTAAAGTCTGTCTAGAAGAATGGGCGCCAAGAGGGCGGTCGATGGGCGCAACGCCAGGAGGATGATCGGATCGCAAGTCTGGAGTCGCCCAATCAAAAGCCCGCAAGTACAGCCGCGGGCTTTTCATTCCTACCCTTCAAAAGGACTCTTCTTCTTCCTCCGATTCACCGGCCGGAGGATTTCACCAGACTTCAATCGATACACGTCCTTGCCCTCCCAGATCACGGCGCCGCCAGTGGATAGGCGGCATTGCAGCACGATGCATGGATCGGGACTTTCTTCCGTAGCGGGTTGTTGAATGATATGTCGTTCGATCCGGTATTGGTCTCCTGCTGCCGAGACCGCAATCACATCCTCCAGTCGTCTGCACGAGATTGACATGATGAGCCTCCTTCACTTGCGCCACGTTGAAAGCTGTGGCGCTGAGGTCATCGTCTCGACTGGCCCTATCCCTGTCAATGCTGCTGCGGCCCATCATCCAAGCGCATGCGCGGCGCTTCCCTGGGGAGCGTCGTGCATACGCATGAGGCGGTGCATGCGTTTGGCCTAGGCTGTTTTCCAGGCCGCGCGGGTGTTGAAATGGGGCGGCGGTTTGCGGTACCGATGGCTGCCGAAAACTCAACGTCCGGCGCTATTCAAGTTTCACGTTGGCGGACTGGATGACGCCGCGCCACTTCTTGTAGTCCGCGGCGATGGTCTGCGAAAACTGCGCGGGCGTGGTGGGCATGGCGGTTGCGCCCTGTGCCGCCAGCGCGTCCTGCACGTCCTTCAAGGCCAGGATCTTGTTGAGCTCCGTGTTCAGGGTCTGGATGATGGGCTTGGGCGTCTTTGCGGGGGCCAGCAGTCCGTACCAGACGCGCACGTCGAAGTCGGGGTAGCCGGATTCCGCGATGGTGGGCACGTCCGGCATGGCCGGGCTGCGCTTGGCCGAGGTGACGGCGAGCGGGACGGCGCTGCCGGCCTTGATCTGCGGCGCGGCCGAGGGGATGGACGTGAAGATGATGGGCACCTGGCCGCCGAGCAGGTCGGCCATGGCCGGGCCCGATCCCTTGTAGGGCACGTGCACGAGCTTGATGCCCGCCTGGAGCTGCAGCAGCTCGGCGGCCAGGTGCGTGATGGTGCCGGCTCCCGGCGAGCCGTAGTTGATCGTGCCGGGCGCCTTCTTGGCGGCGGCGATCAGGTCCTTGAGGGACTTGTACGGCCCGTTCTTGTTGGCCACGACCACCAGCGGGGCTTCGCCGACGATGCCTATGGGCTCGAAGTCCTTGATCGGGTCATAGGCCAGCTTGGTGTAGAGCGAAGGCGCCACGGCCAGGTTGTCGACCTGGCCCATGACGATCTCGTAGCCGTCGGGCTTGGCGCGCGCGGCGGTGGTGATGCCTATGGTGCCGCCGGCGCCGGGCCGGTTCTCGGCGACGACGTTCCACTTCACCGAGTCGGACAGCTTGGCGGCGACGGTGCGCGACAGGAAGTCGGTGCCGCCGCCCGGCGTGAACGGCACGATGACGCGTATGGGCTGGTTCGGGTACTGCTGTGCAGCGGCGGGGGCGCAGGCGGCGAGCGCGCAGGCCGAGAACATTAGGGCACGTAGCATGGTTGTGGTCTCCATTCCTTGGTGGGCGCGTCCGGTCGTGGTCGCCAGACGTCGGTTGCTGCGGATGCTGCTGACGCGTACTGCTGAATCGGGGCGGGGCTGTAGAGGCTAGACGGTTCCTTTCTCGTGCAGTTCCCTTATCCGGGCGCGGGAAAGCCCCAGTTCTTCCAGGACCGCATCGGTGTCGGCGCCCAGCGCGGGGGCGGCGTTGCGGACCTGGCAGGGCGCCTCGGCGAACTTGATCGGAAAGCCCAGCATGCGCACCTGCTGGCCGTCGGGGTGGGGAACGTCCATGGCCATCCCCTGGTCCGCGACCTGCGGGTCGTCGAACACTTCCTGCAGGTTCAGCACCTGTCCGCAGGGCACGCCATGCTGGTTCAGGCGTTCGATCCAGTAGTGGCTGCTCTGCTGGCGGGTGCGGGCTTCGATGGCCGCCTTGACGGATGCGCGGTTCAGCATGCGATCGGCATTGGCCTGGAATTCCGGATGGGCGCGCAGTTCGGGCAGTTCCAGCGCGTCCAGGAGCTTTTCATACATGGCGTCGTTGGACGGGGCGATCGCGACCTGGCCGTCGGCCGTTTCGAACAGCCCGTAGGGCGCGACGATGCCGTGGTCGTTGCCAGTTCGCGCAGGCAGCTCGCCGCTGGCGAAGTAGTTCGAGGCCTGGAAGCTGAGCAGCCCGATCATGCTGGACAGCAGGCTGACGCTGATGGAGTCGCCACGGCCGGTGCGCTCGCGGCGCAAGAGCGCGGCCACCACGCCCAGCGCGCCATTCAGGCCGGCGGCCAGGTCGCTGATGGGCGGGCCGGCGCGCATGGGCGGATCGTCCTCGCCGCCATTCAGGCTCATGAAGCCGCTCATGGCCTGGGCGATGAAGTCGAAGGCGGGCCGGTCGCGATAGGGGCCGGATGCGCCGAAGCCATTGATGCTGCAATGGATGATGTCCGGCCGCAGCGCTTTCAGGGCCTCGTCGCCGAAGCCCATCTTGTCCATGATGCCGGGCCGGTAGTTTTCGATCACGACGTCGCAGCGCGGTATCAGCTGGCGCAGGACGTCCTTGCCTTCGGCGCTGTACAGGTCCAGCGTCACCGAGCGCTTGTTGCGGTTGTAGTTGGCGAAGTACCAGCTCAGGCCGTCCTTGATCACGCCTTGGCGGCGGATCGGATCGCCTTCGCCGGGCGCTTCGATCTTGATCACTTCGGCGCCCATGTCGGCCAGGATGGATGTGCAATACGGCCCGGAGATGATGCGGGTCAGGTCCAGGACGCGGATTCCGGTAAGTGGCATGGTTTGCATCTGCGTGGATCGTGGTCAGCCGCCCAGTCGCGGCAGCCACAAGGTCAGGGGAGGAAAGGCGCAGATCAGCGCGAGCACGATCAGCGACCAGATGAAGAAGGGCACGATTTCGCGCACGATGGGGCCTATCGGGGTGCGGCCCACGGCGGACGTGACGAACAGCAGGATGCCGACCGGCGGCGTCAGCATGCCCGTCATCAGGTTCAGGATCAGGATCATGGCGTACTGGATCGGGTCCATGCCGAGCTGGGCGCCAATGGGCAGCAGCGCCGGCAGCGTGATGATCATGGCCGGCAGCGGCTCCAGGATCTTGCCCACCAGGATCAGGAACAGGTTCACCGTCAGCAGCACCACCCAGGGCTGATCCGAGATGCCCAATATGCCCTTGGCGATGGCGGTCGCGACGCGCGATTCGCTGATCAGCCAGCTGAAGGGGCCGGCGGCGGCCAGCAGGAACAGTACCACGGCCATGGTGCGCCCGGCCGAGTAGAAGGCCGATCCCAGCTCGCCCGGCTTCAGTTCCCGGTATACGGCCAGGCCGACGAGCAGGGCGTACACGGCCACGAACGCCGCGGCCTCGGTATCCGTCAGCAGGCCGAAGCGTATGCCGGCGATGATCAGGACGGGCATCATCAAGGCCCAGATGGATGCTCGCGTCACCTTGGCGCGTTCCGGCCAACTGGCCCGCGGACGCGATTTGTAGCCATGGCGCCGCGCCTGCCAGGCGCATATGGCCATGTAGCCCGCCAGCAGCATGAAGCCGGGAATGATGCCCGCCAGGAACAGGCGGATGATGGACAGGTTGGCCAGCACCGCATAGACGATCATCGGGATCGACGGGGGCAGGATGGGACCCAGCATCGCGCCGCAGGCGATGACCGCCTCGGGGTAGCCGCGCCGGTAACCCTCGCGTTTCATCGAGGGGATCATGGCGGTGCCGATGGCGCTGGCGTCAGCCACGGCGGAGCCGCTGATGCCCGCCATGACCAGGTTGGTGGTCAACGAGACTTGCGACAGGCTGCCGCGCATATGTCCGACCATGGCCATGGACCAGTTGATGAGCCGCAGCGTGACGCCGCCGCGGTTCATCAGTTCGCCGGCCAGGATGAAGAGGGGGATCGCGACCAGGGCGGTCTCGTCTATGCCGCCCAGCATCGACAGCGGCGCCTGGGCGATATCGACCCCGCCGCCGCCCTTGAACAGCATGCCTATCAAGGCGGCGGTGATCATCGCGAAGCCTATGTCCAGGCCTACCAGGATGAGCACGACGAAAAGCACGACGGAAAAGAGGATCATGGATGCGTTCCCGGTGTGTCGGGCTCGCCGCGCGCGAAGGCGTCATGCGGCGCGGGGGCGTCGGGGATCAGCAGGCGCAGGGCCAGGAACAGCATGAAGAACACCATGCCCACGGTCAGCGAGGCGTAGCTGACGGCATAGGTGAAAGGCGTTCCGACGATGTCCTGGAAGTTGCCCACGGCGACCACGTCCAGGCCCTTGTAGAACAGGGTGGCGGCCAGGACCAGCAGGCAGGCGTCGAACAGGCGGTCGCGCGCGCGCCGCACGCGTTCCGGCAAATGGCGGTCGATGATGTCTATGACCACGTTGCGGCGCTCGCGCAGCGCCATGGCCGCGCCGACGAACGCGCACCACAGCATGCCGATGCGCGCGACCTGGTCCCAGGCGTCGAACTGCGTCTTCAGCAGATAGCGGTCCAGGACCTGGGCGAAGCAGAACACCAGCACCATGGCCAGGGTGAGGGCGACCGCGAGCCGGCCGATCCAGCACACGGCGCGGTCGGCGCGCAGCGCCAGGCCACGCCAGCCGGAGGCCGCGCGCGGTGAGGCGTGCATAGTGGGCGCGGGCATGGGCGCGGCCATGGCTTACTCCTGCATCTTTTGGATGCGTTCGACCATGCCGGCCGGCCAATCCTTGCCTTCGTACTGCTGGTAGACGGTGGCCAGCGCCGCCTTGAACGCGGCCTTGTCGGGCTGCGTGTAAGTGACGCCGGCTTCCTTCAGGATCTTGACCGCGTTGTCGTCCAGCTCCTGGTCCAGCTTGGTGGCGACCTTGCCGCCGGCCTTGGCCGCCTCGGTCAGCGCCTGGCGTTGCCTGGCGTCCAGGCCTTGCCAGACGCGTTCGGAAATGAACCAGCCAGTCAGCTCGTAGGCGTGGTCGGTCGCCGCCCAGTACTTGGCTTCTTCGTGGAAGCGCAGCGGGATCGACAGGTCAAAGCCATTGTCCTGGCCATCTATCATGCCGCGGCCCAGCGCCGTGTAGATTTCGGTCATGCCCAGCGGCACGACCTGCGCGCCCAGCTTCTCGAAGGTGGACTTCAGGATGGGGATGGCGGGAATGCGCAGCTTCAGGCCCTTGACGTCTTCGGGTTTGTTGATGGGCCGCGATACGGTTTGCAGCGCGCGCGGCGAGCGTATGCCGAAGGCCGCAAACACTCGCACGCCGGATTTCTTGGCCACGTCGTCGAAGATCTGGGCGAACTCGTCGCTGTTGATGATGCGCTCGGCCTGCTCGCCGCTCTTGAACAGATAGGGCGCGTACAGGATGTTCAGCGGTTGGGCGCCGCGCAGGAACACCACGGACCCGAGGCCGAAGTAACCCATGTCCAGCGTGCCCAGCTGCATGGAAGAGAGGATCTTGCTGATGTCGCCCAGTTGCCCGTCCGTGTAGACGTGCACCTGCAGGTCGTTCTGGGATTGCCGGGCGGCCTCTTCGGCAAAGGCGCGCATGGCGTGGTCCCAGGGGCTGTTGGAGGCGGCGATGGTCGCGATCTTCATTTCCCGCGCCTGCGCCTGGCCCGCGGGCGCGAATGCGCCGGCGGCGGTGATCGAAAGCGCCAGCAGGGCAGCCGAGGCGCGGACCAGATGCTGCGATATTTTCTTGTGCATGATGTCTCCTCCGGGATGCGGATCCGGCCTACCAGTTCCAGTGCACGGGCTTGAGCCCGGCGACCGGCGAATCGAACACCGCCAGGCTGGAGCCATTGATGCAGCCCATATAGGCGGTCTTGCGGTCGGGGCCGCCGAACGCCAGGCTGGTGATGTTCTGCAGCCGCTTGCTATGGTTGTCGTAGACCATGGGGCGGCTCAGGCGGTTGGCGAGGTATTCGGCTTCCAGCCGGTCGATGTGCGCGGCGTCGCCGTCCTCCAGCATGAGCTGCTGTTCCCCTTTCGGGCTGACGCGTATGACCCGGTTGGAGACCACGCTGATCACCCAGATGTGACCCTCTTCATCGACCGCCATGCCATCGGGATAGGTGCCCTTGCCGAATTCCGTGATGACTGTGCGCTCGCCGAGGTCGCCGTTGGCGCCGATGCGAAAGCGCAGCAGGCGCCGGCCGAAGGTTTCGTTGACGTACAGGTGCGTGCCGTCCGGATCGGTGCGGCATTCGTTGGTCCAATGCACGTCCCGGGCCACGACGCGAGTGCCGTGTTCGTCGTGCACGGCGATGAAACCGTCGGCGATGTCGCGGCGGAACTGGTGGTCGCCGCGGCGCACGGTGCTGACGCAGATCCACAGGCGTTCGCGCTCGTCCAGCCAGACGAAGTTGACGCCGGGTAGCGCCACGCCGTCGATCTCCATGATGTAGGGCTCGGCCGTGCCGTCGCGCTGCACGCGCCAGACGCCGCCGTCGTCGGCCAGGTTGGCGACGGCAAACGAGCCGTCGCGCAGCAGCGCGAAGCCGTTGGGTATCAGGCCGGGCTGGGCGCCGATCAGGCGCGCTTCGCCGTTGGGCAGGATGTGGCGTATGCCGCCGGCCTTGTCCGACACGTAGAGATCGCCCGCGGCCGTGCTCAGCACGCATTCGGGGCGGTTCAGATTGACGCCGGTCTCGCGCACCGCCGACAGGTCCAGGGCCGCGCGGCCATTCGATTTGCTGTCCATGGGGGCTCCTCAGCCGATCGCGCCGGCGGCCACGCCGTAGTCGTGCAGGCGCAGGCGCGGTCCCGCCTTCATCAGCTGGCCGGGCAGGCCGCGGCCGACGATGCCTTCCAGCCGCTGAGCCACCTTGATCAGCGCGCCCAGGTCGATGCCGCTGTCCACGCCCATCTCGTCGAGCAGGTAGACCAGGTCTTCGGTGCAGATGTTGCCGGTGGCGCCCGGCGCGAAGGGGCAGCCGCCCAATCCGGCCAGCGAGGACTCGTATGAGGTGATGCCGGCGCGCAGGCCTTCCACCACGTTCACCAGGCCGATGCCGCGCGTGTTGTGGAAGTGCAGCGAGATCTTGATGCCGGGATGGTCGGCCCGCAGCGTCTCGACCGTGTCGCGCACCAGCCGGGGCGTGGCCATGCCGGTGGTGTCGCCCAGCGTCACCGCATCGAAGCCCTGGCGCGCGAACTGATCGAAGATGGTCCGGATGCGGCCCAGGTCCACATTGCCTTCGAAGGGGCAGCCGAAGGCGACGGCAATGGCGCCCTTGCGCTTGATGGGGTGGTCCTGCAGCAGCTGCGCGATGTCCTCGATGTCGCGCAGCGACTGCTCGACCGGACGGTTCAGGTTCTTGGTGTTGTGGCTCTCGGTGGCGGACAGGAACACGACGATCTCGTCGGCCTGCGATTGCAGGGCGCGTTCGACGCCCTTGCGGTTGGGCGCCAGCGCGCCCAGCACGACGCCTGGGCGCTTGCGCACGCCTTGCAGGACTTCCTGCGCGTCGCGCATCTGCGGCACGGCGCGCGGCGAGACGAAGGAGGTGGCTTCGAAGTGCCGCACGCCGGCATCGATCAGCGCGTTCAGGATCTGGATTTTGGTGTCGGTGGGCACGAACTCGGACTCGATCTGCAGTCCGTCGCGCATGCCGACTTCCACGATTTCGACTCGGTCTGGAAGGCTCACGGCTTTCGTCTCCTGGCGCCCGGATCCTGTGCCCGCAAGGGCCTTGCACGGCGATGTCCGGGACATGGGTTGTCGGCACCATCTTCTGCGATGGTCCCAGGCAGGACAAATCGTGAATATTCGGCGGGGTATCGCGAAACGCGATGGCTCGGAACCCACGCGTCGCGCATGGGCAGGCCGGCGCATCCTATTGCTGCGTTGCGGCTTCGGCGATCAGGTGATCCAGCAGCAGCCGGGCGGCGCCCGATAGCGATTCATTGCTGCGCACGCACAATTTCAGCTGGCGCCTGGCCCAGGCATCGGTCAGCGGAATGATGCACAGCTCGTCGCATACGTAAGCGGACAGGGCTTTGGCGGGCACGATGCCGATACCCAGGTCGGCGCGCACCATGGATACCAGCGCGTCGTAGGAGGTGACCTGAAAGCGCAGCCGCAGGGAGCGGCTCATGGAGGCGGCTTCGCGCGTGAACAGATAGTTCGCGGCGCTGCCCCGGTGCATGCCGACATGGTCGTAGTCCAGGGTGTCGGCGAACGAGACCTGCCGGTGCCGCGACAGAGGGTGTCCGGAGGGCGCCACCAGCGCCATGACATCGCGGTGGTAGGGGAAGATGTCCAGCCCGTTCTCTTCGTCGGACTGTGTGTAGACGCCGATGTCGGCGGCGTTGTCGATCACGGCGCGGGTGACGCCGGAACTGACGGACTCTTCCAGGTCGATCTGCACGTTGGGGTGCCGCGTCAGGAAACGGCGCAATTCCATCGGCAGGAATTGCGCTATCGAAGACAGGTTGGCGGCGACGCGCACGCGGCCGCGCAGGCCGGTGGAGTAGTCGCGGATTTCGGCGGCCAGGTCCTGGGTCTGATGCAGCAAGGTGCGTGCGCGCCGCGCCAGCGCGCGCGCCGCGCTGGTGGGCTCCACGCCGCGCGCGTGGCGCTGGAACAGCGGCACGTCCAGGACGCGTTCGAGTTCGGACAGGCGTTTCGAAAGCGCTGATGGCGCGATATGTTCGCGCGCGGCCGCGGCGGCGATGCTGCCTTCTTCCAGCACGGCCAGGAACACCTGCAGCGTATATAGATCCAGACGAGGGGTCATGGGGAGTCGCGCATAGACACGTCCGCGAGGATAGCGGGTGTCTTGCGCGGCGGGCCTAGGGGATTACGCTTAGCCGATTTCCACCCAGCCGGACGTCGCGCCGCGCGCCAGCAGCTCGCCTGCGGTGGCCACCGCTATCCTGCCGTCGGCCGTTCCCAAGGCCAGTTTTTCCTCATGCGCATCCATCGCGTGGACCAGCGTCGGCATACCGTCCAGCCGCATCCTGGCGCGCAACCGGACTTCGCCCGAGGCGGCATCCAGCAGCAGCAGGCCGCCGTCCAGGAACGCGGCGGCGATCAGCCCGGGGCCGGGCATGAAGACGACCGCGCTGGCCGAGGCGGTGGTGGGATGCCGCCAGAGTTCACGGTCGCGGTCCAGCGGCTTGCGGTAGATGAAGCCGGCGCAGGCGACATTGACGGCAGGAGAGTAGTGCCGCCCGCTGATGACCAGGCCGGCGCCTTGCGCGTCGTCGACGTAGCAGCCGGCAAGTTCCATGGCGTGGCTGTCGGGTTTGCCGTTGGCCTTGAGCACCGGCCATAGCGGTTTGGCCTGGCCGTCGGGCATGACCATGCACAGGCGCTTGGCCTCGTGGGAACTTGCAGGCGTGCCCTGCACGCAGAACAGCGACGGCGCGCCGCTGATGCGGAGGTAGTGATTGAAGCAGTCGTAGTGGCCCAGGTCCACGCGCCGTTCGGCGCCCGTGTGCAGGTTGCGCAGCAGGTCGCGCGCATTCCTGGCGGCGGGGACGCGGTTCCTGCGGCCCAGCAATACGCCTTGCGACGAGGCCGAGAAGGTGTATTCGCCGTCGTACTCGCCGACGAGGTCCAGTCCTTGGCCGGTCAGGGCATACAGCCTGGCATCCTGGCGCCACATCATGCCGGGCCGCTTCGAGGGCTCCACGGCGTGTACATGGATGCCCGCCGCCCGGATGATCTCGGCGCCATGGCCGGCGCCGGAGTACATGGTGGCCAGGCCGTGTTCGATGTCATGGATTTCGAGCAGGCAGCCGCCGTGCGCCACCGCGATGCGCCTGGCGTCCAGCCATGCAAGATCATGGATGGCTGGGCGGTTCGCCAGTTGCGGCAATCCCAGCCATTGCGCGAGGCGGGCTTCAGCGGCCGGCGCGGGCCGATCTCCATCCGGGGCGATGGCGTCGCTCGACAGTTCCAGTTCGCGCGGTCTGGCATCGGACCAGGTTGCCGCGCCGTAGGGCGCGCGCACGACGAACAGCGTGCTGAAGGCGGCGTCGGGCGGCTCGTCGGGCAGGCCGGCCCATTCTTCATCCCACGGCCGCACCCAGGCCTCGATCCCATCGCCCGCCGGGTCGAAGGCGCAACGCGCGACTTCGGGAATGTTGTGGAAGAACCGCCGGGAGAGGCCACTGCACCAGTCCCAGGCCAGCAGGTCGCCCTCGAACAGGTAGCCGCCGTCGTAGCTGCCGGCGCCGATCGCGACCACGGGTTGAGTCGGATGGAAGGCGACGTCATTGATGGGATGGCGCAGCTCGTCGCAAGCCGCGAACGGGATGAGGCTGCCGCGGCGGTACAGCGCCACGCGGTAGCGCAGCGTCTGGCCGCCATACGCCGCGCGGGCGCGCGGGTTCGCGAGCAGGGGAAACTCGGAGGCCACGGCCGCGATTTCTCCTGCTGGGTCGAAGAACACTCCGGTAATCTTGCCGCTGCCTCGCAGCGGTGGATCGGCGATCATGGCCATCCTGGTTTCCGCGATGCGCGCCGTCGGTCACGAATGCGGGCGCTGGGCCATGGGCAGGCGGGACGAGCTTATGCGTGGAGCGGCCGGGGGCGCCCCGCCGGACTCATGTGCGAGCCCGGCTGGCTGCCGGCGTCTCCTTCTTTGCGCGCGGCTTGGGCGCGGATTTCGGGTCTTGGGCAGGAGCGTCGAACTCCTGTTTGTTGCGTTCGCCCCGGGGGGTGTTTTCCGGATGCGGCTTGGGAAAAGCCCAGGGCTTGGTTTTCTGATCCATTGCATGTACTCCTTGCACAGGCGGAACAGTAGCATTAGCCGTGGCGCTGGGTAAGTGAGGGTTGACGTCAATATTCATCACATCGTGATTTTCAGGTGAAAAACGCGATGGATTCGACCCACTTCGGCCCGTTATGTTCCGCCCTGATGGATCAGGGCCTGTCAACACTGATAGGGAGTGTCAGTGCCGCCGCCGGTTCTAACCGGCTTCTGGCGCGTCTTCCAGCCAGATGCGGTCGAACTGTTCGCGCGCGTGGCGCGCCCAGTCGTCGATGGCGCTGCGCACGTCGTCCGCGGTGGGCTTGCGGTCCGAGGGCAGATTGCCGCCCGTGACGGTACCCAGCGACGTGATGAGCAGTTCGTTGGTACTGGCATCGCGCAAGGCCGCTTCCAGCAGCAGGCGCGCGGACTGGTCGCGGTAGCCGGCGGCCTTGACGGTCTGGCCGATGACGAAGCCGATGGGGATGTACTCCATCATCCTGGGGTCGCGTTCGTTGCGGAAGGTGCCGGTAATGGCGGCGCTCAGGCGCAGCGCGTGCGGCGCGGGCTGGTTCAACAATTGATAACCCGCTTGCTGGAACTCGCGCCGGATCGCTTCGTTCAGGTAGGCCAGCACGCGTTCGCGCATGGCGTTGTCCTGCTTCATATCCAGCTCGTCGGGCCGGTCGCCCTGGATGTATTGCACCGGCTCCAGGATGAGTTTCTTCTGGTATTGGCTGGCGATCGGCGGACCGGGGCGAACCCAGACCATGCCGGCGCTCCAATCGGGATCCTGCTTGAGCCGGCTTTGGTTTTCGCCCAGGGAGGTGGAGTAGTTCTGAGGCTTGGGCAGGTTAGTGCAGCCGGCAAGGCCGATCACCGCACAGCAGGCGGCCAGAGCGAGACGGATCTTCATGTTCTTCTGTTCCTGAAAATGACGTTCGGCGCGGCGCACGGAAGGGCCGCGAGCGCGCCGGGGCGGCCCAATTATTGCTCTTTTTCGCGCCGCTCTTGCCGCCGCGGGCGGGGTGGAAAAACTGTTCCGCTGCAAAGCAGAATTCCATTTTGGGAAAACTGGAATGAAATCCCGTACCGGCCGAAAATTCCGTTTCGGGTAAGCCGTAATAGCGGCCGCGCAACGCCGCCGCAGGACTACGATGGACGAGTGAACATAGGGAGACAACTATGGACACCGCCAAGCAATGGTATGCCGCCGTCAAGGATTGGCAGCGGGCCCGCGACGAGCTCACCGCCGCGATCGCCGCGATCAAATGGCCGAACCCCACGCAGGGTTGCCTGGACACCTACGATCGCGCCTACGCCAACGAAACCGGGGCGCGGGAACGCATGAACCAGGCGTACGAGCGCGTGCGACGATAGCCGCGCGCATCCTCATCCGTGACCTTGGCGGGCATTGCTACACTGCCGCGCATGACCGACCAACAACAGAAATTCATGATCAGGCCGGCCAGGCCCGAGGATGCCGTCTTGCTGGAAGACCTGCTGATGCGCACCTACGAAAGCACGTGGATGCCGGAAATGACGGCGCAACGGGACCGGCAGTTCCGCGCCAGCGGCAAGACCGCCCAGTACGTGCGCACCAGGGGGAATCTGTTCATGGTCTGCGAAATCGACGGCGCGCTTGCAGGCATGGCGGATTGGGAGAACGACTTCATCTGGGCCTTGCACGTGCATCCCGCAAGGCAAGGCCAGGGCGCGGGCGGCGCCTTGCTGGCCTGGATGGAAGCGGCCATCCGCGCTGCGGGATTTGCGCGCGCGCGGCTGGAGACGGACTCTTTCAATACACGCAGCCGCCAGTTCTACGGCAAGCACGGCTACGCCGAGATCGATACCTATCCCGACGAAGAATGGGACAGCGGCTTTACCACCATCCTGTTGGAAAAGCCGCTGCCAGCATGACACTTCTGGCTCCATGAAAAGAGCCTCGGCTGGTCCTGGAAATGGAGCCACGATGGCGGTATCTTGTGGTTTTCAGCCGCTACCGCCGAACCCGCCATGTACCTGCCGTCCGCCTTTCGCGAAGACTCGCTCGAAGTCCAGCACGAATTCATCCGCGCCCATCCCCTGGGCGTGCTCACCACCAGCGGGGAGGGCGGGCTGATGGCGAATCACATTCCCTGTCTGCTGTATCCCGAAGGGCCGCATGGCGTACTGCGCCTGCATATGGCCCGCGCCAACCCGCAGCTTGCCGACCTGGCGGCGGGCCGCGAATGCCTGGTCGTTTTCCATGGCCCGCAGGCCTACGTCACGCCGTCGTGGTACCCGACCAAGGCCGAAACGCACAAGGTCGTGCCCACCTGGAACTTCGTCGCCGTGCACGCCTGGGGCACGCCTGTGATCCAGGACGATCCGGCCTGGCTGCGCGCCCAGCTGGACGCGCTGACCGACAGCCAGGAAAGGGCGCGCGCGCAACCCTGGCGCGTGGCCGACGCGCCGGCGGATTTCATCGCGGCCCAGATGCGCGCCATCATCGGCGTGGAAATTCCCATTGTGCGCATCGAGGGCAAATGGAAAGTCAGCCAGAACCGCACGCTAGCCGACAGGCGCGGCGTGGCCGAAGGCCTGGCGGGCGAGAACGGCGATGCCGTCATGGCTGGGCTGGTTGCCCGCCGCGGCGGGCTGGAGTAATCCGCCCCAGCGCGAAACAGGCGATGGCCGCGGCCTGCAGGCTGGCCGTCACGGCCAGGAACCAGAGCAGCGGCTGTCCGGCCTGTTCGGACCATGCCCGCAGCATGCCGAACAAGGCGGGCGCGAAAGCATAGGCGCCTTGCGACATGGCGACGATCAGCGGCACCACGCGTTGCGTGTCCACGCGGGCGAACTCGGTCTGCGCGATCAGCGGCGGCAGCGAGGTCGCGTTCCCGATGCCCGAGCCGAACAGCAGCACGCCCAGCCAGATGGCCCAGGCGTGCTCGGCGGCCAGCATCAGCACCAGCGAGCCGGCGATCTGGATGGCATAGGCCAGGCAGGCCACCTTGCGCCGGTCGGCACCGGCTGGCATCAGCCAACCGACCAGCGTGCGTCCGCCGATGGCCGCGGCCGTGGCCAGCCCCATGGCCAGGCCGGCGGTCTGCGCGCCCAGCAAGGGCGCCAGCATCGACAGCAGATGCGCGATCAGGCCGATCTGGGCGAACAGGCCCAGCGCCATGCCCGCGGCCAAGGTGAGGAAGGCCCGGTCGCGCCAAAGATTGGCTAGCGGCGCTGGCGACGCGGCCTGGATTGCCGCGGCAGGCGTCTGAGCCGCTGCGGATATGCCATCCGGCTCCTGGCCGAGCTGCTGCGGCGTGACGGCGAACACCTTGCGCGACAGCACGGCGATCACGACCACCATCGCCAGGCCCACCCACAGGGCGGCCTGGGCAAATCCCGCCTGGCCGATCAGGTAGACCCACAAGGGCGAAAACACGATGCCGCCGACGCTGGCGCCG
This sequence comes from Achromobacter xylosoxidans, assembly GCF_002192695.1. Classification (GTDB taxonomy): domain Bacteria; phylum Pseudomonadota; class Gammaproteobacteria; order Burkholderiales; family Burkholderiaceae_B; genus Achromobacter; species Achromobacter xylosoxidans_C. The sequence goes on from NZ_MTLG01000086.1 coordinate 242,744, forward strand.
TTGTAGGCCATGCCCAGCGCGGCGGGCCGGCGCTGCACGAACCAGGGCGAGATCAGCGCGTTGACGGCGGCGGCGCCCAGCGTCACCCAGCCCATGCCCGAGAACAGCGCGGCCGCGTACAACTGCCAGGGCTGCTCTGCCGTGGCCCAGCCGCCCACGCCGAGCGCAAGCAGCACGGCGCCGCCCAAGGTGACGGCGGGCACGCCGCAGCGCCGGTACAGGCGCGGCAGGTTGGCGACGACCAAGGTGCCGCAAAGAAAGTGCAGGGTGACGGCGCCGGATACCAGCGCCACGCCCCAGCCGGTGCGCTGCGCCACCGCGTGCAGGAACACGGGCGGGCCGTAGAAGCCGACGCCCCAGCCGAAGACCGCCAGCGCAAAGGTGGCGTAAAGAACGGTCCAGCCGAAGAATTTCCGGGGGGTGCGCATGGATGGATGTCCGGGCAAGCCGGCTGTCTTGTGGTGTTGAGCCGCAGTATGCTTGAGCTTGCACACAACACTTTGATATGGGTCGAATCATGGAATCCGAGTTCGCCGACATCAATCTCTCCGCCGTGGCGGGCGCCATCGCCGATCCGGCGCGGGCGCGCATGCTGTGCGTGCTGCTGGACGGCCGCGCCCGCACGGCGACCGAACTGGCCGCCGCCGCCGATATCGGCGCCTCCACGGCCAGCAGCCATTTCCAGCGCCTGCGGGAGCAGGGCCTGGTGGAAATGGCCGTGCAGGGCAAGCACCGCTACTACCGCCTGGCCAATGCCGAGGTCGCCCATGCGCTTGAAGCCTTGCTGGTGGTGGCCGGGGCGGAGCGCGTGCCGTTCAAGCCCAACACGCCGTCGGCGCTGCGCGAGGCGCGGACCTGCTATGACCACATGGCGGGCACGCTGGCGGTGCGCATCCATGACGCCATGCTGTCGCGCAAGTGGCTGGCGGCGGATGGGCGCGACTATCTGCTGACGCCCTTGGGCGAGGCCGCGCTGGCGCAGATCGGCGTGGATGTGGCCCAGGCGCGCCAGCGCCGGCGGCGCTTCGCATGCTCCTGCCTGGACTGGAGCGAACGCCGCTCGCACCTGGGCGGCGCCTTGGGCGCGGCCTTGCTGGATGCGCTCACGGGCCGCGGCTGGATCAGCAAGGACCTGGATTCGCGCGCGCTGAGCGTCACGAAAAAGGGCGAAAAGCAGTTTCCCGCCTTTTTCGGCCCGGCCGATGACCAGCCCGCCGCGGGCGCCCAGCGAGACCGGCATGTCGCCGCCTGAATGGTGTGCATATGCAACAGATCTAGGGAAATCCCCGTGAACCGATGCGGGGACGGGGCCTGATTGAGCCCCGCATTGCGCCGCAAGCCGCGTCAACCCTGGTCATGCGCTGCACGCATGTGTCGCGCGCAGTACCTCCAGAAAACGGGGACACAATTCTTGCGGCGCAACAGTGTTTCTATTCTCTGCCCTCGTTACAAAACATATCCGAACTGTCATGGACAGGCGGGGTATGCTGGGTCGCAGAAAGAGGGCATCCGAAGTGCATCAGAACAACTTGATCTACAAGGGATACCGGCTGACGGCCAAAGTGTCCCGGGGCGCAGACGCCGAGGTTCAGGCGCAATCCAGCGGCCCCGTATTCATAGCGTCGGTGATGGTGGTCCAGGCAGGCGCCGTGCTCGAAGGCGGCGACGAATATCCGGTTCCCCGCTTTGCCGAGGGCGGCTTTGTCTACAGTCCGCGCGAAGCGGTGCATGCGGCCATCCTGCACGGCCGCGAAATCGTCGACGGCCTGACCAACCTGCCAGCCTGACGCCGTCCTAGCCGGAGAAGACTTCCCGCCAATCCCGGGTCTTGGCGAGCGTTTGCACGGTCGCGGACTGTTCCAGGATGGTCACGGCCTTCTTGAACTCCTCGGCCGAGGCGCCATCCTCCAGGATGACCATGCGCGAGTTGCGCGCGTCCGCCATCTTCACGTCCGACATCTTGCCGTGGGTCTGGTAGACCTGCGTCCAATCCATTTTCTTGCCGGCCTTCAGGGCGATCGGCTCGATGTAGGTCAGCGCGGTGCTGCCGGCTGCGCGCACCGCGAAGGCGAAGTCCGCCGTGTGGCCGCTGCTGCCCTTGGCGCGCGCACCCTTGACCATGCGGTTCACGCCCACGCCTGCCGTCAGCGCCCGCCCGACCAGGGCGCGGAACCGCAGCTGGCTGAACTTCGGCATCCATTTGGCGCACTGGAACGACAGCGCCATCGCCAGCTTGACCGCATCCCACAGCGCTTCCTGCAGCTGTTCATTGGGGCCGCTGGCGACGATGGCGCCGTCGCGGTCAAAGTGCGCCAGGCTGACGCCCGGGGTTTCGTTCAGGATATCGATGCGCTTTGCCGCCAGGTCGATGCCGTAGCTGGACGCGTGCATCGCGGTCTCGCAGGCGTCGGTCAGGTAGAACGTGGACTCGTCGGGATGCGCGATGAAGAAGGCCGCGTGCTGCCCGTCCAGGCCCAGCGTCATGGGCGATATGGCGCGGATGGCGTGCTCGCCCGCCGGCAGGACGGTCCAGCCGGAGGCTTCCAGGAAAGTGCTCATAGGATCAATTCGATTTGGCGGCCTTTGAGGGGATGCGCAAATCCGCCGGTGAGCGTCAGGTTCGCCCGCGGCAGGAAATATTGCATCAGCGCGCCGATATTCTGCAGGGCGGGCACGATGGGCTCGGCATAGCCTTCGCCTTCGTCCACCCAGATGTGTTCATGGCTGCGGTCCGCAAGCGGCTTGCGGTACTGCGGCCGGCCTTCGCCCACCAGGCTGGTGTGGAAGGAGTCGTCGGTGTCCACGCCGAACACGCGGTGCGGGCCCACGAAGAGGCTAGCGCAGAACGCCTCGGCCAGGAAGATGGTGGCCTGGCCGTGCACGGCGGTGCGCGCGCCGCGATAGGTCGCGCGGAAAATCACGTCTTCGCGCACCTCGCCCTTGACCCGGCAGGCACAGGCGAATTCCAGCCATTGGGGATTGCTGGCGGCGGGTTTGGGCGCCCAGGCGATCGGTTTTACGGTTTCCTTGGGTTCGGCAAGAATCTCTTGCACCTCATCAACGGTGATTAACGGTTCGAACTTGTTGGCCATGGAACTGATCTAGGGTCTTGGAAATGCGCGCGCCGGACAGCGCGCCTGGCAAGCGCCGCGCGGCGGCGGGGCGCGCGCGCAACACTGCGAGGGGGCGTAATCTTACAAGATGAAGACTGCGCCGCCCCTTTCGCTGTATGGATATACAGTAAAGGGGGCGGCGCGCAAGTGCATGTCCACGCGGCTATAGCGAACTGGCGCCGAACGTGTCGCACTGTTTGATGCTGCCGCTCTCCAGCCCGCGCTTGAACCAGCGCACGCGCTGGGCCGACGATCCGTGGGTGAAGGAATCGGGCACCGCATAGCCCTGGCTTTGCTTCTGCAGGCGGTCGTCGCCGATCGCGGTGGCGGCGCCCAGCGCCTCTTCCACGTCGCCGCTTTCCAGGATGTTGCGCGCCGCGTTGGCGCGTTGCGCCCACAAGCCCGCGAAGCAGTCGGCCTGCAACTCCATGCGCACCGACAAGGCATTGGCCTGGGACGGATTGCGGCGGCGCAGGTTGTCGACCTGGTCCGAGATGCCGAGCAGGTGCTGGACATGATGTCCGACCTCATGGGCGATCACATAGGCCTGGGCAAAATCGCCCGGCGCCTTGAAGCGGTTCTGCAATTCGTCGAAGAAGGCCAGGTCGATGTACACCTTGCTGTCGCCGGGACAGTAGAACGGGCCCATGGCGGATTGTCCGGTGCCGCAGGCCGTGGGCGTGGCGCCGCGGAACAGCACCAGCTTGGGCGCCACGTACTGGCGATTCAGGTCTTTCTGGAAGATGGCGCTCCAGGTGTCTTCGGTTTCGCCGAGCACCTTCGAGACGAAGATGGCCTGCGTATCGTTGGCGGGCGGACGCGTGGCCGGCCCTTGCTGCTGCTGCGCGGGCGGGCCTTCGGCCATCTGCAGGACCACGCTGGGGTCCACGCCGAAATACATGGCGACCAGGGCCAGCACGATCGTGCCTATGCCGATGGTGCCGCGGCCGCCGATGCGTGGGCCGCTGGAACGGCGGTCTTCCACATTGTCGCTTTCGCGCGAGTCATCAAGGCGCATACTGTTTCTCCGGGCGGGTCGGCGTTCCCGCCATTTTGCATCGCCGCTCTGTACTGAGCGGCCTTCAAGAGTGTTAGGATAAACCCATGGCCTTGTATTTCGATATCCATCCCGCGAATCCGCAACCGCGCCTGCTGAAGCAGGCGGCCCAATGGCTGGCCGATGGCGGGCTGGTCGCAGTACCTACCGATTCGAGCTATGCCGTGGTCGCGCGGCTGGACGACAAGAACGCCGCCGACGGGCTGCGCCGCCTGCGGGGCCTGGACGAACGCCATCATCTCACGCTGCTGTGCCGTGACCTGGCCGAAATCGGCCACTTCGCGCGCGTCGACAACCGCCAGTACAGACTGCTGAAGGCCGCCACGCCGGGGCCCTGGACCTTCATCCTCGAAGCCACCAAGGAAGTGCCGCGCCGCGTGTCGCATCCTTCGCGCAAGACCATAGGCATTCGCGTGCCGGATCATGCGGTCATGCTGGGCCTGCTGGAGCAGGTGGGGGCGCCCCTGCTGTCCACCACGCTCATCCCCAAGGACGAGACCGAAGCGTTGAACGACGCGGAAGAAATCCGCGAACGCTACGACCACGACCTGGCAGCAATCATCGACGCGGGCGCCTGCCCGCAATCGCCCACCACCGTGATCGACCTCACCAGCGAAGAGCCGGTGGTGGTGCGTGTCGGACGCGGCGATCCTGCCACCCTCGGTCTTGCCTGAGCGCGTCCGCCGCGCCGACCTGCTCGCCGGCATGCGCCGGCGCGCGGCTCATCTACAATCCGGTTCGCCATGAATGACATCATCCAAACCATTGCGGTCTACGCGATACCGGTCATCTTCGCCATCACCCTGCACGAAGCCGCGCACGGCTTTGTCGCGCGCATGTTCGGCGACCCGACGGCCTATCAGGCCGGGCGTATCAGCCTGAATCCGGCGCGGCATATCGATCCGGTCGGCACGCTACTGGTGCCGGTGGCGATCCTGCTGGCCTCCAAGCTGCTGGGCAGCCCGGGCATGCTGTTCGGCTGGGCCAAGCCCGTGCCAGTCGATTTCAGCCGCTTGCGCCGGCCCAAGCAGGACATGCTGTGGGTGGCGCTGGCTGGGCCCGCCGCCAACCTGCTCATGGCGGTCATGTGGGCGTTTTCGCTGCGCCTCTTCCTGGAGTCCGGCCTGCAGGAGTCGTTCTGGTTTGAAATGGCCGTGGCCGGCGTGAACGTCAACCTGGTGCTCATGGCCCTGAATCTGCTGCCCATCCTGCCGCTGGACGGGGGACGCATCCTCTTCAGCCTGCTGCCCAACCGCCTGGCCTGGCAATACTCGAAAATCGAGCCGTACGGCCTGGTGATCGTCGTCATTCTCTTGGTGACGGATGTGCTCTGGCTATTGATGCGGCCGGTGCTCTCCCTGGGGACGACCATCGTCCAGTGGTTTCTGTAGGATTTCAGCCAATATCCGTTAAACTTAACGGTTTCTTTGATTCTGGCCCCGAGGCATCCCGCCGCGGGGTTTTGGAGCCCTACATTTATGGCATCCCCTGCAACCGCCGCAGGCGTTAATTTCCAAGGCAGCATGGTGGCCCTGGTCACCCCGATGCAGCCCGACGGCAGCCTGGATTACGCTGCCTACCGGTCGCTGATCGACTGGCACATCCAGGAAGGCACCGACGCGCTGGTGGTGGTCGGCACCACCGGGGAGTCGCCCACGGTCTCCATGGAAGAACATGCGGAGCTGATCCGCGTCGCTGTCGAACACGCTGCGGGCCGCATTCCGGTCATCGCCGGCGTCGGCGCCAACTCCACCGACGAAGCCATCCACCTGACGCGCCACGCCAAGGCGGTCGGCGCGCAGGCCGGCCTGTCGGTCGTTCCCTATTACAACAAGCCCTCGCAAGAAGGCTTGTACCGCCACTTCCGCACCATCGCGGAAGCCGTCGATCTGCCCACCATCCTGTACAACGTGCCGGGCCGTACCGTTGCCGATATGAGCAACGAAACGGTCCTGCGCCTGGCGCAGGTGCCGGGCATCATCGGCATCAAGGACGCCACGGGCGACATCGCCCGCGGCGGCCTGTTGCTGCGCGAAGCGCCGGCCAGCTTCCAGGTCTTCAGCGGCGATGACCCCACCGCCGCCGCCCTGATCCTGCTGGGCGCGCGCGGCAATATCTCCGTAACCGCCAACGTGGCGCCCAAGCTCATGCGCGAGCTCTGTGCCGCCGCCCTGGCTGGCAATGTGCCCAAGGTGCGTGAACTTAATGCGTACCTGGCGCGTCTGAACAAGGCTTTGTTCGTTGAAGCCAACCCCATCCCTGTCAAGTGGGCGTTGGCCGAAATGGGCCGCAGCGCACTGGGTTACCGGCTGCCGCTGGTTGAACTGGGATCGCAGCACCACGCGACCGTGCGTGCCGCGCTCCAGGAAACGGGCCTGCTCTAAATATCGTGAGGATACGTATGAACAAGCGTCATGCCGGTTTGTCGGCATTGATGTCTCTGGTGTTGTTGGCCGGTTGCAGCGAGGTCAATCAATTCCTGGGCAATGAAGAGTCCGTCAATTACAAGAGCGCAGTCACCCAGCGCGGAGAGCCCCTCAGCATCCCGCCCGACCTGACCCAGGCCAATAGCGACCCGCGTTATCGCGCGCCGGCTTCGGGCTCGACCACTTATTCGCAGTTCCAGCAGCAGGGCCAGGCGCAAGCCAGCCAGCCCAAGACCAGCAACGTGCTGCCCGGCCGCCAGGACATGCGCGTCGAGCGCGACGGCGATCTGCGCTGGCTGGTAGTGGACCGTCCGCCGGAAGATATCTTCCCGCGCCTGATCGACTTCTGGACCGAAAGCGGCTTCACCGTGGCCAGCAACAATCCTGGCGCCGGCCTGATCGAAACCGATTGGGCGGAAAACCGCGCCAAGATTCCGGAAAGCTGGTTGCGCCAGGCGCTCGGCATGGTTCTGGAGTCGGCCTGGGATAGCGGCGAGCGCGAGAAATTCCGCACGCGCGTCGAACGCGTCAATGGCCACACCGAGATCTACGTCAGCCATCGCCAGATGCTTGAAAAGCGAGTGGGCGGCGACGGCATGCAGGTGCAATGGCAGAACGGCAAGGAAGATCCGGGCCTGAACGCCGCCATGCTTGCCCGCATGATGGTCTACCTGGGTTCCGACGTCGACAACGCCCGCAAGCTGGTGCAGCAGGCCGAGGCCACGCCGCAGAAGCCTGCCGTGCAGCAGGACGTCCGCGCCCAGGGCGCCTCGCTCATCGTCAGCGAATCGTACGACCGCGCATGGCGTCGTGTCGGCGTGGCGCTGGACGGCGGCGGCTTTGCCGTGGACGACCGGGATCGCTCCGCTGGCGACTACTTCGTCCGCTACGTCGATACCGACACGGGCGAGAAGATCGAGCAGCCGGGCTTCTTCAGCCGCATGTTCTCGGGCGACAAGAAGGCCGAGGCGCCGCAGTACCGCATCCACCTGGCCGCCACCGGCGACCAGACCACGGTGACGGTGCTGGATGCCAATGGCGCGCGCGACAACAGCGCCACCGCTCAGCGTCTGCTGAGCGTGCTGAAGGACAAGATGTAAGACCGGCCGGCCCTGCGCCCAGGCGCAGGCCAGAGCAAGAGAGGCCCCTGATGGGGCCTCTTTTTATTTGGGCGCGATTTGCAGGGTTTTACTTTACGCGCCGCGAGGGGCTGTGCGGCGGTCATGTATTGCTCATCAGCCCTCCCTGGACGCAAAAAAGCCCCGGCTGCGGCAGCCGGGGCTTTTTCTTGCGTCCTCAGAGCGGGGGTTCGTCGCTGAGTTTTTATTAGGACGCGGGCGTGGTCGAGCCGCCCGGGGTGGTCGAACCGCCGCCCGGCGTGGTGTTGGGCGTGGGCGCCGGAGCCGGCGAGGTGGCCGGAGGCGTCGTGGTGGGGGCAGGCGTGCTGGCGCCCGGAGCGGGGTTGGTCGCGGGCGCCGGGGCATCTTCCTTCTTGTTGCAGGCGCTCAGCGCGACGGCCAGCACCGAAGCAATAATCAAGGTTTTGCTCATCATTTTTAGACTCCTGTAGATGACGACTCTTGAAACCCCATTAGGGGAAACCAGAAGTCAGGCTACAGGAACACGCGGGCGCAACGCGTATGAAAGTTAAAAAGGTCGCATCCCAACGGCAACAAACCTTTCAGCTTCGTGTTAAGTCTTTCTTGATGTGTCCCGCGTATCAGACCTGATTTCCTTCTGTACAGGACTGATACGGAGCCGTGTCGGGATGCTACGCCGCGACGTAGCGGATCCAGCCGGAATCGAGCCAGTCCGCCAGGCAGGAGCGCGCGTCGTCGGTCAGGCGGATGCAGGACGGGTCCGAACAATCCAGGCTGCGCGCATCCGCCAGCGTGCGCAGGGCGGCATCCGCCGGCACCATGGCCGTTTCGCCATTGATGAAGAGCTGCTTGCCGCGATAGAGCATGCGGCTGCGGCGGTCCAGCACCAGCCGGCCTGCGGCCGGCCAGTCTTCTTCCAGGTCCACCTCCATGCCTTCGGGCGCGTCGAACACGCTGAGATTGCTGGGCTCGGTCAGCCAGCAGCCCAGGAAGCGCGAGGCCAGCGCGTCGTCGAAGCGCAGCTTTTCCACGGTTTCCAGCGTGGCGGCCACCAGCGCGTCGGGCAGGGCGGCGGGTGTGTCGACCGCGGGCTGGCCGGGGTCGCGATAGACGGCGGACAGCTTCGGACCGGGCAGGGCGGGTTCGCCATAGGGACCGCCCAGGAGACCGACACGCGCCATGACCTGGTCCGCGGCTGCTTCGAGCAGCCCGCGCGCCAGCGTCGCCTGCGTGGGCGCGCGAAAGCCGATCGAGATGGTCATGCAGCCGTCGCCCACGGCCATGCCGTCGTGCGCGGCTTGCGGTGGCAGGTAGAGCATGTCGCCGGGGGCCAGCACGGCGGTTTCTTCTGGTTCGAAGCGGCTCAGGATCTTCAGCGGCAGGTCCGGTTCCAGCGACAGGTCCTTCTGGCGTCCATAGCGCCATTCGCGTTCGCCCGCCGCCTGCAGCAGGAACACGTCGTAGCTGTCGAAGTGCGGACCCACGCCGCCGCCATGGCTGGCGATGCTGATCATCACGTCGTCCAGCCGCGCGTCTGGGATGAAGCGGAACAGCTGCATCAGCTCGGATGCGGCGTCGCTGTGCAGGTCCACGCTTTGCACCAGCAAGGTCCAGTCGCCTTCATTGTCCTTGGGCAGGCGCGCGAAGGGGCCGTTCTCCATCTGCCATTCGCCGTTCTCGCGCCAGATCAGGCGCGACTCCACGTCATCGCGGCGCGCCAGCTTCTTGATGGCGGCGATCGTGACCGGGGGCTTGAAGCCGGGGATGGCCTGGCGGATCAGGAGGGGCTTGCGCTGCCAGTAGCGGCGCATGAAGTCGTTCGGGCTCTGGTTGCCCAGCAGGGACAAGGGATGGTCGAGGTTCATTGCAGGTGCTTCTTCAGGCGGTAGAGGGCGTCCAGCGCTTCGCGCGGCGTCAGGCTGTCGGGGTCGATGGCGGCGAGTTCCTCGCGCAGGGCATCCAGGGCCTCGAGGTCGTCGGAGCGGTCGGCGTCGGCATAGGCCTGGGCGTCGGCGTCAGCCGCCGCCGCGAACAGGCCGAGCTGTGGCGTGGGGGCGCCTTGCGCCTCCAGGCGTTCCAGCTCGCGCGAGGCCTGGCGGATCACCGCGGCGGGCACGCCCGCGCGCTGCGCCACCTGGATCCCGTAGCTGCGGCTGGCCGGGCCTTCGCGCACTTCGTGCAGGAACACGATGCCGCCGGCCGATTCCGCCGCGGCCAGGTGCACGTTGGCCGAGGCCGGCTGTTCCGCCGGCAGGCGGGTCAGCTCGAAATAGTGGGTGGCGAACAGCGTCAGCGCGCGGTTGTGGGCCAGCAGGCGGCAGGCGATGGCCCAGGCCAGCGCCAGGCCGTCGTAGGTGGACGTGCCGCGGCCGATCTCGTCCATCAGCACCAGGCTGTTGGGCGTGCTGGCCGACAGGATTGCAGCCGCTTCGGTCATTTCCATCATGAAGGTCGAGCGGCCGCCCGCCAGGTCGTCAGCCGCGCCGATGCGGGTGAAGATGCGGTCGATCTTGCCGATGCGGGCGCGCGAGGCGGGCACGAAGCTGCCGATGCGCGCCAGCAGCACGATCAGCGCCACCTGCCGCATGTAGGTCGATTTACCGCCCATGTTCGGGCCGGTGATGAGCAGCATGCGGCGCGCCGGCTCCAGCCGGCAGCCATTCGGCGTGAAGCGTTCGATGGCGTGCTCGACCACCGGGTGGCGGCCGGCCTCGATGTCGATGTCGGCCTGCTCAGACAGTTCGGGCGCGATCCAGTCGTGGCGGCGCGCGTGGTCGGCCAGGGCGGCCAGCGCGTCCAGTTCGGCCAGCGCGGCGGCGCAATCCGACAGCGGGCGCACATGTTCGGCCAGCACGTCCAGCAATTGTTCGAACAGCCATTTTTCGCGGGCCAGCGAGCGGTCCTGGGCGGACAGCACCTTGTCTTCCCAGGTCTTGAGTTCGGGCGTGATGTAGCGTTCGGCGTTCTTCAGCGTCTGGCGGCGGCGGTAGTCCTCCGGCACCTTGGCGGTCTGGCCTTTGGTGACTTCGATATAGAAGCCATGCACGCGGTTGAACTCCACGCGCAGGTTGCTGATGCCGGTGCGCTCGCGTTCGCGCGCTTCCAGTTGCACCAGGAAATCGCCGCCGTCGGCAGCCAGGCCGCGCAGTTCGTCGAGTTCGGCGTCAAAGCCCGCTGCCAGCACGCCGCCGTCGCGGATGGCGACAGCGGGTTCGGCGGCGATGGCGCGCACCAGCAGCGCGGCCAGGGCCGGATCCACCGACAGGTGCGAGACCAGCTCGCCCAACCGCGGCGAGTCCGCCATGGGCTCCACCTGGTCGCGCAGCGCCGGCAGGGCCTGCAGCGCGTCGCGCAGGCTGGCCAGCTCGCGCGGGCGCACCGAACGCAACGCCAGGCGGGCGGCGATGCGCTCGATGTCCGGGAAGGCGTTCAACGCGCCGCGCAGCGACTCCAGCAGGCCGGCCGAACCAAAGCCGGCCGCGCCAAAGTTCTGTTCCATGTCCATGCGGCCCGCCAGCAGCGCCGAAATGGCTTGCTGGCGCGCCAGCGCCTGCTCGTTCTCGCGCAGCGGATGATGCAGCCAGCGGCGCAGCAGCCGGCTGCCCATGGGCGTGCGGCAGCCGTCCAGCAGCGAGAACAGCGTCGGCGAATCTTCGCCGGACAGCGTCTGCGTCAGCTCCAGGTTGCGGCGCGTGACCGGGTCCAGCAGCACGTACTGGCCGGGGCGTTCCGCCGACAGGCTCTGCACGTGGGCCAGGGCCTGCGACTGGGTACGGGCCGCGTAGCGCAGCAGGGCGCCCGCGGCGCAGACGCCGGCCGGCATGTCCTCGATATCGAAGCCCGCCAGCGTGTCGGTCTTGAAGTGCGCCAGCAGGTGGGCGCGGGCGCTGTCCGCTTCGAAGTGCCAGTCGGGCACGCGGGCCCGAGCGCCTTCGAAGGGGAAGTCGAATTCGGCGCTGTCGGCGCAGACGATCTCGGCCGGCGCGATGCGGTGCAGCTCGGATTCCAGCTGCGCGGGCGCGCATTCGGTCACGCGGAATTCGCCGCTGGCCAGGTTCAGCCAGGCCAGCCCGGCGCGCGGCGCGCGTGCGGTGCCGCCCACGAACACGGCAGCCAACGCGCGGTCCGCCTTGGCCGGCAGCAGCGCGTCGTCTGTCAGCGTGCCCGGCGTGACGATGCGCACGATGCGGCGCTCGACCGGCCCCTTGGAGGCCGCCGGATCGCCGATCTGCTCGCAGATGGCGATGGACTCGCCCATCGCGACCAGCCGTGCCAGGTACTGCTCCATGGCATGCACCGGCAGCCCGGCCATCGGGATCGGCGTGCCGTTGGACGAGCCGCGCTTGGTCAGCGTCAGATTGAGCAGACGCGCGCCGCGCTCCGCGTCTTCGTAGAACATTTCATAGAAGTCCCCCATGCGGTAGAAAAGCAGCAAGGGACCCGCCTCCGCTTTCAGGCGGAGGTATTGCTGCATCATGGGGGTGTGGCCCGGGTGGGCGTCGGCGGCGGTGTTTTGCGTTGCGGAATTCATGCCCGTGATTGTATCGGGCGCGCGAACCGCTGCGGGGAGGGACGGATGCTGGTTTTGTCCGGACCTCGCTTGTTCATGATATTGCCCAACTTCTTGATGACCTCGAACCCTGTGTCGGCGCAGGTCTCTGCTGCCCAGGTCGCATCAATATGGCCATGCCGACGGCTCGGTCACCGGCGCTTGGCGAGAACAGAAGCAATTGAATTGCTACGCCGGCAGGCAGGGCGGGCGCAGGGAAAATGCGGCCAGGAAACCGGCTGAATCGGCCCGAAACCGGCTGAAATCGCTTTGCGCAAAACGCCCGCATCCGCTCGCGGGAATAGTCGCTATGGTGATCGCCACGCCGCACAACAACGCGGCGATGACGGCATCAGCCTCCACGCCATAGGGATCAAAATGAAAATCGTGTCCAAGTTGTCTTTCGTCGTGCTTGCCGTGTTCGCAGCCGCGACCGCCCAGGCGGAAAGATGCACGTCCAATCTGTCGGGTGGGCAAGACTGCACCTATGACGACGGCACTACCTCGCGGAGCACGTCCAACCTGAGCGGCGGCTATGACACGACTTACAGCGATGGGCGGAACTCGCGCAGCACGTCCAACTTGAGCGGTGGCTACGACACGAGATACAGCGATGGCGCCAGTTCCCGAAGTACTTCCAACCTAAGCGGCGGCTACGATACGACGACCAGCAAGGGGAGAAACAGCAAAGCCGATACCCGCCATCCGGCAGGCGCCCGCTGAATTTGAAGAAAGCGGGCGGTGATCTCGTCGAAAGCCGCAGCCCGTGTGCAGGGCGGCTTTGTTGCAGCGTCCTGCGAAGGAGAGCGATTGAAGCGCCGTCAGCTCCGCAACGGCGCTTCAATCGGCTGGTTCAGGACCGGCTACTTGATCTTGCTGCAGCGGAAGGCCTCGATGCCTTTTTCCACATAGTGCGGTTCGCGCGCGCAGGCCGCGCGCATGGCCTGGTTTGCCAGGCTCATGAGATTGGCTGCATTGGTCATGGCTTCCAGGCCGTCGGCGCCCGGGCCGATCTTGTCGAAGCGGGCCTTGAACTCAGCGGCTTGCTTGCTGTAGGCGTAGGCGCGCATCACATCCGTATAGGCGATCGCCCGGGAAATGTCGCCCTCCGTGGGCTTTTTCTCGGCGCCGAAGGCTGGGCCGTACAGCAGAGCCAGGGCGAGCAAGGGGATGAGGGTGGCTTTCATGTTCATCATCAGGAATTCTCTTGCGGGTTGTCCGATGGGAGGCCGGCCGGCGAGGCGCATGGGCGATCCGCCTGGCGCCGCCATCACCACATTTTGCAGGTCGTGCCGTTGTTGACGAGGTCGCCGCCGACGACGATGCCCTTCTCGTCGACGTGGAGCATGGTGTAGCAGCTGGCGACGCCGGTGCGGCGCTGGTAGATGGTGCCCGTGTTGTTGCCGAAGCCGTAGCTGACGCCTCCCGGCGGAGGAACGTAGAAGGTGCCGACGGCCTCGTCCCACGAGACTTCGCCGGAGGTCTGCCACATGTAGACCAACTGCCCGATCGGCAGGTTTTCACTGGCATACACGCGATCGGGGACGCCCCACTCGGTCACGATGTCGTTGACCGGCTTGCCCTTGTGGCGCAGCATCGCCACGTCCCAGGTGGTGCAGGCGCTCAGCATGGCGCCGCACAAGCAGACTAGCAGGGCCTTGAGAAAACTGAATCGCACTTTTTTTCCTTGTTCAGATGCTTGACAGGTGCCCTACGCGCCGCATGATGCCAGCAGGTCGCCGACAGGGAAAGTGGGGGGTGTGGCGCGTATTCCACATCCGGCGCGCACCGAAATTCGGCTGAACGGAAAACCCCCATTGCCGGGGGCCGCTTGGGTGCTTGTTGCCTTTACACTCTGTCACACTTGGGCGGGCGCTCGAGCCGTGCTTGGGCAAGACCATGTCGTCCAGGTACGCGGACATCGGCGCTTGCCCCCGCCCGTCCGCCGACTGCACAATCGCAGCGCGCGGCCCTGTTTCCGCCGCCGGAGTTTCCTATCCATGCAGGTTCTATCCGTTCCGGCCACGCTGGACGCCAGCGAGCGCATCACCATCGCCAGCGGCCCGCACCAGGCCGAGTTCGCGCCGGGCGGCGGCGGCCGCCTGACGCGATTGTCCACCGGCGACCATGACTGGATCGTGCCCCTGACCGACACGCAGTGGCCCGCCGGGCACTGGCCGCGGGCGGGCTCGTATCCGCTGGCGCCTTACTCCAACCGTATCCGCGATGGCGTGTTCACCTTCAACGGCGCCAGGCACGCGTTGCAGTCGGTACCTGACCGGCCCCATGCGATCCATGGCGCGGGCCTGTACCAGCAGTGGCACGTGCGCAGCCACGCCCCGGACAGCGTCGACTTGGTGCTGGAGCAGCCCGCCGGCGTGCTGGGCTGGCCTTGGCCGTATGAATGCGTGCAGCGCTACCAACTGGACGCGCGCGGCCTGAGCGTGGCGCTGGCCATCGTCAATCTCGGCGACACGCCCATGCCCTGCGGCCTGGGCCTGCATCCCTATTTCACGGCCGAGCGCGTCACGCTGCATGCGCGCCGCGAGTGGCCAGCGGACGCCGACGGATTGCCCGCCGGCAGCAAATCCGTCCACGTGCGCGAGCTGCGGCGTTCGGCCAGCGGCTGCGATACCTACTTGTCGCAATGGGCAGGGCGGGCCACCCTGCATTGGCCCGATGGGCACCAGTTGTCGCTGCACGCCGATCCGGCGTTTGCGCACCTGGTGGTCTACACCGCGGGAGGTTCGGAGTTCCTTTGCGTCGAGCCGGTCACCAATGTGGCGGACGCGTTCAACCTTGCGGCGGGCGGCGAGGCCCGCAGCGGCATGCGGGTGCTTGAACCCGGGGCGCGCTTTACCGCGACCGCGTTGTTCGGTCTGGAGCCGCCCCGAGCGGCGCGTTCCTGATGCCGCGACAGGCGGCGCTTTGAAAGCGTTCCTGCATGCGGCGATAATCCGGGCAAACCAAGTCCAGGAGTCCTCCAATGAAAAAGCTCAGCACCGAACAATTGCAGGCCGCGGCCGAGACGCTGCGCCGCGTGCAGGCGAGGCTGGCCCGCGCCGGCAACCTGCCGCTTGAGCCCACCCTCTACGCCTGCGCGCAAGGATTCCGCCGCAACGTGCCCGACTATCTGTGGTCGTGGCTGTCGGGTCTGCTGGCGCCGCACAAGAGCCTGGGCGCTTGGATGGACGTGCACCAGCCGGGCTGGCGCACGGGCAAGACGCCTGCCGCCGTGGTTTATGCGCGCAGTGAAAATGGCTGGTTGGAGTGGCTGATCGCCGAGCTGGAAGCCGAGATCAACGATCCCCACGCCCGCGCCAAGCGGGAAGGGCGCGCTTGAAAGCAGGCGCGTGACGCGCATCCGGCCGGGGCCGGATGCCGGTTTGATGTTTCAGGCCTGCTCGGCGCGCGAGCGGCGCAGCAGCAGCAACAGCAGTTCCAGCACGGCGGCCGCCAGCAGGGCGGCCAGCACCGAAGCCAGCACCTGCGAGTCCCACAGGCGCGGCGGCCCGACGCGGAACTGCACCGTGTCGAAGACCAGTCCGGCCGTGATGGCGGCGACGATGGCGGCCTTCCATCCTTGCAAAGGGGCCAGCCGCAGCATCAGCAGGGTGAAGGCCACCATCCCCCAGAGCACGGGTTCAAGCGCCTGATTGAGAATGTGGTCGAGCAGAAGAGACTCCCGATGATGTCGCGCATGTGTTTGCGCGCAGTCGAGTTTGTACTGCTTTCTGCCTGCAATTGCGAGATACCCCGCCGCCGGGTGCGGCGAGGCATCGCGATTGCACCCTAGAACCCTTCCAGCACGATCTTGCCCTGCGCCTTGCCGCTTTCGATGAAGGCGTGCGCGCGGCGCAGGTTTTCGGCATTGATCTTGCCGTAGTGCGCGCCCAGCGTAGTGCGCAGCGCGCCCTCGTCGATCAGGCGGGCGGCCTGGTTCAGCAGTTCGTGCTGCGCGATCATGTCGGGCGTGCCGTGCAGCGGACGCGCGAACATGAATTCCCAATGCAGCGATGCCGACTTGGACTTGAGCAGGCGCACATCGATGGCGGAGGGGTCGTCGATCAGGGCGATCTTGCCTTGCGGCGCAATCGCTTCGGCCATCTGCGCGAAATGCTGGTCGGTCTGGGTCAGGCCGGCAATGTGGCTGACGTGCTCGAAGCCGATGCGCTTGAGCTCGGGGGCCAGCGGCTGGCTGTGGTCGATGACGTGATGCGCGCCCAGCTCGCGCACCCAAGCCTGGGTTTCCGGACGCGAAGCGGTGCCGATCACTGTCAGTCCGGTCAACTGGCGCGCCAGCTGCACCAGGATGGAGCCCACGCCGCCCGCGGCGCCGATGACCAGCAGGCTGCCCTGGCTGGGGGCGGCGTTGTCCAGCACGCGCAGCCGGTCGAACAGCAGCTCCCACGCGGTGATGGTGGTCAGCGGCAGCGCCGCGGCCTGGGCGTAATCCAGGCTATCGGGCATATGGCCGACGATGCGCTCGTCCACCACGTGCAGCTCGCTGTTGGCGCCGGGTCGGTTCAGCGCACCGGCATACCAGACGCGGTCGCCCGGCTTGAACAGGCTGGTCTTGGCGCCCACCGCGCGCACGATGCCGGCGGCGTCCCAGCCTATGACCTCGGGCTGGCCGTCCTTGGGCGTGCGCTTGGCGCGGATCTTCACGTCCACCGGATTCACCGAGATGGCGCGGACTTCGACCAGTAGGTCGTGGTCGCCAGGCACGGGGTCGGCCAGGGTGATGTCCTGCAGCGCCTCGGGGTGGTCGGCGGGCAGGTTCTTGAAAAAGGCGATGGCTTTCATGGTTGCGTACCGGGCTCAGATGATGGAACGCACCACGCCGCCGTCCACGCGCAGCGCCGCGCCGTTGGTGGCCGCGGCTTGCGTCGAGCAGGTGTAGACGACCATGTTGGCCACTTCCTCCACGGTGGCCAGGCGACGCAGCAGCGAAGTGGGGCGATGCTGGGCGATGAAGTCGCGTTCCATCTGGTCCTGCGTCACGCCTTGCTCCTTGGCCATTTCGGCGAAAAAGTCCGATACGCCCTCCGAGCGCGTGGGGCCGGGCAGCACCGCGTTGACGGTGACGCCGGTGCCGGCGGTCAGTTCGGCCAGTCCGCGCGACACGCCCAGCAAGGCGGTCTTGCTGACGCCGTAGTGGATCATCTCCGCGGGGATCTGCACCCCGGATTCGCTGGAAATGAACACGATGCGGCCCCAGCCGGCGGCCAGCATGCGCGGCAGGTAATAGCGCGACAGGCGCACGCCGCTCATGACGTTGGTGTCCAGCATGTACTGCCAGTCGTCGTCGGTGATTTCGGTGAAGGACTTGGGGGCGAAGTAGCCGGCGTTGTTGACCAGGATGTCGACGTCGGGATGGGCGGCCGAGATCGAGGCCGCGCCGTCGGCGGTGGCGAGGTCGGCCTGCACGGTGCTCACGCGGGCGGCGGGAAACTGCTGGGCAAGCGAGGCGGCGGCCTGCGCCAGCTTGTCGGCGTTGCGGCCGTGCAGCACGACTTCGGCGCCGGCCTCGGCCAGGCCCGCGGCGATGGCCAGGCCGATGCCGCCGGACGATCCGGTGACCAGGGCTTTCTTGCCGTTCAGTTCGATTTTCATGCGGGTGACTCCTTGTGTGTCGGGGAATGGAGCCATCATTACCCAGTCCAAACCAGCGAAAAAGCGGCTAGCATCGCAGTCAGTTTCAATATTTTTTTGAAAATGAGGCCGGCATGGTGCGGTTCGAGGATCTGAAGATATTCATGGCGGCTGCGGACCAGGGCAGCTTTTCCGCCGCCGCGCGCGAACTGGACCTGACGCCCGCGGTCGCCAGCGCCGCGCTCAAGCGGCTGGAGCAGGCCCTGGATGCGCGCCTGTTCGTGCGCACTACGCGCAGCCTCAGGCTGACCAGCGACGGCGCACGCTATCTGGAGCATGCCCGCGCGGCGCTGTCGGCGCTGGACGCGGGCAGGAACGCCGTGGCGCGCAACAAGACGGAGATCTCCGGCACGCTGTCCTTGTCGATCCCGTCCGACCTGGGCCGCCACGTGCTGCTGCCATGGCTGGATGAATTCCAGGAACGGCATCCGCGCGTCAACTTCCAGGTGCGCATCAGCGACCGCCTGGCCGACCTGTACCGCCAGCCGGTGGATCTTGCGGTGCGCTATGGCACGCCGAACGACTCGGGACTGGTGGCCCTGCCGCTGTCCGAGCACAACCGCCGCGTGGTGTGCGCCTCGCCCGCATACCTTGCGCGCCATGGCGTGCCGCAGGTGCCCGATGACCTGCGCCGCCACAACTGCCTGTCCTTCGTGCTGGGCGAAACCCTGCACGACCGCTGGGCCTTCAGGCACGAGGGCGCCGCGCTCACCGTACCGGTCAAGGGCGACCGCGTCGGCGATGACGGCGAACTGGTGCGCCGCTGGGCGCTGGCTGGCCATGGCCTGGCCTACAAGTCGCGCTTTGACGTGCTGGCCGACCTGCGCGCGGGCAGGCTCATCGAAGTCCTGGCCGACTACACCAGCGAGCCGTCGCCGCTATACCTGCTGTGCGTGCACCGCATGCTGCTGTCGCCGGCGGTCAAGCGCCTGCGCGAGTTCCTGCATGAGCGCTTCAAGGCGTTCGAGGCGGGCTAGCCGGGCATCGCTGCCGCGTCAGTGGGCGTGGCTGGCCCGCTGGTTTGCCGCGCGCGTGCGGGCGGCTTTCTTCGCGGCGGCGGAGCGTCCCGCGGCGCCCTTGGTGGCGGCAGCCTTCTTGGCCGCGGCCGAGCGGGCAGCGGCGCTGCGCTTGGAGGCCGATGCGCTCGCTTGCCGCGACAACGCGCTGCGCGATGCGGGCTTGGCGCTTTCCTTCTTCAGGGCGGTGGTGGTGGCCTTGGCGCGTTTGGCGGACTTGGCATGTCCATCATGGGCCGCGTCGCTGTCCTGCTTTGCCTTGCGCTTGGTCGCCGCGCTGGCCTTTTTCGGCGTGGGCAGGGCGACGCCGGCGCGGCGCGCCTTGGACAGCCCGATTGCGATGGCCTGCTTGGTGGACCGCACGCCGTGCTTGCCTTCGCGCACGTGTTCGATTTCCTCGCGCACGAATTCTCCGGCCTGCGTGGAAGCGGATTTTCCTTGGCGTTTGTCGCGCGCCGCGCGTTCCAGGGTTTTTCGTTCAGGCATGACGACACCTCCTAGCTTGCGTTGCGGGAACGCGTTCCGCCGCGCCGAGACCGGTGCGACGGAACTCGTAACACCACTCTAGCGCCGTGGGCGTATGCTGTGTGTTCGAATGGATTGCCGGTCGTAAGCGCCGGAACACCGCCGCCAGGCCGACGATGCACGACTCACCCCCTTAGCGGAGACGAGCTATGTCGAATCATGTCTACAAGCAAATCGAACTGGTGGGCTCATCCACCAAGTCCACCGACGACGCCATCTCCCAGGCCATCGCGCGCGCGTCAGAGACGCTGCGCAACCTGGACTGGTTCGAAGTCACCGAAGTGCGCGGCCACATCAAGGACGGCAAGGTGGCGTACTGGCAGGTCGGCATGAAGATAGGCATGCGGCTGGAAGGGAACGAGTGAGTCCGCTTGCTGCTTCTTTCTTGAGCACGCCTTGCAAGTGATTGTCGGGTAAGGACTTTTCCAGCTTGTTATCCGACTGTTCAGAGGCTTGTCCACATTCGGTGGGGACAAGCCCGCTTCGCTTTCGCCTGCCGTCCTCGTGATCCGTTGTGGCATCGTGACCCTGGCGGCAATGGGCGTTTCTTGAGCGGCCCCTTCAAGTGCTTGGCGCATAAGGCTTTTTGCATGCTGCCCTCATACTGTCCTCAGGCTTATCCACATTTGGCGGGGACAACCTGGGCACTTCGATACGACGTTTGAGCCATTTTTGACCACCCCTTGCAGACGCTTGATATGCAAGGGAATTTCCGACCTGCCCTCATACTGTCCTCATGCTTCTCCACAGAACGCGGGGACAAATCCACATTTTGGCGCGGCCACCGCGCAAGTCCCCGGAGTCACCCTGATTTCAGTGGATAAGTGCGTCAAGAATCATCCAAAAGGATGATTGCGCAATTTTTGACCGGGCCTTGCAAGTGCTTGGCGGGACTAGGGTTTTTCATTCTGCCCCAAGGCTGTCCTCAACCTTCTCCACAGTTGGCGGGGATAAGTGTGAGGTGTAGTGTGAGCCCCCACGCCGCACTCGCTGCGCTCGCTTGCTGCCCCCCGGGGGGGCTGGCCCGCCTTGGGGCGGCCCGGCGGCGGGCCGGCGCTCTGGCGGCATTGGATGCTCCAGCGGCGATCGTCGTCGCTGCAAAAAAAAGCCCCCCGACGTATCGGGGGGCTGGATCGCCCGGAGGTAGACGGGCGATCTCTGCCGGCCGGGAGGAGCCCGCGCCGGCAGCGGCGGCGATCAGGCGTTGAACTTCTTGATCCAGTCCACGTAGCGGTCCACCCAGCCTTGCAGGAACTTGCGGGTGCCTTCGTTGGTGATGTTGTACTGGTCGTCGACCAGGCCTTCCGTGTATTGCAGGAAGACCTCGGGCGTGGTCAGGGCGTTGGCGCCCTCGGCAGCCAGGATGTTGCGCAGGTGCTGCTGCATCAACGCAGTGCCGGCGGCGCTGGGCGAGGTGCCGACGATGCCGACGGCCTTGCCGGTCCAGGAGTTCTGGCCCCAGGGACGCGAGCCCCAGTCGATGGCGTTCTTGATGGCGGCGGGCACGGAGCGGTTGTGCTCGGGCGACACGAACAGGATGCCCTGGGCGTCGGCGATCTGCTGCTTGAGCTTGGCGGCGGGGGCGGGCAGGTTGTTCTCGTTGTCCTGGTTGTAGAGCGGCACGTCGCCCAGGCTCACGTATTCGAACTTGAAGTCCGCGGGCACCAGCTTTTCGAGCGCGCGGGCCAGCCGCAGGTTGAACGAGGCAGCGCGCAGGCTTCCGACGAAAACGGCAATCTTGTAGGTGCTCATGGGGCGCAGGCTCCAAGGGGTGGACGGGAATGTCAGTGTAGACCTGTAAGCAAGCCCGCTCAATCTCGATCGCGGATATGTTTATTCATGATCATGACGCCATGATGTCGCCCGCGCGCGGGCTGGCGCGTCAGCTCATCAGGCTGACATGGGCAGCGACCACGCGCCATCCTTCAGGCGTGCGCATCCAGGTCTGGCTTTGCCGGCCGATGCGGCCGCTGCCGTCGCGCTGGAACTCCAGATTGGCCGTTGCGAAATCCTGGCCGTAGGTGGTGACGACCGTGCGCAACACGCGGCGGGCCAGGCCTTGCGGCGACCGCGCCGCGCGGAAGGCGCGGATGGCATCGTAGCCGTAGAGATTCTCGCCCGCGCCATAGCGCAGCGTGTGAGGGCTGTTCCAGAAGAGCACGTCCAGCACCTCCACCTGGTTGTTCACCAGGGCGGTTTCGTAGCGGTCCAGGGCGGCTGTGACTTCCGCCACGACGTCGGGCAGATTGATATCCATGCTTGCTGCTCCAGTTGGCACCGTTGTGGTGCGAAATATAGGGGTAATCACCAGTGTGGTGTGTCCTGCGGTGCGGCGCATCCATCCCGGGAGCCGCGGTGTTTCGGCCTCGTGGGGGAGCGCGGCGCGCCGGTCCTGGCATGCCGCTTGCTAGCGCTAATGCTGCATAACAAGCTACGCGCCGTTCCAGGAGTTTCGCCATGTCCCGTTCTACCGTTTCCGCCCCGGTCACCATGTTGGTCACCCGGCACATCGCGCCCGAGCGCTATGGCGATTTCCTGTCCTGGATGCGCCAGGGCGAAATCCTCGCGGCAGGTTTCCCGGGCTTTCTCGGCTCCGGCGTGCTGCAGCCGGCGGAAGGCGGCGACCAGTACCAGATCGTGCTGCGCTTTGCCGATGCCGCCAGCCTCGGCCGTTGGGAAAACTCCCTGCCGCGCCGCATGTGGCTGGAGCGTGGAGCGGCGCTGGTGCGCGCCAGCCACGAGCGCCGCGTCAGCGGCACGGACGACTGGTTCGCGCCCAGGACCAGCGCGCCGCCGCGCTGGAAGCAGGCCGTCAGCATCTGGCTCGCCTATTTTCCGGTGCTGTTGGCGTTCTCCATCCTGGCCAGCGAGCCCTTGAACCTCTTGCCGGTGTTTTGGCGCGTGCTCATCACCAGCGTAGCGCTGACGCCGGTCATGGTGTTCATCTGCATGCCGTTGGTGGCGCGCATGCTGCATCGCTGGCTGCGCGCGGGCTGACGCGGGCATGCGCGGCCTGTTCAGGCCGCGCGCGCGCCGCGGGCGGAATACAACCGGTGCAGCGTGATCTTCCGCACCGCGGCCTGGCTGCCCTGGATATGCGCTTGCAACAGCGCGACCGCACGCGCCGCGTCTGCGGCCAGCGCGGCATCCAGTATGGCGCCGTGCTCTTCATAGGTCTTGCCGATACGCTCGGGCAGGGTGAAGTCCAGCCGGCGTACGATGCGGATGCGTTCGGTGGCTGCGCGATGCACGCGCGCGATTTCGGGGTTGCCCGCTGCGGCGACCAGGTCGATGTGGAAGCGCTCGTCCAGGTCCGCCAGCCGCTCGCAGTCGCTGGAACGTTCGCTTGGGTCGACCAGCCAGACGTCGGCCAGCGGGCGCAGCGCGCGCTGGCGGTCGGCGGCGCTGGCCGACGCGCACAGCGACTGCACCGCGGCCGCCTCCAACACGCTGCGCAGCTCGTAGAAATGATCCAGCGTGTTGAAGTCCAGCGGCTTGACCAGCCAGCCATTGCGCTGGCGCACCTCCAGATAGCCTTCGCGCTCCAGCCGGAACAGGGCCTCGCGCACCGGCGTGCGGCTGACCTGCAGGCGGTCGGCGATCTCGGTTTCGGTGAAGCGGTCGCCCGGCGCCAGCCGGAAGTCCAGGATGTCCCGCTTCAGCGTGCCGTAGGCGGTGTCGGCCAGCGTGCGCGGTATGTCGATGACGGCGAAGGCGGTTCCCATGTCGTGGCCTCGGATCGGTGGTTCAAAGAGGGCGGGCGCGGGCAATGCCGGCCTGTTGCAGCGCCTGCGCCGCGCGCAGGCAATCGGCTTCGCGCCAGGGCGCGCCGATCAGCTGCACGCCCAGCGGCAGGTGGTCGTCCTGTCCGGCTTCGGGCCAGAGCGGCGCGGCGCAGACCGGCAGGCCGATGCATGACAGCGGCTGCGTCAGGATGCCCATGCTGGCGCGCGCCGGCAGCCGCTGGCCGGCCAGCGTCAGCCAGTCCGAGCCGATGGGCGTGGCCGGCACCGGCGTGGCGGGAGCGATCAGCACGTCGTAGTGCTCGAACAGCGCCAGCGCTTCGCGATAGACGCGATGGCGGATGCGCTGCGCCTGCTGCGCCCAGGCCGCGGGCACGAGGCTGCCTGCGACCAGCCGGTCGCGCGACAGCGGTTCGTAATAGTCGTAGTGCGTGACGAGCCTGCGGCGATGCAGGGCGCCGCCTTCCGCCGCCGTGATGACGAAGGCCGCCGCGCGCGCCTGGGCCGCGCCTTGCAGTTCGACCACGGCCGTGGCGTCCAGCGCGCGCGCCGCGATCTCGACGGCGCGGCGGGCCTGCGGTCCGGCCCATTCGGAAAAGTAGCCGCCCAGTACCGCCACCCGCAGTCCGCGCATGCCGCTGGCCAGCGCCGCCAGCGCGGGGTCGGCCGGGCGTTCGGCGCAGGCCACGTCGTCGGCGTCGGCGCCCTGCAGCGCGTCGTAGGCGATGGCCAGGTCGCTGGCGCTGGCCGTGAACGGCCCCAGGTGGTCGAGGCTGCCGACGAACGGAAACGAGCCGGCGCGCGACAAGCGGCCGAAGGTGGGCTTCAGGCCGAACACGCCGCACAGCGAGGCGGGCACGCGGATCGAGCCGTTGGTGTCCGAGCCCAGCGTCAGCGGCACCAGGCCGCCCGCGACCGCGGCGGCGCTGCCGCCGGACGAGCCGCCGGCGATGCGGGTGGTGTCGTGCGGGTTGCGGCAGGCGCCGTAGTGGCTGTTTTCCGTGGTGAAGCCATAAGCGTGCTCGTCCATGTTCAGCGCGCCGATCAGCACCGCGCCGGCCTCGCGCATGCGTTCGACCAGCCTGGCGTCGCGCCGCGCGGGCGGGTTGGAGGCGTTGACCCGCGCGCCGGCCAGGGTGACTTGGTCGGTGATGTCGAACAGGTTTTTGACCGCATAGGGCACGCCCGCCAGCGGCGGCAGCGCCTCGCCGCGGGCGCGGCGCGCGTCGATGGCCGCCGCTTCCTGCCGCGCCCGGCTTTCGGTGACGGCAGTGAAGCAGTTGTAGCCCGGGTCGCGCTCGCGCACACGAGCCAGCGTGGCGTCCAGCACGGCCATGGCGCTGCGTTCGCCGGCGCGGACCTGGCGCGCAATGTCCTGCGCGGGGCCGCTCACGGGCGGAACACCGCGGCCGATTCCAGCTCCACGGCCAGCGGCTCGTCGACGAAGCCGGCCGCGATGTCCTGGATGCGCGCGAACTGTTGCGTCACGTCGGCCACCGCCTGCTCGCGCAGGGCATAGCCGGCCAGCGCCAGTGCGCTGCGCACATATTGGTCGATGGTTTCCTGGGTCATGGCGGACTCTCCGGTACGGGGGATTTACTTGCGCACTTCGCGCTGGAAGATTTCCAGGCTGAGTTTCTTCATCTGGATGAAGCTGGGTTCGGACAGCGTCGCCACCGTGCGGGGACGCGCGTCGCGGTAATCCAGGATCTCCGCGACCCGGGTGGGCCGCTTGGTCAGCAGCAGCACCTGGTCCGCCAGGTACACGGCTTCCTCCAGGTCGTGCGACACCAGCAGCATGGTGGTGCCGGTCTGCATGAAGACCTCCTGCAGCTTTTCGCGGATGAACAGCGTCATCTCGAAGTCCAGCGCGGAGAAGGGTTCGTCCAGGAACAGCACCTCGGGTCCGGGCGCCAGCGCGCGCATGATCGAGGCGGTCTGCTGCTGGCCGCCGGACAGTTCGTAGGGATAGCGGTTCAGGTCGAACTTGACGTCGAACGAGGCCACCAGTTCTTCGACCCGCGCATCCACCTCGGCCTTGCCGCGGCCTTCCAGGCGCAGCGGATAGGCGATGTTGTCGATGGTGCGCAGCCACGGGAACATCGCTTCGCGGTAGTTCTGGAAGACGTAGCCGATCTTGGTCTGCGCCAGCGATTTGCCGTCGAACAGGATCTCGCCCGAGTCGATGGGAATCAGGCCGGCGATCATGTTGATCAACGTGGACTTGCCGCAGCCGTTGGGACCGAATACCGAGACGATCTTGCCCTTGGGGATGTCGAGGTTGAAGTCCTCGTATAGCGGCCAGCCGGCGAAGTACTTGGTCAGCCCGCGTATGGTGATGTGTGTGCCCAGCGGACCGGGCTCGAACGGGGCGGCGGCGGGGCCGGGGGCGATGATGGGATTGAGGACGGTGGACATCAGCGGCCGCTCCAGTGGACCACGCGCTTTTCCAGCACGAGAAATAGAATGTTCAGCACATAGCCCAGCGCGCCGGCGGCGAGGATGGCCGCATACATGTCGCGCACGTTCAGCACCTGCTGCGCGTTGATGATGCGATTGCCCAG
This sequence comes from Achromobacter xylosoxidans, assembly GCF_002192695.1. GTDB lineage: Bacteria > Pseudomonadota > Gammaproteobacteria > Burkholderiales > Burkholderiaceae_B > Achromobacter > Achromobacter xylosoxidans_C. Next base: position 268,492 of record NZ_MTLG01000086.1, read on the forward strand.
GCCGCTGTCGGAGCCGATGAACATCTCGGCCACGATCACGATGACCAGCGCCATCGACACGCCGCTGCGCAGGCCCACGAAGGTGGATTGCAGGCTTTCCCAGATCAGCACGTCCTTGAAGATGCGCCAGCGCGACGCGCCCATCACGCGCGCCGCCATGACGCGCTGCTTGCGGGCGTTGATGACGCCGTAGGCGCTGTTGAACAGGATCACCAGCACCGCCGCGAAGGCCGCGATGGCGATCTTGTTCATGTCGGTGACGCCGAAGATCATCAGGAACAGCGGGATCAGCGCGGACGAGGGCGTGGAACGGAAGAAGTCCACCAGGAACTCAACGCTGCGATAGGCTTTCTCGTTGCTTCCCAGCAGCACGCCCAGCGGCACGCCGATCACGCCGGCGATGGCAAAGGCCTGCAGCGTGCGGTTCAGGGACGCCAGGAAGTCCGCCAGCAGCGGGCCGCCCGCCATGCCCCGGGCCAGCGCCGCGATCGCCGCGCTGGGCGTGGGCAGCAGCACGGGGCTGACCAGTTGCAGGCGCACCACCAGGTCCCATATCACGAAAAGCGCCAGCGGGCCGATCAGCGGCAGCAGGCGGGTCTTGTCGAATTTTCGCGCGGGCCGCGTCGCGCTGGCGGCGGCCGCGGCCACGCTTGTTGCAGTGGTTGCGGTCATGGTTCAGCCCTTGTAGAGCATGGTCGAGACGTCGACCTTCTGGGCGAACACGCCCTTGTCGGCGAACAGGTCGAAGAACTTCTGGAAGTACTGGATGTCGCCGGGCGTGAACTCGTTGTAGAGCGTGTAGGCGGCCAGCGGCACTTCCTCGGTCATCGGCCCTTCGATGGCGGTGTAGCCCTTCAGGTAGGGGCGCGCTTCTTCCGGCTTGCTGCGGATCAGCTCGATGCCGCGGGCATAGGCGGCAATGAATTTCCTGCTTTCCTCGGGGTGCTTTTTCAGGAAGGCGGTGGTCAGCGACGCAGACCCGCCGAACCATGGCGCCATCGGATCGCCCAATACGTACTTGGCGATGACGCCGGACTCCAGCACGCGGGTGGTGCCGTTCAGCCTGCCTACCGTGCCCGTGGGCTCCAGTGTGTAGCAGGCGTCCAACTGGCCGGCGGCGACCGCGGCGACGTGCTGGCTGATCGCCAGCTCGACCACGGTCGCCCCGGTTGCGCCGGCGCGCTCCAGCACTGCTTTGGCCAGCGTGGCGTTCTGGATGCCGGGTCCAGATCCGACCTTTTTCCCCTTGAGGTCTGCGATGGATTTGATGGGACTGTCTTTCGCGACGATGAACTCGTCCAGCACATGCTTGGCGTTGCTGGGATTGGACGCAAAAATCTTGAACAGGCCGGGCGAGGCGATCTCGCCGATGGCCAGGTTGGCCGAGCCGGTGCCGTTGGCGCTGCCGTCCGCGCGGCCGGCCAGCATGGCTTCCATGACCTGCTGCGCGCCTGCGAATTTCAGGGGCTCGACGTTCAGGCCGGCCTCCTTGAAGTAGCCTTTTTCCAGCGCCGCATAGAACGGCAGGCCGGCCGCCACGGGCCAGAAGCCGATGCGGATGACGGGCCCCGATTGCGCTCGCGCCAGCGCCGGCGCGGCCAGCGTCGCGGCGCCCAGCGCGGCGCCCTGGATCAGGCGGCGGCGGGTGGCGTTGAAGGCATGGGGCGCGTTGCGGTAGATCATGGAGAACTCCTGGTGTGCGAGGGTAGTGGCGCTTGTGGACAAGCTGGCATACCAGGCATCAAGCAAAAGCCGTGCCAACGTCCGCGCTTTCGGTCCGCGCCCTGTGCGCGGATCGGACCAGCCTCGCGCTGGTGCCGCGCCTGAACCACTTTGGTGCACGGCGCACCATGAAAGGGGACATAACCCGCCTCGCGCCGCGCCCGGCGTTATGGCGGTAGCATGTGGGCGGACCGGAGCAAGGCGTTCCGGGGTTCTGGATCCTTGCGCGACGCCTTGCCGCGTCGTACCGAGATGAATACGCGTTTTGTCGAAGCCTTTTTGTGGTCGGCGCGCCTGGGCAGTTTCCGGGCGGCGAGCGACCGTCTGCACATCACCCAGGCCGCCGTGGCCAACCGCATCGCCTCGCTCGAAGAGGACATAGGCGCGCGCCTGTTCGAGCGCGACGCCAAGGAACTCAGGCTGACCGCCACCGGCACCCGGCTGCTGGACTATGGCGAACGGCTGCTGGAGATCCGCCAGCAGATACTGTCGTTGGGCAAGGGCGGGGACGAGGTCTTCGGCCTGGTGCGCATCGGCGCCATCGAGACCGTGGTGCATACCTGGCTGATCGGCTTCCTGACCAATCTGCGCTCCACCTACCCGGGCATCGAGGTCCAGCTCACGTCCGAAACTACGCGCGCGCTGCACCGCGGCCTGCGCGAAGGCGCGCTGGACATCGCGCTGCAGACGGACCTGTTGAACGACAGCGGCATCATCAGCAACGCCTGCCTGCCCATGGAGATGGGCTGGGTCGGGCCGGCCGGCGACGAGGAAGCGCTGAGCGCGCAGCAACTGCTGAGCGAACCGGTGCTGACCATGAGCCCGGGATCGCAGCCGCATGAAGCGCTCAAGGCCCTGTACCGCGAAGTCGGCATGCCGCAAGGCAAGGTGCATTGCGTCAGCTCGATCTCGGCGCTGGCGCGGCTGGTGCGCAGCGGTTTCGGCCGGGCGCTGGTGCCGCTGCCGCCCATCTACGAGTACGTGGCGCGCGGCGAGGTGCAGATCATCCGCTGCGACATCCCGGTGCCGCCGCAGCTGCTGGTGGTGAGCTATCTGGAAAGCGCCGGGTCGGACGCGATCCGGCTAGTGGCCGAACTCGCCAGCCGCGCTTCCGACCAGTTCACGTCCTCGGTCGCTGCGCCGCGATTGGGTTCGGCGCAATAGTGTTATCCCTAGGGCGTCTTTCAGTAATTTTATTGCCGCGCAGAAGAATTACTCGTTTGTCCGCGGCCAGCCGGCCGGCTGAAGATGGAGCCTTCCGCAATCGAAGGAATTTCCTGTCTTCCGCCCATGAGCACGCACACCGAATCCTCCCTCCCGCCCCACGGCCTGCTGTTCGTCGCCACTGACGCCGACCCGGTCCACGAGGCCGATTTCAACCGCTGGTACGACCGCGAGCACGTGGAAGAGCGCGTACGCATCCCCGGCTTCTTGTCGGGCGCGCGCTATCTGTCGCGGGAAGGCGGCCGCAAGTATCTGGGCCTGTACCGCACCGAATCGCTGGCGGCGTTCACCACGGCCGACTACCGGGCCGCGTTCGAGCGCCAGACCGCGTGGTCGGTGACCAATCTGGACCGGATGCGCAATCCGATGCGCCGCGTCTGCGCCGTGCGCGCCGTGACCGGGTTCGGTTCCGGCAGCGAACTCGTGGTCTTGCCGCTGGCGGCGGCGAATGACAGTGAAGCGCTGGCGGCCCGGGCGCAGGCGCTAGGCGCGGAACTGGCGCAGGCGGACGGCTTTGTGCAGTCCTACCTGCTGGCGCCGGATGCGGCGCTCAGCACGCCGCTGCCGCGCGAATCCAACGAGAATCGCGTGCTGGCGCCGCTGTTCGTGGTTGAGGCGAGTTCCGCCGCGGCCGCGCGCGCGCTGCGCGACCAGGCTTGCCGTGCCTTCGATGCCGACCCGGCCAGCGCCTGGCTGCTGCAACTGGGCTGGAAGCTGACGGCTGCCGACCTGGGCTGAGCCCGCCGCGGCTCGTCATTACACATCCAATTCAAGGGGAATCCCATGGCTGAAGAAACGCTGTACGGCGCCGCGGCCGTCAAGACCGCGGCCGCGCCCAACAAGATGCGCAGGCTGGCCCTGGCCAGTTCGGTCGGCACCACGCTGGAGTGGTACGACTTCACCATCTACAACCTGATGGCGGCGCTGGTTTTCAATTCCATCTTCTTTCCGTCCTTCGACCCGCTGACGGGCACCATCCTGGCCTTCTCCACCTATGCCGTGGGCTATGTGTCGCGGCCGCTGGGCGGCTTCGTCTTCGGCCATCTGGGCGACCGGCTGGGGCGCAAGTTCGTCCTGGTCGCCACCCTGGTCATCATGGGCGTGTCCACCGGCCTGATGGGGCTGTTGCCGACCTACGCGTCGTGGGGCGTGTGGGCGCCGGTGGCGCTGGTGGCCTTGCGCTTCGTGCAGGGCGTGGCCCTGGGCGGCGAATGGGCCGGCGCGGTGCTGCTGTCGATGGAACACGGCAAGCCCGACCAGCGCGGGCGCAACGCCTCCTTCACGCAGATCGGCCCGTCCTGCGGCACGCTGATAGGCACGGGCTTCATCGCCGTGGTCTCGGCCTTCCTGAGCCCCGAGGACTTCCAGGCCTGGGGCTGGCGCGTACCCTTCGTCTCCAGCGTGGCGCTGGTGCTGTTCGGTCTGTGGCTACGCCGCGGCGTGGAGGAAACACCCGTGTTCCTGGAAATGGAACAGAAGCGCGAAACCGCCGCCACGCCCATCAAGGAAGTGCTGGGCCAGTACTGGCGGCAGCTGCTGATCGCGGGCGGCTCGCGCATCGGCTCCGACGTGCTCTACGCGCTGGTGGTCGTGTTCACCCTGACCTACGTGACGACGGTGCTGCACCTGTCGCGGCCGATGGCCCTGACCGCCACCATGCTGGGCGCCGCCCTGAACGCGATTGCGGTGCCGCTGTGCGGACATTTGTCCGACAGGATCGGCCGCCGTCCGGTGTACCTGGCGGGAGCCGTGCTGGGCATGATCTGGGCCTTCGTCTTCTTCGTGCTGATGGACACTGCGCATCCCATCGCCATCTGCGCGGCGGTCGTGGTGGGCCTGCTGATCCACGCGCTGATGTACGGCCCGCAGGCCGCCTTCGTCACCGAGCAGTTCCCGGGCCGGGTACGCTATGCCGGTTCTTCCCTGGCCTACACGCTGGCCGGCATCGTTGGCGGCGGGTTCGCGCCGCTGATCATCGCCAGCCTGTTCAAGTCCTGGAACTCGACCTTCGCGATCTCGCTGTATGTGGCGGCGGCGCTGGTGGTGACGGCGGTGGCCGTGCTGGCCGCAAGGGAAACGGCCAAGGCCCCGTTGCAGCGCTGAGTCGCGGCAGGGCCACGCATCGCCGCTCGGGCCTGGCGCCGGGCGGCGATGCGCCGTTTCAGGCGATGCTGCGATGGGCCAGCGGCTCGCCCGCCAGCCAGCGCATGAGGTTGTCGACGAACAGGGCGCGCACGCGCGCGGCGTTGCCGTCCGAGAACCCTGCGCTATGAGGCGTGACGATGACGTTGGGCAGGTCCCAGAGGGCGGAATCCGGCGGCAGCGGTTCATGCTGGAACACGTCCAGGAAGGCGCCGCCCAGACGGCCGGCGGCCAGCGCCGCGATCAATTCGGCTTCGTCGATGACGTGGCCGCGGGCTACGTTGACCACCATCGCATGGGCGGGCAGCGCGGCGAGCGCGTCGCGGCCGATCAGGTTGCGCGTGGCGGACGTGAGCGGGCAGGCCAGCACCAGCCAGTCGGCAGCGGGCAGCAGGGACGGCAGCGCGCCGTAACCCACGCTGTGGCGGGCCTGCGGCACGGGCGCGCCGCTATGGCGCGCGACCGATACATCCAGTCCGAGCGCGCCCAGCAGCGCGCCGATGCGCTGGCCGATGCCGCCCCATCCCACCACCACGGCATGCTGGCCGGCCAGATCCCTGGGCGTGCGCGCATCCAGCAGCGGACGCCAGGCGCGGTCGCGCTGGTCGGCGGCCAGCAGCGGCAGGCGGCGCGCCAGCGCCAGCACGCCGGCGATGGCGCTCTGCGCGACCACGGGGTCGCTGGCGCCTTGCGATGTCGTCACCGCCACGCCGCGCGCATGCAGGCTTTGGTAGATCTCGCGGTCGGCCCCGGCCGAGTGCACGTGCACCCAGCGCAGCGCCGGCGCGTCCCGCATGGCCTCGTAGTACAGCGCGGTCGACGGCTGGATCTCGAACTTGGTCGAATGGCCCGTGATGTCGCGCGAGACGAAGGCGGCCTCGGCCATCGTGGGCCGGCCCGCCACGGGATGGACCAGCGCATAGCGTCCCGCGGCCGCGCTGCGTTCCAGCGCCAGGCGCAGCGGCGCGGCTTCGGCGGGCGAGCACAGGATGCGGATGCCGGAATCTTGCGTCATGGTGGCGGGGTCAATGGGCTTCGGGGGCAAACTTGCGCACCAGCAACGCCCACTTGTCATGTTCGCGCTTGATGAAGTCGCCGAATTGCGCGGGCGTGCCGCCTACCGGTTCGGCGCCTTCGCGCAGCATCTGTTCATTGAGCCCCGGCAATGCGGCGTTGACCTCGCGGTTGACGACGTCGACCACCTGCTGCGGCGTGCCCTTGGGCGCGAAGAAGCCAAACCAGGAGCCGGCGTCAAAGCCCGGGTAGCCGGATTCCGCGATGGTGGGCAGTTCGGGCAGGGTGGCGGAACGCTGCTTGGTGCTGACCGCCAGCGCGCGCAGCTTGCCGGAGCGGATGTGTCCGATCACGGAAGGGATGGTGGCGAACATGAAGTCGATGCGCCCGGCCAGCAGGTCGTTGACCGCGTCCGCGCCCTTGTAGGGCACATGCGTGGCGTTGACGCCGAGTTCGTCCATCAGCATGTAGCTCGACAGGTGCGAAGACGTGCCCACGCCCGTGGAACTGTAGTTGAGCTGGCTTGCGGTCTTGACGTACTTCAGGAAGCCCTGGAGGTCCCTGGCGGGGGAAGCCGGCGGCACCACCAGCACATTGGGTACGGTGGCGATCTGCACCATGGGCACCAGATCGGTCAGCGGGCTGTAGGGCAGCTTGTTCAGCGAGGGGTTGACGGCGATGGGGCCCACGGAGTTGACGATGAGGGTATGGCCGTCGGCCAGGGCGCGCACGACATATTCCGTGCCGATGTTGCCGCCCGCGCCCGGCTTGTTCTCGACCACGAAAGGCTGGCCCAGCTTCTGCGTCAGCGTGTTGGTGACGCTGCGGGTAAGGGTATCGGTGGTGCCGCCGGGCGAGAACGCCACGATGACTTTCACCGGCCGGTCGGGATAGTCCGCGGCGGCGGGCGGCGCCAGCGTACAGGCGCCAGCCAGCGCTGTGCAGGCGAGCAGGGCTCGTGCAGTGTTCATGATGTCTCCTCGCGTGGGCGTAGTGGTGTTTTCGATGGCGCCGTGCCGCCACGCCGGCCGGCGCCTGCTGAAACGAAAAACTCAGTCGCGGTAGCTCGGGTCCAGCCGGTCCAGCTTGCGCAGCAGGGCGGGCCACTCCATCACTCCATAGGGCCGGCGCGTGCCGGGCTGATAGTTGTTCCAGGTTTCCTGCAGCACCGGCGCGGCCACCCCTTGCAGCGGCGAGCCCGTCGCCATGGCCGCCAGCTGCGAGCGGCAGGCCAGTTCCAGGCGGTGCATCCAATTGAAGGCTTCGCCCACGCTGCGGCCCACGGTCAGGGCGCCGTGGTTGCGCAGGATGAGGGCTTCGCCCTGGCCCAGGTCGGCCAGCAGCGAAGCCTGTTCCTCGAGGCCGAGCACCACGCCCTGGTAGTCGTGATAGCCGATCTTCAGGAAGCGCATGGCGGTCTGGGTCAGCGGCAGCAGTCCGCATTCCAGGGAAGACACGGCCATCGACGCCCAACTGTGGGTATGGATCACGCAGTCCACTTCATGGCGGTGGGCGTGCACGGCGCTGTGGATGACGTAGCCGGCCTTGTTGATGCCGTAGTCCAGCTCGCCGAAATCGGGGCGGGCCAGGATGGTGCCGTCCAGATCCACCTTGATGAGGCTGGACGCCGTGATTTCCTCGTACATCATGCCGTAGGGGTTGATCAGGAAGGCATTGTCCTCGCCCGGCACGCGCGCCGAGATGTGATTGGCCATCATGTCGGCCATGCCGTAGATCTCGACCAGGCGGTAGCAGGCCGCCAGGTCGACGCGGGCGTTCCATTCCGCCTCGGAGCAATGCGGACGCATGGACGCAATGCGCAGGCGTCCCCGGCCTTGGGTGTCTGTGGTCATCGAATTTCGTGCAGATCCATCGCCGCGGCAACATGCCGCAGCATCCTGGCTGGCAATTTATCCGCGGGACCGGGCAGGGCCTAGGCATGCCCCCGGCATGGGGGCATCACGAATCGAGAAGGGTTGCGCCGGGCCAGCCGCCGTTGCGCACCAGGGCGCGCATCACGTCCAGCAGCACGACCCTTGCGGCCAATGCCGCGGGCGACAGTTCCTCGTCATTGATGCAATAGACCAGGTTGCGGCGGAACAGGAAGGGGTCGTCGATCGGATGCATGCTCAGCAGCCCCGATTCCACCCGGGCCACGGCCGCGCCGGGCTGGATGGTGGCCAGCGCGTTGGCCTGCACCAGATCCATCAAGGTGGTCAGCCCGTCGACCTCGACGCCGATCCAGGGTTCGACGCCGGCCCGTTCGAAAGCGGCCTCGACCCAGGCGCGCAGGCCGTGGGCCTTGCTGGTCACGGCCTGCGGCAGGCTGCCCAACTGCGCCATGGTGATGGGCGCGCCGTCGGGCAGCGCGACCATGCCGCGCCGCGCCAGCAGGAACAGCCGCTCGTCCAGCACCGGGATGGCGCTGCGGCCCTGGCTGCTGTCGTTCTGGAACAGCACGGCCAGGTCGAGCCGGCGTCCCATGAGCAGCTCGCCCAGGTTGCCGGACAGGCCCTCGACCAGATGCAGGCGCACGTTCGGATAGCGCTCGGCCATGGCCGCGTAGAAGGGCCTGGCCAGCACGGATGCCGTGGTGGGCGCGAAGCCGACGCTGACCATGCCGGAAAGCCGTGCCTCGCGCGCCGCCGCCACCGCGTTTTCCGCGTGCCGCAAGGTCAGCTGCGCCTGCCGCAGGAATGCCGTGCCCGCCGGCGTGGGCACCACGCCGGTAGGCGTGCGCACCAGCAGCCGCGTGGCCAGTTCGCTTTCCAAGCGGCTGATCTGCTGGCTGAGCGCCGAGGCGACCACCTCCAGCTCGCGCGCGGCGCGGCCGATGCTGCCCAGTTCGGCGACGCGGACGAAATAGCGGAGTTGGCGGAGTTCCATGGCGCAGGAAGGGAGGGCGGTAAGGGATAGTAGTCGCAGCGGCGCGCGCATGCGGCCTTGCCGCCTCGGGGAAAACAGGGCTGGTGGTTCAAAGAAATGTCAGGTATCTGACTTTATTCTGAATGCCAAACGAAAATTGTTTACACTCTCATCCTCAAAATTCGAGTATGAGCGGGCCGCCGTGGGGGCGGGTGCCGTTCCTGTTACGGGAGAGTATCGATGCGCAAGTTGCTGTTGGGAGCGGTGTTGGCCGCTGCGGTGTTCGGGGGGACGGCCCAGGCCGCGGTCGAGCCCAAGGCCGTGGTCGCGACGTACTCGGATCTGGCGCTGGCCGGCTACGAAGACTCGCTCGCCTCCGCCAAGACCCTGCGCGCCGCCATCGACGCCCTGATCGCCAAGCCCAGCGCCGAAACGCTGAAGGCCGCGCGCGAAGCCTGGCTGGCGGCCCGCGTGCCTTACCAGCAGACCGAAGCGTACCGCTTCGGCAACCCCATCGTCGACGATTGGGAAGGCCGCGTGAACGCCTGGCCGCTGGATGAAGGCCTGATCGACTACGTGGACGCTTCCTACGGCACCGAGAACGACGAGAACGCCTACTACGCGGTCAACGTCATCGCCAATTCCAAGATCTCGGTGGGCGGCAAGACCGTCGACGTCAGCAAGATCACGCCCCAACTGCTGTCCGAAGTGCTGCACGAAGCCGACGGCAACGAAGCCAACGTGGCCACGGGCTACCACGCCATCGAATTCCTGCTGTGGGGCCAGGACCTGAACGGCACCGGCCCTGCGCCGGCCGACCGCAAGGGCACGCCGCAGGAACGCCACGCCGGCAACCGTCCGCACACCGACTTCGATCCCAAGCAGTGCACGGGCGGCCATTGCGAGCGCCGCGTCCAGTTCCTGAAGGCCGTGACCGATCTGCTGGTGACGGACCTGGAAGAAATGGTCGGCAACTGGAAGAAGGACGGCGCCGCGCGCAAGGCGGTCGAGGAAGATCCGAAGGCTGGCCTGATCGCCATGCTGACCGGGCTGGGCAGCCTGTCCTATGGCGAGCTGGCCGGCGAACGCATGAAGCTGGGCCTGATGCTGCATGATCCCGAGGAAGAGCACGATTGCTTCTCGGACAACACGCACAATTCGCACTACTACGACCAGATCGGCATCCGCAACGTCTACCTGGGCAGCTACACCCGCATCGACGGCAAGACCGTCCAGGGCGCGAGCCTGTCGGAACTGGTGAAGGCGCGCGATCCCAAGCTGGACGCCGAAGTGCGCGCCAAGCTGGACGCCACCGTGGCCGCCATGCAGGCGATGAAGGCGCGCGCCGAAACGGTCGAAACCTACGACCAGATGATTTCGGACGGCAACAAGGAAGGCAATGCCGTGGTGCAGGCCGCCATCGACCGCCTGGTCGACCAGACCCGCAGCCTGGAACGCGTGATTGCCCTGCTGGACCTGGGCAAGGTTGCCATCGAAGGTTCCGACAGCCTGGACAAACCTGACGCCGTATTCAAGTGAAACTCGTTTTAGCCGCCGTACTGGCGGCGTCGGCCCATGCCGGCGCCGCCGCCGCTCCAACCGGGCGTGACGACCTCACGCCCGAAGACCTGAAGCGCGTGACCGCCATCACCGCGCCGACGCGCGACTTCTCGAAGGTCGAGACCTTCGAGACCATGCAGGCAGGAGCCGCCACCACCAACAAGCTCATCAACGCCGACATTTTTTCGCAGCCCTCGGCCAACATGAGCTTCGAGGGACGCCAGGAATTCCAGGTCGGCAACGGCCTGTTCCGCAAGGACTGGGTCTCGGCGCCGGCCTCCACTCAAGCCTCGGATGGCCTGGGACCGCTGTTCAATGCGCGTTCCTGCCAGGCCTGTCATACCAAGGACGGACGCGGCACGGTGCCGGGTTTCGATCCCCTGGAACGCACCGACGCGGTGGCGCTGCTGCTGCGCCTGGCCGTGCCGCAAGGGCCGGACCGTGGACATCCCAGGCTGGCCGCGGGCGAGATCGCGGCCTTGCCCGAGCCCATCTACGGCGTGCAGCTGCAGAACTTCGCGGTGGCGGGCCTGCCCGCCGAAGGCCGCATGGAGATCGAGTACCAGCCGGTCCCGGTCGCGCTCAACGGCGGTGAAACCGTCACGCTGATGAAGCCCGCCTACCGCATCGAGAACCTGGGCTACGGCCCGATGCGCGCGGACACGCAGATCTCGCCGCGCCTGGCGCCGCCCATGATAGGCCTGGGCCTGCTGGAATCCATCCACGAAGCCGACATTCTGGCCAACGTGGGCGCGGACAAGCGCGATGGCATTGTCGGCAAGGCCAACTGGGTCACCGACGCGCGCACCGGCGCGCGCGTGCTGGGCCGCTTCAACCTGAAGGCCGGGCAACCCACGGTCGAGCAGCAGAGCGCCGCGGCGTTCTCCAACGACATGGGGCTGTCCACGCCTCTGTTCCCCAAGCATTCCGGCGACTGCACGCCTGCGCAGAAGCAGTGCCTGGACATGCCGCACGGCGCGCAGCCGCGCTTCGGCCCCGAAGAAGTGCCGGCCAAGCTGATGGACTTCGTCACCATCTATTCCACCAACCTTGCCGTGCCACAGCGGCGCGACGCCGACGATGCGCGCGTGCTGGCCGGCAAGAAGCTGTTCTACGAAGCCAATTGCGTGGCCTGCCACGTGCCCAAGTACGTCACCAGCCGCAATGCCAAGCAGCCCGAGCACCGCTTCCAGCTGATCTGGCCCTACACCGACATGCTGGTGCACGACATGGGCGACGATCTGGCCGACGGCGTGTCCGACGGCGAAGCCAACGGCCGCGAATGGCGCACGCCGCCGCTGTGGGGCATAGGCCTGACCAAGACCGTGAACCCCAACGCCACCTGGCTGCACGACGGGCGCGCGCGCACCTTGCTGGAGGCCGTGCTGTGGCATGGCGGACAGGCCAAGCCCGCGCGCGACCGCGTGGTGGCGATGACGCCGGAAGAACGCGCCGATCTCATCCGTTTCCTGGAGTCGCTGTAATGGCCGGATTTGCCCGAAAAGTGTTCAAGCGCGTAGCGGCGGCAGCGTTGGCCGTGGCAGCCCCCGCAGCCGCGCTCGCGGCGCCGCCCGCCGACCTGGGCGAGCGCCTGGCGCGCGATTACGCCCGTCCCGCCGTGGCCAGGATGGTGGACGCGGCGTCGGCGCTGGACGGGGCGCTGGGCCGCTGGTGCGCCCGGCCGGACGCAGCCGACGCCGCGCGCGTCAAAGAGGCTTTCGAGAACCTGGCCCTGGCCTGGTCCGGCATCGAGTTCCTGCGCTTCGGCCCGCTGGTGCAGGCCAACCGCTACGAGCGCCTGGCCTTCTGGCCCGATACGCGCGGCGTCATGCCCAAGCAGGTGCAGGCGCTGATCGCCGCTCAGGACGGCGACTTGCTCGTGCCCGGCGCCCTGGCGGGACGCAGCGTGGCCGTGCAGGGCCTGCCCGCGTTGGAATACGTGTTGTACGGCGAGCCGGCCTTGCTGCGGCGGGATGGCGGGCAGGTCGGCACCTACGCCTGCGATTACGCCCGGGCGGTGGTCGCCAACGTCAGGCAGATCACGCGCGATGTCGCCCAGGCCTGGAGCGCCGAAGGCGATTTCGGCCGGCAGTTTGCGCAACCCAAGGCGGGCAATGACCTGTATCGCGATCAGCAGGAAATCGCGGCCGAGGCCATGAAGTCCCTATCCACCGGGCTGCAGTTCGCGCGCGACGTGAAGATCCTGCCCGTGCTGGGCGACACGCCCGAAGCGGCGCGGCCCAAGCGCGCCGCATTCTGGCGCAGCCAGTTGTCCACGCGCCTGCTGGCGGCCAACCTGGAAGGGCTGCAAGCCTTCTACCAGGCGGGCGCCTATGCGCTGCCCAAGGGCGACGCCTGGATGCCCGAGTCGGTGCGCGGCGAACTGGCGAGCGCGGCGCGCGCGCTGTTGGACGTGCCGCAGCCGCTGGAGCAGGCGCTGGCGCAGGAAGACGGACGCCGGCAGCTGACCCTGGCGGCGTTGACCCTGAAGAACGCCAAGGCCATCGTCGACGAGAATCTGGCGCCGGCCCTGGGCGTCACGATCGGATTCAATGCGCTCGATGGCGATTGACCGGCGCCGCTTCCTGTCGCTTGCCGCCGCGCTGGGCCTGGCGCCCGCAGCCGCGCTGGCGATGGCTCCCAAGGACGGCGAGGTCCTGTACCTGAGCGCGCGCAAGCGCGGCGGACGCGACGAAACCGCCTTGCTGGACGCGGCCGGGCACGACCGGCTGGTGGTGCCCATGCCCGCGCGCGGACACAGCTTCGCCATCGATGCCGCGGGCGAGCGCGCGGTCGTCTTCGGCCGTCAGCCGGGCTTCTTCGCGCTGGCGTTTTCGCTGCGCGGGGGCGAGCCCCAGGCCTTGCCCATGCACGAAGAGCGCCATTTCTTCGGCCATGGCGCCTATGTGGACGGCGGGCGGCTGCTGGCCGCCACCGAGAACGATTTTGAAGCGGGCCGGGGCGTGCTGGGGTTGTACGACGCCTCGCCCGGCGGCGCGTACCGCCGCATCGGCGAATTCGACAGCGGCGGCATCGGCCCGCACGAGGTCGTGCTGATGCCCGACGGCAAGACGCTGTGCGTCGCCAACGGCGGCATCCTGACGCATCCCGACTACGGCAAGCTGGAACTCAACCTGGACACGATGCGGCCCTCGCTGGCCTACATCGACGCGGCCAGCGGCGAGCTGCTGGAGAAAGTGGAGCTGGAGCCCGCTTTGCACCGTCTGTCCATCCGCCACCTGGCGCTGGCCGCCGATGGCTGCGTCTGGTTCGGCTGCCAGTACATGGGGCCGGCCGCCGACCGGCCGGCGCTGGTGGGGCGGCACAGGCGCGGCGCGCAACTGGAGCTGTTCGAAGGGCCGGCGCAGGCGCTGCGCCAGATGCGCAACTATGTCGGCTCGGTGGCGGTGGATGCCGCGGGCGCCGTGGTCGCCACGTCCAGTCCGGTGGGCGGGCAGGTGATCTACTGGGATGCGGCCAGCGGCCGTTGCCTGGGCACGACCGAACTGGCCGACGGCTGCGGCGTGGCGCCGCAGGCCGACGGGGGCTTCCTGCTGAGCAGCGGCCTGGGAGCGATGCTGCGCACCGACGCCTCGGGCAAGGAACAGCCCGTGCTCGCGCCGTCGCGGGAGGTGTCCTGGGACAATCATTTCCGCAAGGTCCCGGCGCGGGCCTGATCCCGCGTGCTTACAAAGCTTGACACAACGGGGCCGCGTTGCGGCCCTTATCGCAAGCGCCATCTGATAAAGTTTTCGGCTGCTTTTTTCAGGCCGCAAGGCGCCCGTTGCCGGGGCGCGCTGGCGGCCTCAACTTTTCCGCAGGAGTATCCATGGAAGAAGCCTTGAAAGAATTTAACGCCTGGGCTCCCAAGCTGGTGGACCTGGGCCTCAACCTGGCGGTTGCGCTGCTGATCCTCATCATCGGCTGGTGGGTGTCGTCGCTGCTGGGCAGCTGGGTCCGCCGCGCCGCGACGCGCTCCAAGAAGATCGACCCCACCATCGTGCCCATGTTCTACAGCACGGTGGTCTGGACGGTGCGCATCTTCACCGTGATCGCGGTGCTGGCGCGCTTCGGGGTGCAGACGGCCAGCCTGATCGCGGTGCTGGGCGCCGCCGGCCTGGCCGTGGGCCTGGCCTTGCAAGGCACGCTGCAGAACATCGCCGCTGGCATCATGCTGCTGATCCTGCGCCCGATACGCGCGGGCGAATACGTGGCGCTGAGCACTGGCGTGGACGGCACGGTGGAAGAGGTCGGCCTCTTTCTGACGCGCCTGATCCAGGTCGACGGTATCCACCTGACCCTGCCCAACAGCACGGTGTGGAACGCCACCATCACCAACTACAGCCGCAACAAGACGCGCCGCCTGGATATCCCGGTGCCGGTGCGCTATGGCGACAACCTGGAAGTGGTGGTGGCCAAGCTGCGCGCCATCGTCGACGCGCGTTCGGAAACGCTGAAGGATCCCGAGCCGCTGGTGAAGGTGGTCGACTACAAGGAAAACGGCGTGGTCGTGAACGTGCGCGTGTGGACCGAGTCGGCCAAGTACTGGGACCTGCGCTGGGGCCTGTACCAGGACATCCGCAAGTCGCTGGAAGACGCGGGCTTCCAGCCGCCGATCCCCATGCGCGAGATCCAGAACGCCAAGCCGGGAGCCGCGGCCTGAAGCCGGCTGGTCTTCGCTGGAATGACAAAGGGCGCCCGCTGGGCGCCCTTATTTTTGCCGGCTGCGGCAGACCTCAGGCCTGCATCGACAGGCGCGCCAGCTCGTTCTTGATCCAACCGGCGATTTCGCGCTGGCGCTGGGCCGGCATGCGGTCGATGATGGCCGTGACGCTGACCGCCAGGATCGGCGCGCCCTGCGCATCCAGCAGCGCGCAGCCCACGCCGAGCGCGCCGCGCACCGCGTGGTTGCCCACCACCGAATAGCCGCGGGCGCGGGTGTTCTCGATCAGGCGGTACATTTCCTGCGGCGTCATGCCGCCGTACTCGTCCAGCCGGCCCGAGTTGCGTTCGACGATGCTGCGCGCAACATCGTCGGGCAGGGCGGCCAGCAAGGCCATGCCGCCCGATCCCACGCCCAGCGGCTGGCGCTTGCCGGCGTAGGTGGCCAGGATCTGCACCGGATAGCTGCCGATCTCGCGATGCAGGCTGATGGAGTCGTCTTCTTCGCGCACTACCAGGAATACCGCGTCGCCGGTGCGGTCGGCCAGACGCCGCAGCACGGGCAGCAGCTGGCGCACGCGCGGATCGCGCGAGCGCGTGTCCGGGTCCACCGCGAGCTGGGCGCGGTATTTCTTGGTGCCGGTCACGGCCAGCACCAGCCCGGCGTCCAGCAGGGCGGCCAGCAGTCGATAGATGGTGGGACGCTGTATGCCCGTGAGGCGGGCGATATCGGTCACGCTCAGGCCATCGGGGCCCTGGTCCCGCAGGGCGGCCAGGACGGCCAAGCCGCGCCGCAATGTGCGTGGACCCGCGGCCCCAGCGTCGCTATCTTGCATGAAAATCTCTGAAAACTCGGGTTATTACGGAATATTCAAGGGAAAACCACTGTCCGTACTGTGGACTCTACCTTGATGCAGTGCATGTGTATAGCTCAGAATGCTGCATCGAACAATTCAAATCGTCCATTCAATGGACAGTACCTGCACGGAGACTCTATGACTACAGGTCAAAAGCCTGGACTGCGGCGCATCGCCGCGACCCTTCTGGCTACCGCCGCAAGCGCATTTGCAATGGGTTCGGCCCAGGCCGCCTACCCCGACAAGCCCGTCCGTATCGTGGTCGGTTTTTCCGCCGGCGGCACCACTGACGTGATCGCCCGCATCATGGCCAAGGAACTGACCGAAAGCCTCGGCCAGTCCTTCGTGGTCGAGAACAAGCCCGGCGCCGGCAGCAATATCGCCACCGACCAGGTAAAGCGCGCAGACTCCGACGGCTACACGCTGCTGTTCGTGGCCGTGACCAGCGCCATCAACCAGACGCTGTACAAGAACGTCAATTTCGACCTGACCAAGGATTTCACGCCGGTGGCGCTGGGCGCCAAGGTGCCGAACATCCTGGTGGTGAACCCGGCCGTGCCCGTGAAGTCGGTGCAGGAATTGGTGGACTACGCCAAGAAGAATCCCGGCAAGCTGGCATTCGCCTCTTCCGGCAGCGGCACGTCCATCCACATGGCGGGCGAGCTCTTCAAGATGCAGACCGGCATCGACGTGCTGCACGTGCCCTACAAGGGCAGCGCGCCTGCCGTGACCGACCTGATCGGCGGCCAGGTGCAGTTCATGTTCGACAACATGCCGTCGGCCTGGCCGCACGTGCAATCGGGCAAGTTGCGCGCCCTGGCCGTGACCACGACGGAACGCTCCAAGAGCGCGCCTGACGTGCCGACCATGAAGGAATCCGGTTTCGCCAACTTCGACGTGTCTTCGTGGTTTGGCCTGATCGCGCCCGCCGGCACGCCGCCGGACGTCGTGAACAAGCTCAACGCGGCCATGGTCAAGGCGCTGGACAAGCCCGAAGTGCAGCTCAGCTTCGAGAAGCTGGGCGCAGTGGGCGTGAAGACGACGCCGGCCGAATTCGGCCAGTTCATCAAGTCGGAAGTGGAAGGCTGGGCCCCGGTGGTCAAGGCCTCGGGCGCCAAGGTGGACTGATTTTCGATTTCCGGGCGGCGAGCCGCCCGGCAAACCTTGCTGGGGGACAGGCGTAAAGCCTGCTCCCCTATTTTTTTGTGTCGCCGTTGCGGCGCGCCGTGGCCAGCATGGCGGTGCAGACCCCGCGCATCATGTCCACCTCGTCGCGGCTCAGCGCCAGGCGCGAGTACAGGTGCCGCATGCGCGGCATCAGCTTCTTGGGGTGGGCAGGATCCAGGAACTGCACGCCGACCAGCGCCTCTTCCCAGTGCGCGAGGAAGGCCTGCACGGCTTCGCTGGAAGCCGGCGCGGCGCCGCGCGGCGTCTCTTGCGCGGTGGACGCGGGCAACAGCGCCGCGCCCTGGTCCACCAGCAGCGCGTAGCGCAGCTCCCAGGCGGCCAATTGCAGGGCCTGGGCCACGTTCAGCGAGCTGTACTCGGGGTTGGCCGGAATGTGGCAGATGCGCTGGCACAACGCGATCTGGGCGTTGGTGAGCCCGGCGCGTTCGGTGCCCAGCACCACGGCCGCGACGCCCTCGGCCGTCTCGCCCAGATGGCCGCGGGCGAGTTCGGCCGCCTGGCGGATGTCGCAGGGCGGGGGGCCCAGGTCGCGCACCCGCGCGGTCAGCGCGAACGCCATGGTGACCGGGGCCAGCGCTTCTTCCAGGGACCCGTAGATGCGGGCATTTTCCAGTACGTCCAGCGCGCCGCTGGCGAGCGCCACGGCCTCCGGCTGGCTTGTTACATCTGGAAATTTAGGCTCGACCAGGACCAGTTCGGAGAAGCCCATCGTCTTGATGGCGCGGGCCGCCGAACCCACGTTTCCGGGGTGGCTGGGGTTCACCATAACGAAGCGAACACGTGAAAATGCTTGAGTCATTTAAAATGGCACGTTTGGCTTAGTGCCTTCCTGGTTTTTTGGGTCGATTTCCCCCTGTCGGGGAACGGCGGACCGGGGGGCGGCAAGCGGCCTATCATCAAGCCAACTCATCGCATTCGTACGGAATTTTATGCACCCGATGCTCAACATCGCCATCAAGGCGGCCCGGCGTGCCGGCACCATTATCAACCGTGCCAGCATGGATTTGGAACGACTCAGCGTGGCTCGCAAGGGGCCGCGGGATTATGTCACGGAAGTCGATCGCGCCGCCGAGGAGTCGATCGTCGAGACGCTGCGCGCGGCTTACCCGGACCACGCCGTCCTGGGCGAGGAATTCGGCCTGCAAGGCCCCGACCAGGCCGAATTCCAGTGGATCATCGATCCCCTGGACGGCACCACCAACTTCATCCACGGCCTGCCCAACTACGCCGTGTCGATCGCGCTGACGCAGCGCGGCCAGGTCACGCAGGCGGTCATCTATGACCCGACCCGCAATGAACTGTTCACGGCCAGCCGTGGCAGCGGCACCTTCCTGAACGACCGCCGCGTGCGCGTCTCGGGCCGCACCCGCTACCACGAGGCCCTGCTGGGCGCGCACTGGCCCAACTCCGGCGATCCGGAACAAGGCTCCGCGCGTTTCCGCCAGATGGCCGAAGGCAGCACCGGCGTGCGCCGCCTGGGCTCCACCGTGCTGGACCTGGCCTACGTGGCCTGCGGCCGCCTGGACGGCTTCTGCGGCGTGGGCCTGAAGGCCTGGGACCTGGCGGCAGGCAGCCTGATGGTGCTGGAAGCCGGCGGCCTGGTCGCTGACTTCGACGGCGAGCAAGGCTGGATGGACAGCGGCAACGTGCTGGCCGCCAGCCCCAAGATCTTCACGCAGATGCTGTCGTCGCTGAATCCGCCGTCGGCGGCTTGAGGCGGAACGCTTCCGCCAGAATGAAATAAACCGGCCAATGGCCGGTTTTTTCATGCGCGGGCGCAGGCTTAGCCGGCCTGACCGTGCAATACCAATCGCCCATCCGCCATCACAAACCACGCCTGCAGCCCCAACTCCCGCACCACCGCCTGCGCCGCCTCCAGCGGCATGTGCGAGAAAGCCGTGGACAGCGCATCGGCCATGGTGGCGGACGGCGCCATGACGGACACGCTCAGGTACCGCGGCCGCGCGAGTCCGGTGCGGGGATTGAACAGATGCGTGTACCGGCCCGCAGGGTCGATGGCGGTGCCATAGCCGCCGGAAGTCGCCAGGGCCTGGTTCGTCATGCTGGCGCTTGCCAGCAGGCGCGCCGGGTCGCGCGGATCGGCGATGCCGACCTTCCACGCTTGCGGCGCCGCGCTGCTGTCCAGCCCCTGTATCTCGCCCATGTCCACCAGCGCCCGCGCCAGCCCGGCGCGCCTGAGCAGGTCGGTGACGCGGTCGGTGATGTAGCCCTGGGCGATGCCGTTGAGCGTGATGCCCATGCCGGGACGCAGCAGTTCGATGCGGCTGCCGTCCAGCTTCACGTCGGCATGGGACACGCGCGACAGCGCCTGCGCGATGGCCTGGGGCGGCGGACCGTCAGCGGCGGCGCCCGGCTGCGAGAAGTGTTCGGCATACAGCTGCCACAAGGGCTGTACGGTGGGGTCGAACATGCCCGAGGTCAGTTCGCTGTAGCGCCGGCTTTCGCTCAAGAGCCGCAGCAGGTCGGCCGGCGGATGGTCCAGGAAGCCCTGGCGGTTCAGGACCGACAGCGCGCTGTCGTCGCGGTACAGGCTGAAGATGGCTTCCAGCCGCCGCAGTTCCTGCAAGGACTGCGCGATCAGGCGCTGGGCCGTGCCGGTGTCGGGATGGTAGAGGCGCAGCTCGGCGTCGGCCCCCAGCGCCGTGCCTTGCCAGGTGGTGGGTGCAATCGAGGCGGCGGCGCGGCGCGCGGCGACGGGAGCGAGCGCGAGCGCGCTGGCTGCGGCGGCGATGCCGATGAAACGGCGGCGGGTAGGGTTCATGGCGATAGGCCTGTAGAGGCGCGGGCTATTGGGCGAAGACATAGCTTTCCGGCACATCGGCAAAGGTGACGACGCGGCCGCCGTGGGTGTCGGCGAAAGCCTGCGCAGGGTCGCGGCGGGAGAAGGGGATGGCGTCTTCGGCGCCCATGCCGCCGATGTAGCGGCCTTCGATGACGTAGTACGCCTGCCGCGCGTCGATCCAGGCCGACGGGTCCGGCGCGCCGCCCGCGCCCGCGGTGGACATGTCGTTGACGTAGATGGCGCTGATGCCCTTGGGTTCTTCGGGCAGCAGGGTGTAGGCGAACACCTGCTTGATCGAGGAGAACCACACCGGCGTGGCCTGTCCCTTGAGGAATATCTGCCCCTTGGGGCCGTTGTGTTCGCTCAGCGCCATGCCGCAGTAATGGCCGACGGACTCCGTCGTCACGGCCTGCGGCGGGGGCGCGGTTTCTGGCGCGGCGCCGCTGCCGCAGCCCGCGGCCAGCAGCACGATGGAGGCGGCCAGCATGAGTCGCAGGGATTTCATAGCGGTTTGTTCCTGAAAGCCGCGGTCGCCAGCAGGAACGGCACGGCGATCCACAGCAGCAGCGCCGCGATCAGCGCGGCGAGCGGCAGGCTGGCCTGGTCGCTCACGCCGGCCATGCCGGCATACAGCGAAATGTTCTCGAAGCCCGTCAGGTTGAGCAGGCGGTACACGTCGGACGGGTTGAGCAGCAGCAGCGCGTTGAGCAGGCCGGGGCTGACGTGGCGGCCCTGGTCGGCCGCCAGCACGCCCAGCAGCGCCATGTCGTAGATCACCACGAAGAACAGCCAGACGCCGACCGCGATGCCGGCGGCGGTGGCGCGTTCGCGCACCAGGGAGCTGATCAGGTAGCCCATGGCGAGAAAGCTGGCGCCCAACAGCACGCTGGCGCCGATCAAGAGGGCGAACGGCTGCCAGGCGCTGGCGTCCAGGCCGCCATAGGCCCATTGCAGCGCCAGCCCTGCGGAACCGTAGCCCGCGCCCGTGGCCAGCGCCAGGATGGCCAGGTGGCCGATGAACTTGCCGATCAGCACCTGGCCGCGCGACACCGGGTAGCTGAGCAGCAGCGCCATGGTGCCCCGGTCGACCTCGCCGACCACGGCGTCATAGGCCAGCAGCATGGCGATGAGCGGCACCAGGAAGATCGACAGGCTGGACAGGCTGACCACCGTGACGGTCAGCGGCTCGGCCTTGACCGTGCCTGTGGGCGAGCTCCCCAAGAGGCCCAGCGCCAGCGCCAGGGCGGCCAGCAGCAGGGCGGTCGCCAGCACCCAGCGGTTGCGCAGGCCGTCGCGGATTTCCTTGCCGATGATGGTGCATACCGCGTTCATACGTCTTCCCGTTCAAGCAGATGTGCGTAGATGTCGTCCAGGCCCGGGACCTGGATGTCGAGGTCGGCGATGGCCGCGGACAGCGCGCCGATGCCGCGGATCGCCTCCACCTTGCCGCTCTCGGGGCAGGTCAGCTCGTAGCGCCCGGCGTCGATGCGGCGCCAGTCGCCGCCCGGCGGCTGCGCGCTGGCTTCGGCCAAGGTCAGGCGGATGCGGATGGGCAGGCCGGTGGAGCGCCGCAGCGCCGACATGGCGCCGTCGGCGATCTTTTTTCCGGCCTTCATCACGACGATGCGGTCCGCGTGGCCGGCCAGCTCGGACAGGGCGTGCGTGCTCAGCAGTATCGTGGCGCCGGCCGCGCGCAGTTCATGCACGATGTCGTAGAACATCAGGCGCGAGGCGGGGTCCAGGCCGGTGGTGGGCTCGTCGAACAGCAGCACGCGGGGCTGGCCCAGCAGCGCCTGGGCCAGCGCCAGGCGCTGCCGCATGCCCTTGGAGTAGCCGCCCACGCGGCGGCGCGCGGCGCCGGCGATGCCGACCTTTTCCAGCAGCGCGGCGTTGCCCGACAGCGGCTGGCGCTTGAGCCTGGCGTAGAACGCCAGGGTTTCCTCGCCGGTCATCGACGGATGCAGCGCCACGGTTTCGGGCAGGTAGCCGATGCGGCCGCGCAGGCGTGCCGCGGCCGGGCTATGGGCATCCTGGCCGAAGATCGCGACGCGGCCGCGGGTGGGGCGTATCAGGCCCAGGATGAGCTTGATCATCGTGCTCTTGCCGGCGCCGTTGTGTCCGGCGAGCGCGACGCATTCGCCTTCGCGCAGCTGCAGGTCCAGGCCGTCGATGGCCCGGTGCGCGCCGTAGTGCTTGCTGGCGCCGGTCAGCGCCACCAGGTCGGTGCTCATGGTGATTCCTTGGTGCTTGCGGTGGGCGGGGGCTGCATGAGCGGGGCGCTGTCGATCACGCCGCCGGGCAGGATGGCGGGAAACTGCGACTGCGCCCAGCGCACGATGGAAATCGACGGGCTGTTCAGCAGGATGCGGGCCGCCGGCGCGCGCCACAGCAGCTGGTCGACCACGTCGTTGGGCCGGTAGGCGGTATCGGCGATGCCGTCGCCGTCCAGGTCGAAGGCGGTGTTGTCGCTCCAGTAGTTGCCGCGTCCGTCCACCGACCAATCCAGCGTCCGCGTGCCCACGTACTTCACCTGGTTGCGGTTGTTGATGAAGGCGTTGCCGGAGATCTGGTTGCCTTCGGACCCGGCGGTGAAATGCACCCCGATGTCGCAGTTGGAAAAGTGGTTGTCCAGGAAAGTGTTGCGGTTGGCGTTATAGATGAACACGCATTTCCCGGCGCGGTCCACGGTGTTGTTGGCGATCGTGGAATGGTTGGCGTAATTCAGCATCAGGCCCTGCTCATGGCTATCCAGCGCGACGTTGTCGCGCACCACCAGCCGGTGCGAGTACATGATGGCGTAGGCGATGTCGGTGCCGGTCGAAACGTTGCCGCTGATCTCGCTGTCGTTGGTGTACATGTAGTGCACCGCATAGCGCAGGTCATGGAAGCGGTTGCCGCTGAACGTGTTGAGCTTGCTGGTGTTGACGAAGATGCCGTCGCGGCCGGCGGATATGTCGTTGTCCAGCACGCGCGTGCCAGGGGTGTTCCAGAGCGTCACGCCGTTGCCTCTCTCGGCCACGCGCAGCTCCTTGTTGCCCACGATGCGGTTGCCGCGGACCGTGGCGTCCGCCGGCCCCCAGACGTGCACGCCGACCAGGTTGTCCAGCACGTCGTTGCGTTCCACCAGCGCGCGGTGCGCCTCGCGGTCCAGGAAGATGCCGGCGTCCATGTCGGACAGGCTCAGGCCGGAGCGCGTGACGGTCAGGTTGCGCAGCGACACGTCCGCCGCCGTGACCCAGACCGTGCGCCCCTGGCGCGTGCCGACGATGATGGCTGAACGGTCCTGTGGGCCTTCCAGTGTGAGCGGCTTGTCGATGACGATGCCGCCGGCGTAGGAGCCGGACGCCAGCCGCAGCACGTCGCCGGCGGCGGCAGAGGCGACTGCCGCCGCCAGGTCCGCGCCCGTTTTTTTTTTCGACACGACGTACAGCGACGGGCGGACTTCGCGCAGCACATCCAACTTGAGCGGTGGCTTGGACACGAGGTATAGCGACGGCACCACCTCCCGGAGCACGTCCAACCTGAGCGGCGGCTATGACACGACTTACAGCGAT
>NZ_MTLG01000087.1 GCF_002192695.1 Achromobacter xylosoxidans
GCTGGATCACCTCCTTTCAGAGCTTAAGTGCTCGTGTTAAGCGTCCACTCTTATCGGTTGTTTGATATAGCTGGGATCAGTTGTAGGCTTGGGTCGAGGGAATCTTCCCTGGGTCTCCAACTGCCTGACTGCTGATCCGAATAGGTTTTGGGTCTGTAGCTCAGTCGGTTAGAGCACCGTCTTGATAAGGCGGGGGTCGTTGGTTCGAATCCAACCAGACCCACCAAGTATTCTGCGCATGCGGGATATGGGGGTGTAGCTCAGCTGGGAGAGCGCCTGCTTTGCAAGCAGGATGTCATCGGTTCGATCCCGTTCACCTCCACCAAGTACTTGATTGCCTGGTGATGTAGAGGCTAACTCATAGCGTCGTTGAAACGGCCTTATGAGTTAGGTTTTACCTGACAGCTATATTCGTTCTTTAACAATCTGGAAGAAGCACAACGAAAATG
>NZ_MTLG01000088.1 GCF_002192695.1 Achromobacter xylosoxidans
TCGCGGTTCAAAACTGTCTGAACTGCGAAGGAGCGAGACTATAGCACAAGTTTTCCGCCTGTCTTGGGGCGCAGCCAACTATTTGTTCGTACCTCGCGCCGGACCTTCCACATTTCAGCCGCCCGCGCTCTTCTTCCGTGCGATGCAGCACCATATATAGGCGGAGGACCGGGCTGCGCGGCGATGAACGCGCGGCCCCGCCTCTATACCTATATATAGATACGAAGCGGGGCCGCAAGAAAGAGACGCAATGCCAGGCCGCCAGTCAGCGGTCGCAGGATCCACCTACCAGCGCAGGTAGTCCACATCGCGCAGCCGCGCCAGATCGCGCTTGACCGCGGCTTCATTCATCAGCCATCCGGGTGCGCCCAGGTCCTGCAGCATGTGCTCGTCCAGGTCTGCGGCCAGATGGCGCTGCCGCGCTTCATTGCGGCGCTTGCGATAGGCTGCCGCAAGCATGGCGAAAAATCCAGGCAGCGGCGGCGCTGCCTGCTCGGCGCCAGGCGCGGCGCCAAGCGTGGCTGCAGGTTGCTGACGATCCCTGGACGTGGCGACCAAGGCCGGCGAAGACGGGGTACAAAGCTGTGCAGACATGATGGGCTCCAGGTATTGATGCACTTTGGTAAGCGTAGTCGCCCAATGTCCCGCTGAAAATCGAATTGTTTTGGGGTTATCGGTAAGCTATGATGACCAATCTTCACCTCTGGTCCGAGCCATGCGCCTGCCACTCAGTACCCTCCCCGCCTTCCGCGCCGTGGCCGAACTGCAGAATCTGCGCGCGGCGGCCGAACGGCTGCACCTGACCCACAGCGCCGTCAGCCAACAAATCAAGGTGCTGGAAACCCAGCTGGGCTTTCCCCTGTTTGAGCGCAGCGGCCGGGGCATTGTCCTGAATTCGGCGGGCGCAGCGCTCTTGTGCAGTGTGCAGGGCGCCATGGCGCTACTGGATGAAGGCACGATGGCCGCATCGGCCGCGGCCTCCGGCAGCGAGCAGCGTTTGCGCGTGTCGGTACTGCCCTCTTTCGCGCAACGCTGGTTGTTGCCGCGCATGGCGCGGTGGCGCGAGCGCAATCCAGGCCTGACGCTGGAAATCGAGACCTCGCAGCAAGTGGTGGATCTGTTGCGCGACGGCTTTCACGCCGCGCTGCGTTTTGGGCGCGGCCCCTGGCCGGGCGTGGAATCGGAGACCTTGTTCGATACGCCCCTGCCCCTGATCGTCCTGGCGTCGCCGGAAACCGCGGCGGCGCTCCCCGATCATTCGCCGCAGACGCTCGCGCGCCAACCTTTGCTGGGCGAGCGCGAACTCTGGCAAACCTGGTTCAACGCCGCCGGCCTGAACACGCCCATCACGCCCGTGGCTTCCTTCAACGATGCCGGCATGATGATGCAGGCCGCCGAGCAGGGATTGGGCATCACCCTGGGCCGCCAATTGCTGGCCGCCGACGCGCTGTGTTCGGGCCGGCTGGTGCAGATATCCCCCATCAGCATCGAGTACGAGCAGGCGCAGACCTATCACCTGGTGTACCGGCCCAGCCTGCGCGACTGGGCGCCGCTGGTGGAATTGAAGCAGTGGTTGCGGGACGAGCTCGAGATGTCGCGCGAAAACCTGAGCGCACCCAAGTCCGGTCCCGCCAAGAAAGGCCAGGCAAAAAAAAGGTAAAGCAGCGTCTGCTGCCTTACCTCTACCCAATCGCGGCGCCAGCGGAAACCATGATCCGCAAGCCGGAACGCGCTACGCACGCAAGAGCCGGCAGGCGCCGCGGCGGCGGCAGTCACACGTTCTGGCGAATCTCAGGCCACCTTGCGCGCCGCCGGGTTGGCCAGCCGCATCGTATCGGTTTCGTTGAAACGCTGGTGCCAGGAGAATGCTTCTTCGAGCAGATGCGGCGTGTGGCCGCCGCGCTCGCAGGCCCGGTCGAAATAGTCCTGCAGAGCGTCGCAGTAGGACGGGTGCACACAATTCTGGATGACCGCGCGCGCGCGTTCGCGCGGCGCCAGGCCGCGCAGGTCCGCCAAACCGCATTCCGTGACCAGCACGTCCACGTCGTGCTCGGTGTGGTCGACATGGGACACCATGGGCACCACGCTGGAGATGTCGCCATTCTTGGCCATGGACTTGGACACGAAGATCGCCAGGTGCGCATTGCGCGCGAAATCGCCCGAGCCGC
The DNA here is from genome assembly GCF_002192695.1 of Achromobacter xylosoxidans. Classification (GTDB taxonomy): domain Bacteria; phylum Pseudomonadota; class Gammaproteobacteria; order Burkholderiales; family Burkholderiaceae_B; genus Achromobacter; species Achromobacter xylosoxidans_C. Next base: position 2,169 of record NZ_MTLG01000088.1, read on the forward strand.
CGATGCCGTTCATCATGTGCGTGCCGCCCACGTGCGTGGAATTGACGTTGCCGTAGATGTCGAACTCCAGCGCCGTATTGATGGCGATGATTCCCAGGCGGCGCACGATCTCGGGCGCATTGCTGATCTCTTGCGGGCGCAGCACGATGCGTTCGCGGTAGTGCTCCATGTTGGCCAGGATCTTTTCGTACACCGGCTTGGATACCGTGATCGAAGAGGCCGATGCGAACGCGAGCTTACCCTGGTCCAGCAGTTCGATGGCGCTGTCCTGCAGCACTTCGGAGTACATCGTCAGGTTTTCGAAGCTGGATGACTCGAAGCCGTGCAGCACCGCGTTGGCGATGGTGCCGATGCCGGCCTGCAAGGGCAGCAACTCATTGGTCAGGCGGCCGGCGTCGACCTCGCGGCGCAGGAAGTCATTGATGTGGCCGGCGATGGCATTGGTTTCCTCGTCGGGCGGCAAGGCGTTGGACGGGCTGTCCGGCTCCTGCGTGATGACGATGGCGACGATCTTGGCCGGATCCACCGCTATGCAGGACTGGCCGATGCGCTGGTCGGGGGAAACCAGGCCGATGGGCTGGCGCGCCGGGCGGGCTTCGGGCACGTAGATATCGTGCAGGCCCTCGATGGCGGCGGGCACGCCCATGTTCAGTTCGATGATGATGACTTCCGCCTGCTGCGCAAAGGAGGCAGAGTTGCCCACCGACATGGTCGGCACGATGGCGCCGGTCTCGGTGATGGCGGCGGCCTCGATGATGGCCACGTTGATGGGGCCGATATGGCCCGCGCGCAGTTGCTCGACGGTTTCGGACAGGTGCTGGTCGATGAAGGCGATTTCGCCCTGGTTGATCTTGCGGCGCAGGGTGGTGTCGACCTGGAACGGCATGCGGCGCGCGAGCGCATTGGCTTGCGCCAGCATCTTGTCCGTGTCATGGCCCAGCGACGCGCCGGTGATCAAGGTGATGGAGAGCGGTTCGCGCTCGGCGCGGGCCGCCAACGCCGCCGGCACCGACTTACAGTCGCCCGCGCGGGTGAAGCCGCTCATTCCGACGGTCATGCCGTCCTTTACCAGCAAAGCCGCCTGATCGGCGGAAGTGATCTTGGCGCGCAGCCCAGGGTGGCGGATACGGTCGAGATGCATGGTGTCTCCAGATTCAAGGGCCTACGTGCGGCGGGGCGCGGCGTTGCCGCCGTGCGCCCAGGCGCCGTCTGACGCGGCGTTTCCCAAGGTTCCCGGGCCGACTCGAGACGGCCCGGGAACGAATTTTCGGCAGTATAGGAAGGCCGGCTCAAATCTCGTAATGACTTAAAATCATCCAAATCAGTCGCTTTTTTCATCGTTTGAACGTTTTGCGCGCAACGCGCAGGGGAATCCCGGTCCATGGACGTGCGCGCACTGCGGTACTTCGTCGAAACCGTCAGGCATGCCAGCTTCACGCAGGCGGCCAAGGTGCTGTTCGTGACGCAGTCGACGGTAAGCAAGATGATTCGCCAGCTCGAGGAAGAAGCCGGCACGCCGCTCTTGATCCGCGACGGCCACACGGCCCGCCCCACCGATACCGGCCGGATCATGTACCAGCGCGGCTTGCAGGTGCTGGAAACGATGCGCCAGCTGTCGGAAGAACTGCGCCAGACCGCGGACCTGCGCCGGGGCGCGCTGGAAGTCGGCATCCCGCCCATGATCAATCTGCTGTTCACGCCGGTGGTCAAGCGCTTCCGCGAACTGCATCCCGGCATCCACCTGACCCTGCGCGAAGGCACCGGCCAAGCCGTGGAAGGACTGGTCGCGAGCGGCGAGCTGGAAGTGGGCGCGACCATACTGCCGATCGCGCCGGACGGCGGCCTGGCGGCCCAGCGCTTCGGCAGCTACCCGATCTGGGTGATAGGCCCGCCCGACGCGCCCTGGGCCGGCAAGACCTCGCTGCCGCTGTCCGCCCTGCGCGATGCGCGCCTCTTGATACCCACGGACGACTTCGCCATGACCCGCCGCCTGCGGCAGGCTTTTGCCGAGGCCGGCTTGCAGCCCGGCATCGCGGCCCAGAGCGCGCATTGGGATTTCCTGGTGGCGATGGCCTCGGCGGGCCTGGGCGTGGCCTTGCTGCCCGAACCGCTGATGCTGCGCATGAAGACTCGCGGCCTGAGCACCGCGAAGCTGGCCAAGTCCGGCCTGCAGTGGGAAGTCGGCCATATCTGGCAGCAGTCCGGTTATCTGTCCTATGCCGCCCGCGCCTGGCTGGAGGTGTGCGATGCCGTGCTCGGCAAGCCGAAGCAGCGCGCCGCACGCGGCGCCCGCCCTGTCTGAGTTGAATCCAAACGTTGACCACGTAAACAGGGTTTGCGGACGCCTGTCACGCATCGACCCGCCAGAGGCGGCGCATCGCCTATCCGGCCCTATTTCTACCCCTGGCCCGCGCTGCCGCTCCGGCGATTGGCCCGATCAAAAAAAATAGGGCCATGGCGCTCGTTTTTGTTGCAACAGCCAGGGCGCCGGCGCGCTATGCTCCCGCCTCGAATGCGAGCGACTCGCCCCAGAATATGACACAGACTTCCATTGCCCTGCCCGCGCGGCCCCGGCCCTCGCGCGCGCCCGTTTTCGTGGCGCTGATCGCGGCGCTGCTGCTGGTACTTTTCCTGTTGCCCGCCCACGCGGCGGCGCCGCCCACGCCCGCCGACACCGAAGCGGCGCTGGCGACCGCGCGCAAGCAGATCGACGACATCCGCAAGCGGGTCGCCGACGAGACCGATGACGCCACCTTGGTAAAACAGCGCGGCGATGCGCTGGACATCCAGTCCAAGGCCGATGCCGCCGCCGAGGCCCTGACGCCTCAGCTGGCCAGCGTGACGGCCCGGTTGAGCGAACTGGGCACGCCGCCCGAAGGCGTCAAGGAAGCGTCCGACGTCGCCGCTCAACGCATGCAGCTCGACAAGACCAGCCGGGCGCTGGATGCGCAGATCAAACTGGCCAGGCTGCTGTCCGTGGATGCAGGGCAAACGGCCGAGCAGATATCGGCGCAGCGGCGCAAGCAATTCCAGGCGCGCCTGGGCGAGCGGCGCGATTCCTTCCTGTCCGACCAGTTCTGGACCGAGTTCCGCGAGGAGTTCCCGCGCGACCTGGAACGCCTGGAGGCGCTGCGCGACGACCTCGCGACCGCGGTCGGACAGACGCCGAAATGGGGCTGGTTGCTATTGGGCGCGGCGATCGCGCTGACGATCGCCTTGCGCGTCGCCATCGGCCGGGTGCTGCTGCGGATAACCGCCACTCGCGTGCCGCCGGGACGCCTGCGCCGCTCGTTTCTGGCGGTCACGCATGTGGTCCTGGCCGTCGCCACGCCGGGCGTGGTCGCGCTGTTGATCCACATGGGACTGGACTGGAATTCGCAGCTGAGCGACAACACCTCGTCGCTGCTCGCGAACCTGGTGGGGACGGTCTGCTTCGGCGGCTACGTGTCCGGCCTGGGCTATGCGCTCCTGTCCGCCAACCGGCCGTCGTGGCGCCTGCCCCCCGTCAGCGACATTGTGGCGACGCGGCTGCGCTGGTTGCCTGGCGTGCTGGGCGTGCTGGTGGTGATGATCTGGCTGGCCGAACGCCTGCCGGTGCTGTTGAACGCCAGCCTGACCACCACCATCACGCTGACCGGCATCGTCGCGGTCCTGACCATGGCGACGCTGGGCGCGGTGCTGGCCATCAGCCGCCGGCTGCGGCGCCAGGCCATGCAGGAAAGCGAGACGCCGATCCCGTTCTGGGTGTCGCTGCTGCTGGGCGCGGTGTGGACCGTGTTGATCCTCAGCCTGGCCAGCCTGCTGGCGGGCTATGTGGCGTTCGGCAGCTTCATGGTCAAGCAGGTGCTGTGGGTGCTGATCGTGCTGGCCTCGGCATACCTGTTGTCGACGCTGATCGAGGATGGCTTCAGCACGCTGCTGGGCACCTCGCACCGCGACGGCGGCGAGCACGAAGCGCCCAGCATGCGCGACCAGGCGGCCGTGCTGCTGTCGGGCGTGGGCCGCGTGGCGGTCGGCCTGCTGGCCGTGATTCTCTTGGCGGCGCCCTTCGGCGAGGCGCCGATGGACCTGCTGCAGCGCTTTGACCAATTGCGCAAGGGACTCGCCATCGGCGAAGCCCAGATCCGCCCAGGCGCGGTGCTGCAGGCGCTGATGGTGCTGGGGCTGTCGCTGCTGGCCGTGAAGATGCTCAAGCGCTGGTTGTCCAACCGCTATCTGCCCACGACCGAGCTGGATCCGGGCATGCAGCTGTCGGCCGCCACGCTGTTCGGCTATGCCGGTTTCGTGATCGCGGTGGCGCTGTCGCTGTCGGCCGCGGGCATAGGCCTGGAACGCGTGGCGTGGATCGCAAGCGCGCTGTCGGTGGGTATCGGTTTTGGCTTGCAGGCGGTGGTGCAGAACTTCGTGTCCGGCCTGATCCTGCTGGCGGAACGCCCCGTCAAGGTGGGCGACTGGGTGTCGCTGGGCGGCGTCGAAGGCGACATCCTGCGCATCAACGTGCGCGCCACGGAAATCCAGATGGGCGACCGCTCCACGGTGATCGTGCCGAATTCGGAGTTCGTCACCAAGACCGTGCGCAACGTGACCCGTTCGAATCCGTTGGGGCTGGTGCAGATCAAGCTGCCCTTGCCCCTGTCCACCGATGCTGAGCAGGTGCGCGAATTGATCCTGCAGGCCTTCTCGGATCATGAGGACGTGCTGGACACGCCCGCCCCCAATGTGTTCCTGGATGGCATCGACGGCGGCCATCTGATCTTCAATGCCAAGGGCTACGTGTCCTCGCCCCGCGCGGCCTACGGCGTGCGGAGCGCCCTGCTGTTCACCCTGCTCAAGCGCCTGCACGACGCCGGCCTGGAGGTATCGTCGCCTCCCACCATGCTGCTGGCTTCGGCCCCGCAGCCGGCGGCGGCTCCCCTCGCCGTCCCACCGCCCGCCCAATCCTGAATCTCGTCCCTCCCTCGTCCCGCCCCGCCGGGACGAGCGGGCCCCAGCCTCAGCCCGGCGTGTACAGATCGGTATAGGTCCGGTTGCGCAGCGGCGGCGACGCCAGCGCGGCGCTCTGCACACTGCGCACCGGATAGGCTTGCGCCTCGGGCGCGGGAGGCGCAGGCGGCGCAGGCCGGTCGGCCAGGACCGGGCCGCCGGCAGGCGGCGCCACCTGCGCCACCGCATTGCTGTCGAAGCGGTGATCCGCCGTCGTCAGCGCAGGATTGGTGCACAGTCCCTGCGCCACCAGCGCCGCCTTGGTGCGGTCGTCGGTCTGGCACAGGATATCGATGGCCGCGGTTTCCAGGCGGCGCGAGCGATCCGCGTCCCTGGTCGAGGCGGCCGCCTGCATGGTGCGTTCGAAATTGCGCCGCAGACTGCACTTCTGGTCCTCGATCGGGATCGCGATGTTCATGCCGAAGCCGACCACGGCGCCCCCCCCGCCCGCCGAAACCATGCAGCTGTCGGACGAGAAAGAACCGTAGAAACTTTGTCCGCCCAGCGGCGGCACGCTACGCAGCGTGCTGGACCCGCTGTTGTTGGAGTTGAGCGTAATGCCCTGATTGTTGCCGGCGTTGGTCGATCCCGAGGACGCCGATGTCGTCGCGCTGGAACTGCTGGTCTGGGCGCTGGCGGACACCGCCGCCAGCGACAGGGAAATGGCAAGCACTATGGTCTTCATGATGTCCCCTCGCCCGGACGGCCGAAGCCGTCCGGATAACTGGGTCAGTGATTGAAACCGCCGACATGGCCCACCGGGCCGATGCCGTGTATCGACCCGAACGCCCCCACATTCACCGCATGGAACGAACCCGTCGCCGAAGCGCTGGTATCCGTCTTGGCGAAGGTGGCGCCGCCGTTGGCGATGCTGTCGCCCACCATGATGGGCGCATTGCCCGAAACATGGCCGTACGAATCGCTGTTGGCGTACTGGCGCGTGCTGGTGACGACTTGCGTGCCATCGCGGCTGAAGCTCCCACCCACTTCCGCAACGCCGCCCGTCATGCCGAACGACACCTGGGTGGAAGAGCCATAGCCGTTGATCTGGGTAGCGGCCACGGAACTGCCCGTGGAGATGGATGATGCGGTGCCATTGATTGCGCCGGCGTGGCCGGTAATTGATCCACCGGGGTCCGCATAGGCCGAGACAGCGAACAAGGACAACGCGGCGACTGCCATGAGCTTTTTCATTTCAGCTCCTCCTGCTCCGTGCATGCACGGATTCACGATTACCGGCGACCGACCGGCGCGGACCGTTACCGCTCAGCGCCACGCCTGGACAATGACGAAAGGCGTGGGACTTTCGTATTGGTACGGAATGATTGCGCCGTCCTAGGTAAGTCGATATCGGCTAAACGGGCGACCGGGTCCCGATGGACGATCCCCAGCTGTAAAACAATCGGCCAGATTTGCGGCAATCTTGCGCGACGCCCGTGCGTATGGACGAGGAGAAACGCGCTGGATCCGCGACACGCGCGCCCGGATTCAACTTTATGGATGGGAAGCCGGGCGGTCGGCTCAGGCAAGTTCCCTAGCGCGCACAACCGAAGCGGTAGCGGCCGGTACGCGCCGCGTCCGGAATTTTCAGCGATACTACGGCGGCCGGCCGGGCGCTACCCGGCCTCATCTGTTTGGAGACCAGACCATGATCCAGGAGATTGCCAGCATCCATGTCCGCGAAGGACAGGAAGCGCTGTTCGAGGCGGGCGTCGCGCAGGCGAAACCGCTGTTCTTGCGGGCCCGCGGCTGCCACGGCATGGAGCTGTACCGCAGCATCGAGCAGCCGCAGCGCTATACGCTGGTGGTGGACTGGGAAACCGTCGAGAACCACATGGTCGATTTCCGCGAATCCGGCGATTTCCAGGAATGGCGCAAGCTGGTGGCGGGCTTTTTCGTCGAACCGCCCCAAGTGCATCACGAACAAAAGGTGATCTGACGCGGCCGGCCTGGCCGCGGCGCGCGCGAGTCAGGCCTGCTCGGGCGGATCGTCATACTTGCGCGCGCTGCCGCGAAAACGGTCCGCCGGATACTTCCGCGCATTCTTGACCATCTTGCCCGCGACCGCGTCGGCGATATCGATGCCGAGCTGGTCGGCCAGGGCCACCAGGTACATCTGCACATCGGCGATTTCGTCCGCGACCTCGGCCAGCTTTTCCGGCGGCATCTGGCGCGACTCGGCCTCGCTCAGCCATTGGAACAGGGACACGAGTTCGCCCGCCTCTCCGGCCAGCGCCATCGCCAGGTTCTTGGGCGTATGAAACGGCTGCCACTCCCGCTCTTCAGTAAAGCGGCGCACGGCCAGCCGGATCTGTTCCAGGTCGGACATGGCTACTCCTGGCCCGCGGCCAGGCGGGAACTGGCGGCCAGCGCCACCGCCACGGTCGTGCGCACGTCGGCCAGCGCGCGGTGGGTGGGATCGGAAGCGCCCACATGGCGCGCCAGGATCTCCAGCTTGTGCGAGGGCAGCTCCGGCCAGGCGCGCCGCGCCAGCGCCAGGGTGCAATGGGTGGAATTGGCGAATGGCAGGCCGGTCTGGTCCGCCGCCGCACCCAGGAAGCGCCGGTCGAACGACGCATTGTGGAAAAACACAGGCAGGTCTTCCACGAAATCCAGGAAGGAGGAAAACGCCTGCACCACCGGCACGCCATCGCGGTCGACTTCCGCCTGCGTGATGCCGGTAAGCCGGCTGATGAAGGACGGCACCGGACCGCGGGTACGCACGACTTGCGTGTACTCGCGCTCCAGCGCCCCCGCCTCGCCCACGCGCACCGCCGCGAACTCCAGGATCTCGCAGGTCGCGGTGGACAGGCCGGTGGTTTCCAGGTCGGCCACGATGAACGGGCCGCGCAATGCCTGCAGCGCCGCGGCCAGGGCCTCCGCGCCCGCCTTGCCGCCCGCCGCCCGGACGGGAGAGGCACCGCTCGCGCGCGGCCGGCGATAGAAGTACGTCACAGCCTTACTCCGCCGGCCGCAAGGGCGCAAAGCGCGGCGCGCCATCGGGCAACTGGCCGAAGAACATGTCCGCCGGACGCACCCACAGGCCGCGCTCGTGCGGCCACAGGTGTTCGTAGACGACCAGGGACTCCTCGGTTTCGGAGTGGCGGGCGGTGCCCACATAGAGGTAGAGGCCGCCCTTGTAATGGCGGTGCGAGGCGAGAGCCAGTGCTTCGGATTCGGTCATGGACGGTGGCTGCAAATGGCGCGGCCCGGGCGGATGGTTCCTGCCCGGGCCTGCGGGTTCAGATCAATACCGTCTTTATAGCGCATCGGGCCGGCGGCGCCGGCTCAGTAGCGCACGTATTGCCGTTCGGCCTGCGGCTGCAAGGGTCCATTGGCGGCCGGCCTGGCCCGCAGGGCTGGCGCCACGGGCCTGACCGGGGCGGTGGGCGACGCGGCGCGCGCGGGCTCGCCGGCCCGCTGCGTGATGTCCTCGGTGACCTCGCCGAGCCTGGCGGATTGGGCCAGCGACACCTCCACCACTTCCGCCATGATTTCAGTCACGCGGCGCGACGAGGCCACGATGTCGTCCATGGTCGTGCCGGCCGACTGCACCTGGCGCGCGCCGCTCTCGACCTGCTGCACCGAGGAAGTAATCAGGTTCTTGATTTCCTTGGCCGCCGCGGCGCTGTTCTGCGCCAGGCTGCGCACCTCGGCCGCGACCACCGCGAACCCCTTGCCGTGAGCGCCAGCGCGCGCAGCCTCGACCGCGGCGTTCAGCGCCAGGATGTTGGTCTGGAAAGCAATGCCGTCCATGACCCCGATGATTTCGGAGATGCGGCGCGAACTCTGGGTGATGCCGCCCATGGTCTGCACCACTTCCTGCACGGTATGGCCGCCCTGTTCCGCCACGCGACAGGCGTCCAGCGCCAACGTATTGGCCTGGCCCGCGCGCTCGGCGTTTTCGGTCAGGCCCTGGACCGCGACGCGCAGCGTCTGGGCGGCGGTAAAGCGCCGCGTGATGTCGGTGGCGTACTTGACGACCTTGACCGGCCGGCCTTCGGCATCGAAGATCGGGTTGTAGCTGGCTTCGATCCAGACTTGGCGGCCGCCCTTGCCGATGCGCAGGTATTGGCCGGTGTCATGCTCGCCGTTGCGCAGCCTGCGCCAGAACTCCTGGTACGCCGCGCCGCGCGCCTCTTCCGGCGGGACGAACATGCTGTGGTGCCGCCCCAGGATCTCGTCCGCGCGGTAACCCACCGCGCCCAGGAACAGATCGTTGGCACGGATGATGGTGCCGTCGAGTTCGAACTCGATGATGGCCTGGACCTTGGAGATCGCCGCAAGCTGGCCTTCCACGTCCGCCTGCCGCTGCTGCTGCGCGGTGATGTCCACGGCGTACTTGACCACTTTGATCAAGCGATCATGGCGGTCGTAGATCGGGTTGTAGGAGGCTTGCAGCCAGACGTCGCCGCCGTCCTTGCGGATGCGGCGGTAACGCCCCGCATCGCGCCCGCCCTGCCGCAAGCGGCTCCAGAATTCCGCGTAGGCGGCGGACGCGCGCTCTGCCGGATCGACGAACATGCGGTGGTGCCGCCCCGCGATCTCGTCCAGCGCGTAGCCCATGGTGGTCAGGAAGTTCGGGTTCGCCGCCAGGACGTGGCCGTCCAGGTCGAACTCGATGACGGCCTGGGCGTTATGGATCGCTGCGATCTGCCCAAGCATGTCGGCCTTCTGCATGCCGCGCTCCACGCGCAGCAGTTGGCTTAAGGAAATCCATTTCATCGTGACGTCTCCTACCCGGACCCCCGGGTGGCCTGATGCCGTTCGACCTATCTGCCGCGAGACAAATGGAAATATTTATTAAACAATTTGCAAATATTTAATCTTAAAAATGAGCGGGTCTCAAGATTTTCAAGAGACCCATCAAGAAAATCGGCATTCAGCAACACCAGGGTTTATCCGGACTCAAGCCGCATCCAATTCGCGATATTGGCGAAATATTCCCTCCCCGAAAGGCAGGCGCCTGCCGCTTTCAAAATACGGCTGCAATTCCGCCAACGCCGCCACGCGCGCATGCAGCGCCATGACCTTGGGATAGCGCACCGCCAGCGTCGCCATGCGTTTCGGAAAGGCATACAGCAAGCCGTCAACCAGGTGGAACATGGACAGGTCCACATAGGTCCAGCGCTTGCCGCCCGCCAGCCAAGCCTGCGGCCCGTCCAGCACGCGTTCGAAGTAGCCCAGGAACTTGGGCATGCGCTCTACGCGGAAGCAGCGCGCGCGGCGCGCGGCCTCGACCTTCTGGTCTTCGTAGTACTCGCTGGCGGATATTGGATGATGCGTGTCGTGCGCTTCGGCCACCATGTCGGCGATGGTGAGTTGCAGTTGGTTCACCCACAGCCGCCCTTCCAGCGAGTCCGGCGCCAAGCCATGCTTTTCGCCCAGGAACAGCAGGATGTTGGCGGTCTGCGCCAGCGTCATCTTGCCCGCCACCAGATAGGGCGGCGCGAACGGCGGATGCTTGCGCTCCGCGCTCAGGTCCGCGACCAGCGTGCCTTCATCCGCGCCCGGCTGGCGCGCGCATTCGCGATAGGGGATGCCGCCAGCCTCCAGGGCCAGGCGCACGAACTCGCCGCGCCCGGGTATGCCGTCCCAGTACCAAAGGTCATAGGTCATGTCGTCTCCTTCCGTTGATACGCCTGCGACCTGCCTGCTCCGGAACGAGCCGTGCTCAGGCCCTAGGCGGGAAACACGCTGACGCCGCTGTCGCGATCCGCGGCCTGCTGATACTGGCGCGGCGACTGGCCGAAATGCGCGCGGAAGTCGCGCGAGAAATGCGCGCCGTCGGCAAAGCCGCAATCCAGCGCGATCTGCGTGATGCTGCTGGGATTGTTCAAGAGCAGCCAACTGCCGTATTCCAGCCGCAACTGCCGCTGGAACGCCATGGGCGACATGCCCGTCGCCAGGCGAAATGCGCGTTCCAGCTGCCTGCGCCCCACGCCGACGTAGCGCGCAATCGCGTCCAGCGGCGGCGGGTTGTCAATGCGCTGCTCGATGAAGTGCGCAGCTTGGCGCACGCGCAGGTCCTGGATGCCCGACAGATCCGTGTGGAAGTGCGCTTGCGGCACGCGCCCCGGGCGCACGCCTTGCAGCATCATGTGCCGCATCGCCTGCTGCGCCTTGTCGCGCCCGCAATGGCGGGCCACCAGGTACAGCGCCAGGTCGATTGCAGCCGTGGAGCCGGCGCAGGAAATCAGGTCGCCTTCGTCCACGAACAGTCGGTCCACCACCGCGCGGGCTTGCGGAAAGCGCTCGCGGAAGGTGTCCAGGACGTTCCAGTGCACGCAGACCGTGCGCGGCCCGATGACGTCCGCCTGCGCCAGCGCGAAGGTGCCAGTGCATATGCCCAGCAGCCGCACGCGCTGCGCCGCCGCCAGCCGCAGCCAGTCGCGCAAAGGTTCGGGCAGGCGGCCGTTGAAGTAGTCGTTGCCGCCGCAAACCGCCACATAGTCGAACTGGCTCGGGTCCTCGGGCAGGCCGTCGGCCACATCTATGGTCAGGCCCGCGCTGCAGCAGCGCGGTTTGCCGTCCCAGCTCATGACGCGCCAGGCGGTATGGATCTGGCGGCTGCGTCCGCCGTGGTCGCCCGCCAGCCGCAACACGTCCACCAATCCGGCAAAGGCGGCCAGCGTGAACTGGTCCAGCAGCACGATGCCTACGGTCAGTGCGGGTTTCCCCTGGGGCAGGCCGCTGAACTCGTCGTCATAGGAGAAAGACGGCGCCGCGGCGGGTGTAGCGGTTTCCATGTCGCAATTATTCAAGTTTTTGTCCCAGGCCTTCAAGCTGGTTTTCCCGGGGATCGCCCAAGATGCATCTATGGCACCGTGCTGCCGCGCCCGCCGGCGCAGTCGCAACGGGCCGATAAATCGACAAGGGGAATCCGACATGGCAACACCTACCCGCAGCGCGATCCGCGCCGCCTTGCTGGGAACCGGCCTGCTGCTCGCAGGCCAGGCGCTGGCCCAGCAGCAGAAGATCACGGTCGCCTGGTACGGCGGCAACTGGGGCGACGCGTTCCGCGCCTGCGTGGCCGAGCCCTACACCAAGGCGACTGGCGTGGCCGTGGTGCCGGAAGTCGGCACGTCCACCACCACGCTGGCCAAGCTGCAACAGCAGAAGGGCGCGCCCACCATAGACGTGGCCTGGATGGACGGCGGCATCAGCGAACTGGCCGCCGAAGCGGGCGTGCTGGACGCGCTGGATCCCGCCGGCATCCCCAACCTGAAGAACGTCATCGACCAGGGCGTGTACCGCAACGGCGCTGGCGCCTACGCCGTCAGCACCGGCTACTACTCGCTGGGCATCGCCTACAACACCAAGGAAGTGCCGCAACCGCCCACCAGCTGGAAGGACCTGTGGAAGCCCGAGTACGCGGGCGCCGTCGCCATTCCCTCGCCGGCGAACTCGTCGGGCGTGCCGTTCATCTTCTTCCTGGCGCGGGTGTTCTCCGTCGACCCGTCCAATCTGGCGCCGCTGTACGCCAAGCTGGCGTCGCTGGACACCGCACTGTTCTTCGACAGTTCGGGCGCCGCCACCAACGCCTACCAGAGCGGCGAGGCCATCATCGGCGCGCACTTCAACGTGGGCGCCTGGGACTTGATCGACAAGGGCCTGCCCATCGGCTTCGCCGTGCCCAAGGAAGGCGCCTGGGCCACGGATGCGCGCCTGCATCTGGTGAAGAACGCGCCGAACAAGGCCGCCGCGCAGAAGTTCATCGACACCGCGCTCACGCCGGATGCCGCCGCCTGCCTGGCCACGCGCCTGTACCTGGGGCCCGCCGTCAAGGACGTGCAGGTGTCCAAAGACGTGGCCCGCAAACTGCCCTGGGGCGCGGACGGCTCGGTCAAGAACCTGAGCCTGTTCGACTGGAACCTCATCAACAGCCGCCGCGCCGAGGTCACGGACGCCTGGAACCGCCAGGTTGCCCGCAAGCGCTAGGGATAGAACATGTCCGCTTTGCTCACCATCGAAGGCGTGTCGATGCGCTTTGGCGCCTACCAGGCGCTGGACCGCATCGACCTGGAGATCCAGCAGGGAGAGTTCGTGGCCCTGCTCGGTCCCAGCGGTTGCGGCAAGACCACCCTGTTGCGCTCGATCGCCGGATTCCTCAGGCCCGAATCCGGCCGCATCCTGATCGAAGGCCAGGACATCAGCCGCCTGGCCGCGCACCAGCGGCCGCTGAATACCGTGTTCCAGAACTACGCGCTGTTTCCCCACATGAGCGTGCTGGAAAACGTGGCCTACGGTCCGCGGCGCCAGGGCGCGTCGAAGCAGGAAGCGGCCGGACGGGCGCGCGCCGCGCTGGACATGGTGGGCCTGGCGGACTTCGGCCCGCGCTATCCGCGCGAAATGTCCGGCGGCCAGCAGCAGCGCGTGGCGTTGGCGCGCGCCATCGTGAACCAGCCCAAGCTGCTGTTGCTGGACGAACCGCTGTCGGCCTTGGACCTGAAGCTGCGCAAGCGCATGCAGCTGGAGCTCAAGCACCTGCAGGCCAAGCTGGGCATCGCCTTCATCTTCGTCACGCACGACCAGGAAGAAGCCATGACCATGGCCGACCGGGTGGTCGTCATGCATGCGGGCAAGATCGAACAGGTGGGCGGCGGGACCGACATCTACCGGCATCCCGCCACGCGCTTCGTGGCGGAGTTCATCGGCGATGCCAACCTCATGCCGTTCACGGCCATCGACGGCGATGCGGTGCTGATGGATGCCCAGGGGCTGCGCGTGCCGCTCCCCGGCAAGACCGTGCCCGCGCGCGGCGTCGCGGTACTACGGCCCGAGGACCTGCGCCTGGCCGATGCAGCGGCGGCCACGGCCCTGAGCGGCACGGTCACCGACGTCATCAACGTGGGCAGCCATTGCATGATCCACGTGGACATCGGCGGACAGGTCCTGGTGGCGCGCCACGGCGGCATCGCGCCGTCCGGCCTGGGCCCGGGCGCCACGGCGCGCCTGGCATTCGCGCCGGAACACCTGCACCTGATCGGTGAACAGCCATGAGCATGCGCGCCTGGCGTTCGCCCTGCCTGCTGCTGGCGGCTCCCGTGCTGTTCTTCGCGGCCTTCTTCCTGGCGCCGCTGGCGGTGGTGGCGCTGGCCAGCATCACCGGCGGGCCTGACGGCCTGAGCCTCACCCCGCAGCAATACTTGCGCGTGCTGGGCGACCAGTACCACTGGGACGTGATCCTGGTGACCTTCCGGCTGGCGTTCTTCACTACCGTCGCCTGCGTGCTCCTGGGCTATCCGCTGGCCTGGTATCTGGTGCGGGTGGTGCGCTGGCAGGCCTGGCGGCGCTTCTGCGTCATCCTGCTGGTGGTGCCGCTGTTCACCAGCAACATCGTGCGCGCCTTCGGCTGGATGGTGCTGCTGGGCCGCAACGGCCTGGTCAACCAGGCGCTGGTGGGCGTGGGCGCCGCCGATCGCCCGGTGCGCTTCATCGGCACCGAGCTGGGCATCCTGATCGGCATGGTCTACGTGCTGCTGCCCTTCGTGGTGCTGGCGGTGGGCAATGCGCTGGCGCGGGTCGATCCGGCCTGCGAGCAGGCCTCGGCCGACCTGGGCGCCAGCCCCGCAGCCACCTTCTTCCACATCACCTGGCCGCTGACGCTGCCTGGCGTGGTGTCGGGCGCCATCATGGTCTTCACGCTGGCGGTCAGCGCCTACGTGACGCCGGCCCTGCTATCCGGCGGGCGCGTGTCAGTGCTGTCCATGCTGATCTTCCAGCAGTACAGCACGGTGTTCGACTTCCACTACGGCGGCGCGCTGAGCATGGTGCTGCTGGTGTTCACCTTGATATTGGTGGCGCTGGCCAACCGCGCCGCCGTCCTGCCGGGAGCCGCGCGATGATCGCCCGCAACCTGATCCGCCTGATCGCCCTGGGCGTGCTGGCCTACCTGGCCCTGCCGCTGGTGGTGATCCTGGGTTCCTCGTTCACGGCCACGCCTTACCTGGCGTTTCCGCCCAAGGGCTTCACGCTGGACTGGTACCGCACCCTGCTGATCGAAGCCGGCTATGTCGCGGCGTTCACGACCAGCACGGTGCTGGCCCTGGCCGCCACGGCCGCGGCCGTGCTGCTGACGGTGCCGGCTGCGCTGGCTGTGGCGCGCTACGAGTTCCCGGGCAAGGCCGCGCTGACCTCGGTGCTGATGTCGCCGCTGGTGCTGCCCCACATCGTGCTGGGCGCGGCGCTGTTGCAGTACGGCGCGTACTTCGGCCTGACGCGCAGCTTCCTGTCGCTGCTGATCGGGCACATCGTCATCATTGCGCCCTTCGTGCTGCGTTCCACGCTGACCTTGCTGACGCCGGAGCAGCGCGCGCTGGAGGAAGCTTCGGCGGACCTGGGCGCGAATCCCTGGACGACCTTCTTCCTGGTGGTGCTGCCGCAGATCCGGCCGGGCATCGTCACCGGTTCGATCTTCGCCTTCATCTCTTCGTGGATCAACGTGGAGCTATCCATTTTCAACACCACGGCGGACCTCAACACCATCCCCGTGAAGCTCTTCAACTACGTGCAATACACGATAGATCCGACCATCGCAGCCGTATCGGGCGCCACGATCGTGGTTGCGGTGATCGCCATCGTCATCCTGGATTTGACCGTCGGGCTGGACATGCTGTCCGAACGCGGCAAATAACTTTTCCCTACCTTACTTGTCTGGAGCCACAGTCATGCGCAAGCAAGACGCGTTCGATGTCATCTATACCCATACCGAAGGCGAGCCCCTGTGCATCGTGCATAGCGGCATCCCCTACCCCGCCGGCTCCACCATCCTGGAGAAGCGCGCCTTCCTTGAACAGAACTACGACTGGCTGCGCAAGGCGCTGATGCGCGAGCCGCGCGGCCACAAGGACATGTTCGGCGTGTTCCTGACCCCGCCGTCCAGCCCGGAGTTCGACGCCGGTCTGATCTACATCGACGGCACCGAGTATTCGCACATGTGCGGCCACGGCACCATCGCGGTCAGCATGGCCATGGTGGCCCACGGCCTGGTGCCGCGCGGCAAGGACGGCATCACCAAGATCCGCTTTGAGACCACCGCCGGCCTGGTGGTGTCGGAAGTGGCGTCCGAAGGCGACAACGTGCTGTGGACCCGCTTCGAGAACGTGCCCGCCTACGTGGCCGCGCAGGACATCCCGGTGGAGCTTCCGGGCTACGGCAAGCTGTCCGCCGACATCGTCTGGGGCGGCAACTACTTCGGCATCGTCGACCTGTCCGGCTGCGACCTGCGCATTTCGCCGGACAACGGCACGGAGCTGTCGCGCATGGGCCTGCTCGTGCGCGACCAGCTCAACGCCCGCCAACGCATCCAGCATCCGACCGAGGCCCACATCAACAACCTGAACTTCATCACCTTCTGGCACCAGCCGACCATCGAGGGCGCGTTCTACAAGAACGTGCACGTGTTCAGCGCCGGCCAGCTGGACCGTTCGCCCGGCGGCACCGGCACCAGCGCGATGATGGCCATGTTCGAGGCGCGCGGCAAGATGGGCCTGAACCAGCCGATCAAGTCGGAAGGCCTGCTGGGCAGCGGCGTGTTCGAGGGCTGCCTGCTGGGTGAAGTCGATCTGAACGGCACCCGCGCCGTGCGCCCAACGGTCAAGGGCACGGCCAGCATCCTGGGCACGGCGCGCTGGGTGATCGACAAGAACGACCCCGTTGGCGCCGGATTCCTCATCCGCTGAGGGGCAAAGGCGCACGGACCAATTGGCTCCGTGCGCCTTTGTCCAAGCCAGGCGCGGCTACGCTCGCGCCGCATCCTCCAGGATCATCTCCGCGCCGCGCTCGGCCACCATCATGACGGCGGCCTGGGTGTTGCCGGAGACCATCTTCGGCATCACCGAGGCATCCACCACGCGCAGGCCTGACAAGCCGTTCACGCGCAGCCGCACGTCGGTGACGGCGGCGGGGTCCGAACCCATGCGGCAAGTGCCTATCGGGTGGTAGATGGTCTGCCCATTGCGCCGCGCGAAGTCCAGCCATTCGTCGTAGCTGTCCACCGCCGCGCCTGGGCTGATCTCGGATTCCACGTAACGCCGCATGGCCGGCTGGCCGACGATGCGCCGGGCCACTTGCATGCCGCCCACCAGGCTGTCGCGGTCCACCTGGGCGGACAGAAAGTTGGGGCGGATCGCGGGCCCGGCCTGCGGGTCCGCCGACTTGATGTGGATGGATCCGACCGATTCGGGCCGCAGCTGCGCCACGCCTATCGTCATGCCCGGATGCCGGTCCAGGATGCGTTCGGCCGCGTTGGCGTAGCTGGCGTGCACGAAGAAGTACTGCATGTCGGGCGCGGGCAGGTCCGGCGCGCTTTTCACGAAGCCGTGCACCAGCCCCGTGCCCAGGGTCAGGATGCCCTTGTGGCTGGCGTAGTAGCGCGCCACCTGCTGCGCCAGGCGCCAGCCGCGCGACATCTCGTTCAACGTCACCGTGTCCTTCACCCGCCAGTTCATGCGCGTGGCAAAGTGGTCGATGTAGTTCTCCCCCACCTGCGGCTGCGCCAGCACCGGCGCAATGCCGAACGATTGCAGCAAGGCCGGGTTGCCGATGCCGGACAACTCCAGCAACTGCGGCGACTGCACCGCGCCCATGCACAGCAGCGTCTCGCGCCGCGCGCGCACGATGTGTTCCTGCCCGTTCTTGCGGTAGGCCACGCCCACGCAGCGCTTGCCCTCGAACACCAGCCGCGTCACGTGCGCGCCGCATTCCACGCTGAGATTCTTGCGGCCGGCGGCCGGTTTCAGGTAGCCTTCCACTACGCTCCAGCGCCTGCCCCGGTGCTGCAGCACCTGGTAGTAGCCCACGCCTTCCTGGCTGCCACCGTTGTAATCGGGGTTCAAGGGCTGCCCGTCTTCCTGCGCCGCCCGCAAGAAGGCATCTGCGATGGGAAAGCGTTCGGCCACCTCTTCCAGATGCATGGGGCCGTTCTTGCCGCGGCTGCCATCGCCGGGTTCATAGCATTCGATCTTGCGGAAGACGCGCTCGGCCTGGTTGTAGCCCCAGCCGGTGGCGCCGGCCGCCTCCCAGCCGTCGTAATCCTGCGGCTGGCCGCGGACGTAGATCATGCCGTTTATCAAGGTCGAGCCGCCCAGGCCCTTGCCGCGCGGCACGGCGATGGTGCGGCCATGGACGTTGTCTTCCGGCTCGGTGGCGAATCGCCAGTTGTATTCCGGATTCACCAGCAGCTTGGAAAAACCCGCCGGAATGGAGATCCACATGCTGCGGGCTTCGTGGCCGGCCTCCAGCATCAGCACGCGATGCTTGCCGTCGGCGCTCAGGCGGTTGGCCAGGATGCAGCCCGCCGTGCCGCCCCCGGCGATGATGAAGTCGTAGTCGCTCATGCGGGTCAGCGTCCTGTGCCGGCCGGCTGGTCCGCTGCCACGCCCAGCATCTGCGCCATCAGCTCGATCTGGCAGGCCAGCATCGGCGCGCCGTAATGCACCTTGCAGCCGCGGGCCTGCGCCGCCAGCAGCAAGGCGGTGTCCTTGGGCTGCATGATGACTTCGCAGACCAGCTGATCGGGCGTCAGGCGGCTGGCGTCCAGCGGCAGCGCGTCGTCCGGCTTCATGCCCAGCGAGGTGCCGTTGACCACCAGATCATGCCCCGAGGGGTCAGCCGTGCCCACGTCGATCCGGGCGCCGGGATGCAGCGACAGGATGCGCGCCTTGAGGTCTTCGGCCTTGGCCGTCGTGCGGTTGGCGATGGTCAGCCGCGACACGCCGGCCTGCACCAGCGCGAAGCCTATGGCATTGGCCGCGCCGCCCGCGCCCGCCAAGTAGGCGCTCTTGCCCTCCGGCGACACGCCCGCGCTCCGCAGGCCGCGCACGAAGCCTTCGCCGTCCAGCATGTGCGCCACCAGCCTGCCGTCGGCCTCGCGCCGCACCACGTTGGCCGCGCCGATCTTGCGCGCCACGGGAGTGGCGTCGTCCACCAGGTCCAGGATGGCGGTCTTGTGCGGAACGGTAACGATGACGCCGCCCAGGTTCTCCAGGCGCCGCAGGCCTGCCACCACTTCCGCCAGGTTGTCCGGCCGGGCATGGAACGGCACGCACACGCCGTCGAAACCGATGGCGGCGAAATGCTCGTTCATGCGCTGCGGCGTCTTCACGTGGTGGATGGGATCGGCCAGGATGCCGAACAGGCGCGTGGTTCCGGTGATTTCCTTCATGCTTGTCTCCGTGTTTCAGGGCTGGAGCGTGGCGCGCGCGACCTCGGCGATGCCGGCGGCGTCCAGCTTGTAGTGCGCATACAGGGTGGTGGGCGGCGCGATCAGGCTGTATTCATCGTAGATGCCGTGGCGGCGCAGGCGCGTGCCCGTGCCCGCGTCCGCCAGGACCTCGGCCACGGCCGAACCCAGTCCGCCCAGCACGTTGTGCTCTTCCACCGTCATCAGCTGGCGGGATTTGCCCGCGGCGGCCAGCACGGCGTCGCGGTCCAGGGGCTTGATGGTGGGCATGTCGATCACGCCCACCGACAGGCCCTCGCCGCGCAGTTGCTCGGCCGCGGCCAGGGCCGCGTGCAAGGTGATGCCGCAGGCGATGATGTTCAGGTCCGAACCGCTGGAATGGACGATGGCGCGGCCGAATTCGAAAGGCGTGCCGTCTTCATAGACCTGTGGGTCGCGGCCGCGGCCGATGCGGAAGTAGACCGGTTCGGGCCAATCCGCCGAAGCCTTGATGGCGGACGCCAGCTGCGGACCGTCGGCGGGCGAGACCACCGTCAGGCCGGCCAGAGCGCGCATCGTCGAAATGTCTTCCGTGGCGTGGTGCGAGGTGCCGTAAAAGCCCAGGCTGATGCCGGTATGGTGGCCGATCAGGCGCACCGGCAGTTTGGTATAGGCCACGTCCATACGGATCTGTTCGCAGCACAAGAGGCCCAGGAAGGACGCGAAGGTCGCGACGAAAGGCATCATGCCCGTGGTCGCCAGCCCAGCGGCGGCCGACACCATGTTCTGCTCGGAAATGCCGAACTGGATGTAGCGGTCGGGATAGGCCTGCGCAAAGCGGTTCAGGCCGTTGGAATACTGCAGGTCGGCCGAGCCTGCCACCACGGGATGTCCCGCCTGCGCCAATTCAATCAGCGCGTCGGAAAGATACGACAGCCCGGGATTCACCGCGTTCAGGGCGCGGTACTGCCAGGAGTCGGGAGAGAGGACTTGTGCCTGTGCCATTCAGATCTCGCGGGAAAGGATTTCGTCGACGGCGCTTTGCGCGTCTTGCGGCGCCAGGTAGCCCAGGTGCCAGCCCGGCTCGGTTTCCATATAGGACACGCCTTTGCCCTTGATGGTCTTGGCGATCACGCAGGCCGGCTTGGCGCGCGCCTCGTCCGCGCGCAGGCGGCGCAGCAAGGCGGTCAGCTCCGCCAGGTTGTGGCCGTCCACTTCATGCACTTCCCAGCCGAAGGCCTGCCATTTTTCCTTCAACGACTCCACGCCCATGACCTCATCGACCTTGCCGTCCAGCTGGTAGCCGTTGCGGTCGACGATGGCGACCAGACGCGACAGACGGTTGTGCGCGGCGAACAGCGCGGCCTCCCAGACCTGGCCTTCCTGCATTTCACCATCGCCCAGCAGCACGAACACGTTGAAGTCGCGTCCGCTCATGCGTCCGCCCACCGCCATGCCCACGCCATTGGACAGCGCGTGGCCGATGGAACCCGAGCTGAAATCCACGCCCGGCACCTTGCTCATGTCGGGATGGTCGCCCAGCGGACTGCCCAGGCGGGTGTAGCCGTCCAGCAATTCGCGGTCTATGAAGCCGTGGTCGGCCAGCACCGGAAAGAGGCCCACGGCGGCATGGCCCTTGCCCATCAGGAAGCGGTCGCGGTCGGGCCACTGCGGTTCGCCCGGCCGCATGCGCATCACGTCGTAGTACAGCGCGGCGAAGATTTCCGCGCACGAGAACACCGAGCTGTAATGCCCGACCTTGGCGATTTCGATCAGCCTGATGGTCTCCAGCCGGATGTGGCGGGCCTTTTCCCGCAGCATCCCGACCTCCCCTTCGGTAGGGGCCTCCCTGTCACTGCTCATGGCGCTTCCTTTTCGCTGTTAGGATATATGATATATAATATACCCATCGCGCTCGAATTTGCCATGGCGGGATAGAATTCATCCCGAATCCACCCGCCCCCATCAATACAGCAAGCCTGAGCCCTGTCATGTCCAGCCTCAAACCGGTAAAGAAAGAGAACCTCTCCGTCAGGGTCTACAACGAAATCCGCAATGCCCTGATCAATGGGCAGTACGAACCCGGCGAACGCCTGATCATTGGCGAACTGGCCCAGGAAATGGGCGTCTCCATCACGCCCGTGCGCGAAGCGATCTTCCGGCTGATCAGCGAGCAGGGCCTGGAAATGCAGGCGGCCACCGCGGTCTACGTGCCTTACGTCAATTCGGAAAAACTGCGCGAAATCCAGCAAATCCGTTTCCACCTGGAAGGCATGGGCGCGGCCGAGGCCGCCCAGAACATCACGCGCAAGCAGCTGGACAACCTGATCGCGCTGCAACGGGATTTCATCTCCTGCACTTCCAGCGATCCCAAGCGCGCCAGCTACCTGAACCGCAAGTTCCACTTCGCCATCCTGGAAGCCAGCAACAAGCCCATCCTGCGCGCCACGGTGGAATCGTTCTGGGTGATCACCGGCCCCATCCTCAAGGTGTTCCACGTCAAGACCTCGGGGTTGGATTACTCGCAGAACGAGCACCGCCACGAGGCCGTGCTGGAAGCCCTGGAAGCGCGCGACTCCGAAGCCGCCAGGCAAGCCATCCAGGCCGACCTGGTCTGGGGCGGCAAGATCATGATCGACTGGCTGGTCGAGCGCGAAAAGGAACTGGACTACCGCCCTCCCGCTGCCCGCAAATAGGAACAACCCATGCTGAAGATTTTTGGCGCGCCCTGCCGCTACATCCAGGGCGCCGGCGCCCTGGACACCCTGGGCCAGTACGCCGCCCTGTTCGGCCGCCGGGCCGCCCTGGTCATAGACAGCTACGTGCATGGCGTGCTGGGGCCAAGAATCGAAGCATTGTGCGCGGCGCAAAACGTGTCGCTGATACCGCTGATCGTCGAAGGCGACCTGACGCCGGCCGTGATCACGCAGTTGCGCGCGCAGGCCGCGCCGGCCGGCATAGACATGGTGATCGCGGTGGGCGGCGGCAAGTCGCTGGACGCGGGCAAGGCGGTGGCCAAGTCCTCGCACTGCCATCTCATCACCGTGCCCACCGTTGCCTCCAACGACGCGCCAACCAGCAAGAACTACGTCCTGTACGACGCCCATCACAATCTCCTGGCGGTGGAGCACATGCTGTTCAACCCCACCCTCGTGCTGGTGGACACGGCCGTCATCGCCACCGCGCCGGCGCACTTCTTCCGCGCCGGCCTGGGCGATGCGGTCTCGAAGAAGTTCGAGGCCGAGCAGTGCGCCCGCAACGGCGGCAAGAACATGTATGACGGCGCGCCGCCCCTCACCGCCCAGTTCATCGCCGACGGCTGCCTGCGCACCCTGCTGGCCGACGGCGCGCAGGCCGTGGCGGTTGCCGGCAGCGGCCAGCCCACGCCGGCCTTCGAACGCGTGGTGGAAGCGATGATCCTCATGAGCGGCCTCGGTTTCGAAAGCGGCGGCCTGTCCATCGCCCACGCGCTGACGCGCGGGCTGCCCAAGATCAGCGGCGTGGCGAGCGCGCCGCACGGCCTGCAGGTGGCCGTCGGCCTGCTGGTGCAGCTGGACCTGGAAAACCGGACGGACAGCATGCTGGCCGAACTGACCCGCTGGTATGAACAAGTGGGCTTGCCCACGACCTTGCGCGAACTGGGCGCGGCCGCCGAGCCATCCGACGCGGAATTGATGCTGGCCGCGGAGCTGAGCCTGAAGGCCCGCCACGCCGCCAACTTCGACCGCGCGCTCGACACCGATACCTTGGCCGCCGCGCTGCGCCGTTACGCCTGACAGGCAGGCGCCGGCCCCGCCGGCGCCCCACCGCATCAGAACGCGACGTTGTCCTTGCCCTTCAGATCCAGCTTGGCGCGCGCTTCTTCGGGCGTGGCGATTTCCAGGTTCAATGCTTCCAGGATGGTGCGGATGCGCTCCACCTGGACCTGATTGGACTGCGCCATCTCGCCCGGCCCGATCCACAACGAATCCTCCAGCCCCACCCGCACGTTCGACCCCATGGCCGCGCCTATGGTCGCCAGCGGTATCTGGCCGCGGCCGGCGCCCAGGATCGACCATTCATAGTCGTTGCCGAACAGCCGGTCGGCCGTGCGCTTCATGTGCATCAGGTCTTCGGGGTGCGGGCCGATGCCGCCCAGGATGCCGAACACCGACTGGATGAAGGGCGGCGACTTGACCAGGCCGCGGTCGACGAAATGCGCCAGGTTGTACAGATGGCTGATGTCGTAGCACTCGAACTCGAAGCGGGTGCCGTTGGCGTTGCCCAGCGCCAGGATGGATTCGATGTCCTGGTAGGTATTGCGGAACACCAGCGAGCGGCTGTTCTCCAGATGTTCGCGCTCCCAGTCGTGCTTGAACTCCTTGAAGCGGCCCAGCATGGGGTACAGGCCGAAGTTCATGGACCCCATGTTCAGGGACGCCAGCTCCGGCTTGAAGGTGGTGGCCGGACGCATGCGCTCTTCCACCGTCATATGCGGGCTGCCGCCGGTGGTGATGTTGATGATGGCGTCCGTTTCGCGTTTGATCCGCTCCAGGAAGGGCTTGAACAAGGCCGGATCCTGCGAGGGCTTGCCGGTCTGCGGATCGCGCGCATGCAGGTGCAGCACCGCCGCGCCAGCCTTGGCCGCGCCGATGGCCGCTTCCGCGATCTCGTCGGCCGTGACCGGCAGGTGCGGCGACATGCTGGGGGTGTGGATGGCGCCCGTCACGGCGCAAGTGATGATGACTTTCTGCTTGGGCTTAGCCATTGTTGTCTCCGTTGTCCTGTTTGTGGCGCATGAGGCGCATCAGTTTTTCGTCGCGCCAGAAGCGGCGCTTGGCAAGATCTTCCCGCGGCAGCAAACCGCGGCGCTCGTCCGACAAGGCATCGACCAGCGCGCCGTCCCAGGCGACGGGTTCGCCCTGGGTCGCGCCGATGGACTGGTACAGCCCGCCGTAGCGTGCGCAATAGTCGGCAATGCCGCCGGGCGCGTTGAGGTCTATGGTTTCGAACGGCCC
Organism: Achromobacter xylosoxidans; assembly: GCF_002192695.1. Taxonomy (GTDB): domain Bacteria; phylum Pseudomonadota; class Gammaproteobacteria; order Burkholderiales; family Burkholderiaceae_B; genus Achromobacter; species Achromobacter xylosoxidans_C. The sequence goes on from NZ_MTLG01000088.1 coordinate 26,313, forward strand.
CATGAACGACCAGCGCAAGCCCAGGCCGTCCTTCACCGTGGTGTCGATATCCTCGGCGCTGGCGATGCCCGCGCTGGCCAGGCGGAACGCCTCGTGCAGCAGCGCGCCCTGCAGGCGGTTGAGAATGAAGCCTTCGATTTCGCGCCGCACCAGCACGGGCTTCTGGCCGATGCCCGTCATGATGGCGCGGGCAGCAGCCACGGCCTCGGGGCTGGTCCAGGGTGCGGGACACAGTTCCACCACCGGGATCAGGTAGGGCGGATTCACGGGATGCGCCACCAGGCAGCGATGCCGTCCGGGCAGGTGTCCGGTGAATTCGCTGGCGGGGATGCTGGACGTGGAACTGCCGATGATGGCGTCGGGTTCGGCCGCGGCGTCCAGTTGCGTGAACAACGCCCGCTTGATCTCGACGTTTTCCGGCGAGTTTTCCTGGATGTAGCGGGCGCCCTTCAAGGCATCCGCCAGGCTGTTTGCCACATGGACGCGGCCACCGATGGCCTCGGCGTCCTTGAGCAAACCCTGGGTTTCAAGTTCCCGCAGCTGCTGCAGGATCAGGCCTCGCGCCTCGGCCAGCATGGCGGCGTTGACGTCATACAGGCGCACTTCCCAACCCATGCGGGCAAACACGATGGCCCAGCCCTGGCCTATCAATCCGGTGCCGACGATGGCGGCGCGCTGCGCATTGGACGCGGCGCCCATCAGTAGAGCTTCTGCGTGAAGCCGTCCACCACGATGGCCTGCCCCGAGACGCTGCGGGCCGCCTCGCTGGCATTGAACAGCACCATGTTGGCGATATCGCGAGCGGTGACCATGCGGCCCAGCGCCGCCTGGTTCTCGTACTGCGCGGCGATCTCCTCCACCGGCCGGCCCAGCGTATCCGCCTTGGCCGCGATGACGGCGCGGATGCGCGGCCCTTCGACCGCGCCCGGCAGGATCGCATTGACGCGGATGCCATGCGGCCCCAGCTCGATGGCCAGGGACTTGGTGAAGCCTATCACCGCCCACTTCGACGCCGAATAGACCGAACGTCCGGCAAAACCCAGATGCCCGGCCGCGGACGACAGGTTGATCATGACGCCGGCCTTGGATTCCTTGAGCAAGGGGATGGCCTGGCGCGCGCACAGGAACTGTCCGGTGATGTTCACGGCCAGCGTGCGGTCCCAGTCGGCCTTGGACAGGGTTTCGACATAGCCGGTGGGACCGGCCACGCCCGCGTTGTTGACCAGGATGTCCAGGCCGCCCAACTGGGCGCGGACCTGATCGAACAGCGCGCTGACGCTGTCTTCGTCCGAAACGTCGGCCAGGGCCGCATGCACCCCAGGCAATTCGGCCGGCAGCGCGGCCAGGCGCTCCTGGTTCACGTCGCATACGAATACGGAGGCGCCGGCATGGCGGAACACCTTCGCCATTTCCAGGCCCAGCCCGTCCGCGCCGGCGGTGATCAGCACCCTTTTCCCGGCGAAATCCACTTCCTCGAACATGCCTCTGTCTCCTAGATTCTTATAAAAAGCAGGCAATTGATGATATACGATATATGAAAAAAACAACTGTGGCCTGATGTTTTTGGCAACCGGTGCCTCAGCCAAAAAGAGTCATCCCAAAGGAGGATGAAAACCCGTATTTGCGCTGGATCAGCCCGCTAAGTCTTTATTCATGCGGCTTTAGGGAATTCCCCGATTCGGCGGGTTACGGCCCCCACTAGAATCCAAGGCGGGGTTTGCTACCCGCCCGGCCGATATATCATATATTCAAAAAAACGGACCAAACAAGAAAGTCCGCATCCCATACCGACAAAGGAGCGTAGACAGTGTTCAAGTTCAACAAAATTGCTTTGGCGCTGGGCGTGTGCGGCGCGCTGGCAAGCGGCACCGCAGCGGCCGACATGAAGGTAGGCGCCCTCTTCCCGTTCAGCGGCGCGCTCGCGCTCCTGGGACAAGAGAGCTATCGCGGCCTGGAACTGGCCGTCAATGAGATCAACGCCGCCGGCGGGGTCAACGGCGAAAAGATCGAAATCATCAAGGCCGACGCCGTCGACCCGACCCAGGCCGTGTCGGAAACCAAGCGCCTGATTTCCTCCAACGTGGTCGGCGTGTTCGGCAGCTACGCTTCCGGCATTTCCTACGCGGCTTCGCCCGTGACGGAACTGGCCGGCGTGCCTTACTTCGAGCTGGGCGCCACCGCGCACAAGATCACCACGCGCGGCTACAAGTACCTGTTCCGCAGCAACCCCAACACCGCGCTGTACGGCGTGTCGGTGGTCAATGCGCTGCACGACTCCATCGCGCCGGGCATGGGGCTGAATCCCAAGGACATCAAGATCGGCATCATCCACGAGGACGGCCCCTACGGCACCGACGTGGCCGCCACCGAGAAAAAGCGCGCGCAGGAGCTGGGCTACACCGTGGCGGAAGTGCTACCGTACTCTGCCAAGACCGTCGACCTGTCCTCGCTCATCCTGCGCCTGAAGGGCGCCAAGGTCGACGTGGTGCTGCAAACGGCCTACCAGAACGACGCCATCCTGTTCTTCAGCCAGGCGCGCGCCGCGGGCTTCAAGCCCAAGGTCGTGATCGGCGCGGGCGGCGGCTATTCGCTGGCCGACACGGCCAAGGCCGTGGGCGCCGACATGAACGGCGTGTTCGACCTGGACTTCCCGCAGTCGTCCATCAATCCGGCGGGCGCGCCCGGCCTGGACAAGTTCCTGGAAGCCTACAAGGCCACCTACAAGAGCGATCCGCAATCCGGCCACAGCCTGACCAACTATGTCGGCGCCAAGGCTTTCTTCGAAGCCATTGGCAACGCCAAGTCCACGGATAAGGACAAGATCCGCGCCGCGGTCCTGGCCTACAAGAAGCCGGCCGGCCAGACCGCCAACGGCTGGGCCTTCGACTTCGGCGAAGACGGCCAGAACAATGCATCCACGTTCTACGTGATGCAGTGGCAGGACGGCAAGCTCGTCACCATCGCGCCCAGCAACCTCGCACTCGGCAAGCCGGTCTTCAAGAAATAAGCGCCACGCCAGTGCTCAGGCGCTCGGGGGCGCCTGACGTATCCCGGGGTCCGCGCGCCCTGGTTCGGCCGACAGCTCGGCCGAACCAAGGCCGCTACCCGCTCTAAGAGGTTGCAACATGGAACTATTCATTCAACTGGTCATCAACGGCCTGTTGCTGGGCGGCGCGTATACCATCATCAGCCTGGGGCTGACGCTGATCTTCGGCGTGGTGCGCGTGGTGAACTTCGCGCATGGCGAATTTCTGATGATAGGCATGTACATGGTCTATCTGATCGCGGCGCAATTCGGCGTGCATCCCTATGCCGGCCTGGTGCCGGTGGCAGTCATCCTGTTCGCGCTGGGCGCGCTGACGCAGAAGGGCATCATCCAGCCGCTGCTCAACGCCGACCAGCACATCCAGATCTTCGCCACGGTGGGCGTATCCACCATTCTCCTGAACCTGGCCCTGGTGATCTTCGGCGCCAACGTCTACCGCGCGCCGGTGGAGCTGGGCACCAACGCCATCGACATCGGCCCCTATTCGATGGTGACCGGACAGCTGATTACCTTCGTGATCGGCCTGAGCCTGGCGGTGCTGCTGCACCTGTTCATGCACCGCACCTATCTGGGCCGCGCGCTGCGGGCGGTGGCGCAACACCGCTACGCCGCCACCCTGATGGGCGTGAACGTCAACAACGTCTACGCCATCGCCTTCGGCCTGGGCACGGCCTTCGTCGGCATCGCCGCCGGCCTGCTGGCGCCGCAGTATCCGGTGTTTCCCACGGTGGGCACGTACTTCGTGCTGACGGCGTTCGTGATCGTGGTGCTGGGCGGTCTGGGCAGCCTGTACGGCGCCGTGGCCGGCTCCATGATCATCGGCATCGTCGACACGCTGGCCGGCTTCTACATCGCCCCCGACCTGAAAGAGGTCGTGTATTTCGGGATCTTCCTCTTGATCCTGGTGCTGCGTCCGAATGGCCTGTTCGGCGTCGGCACAGAGTGATCAGAGCAACAAGGAGCGAGATGTGTTTCCCGATATTCGACACCCCAAGACCTACGTCAGCCTGATCCTGCTGATCGCGATGTTCCTGGTGCCCGTGATCATGGGCACGCCTTTCTGGACCAATCTGTTCGTGCTGCTGTTCGTGTTCTCGGCCCTGTCGGTGGCCTGGAACATCGTCGGCGGCTACGCCGGCCAACTGTCCCTGGGCCACGCCGTGTTCTACGGCATCGGCGGCTATACCGCCACGCTGCTGACGCAGAACTTCGGCATTTCACCGTGGTTCGGCATGCTGGCGGGCGCGGTCATCTCGGGCGCGGTGGCCATCCTGATCAGCTACCCCACCCTGCGGCTGCGGGGCCCGTTCTTCGCGCTGGCCACCATCGCGATCCTGGAAGTGGTGCGCCTCCTGGTCATCCACGAAGAAAGCTGGACGGGCGGCTCCAGCGGCATCAGCCTGCCGTTGAACATAGGCTGGACCTGGATCGTGTTCCGCGAGAAGGTCAATTACGTGATCATCGCCTTCGGCCTGTTCCTGCTGGTGACCTGGGCATCCTGGTACATCCGCAAATCGCGCATCGGCCACTACCTGATCGCGATCCGCGAACGCGAGGACGCGGCGCTGGCGGTGGGCATCCATACCGTGCGCATGAAGATCATCGCCGCGGTCGTGTCCGCCATGCTGACCAGCATCATCGGCACCTTCCACATCACCTACCTGACCTTCGTCGATCCCAGCTCGGCGTTTTCGCTGGAACTGTCGATCCAGGTGGCCATGTTCGCCCTGATCGGTGGCCTGGGCACGGTGGCCGGCCCAATCGCCGGCACCTTCCTGGTGCTGCCCATCGCCGAACTGGCGCGCGGCTGGCTCAGCAGCGTGGGCAACGGCATGCACGGGCTGATCTACGGTCTGATCCTGGTGGCGGTGGTGCTGACCATTCCGCGCGGCCTGGCCGGCGCCTTCGGTCCGATCATCGAGCGCTGGCTGTCGCGCCTGCCCTATCTGGGCACGCCGCGCGCCAAGCTCAAGCTGGCCGATGAACTGCGCCTGCGCAGCGCCGAACGCACCGATCAACCGGTGCTGAAGGCCGAAAAACTGTTCAAGAGTTTCGGCGGCCTGCGCGCCACCAACGACGTGTCGCTGACGCTGAACCAGAACGAGATCCTGGGCATGATAGGCCCGAACGGCGCGGGCAAGACCACGGTGTTCAACCTGCTGTCGGGCTTCCTGTCGCCAGACAAAGGCGGCATCAGCATGCTGGACGCGCACGGCAAGTGGGTCACCTGCAAGACGCCCGACGAGTTCGCGCACCAGGGACTGGGCCGCACCTTCCAGATCGCCAAGCCCTTCACCGGCCTGACCGTACTCGAGAACATCATGCTGGGCGCCTTCATCCGGACCTCGAACCGCGACGAGGCCGAGCAGATCGCCATGAAGGTGGCCGAGCAGACCGACCTGGTGAAGTCCCTGGACATCGAGGCGCGCAACCTGACCGTGGGCGGCATGAAGCGCCTGGAGGTCGCCCGCGCGTTGGCGATCAAGCCGCGCATCCTGCTGCTGGACGAGGTGATGGCGGGCCTGAATCCGACCGACATCGAGAAGTCGATCCAGATGATCCGGCGCATCCGCGATTCGGGCGTTTCGGTGCTGCTGATCGAACACATGATGCAGGCCACCATGGCGCTGTCCGACCGCATCATCGTGCTGAACGAAGGCGCGGTGCTGGTCAGCGGCGCGCCCAAGGACGTGGTCGAGAACCCGGCCGTCATCGAAGCCTATTTGGGCAAGGAGTACCAGGATGCTTAAGGTTTCGAATCTGTCCTCGGGCTACGGCAAGAGCCAGGTCCTGAACGGCCTGAACTTCGAGGTCCAAGCCGGCGAGATCGTCACGCTGATCGGCGCCAACGGCGCGGGCAAGACCACCACCTTGAAGACGCTTTGCGGCGTCATCGGCGCGATGGAAGGCAAGGTCGAATTCGAAGGCGTGGACCTGACCAACCGCAAGCCCTACGACATCGTGGACGCCGGCATCACCATGATCCCCGAAGGCCGCCAGCTGTTCCCGCACTTCACGGTGCGCGACAACCTGCTGATGGGTTCATACAAGCGCGCCGCCCGCCCCATCGTGCAGCGCAAGCTGGACGAAGTGCTGGGCATTTTTCCGCGGGTGAAAGAAAGGCTGAACCAGTACGCCGGCTCGCTCTCCGGCGGCGAACAGCAGATGGTGGCGATCGCGCGCGGCATGATGGCCGATCCCAAGCTGCTGGTGTTCGACGAGCCCTCGCTGGGCCTGTCGCCGCTGCTGGTGCAGCAGATGTTCGACATCATCCGCGGCGTCACCGCCCACGGCGTGACCGTGCTGCTGGTGGAGCAGAATGTGTTCCGCACGCTGCGGCTGGCGGACCGCGGCTACGTGCTGGAGAACGGCGCCATCGTGCGCACCGGCACCGGCGCGGAACTGCTGAGCGACCCGCATGTGAAGAAGGCCTATCTGGGCCACTGATACCAAGGATTCTCTTTTATGTCTTTACGCTGCACATACATCGACCACGGCCAGGGCGGCGCGCCCGATTGCATGCGCCTGGCCGAACGCGACATGGAAGCGCCCGCCGGTCGGCAGGTGCTGATCGAAGTCGCCTACGCCGGGGTCAATCGCCCCGACGTGTTGCAACGCTCCGGCTCCTACCCGCCGCCGCCGGGCGCCTCGCCCCATCTGGGGCTGGAGGTATCCGGCACCGTCATCGCCACCGGCCCCGAGGCCAGCCTCTGGAAGGTTGGCGACCAGGTCTGCGCGCTGACGCCGGGCGGAGGCTATGCCCAGTATTGCCTGGCTGACGAGCGCCATTGCCTGCCGGTGCCGCGTGGCCTGGACCTGCTGACGGCCGCCGCCATCCCCGAAAACTACTTCACGGTGTGGACCAATGTGTTCGACCGCGCCCGCCTGGCGGCCGGCGAGCGCTTCCTGGTGCACGGCGGATCCAGCGGCATCGGCCTGACCGCGATCCAGCTGGCCCGCGCCTTCGGCGCCGAGGTCTGGACCACCGTGGGCAACCAGGAAAAGGCCGAGGCCTGCCTGGCCGCCGGCGCGCATCACGCCGTGCTGTACCGTGAGGCCGACTTCGAGGCCGAGGTGCGCCAGGGCAGCGGCGGTCCGGGCGTGGACGTGATCCTGGACATGGTGGGCGGCGCCTACATCAACAAGAACCTGCGGCTGCTGGCGGTCAACGGCCGGCTGGTGCAGATCGCCTTCCTGGAAGGCAGCAAGGCCGAGATCGACGCCATGCCCATCATGCTCAAGCGCCTGCAGTTCACCGGTTCCACCTTGCGCCCCCGTTCCGACGAGGACAAGGGCGCGATCGCCCGCGCACTGGCGGAAAGGGTGTTGCCGCTGATGGAGCAGGGACAGTGCCTGCCGCGCATCCACCAGGTGTTTGCGCTGGCCGAGGCCGCGCAAGCCCACGCCCTGATGGAAAGCAGCAAGCATATCGGCAAGATCATGCTGAAGGTGGCCGCATGAGCGCGCGCTTCAAGGACCAGGTCGCCATCGTGACCGGCGCGGTCGGCGGCATAGGCTCGGCCATCGTCGAAGGCTTTCTTGCCGAGGGCGGCCGCGTGGGGCTGATCGATTTCAATTCACAGGGCGGCCAGGCCTACGAGAAGGAGCTGCGCAAGCGCGGCCACGAGGTCTGCTTCGTGCACGCGGACGTGGCGCGCTTCGAGGAATGCCAGGCGGCCTACGAACGCATCAACAGCGAGCTGGGCGCGGCCACCATCCTGGTGAACAACGTCGGGATCTCGCCGAAGACCGATGGACGCGCGCTGAAGGTCTGGGAGATGCCGCCCCGGGAATGGGAGAACGTGGTCGCCGTCAACCTGAACAGCGTGTTCTACATGACGCATCTGGCCACGCCGCACATGGTGCGCGAGCGCCAGGGCCGCGTGATCAACATGTCGTCGGTGGCCGGCCGCGCCTATTGCGACATCGTGGCGGCGCACTACGCGGCCACCAAGGCCGGCCTGATCGGCCTGACGCGCCACTGGGCCGCCGAACTGGGCGAGCACCAGGTCACGGTCAACGCCCTGGCGCCGGGCCGCATCAGCACGCCCTTGCTCAAGACCGTGCCCAAGGAGATCAACGACGCGGTGGCGCAGGTGACCGCGCTGCGCCGCCTGGGCACGCCAGAGGAAGTGGCGGATGCCTGCCTGTTCTTCGCGTCGGACCAGGCCCGCTTCGTCACCGGCCAGGTGCTGGACGTGGCCGGCGGCTGGCTGATGAGCTGAGGGAATCGCTTGCCGCGCCCGCCCGGGTTCAGGCGGGCGCCCGCTTCATTCCTGCGCGCCCAGGTGGTAAACCACCGTGTCCAGCCGGCTGACGCCGGCCGCCAGGAACTTCGGCTCTTTTTCCAGGATGTCGCGGCGATCAATGATCTTTGCGGGCGACACGCCCGCAAAGAGTTGCTGCACCTCACCGTCCACGACGGAGAACGGCGGTCCCGGCATTTCTTCCTGCGGGTAGTCCAGCGTGATCAGCAGTCCCTGATAGGCGGGCGACAGATTGCCGTAGACGTGGCGCACGTAGTCCGCGCGCATGGTGTCGGGCAGCGCCACCAGCGCGGCGCGGTCATAGGCGCCGACGCAATGCGACAGCAGCTGCGCATCCAGCTTGAAGATGTCGCCGCAGATGATCTCGATGCTGCCCGCCACATAGTGCTTGCCATAGACGGACACGTGCGTGAGCGGCTTGAGTTCGTTTTCTTCGAAGAACTGTTCGACCGCGAGCTGCGACAGCTCGACGCCCAGCACCGAGTGTCCCTGCGCCGCGATCCACACCATGTCCAGCGACTTGCCGCAAAGCGGCACCAGTACCCGGCCGTCCTTGGGCACGCCCAGCGTCGGCCAGTACTTCTGCAGCAGCGGCGTGATCCGCGATTGATGAAAATGCGTGCGCCCTTCGCGCCAGCGCTCCAGCCAGAATTCCGCGTCCATGCCTAGTCTGCCTCCTGTGCAATCGTTGCCAGGCATTGTAGTTCGCCCACCGCCGTGGGCGCACGGGCCGGCCAGGCGCGCAACAGGCAGTGGCGCAGGCCGCCCGCGATGAACGGCTGCGCCGCGCCTGTCGCTCAAGCCGCGCCCGATTCGCTCAGCTGCTTGCGGCGGTACTCGCCCTGGCGCACGTGCATCCAGCCCGGATACTCCGGCGGCAGGGCGCTGACCTGATCCAGCTCGGCCAGTTCCTCCGCCGTCAGCCGAATGCCCGTGGCCGCCAGGTTGTCGTCCAGCTGATCCACGCGCTTGGCGCCGATGATGACGCTGGTCACGGTTTGCTGATGCAGCAGCCAGGCCAGGGCCACCTGCGCCACGGATGCGTTGCGCGCGCTGGCGACGCGCTTGAGCACGTCGATGCTGTCGTAGGCCCGCTCGTGATCCACCGGAGGAAAGTCGAACAAGGCCCTGCGGCTGCCGGCCTCGGCCTGGCCGTCGCGGCTGTACTTGCCGCTGAGCAGGCCGCCGGCCAGCGGGCTCCACACCATCAGCCCCACGCCTTCGCTTTGCAGCATGGGCACGATCTCGCGTTCCAGGTCGCGGCCGGCGATCGTGTAGTAGGCCTGCAGCGACTCGAAGCGCGCCAGGCCCAGGCGCTCGGCGATGCCCAGCGCCTTCATGATCTGCCAGGCGGCCCAGTTGGACACGCCGACGTAGCGCACGTGGCCGTGCTGCACCAGGTTGTCCAGCGCCCTGACCGTTTCCTCCACCGGGGTGGCGGGATCGAAGCCGTGGATCTGATAGAGATCGATATGGTCGACTTGCAGGCGCGACAGGCTCTTTTTGACGCCGTCCATGATGTGCGAGCGCGAGTTGCCGCGCGCATTGACGCCGGCGCCGGTCTGGCCGAACACCTTGGTCGCGATGACGACGTCCTCGCGCGCCACCTTCAGGTCGCGCAGCGCCTGGCCGGTGATGACCTCGGAACGGCCTTCGGAGTAGACGTCGGCGGTGTCGATGAAATTGACGCCGGCATCCAGCGCGCGGCCCACCAGCCGGTTGGCCTCTTCCTGCTGCAGGCTGCCGATCTTGCTCCACAATTCGCCTTCGCCGCCGAAGGTCATGGTGCCCAGGCAGAGTTCCGACACGAACAGGCCGGTGCTTCCGAATTTCTTGTACCGCATGGTTGCGCTCCTTCAAGGGCAAGGCGGGAGCCGGCGCTCCGGGATGGAATGGCCGCGGCCCGCCTGCCGGGATGGAAGCAGTATGCGTCCGCGGCCGGGCTCGGGCGTTGCTCGATCGTGCCCTTTTTTTGCCCGATTCTCCGGCTCTGGCCGGTGCCCGGAGCGGGCGCGCTCATTCCTCCGGACTTTCTGCCCATTTCTCCATGAACAGCGCAACCGCCAGGCGAAAGGCCAGCCAGGGCATACACTGAAAGCCGCCTGATCCTCCAATTTTCCGCCGCCGCCCGCCCCAGGCACGGCGCGCCACGGGAGCCCCCATGACCATGACCACAGCACATGTCGCCGACCGCGCGGCCCCGGCCCTGGACGCCGCCTACGAGCCTGCCCGGCGTGAGCTGCTCTGCACGCTGGAACGCATGACCGGAGACCTGGAGGGATCGCTGGACACGCCCATCGAGGGCCTGTTCCTGCACCGCATCTCGCAGCCCACCGGCGCCAAGCCCGGCCTGCAGAAGGCCGCGCTGGGCGTGATCGCCCAGGGTTCCAAGCGCGTGCTGATCGGCGACGAGGCCTACGAATACGACCCCTTCCACTACCTGATTTCCTCAGTGGACCTGCCGGTCGTGGCCAAGGTATCCGTCGCCAGCTCGACCCTGCCCTACCTGGGCCTGCGGCTGGAGCTGAACGTGGAGGAAATCACCGCGCTGATCAGCGACGAGAACCTGCCGCCGCAGCCGCTCACCGAAGCCGCGCGCGCCCTTTACGTCAACCCCCTGGGCGGCACGCTGCTGGACGCGGTGCTGCGCCTGTTGCGCCTGCTGGACACGCCGCGCGACATTCCCATCCTGGCGCCCCTGGTCAAGCGCGAGCTGCTGTACCGCCTGCTGATGAACGGCCAGGGCGCGGTGCTACGCCAGTCGGTGCTGCAGGACAGCCAGCTCAACCGCGTAGCCAAGGCCATCCGCATCCTGCGCGACAACTATGCCCAGCCCCTGCGCGTGGAAGAGATCGCGCGCGACGTGCACATGAGCGTGTCTTCGCTGCACCATCATTTCAAGCAGGCCACCGCCATGAGCCCGCTTCAATACCAGAAGCACCTGCGGCTGCAGGAAGCGCGGCGCCTGATGCTGACCGACGATGCGGGCGTGGCGCTGGCAGCCCATTCCGTGGGCTACGAAAGCTCGTCGCAGTTCAGCCGCGAGTACAGCCGCCTGTTCGGCTCCCCGCCCTTGCGCGACAAACAGCGCTGGAAAGACGAAACCGCCCTGGCGGCTGCCTGAAACGCCGGCGCCGCGGCTCTAGGGGATTGCCCTAATCCTATTTTGACAACGTTACCATTAGACTGCCGCCATCAAATGATAACGTTGTCATAACCCTGGATCCTTCTTCGGCGGCCGCATGAATCCCTTCCTGGAAACCCTGCTCGATACTCCCCTGGACGACACCTACCGGGGCATTCCTCCGGGCGAGCCCGCGTTCCCCTTGCGCGCGGTGGCAGCCCGGCGCTGGCAGCCCAGGAACGGCGACATGGCCCTGCCCGTCCTGACGCTGGACGAGGCCGCCTTCGCCCACAACGTCGAGCAGATCTTCCAGTACGCCCGCAGCCACGGCGCCGCGCTGGCGCCGCATGCCAAGACGCCGATGTCGCCGCAGATCGTGCAGCGCCTGCTGGACGCCGGCGCCTGGGGCGCCACCGTCGCCAACCTGCAGCAGGCCGCCGTGCTGCTGCGCGCCGGGGTTTCCCGCCTGATGCTGGGCAATGAGATCGGCGGCGCGGCCAGCGGCGCCCGCCTGGGCAAGCTGCTGGCGGCCTACCCCGCCGCGCGCCTGCTGGCCTTCGCGGATTCCGCCGCCACGGTGCGTTCGCTGGCGGCTGCGGCAGAGCAAGCCGGCCGCCCCGTGGAAGTGCTGGTGGAAGTCGGCGGCGGCCGCGCAGGCGCGCGCGACGATGCCGCCGTCGCGGCCATCCTGGACGCGATCCGCGAACAAGGCGGCAAGCTCGCGCTGGCCGGCGTGGCGACATACGAGGGCGCGGTCGCCTCGTCGGACGCAGCGCTCACCGCAAGCAACATCGCCGCGCTGATGGAGCGCGCCGCCCGCGCGTTCCAGCAGGTGCGCGTCCTGGCGCCGCAGGCGCCGCTGGTGTTCACCGCGGGCGGCTCGGCCTTTTTCGACCAGGTCACGCAGGCAGCCCAGCCCTGGCTGGCCACGGACGGCAACGCCCAACTGGTGCTGCGCAGCGGCGCCATCTTCTTCCATGACCACGGCACCTACCAGCGCGCGCTGCAAGCCATGGACGCCCGCGCGGGCTTCAAGATCGACGGCCAGGCGCGCAATGCCGCCACCGATTTCCAGCCGGCCCTGCGCCTGTGGGGCGAAGTCCTGTCGCGCCCCGAGCCGGGCCTGGCGATCTGCGGCTTCGGCATGCGCGACGTGTCCTACGACCAGGACCTGCCCGCGCCGCTGGCCGCCTTCCGCGGCGGCGCGGTCCTGCCCGGCTGGGATGCGCAAGCCCGCGTCACCCGGCTCAACGACCAGCACGCCTTCCTCGCCATCGCCCCGGACAGCGAACTCGCGCCGGGCGACGTGATCGAGTTCGGCATTTCACATCCCTGCACCTGTCTGGACCGCTGGCGCGTGTTCTTCGGCCTGGATGCCCACGGCCGCGTGCAGTCGGCCTATCGCACGTTCTTCGGATAAGCCATGCAACAGCTGAACTTCCAACAGATCTGGCGCTACCGCGAACAGCTCTGGGACGGCATCCAGGTAACGCTGGAGCTGACCGTCATCGCCGTGATCGCCGGGCTGGCCATCGGACTGGCCGGCGCCGTGCTGACGCGCCACGGCCCCAAGTCGGTCAAGCTGGCGCTGCGCGCCTATGTCGAGGTGTTCCGCAACACGCCGTCGCTGATCCAGCTGTTCGTGGTGTTCTTCGTCCTGCCTGGGCTGGGCCTGCGCATGCCGCCCTTCGTGGCCGCGGCGCTGGCGCTCAGCCTGTACTTCGGCGCCTATGCCATCGAGATCCTGCGCGCCGGCCTGGATTCCATTCCGCGCAGCCAGGTCGAGGCCGGCCACTGCCTGGGCCTGAGCACCTGGCAGGTGTACCGCTACATCGTGCTGGCGCCCGCCCTGCGCAACGTCTATCCGGCCCTGGGCACGCAGCTGGTCATCCTGCTGCTCGGCACCTCGCTGGCCTCGCAGGTGTCGGCCGAGGACCTGTTCCATGCCGGCAGCTTCATCGAAAGCCGCACCTATCGCAGCTTCGAGGTCTATGCGGTGATCTGCGGCATCTATTTCACGCTGGTGCTGATCACCAAGGCCTTGCTGGCCCTGGCCGGCAGCCTGGCCTTCACCTGGCCCGTGCGCCGCTAGGAGCCGCAAGCATGCGTACCTTCACCCTGAGCGATTTCGCCTCCCTGCTCAGCGCGCTGCAGTGGACCGTGGCCCTGGTGCTGATTGCGCTGGCCATCGGCGCGCCGCTGGGCCTGGGCCTGGCGCTGCTGCGCGGTCATCGTTCGGCGCCGCTGCGCTGGCTGGCCGCGGCCCTGCAACAGCTGGTCCAGGGCGTGCCGCTCCTGGGCCTGCTGATGTTCTTCTACTTCGGCATGCCGGTGTTCCTGGGCATCGAGGTGCCCGCGCTGACGGCCGTCAGCGTGGCCTTCATCATCTACACGGCGGCCTTCCTGGGCCAGATCTGGTACGGCGGCATCCAGGCCGTAAAGCACGAGCAGTGGGAAGCGGCCGCCTGCCTGGGCCTGTCCAAATGGCACCAGTTCCGCCACGTGATCGCGCCGCAGGCGTTCCGCCTGTCGCTGCCGCCCACGGTGGGCTTCCTGGTGCAGCTCATCAAGGGCACCTCGCTGGCCTCCGTGGTGGGCTTTGTCGAACTGGCGCGCGCCGGGCAGATCGCCAGCGCCGCCACCTTCCAGCCGCTGCTGGTCTATTCCTGCGTCGCGTTGCTTTACTTCGCGGCGTGCCTGCCCCTGACGATGTGGGCCCGTAACCTGGAGGGCCGCTTCCATGGCGCTCGTTGAAGTCTCCAACATCCACAAACGCTTCGGCGCCAACGCGGTGCTCAACGGCGTCTCGCTAGAAGTCAACGAAGGCGAGATCGTCACCATCATCGGCCGCTCCGGCTCGGGCAAGTCCACCCTGCTGCGCTGCCTGAACGCGCTGGAAACGGTGGACGACGGCGACATCCGCATCGGCGGCGAACGGGTCCACGCCAGCATGCCGGGCCTGCGCCAGTTCCGCCAGCGCGTGGGCATCGTGTTCCAGCAGTTCAACCTGTTTCCGCACCTGAACGTGGAACGCAACATCACGCTGGCGCCCACGCTCAACGGCAAGATCGCCAAGTCGCAAGGCCGCGCGCTGGCGCTGGACGTGCTGCGCCGCGTCGGCCTGGCCGAAAAGATCGATGCCTATCCGGCCCTGCTGTCGGGCGGCCAGCAGCAGCGCGTGGCGATCGCGCGCTGCCTGGCCATGGCGCCGCAACTGATGCTGTTCGACGAGGTCACCTCGGCGCTGGACCCGGAGCTGGTGGGCGAAGTGCTGAAGGTCATGGAAGACATGGCGCGCCAGGGCATGACCATGGTGCTGGTGACGCATGAAATGGCCTTCGCCCGCAACGTCGCATCCAAGGTCGTGTTCATGCACCAGGGCCGCGTCTGGGAACAGGGCCCGCCCGCCGAACTTTTCGCCAACCCCCAAACCCCCGAGCTGCGCCAGTTCATCGGCACGGCCGCGCCCACCACTCACTAAGGCATCCCGCCACTGGAGTCATTGCATGAAACTGTACGCCAAGCTGGCCGCCGCCGCGGCCGTCTGTCTCTCCCTGGCCGCGCCCGCCTCGGCCGCCGACAAACTGCAGGACGTGCTGGGCGCGGGCAAGCTGCGCGTGGGCGTGCTGATGGACGCCGCGCCCTGGGGCTTCAAGGACGCCAAGGGCGAGGCCGCCGGCCTGGACATCGACCTGGCCAAACTCATGGCCGCCGACATGGGCGTGAAGCTGGAGCTGGTGCAGGTCACCGGCGCCAGCCGCATCCCCAGCCTGCTGGCCGGCAAGGTCGACGTGCTGATCGCGGCCGCCGGCGCCACCCCGGAACGCGCCCAGCAGGTCATGTTCTCGCAACCCTACGCCGCGGTGAACCTGGGCGTCTACGGCGGGCAAGCCATGCCGCAAGCCAAGACCGTGGACGAACTGAAAGGTCACAGCATCGCGGTCGCCAAGGGTTCCACCCTGGACATATGGCTCACCGACAACGCCCCGGGCGCCAAGCTGGTGCGCTTCGAGGACACGCCCTCGGCCGTGGCCGCCTATCTGGCGGGGCAGTCGGAATCGTTCGCCGAGAACAGCGCCATCGCGCTCAAGGTGGCTGAAGACAATCCCGCCAAGGCCCCCCAGCTCAAGTTCCTGATCCGCCAGTCGCCGGCCCACGCCGCCGTGCAGCAAGGCCAGCAGAACCTGCTGAACTGGATCAATACCTTCCTCTTCACCAACCGCCTGAACGGCAAGCTGCCGGCCCTGCAGCAAAAGTGGTTCAAGGAAGCCCAGACCCTGCCGCAGATGTAATCGGCCGACATACCAAGGACTCGCATGATCAAACGCTACAAATCCGGCTCGCGCATGAGCCAGGCCGTCTCGTACAACGGCTTCGTGTTCATCGCCGGCCAGGTGGCCGACAACCGCCAGGGTTCGCTCGAATCGCAGACCCGCGAAGTGCTGGCGAAGATCGAGGCGCTGCTGGCCGAGGCCGGCAGCGACAAATCGCGCCTGCTGGCCGTGGACGTGTTCCTGCCCGCCATCGGCGACTTCGACGCCATGAACCGCGTCTACGACGCCTGGATCGATCCCGCCAACCCGCCGGCCCGCGCCTGCGTCGAGGCGCGCCTGGCCGACCCCGACCTGCGGGTCGAGATGACCGCGGTCGCCGCGCTGCGCTAAGCGCGCTTTGCGGCAGCCTTCCGATCCCCTTTCGCGCCGCCTTGCGCGGCGCAGTTGTATCCCCCCATGCATACCGGCCTGTTTCACGAGATAGATTTCGATGCCGACGGCAAGGCGCTCAGCTTCCTGGGCACCCCCTATTCGGTGGATCGTTCGCCCTACTACCAGATCAAGACGCCCATCTGCCGCATCCGCAACGGCAGCGGCCCGCGCGTGCTGCTCATGGCGGGCAACCACGGCGACGAATACGAAGGCGAGGTCGCCCTGGGCCGCCTGATCCGCCGCCTGGACCCCGCCCGCATGCGCGGCGAGGTCACCATCCTGCCGCTGGCCAACCTGCCCGCCGTGATGGCGGCGCGGCGGCGCTCGCCGCTGGACAACGGTAATCTCAACCGCGCCTTTCCCGGCGTGCCCGGCGGCACCCCGACCGAGCGCCTGGCGCACTTCCTCGAACACGAGCTGTTCCCGCGCCACGACGTGGTGTTCGACATCCATTCCGGCGGCACCTCGATGGCGCACCTGCCCACCGCCCTGATCGAGCGCCAGGACTCGCCCGAGCGCATGGCGCGCGCGCTGGACCTGATGGGCTCGCTCGGCATGGGCCACGCCTTCGTCGCGGCCAATGGCCGCGACGCCCCCACCTCGATGGCGGCGGCCGCGCGCGCCGGCGCCATCGGCATCAGCGGCGAATTCGGCGGTGGCGGCACCCTGACCCCGGCCACGCTGGCCGCGACCCAACGCGCCATCGACAATCTGCTGCAGAAGCTGGGCGTGACGGACGCGCCCCTGCTGGGTCCGCACGAACCCGGCGCGCCCGCCATGCAGCTGTTGGAGTTGGACAGCCACGAACAGAACATCTTCGCCACCCGGCGCGGCTGGTTCGAGCCGGCGGTCGACATCGGCGCGACGGTGCGAGCGGGCGACGTCGCGGGCTACTACCACGACCTCAACCAGCTGGACGCGGAAGAGGAAATCCTGCGCTTCCGGCAGCCAGGCATCGTCATTTCGCGGCGCCTGCATACGGACTGCGAATCCGGCGACAGCCTGATCCAGGTTGCGCGTCCCGTCGGCCAGGCTGATATCCTGACGGCTGCCGCCTGATCCCGGAACAATCAAAAGAAATCGCATGACCCACCGGCCCGCGCCTCCTTCCGCTCCCACCTACGACGACGTGCTGCGCGTGCGTCCCGAGGGCGCCGCCGCGCCCGCTCGCGCCGCCGCCCCCGCCAAACCGCCGCGCATCGAGGAAGTGGCCAGGCTGGCCGGGGTATCGCCCATCACGGTGTCGCGGGCCTTGCGCCAGCCCGAGAAAGTGGCTCAAGAAAAACGCGACCGCATCCTGCAAGTGGTGGCGCAGACCGGCTATGCCTCGAATCCGCACGCGCGGGCCTTGCGCTCCGGACAGTCCAGCGTGGTGGCGGCATTCGTCTCCAACATCCTCAGCCAGCAGTTCGCGCTGGCCGTGCAGGGCTGCGCCGAAGTGCTGGAGCCTCAGGGCTATCAACTGATGGTGGGACAGACCTCGTATTCCTATGCCAAGGAAACCAGCATGATCGCCTCGCTGCGCGCCCTGCGGCCCGCGGCGGTGCTGTTCACCGGCGTTATCGAACTCGAGGAAAACCGCCAGTCGCTACGCGAGCTGGGCATCCCCATCATGGAGACCTGGGCCTATCCGCGCGACCCCATCGACATGCTGGTGGGTTTTTCCAACTACGACGGCGGCGTCATGGCCGCGCGCCATCTGGCCGAACGCGGCTACCGGCGCGTCGCCTTCGTCGCGCGCCAGGGCGGACGCGGCGATCTGCGCCGCCAGGGCTTTAACGCCGCCGCGGCCGAACTCGGACTGCAGGTCGTGGCCGAACTGGCGGTGGACAACGCGCAGACCATCGCCGATGGCCGCGCCGCCCTGGCCCGCCTGCTCGCCATGGGCCAGGACTTCGACGCCGTGTTCTGCGCCAACGACCTGCTGGCGGTGGGCGCGCTGTTCGAGGCGCGCGACCGCAAGCTCGCCATCCCGCGCGACATCGCCATCCTGGGTTTTGGCGATACCGACATCGCCAGCGAGATCGAGCCCGGCCTGACCACCATAGGCGTGGACAGCCGCAAGCTGGGCGCGCGCGCCGGGGAACTACTGCTGCAACGCCTGAATGGCGGCGCGCCCATCGCGCGCCAGGAAGTGTTTCCGCTGACCTTGAACCAGCGCGCCAGCACCTAGCGGGCCTCCTGCACGCGCCGGCCGCGACCGGCGCGGAATCTCACTCGTCGAACACGATGCGCAGGCCCGGCAAGCCGATGCCCTCCAGCGTGGTGCTCCACGTTTCCCCGGCATGCACCGGATAAGCCTTGGTCAGCGTGCCGGTCGTGACCAGCTCGCCCGCCTGGATCGCCTCGTCGGCAGGACGCTCCGCCACCACCGCCAGCAAATGGGCCAGCGCCGCCAGCGGACTGCCCAGCACATTGGACCCAGAGCCGGTTTCGCGGTGGATGCCGTTGCAGGACAAGTTCACGCGGAAGTCCGCCAGCTGTTCGATCAGCCCCGGCCCGAGTTCGGCCGGTTCCGTGAGCGGACCGATGAAGAGCGCGCCATGCAAGGCGTTGTCCGCCACGGTGTCGGCGGCCTGGAACTGCCAGGCGGGATAGTGCGACTGCACCAGTTCAAAGCCGTGGGCGATCCAGTCCACGCACGCCAGTATGGCTGCCGGGTCCCGCGTTTGCGGCGGCGCGGCATTGAAGTGCAGCACGATTTCCGGCTCGATGCGCGGCTCGACATAGCGCGCCAGGCGGCAATGCACTTCGCCGGTATCGTCGTAGACGGCGCTATGTTCATAGACGCGCCCCCACACCGGGAAATCCACGCCCAGCGCAGCCCACATCGCGGCATTGGTGAACCCGATCTTGCGGCCGACGAGCAGCGCGCCCTCAGCCAGCCGCGCCTGATGGATACGCGCGGCCACGTCGTAGGCGGCGTCCAGGTCGAAGCGCGGGCGCTTGGCCGTGAGCGGCGCGAGGTAAGACACATGGTCCTGCGCCGCCTTGATTTCGCGGGCGAGCGCGGCGGGATCGGAAGCTGGCATGGCGGCTCCTGGGAGTATGCCAAATGTAAAAGAAAACATGCCCGCACAGTGCACTCGCCGTTATATGCTCCCCTTGACGTCCTATTATCAGAACAGCGGGGAAGCAGCATGCACGACTTGAATGACCTCTTTTACTTCGTCCAGGTCGTCAAGAACGGCGGATTCGCGCCCGCCGGGCGGGCCTTGGACATACCCAAGTCCCGCCTCAGCCGGCGCATCGCGCTGCTGGAAGACCGGCTGGGCGTGCGGCTCATCCAGCGTTCCACGCGCAGCTTCGCCGTGACCGAATTGGGTCAGGAATATTACGAACAATGCCTGTCGATGCTGGCGGGCGCCGAAGCCGCCCAGGAGGTCATCGACCGGACCCGAGCCGAACCGCAAGGCACGATACGCATCAGCGCGCCGCCCGCGCTGATCTACTACTTCCTGGGCGACCTGGTGGCCCGCTTCATGGTCCGCTGCCCCAAGGTCCACGTCTACCTGAAGAGCTTCAGCCGCCCCGTGGACGTACTGCGCGAGGGTTTCGACATCGCCGTGCGCGTGCGCTTCGGCCCCATCGAGAGCAGCGACCTCATCATGAAACCGCTGGGCATGAGCTGCCAGTGTCTGGTGGCCAGTCCCGCGCTGGCCCGCGGCATCAGGCTGCCGGCGGATCCGCATGCCCTGAGCGACCTGCCCACGCTGGCGCTGGGCACCGAACAGCGCGAGTCCCATTGGCGGCTGGACGGGCCGGATGGCGCGCGCATCGTGGTGCCGTTCACGCCGCGCCTGGTGACCGACGACATGCTGGCCCTGAAGCAGGCCGCCTTGCGCGGCGTGGGCGTGGTCGCCCTGCCCCTGCTCATGATTCGGGAAGAACTGGACGCAGGCACCCTGGTGGACGTCGGCGCTCCCTGGCAGCCGGAAGCGGGCAGCGTGCACGCCATCTTCCCGTCCCGCCGCGGCCTGCTGCCCGGCGTGCGGGAACTGCTGGATTTCCTGAGCTCGGAGTATCAGGACGTGGCCAAACGCGAACACGACACCCAGGTGCGCCACAAGCTGCCCACCTTGAAGTAGCAGCAGGCTCGCGCAGCGTTCGACGAGTGGGACGCAGAAACCCATTTTTCCTGCCTACCCAGCCGCCCGAGTTGCTCCTAGGATGATTAGCCCCACGTCATCAGGAGCACACCATGAGCGTCCCCGCCAACTTCAATGGCCAGCGTCCCGTCATCGATCCCAACGATGCCGTCATGTTGCTGATCGACCATCAGAGCGGCCTGTTCCAGACGGTCGCGGACATGCCGATGACCGAGCTGCGCTCGCTTGCCGGCGCCCTCGCCTCCATGGCCACCCTGGCGAAGCTGCCTGTCATCACCACGGCTTCCGTGCCGCAAGGTCCCAACGGCCCCTTGATTCCGGAAATCCACGAGAACGCCCCGCACGCGAAATATGTCGCGCGCAAGGGCGAAATCAATGCCTGGGACAATCCTGAATTCGTCGCCGCGGTCAAGGCGACAGGCCGCAAGACCCTGATCATCGCCGGCACCATCACCAGCGTCTGCATGGCGTTCCCCGCCATCAGCGCGGTGGCCGAGGGCTACAAGGTCTTCGTGGTGGTCGACGCCTCGGGCACCTACAGCAAGATGGCCCAGGAAATCACCCTGGCGCGCGTGGTGCAGGCCGGCGCCGTGCCCATGGACACGGGCGCCGTGGCCGCCGAGCTGCAAAAGACCTGGCACCGCGAAGACGCCGCCAAATGGGCCGAGGTCTACACCAAGATCTTCCCGCCCTATCAACTGCTGATCGAAAGCTACAACCGGGCTCAGGAAGTCATCAAGAAGGGCGAAACGCTCGACTCCCAGCGCTGAGCCTGCGCCGGATTTTTCCCCGCGCGCCGCCAGGCGCGCAACCTCCCCCTTATGGAGCACGCAATGTCCAAGCCCTATGTGAAACTCGACAAGACCCAGGCCGCAGTGCTGCTGGTCGACCACCAGGTGGGCCTGCTGTCCCTGGTCCGGGACTTCCAGCCCGACCAGTTCAAGAACAACGTCCTGGCGCTGGCCGACCTGGCCGAATACTTCAAGCTGCCCACCATCCTGACCACCAGCTTCGAGGACGGCCCCAACGGCCCGCTGGTCCAGGAGCTGAAAGACAAATTCCCCAAGGCGCCCTACATCGCCCGCCCGGGCAACATCAACGCCTGGGACAACGAGGACTTCGTCAAGGCCGTCAAGGCCACCGGCAAGAAGCAGTTGATCATCGCCGGCGTCGTCACCGAAGTCTGCGTGGCCTTCCCGGCGCTGTCGGCCCTGGAGGAAGGCTTTGACGTGTTCGTCGTCACCGACGCGTCCGGCACCTTCAATGAAGTGACCCGCAACGCCGCCTGGAGCCGCATGGAACAGGCCGGCGCGCAACTGCTGAGCTGGTTTGGCGTGGCTTGCGAGCTGCACCGCGACTGGCGCAACGACATCGAGGGCCTGGGGACGCTGTTCTCCAACCACATCCCCGACTACCGCAACCTGATGGCGGCCTACTCCACCGTCAAGGGCAGCCGGTAAAGCCCCCGCCGGCCGCGTCCAGACGCTGAGCCGGCAGGCCTGGACTGCCACGGCGGCGCGCACTTTGCGCGCCGCCGTTTCATTTCTTGCGGGCGAACGGGTAGGCCTGCTGCGCCAGGAAGGTGCTGGGCATGTCGTTGTCCAGGATCCCGTAATTCTCGGGCAGGCGCTTGCTCACGCCGCGCACCGCCGTGCCGAACGCGTAGTCGATGAACGAAAAGTGCGCGGCGTAGTTCCGGTCGATGGCCTCGGTATCCGACGAGTGGTGCCAGTGGTGGGAGTCCGGCGTCACGATGATGTAGCGCAGCCAGCCCCAGGGCACCTTCACGTTGGAATGGATCAGCACCGCCTGGAAGCCGACGATGATGATGTAGGCGTCCAGCACCGGCTTGGAGAAACCCAGCGCGAACAGCACGCCCAGCACCGCGACCCGGGTGATCAGCAATTCGACGATGTGCAGGCGCGAACCGGCCAGCCAGTCCAGCGTGCGGGTGCTGTGGTGCACCGCGTGGATGCGCCACAGGAACGGCACCTCGTGGTAGGCGCGGTGCGCCGCATACTGCACCAGATCCGCCACCAGCACGGCCAGGAACAATTCCACCAGATACGGCAGCGACACGATCGCCTGTTGCAGGGGCTCGTAGGCCGCCCAGGAAAACAGCCGATGCACGAAGAAGTTGATGCACAGCAGCACCGCCCCCACCGACAGGTGGTTGAACAGGAAGTGCTTCATGTCCACCTGCCATTCGCCGCGGAACACCGGTTGGCCCGGGTACAGGGGGAACAGTTTCTCGAAGATGATGAACACGGTGCTGGACGCCAGCAGGTCCAGGATGAACCAATCCAGGCCCAGATAGGGGTGATTGCCCGTATTGGACGTGGTCACCACCACGTTGCTGCCACCCGCCGCGACCGCGCCGCACACCAGCAGGAAGGCCGCAATGTTCAGCCAGCGCTGGCGGCCGAGCACGGTATTGGTCAGGGCAATGGTGCCGGACACCAGCAGCGCCCCGAACAGCAGCGCGCGCATCGCGTCCACGTTGTAGAAGCTGCGCAGCTCCGGCGTGGTCAGGTAGGCCGGGAAATGGAACGCCAGCACGCCCAGCACCGACAGGATGGCCAGGAACAGCGCGATCACGCCGCTGATCATGCCCGTGCCCGGGCGGATCCTGCCGTCCTGCTTGAAAAGCTGTAAGACCTGGCGAAGGATGGACGCGCGCTGATTCATTTCATGTTTATGGCAGACCACGGGGAAGCGAGTGTATCGCCGGGGACGGATCTTCATGTAATAAAACGTGATCAGGCGCGACAGAATGACGCCCTCGCCCCCGCTTTGCGCGACATCAATTCTCGGACGGACGGCATGCACCCGGATGGTTGACAACGGCCCGGGGTTGGCGTGTCATGGAATCGAAAGCTTTATGGATCATCAGGTTCCCCGGTTTCCCGCAGTGCCCATCAACCGGTTCTTTAAAGAGGCCCCTATGTTCCCTGAATACCGCCACCTCATTACCCAACTGAAATCCGAAAACGCGCATTTCTCCGCGCTGTTCCAGCGTCACAATGACCTGGACCAGGAAATCAAGAACATGGAGGCCGGCATCCAGCCGGCGTCGGGCAACGAGGTCGAAGTGCTCAAGAAAGAAAAACTGCACCTGAAGGACAAGCTGTACGGCATCCTGCGCGCTGCCGACCAGGGCGGCAGCTGAAGGTACCGCACCGTGGATGGCGCCTGCCCGTGCAGGCGCCCGGATTATCCTGAATTCCCGCAGCCGTCGGCGCAAGGCCGCAGCGCAAGCCGCCCGCCTCAGGGATCGATGAGCGCGAAGGCATCGCTGCCCGCCATGCGCGACATCTCGTCGATGATGCGGCGCGACAGTTCCAGCACCAACGGGCTGCGCGGTTCGCCCGCAATCATGACCATGCCCAGGCTGTAGCCGATGCGCGGCGCAAAGGGCTTGCAGACCACCCCGCCCTCCCGGCACAGGCGCGCGAACAGGCCGTTGACCACCGACACGCCTATGCCCCGCGCCACCAGCCGGCAGGCCATTTCCACCGAATGCACTTCTGCCCGGATCTGCGGCACCATGCCGCCTTGCCGGAACACATGGTCGATCTGCTGGCGCAGCAGGCGCTGGCGTCCCAGCAGCACCATGTCGACCCCGATGAGGTCGGCCGGCCCGACCTCGGGCAGGGCATGCAGCGCATGCCCGGACGGCACGATGCACACGGCGTCCGTGCTCAGGCGCGCCACCGTTTCCAGCCCGGAATTCAGCGTGGGCGAACGGACCAGCGCCAGGTCGGCCTCGCGGCCCAGCACCGCGGCCTCGCTGGTCTCATAGGTGCCCACCAAGACCTCCAGCGCCACCTCTGGATGATCGTCAAGAAAGGACTCCGCCACGGCCGGCATGACGGTCTGGGCGACCGAACTGGGCAATTGCACGCGCATGAGCGTGCGCCGCAGCCCGCCCAGCCGCAGCTGATTGACGTGCCGCTGCAGCGACTTGGCATCGAGAATCATGTTCTGCACGTCCGGCAGCAGGGCTTCGGCCTCGCTGCTCGGATGCAGACGGCCTTTGCGCCGCAGGAACAATCGCAGGCCCAGATCGGACTCGAACTGGCTGAGCAGGCGGCTGACCGCCGGCTGGGACGCGCCCAGCCGCTGCGCGGCCTCGATGGTCGACCCGGTGGTCATGAAGGCCACAAAGGCCTCTAGCTGCTTGAAATTCATTGTTGTCGCGGGCGCGCCGGCGGCGACGCTTTGCCCAATACCTAGGGTTAGCACCAAATTTGGCGGAATTCACATAGACGCATGCCGGCCCAGCATACGGTTGCCAAGCCCCCGCGTTGGCTAGAACATGCCGGCAACCGCGGATTCTGCCCATACAGGATTCCGTAATCAATCCGTATTAGCGCCGAATCGCAAGGAGTCCAAATGCGCGCTGTTGTCCCACGCCCCTCCTGTCGCCGCGCCGCGCCATGACCGCGTTCATCATCCGCCGGCTCTGCCAGAGCGTCGTGATCCTCGCCCTGACCTCGCTCATC
The DNA here is from genome assembly GCF_002192695.1 of Achromobacter xylosoxidans. Taxonomy (GTDB): domain Bacteria; phylum Pseudomonadota; class Gammaproteobacteria; order Burkholderiales; family Burkholderiaceae_B; genus Achromobacter; species Achromobacter xylosoxidans_C. The sequence goes on from NZ_MTLG01000088.1 coordinate 51,070, forward strand.
GTGTTCGCCGGCGTCTATGCCATCGGCGACCCCATCGAGATCCTGGTGCCGGCCGACGCCTCGCAAGCAGAAATCGCCCAGGCCGTGGCGTCGCTGGGCCTGGACCTGCCGCTCTATCAGCAGTACCTGAAATTCGTCGGCAATGCGCTGCATGGAGACCTGGGCACGTCCTTCGTCTACAACCAGCCCGCCATCCAGCTGATCCTGCAGCGGCTGCCCGCCACGCTGGAACTGGCTTTCGTCGCGCTGCTGCTGGCTCTCGCCATCGGCCTGCCGCTGGGCCTGGTCGCGGGCCTGAAGCCCGATTCGGCGCTGGACCGCGGCATCATGACCGGCTCCATCCTGGGTTTCTCCCTGCCCAATTTCTGGCAGGGCATCATGCTGGTGCTGATCTTCTCGGTGACGCTGGGCTGGCTGCCGTCGACCGGACGCGGCCCCACCGGCGAACTGCTGGGCATCCAGACCAGCCTGGCGTCCTGGGACGGCATACGCCACCTGATCCTGCCGGCGCTGAACCTGGCGCTGTTCAAGATCGCCCTGATCGTGCGCCTGACGCGCAGCGGCGTGCGCGAGACCATGCCGCTGGACTATGTCAAGTTCGCGCGCGCCAAGGGCCTGCGCGAATCGCGCGTGATCTACATGCACGTGCTCAAGAACATCATGATCCCCATCGTGACCGTGGTCGGCATGGAGTTCGGCTCGATGATCGCGTTCGCCACGGTCACCGAGACCATCTTCGCCTGGCCTGGCGTGGGCAAACTCATCATCGACAGCATCATGAAGCTGGACCGCCCCGTCGTGGTCGCCTATCTGCTCATCGTGGTGACCATGTTCATCCTGCTCAATCTGCTGGTGGACATCATCTACTCCGTCCTGGATCCCCGTGTCCGCGTGGGAGCCGCCGAATGAAATCCGCCGTCATGAAACTCAACCGCGAAACGACGCTGGGCCAGGCCCTGTACGGCGTGCTCGACAGCCGCGCAGCCAGCATCGCGGCCGCGATCCTCGGCGTACTGGTGCTGGCCGCGCTGTTCGCCACCTGGATCGCGCCGCAGAATCCCTATGACCTCGCGGCCATCACCATCCTGGACGGCCGCCTGCCGCCAGGCAGCGTCGGGGTCTACGGCGACACCTACTGGCTGGGCACGGATGCGCAAGGGCGCGACATGCTGTCGGCCATGATGTATGGACTGCGCACCAGCCTGGGCGTGGGCGTGCTCAGCGGCCTGTTCGCCATGGTGGTGGGCACGGTGCTGGGACTGGCCGCCGCCTACTTCGGCGGCCGCGTGGACACCCTGATCATGCGCCTGGTCGACCTGATGCTGGGCTTTCCCACCATCCTGGTCGCGCTCATGATGCTGGCCATCCTGGGGCAAGGCCTGGACAAGGTCATCCTCGCCCTGGTCGTGGTGCAGTGGGCGTACTTCGCGCGGGCGGTGCGCGCCACCGCCGTGGTCGAACGGCGCAAGGAATACATGGAAGCCGCGCTCTGCCTGGGCCTGAGCCACCGGCGCGCGCTCTTCAGCCAACTGCTGCCCAACTGCGTGCCGCCGGTCATCGTGATCGCCATGATCCAGACGGCCAACGCCATCGCGGCGGAAGCCACGCTCAGCTTCCTGGGCATCGGCCTGCCCGTCACCGAGCCCTCGCTGGGCCTGCTGATCGCCAACGGCTACCAGCAAATGCTGGCCGGCCTGTACTGGATCAGCGTCTACCCGGGCGTCCTGCTGCTGACGGTGGTCTTCACCATGAACATCGTGGGCGACCGCATCCGCGAAGCGCTCAATCCCCGCCTGCAGAAATAGGAAGTCCCATGAATCCGGCAATTCCCACGCTTTCCGTCAGGAACCTGCGCACCTGGTTCCACACCCGAGCGGGTGTGGTGCGCGCGGTCGACGACGTGAGCTTCGACGTCCACCCGGGCGAGATCCTGGGCCTGGTCGGCGAGTCCGGTTCGGGCAAGTCCATCACGGGCTTCTCCGTGCTGGGCCTCATCGACCCGCCCGGACGCATCGACGGCGGCCAGATCCTGTTCAAAGGCCGCGACCTCGCCGCCCTGTCGGCCGAGGAACTGCGCGAACTGCGCGGCAACCGCATCGCCATGGTGTTCCAGGACCCGATGATGACCCTGAACCCGGTGTTCCGCATCGAAACGCAGATGGTGGAAACGGTGCGGGCGCACGAGCGCTGCAGCCGCAAGGCCGCCTGGGCGCGCGCCCGCGACACGCTGGCGGCGGTCGGCATCCCCGCGCCCGAAGAGCGCCTGCAGGCCTACCCGCACCAGCTCTCGGGCGGCATGCGCCAGCGCGTGGCCATCGCCATCGCCATGCTGCACAAGCCCGACCTCATCATCGCCGACGAGCCCACCACCGCGCTGGACGTCACCATCCAGGCGCAGATCCTGGCCGAGATGCAGAAGCTCTGCGCCGATACCGGCACCGCCATGGTCTGGGTCAGCCACGACCTGGCCGTGGTCGCCGGCCTGGCCGACCGCGTCTGCGTGATGTATGCGGGCCGCGTGGTGGAATCCGGCCCCACCGCAGACATCCTCGACCACCCTCGCCATCCCTACACGGTCGGTCTCATCGGCTCGGTGCCCAGCAACGACCAGGGCGGCGCGCGCCTCTACCAGATTCCCGGCATGGCGCCGTCGCCGCTCGCCCTGCCGCAGGGCTGTGCCTTCAGCCCGCGCTGCGCGCACGCCACGCTGCGTTGCCGCGAAGAGCAGCCGCAGATCGCGGCCGAGCAGGAGCGCACGCTGCGCTGCTTCCATCCCCAGACAGGAGTCCTCTCTTGAACACGCCCATCCTGATGCAGGCCCAGCAGGTTTCGCGCCTGTTCGTGAAGCGGCCCGACTATGCCGAAAGGCTGGCCGGGCTGCTGGGCGCGCGCGTGGCGTCGCATACGGTCCACGCGGTGGACCGCGTGGACCTGTCTATCCATGAAGGCGAGGTCGTGGGCCTGGTGGGCGAGTCCGGCTGCGGCAAGTCCACGCTGGGCCGTGTGCTGGCCGGCATCCTGCCGCCCACCTCCGGCAGCCTGCTGACGCCGGCCGGCGAGCTGTCTTCCCTGACCGGACAGGCCGCGCATGCCCAACGCATGTCCACCCAGATGATCTTCCAGGACCCGATGTCCTCGCTCAATCCGCGCAAGCGCGTGCGCGACATCATCGGCGAGGCGCCGCTGGCCCATGGCATCGTGGCGCGCGCCGACTACGACGACTACGTGGTCGAGGTCATGCGGCAAGTGGGCCTGAACCCGGATTTCCGCAACCGCTTTCCGCACCAGTTTTCGGGCGGCCAACGCCAGCGCGTGGGCATCGGCCGCGCGCTGGCGGTCAAGCCGCGCTTTCTCATCTGCGACGAATCCATCGCCGCGCTCGACGTTTCGATCCAGGCGCAGATCCTGAATCTCTTCATGGACCTGCGCGAGACGCTGGGCCTGACCTATCTCTTCATCAGCCATGACCTGGGCGTGGTGCAGCGCATCAGCGGCCGTACCGTCATCATGTACCTGGGCCGCGTCGTCGAATCCGGCCCCACCGCCGAGATCTTCAAGACGCCGCTGCATCCCTACACCCAGGCCCTGCTGGAAGAGGTCCCGCGGCTGAGCAACCGCAAGCGGCGCTTTCACGCCATCAAGGGCGAGATCCCTTCGCCGCTGAACCCGCCGCCCGGCTGCCATTTCCATCCGCGCTGCCCTCATGCCATGGCGCGCTGCAAGACCGAGCAGCCCATGCTGCTGGAACAGGGCAATGGCCGCCGCGCCGCCTGTCATCTGCTGGATGCGCCAGCGCAAGGAATGATCCGTCCATGAAAGCCGCAAGCCTCAAACCTTCCCTGTTGCGCAGCGGCCTGCGAGCCCTGCTCGTCGCTGCGCTGCTGGCGGCGGCCGCGGGCGCGACCGCGCGTCCGCTGCTGACCATCGGCCACTCCAGCGAACCCTCGTCCATGGACCCGTTGTTTTCGCGCACGGGCAACAATCAGGCCGCGGCCGAGAACATCTTCGAACGGCTGGTGTCGACCGACGAGAACATGCAGATCCGTCCCGGCCTGGCGGTGTCGTGGCAGGTGCTGGAACCGACGCTATGGGAAATCCAGCTGCGGCCCGGCGTGCATTTCCATGACGGAACACCCTTCACGGCCGACGACGTGCTGTTCTCGCTGCAGCGCGCGCCCAAGGTGCCGAACAGTCCGGCGCCCTTCACCGGCGCGGTCCGCTCGATCGCCGGCATCGAGGTCGTGAACCCGCTGACGCTGCGCGTCCGCACCAGGCAGCCCACGCCCGACCTGATGGAGCAGATCGGACTGGTCTACATTCTGTCGCGCCACGCGGCCGAGGGCCGCAGCTCGGAAGACTTCAATGCCGGCCCCGCCGCCATCGGCACCGGCCCCTACAAGTACAAGCGCTGGCAGCCGGGCGACAGCCTGGAGCTGGAACGCAACGACCAGTACTGGGGCAAGCGCCCGGACTTCGACCGCGTCGTGATCCGCTACATCTCCAACGACGCCGCGCGCCTGGCCGCCTTGCTGTCGGGCACGGTCGACCTGATCGACAGCGTGCCGCCCACCGACACGAAGAAGCTGCAGGCCCGCCCTGGCTATGCGCTGTACCAGGCCGCCTCGGCGCGCCTGATCTACCTGGCGCTGGACTCGGCGCGCGACCAGAGTCCGTACGTCACCGACGCCCAGGGCAAGCCCATGGACGCCAATCCACTGAAGGACGTGCGGGTGCGCCGCGCCATCTCCATGATGTTCATGCGCGAACCCATCACCACGCGCCTGCTCAGCGGCGCCGGCGCGCCCGCGGGCCAGATGGTGCCCGAAGGATTGGGGGGCTACACGCCCGCGCTGCCGCCGCCCGCCTACGATCCGGATGGCGCGCGCAAGCTGCTGGCGCAAGCCGGCTATCCGCAAGGTTTCGGCCTGACCGTGCACTCGTCCAACGACCGCTTCGCCAGCGACGGCGACCTGGCGCAGGCGCTCGCGCAGATGATGGCCCGGGCTGGCCTGCGCATCAACGGCGTGGTCACCCAGCCCTACAACGTCTACGCCGGCGCCAGCAGCAAGCAGCAGTACAGCGCCTTCATCTTCTCCTACGGCAACAGCACCGGCGATTCGTCCAATGGATTGACCAACGTGCTGGCCAGCTACGACAAGGCCGCCGGCACCGGCGCCTTCAACCGCGCGCGCTACTCCAACCCCGACGTGGACCGTTTGCTGGCGCGCGCCGCCACCGAGTTCGACAAGGACGTCCGCAACCAGCTGCTGCGCGAAGCCGCCGAAGCCGCGTTCAACGACGTCGGCATCGTGCCGCTTTATTTCCCGGTCGTCTTCTGGGCCGCCCGCGACGGCATCGTCGTGCGCGCCAACAAGCTGGAACGGACCTCCATGGTCTACATACAGGAAGCAAAATGAGCCCCACCCGCCCCCTCGCGGACCTGCCCAACCAGAAAGTGCGCATGCGCGACGGCGTGCTGCTGGCGACCGACGTGTACTTTCCCGCCGGCTACCGGCCCGGCACGGACGCTCCCCTGCCCGTGATTCTTGAGCGCACTCCCTACGGCAAGGCGGACATCTCCCGTTCCGAACAGCTCGACGGCGTGCAGGGCCAGCCGCGCCCCGACATCGCGCGCTACTTCGCACAGCACGGCTTTGCGGTCGTGTTCCAGGACTGCCGCGGCCGCTACGACTCCGAGGGCCAGTTCACCAAGTACCTGTCGGAAGGACCGGACGGCTTCGACACGATGGCGTGGATCACCGCCCAGCCCTGGTGCAACGGCAAGGTGGGCACCATGGGGCTGTCGTATGGCGCGCACACGCAGATGGCGCTGGCCTGCCTGAACCCGCCCGGCCTGGCCTGCATGGTGCTGGACTCCGGCGGCTTTTCCAACGGCTACCAGTGCGGCATCCGCCAATCCGGCGCCTTCGAACTGAAGCAGGCGACCTGGGCCTACAAGCAGGCCAAGCTCAGCCCGGCCGCGCAAGAGAACCCGGTGGTGCTTGCCGCGCTCGAAGCCCAGGACATCCGCCAGTGGTTCTCACGCATGCCCTGGCGGCCCGGCCATTCGCCATTGTCGGCCGTGCCGGAGTACGAGGACTATCTGTTCGAGCAGTGGCGCGCCGAGTCCTTCGACGAATCCTGGCGCCAGCTGGGCATCTATGCGCAGGGCTACTACGATGCCATCCCGGACATTCCGGTGGTGCTGATGTCCAGTTGGTACGACGCCTACGTGCGCACCACCATGGAGAACTTCGAAGGCCTGGGCGCCGGGCGCAATGCGCCGCTACGGCTCATCATGGGCCCCTGGCTGCACGGCGATCGCAACATCACGCATAGCGGCGACGCCGAGTTCGGGCCGGCGGCCGCCTTCGACGGCCACATCGCCCGCAACTGGCTGGAGTTCCGCCTGGCCTGGTTCCGCCGCTGGCTGCAGCAGGACGCCAGCCCCACAGCTTCGGATCCGGTCGCCCGCCTGTTCCTGATGGGCGGCGGCAGCGGCCGGCGCGATGCGCAGGGCCGCTTCGAGCATGGTGGCCAGTGGGTGCAGGCCGAGACCTGGCCGGTGCCGCAAGCCCGTCCCACGCCCTACTATCTGCACGCCGACGGCGGCCTGCGGCTGGAGCCGCCCCAGGCCACGCACGCCAGTATCCGCTACCAGGCCGATCCGCGGCGTCCCGTGCCCACCATCGGCGGCGCGCTCACGTCCGGCCAGCCGGTGTTCGTGGGCGGCGGCTTCGACCAGCGCGAGGACGCACGCTTCTTCGGCATCGAGCAGGCTGGCCTGCCGCTGGCCTCGCGCGACGACGTGGTCGTATTCCAGACCGAACCGCTGGAGCAGGATCTTGCCGTCGCCGGTCCAGTCCTGGTCAGGCTCAGCATCTCGTCCGATTGCCCCGACACCGACTTCACCGCCAAGCTGATCGACGTCTATCCCGCCAGTCCCGACTATCCGGAAGGCTATGCGCTGAACCTGACCGACGGCATTTTCCGCTGCCGCTTCCATGAGTCCTGGGAAAAGCCGGCGGCGCTTGTGCCCGGCACTATCTATGAAGTCACGATCGAACCCTTCGCCACCTGCAATCTTTTCAAGCGGGGACATCGGATCCGCCTGGACATCTCCAGCAGCAACTTTCCCAAGTACGACGTCAATCCCAATAGCGGGGAAGCGGCGGCCGATGCCCGCGAGAAGCGCATCGCCCTCAACACCCTGCATCTGTCCTCGGTCCATGGTTGCAGCGTCACGCTGCACATCGCCGATCCGCAAGCGCTGACGCCCTTGCCGGCGCCCTGACCCGGCCACCCGTGTTTTACCCCCTGCCATCCGCGCACCGCGCGGACGGCGGGGCTCGTTCGTCCATCCGCAACACAACATCAATGGGGATCACCTTGAAAAAAAAGCTGAGACAACGCAAATTCCTGGGCGCCGCGCTGGCCCTTTCGTGCATGAGTCCGGCGCAGGCCGCCGAAACCAGTTCGGTCACGCTGTACGGCCTGGTCGACCTGGGCATGCTCTATGAGCGCAAGGATGGCGAATCCAGCCTGCGCCAGAAGAGCGGCAACCAGTCCGGTTCGCGCTGGGGCCTGCGCGGCAGCGAAGACCTGGGCAACGGCTACAAGGCCGTCTTCCGCCTCGAAAGCGGCTTCAATGCCAACAACGGCACCCAGGCGCAAGGACGCATGTTCGGCCGCTGGGCTTACGTCGGCCTGGCTGGAGGCTTCGGCGAAGTGCGCCTGGGCCGGCAATGGGTCTATGGCTTCGAATGGGCAGGCGTGGGCTCGCCGTTCGGCACCGGCTGGAGCCAAAGCTCCAACAATGCCGTGCTGGGCTACAACGACGGCGATTTCGGCGCGGGCGGCCGCGTCAACAATGCCGTGTTCTACGCCACGCCGCGCATGAACGGCTGGCAAGCCGGCCTGGGCTACAGCTTCGAGGCCAACGACGGCAACGAATTCGCCACGGACAACCACGACCGCGTCCTGACCGCCGGCCTGCGCTACAACAAGGGGCCCATCGCCGCCGCGCTGACCTACGAACGCCTGAATCCCAACGCGCTGCAGCCCAGCAAGAAGAACGCCACCAACTTCCAGGCCGCGGGCTCCTATGACTTCGAATGGATCACGCTGCACGGCACCTATGGCAATCTGCGCAACGCCAACAGCGGGCCATCGGCCGGCTATGACAACGTCAACTCCTACATCGTCGGCGTGACCGTGCCGACCGGCAAGGCCGGCAAGGTGATGGCCTCGTACCAGCGCGCCATGGCTTCCGACATTACCGGCTGGGCGTTGGGCTACCAGTACGACCTGTCCAAGCGCACCAACCTCTATGCCTACGTGAACCGGCTGGACATCCGGGAATCCCATACGCTGCAGACCTCGGCGGGTATCCGGCACATGTTCTAAGGTCATGCCTGACGGCGCGTCCGAGGGTTTTCGGACGCGCTCAAGAAAATTAGTAAAACTGAATATGGATTAGGATAATTAGCTGTCCTAATCATTCAGCCCAGGCTAGTCTGTCGCCCTAGCTCCAAGGTTGACGATGACCACCGCCTACATTCCCGGATTCCTGCTCGGCCTCAGCCTCATCATGGCGATCGGCGCGCAGAACGCGTTCGTCCTGCGCCAAGGACTGCGCCAGGAACATGTCTTTGCCGTCTGCCTGACCTGCGCCCTGTCGGACGCCATCCTGATCAGCGTCGGCGTGGCGGGCTTCGGCCTGGCCGTCGGCGCCCTGCCCTGGCTGGAATCCGCCTTGCGCTACGGCGGCGCGCTGTTCCTGTTCGCCTACGCGGCGCGCAGCCTGATATCGGCCCTGCGCGCCCGCCACGATAGCCTCAGGCCCTCATCCAACCAGACCGCGGGACGCGCCGCCGCGCTGGCGACCTGCCTGGCCCTGACCTGGCTCAATCCGCACGTGTACCTGGACACCGTGGTGTTGCTGGGCTCGGTCTCCAGCCAGTACGACGGCCACAAGACCGCCTTCGCGCTGGGCGCGATCTCGGCCTCGTTCGCCTTCTTTTTTGCCCTGGGCCATGGCGCGCGCCTGCTGCGGCCGGTCTTCGCCAATCCAAATGCGTGGCGAGTGCTGGACGGCTGCGTCGCCGCGGCCATGTTCGCCATCGGACTGAAGCTCGTGCTCTGACCGCTTGGGCCACAGCCCCTGGCGGTCTAGCGGCTCTTGCCGGACCCGGCGGACGCGTTCACGTAGTCCTTCACCGTACGGTCCCGGTTGAAGATCACCGTCAGCGTCTGCTGGTTGTCCATCGCGCCGTAGGCGCTGTTGTCGAAATAGAACCAGGTGGCCGTCGTCAACCCTTCGCGGTTGACGCTCTGGGAACGGGGCGGGCCGAAGTCGCGGACCATCTCGTCGTAGGTAGTGACGTTGAGCTTGATCGCCGCCACCTTCGATTCGGTCAGCAGGTCGCTGGAACCGGTGGCGCAGCCCGTCACGATGGCGGCCACGAAAAGCAAGGATGTTCTCATTCTGTGTTCCCCGGTGTGGCGGGCCGCACGGGGCGGCCAGCGCATTGGCATGTTTCAAGCTGCCAGGATTAGAACCCAAAATGGCGCGCTGTTGAATGCCGCGGACGCCGCGCAGTCTCGGCGCATGCGCTGCCCGTTCAAATCGCCCCGCCCCGCTGCGCCATGTACGCATGCCGGAAGTAATCCCGCACCACCTGCATCGCCGGCGAGATTTCCGCGCCGCGGCGCCAGGCCAGCCCCACGTTCATGGGCGGAATCGGGTCCTTGAGCTGGACCGTTTCGATGCGCCGTCCTTCCAGCGACCAGGGCCGGTAGACCATGTCCGACAGCAGGGCCACGCCGCTGCCGTTGGCCACCATGCTGCGCACCGCTTCGACCGATGAGGTGCGCAGCCGCACGTCGGGCTTGAAGGGGGTTTCGTTCCAGTAGCGCAAGGCGGTATAGGCCGCCTCGTCGACGGTCAGCATGATGAAGGGCTCGCGTGAAACATCCTCCAGGGTCACGGCGTCCGCCGCCAGCAGGGGATGCCTGGCCGGCAGCCACAGGCGCCGCGGCGAACCGAAGAAGTGCTCCACCGCCAGGTCCGGATTGGCGACGTTGGAGGTCAGCAGCACCGCCATGTCATAGCGGTTCGCGATCAGGCCTTCCTCGATGGCGCTGCGGTTCAGCTCGTGCAGCTGGATGTCCAGGCGCGGATACAGCTGCGACAGCCGCTGCAGGTGGTACGGCAGGAAATATCCGATCACCGTGTAGGAAGCCGCCAGCAGCAGGCGGCCGGAAACCTCTTCGGCCGCCGCCGGCATGCGCAGGGCTTCGTCGACCGAGGACAGGATGTTGTAGGCGTGGTTCAGGAAGGTGCGGCCGCTGTGGGTCAGCGTCACGCCGTGCGCGCCGCGCAGGAACAGCGCCGTGCCCACGGTGTCCTCCAGTTCGCGGATGGCGCTGGTGATGGCCGACTGCGAGATGGCCAGTTGGATCGCGGCCTGGGAAATCTGACCGAGCTCGGCCGCCGCAATGAAGTATTTGAGCTGGCGTAGGGTAATCGACATGTCGTTCCTTATCTATTAAATCGATATCTTCCCTTTAGGATATCTGCTTATTCTGTCCGCAACTTGATCTATCAAATCAGGGATATCCCGTATTTTTCATAGGAAACAATTCCTGGAAAACAGAATCATGCATGAGGGACTTATCTGAAATTCAGATATCGATAGATCTATAAAAAGATCTTTTTATCCCCTGCCGGCTTGGCTAATGTTCACGTCACACGCCGCGCCGGATGCGGCGAGCAACGCGAAGGAGCCACCCGCAATGAGCAAGCGCAGCATCGACCTCAACTCGGACATGGGGGAAGGATTTGGCCCGTGGACCATCGGGGACGGCGTGGACGACGCGATCATGCCCTTGATCAGTTCCGCCAACATCGCCACGGGATTCCATGCCGGCGACCCGCGGATCATGAACCGCACGGTGTTGCAGGCGCGTGAACATGGCGTCTGTATCGGCGCCCATCCCGGCTTTCGCGACCTGGTGGGTTTCGGCCGGCGGGACATGCGCGAAAGCGCCGAAGCGCTGGTGCACGACATCGTCTATCAACTGGGCGCCCTGCGCGAGTTCGCCCGGCTGCACGGACTGCGCCTGCAGCACGTAAAGCCCCATGGCGCGCTGTACATGCAGGCCGCCCGCGACGAAACCCTGTCGCGGCGCCTGATCGAAACGCTGCAGGAATTGGAGCCCACGCTGGCGCTGTACTGCATGGAAAGCTCGGTCACCTACCGCCTGGCGCGCGAACTGAACCAGCCCGTGGTGCGCGAGTTCTACGCCGACCGCGACTACGACGCCAGCGGTTCCATCGTCTTCACCCGCTACACCCAGCCGCTGGACCCCATCCAGGTCGCCGAAAAAGTGCTGCGCGCCTGCACCGAGGGGCGCGTGCGCACGGTCGAAGGCAAGGACATCGCCATCGACTTCGATTCCGTCTGCATACACAGCGACACGCCGGGCGCCCTGTCCCTGGTGCGCGCCGCCCGCGAAAAGCTGGAGGCCCATGGCATCCGGATCGCGCCTCCCAGCGTGACCGGTCCCTGAACCGCCTGCTCACCCGAACAACATACCAAGGAGAAAACCATGCCGTTGCACGATATTCCCAGCCCCCTGCCCGGAACCTTCTATCGCCGCCCCAGCCCCGGCGCGGCGCCATTCGTGGAACCGGGCGCCACGGTGGCCGCCGGCGCCGTGATCGGCATCGTCGAAGTGATGAAGCAGTTCAACCAGATCGAAACGCCCACCGGCGGCGTGGTGGCGGAGATCCTGGTGGAAGACGGCGACCCGGTGGAAGCCGGGCAGCCCCTGTTGCGCATCGAGGGATAGGCCGCGCCATGTCCGATATCAACCCCCCCTACCGCCCCCGCAAGATCCACAAGGTGCTGGTGGCCAACCGCGGCGAAATCGCGCTGCGCGTCATCCGCGCCGCCCGCGAACTGGGCATGCGCACCGTGGCCGTGTACAGCGAAGCGGACCGCGACGCGCTGGCCACGCGCATGGCCGACGAAGCCGTGCTCATCGGCCCCTCGCACGCGACGCGCAGCTACCTGAATACCGAAGCGCTGCTGGAGGCCGCGCGCAGCACCGGCGTCCAGGCGGTGCACCCCGGCTACGGCTTCCTGTCCGAAAACGCGGCGTTTGCGCAGGCCGTGAGCGACGCCGGCCTGATCTTCGTCGGACCCGATGCCGCCACCATCCGCACCATGGGCGACAAGGCCGCGGCGCGCGCCTGCGCCCAGGCGGCCGGGGTGCCGACGGTACCCGGCAGCGCGGGCGTGCTGTCGTCGCTGGACGAGGCCCTGACCCATGCCGCGCTTATTGGCTACCCGCTGATGATCAAGGCCGCAGCCGGCGGCGGCGGACGCGGCATCCGCGTGGTGCGCGACGAAACCGAGTTGCGCGCGCAGATGCCGCAGGCCCAGGCCGAGGCGCAGGCGGCCTTCGGCGAGGCCGGCGTATACCTGGAACGCTACCTGCCGCGCGCGCGGCACATCGAAGTGCAGGTCCTGGGCGACGGCAGCAGCGCCGTGCACCTGTACGAACGCGAATGTTCGCTGCAGCGGCGCCGCCAAAAGGTCTTGGAAGAAGCGCCCTCGCCGGCCCTGGCCCCCGCCACCCGGCAGAAGCTGTGCGAATCGGCGGCGCAACTGGCGCGCTCGGTCGGCTACCGGGGCGCGGGCACGCTGGAATACCTGTACGACGACAGCCGCGGCGCGGGCGAGTTCTTCTTCATCGAAATGAATACCCGCATCCAGGTCGAGCACCCCATCACCGAAGCCATCACCGGCGTGGACCTGGTGCGCGAAATGCTGCGCATCGCCGATGGCGAGCCGCTGCGCTTGCGCCAGCAGGACATCGCCATCCGCGGCGCAGCCATCGAATGCCGCCTGAACGCCGAAGACCCCACGCGCAACTTCGCGCCCAGCCCGGGCCGGGTGGAACACGTGCGCTGGCCCGGCGGGCCCGGCGTGCGCGTGGACTCGATGCTGTACCCCGGCTGCGCCGTGCCGCCCTACTATGACTCGCTGCTGGCCAAGCTGATCGTCTGGGACGAAAGCCGCGCCGCGGCGCTGGCGCGCATGGCGCGCGCACTCGATGAAGTCGAACTGACGGGCGTGCATTCGACGCTGGCCCTGCACCGCGAGCTGCTGGAGGATGCGGACGTGCTGGCCGGCCGCTACCACACCAACTATCTTGAAGCCTGGATGCAAAAGGATCGGGAGGAACGGCAATGAGCCTGCGCTACACCCACGGCGGCGACGAATTCATCTTCGTCGAAATCAGCGAGGACATGTCGCTGGAATCGTTTTTCAAGGGCATGGCGATCACGCGGGCGCTGCGCGAACGCGCGGTCGACGGCGTGACCGAGATCTGCCCGGCCAACGCGTCCTACCAGGTGCGTTACGACCCCGACCGCATCGCGCCGCAAGCGCTGCTGGCCTTGCTGCGCGAACTGGAGGCGGGCATGGACCTCGCCAACCTGACGCTGGCGACCCGCATCGTCGAAGTGCCGGTGTACTACAACGATCCCTGGACCCACGAGACCCTGATGCGGTTTCGCGAAAGGCACCAGGATCCGGACTCCACCGACCTGGAATACGCGGCCCGCATCAACGGCCACGATTCAGTGCAGGCGTTCATCGACGCCCATTCCGGATCGCCCTGGTTCGTGTCCATGGTCGGTTTCGTCGCCGGACTGCCCTTCATGTTCCAGATGGTGGAGCGCGCACGCCAGTTGCAGGTTCCGAAGTACCTGCGCCCCCGCACCGACACGCCCAAGCACACGGTGGGACACGGCGGCTGCTTCGGCTGCATCTACTCCGTGCGCGGCGCCGGCGGCTACCAGATGTTCGGCGTCACGCCCGCGCCCATCTTCGAACCAGCCCAGCGCCAGGCGCATCTGCGCGATTCCATGGTGTTCTTCCGCCCGGGCGACATCGTGAAGTTCAAGCCCATCACCCGCGACGAGTACGACCAGGCCACGGCACAGGTCGAGGCCGGCAGCTTCGAGCTGCGCATCCGGCCCGTGTCGTTCTCGCTGGCCGAGTTCCAGCGCGCGCCCGATGCCTGCAACGCCCAACTGCTGGAGACGCTCCATGCCTAACGATCCCATCATCGAAGTCATCAAGCCCGGCCTGGCCACTTCGGTGCAGGACACGGGCCGCCAGGGATACTACCACCTGGGCATTCCACCATCCGGCGCGCTCGACCAGTACGCGTTGGCGGCCGCCAACCTGCTGGTGGGCAACGCCGCCGGCGACGCGGCGCTGGAATGCACTCTGCTCGGCCCTGAACTGCTGTTCCACCGCGCCGCCGTGATCGCCGTGACCGGCGCCAGCATGATCCCCAAGATCGACGGCGTGGCGCAGGCCTGCAACGTCGCGCTGGCGGTGCAGGCGGGCAGCCGGCTGTCGTTCGACTTCGTGCAGGCGGGCGCTCGCGCCTGCCTGGCGGTAGCGGGCGGCATCGACGTGCCGGAGGTGCTGGGCAGCCGCTCGACCTATGCGCTGGGCGCCATCGGCGGCCACGAAGGCCGCAAGCTGCAGGCGGGCGACCGGCTGGCAGTAGGCCGGGCCTCGATCCGCACGCGCGTGGGCCGCGAGTTGCCCGCCGCGCTGGCCGTCGCCCCGCCCAAGGCGCAGACGCTGCGCGTGCTGCCGGGCCTGTACGACCACCGCCTGGAGCCCGAGTCCGCCGCCGCCTTCTATGAAGACGCCTGGACCGTAACCTCGGAGGCCGACCGCATCGGCTACCGCTACAAGCAGGGCCGCCCACTGCGCTTTCGCCACCGCGAGCAGCCCTTCGGCGCCGGCGCGGACCCGTCGAACATCGTCGACGCCTGCTATCCGATCGGCTCCATCCAGGTGCCTGCGGGCGTGGAGCCCATCATCCTGCATCGCGACGCCGTGTCCGGCGGTGGCTACGCGATGATAGGCACGGTCATCAGCGCCGACCTGGACAAGGTCGGCCAGATGCAGCCCAACCAGAGCGCCCATTTCGAAAGGGTGACGCTGGAGCAGGCAGTGGCCGCCAGGCGCGACTATCGTGCCCGCTTCGAGCGGCTGCATCAGGCACTCAGCGGCTGACCCCGTAGGCGCGGCCGATCCGCGCCCGACTTCCAGGTTTTTCCAGCATCCCGGCCTTGCCCCCTGGCAAGGCCGGAGGGCGACGCGCGCCCGTTCCGCAGTCGAACCGCAGCATCCGATCCCGCCAGGAGATCCCCATGGCCAATCTGACCCAGCACAAGCCGTCCGAGGAGACGGACAACTCGCTGCATGCCGTCGCCGACAGCGACCGCATGCCCCGCTACTCGCTCACCATGGCCTGGTGGGCCGTGTGCAGCGCCGTCTTCTACATCGTCGTCGGCGCCACGCTGGCGCTGAAGTACGGCGCCCGCAACGCCGTCATCGGCATGGTGCTGTCCGTGATCAGCTACGGGCTGATCAACGGCGTCATCAGCCGCTACGCCATCCGTACGGGCCTGTCGGTGGCGCTGTTCTCGCGCCGGCTCTTCGGCACCTCGGGCGCCGCGCTGGCCACGCTGATCTTCTTCGCCACGGCCATCTACTACGCGGTGTTCGAAGGCGCGGTGATGTCGGTCGCGGCGCATCATCTTTATCCGGCCGTGCCCTATTGGCTGGTGGCGCTGGCGGTGGTCATCTACAGCGTGCTGCTGATCTTCGGCAGCGTGCAGCGCTGGCTGGACAAATTCAACGGCGTGCTGCTGCCGTTCTATCTGCTGGGCCTGTTGCTGGCCGTGGTGATGGCGACGCAGGAATACGGCTACAGCGATGCCTGGCTGTCGTTCGGCCCGCCCGAAGGCCCCGTCGCGGGCGGCTGGTGGGACGCCTTCGTGTACTACATGGGCGTGTGGGTCCTGATGATGTTCACCTTCGACTACGCCCGCTTCGGCAAACGCGAGGACCAGGCGTATCACAGCCGCTACAACTTCGGCATGCCGTTTTACCTGGTCACCTTCCTGCTCAATGGCGTGGCCGGCATCTACCTGGTCAGCACCATTCCCAGCGACGCCGCGCTGTCGGAAGTGTCGGTGGTGCTAGCGCTCCTCAAGCTGATGGGGCTGGGCGGACTGCTGTTCGTGTGGATCACGCAGACCCGCATCAACACGGCCAACTACTACCTGGCCACCATCAACATGCAGGCATTCTTCGCGCGCTGGCCGGGCATGCGCTGGCCCAAGGCGATGTGGGCGGTCATCGTGGGCGCGGTGACGTATGCGCTGATGCTGCTGGACGTGTTCTCGTACCTGCTGCAGGCCCTGGCCTACCAGGGCATCTTCGTGGTGTCGTGGGTGGCGGTGGCCCTGGTGCACATCCTGGGCCACCAGGAGTCCGCGCCGCAACATGGCGGGGCCGCATTCAACCGCGCCGGCCTGGCCGGCTGGTTCGCGGGCGCGATCTGCGGCCTTGCGCTGATGCACACGGAGGGTTTCGCGGCGACGCTGGCCGCGCCGGCCAGCTTCGTGGTGTCGGCGCTGGTGTACCGGATCTGCTCCACGGCGGCGGGACGGATGCAGGCGCAGGGCGGCTAAGGCCGCGCTCCGGGCCGCGCGGCAAAACGCGCGGTCCGGCCCGAAAACGTCCTGTGTAAACTTTCCCCTGGTCCCGAAGCTAGTGGAAGAAAATGAACATGCGCGAAGATTTGGCGGCATTGCGGCCGCAGCTGATACAGATCGCCCAGCGCGCCGATACCGGTGACGGCGCGCATGACCTGAGCCATCTGGAACGCGTGTGGAAAGCCGCCAACGGCATGCTGGCGCATCATCCGGAAGCAGACGCCATGACCGTCATGGCCGCCTGTTACCTGCACGACCTGGTCAACCTGCCCAAGAACCATCCCGACCGGGCCCGCGCCTCGGCCATGGCCGCCAGCCAGGCCGTGCGCGAACTGCAGGCCATCGGCTATTCGCCGGCTCGGCTCGAAGGCGTCCATCACGCGATCGAGGCCCACAGCCACTCCGCCAACATCCCAACCCGGACCATCGAGGCGCGCATCGTGCAGGATGCCGACCGCCTGGACGCGCTCGGCCCGGTGGGGCTGGCCCGCATGTTCCATGTCGGCGGGATGTTGGGGCGCGCGCTGGCGCACCCCACCGATCCCATGGGCGCGCATCGGCAACTGGATGACGGCGCCTATACGCTGGATCACATCGAGTTGAAGCTCGCGCGCATCGCGGAAACCATGCAGACGGAAGGCGGCCGCGTGCTTGCGGCCGCCCGGTTGGACTGGATCCGGCGCTTCCGTGACGAGTTTGTGACGGACTGGTCGGCGTGAAGATAGGCGGGCGACGCCGCGACTATTTGGAAACAAGAAGCAAGCGCTGCCTGGGAGCACCTTGGGGCCAGGGGATTTCCGCCATGGCGTAGATGTGTCCGCTCTGTCTATCTTGGATAGCCCAGCCCACCGAGTCAGGAGATCTTCCATGGCACAGCAAACGGACAGCAAACAGCCCACGCCGGACCCCGCTGAGCGCAACGCGTTTTTCCCCTCGCCCTACTCGCTATCGCAGTTCACCTCGGCCAAGTCGGATCTGTCGGACGCCGATTACCCCGACGCCTATCAAGGCGGCCGCTGGAAGATCCTGATGATCGCAGCCGACGAGCGCTACCTGCTCACAGGCAATGACACTTTCTTCTCGACGGGCAATCATCCGGTCGAGACCCTGCTGCCCATGTACCACCTCGACCAGGCGGGATTCCAGGTCGACATCGCAACGCTGTCGGGCAATCCGGTCAAGTTCGAATGGTGGGCATTCCCCTCCGAGGACGCCAAGGTTGCGGCGCTGTACCAGAAATATGAACAGCAGTTCCGGCAGCCGCAGGTGCTTGCCGACGTCGTCAAGGCGCTGGATCGCGACTCCGACTACCTGGCCGTGTTCATTCCTGGCGGCCATGGCGCGCTGATAGGATTGCCCTTCAGCACGGACGTCAATGATGCGCTGCAATGGGCGATGCACAACGACAAGCATGTCATCACGCTGTGCCATGGCCCCGCGGCGCTGCTGGCGACCGGCCTGGACGGCGCGAGTCCGTTCCATGGTTACCGCATCTGCGCCTTCCCCGATGGCATGGACAAACAGACGCCAGACATCGGCTACATGCCCGGCCCCTTGCGCTGGTTCTTTGGAGAAAAGTTGGCGGGACTAGGCATCACCGTCGTGAACACCAAGGTCGACGGGAGCACCCTTCAGGACCGCAAGCTGCTCACGGGCGACAGCCCCTTCGCCGGCAACAATCTTGGAAAGCTCGCGGCGCGGGCCTTGCTGGATGAGGCGGCGGCCATCGAGCGCCCTCGGTAGTAGCCCCTCCCACCGAGAACCGGCAGAGTTGGCGGGCGTCCCGGATCCCGGTATGCCCGCTCGCGTGGCATACGTTTGGCGTTTCAATATGCAATAATAATTCTCATACTCAATTGCAACAACAAAACCCAGGTCCGATGCGCGGAAGGGGATTCGCCATGGCGGCCAACAAATTCGCATTACCGCAGCAATACATAGAAGGCCTGTACGTCGAACACGGGGGGTGGCTGAGAGGCTGGCTGCGGCGCAAGCTGGGGGATGCCGGCACCGCCGCCGATCTCGCGCACGACACATTCGTGCGCGTGCTCTCAAAGGACGCGCTGCCCGAAATGCGCGAGCCGCGCGCGCTCCTGACGACGATCGCTCATGGACTGGTCCTGAACCTGCGCAGGCGCCAGCGCATCGAGCAGGCCTATCTGGAGGCGCTCGCGCTCCTGCCCGAACCCCAGATGCCGTCGCCCGAAACCCAGGCCATCCTGTTCGAAACCCTGCTCGAAATCGACCGCCTGCTTGACGCCTTGCCCCGGCTGGTGCGGCAAGCATTTCTGCTATCGCAGATCGATGGCAAACGCCAAGGCGAGATCGCGGCGGAACTGGGCATTTCGATTCCCACCGTCAAGCGCTACATCGCCCGGGCGTTGGCCCATTGCTGTTTCACTTGAATCCGGACTCGAGGCACTCAGGCTCATGAGCCCGTCGCCCCCCCTCGCCCCCGACATCCGCCTCCAGGCCGCGCACTGGCTGGTCGAGCTGCAATCCGACCGCGTGGCCGCAGACACTTTCCTGCGCTGGCGGGAATGGCGCGAGGCGAACCCCGAACACGAGCGCGCCTGGCAACACATCGAGAGCTTCCAGGCCCGGCTGCGCGGCGTGCCTGCCCCTGTGGCTCGCGCGGCGCTCACGGCGCCTGGTTCACCGGCACGGCGCAAGCTCGTCAAGGCGCTGGCGCTGGCCTTGTTTGCCGGCGGCGCGGCGTCGATGCTGGACGAGCAGCGCACTTGGCGGCGCTGGGCCTCCGATAGCCGCACCGCGGCTGGAGTACGCCTGAACCGCAGCCTGCCCGACGGCACGCAAGTGGTGCTCAATGCCGGCACCGCCATTGATATCCAGTTCACGTCGACGGAGCGCGCGCTGCGTCTCATCAACGGCGAGCTGCTGGTCGCCACGGCGCCGGACCCGGCAATGGGCGAGCCTCGCCCCTTCCTCGTGCGCACCGGCCAGGGCAGCATCCGCGCGCTGGGCACGCGCTTTTCCGTACGCGACCTGGACGGACGCAGCAGCGCGGAAAGCCTGGTCGCCGTGTTCAACGGCGCCGTGGAGCTCACACCCGCCAGCGGCGCGCCGGTTCTCCTGCGGGCCGGCGAGCAAGGCACGCTGAGGCGCAATACGGCTGCCGCAACGGGTTCGGCCAACGAGGACATGCTGGCCTGGACGCAAGGCATCATCGTCGCCCAGGATATGCCGCTGCCGGCATTCCTGGCCGAACTCGGGCGCTATCGCCCTGGACGCCTGGCCTGGGATGAAGAGCTTGCCCATATCAAGGTGACGGGCACCTACCCCACCGCCGACACCGACCGCGTCCTGGAGCTACTTGTCGACACCCTGCCCATATCCGTGAGCTACCTTACGCGCTATTGGGTGACCGTGCGACCGCGTCCGGCCCGGCCGACCGGAAAATTCCGCAGCGGTTGATCCCTTTTCGTTTTTCGCGGGGCAAGAAGAGTAGGACCACACATTGCCTTCACTCTTGCATCCGGGGAACTCCACATGGGTTTGAACCGCCCGAAACCAACGCCTTCCATTGCAACCGGCAGACGCTTGCGCCTGCATGTCCTAACCAGCATGGCCACACGCGGCCTGCTGGGTTGCGCCGCCATCGCTGCGCTTGCCTTGGGCGCCCCGATCGCGCAGGCGCAGGTTTCGGATGAACAACGGTACTACGACATTCCCGCCGGTCCGCTGACCGCCGCGCTCAACCGCTATGGCCGCGAATCCGGCCTGCTGCTGTCCTTCTCGACCGGACAAACCAGCGGCCTCCAGAGCAAGGGCATCCAGGGCCGCTACACGGCGCACAATGGCTTGCAAGCATTGTTGGCCGATACCGGCCTCGAGGCTGCCGCGCGGCCTAGCGGCGGCTATGTACTGAGGCCGATCGGCGCCCAGATGCTCTCTCCCGTCGAGGTTTCTGGTACGCACGAGACCGCCACCAGCCCCTTCTACGGCTATGCTGCCACGCGCAGCGCCACCGGCACCAAGACCGACACGCCCCTGATGGAAACACCGCAGTCCATCACCATCGTCGGCGCCGAGGAAATCGAAACGCTCAAGCCGCAGAACCTGCAGGACGCGCTGGGCTATGTCGCCGGGGTCAACCGCTCGGAAGGGCTCGACCGCACCTCGGACACCTTGATCGTCCGCGGCTTTCAGCTCGATGGCAACGGCAACCAATACCGCGACGGCACCAAGTACACGGTCAATATCTTCAACGGCCAGCAGGAACCCTATGGCCTGGAACGCATCGAAGTTCTCAAAGGCGCATCCTCGGTGCTCTATGGCGCCGCTGCGCCCGGCGGCATCATCAACACCATCAGCAAACGGCCTCCGGCCGCGGCCCTGCGCGAGCTGAACGTCGAAACCGGCAGCTTCGATCGCAAGCAGGTATCAGGCGATTTCGGCGGACCGCTGGACGAGGAAGGCGTCTGGTCATACCGGCTTACCTTTCTCGGCCGCGATGCGGACACGTTTATCGACCACATTCCGGACCGACGCGCCTACGTGGCGCCCGCGTTGACCTGGCGGCCCAGCGCAGCCACGTCCTTGACCTTGCTCGCCGATTATCAGAAAGACAGGACAGGCTATGTCTACGGCCTGCCCGAGAGCGGCACCATCCTGCCCAACCCCAACGGCAAGATTCCCCGCGAGCGCTTTACCGGCGAACCCGGCTATGACAAGTTCGACCTGGAACGCTATTCGGCCGGGTATCTGTTCGAACATGCCTTCAACGACCAGGTGAAGCTGCGCAACAGCCTACGCTACATGCATGCCAGCAACGAATACCGCTCGGTCTGGATCAGCGGCCTGCAGGATGACGGCCGCAGGACCGCCTATCGCGGCGCGGCGCCGCGCTGGGATCGGTCAACGGGCGCCGTCTCCGACACATCGCTGCAGTACCAGGCCCGCACGGGTCCGGTGGAACATACCTTCCTGGTCGGTGTCGACTATTCCGTCGCCCACCACGAATCCGAACGTTACCAGCGCGAACTCGGCAACATCGATATCTACAACCCCGTCTATGGCAGCCCGATAGGCAGCATCGAAACGCAAAACCCCTACTCCTGGAAAAGCGATACCAAGCGGCTGGGCCTGTACGTCCAGGATCAGATGAAGATTGCCGACCGCTGGGTCGTCCTGCTCGGCGGACGCCAGGACTGGGTACGGTTCGACTCCAGCAACTTCTTCACCGGAGACAAGACCGCCGACAACGAGAAGAGCAAGGCCTTTACGGGCCGCGCCGGACTGGTCTACCTCGCCCCGAACGGCCTCGCACCCTTTCTGAGCTACAGCGAGTCCTTCGAACCGACGGAAGGCAACGATCGCAGCGGCGGCCGCTTCAAGCCCACCACCGGTCAGCAGTACGAAGCCGGCCTGCGCTATCAGCCGCCGGGCTCCAGCACCATGGTGTCAGCGGCCGTCTACCAGATCACGCGCAAGAACGTGCTGGTCGCCGACCCCTCCGATCCGACGATGACGTACTCGATACAGGCTGGCGAAGTACGCTC
Organism: Achromobacter xylosoxidans; assembly: GCF_002192695.1. Taxonomy (GTDB): domain Bacteria; phylum Pseudomonadota; class Gammaproteobacteria; order Burkholderiales; family Burkholderiaceae_B; genus Achromobacter; species Achromobacter xylosoxidans_C. Next base: position 73,198 of record NZ_MTLG01000088.1, read on the forward strand.
GCGCGGCTTCGAACTGGAAGTCCGTTCAGCCCTCACCCGCGAGGTCAACCTCATCGCCGCCTACGCCTACACCGACGCCCGGACCACGCAAGCCAGCCCCTCGCAGCCCGAACAAGAAGGCCTCCGTGCGCCCGGCGTGCCGTACAACCAGCTCTCGCTCTGGGCCGACTACAGTTTCGGCAGTCTCGGGCTGCCCGGCCTGAAGGCGGGCGCCGGCATGCGTTATGTCGGCAGCACCCGCAGCCAGACCAACGCCGAGGTGCCCGCGTTCACCCTGTTCGACGCCATGATCAGCTACACCACCGGCCCATGGCGCTTGGCGCTCAACGGCACCAATCTTGCGGACAAGACCTATATCGGGAATTGCACCTACGGGTGCTTTTACGGCGAACCCAGGCGAGTGATCGGGACGGTGAGTTATCGATGGTAGGCAAACTCAGAATTTCACCGAACAGCGGATGCCCGACGGAATCACATTGCCTTCGTTGGGCACGCGCAGCAGCACGGTGAAGGTGCCGCTGGCGGCATCCATCACCCGGTCTATCCGCCAGACCTTGGCTTCCAGCGGCTTGTCGGTGATCGCCTGGTTGACGCTGACCTGCGCCTGCGCGTCGGCCTTGATCTGGCCATACAGGCCCTCCGGCACCACCACCCTCACCAGCAAGGGATTGATCTGCGCCAGCTTGACGATCTTGTTGTCGTTGACGCGGTCGCCCGGACCGGCGTAGCGCTCGGCGACGACGCCATCGAAGGGGCTCTTGATGCTGCGTTCCGCCAGGATCGCCTGCTGCAGCGCCACCTGCAGATGCGCCTGCCGGCTGCGCGAGGTCATTTCGTCGTAATCGCCCGCGGGTAGCAACTGGCGCTTGAACAGGTCGGTGTTGCGGTCGACGACGCGGCTCAGATAGGCCGCTTCGGCGCGGCGCAGTCCCAGCGTGGCCTCGTCGACGCTGGTATTCAGCTCGGCCACCACCTGGCCTTTCTTGACCACGTCGCCGCGCTGCACCAGCACGCTGCTCAGCACGCCCGCCGAGGCGCTGCCCAACTCGGACACCTGGAAGGGTTCGATCAGGCAGGCCATGGGAGCATGCGGATTGCCGGCCTGCGCCGACAAGGCGGGCTCGGCCAGCACCGGCAAACGGGCATCCGGCGGCAGGCCCTGCGCGCCCGCGGCGGTGGCGGCGAGCAGGCAGGCCAACAGGAGCGGGCGGAAACAGCGATGGCGGGTCGTCATGGGATCGGGTCTCTGCATGTCAGTCGCCCTGCCCCGAAAAGGACAGGGAATTCTCCAGTTCTTCATCCGCGGCCACCATCTGGCGGCGCTCGCGGGCCAATTTTCGTTCGGTGCGGGCCTGCGCGAAGCGCAGCCAGCGCGCAGCCAGCCAGTTGCCATCCTGCCTGCCACGTGCGCGCAGCAGCCTGGAGGGAGCGGCCCAGACGCCGCTTGCGACGCTGTCCAGCACGGAGTCTTCCAGCGACAGAATGGCTTCGACATGGCCGGGATCGCCCTGGCGGCCGCTGCGCCCCTCCAGCTGGCGGTCGATGCGGGCAGATTCGTGGCGCTCGGTCAGGATGACGTGCAGGCCACCAGCCTCGCGCGCGGCCTCCGACAGGGGAATATCCGTGCCCCGGCCAGCCATGTTGGTGGCGATCATGATGCTGCCCAGTTCGCCGGCGCGCGCAATCATGTCGGCCTCGTCGGCATCCTGCTTGGCATTGAGCACCACGGCCGGCAGGCCGGCCTCGGCCAGCACCTGGGCCACCTGCTCGGAAGCGGCGACCGAGCGCGTGCCGATCAGGATGGGCACGCCTTGCTGATGCAGCGCGCGCGCGCGGTCGCGCACGGCGGCCCACTTCTGCTCCAGCGTGGGGTACACCGCGTCCGGCGCATGGCGCCGCCGCGACTTGCGGTGCGTGGGGATGCGGACCACCGGCAGGTCGTAGACGCGGCCCAGCTCGGCACGGATTTCGGCGGCCGTTCCCGTCATGCCGGACAGCAGCAGATAGTGCTTGAAGAAGCGCTGATAGCTGATGCTCTTGAGAGTGGCGCGCGGTTCGCTCAGTTCCAGCCCCTCCTTGTGTTCCAGCATCTGGTGCAGGCCCTGGCCCCAGGACCGGTCCGGCATCACGCGTCCGGTGAATTCATCCACGACCATGATCTTGCCGTCGCGGATGATGTACTGCTCGTCCAGCCGGTACAGGTGCAGCACGGTCAGGGCGCTGAGGACCAGCTCTTCGCGCCGGAACGGAATGCTCCAAGGAGCCGGCAGCGCGGCGCACAGTCCGCGCAGGTGCTCGCGTCCCAGTTCGGTCAGGGTCACGCGCCGTTCGCCGCGGTGCAGCCGGTAATGCCCGGGCGCCATGCCGCCGGCCAGTTCCATGGCCTGGCGCGTCACCTCGGCGGTGTCGTCCTCCTGCACGCCGGAAATGATGAGCGGCGTGCGCGCCTCGTCGACCAGCACGCTGTCCGCCTCGTCGACGATGGCGTAGCACAGGCCCCGCAAGTACAGCTGGGCCAGCCTGCCTTGTTCGCCGCGCAGCCGCTCCAGGCGCAACGCGTCTTCGTCCTTGTCGCTGTCCAGCACGATCAGGTCGCGCAGGTAATCGAATACCAGCGTCTTGTTGGAGCAGTACACCACGTCCGCCTGATAGGCCTTGCGCCTTGCGGGTATGTCCATTTCCATGCTGACCCAGGCCACCGACAGGCCCAGCGCCTCATAGATCGGCCCCATGATCTGCGCGTCGCGCTCGACCAGGTAGTCATTGGTGGTGATGACGTGCACCGGCAGGCCGGCCATGGCAACCGTGGCGGCCGGCAGGGTTGCCGTCAGCGTCTTGCCCTCGCCGGTGTTCATCTCCGCCACCATGCCCTGCAGCATGGCCCAGCCGCCCAGCAGCTGCACGTCGAAATGCGCCTTGCCCAGCGCCAGCCGGCCCGCCTGCCGGATCAGCGCGAAGGCGCGCGCGGCGCTTTCCTGGTTGATGCCGTTGGCGCGCAGATCGAACGCGATCTCGTCGGCGCGCAGGCGCACGCCTGCCAGGTCCATGTCGCCCAGCGCCTCGGTTTCGCGCCGCACCCGAGCCAGGATGCGGCGGGTGCGCCACAGGGGCTGGCGGCGCTTGCGGCTCAACCAGCGCAGGGCTGCCGTGCCCCAGGCCTCCAGCTTGTTGGCGTGGCGCTCGCTTTCCTTTTCAGGATAGAGCGGGTCGGGATCGAGGGCGTCGAAGGCGCGCATGTCAGAGGCGGAACTGGCGCAGCACCATCTGCCGCACCGCGTCGTAGGCTTGCAGCGCCAGCGGTCGGGGCTCGTGCGAGAACTTCACGTAGACCCGGGCGCCCAGGTAGGCGCGCGGCGCGTCCTCGGGCAGCGCCAGGTCCATCACGAACAGGTTCTCGGCGGACTTGGCGCGCCCTTCCTGAGACTTGCGCGGGTCCACGCCTATGCTGCCCCCGCCCTGCAAGCTGAGCGCCAGGCTGGGCAGTTCATCGGTGGCGGCCGGCACCTCGCGCGCGATCGTGGCCGGGAATTCCTCGCCGCTATCCTGCACCAGCCGCACGCGCACGTTCCTTAGCGAGCGATGGATACGCTCCAGACTGGATTGCGGCACCACCACGCGCACGGCTTCGGCGTCGGTCAGCACGTAACCCAGCAATTCGCCGCGCTGCACATAGCGGCCCGTCATGTCATCGGGCTGCGCCGGCACATAGCGCCCGGCGTGCGGGCTGCGCACCTGCTGCGCCTGGACCTGCTCTTGGACTGCCCGTCTCTCGGTCTGCAGGCTGGTCCATTGGTGGCGCATGATGGCCGCCTGCACCTGGTTCTGCGCATAGGCCTGGACATAGCGCGCCTGGTACTCGTCGACCTGGGCGGCCAGCATGGCGTCGCGGCGGATCAGCTCGTCGTTCTCCAGCGTCAGCAAGGGCGCTCCCTGCCCCACCGGCGCATCGTCGGCCGCTTGCCGCGCGCGCACGAAGCCGGCCACCGGCGCCCTGACCTGGGCGGAAGGCGGCACCCAGACCACGCCCTCCGTATCGGTCGACGAGGGTAGCGGCACCGCGCCCGCCAGGCCTGCCCCGCCCAGCACGCACAGCCCGCAGATCAAGTAGGAGCGCAAGCGGTGCGCCTGGATCTGCGGGTCGGCATAGAACTGCCGGCCCAGGCGCCACAGCGGCATGACGATGGTGTTGAACAGCGCCCACATGGCCAGCAGCACGCCGAAGAAGAAAAACTGCCCCGCCATGATGAAGATGGCGAGGAACATGATGAACATGCGGTAGCAGAAGGACAGCACCGCATAGCCCGCGAACCAGGCGCGTTCGCCCGGCGTGGCGCGCGGCGCTTCCACCCCGCGCAGGCCCAGCGCATAGCGCTTGAACAGATAGCCCAGATAGCCGTTGGCCCGCTGGCCCAGATTGGGAATCTCGATGGCGTCGGACAGCACGTAATAGCCGTCATAGCGCAGCAGCGGATTGCCGTTCATGAACAGCGTGGAAACGCCGCACAGGACGATGACGGTATAGGCCAGCGAACGGCCCAGCCCGGGATCCAGCTGGGTCCAGACTATCATCGCCACGGCCGCCAGGAACAGCTCGACCAGGATGCCAGCCCCGCCCGCCAGCATGCGCCAGCGCTTGTCCGCGAAGGCCGACGCCGCCGAGGCGTCCACGTAGGGGATGGGCACCAGCAGCAGGAACATCAGGCCGATCTCGTGCACCTCGCCGCCGCGCGCCTTCACGGCGCAGGCGTGGCCAAGTTCGTGGATCGCCTTCACCACCGGATAGACCAGCGCCATCGCCAGCACGTTGCCCGTGGAGAACACCTGGTCCCAGATGTTGTGCGTCAAGGTCTGCCAATGCATGGCGCCCAGCGCCGCGCCCGCGCCGACCACGCCCAGCCAAAGCAGGGCGCCCAGCCAGGTGAACAGCCAGCGGTAATACGGCAGCGCCCGCGTCAGCCAGCGGTCCGGATCCAGCAGCGGCATCTTCAGCGCGCTGGGGTTGCCGATGTACTGCTTGATCTTCTGCATGCGCTGGCGCTTGCGGCGCTCGACCAGGTCGCGCACGTCCGGCGCGCGGTCGGTGGTCAGCACGTCGGCCCGGTGCAGCTGGGCCATCAGGCGGATCACCTCGTCCTGCGGCATGGCGTCGCCGTCCAGCTGGCCGCAGGCGATCTCCCAGATCTCCTGCACCGTGCGACGCCCGTCCATCAGGCTGATCATCAGATTGGCCTCGGGAGTGTAGCGATGGAACTCGCCGTTGCTCTGGTCCTGCATCACGTACCAGACCTGACCGCGGTAGACATGGCGGTGGATGTGGATGTGCGAGCGCAACCGCGGGCGCAGCGCGCTGACCCGGTGCCAGGAATTGCTATAGAGCGCGGTACCAGACATCTTCTGCTCTTCAGCCGAACCAGGCCCACCATTTCAGGCGGAGCCAATCGAAAAATCCGTGCGTCCAGATCCAGACGTAGCGGCGCTCGTCGATATCGATGCGGCCCACGCCTTCCATGCCCGGCCGCAGCGTCGGCGCCGCCTTCTCATCCAGGCTGGCTTCCAGCCGGAACACCGTTTTGCCCTCCTGCACCTGGGCCAGCGGCACGATGCGTGTGACCGTGAATGGGATCTGCCTGTCAGGCATGGCCGCAAGGGCCACCCGCCCCGTCTGGCCTACCGCCACGTCGTCGATCAAGCGGTCCTCCACGTCCAGCCACAGCCGGTAGCCATCCGGCGGCGACAGCTTGAACAGCTCCTGTCCGCGCTTGACGGCTTCGCCCAGCTGTTGGCTCAGGTCGCCGCTGACTATCGTGCCGTCGAACGGCGCGCGCAGGGTCGAACGCTGGATCTGTTCGCGATGGAACTGCATCTGCGCCATGGCCTGGCGCGCCTGCGCCTGCGCAATCGCGGCCGCCGCGCTGTCGCCGCGCGCCGAGGCTTCTTCGGCCTGGCGGCGGTACTGCACTTCCAGATTGCCGGCGCGCAGTAGTTCCAGCTCGGTTTCGCGCGTGTCCAGGGCAGCCAGGGGATCGCCCTGCTTCACCTCGTCGCCGGCCCGGCGCGTCGCCTCGCTGATGTAGCCGTCGAAGGGGGCCGCGAGCACCCGCTGCACCACGCCCTGCACGGTGGCGGTCGCGCTGATGCGGTACGGTCCGTGCGCGAACACGCCCAGCGCCACCGCGGCCACCAGCGCCACCGCGGCCAATTTGCGGCCGATGTAGCGCGGTCCCAGCAGCCGGCCCGCTTCACGCAGCGCGCCATCGCGCCACTTGCGCCAGAAGGGGCGTTCCTGCCGCAGCCGCTGGTACAGCACGCGGCCGGCCAGCAACACCACGCTCTGGCACAGTTCGACGCTCTGCCGGTCGAAGGGCAGCTTGTCCGGCCGTTCGAACACGAGTGCGCCGCGCGCCTCGTCCTCGGGCGCGAACGGCACGGTCAACACATTGCCATTGCCGAATTCGCGCGCCAGCTTCTGGTGCGCGCGCAACTCGATGGTGCGCGCTTCGTCCTGCGGCAGACACAGCGTGGTGTTCTGGTCGATGGCTTCGTCCATGGCCTCGGCCACGGCGCGCATCAGGTTCATGTTCTGCACCAGCCGGCTGCTGTGCGACAGCGCATATACCTTGGAACGTCCGTCCTGGCGAAAGCCGATGCTGACCCGGTCGCACTCCAGGCGGGTCGCCAGGTCGGTGACCAGCGTCAGCGCCACATCCTTGAACTGCCCTTCCTTGAGCGCGCGCGCCACGCTGTTGATCACCACCATCAGCCGCTCGACCGTCTGCGCGCTGTCGGCTTCCTGACGTTGCAACAGCCAGAGTTCCAGCACGCCCGCGCCCCAGCGCAGGGCCTGCACCAGCGGCTCAGGCGCCTGCATGGCGGCCTCAAACGCGGCCACGCCATGGATGCGTCCTGCGAGCACGACAGGATAGGCCACCACCAGCCCCGTCGCATCGGCCGACACCGCGACCTCCCGTCCTTGCAGCGCTTCGTCGACCGCGCCATAGAACGCCGCGCCGGCGCGGCTGCCCGGCGGGTACTGCGAGGCCGCTTCGAACGGACCTGCATCCGGTTCGCCCAGGATCAGCGCCGCATGACGCACACCCGCCAACTGGCCGGCCTGCAAGGCCAGCCAGGCGTCCAGGAAAGACTGGCGGTCGCTGGCGGCCGACAGCGCCGACCACCAGGCCAAGTCCGCGCGCTTCACCTGCGCGGGCACGACGGCATCATTCATCCTCGCTTCCAACCTCCGTCAGCTCGGGTTCCTGGCGCCGCACGCTCAATCCGCGCTTGCGCGCCGCCTTGGGTTCCCACGTATTGGTCTTCGAATTGAACACGACCGTGCCCTTGCCCGCCGCGCCCAACGCCCCGCTCAAGCCCAGCAAGCCCACCCCTGCCGCCAGCGCCGCCCGCTCGGCCGCGGAAGCGCCGGACACCGGAACCTCGGCCTGCGCCCTGGCGTCCGGCTGCGCGGCTTGCGCGGCGCCCTCAACCGCCGGCGCGGCATCCTGCCGCGCGGAGTCTTCCTCCGGCCGGGACTGCGGCGCCGCGCCTGGCGAAGCGCTCCGCACGCCGCCAGCGTGGCTTTGGCCGCCATCCTGCACCGTCTGATCCGTGCGCATCGACACCTGATGCGGCGCGGCCGACGAAGCATAGTCGGAAAGCCCGCCGTCGTGGCGCTCGATCACGATGTCGGGGCGCGCCGCGCCCAGGCTGACGCGCGCGGCCAGGGCATGCCCGTCCGCGCCCGCATGGCCGTCCGCGGCGCCCGTGCCGGCAAGCGCGCCGAACCCGGTGCGCGGCCAATCGCCGAAGTTGCCGCTCCAGGAGTACAGGTTTTCCATGGCCCGCGTGATCAGGTCGGGCGTATTGCCGCCCTGGCCGAAGCGGATCAGGTTGATGATGCGGCCGCTTGCCGGGTCGATGTAGATCGCCGCGAAGTCGCCCACCATCACATCCTTGGAGAAGTCGCCGCGGAACTTGTCCGCGCCCAAGCCGCCCAGCAGGTAATTGCCGCCCGGCCCCGCCAACAGGATGTCGTCGCCGCCAAAAGCAATATCGGTGGTCTCGATCAGGCTGACGCGGTCGTTGACGAAGACCACGCGGCCGTTATCGCCCAGCATGACGTTTTTGCCCGCGCCGCTTTCCAGCTGGTCCGCGCCCATCCCCCCGAGCATCACACCCTCGCCATTGTTGTAGAGGCTGTCCGAGCCGCCCGTGGACGGGTACAAGGTTTCGAACTGGGCGATGCGGCCGGCGGCGGTGTACAGCGCCCGGGCGCCGTCGCCGGCGATCAGGTTGAAGCCGCCCGCGCCGGCGGCGCGGATGAGGTCGTCGCCCATGCCGCCGAACAGGGCATTGCGGCCCGCGCCCACCGTGATGGCGTTCGGCCCGCCCGCCGGCAGATTGATCGTCTCCAGCATCCGCAATCCGGCGCCCGCCAGATAGCGCGCGCCGGCGCCCGGCGCTGCCGCGTCGATGAAGTCGCCGCGGTCGCGCAGATAGTTCACCGGATCCACGGTCACGATGCGGCCGAAGTTGGCGAACACGATGTTGTTGCCGTCGCCTGCCGTAATCGCGTTGCCGCCAGCGGCCAGCCGGTCCGCCGCAGCGCCCACGGCCAGGCCTGCGGCCTGCTCCGGCGTCAGCACCAGGGTCAGCGCCGCCAGCGACTGCAAGTCCGCCCGCGCCGCCGCGCCCATGTCCATCGGCCTGCCCAGGTCGATATTCATGCCGGCATTGCCGAACACGATATTGTTGCCCTGGCCCGCATCGATGACATTGCTGCCGCCGCCGCCCGCGATCAGGTCATTGCCCAGGCCGCCTAGCATGCGGTCATTGCCCGCGCCGCCGTACAGGATGACGCCCTGCGTGGTCGTGCGCGCGTCCAGCACGTTGTTGCCGGCCGCCGTGAAACGCAAGGCCTGCCCCGCCTGGCGCTGGCCGGGCTGCGCGGTGTAGTAGGCATCGTCCTGGCTGGTCGAACCGAACAGCAGCACCGGACGGTCGGCGCCGCCCACCGTGCCGCCCTCGGCCACCAGCAGGTTGTTGCCGCCACCACCCTGCACCAGCGTCACCGTCCCGACAGTGGCATGGCGCACCGTGTAGGTGTCATCGCCCTGGCCCAGCATGGTATTGACCGACTGCACGCCATGGAAGATGACGCCGCGGTCGTACAGGTGGACGCCAGCCTGGCCGGACAGCGACACCGTGCCCCCCGCGCCGCCCAGGCCCGGCGTCATGCCCAGCCCGGTAATGCGGCCGAAATCGGCGGCGCGCACGTCGTCGTACAGACGGCCGAGCCCGCTCAGGCTATCCACCTGATCCTGCATGCCGGCCTTGCCAGCGGTGGTGCCGTCGTCGAAGATCCGGACGCGATCATTGACGGGCGCAGTCGAGACCGCCCCCTGATCGCGCGCGCCCAGAACGCCATCCGACTCGCCCGGCAAGCCCACGCCGGCATGCAGCGCGCCATCGTAGCCCGGACGGTCCAGGGTGCCACCCTCGATCAACAGGCTGCCCTGGATGCTCGATACGTCGTGCGGCTGGTCGGCGTAGTTGGCGTAGCTGACGCCCGTGGCCGGATCCACCGCGATGACCGGCTGATCGGTGGCGTGCGGACTGCGGACCTTGCCCGGCTCGTTGGCTGCACCGGCATAGGCCGGATCCGCCACGCGCACCAGGATGGGAGGCAGCGCCACGTCCTGCAGCCCCGGCAAGGTAGTGAAGAGCGATGCCGACAGATGCAGGTCGCGGCCGGCCAGGCTCAGCGGCGGCAGGCCGACGCCCGCTCCACTCTCGACCTTGATCAACACCTGCTGCGCGACGCCCCAGGCCTGCGCGCCCGCGCCATTCGCGTCGAACGCCAGCACCACGCTCTGATGCCAGGTCTGTCCGCCGTCGGTCGACAGCAGCAGGCCTCGACCCTGCAGGCCCTGCATGGCCGCCGCCAGCGCATCCGACGAAGACAGGCCGGCGCCCTGCGACACCGATCCGTACAGCGCCGATGCCACCATGGCGCTGCTCAGGGACACGTAGGCCTGGCCGGATGCAGGGCGTGGCAGCACGCTGGCATCCAGGCTCACCGACAGCGACAAGGTATTGCCGCCATCGGCGTCCAGTTCGCCCGGCTGCGCCGTGATGCTGACCGGCTGCGCGCCATCGAACACATCGCGCGAACCGCCACGGCCCGTGACGATGGTGTTGCCCGCCACATCTCCCGACAGGTCAAAGGTATCGCTGCCGCTGCCGCCGATCAGGGTCGTGATGACGTTGCTGCGGGTGGACAGCACATAGATATGATCATTGCCTTCGCGCGCATCCAGATTGACGCGCTGGATGTTCTGGTAGCTGGTGTTCAGCCCGGCGCCGCGTATGCCTTCCTGCGTCAGCGCAAAGGCGTCGGCGTCCTCGGAGCCCAGCATGGTGTAGGTGTTCAGGCCCGCGCCGCCATCGATGGCCACCGGGCCATTGACGACATAGCCGGGTTCGCCGTTGGCCTGCGCTTGCGCCTGCTTGAAGGCGTACACCATGAACTCGTCGTCGCGCTTGCCGCCATGCAGCGCCAGCGGCGCGGCATTGCTGTAGACCCGGAACACATTACTGCTGTTCTCCGCGCCATACAGCGTCATGCCGTAGCTGTTGCCGCGCGACAGATAGCCCTGCGTCGTCAGCACTGTGCCGATCTGGTCGCCGGCAGCCACTTGTGGCAGCTGGCGATCCAGCGCGTACAGCTGTCCGACCTGGTACTCGTTGCGCTTGGCCGGGTCGCTGCCCAGGCCGCCGTCGATGACCACATGGGTGCCGGTGTCGTCGATATAGAAGCGGTTGCCGCCATCCACCGCGTTCAGGCGCAGGCCGCCCGTCATGCTGCGGTCGTAGTTCACGCGTTGCACCGCATCGGCGTAGCCCGCGCCTTGCGGCGTGATCCTGGCGACGTAGTTGGCGCGGATCAGGAAGCTCTCGTCCTGCGCCGTGCCGTTGATGGTCAGCTTGTTGACGTCGGCCAGGTTCTCGCGGCCGTGGTCGTCGGAATCGTGGACGTTGACGATGATGGAGGTCAACGCCGCGTTCAGGTTCACGACTATGTGATCGGCGCCGCGGCCCGCGTCCACGTCCACGCGGTCCGTCACGCCAGGAGCGCCTTGCTGGCTGGTCAGGGACGGCAACTGATCCAGCACGATGAGATCGTTGCCGTCGTTGCCGCGCAGCGAAATTCCGCCCGCCAGCGCGCGCGCCGACAGGTAGATGTAGTCATCGCCCTCTCCCGCCTGCACTGCGGCGCCGCGGGCCAGCAGGATCCGGGACATCCAGACCTTGTCATCGCCCGCGCCGGCATCCACGGCCAGATGGCCCAGGAAGTCGGACTCCGACAGGGTAATCAGGTCCGCGCCGGAACCCGTCGTGATGACGGTATTGCGGCCTACGGTCACGGTGTGCAGCAGAACGACGTTGCCGCCATCGCCCGCATCCACCGTCATTGCGCCGGCCAGGCCGCTATCAAGCAAAGTGATCTGATCGACGCCAGA
>NZ_MTLG01000089.1 GCF_002192695.1 Achromobacter xylosoxidans
CGATGGCGACAACATCGTTCTGCTGGACAACGCGACCGTGGGTGGCAACACCGGCATCACGACCGGCTCTGGCGTCGACCAGATAACCTTGCTGGCGAGCGGCCTGGCGGGTGCGCTGACGGTGGAAGCGGGCAATGGCGCCAACACCGTTCTGCTGGATAACGCGTCCGTGGGCGGCAATACCCTGATCACGACAGGCACTGGCATCGACCAGATCACCTTGCTGGCTAGCGGCTTGGTCGGCGCACTGACGGTGGACGCGGGCGATGGTGACAACATCGTTCTGCTGGATAACGCTACCGTGGGCGGCAGCACCGTCATCACGACTGATTCCGGTGTCGACCAGATCACGCTGCGGGATAGTGGCCTGACGGGGGCGCTGACGGTGGATGCAGGCGATGGCGACAATGTTGTTCTGCTGAACACGGTGACAGTCGGAGGCAATGCGCTGATCACGAC
>NZ_MTLG01000090.1 GCF_002192695.1 Achromobacter xylosoxidans
TATCAAGCAAAGTGATCTGATCGACGCCAGAGCCGGTCGTGATCAGCGTATTGCCTGCGACCATCACCGTGTTCAGCAGAACAGTGTTGTCGCCATTGCCTGCTTCCACCGTCAGTGCGCCGGACAGGACGCTATCAAGCAAAGTGATCTGATCGGCGCCAGAGCCGGTCGTGATCAGCGCATTGCCCGCGACCGTCACCGTGTTCAGCAGAACGGTGTTATCGCCATCGCCCGCGCCCACCGTCAACGCCCCCTCCAGGCCGGAATCGCGCAGCGTGATCTGGTCGACGTCGGAACCGGTCGTAATCAGGGTGTTGCCGCCCACGGTCACGGTGTCCAGCACAACGGCGTTGCCGCCATTGCCCGCATCCACCGTCAGTGCGCCGGACAGGCCGCTATCAAGCAAAGTGATCCGATCGACGCCAGAGCCGGTCGTGATCTGCGTATTGCCTCCGACTGTCACCGTGTTCAGCAGAACAGCGTTGTCGCCATCGCCGGCATCCACCGTCAGTGCGCCGGACAGGGCGCTATCAAGCAAAGTGACCTGGTCGGCGCCAAAGCCGGTCGTGATCAGCGCATTGCCTCCGACTGTCACCGTGTTCAGCA
>NZ_MTLG01000091.1 GCF_002192695.1 Achromobacter xylosoxidans
TTCAATGAAGCCTATTGTCGTGGATTAGGGAGGCTGTGCAGAGCATCCCTAGATAAATCAAAGGGTCGGCTCGGTTTCTGAGCTGACCCTTTGTGTTTTGGGACAAGCGGCAAGACATCGACTGTGTTTCCCCGGCTTGCCCACAACGCGTCCACGGACCTGGAAAGGTTGCAATCCTGCTGGGCGAGTCATCGCATTAATGCGGAATACGTCAATTTATTGCAATGTTATCACTTGTAACTCAGAAAAAGCCCTTATGCCATAAGCAGATATACCTAGTTTCAGGTATAGACGAAGAGTTTCAATCCTCGTCTAATACTTGCAGTCAATAGACAAAATGATGCATTGACTTGAGCGAAAAAGACTGCTTATCAGCAACAGTGTGTGCAATCTTTACGCAATGCTCGGGTTGGTGAATGGCGAAAAATCAGGCAAGGAGGGTTAGAGGCATGTCAGCGACTGTGTTTTATGAACGGGCTGTGGCGCTGGATCGGGCGGCGCACCAGGACACCAAGATCCAGATTCAGCCGGATCATTACGCATTCGCGCAGGACACGAATGCTCTGCCCATCGCCGCCAGCGAGTTCGCGGATGCCGGCCGCCACTATCCCATCGTGTTCGTGGGTGACGATGCCGGCAATTTCCACGTGGCCGTGCTGCTGGGCCTGGAAGACAAGTCCAATCTGTTCGTGACCGAGCTGGGTACCTGGAAGGCCGACACCTACGTGCCCGCCTTTGCCCGCCGCTATCCCTTCGTGCTGGGCACCACGGCCGAGGCCGACCGCCTGGCCGTGTGCATCGACGAGTCCTATCCCGGCGTCAATTCGGCGGATGGCGTGGCCTTGTTCGAGGACGGCAAGGAAACCGGCTACCTGACGCAGATGATGGAATTCCTGCGGGTGTTCCAGGGCGAGATGGAACTGACCAAGAACATGGCTCAGCGCCTGAACGAGCTGGGCTTGCTCACGGCCAAGACCATCACGATTTCGCAGGCTGACGGCGACCGCTATCTGAGCGGCTTCTGGGTCGTGGACGAGCAGAAGTTCGCCGGCATCGACGATGCCCGCGTGCTCGAACTGCACCGCGCCGGCATCCTGCGCCTGATCGAACTGCATCGCGCGTCGCTGGGCAACGTCCAGCGCCTGGCGATGCAGCTGGACGAGCAGCGCCGCCTGAAGGCACAGCAGCAGGACGCCGCGCCCGTCGAGTCCGCGGCCTGACTCCCGCCGCTGGGCCATGCTGACCGCCACCTTGACTCCCGCGATCGGCCCGGCCCCCAGCCAAGCCGGCGCCGAACCCGAAATCCACATCCCCCTGCATACGCTGCGGGGGGAACAGAGGTTCTGGGCGGACCGCCTGCTCGCGGTCTTCAAGAATCGGCAGATCGACGGGGTCGAGTGGTCGATGAAGTTCTCGGCCGCGGGCCTAGTCGGCAATCGCTTCATGCTGGGCATACAGCGCGAAAACTGGCGTCAGCTGGATCTGGCCACTTTGTCGCGCGCGCTCGCCATGCCGCAGTCGCTGTGGATGCGGGTCGTGCAGGACATGGAGCATGCCCGCGCCATGTTCTTCGCCTACGAGCCCGATGGCGCTGCCGGCACCTACCGCGTCTACCTGGAGTTCATGCCCACGCCCGAGGCGCTGCGCCAGCACGGCGTCCTGCCTCTGGGCTGCGGCTACAAATGGCACCCGGCGACGCAGCGCGAGGCGGCGGTGACGGCTTACCGCATGCGCTATCTGCAAGACCGTACAGGGTTCGATGCGCACCTGGAGCCTTATCTGGCCAGGCTCGCCAACCCGGTCCTGCGGCAGGTCGCGCAAACCATCGTGGCGCAGGCTTGCGGGCAGGCCGATCCGGCGGGCTTCATGTTCCTGGAAGTGGACGAGGCCGATACCCGGCGCGATTCGTTCACGCTGACTTTTCGTGGGGCTGACCTGCCGTTGCGGGCGTTCATTCCCGATCTTCTGCGTCTGGCCGCCAGCCTGGCTTTGGCGGAAAGCGATGTTCTTGGTTTCCTGCTGCCCGATGAACCCCGCAGCCTGTACAGCCTGGCCGCGGGCGCAGCGCGCGACGGACATGAATTCTTGACTGTTTACTATGACTGATAACGACAAGCTTTTCTTCCGTCCGGCGCTCGCGCGCCAGGGCATGCTGGTGGCGGCGGTCGTGGGCGCATTGAGCGTGGCGGGCTGCGCTGCGCGCGGCTCGGCGACGCCGGCGGCATCCGCGCCAGCTGCTGCGACGACGCCTGCGGCTGCCGCGCCGCAGACTGAAAGCGGTCCGCTCAAGCTGGGGCAGCCCACGCCGCAGGAGGATTCCGGCTTCGGCAAGACCACGCCCAGCGCCCAGATGGACGAAGTCGCGCCGGCGCCCGCGCCGCGCTTCGACGAGAACACCGTGTTCCCGGCGCCCGCGTCCTATCTGGCGCAAGACATGCCGGCGTACAACGGCGCGCAGTTGCCGGACCAGTCCGATCCCATGACGCTGGACCAGGTCTACATGATGGCGCTGCAGAACGACCCGCAGATGCAGGGGGCCTACCAGGAACTGCAGGCGGTGGGTTATGGCGTGATCTCCGCGCGCGCGGGCCTTCTGCCCAGCGTGAGCGGCGAAGTCAATCGCAGCCGCGTCCGCCAGAACGTGGTCGACAGCGAAAACACCGTCTACCAGACCGGCCGCGCCAACTGGGCCGAAAACGGCTGGGCGCTGACCCTGAACCAGCCGCTCTTCGAACTGGGGGCTTATCACAAGTGGCGCCAGTCGCAAGAGGCCGAGCGCAAGGAAGTGGCCAGCTATGCCTACGCGCAGCAAGACCTGATGCTGCGCACGGCAACCGCCTATCTCAGCGTGCTGGCGGCCCAGGACCAGATCGAGCTGACCGAGGCCGAACGCCGCACCACGCAGAAGCAGCAGGAACTGGTGCAGGCGCGCTTTCACAGCGGCCAGGAAACCCGCGTGGGGCTGAGCGAAGTACAGGCGCGCCTGGATATCCAGGATGCCAACACGCTGCTGGCAAGAAACGACTACCTGGACAAACAGCAGGCGGTGCAGGAGATCGTCGGCTACGGCAACCTGAAGCTGCGTCCGGTGCGCAAGGACCTGCCCATGACGCTGCCGGTGCCCAACGATCCCCAGACCTGGCTGCGCACCGCGCTGGACCAGAACTGGTCGATCCGAGCGGCCTCGGCAGGCGTGGCGGTGGCGGAAAAGGAAGTGTCGGTCCAGAAAGCCGGCTACTACCCCAGCGTCAACCTGCGCGCGTCCACCGGCCGCAATGAGACGGGCGGCAGCCTGTTCGGCGGCGGCAGCACGGTGGCCGACACCCGCTTCACGGTGAACCTGTCGGTGCCGATCTTCCAGGGCGGCTACACCTACGGCATGAGCCACGCGGCGGCCAGCCGCTTGAGCGCGGCCTCGTCCGACCTGAGCCTGACGCGGCGCAAGGTGCAACGCCAGGTGTTCTCGTCGTTCCAGAACATCGTGATCGGCATCGATCGGATCAAGGCGCTGAACAGCTCGGTGGAATCGTTCGAACTGGCGTTGAAGCTCAAGGAAGAGGGCTTTCAGGCGGGGCTGAACGACATCGTCAGCGTGCTGGACGCGACGCGCAATCTGTACAACGCCAAGCGCCAGCAGGCCGAGGCCGGATACAACTTCTTGCTGGATGGGCTGAAGCTCAAGCAGGCCGCGGGCACGCTGAACGCCGCGGACATCGCGGCGATCAGCCAGCAGATGCTGTAGGACCAGAGGGGGGCTTGCGGCACGACGCGCAGGCCGGGGCGGTACGCAAGACAACAGCGGAGCCATCCGGCGGTCAGCCGGATGGCTCGGAATCGTTTAAATCAGGGCGTTTCATGCGCCCGCACAAGAAATGTCGAGCAACGATATGAGCATGAAGAAACTGGCGCGCAAACTCTGGACCGGCCGTTCCTCCCGCGAGGTGCAGCAGTCCCTGTTCCGCAGGCGGCCGCTCTTCGAGGCGCTGGAGCGCCGTTATCTCATGTCAGCCGAACTGCTGGTGCCGCCGCCGCCGCCCACGAGCGACCAGGCTCCCTTGGTGGCGCCGGCCGATCCTGCCGCCGGCGCCCAGGGCAAGAAACCGAGCGCGCCCGGCTCGCATCCCTACCTGGTGGAACGGGCTGCCTTCAAGGCCGTCACGCAGCACAGCGAGATGCTGACGCTGGAACAGTACGCCAAGGCCAACGCCACGCGCCAAGGCGACGCCAAGGCCTGGTTGCCCGGGCAGGAGTCCAGCCAGGCCAAGCCGGCTGTGAACATCCCCGGCTACACCACGAACTCCGAACAGACGCCGGTGCGCCAGATCATTTTCGTGGACCCGGCGGTGGACAACGCCGAGCAGATCGTCCAGGGCCTGTATGGCCTGATCAGCGGCAAGACCGAAGGCCTGGACGGGTTGGCCAGGCCCACCGGCGATGGCCCGCAATTGCAGGTGCTGCGCAGCCACGACACCGAGATCATCGTGCTGGACGGCCGCTACGACGGCGTGGATCAGATTACGCAGGTGCTGGGCCAGCACCGGGACCTGGCCGCGGTGCAGATCATGAGCCATGGCAGCGTGGGATCCCTGACGCTGGGCACGGCCACGCTGGGTTCGGGCCAGCTGGACGCCTACAAGGACCAGTTGCGCGCCTGGGGCGACGCCATGTCGGAAGACGGCGACATCCTGCTCTATGGCTGCAATGTGGCGGCCGGCCGCGGCGGCATCGCCTTCGTCGACAGCCTCGCAGCCATCACGCGCGCCGACGTGGCGGCGGCCACCCATACCGTGGGCAGTGCCGCGCTGGGCGGCGACTGGGTGCTGGATTACCGTCGCGGCGTGATCGATGCCAACACGGTGACGGTCGCCAGCTGGAACGGCGTGATGGCCAGCGCCACCGGCCTGCAAAGCGGCGGCTCGACCCTGCAGGGCGTGGCGGTCAATGATCATTTGATCGGCTATGGCAGCAACAACACGTTCGTGTTCGACAATAACTCGACCGCCGCGGTGACGACGATCGAAGTGCGCCAGGGCATGAAGCTGGATAACGGCGTCTGGGTGCGCAACGAAGACGACGACAACAGCAACAACACGCTGGATTTCTCGGGCATCCGCGGCAACGTCACGGCCATCATCAGCAACAACGATGCCTACCAGATCTCGTACTCGACGGTGGACGCCAGCAACAACTGGACCCAGCGCGTCGTCAACGTGGTGTTCAAGTCCGCCGATGGCTCGCAAAGCCTGAAGATCGGCGACAAGACCTTCAACCTGATCGGCACCGCCCAGAGCGGCAAGACCATACTGGATTACAGCGGCTATGCGACCGGCGTGACGGTGGACCTGTCCGGCCCCACGGCGGACTCCAATGGCGAAGAGATTCCGCCGCCGCCGCCGACCGGGTTCGGCTATGTGCGGGCGATCAGCGGCGTCAAGGGTTCCACACAGGGCGGCAATAGGATCACGGTGGTGGGCGACACCACGGTCACGATCAACAGCTCGCAAGACATCATCAAGGGCAGCGGCGGCGGCAATACCTACATCGCAGCCGCCGGCACCCTCGGTTTCAACCTGACCCAGCAGGCCGGCCAGAGCGGCAACACACTGGATCTTTCCCAATTCGGCGCAGACGTCACGGCCCGCGTGCAGACCGGCGGGGGCATCAGCGTCTTCATGGGCGCGGGCGTGGCGGCCGACGGCAGCGTCAACGGCCTGGCGACCTCGCTGGTCAGCAATCTCGATGTGCAGATGTTCTTCGGCGTGGCGGGCAGGACCACGCTGGATTACTCGGCCTATGAAGACAACGTCACCGTCAACCTGAACTTCCAGGACGGCAATACCGGTCTCTACGACGCCAGCGGCTTGGGCGGAGTGCTGAACATCAGCAACATCATCGGCGCGGGCGGCGAGTACGGCAACGACATCGTCGGCAGCCTCGGCGACAACATCATCACCGTGGCCAATGGCCGCGGGCAGAACCGCGTCAGCGGCGGCGGCGGCAACGATCTGGTGATCGGCAACCTGGCCGCGGGCGGCGCGACCGAATACATCGCGGGCGTGGAAAGCGACGCCGCGCTCAGTGGCGACAAGACCTCGGCCACGCTGACGAACACGCCTGCGGGCGCGGGCGCCGCCAGCACGGTGACCCTGCGCGGCGTGAACGCCGTGACCTTGCAGGACTATCGCACCATCGACGCCGCCGCGGCGGCGGGCAGCAGCAATCACGCGGCCACCAGCGTCACGCTGGACGGCACGAATTACCGCGGCGACCTGACCCTGATCGGCAGCGCGGGCGCCAACGTCCTGCTGGGCGGCCTCGGCCACAACACCTTTACCGGCTACCAGGGCGCGAACCAACTGTGGGCGCAGGCGGGCGCGCAGAGCAACACGCTGGACGAGAACGGCCAGTGGAATTTCAACTTGACCAATAGTCTGCTGTCGGCGAGCTACGCCTCCGACGGCACGCCCCTGGTGACCGGGGTGCCGGTCCCGACTCTGAGCAACACGCTGCATGGCGCCTTCAGCGACGCGCGCCTGAACGGCGGCCTGGGCTCGACGCTGATCGACGCGTCGGCCTTCAGCGGCAACACGGTGCTGGTCAGCGGCCTGATGGCGGGCGGCGTGATCCGCGCGGGCTCGGGCGACAACACCCGGCACCAGGTCATGCTGCTGGGCGGCCGCTACAACCTGCATGGCGGCACGGGCGCCAATGCGGCCACCGAACTGGTGGTGGCGGCGGACGGCCTGACGGGCACGGACGGCGCGGGCTACCAGTCGCAGATGGCGGCCAGCGGCGGCGTGGGCTATGTGGCGTTCCAGCAGACGGGCGCCACCGGCTGGATCCAGCGCGCGGCCAACGAGTCCCAGGCCACTGCTTCCACCTATGCCGGCATCTCCAGCGTGCGCGTCGTCAGCGGCGAGTACGGCAACTGGGTCGATACCTCGCGCTTTGCCGGGACGGCGGTGCTGGATGGCATCGCCGGCTTGTCCAACTATTTCATCATCAGCAATGCCTACGCCACCCAGGTGATCGGGTCGGCTGGGTCGAACACGATAGAGCTGTCCACGGGCGGCAAGAACGTGGCCCTGGACAACGGCCAGGTGAAGATCGGAACGGGCGCGTCGCAGGTCAATAGCGCGTTCACCAACGTCAACGACTTCCGCTTCGTGGTGGAAGGCAGCGGCGCCAACACCGTGGACACCACGGCATACACGGGCGTGACCACGCGGACCTACCTGTCGGATCTGACCTCGGGCTACACGCCGGCGGAAGGGCCGGCGCTGGCGTTCCTGTTTCCCAGCCACGCCAACGCGCGGGTCGACGTCGGCCTGGAAGGCGTGCGCACCATCCAGGATCTGCTGGACGCCATCGGCGCCGGCATCATGGTCGACGCGGCGGGCGAGCCGCTGCGCATCGCGGCCGGCGGCCCCAATGCCGGCAAGCTGATTCCGGCCAGCGACAGCAGCACGCCCTGGGATTATCTGTACGCGCTGACGGCCAGCCTGGACGCGCAGGGGCGTCTGCGGATCAGCTACAGCCAGGACGCGATCGCGGCGGGCTACTCCGGCGTGTTCTCGCTGGCGCCCGGCATGCAGGCCGCGCTGAACGCCGATGGCACGGTGTCGAACTCCACGGTCAGCCTGTCGGATGCGGCCTACAAGCTGGGCCTGATCGCTGCCGGCCAGGTGCAAAGCAGTTCCAACGGCGCGGGCGTCCTGACGGGTGCCGCGCTCGCCATCGGCCATCAGACGCAGTTCGTGCTGGCGGGTTCCAACTCGACCATCCGCTCGGGCGGCGGCGACAACACTTTCGTCGTGAATTACGGTCAGCTTGCCCTGAATACCGGCGCCGGCAACAGCATCGCCACGCAAGCGGGGGCGCGCAACAGCCTGTTGGTCAATACCAGTGTCGGCGCGGTGCTGTCGAATGGCAATGTGCATTACGTCGACGGCGGCTCCAATGCGAGCCTGGTGACGTTCACAGGCGCGCTGTTCTCGGACGCCACGGTCATCGCCACCAACACCAGCGGCGCGACCACGCTGGACGCCAGTGCCTGGACCCCGGACGTCACGCTGGCCACCCGCGGCGGCTATGACACGCTCAAGGGCAATACCAACAACGTGTCGTTCGTGGTGACACAGCCGGCGGACACCGCCGGCGGCACCGTGACCGTGACGCTGGCGTCCAACAGCGGCAGCGGCAACAGCCTGCAGGTCATGGCGCTGGGCGGCAGCGCCGCCCTGTCGAACCTGATCTCCACCACCGGCACCATTGCCGGGGTGACGCTGGGCGCGAACACGGACAAGCTGGACTATGTGCTGGACATCGGCAGCGGCACGCTGGATCAGGCGCTGACGGTCAGCGGCCGCAACGTCATCATCCGCGGCCAGTCGTATTCGGTGCTGCAGAACATCACGCTGGACGCGGGCTACGCGCTGCGTCTGGAAGGCGAGAAAATCACTGTCGGCGCCACCAGTGGCGCCAATATCGTGCTGGCGGCCGGCGCGGTCGAGCTGGCGGCGCAGCGCTACCGTCCGTGGCGCAGCGCGGTAGCCCAGATCTACAAGCTGGACGCCGCCATCACGATCAACAACGCGACCCTGTGGGCCAAGGACACGGGTGGGTCTGGCGTCAGCCTGACCAGCAAGATCGACAGCAAGGACTACGACCTGGATCCGTTGATCAAGAACGGCGCGAACCAGGGCGGCGTGCTGGGCACGCTGGCGGGCGGCGTGAACTCGGCCTTCGACGCCTTGATGAAGTTCCTGGACGGCGCGGGCGCCATGGCGGCCTGGGCCGGCATCGAATACAACTCGTCGATCAAGGTCGGCGCGCAGGCGCGCCTGGTGTCCAACGGCGACGTGACCATCACGTCCACCACGTCGGCCACGGTCAAGCTGAGCCCGCTGGTCGCCAAGATCGCCGGCATCGCCGTGGGCGTGCTGCAGAACATGTCCACCATCGATGTGCAGGGCACGGTGATCGCGTCCCGCGCGATCACGATCAAGTCCGACCTTACCAACGAGATGGAGATCGGACTGCTGCCGGGCCATGTGGGCGCGGTACCCGCGGTGATAGGCGTGGGCGTGGCGGTGATCATCAGCGAATCCACCGTGCACATAGGCACGGGCGCGAGGCTGGAAACGGGCCTGCTGCACACCGCCAACCCGGACGCCGCCACCGTCAGCGGCGTGGGCGGGGACGTCACGGTCCAGGCGCTGACCAGCCACAAGAG
Source organism: Achromobacter xylosoxidans (assembly GCF_002192695.1). Lineage (GTDB taxonomy): Bacteria > Pseudomonadota > Gammaproteobacteria > Burkholderiales > Burkholderiaceae_B > Achromobacter > Achromobacter xylosoxidans_C. The sequence goes on from NZ_MTLG01000091.1 coordinate 9,236, forward strand.
CACGATTTCGATAACGGCTGCTGGCGCAATGGCCGAAAGCGACGACACCAAGCCAGTGACGGGGACTGACGGCAAGATCGATCCGTCGAAGGAGACGGGCAAGTACAAGGCCGGCTACGCCAAGGTGGGCGTGGCGGTGGGCTTCGCATACAACCAGCTGACCACCGAAGCCTACATGGACGGCACGGTGGTGGCGCGCAATGCGGGCAAGGTGACCGTCGAGGCCCGGGCGCAGGACGCCGGCAGCGCGATCGCCGTCAAGACCATCCTGGGCGGCCGCGCGGCCACCGGCAGCGATTTCCTCACGGCGGCGCAGACCGAGGCCAAGAACGCGGCCATCGCCAAGACCGTCAGCCCCATCGTGGGTGGCGCCTTGGGCGGCCTCGGCACGGGCGTGCAGTACGTCAAGAGCTTCTTCAGCGCGCTGGTGTCGGAAAGCCGGGGCGGCAAGTTTGGCGCCAAGATCACGGAAATCAAGCAGGAGAAGGACGCCGCGGACCGCGCCGAATACGATTCGGACATCCAGAAGGAAATCGACAACCCCTCCACCGAGTTCCAGGTCGGCGCGGCGCTGGGCATGTCGATGAACAACATCACCACGACCGCCCGCATCGGCAACGGCGTGGTGGCGGCCACGGTCAGCACCGCGGGCGGCGACGTCACCGTCAACGCGCAGACGCAATACAACACCCGGCTCACCATCATGAGCGGGGTGGACGACCAGGCGATTGCGGACAAGCAGGCGTTCCTGAACAAGAAGAACAACCTGACGACCAATCAGCCCGAGCGCGCGCCCGGCCCGGACGGTTCCGATTTCGGCGCGGCGGCGGCCGTGGTCATCGGCATCGACAACGTCGCGACGCGAGCGACCGTCAGCCAGCTGGCCACCATCAGCACCTTGGGCGGCGACGTGGCGGTCACCGCCAGCACGCTGAACCAGATCGACCCGATGAAGCTGTGGCTGGTCAATCTGTACGCCCCGTTCGACGGCATCAACACCAAGTGGAACGCAGCCGACGGCACCAAGGCCAAGGCAGAGGTGGCGGGCAAGGCGGCCGCGTCCTTCCTGAACAATCTGCAGGCCACGCTGACCAGCACGGGCGGCATCTCGTCCAGTTTCAGCAGCTGGGCCAGCGCCACGGCCAAGAGCAAGAAGCTGGCCCTGTCCGGCGCGTTCACGGTGCTGGTGCAGGACACCAAGACGCAGGCGCAGGTGGCGGGCAAGGTCAATACCACCTTGGCCGGCGGAGTGGCGGGCGACGTGAAAGTCCAGGCGGAGAATTCCTCGCAGCGCCTGAACCTGGTGGGCAACATCATCCTGCCGTCGATCTCCCTGGGCGGGGCCAAGTCGCTCCAGCAGGCCGCTCCGCGCGGCGCTTCCGAGAGCCGCTACAGCTATGGCAAGGACCGGGTCAAGGGCTTCCTGACCCCGAAGTACCAGGGGTTCGACTACGGCAGCAGCTCCAAGGAAGGCTCGGCCATCGGCGTGTCGGTGTACGTCAATGCGGCCAAGCACGAAACCCGCGCCGTGGTCAGCGACACGGCCGAGATCAACTCGGGCAAGCTGACGGTCGATGCGGACAATGAACTGGTTTCGGTGACGCTGGGCGCATCGGGCGGCCAGGCCAAGACCCTGGCGCTCAACGGCGTGGTGCTGGTCAATTCCACCAGCGCGACCACCCTGGCGCAGGTCGGCCGGGGCGCGCGGATCGCGGCCGCGGGCGCGGCGGACATCCAGGCGACGGACGCGACCTGGGTCGGCACGGTGGCGGGCGCCGCCGCCGGATCGCAGGCCGTGGGCGTGGGCATGAGCGTGTCCATCAATGACGTCAACCGCTGGACGCAGGCCCTGATCGGCGACACGCTGCGGGTGGCCGACGGCGCGCCCACGGGCTTGCCGGTGGGTTCGTTCTCGGCGGCTTCGCTGACGATCCGGGCGGAGAACAAGGGCTTCGTCGGCAATCTGGCCGTGGCGGGTTCGCGCGTGTCCAGCCCGGTGGCGGGCGCGGGCGGCGGCACGGGAGCGGGCGCCGGAGGCTCGGGCGGCACAGGAGGCACGGGCACCAGCATCGATGCCATCAAGCTGCCCACGGGCCAGGGCGCGAGCGATCCCGCTGCGCCGGCCACGAGCCTCGGCTCCAAGCTGGAAGGACTGAGCGGCCAGGCCACACAGCTGACGCAGGACGCGGGCGCGGCGCCGGGCAGTCCGGCTTCGGGCGGCGCCGCCAGCCAGCAGTCCAAGACGGGCGTGGCGATTTCCGGCGCGGTGGCCGTGAACATGGTCAACGACTTTGCGCAGGGCTACGTTAACGCGGCCGGCATGACGATCACGATAGGCGGGGACGCCAAGATCGAGGCGCTGAACGGCACCCATGGCCTGGCGCTGTCGGGTTCGGCCGCGCTGGCGCAGTCGGATACGGCCAAGTCCAATGTGGCCGTGGCGGGCGCGTACAGCATGAACATGCTGGGCGGCGAGGCGCGCGCCCAGGTGCTGGCCGTGGGCGAACTGGTGGTGGCGGCTGATCTGGCGCTGGCTGCGCGGCGCACCGGCGTGGCCGTGACCATCGCCGCCGGCATGGCCGGCGCCAAGGGGCAGAAGGGCGTGGCGGTGGCCGGTTCTGCCGCCGTGGGCGTGGCGGACTACGCCAACATCGCGCTGCTGGGCAACGCGGCCAAGGTCAGTGCGCGCGACGTGACGCTGGAGGCCCGCGACCTGAGCGTGCTGGCCACGGTGGCGGGCGCAGTCGCAAGTTCCGACGGCAAGGCGGGCGTGGGCGCGGCGGTGGCGGTCAATGTCAGCACCAGCAATGTCGAGGCGGGCATCCACCAGGTGACCGAGCTGTTGTACACGGGCCGTGTCGATGTGTCGGCGGAATCCACCCAGGTCGCGGTGGGCTTCGCGGGCGCGCTGGGCGCGGCGCGCGATGGCACGGGCGCGGGCGGATCGGTATCCGTCAACGTCATGTCCAACCGCGTCGAAAGCTATCTGGTCAACAGCAAGGTCGTCTACAACGGCGCCGCCAGCGGCAGCCACGACGTGACTGTGCGGGCGCAGGACAAGACCACGCTGGTCGCGGTCACCGGCGCCGCGGGCGTAGGCAAGAAGGCGGGCGTGGGCATCGCCGTCAGCTACAACGAGATCGGCAACGCCGTCATGGCCGGCATCCAGGGTTCGACGGTGGACACCGGCGGGCATGGCGCGGTCAAGGTCAGCGCCAAAGACACCTCGTCCCTGGGCGGCGGGGCCGTCGGCGTGGGCGTGGGCATGGGCGAGGCGAAGTTCGCGGGGGCGGGCTCGGTGCAGGTCAACCGCGTCGGCTCGGCCGTTGCAGCCTATGTGCTGCCCAGCCGCGACGGCAACGGCGTGGTCACGGCGCGCAGCCGCATCGACGCCTCGTCGCTGACGGTCGAGGCGACCGAGAACAATACGCTGGTCGCGGTGACGGGCGGGGTCGCGGTCACGGCCGGCGGCTCGGTGGCCGTGGGCGCCTCGGTCAGCGTCAACGAGTTCAGCTCGCGCACCAGCGCGCTGGTCGAACACGCGGATGTGGACGTTAGCGGCAAGGTGGACGTGTCGGCGCATTCGTCGCCGTTGCTGGTATCGGTGGGGGCGGCGGGCGCGTTGTCCAAGAAGTTCGCGCTGGCCGGAGCGGTCAACGTCAACATGATGCGCGCGGCCACCGAGGCCCGCATCAGCGACAGCACCGTCAAGGCCGGCAGCCAGGCAGGCTTCTCGGGCGACGCCGTGCGCGTCAATGCCTCGGACGCCTCGGCGCTCTACGCCATCACGGTGGCGGGCGCGATCGCGACCCAGGGCGCGGCGGTGGGACTGGCCGTGGCCGTCAACATCATGGGCGGCAATACGGCTTTCGACCGCAATCTGCTGGCCTTCAACAATACGACGCTGGCCGATTCGGGCGCAGCCGTCACCACCGTGGGCGTGGCCGACAACGGCGGCGCCGCCGCCAATCCCAAGGTCGCGGCTTCCATCCTGCGCAGCGACGTGCATGCGGTGCAGGGCAACGTCAACGTATACGCCGGCCTGGTGGACCCCATGGCCGCGGGCGGTAATGCCCAGCTCAACGGCGGTGGCCAGTTGCCGGTGGGCGACGGCGACATCCGCGTGGACCAGGGCGGCAGCACGCTGACCTTCACGGGCGACGCGGCGGCGGTGATCAACGGCGCCAAGGACGACAGCGGCAACGCCGGCATGCCGGGGCAAGCCGGCGCCACGGGCGGCGAGTTCTCGGGTTGGCAGACCGGCGACGGCGTCTACCTGAGTTCGGGCGCGGGCAACATCACGCTGGCCGATGGCACCGCCTTGCGCAACGACCGCGTGTACTACGTGATCCGGCGCGAAGCCGCCGCCGGCCAGGCCATCATCCAGCTGGCGGATACCCAGGAAGACGCGCTGCGCGGCAAGGCGTTGCAATTCGGCAGCGTGGCCAACCTGTCGGCCATAGGCTTTGCGCATGTGCGCATGCAGGAGGCCACCAGCGTCAACCTGCAGCCCTTCCACGGCGTGGATGCCGGCGTGACGGTGAACGCCGCCACGCAGACGCTGACGCTGGCGCAGCCGTTTGCGGGCGTGCAGGAAGGCTCGGCCATCGTCTACAGCGGTTCTGTCGGCAACAACGGCCAGATCGAGGACGTGCTGGCCAATCGCATCCTGGCCCAGGGCAAGGATGTGCTCAAGGTGGGCGTGACCTACTACGTGTTCAACCTGAGCGCCGACCAGCGCTCGTTCCAGCTGCGCGACGGCCAGGGCAACCTGGTTGATTTCAGCGGCGCGGCGGTGGGCGGCGCCTTGCAGCGCTTCAGCGTCAACAATCCGGCGGGCGCGGCGCTGAACCCGGACGGCAGCCTGACGCTGCCCAAGGCCCATGGGCTGGCCACGGGCGACAAGGTGGTCGTCAACCTGGCGGCAAACGGCGTGCTCACCGGCCTGTCCAATGACCACGTCTATGTGGTCGAAGTCGTCAACAGCACCACGCTGCGCTTCAAGGACGTGAACGGCGCGCCGGTGGCGCTGGCGACCCTGGGTTACGTGTCGGAGTTCAACGCCGGCACCAAGCGCTACGAGTATTTCCGGGCGGACGCCAATGGCGTCAAGCTGCTGGACGCGCAGAACCAGCCGATTCCGGTCAACCCGGACGCGATGATCGCGTTCACGCAGGTTGCCCTGGTGCGCCAGACGTCGCAGACCTCGACCAGCACGGGCAGCGACGGCACCCAGAACACCAGCATCACCCAAGGCACGCCGACCGACGCAACGTTGTCGGCCTCCGCGGCCCAGAGCCAGGTCATAGGCGAAAACAGCTTCTCGTTCGCCAGCGACGCGGGCCTGGCCACGGGCGACGTGGTCATTTACCGCAGCCAGGGCGCGAATATCGCCGGCCTGGTCGATGGCCAGCGCTACTACGTGATCAACGCCTCGCAAGGCGGCGCCTTCCGCTATCAGTTGGCGAGCTCGCTGGAGAACGCCCGCGACGGCATCGCCATGAAGCTGGGCGCGGCCACGGGCACGGGCGGCATCAGCCTGCAGAAGGCGGTGGACCGCATCACGTCCGGCGGCCTGATCTCGCTGGACATCGGTTCGTTGACCCAGGGCCATGCGCTGAGCAACAGCATGTTGAGCATCACGGTGGCCGGCGCGGGCGGCAAGTCGCTGGGCGGCGCGGGCGCCGTGGGCGTGAACATCTCACGCTCCGAGGTCAGCGCCATCATCGACAACACGGGTGCGGCGGCCGGACAGAAGGTGCGGGCCGAAGCCGGCGCGGTGTCGGTGTCGGCGCAGGACGCCAGCCGCATCGTGACGGCCACGGGCGCGCTGGGCATCTCCCTCACCCAGGGAGCATCGGCCGCCATCGGCGCGTCGGTGAGCGTGGCGGACATGCGCAACGACGTGCGCGCGGCGATCGCGCAGGCGACCGTCGAGGCCCAGGCCGTGCAGGTGCGCGCCGAGGAGCGCGCCAGCATCTACAACGTCTCCGTCGGCCTGGCCGGCGGCGCGGGCGTGGCGGTAAGCGGATCGCTGGCCGTCAACACGATCAAGAACACGGTGCATGCGCAGATCCGAGACTCGTCGGTGACGGCGACCTCGGGCGATATCCGTATCGCCGCGCGCGACGTGGCCAGCATTGCGGCGCTGGCCGGCAATGTGGCGGTGTCGGTGGGCGGCCGCGTGGCCGCCGGCATGGCGTTCGCGGTCAACCAGATCTTCGATACGGTGTATGCGGGCGCGCTGCGTTCTTCCCTGTCGGCCACCGGCGATATCGTGGTGCTGGCCGCCTTTGCCAAGCCCGACGACCTGTCGCCGGGGTTGAACGCGCAGATTTCGACCATGGCGGTCAGCGGCGCGGTCGCGGCCGGCGGGTCCGGCGCCAACGTGGGCTTTGGCGGATCGGCGGTCCTGAACTGGATTGCCAATAGCATCAAGGCCGAGATCGGCGAGACCGCGACCGGACAGGACGTCGCGGCCGGCGGCGACATCGTGGTCCGGGCCAGCGATGAATCCACCATCAACAGCCTGGCGGGCGCGGTGGCGCTGGGGCTGGGATCGCAGGGCGCGAGCGTCGCGGTGGGCGCCAGCCTGTCCTACAACTATCTGGGCGGCGCGCCCGCGGGCAACGCGCGCGAGCATTCGATCTCGGCGCAGATCCGCGACACGCAAGGCGCCGTGCGCGGCGCGCACGTGCAGGTGGCCTCGCTCTTCAAGGGGCAGATCCATAACGTGACCGTGGCGGGCAGCGTGGCCGTGGGCACGGCGGCGGTGTCGGTGGGCGGCGCGGTGTCGGTGAACCGCCTGAACAGCAAGAACGAGGCCGGCATCCGCAACGCGCGCCTGGTCGAGGCGCTGTCGGCGGGCGGTGCGCCGGGCGTGGCCGTGCAGGCCCGCGACGACGGTTATGTGCTGGCCGTGGCCGGCGGCCTGGGCGTGGCGGTGTCGCCAGGCAGCGGCGCGGGCATCGCAGCCGGCGTGTCGGCTACCCACAATGCCGTCAACAATCAGACCCGGGCCTATATCGACGGCAGCAGCGCGGGCAACGGCAGCCTGAACACAGCCCTGGGTTCGGCGCATGGCATCGCGGTGGACGCGATCAACGAATCGCGCATCGTGTCGGTATCGATAGGCGTGGCGGCGGCAGTCGCCGTGGGACAGGGATTTGCCGGGGCGGGCGCCGGCGCGGGCAGCGGCAATACCATCGGCGGATCGGTGGAGGCCACGCTGAAGAATGTGGTCCCGCTGAACAATGGATATATTGCCGGGGACGTACGCGTCAACGCCGAAAACACGGGCAGCATCGTGACCGTCGCAGGTGCCTTGGCGGTGGCGGTTTCCGCGGGCGGCATGGGCGCGGGCGCGTCGGTGGGCGTGTCGGTGGCGATCAGTGAAATCAGCACGACGGTGCGTGCGCTGATCGAAAACTCCGTGATCTGGACGAATGGCACGGGTCAGGGCGTCACGGTATCGGCGTCGGACCGGGCCACGATCACAGCCATCGCGGTGGGCGGCGCGGTCAGTGTGCAAGCCGGCAGCGCCGGCGTGGCGATCGCGGTCGGCACCAGCGTCGCGGTCAACAAGGTTTTCAATACGGTGCACGCCGATATCCGCGGCGGCAACATCCAGACGGCAGGAGCCAGACTGTCCGTCAGTGCGAGCCAGCAGGCGGAAATCCTGTCGGTGGTGTTGGGCGCCTCGGTGGCGGTGTCTGTGGGCGACAGCGCCAATGCCGCCATCGGCGGAGGGGGCGCGCTGGCACGCAATGTCATCTCGGGCAGCGTGCAGGCCCGTATCTCGGATGCCTTCATTAGCACGGAGGGTTCGGGCGGCGTGAAGGGCGCGCTCGACGTGCAGGCCCTGGGCCTGTCGCAGATCAACGCGGTGGTGCTGGGCATGTCCGCGTCGGTCTCGGTCAGCCACTACGCCGCCGCTTCGGCGTCCGTCGGCGTGGCGATGGCCGAGAACGTCATCGGCTACGAGGTCAACAGCGCCGGCCAGGTGGTCGCGCTGGGCGCGGGCCGGCCGGCCAACGAGATCGGGGCGTCGATCGACCGCAGCACCGTGACCGCGGGCGCCGTCGCGGTGGGTGCCAGCAATGTGAAATTCAAGGCCGACGGCAGCGTCGACCGGCAGCAAAGCATAGACGCCGTGGTGGTGGCGGGCGCGGTGGCGGTGTCGGTGGCCTACGCGCCGCCCATCGTCGACGGCGCCAGCCTGGCGGTATCGGGCGCGGGCGCGGGCGCCAGGGCGGTCAACAAGATCAAGACCGCCATTACCGCCCGCATCACCGATCAGGGCCAGGCCCACGCCTGGAATGCCGCCAGTGTTTCCGTCATGGCGACGGATCAGTCGCGCATCGATAGCACGATCGCCGCGGTGGCGATCTCCGTGGCGGTGTCGCTGGGCGCGACCGCGTCGCTGTCGGTAGCCGTGTCGCTGGCCCAGAACGAGATCGCCAACGACACGCTGGCCAAGGTCGACGGCGTGAATTTCACCGGCGCGCCGGTGATAACCGTCAAGGCCGACAGCAAGGCCGACATCCATACCGTCGCGGTGGCGGTGTCGATCGCGGCGGGCGTCAGCCTAGGCGGAATTTCGCTGGCGGGCGGAGGCGCCGATGCGCGCAACGTGATCGGCTCGTCCGCCGTGGCGATCATGGAAAACTCGCGCGTCAGCGGCAATGGCGCCAATGCGCTGACGATAGACGCCGACATGAGCGGCACCATCAAGGCCACGGTAGTGGTCGCCAGCGTGGCGTTCACGGCCGCGGGCGGCTCGCTGGCCATCGGCGCTTCGCTGGCCGAGAATGAGATTACGCAGGCGGCAGGCGCGCGCGCCAGCCTCGTCAACACCCGCGTGTTCCACCTGGGCGCCATCAACGTCACTGCCGATACCGTGCAGACGCTGGAAGCGGTAGTCGTGGCTGGCGCCGTGGGAATCGCGTACCAAGGGGCGGCGCTCGCCGCGGCCGGATCATCGGCTTACAACACCTCCCGCGCCGTCACGCGCGCCGAGGTCAACGGTCTGACGCAGGCCGACCCCAACGTGCGGGGCGCGGAAAGCCTGAACATCAAGGCGTCGAACCAGTCCACGCTCAAGGCGACTGCCGCGGGCGCGAGCCTGGCGGGCACTTCACAAGGGCTGGCGCTGTCGGTGGGCGTGGCCCTGGCCAGCAACAAGGCGCTGGGCGCGGTCGAGGCGGCGTTGTCGAACTCGGTGCTGAGCGCCGGCGCGGGCGCTCAGATGACACGGGCGGCCATCACGGCCGAGGACACCACGACGCTGGAGGCCAAGGCCATTGGCGCGTCGCTGGCGTTCGCGATGCAGGGCGGGTCCCTGTCGGTGGGCGCCTCGGTGGCACGCAACGTCGCCGCCATGAGCGTGCAATCCTCCGTGACCGGGTCGACGCTGAACGTGTCGGACGCCGTGGCGGTGTCGGCCAGGGAAACGGCGACGCTGGACGGCGTGTCGGTCGCTGCGTCCGTGGCCGCGGGTTTTGGGGGCGTGGCGGTGTCTGGCGCGGGAGCGGAGAGCACGCAGACGGTCGCCAACGACGTGGGCGGCTATATCAGCGGGTCCTCCATTACGGCCGGCACCGGCGTGTCGGTCAAGGCGGACAACAGCTCCAGCATCAAGGCGGTTACCGGCGCGGTGTCGGTGAGCGCCACCGGCGCGGGCCTGGGCGCCAGCATCGGGGTGTCGATCGCCCGGAACACCTTCGGCGTTCATGCCGGCGACGGCGTGAGCCGCGCCAACCGCGCGCTGGCCTATATCGAAAACAGCACCATCGCCGTCAATCGCGGCAATGTGGACGTGCTGGCCACGTCCAGCGAAACGCTGACCAGCGTCAACTTCGCCGGCAGCGTGGCGGTGGCCGGCTTCGGCGGGTCGGCCGCCGGGTCCGGGGTGCAGGTCAGCAACCGCTTTGCCACGACCGCCTCGGCCTATATCGCCGGTACGCAGGCCATCGCCGGCATTGCAGGCGGGGCCGGGTCCGTGAACGTGCGCGCCCAGGACAGCAGCAGCATCCTGAAGTCCGCCGCCTACGGCGTGGCCGTCGCGGCGTCGCTGCCCGTGCCGGGCAATTTCGGCTTGAATCTGGCCCTGGCCGTGACGCTGGTGGATAGCGTGGCGGCCAACGAGGTCAGCGCCTATATCAATACGGCCAACGGCAAGAACGTCGGCGCGCAAGACGCGGTCTCTGTGGTGGCGGTCGAGAAGACCGACTTCAGGGGCCTGGACGCGGTCACCGCCTCGGTGGCGGTGGGCGGTGGCATCGCGGCCGCGGGCGCAGGGGTGCGAGTGACCAACAACACCCGCAACAACGTCAGCGCGCGGATTTCGGGCGCAGGCAAGGTGGGAGCGCTGGGCAAGGTCGAGATCAAGGCCGATACCCAGGTCCGCGCCGATATCGACCTGACGCAAGTCAGCGTGGCGGTGGGCATGGTGGGCGCGGCGATCGGCGTGGGCATTGCCGAAAACATCGCGCGCGACACGACCACGGCGGCCGTGGACGCCACGACCGTCAGCGCGCCGCTGGTGGACCTGAACGCGCTGGTCAGCGTGGACTTCGGCCAGACCCAGACGGCCGGCGTAGCGGCCACCACCGGGCTGGCCGTCAACGTGAACAAGGCGCTGGTGGACATCGCCACGACGACCCTGGCCGAAGCGCGCAACGGCGCGGTCTTGCGGGGCCTGTCGGCGACCACGCCGGGCCTGGGCGAGACCCCGGGCATGGTCAATATCAACGCCCAGGGCACGTACTATGGCCGCGCCTATTCGAAGGCGATCACCGGTGGCGTGATCGGCGTGGGCGTGATGAGCGCCGAAACCCGCCTGGGCGGCTCGCTCAAGGCATCGGTGGACAATGCGACGCTGCAGGGCGCCATCATCGGCGTGACCGCGAAGGCAACCACGGAGCGCAACGGCGAGGCCGGCTTGCTGGCCGAGGCCCGTTCGCTGGAAGTGGGCGGCGTAACGGTATCGATAGACAGCGCCTCGCTGACGACCTCGTTGGACACGCGCGTGCAGATCGGCAACAACGCCCGCATCGACGGCACTCTGCTGAGCATCACGGCGGACCAGGTGCAGTCCGTGGACATCAAGATGGACGCCGGCACGATCGCGCTGGTGGCAGGACGGCAAGGCAAGGTCGACGTCGACCTGGGCGGCAAGTCCGGCATCGACATCAGCGGCGGCGCGCATGTGACCGGCAACAAGCTGGACATCCGCAGCAACAACACCGTGCGCGGCACGTCCACCCTGAGCGGCTATTCGGTCAGGGTGGCGGGCGCCGACGTCAGCAGGCACACGGTGACGATCAAGCCCGAGTCGAGCATCACCGTCAGCGGCGCGCGGCAGGCCAACAGCACCATCGATACGGCGGGCATGACCGTGGTGCAGGCGCGGGGCAATTTCGATACGCCGGGCATGCTGGATCTGGTCGCGACCAACGACATCATCTACACCCAACGCAATAAGATCACCGGCGTGGCGGGCGTGTCCGTGACGCTGTCTACCAACAAGCTCAGCACCGACGGCGCGTTGGCCCAGGTCAAGGTGAACGGCGCGTTCCTGCGCAATGCCTTCGGCGACGTGGTCATGGCCGCCAACACGCGCGGCGTGACCACCACCGTCAGCGATCTGCTGGTGGTTTCCGTGTCCAGCTTCAGCAAGTCGGACAGCAACAACAACCTGACGGTACGCAACGCCATCCAGATCGACAACGCCTCGATCGAAGGCGACAACATCCTGGCGCTGGCAGGCAACGGCAAGGCGACCGATCCCTTGTCGACCGGTTATCTGCTGGCCAACGACAACGTGTCGTTCACGCTGGTGGGCATCGCGCAGGTGCCGGCGGTGGACAGCGGCGCCAAGGCGCGCCAGATCAACACCGTGCTGATCGACGGCGTGGCGGCCAACGGTTCGGTGCTCAAGGCCCAGCGCAACGTGCGGTTGGAGACCAATCCCTCGAAGCTGGACCAGGCGCGCGTGAACGGTTCGGTGCAGGTGATCGGCCTGAACCTGAATCCCACGGTCAAGCTGGCCGACGGCGTGGTGGACACCACGTCCAGCAGGGTGGCCACGGGTGCGGCCACGCGCATCATCGCGGGCGTGAACAACGCGGCCAACCTGTTCGTCATCCCGGCCGAACTGCTGGAGCAACTGGGCTACACCAGCGCCACGCTGCCCGCTGCGGGAGCGCCTTTGCGGTTCGACTCGAATTCGCCCGCGGTCAAGGCGATCCTGGAGAAACTGCTGGGCGCGGGCAAGACCAGCCTGGACGGAGCGCCAGGCACGGTCAATATCGACGTGCGCTATGAGCTGACGGCGTTCAGCGCCAGCGACATCAAGGTCAACGTCACGGCCGGGATGATCATCGAGCACAACGGCAGCTACTACCGCTACAACAGCCCGAACAGCCGCGACCTGGATCTGGCGGCCGAGGACTACGCCAACAGCAGCTATTGGATGTACTTGAGCAATCCGACTGCCGCCCAGGTGGGCGATGCCCTGAAGTCGAACTTCGGCAGCACCGCTGCGGGCAACGTCGGCAAGCTGTACTTCGTGCTGAAGACGGTGGACATCGCCCAGCCCACGCTGCGCTACGCCAGCCAGCAGAACGTCATCAGCGAGCAGATCCGCACGCTGACGCGGATGCAGGCCGAGCATGCCTCGAACCCGCAGGCCGTGGCGCGCTATCAGGCCAACATCGCCGCCTTGCAGCAGCAGCTGCAAAGCATCCAGATGGGCGTGAAGCTGCAGAACGGCCAGATCCGCTACCTGGATTCCTTCAGCACCTTCTTCATCGACATGCCGGACATGTATGCGTCCGGCGGCTCGGTCTATGTGAACGCGACCGACATCGGCGGCGTGTACCGGTCGGGCATCGACGCCCGCGCCAACACCCAGATCAACATCGTCAACGATTCGCCGATGCTGATGAACGTCAGGGACGCGGTCGTGCTGGACGGTACCATCATCCGCCCGGGTTCCGACGGCCAGCTCAAGGTCTTCAAGACCGGACACCTGTACGTCAACGACGTGTCGGTGATGGGCGCGTCGGGCGCCGAGACGGCCGAGGTCAGCATCAGCCAGATCAAGAACGGCTGGGCCCCGGACCCCTTCGGCGGAGCGTTGAACGATCCTGACGATCCGACCAACAGCGTGGCGAAGATGATTGCGAACGCGCCGGTCGACCTGAGCCTGATGGGCGCGGTGGTCAACCCGCTGGGCAAGGTGTCGGTGATCAACGCGCTGGGCAGCATCAACGTGTCGGGAACCATCCAGGCGCTCAGCCTGGATATCGTGGCCAAGGGCAACTTCAGCCTGCAAAGCGAAGGTTGGTACAACTCGGGCGTCGATCCCACGTTCCTGAACGACAAGTGGCAGAGCGTCATCAACGCCCTGAAGAACAGCGGCGCCAGCACCGGCATCGACGACACGATGCAGAACGTCCTGTTGAAGTGGGGGTACACCAAGCTCGATCCGTTCTCGAAGTACTTGAACGACAATCCGGCGGCGCGGGATTCGCGCATCTTCGCCCTGGGCGCCATCAGCATTTCGGCCTTGACGCTGAACATCGACGGCAAGATCCAGAGCGGCGTGACCGACGCCTACATCAAGATCGACAGCTCGTTCCGCGGCGATCAGGACAAGGCCTTGCAGGACGGCAATGGCTACGCCATCAACGGCGTATCGTTCAGCGCGGACGGTTCATTGAACCGCTATGGCGCCATCACGGGCCGCTTCGACTACGCCACGCAGACCATCATCCTGGACCCGATCAGGCTGGCGGGCGGCAGCATTTCGTTGACCGGGCAGATCGTGTCGGTGGGCAACGGCAATCTGGTCGTAGCCAACGGCTACGCCTCGGTCCATATCGACAACCAGACCACCTATGCGCTGGTGACGCACGATATCGACGTCAGCACCTATCGCCGCGGCCGCATCGAAATCATCGATACGTCACGTGGGCAGAAGGACCTGTACGAGCTGCAAGGCTTGAACAACGTCGTGCACACGGTCTGGAACAAGTTCGTGCAGGTCACGCCGGACCCGGCGGATCCCCTGGCGCTGAGCTGGATCTGGGTCTATGAGAATGGCTCCGGCCAGCGCAGCGCGGCGGGATTGCAGAACTCCGCCGGCACGCTGCAGGATGGCCGGACGCTGACCTTGTCATACAAGCCGCAGACCGGCCAGATGATGGTCTGGGTCATGGGCTGGACATCGGGAGAGACCACCACCACGGTCTACACCACCAAGCGCTTCAACCTGTTCGGGGACTGGGACCCATTGGGCTGGCTGACGGACAACGACACCACCAAGTCCGGCCCGGTGACGGTCTACGAGACGCCGCGCCCGGTGCTGGTGTCCACCGTCCTGGCCTACGACGGCATCAATTCGGTGCCGGACGCGTTGAGACAGCAGTTGGCGGCCAGCGGCAAGCTGAACGACGCGCTGCTGCCGACCACGATCGAGGGCAGCGGCACGCAGAGCCTGGTCGAGGACGCCAACGGCGACATCGTCGGCCCCGACGGCAAGCATTACCGCCTGGAATCGTCGGGTGGCACGGCGCTGGATACGTCCGCGTTCAGCGTGGCCTATCGCAAGTTCAACACCGGGGTGATCGTGCGCAACGACGGCCCGCACACCAGCGGCGGCGGCTGGCTGCGCACCAAGACCACCACGCTCACGCAAGTGGTCGAAAAGAAGCAGCAGGAGCTGTTCACCTTCTACGTGCCGGCATCCAAGGAGATCACGCTGAGCTTCCTGGGCTCCAGCAACAGCGATAACGCCATCTACATCCGCAGCAACGGCAACGTGACGCTGGCCGGCAACCTGATCGTCGGCAACGGCAAGACGGTGCATATCGAGGCCGTGTCGGCCTCCAAGCCGACCTCCATCACGATGCAGGGCGAGGTCGGCATCATGGCGCGCGACGTCAACGGCCAGATGCCGTCCGGCGCATCCGCCGTGGTCAACGTCGATGCCATCGCCCTGGGCGGCGAGATCACCCTGAACATCATGGGGTCCAAGGGCTATACCCGGGCCGAGGCGCGCGACGACATCCGCCTGAACTACTTCTCGGACGGCGGCGCCAGTTCCTGGGCTGCGCTGAAGAAAGTCGCCTCGTCGGCGGGCACGGTCTACATCGAAGCGCTCAACGGCATCTTCAGCCACGCTTCGGCGGGCAACGATACGGTGGTCTCGGGCAACCGGATCGAACTGAACGCCGGCTATGGTGCCATCGGCACGGCGTCCAAGGCCCTGGTCATCCATGCGCGCCAGGGCTTTGCGGCCCAGGCGGGCCTGGCGGGCGGCCCCGCCGGCGCCGACAAGAGCATCTATCTGGCGCAGAACGTCCTGAACGCCGACCTCACGCTGGTCAAACCGGTGAACTGGAGCAACCCGCAGGCAGCCGTGTATGCGGAGCTGGGCGGCGTGCACATCAGCCTGAACGGCGGCTCGCTGCTGGACGGCGAACTGGCCGACACGCGCACCGCGACGGAAAAGGCCTATCCCACGGTCACGGCCAAGATCCTGGCCGAACTGCGGGCGCAACTGGCGCAATACGACAGCTACTGGTCCGGCGTGCGTTCGTTGCAGACCGCCACCGTGACGCTGGGCGGCGCGGGCACCTACCTGAGCACGCAGGCTGAAGGCGGCCAGTACCTGGCGATCAGCATGACGGCCGCCGAGTATGCCGCGGTCTTGCAGGCGGCCGTCGACGGCCAGCGCCTGGTGCGCCTGGCGTACAACAACAGCCTGAACGGCAACGCCCGCACCGAGATCCTGGGATATCTGGGGCTGGTGGCGGGTAGCGGCGCGAACGGCGTCTATCAGTTCAGCTTCACGCCGTACGATCCGTCCAACCCTGGCGCGGGGGCGGTGTCGCTGGCCTCGCTGGGCTATACGGCCGGCAGCCAGGGCGTGCTGTACGGACCGTCGTATGCGCTTGCGGGCGCGACGGAGCAGTCCAACGCCAATCTGCCGATCTCGTTCACGTTGCCTACGGGCGCCCTGACCACGCAGCAGGGCTCCGACACGTTGCGCTTGCAACTCACCGCCGATCAGATGACGCAGTTCGCCGCCAAGGCGGATCCGGCCATCGTCGATTACGCCCAGCGCGTGCTGGCGGGAATGCGCAGCTACACCACCATACTGGTGGGCGGCCAGGTGCTGGCGATAGACCAGATCCTGCCCACGGGATCGTGGTGGGGTTCGGGTAGCTTCGATACGGTCCTGATCCGGCTCAAGTCGCCCTATGTGGGCGATCTGACCACGGCCGATCCCAATGGCCATCGCGAACTGAACATCGTGCTGAGCAATGGCACCGATACGGCCGGGGCCGGCAGCTATACCGGAACCACCGATACGCTGCGGCCCACCGTGCCGGCCGCCGGCTCCGTCGGCACGCCGCAAGCGGGCGACCAGGACATCACGTCGGCCATCGTCAACGCGATCCTGCAGCACAACCTGGCGAACCCGAACGACCTGATCGCCACGGATGCGGGCTCGCTGTACGCGAACCTGACCGCGACGGCGCCGAACAGCGCCTGGTCCGTCATCGAACGCTCGGTCGTTTCCAATCAACTGCTGCTTTCCGGCACGCAACTGGGCTGGAGCATGCCAGGCGGCGTCTCTTCGGTGCAGGCCTACAACCAGTGGATGAACAACGCCGGCAACGGGTTGATAGGCAGCGAGATCACCTTCACGATAGACGGCGTCAGCTACACGCGCCGCATCGAGTCCTTGAGCCTGGTCCAGGCGGACGGTTCGCCCGCCAGCAGCCTGTACAACTCGCAGAATCACGTGTCCGTGACCTTCTCCGGTGCGGCGCTGGAGACGAAGAACTACTACATCCGCAACGGCCTGGGCACGGTGGTTTCGACCCGCCTGCCGACGGAACTGGTGTACGGTTTGACCGGCCTGGGCAAGGGTACGAGTTCGGGTGCGGCGTCGCTGGCCGTGGCCTACACGGTGCAGCGCGGCTTCGGCGCCTCTGCGCTCAAGCAGGGCGTGCTGACTTCCGACACGCCGACGTCCTACTGGGGCTGGTATGGCAGCAACCTGTTGCCGTTCCACAGCTATACGGAGAAATCGGGCTCCGGCGCTGGCTACGCCGAGTACGTGGACATGGGCAACAGCTTCAGCTGGGATCTGACCGGCGCGGGCTTGAGCGACAGCGCCCGCACGCAGCTGGCCAACAGCATCAAGGCGCTGCTGCAGAGCGGGCAGTCGATCTCGCTGGCTGGCCTGGAGCTGTACATGACCAACCAGAACGGCGCCTTGCAGGGCCACGAGCTGGGCGTCTACGATAACGGCACGCTGCAAATCCTGACCATCGTCGACGCCAACGGCAATCCGCTGACGTCCTCCAGTTCCGATAGCGACTGGCTGACAGGCCGCATCACCTTCAGTGGCAAGGTCTACGCGCAGAAATCGCAATTGATGGACCTGGACGTATACAAGAACACCAACGTCCACGACCCGGCCGCGACCGGCGCCTATACGCCGACCTTGCAGGGCAAGACCGTCAATGCAGGCATCCGCCTGGTCGATTCGGGCTTCGCGCAGCAGTCGCTGACGCAGTTCGGCGTGGCCACGCTGACGCTGCCGGGCACGGACCGCCTGGTGCAGGGCCAACGCGTCGAACTGAGCTTCGCGAATTCGACGCAGACCGCCATCTTCTACGTGCAGAGCGTGAACGGGCGCGTGGTGACCCTGTCCGACAGTGTGGACGGCGCCTTCAACGGCGGCGACCCCGTCACGGTGGGCAAGATCCTGGCCCTGGCGGGCAACTCTCCGGGAGCGGTCACCGTCAGGCTGCTGGATGCCGCTGCCAGCGGCGCTTCGGTGCAGGCCGACAATGTCATCACGCTGACCGACATGAACATCGTGCCGGTCACGGACGCCAACGGCCAGGTGACGGGTTACCGCGGCTTGCAGGACTTCGACCGCGTTTATCTGAACGACGTGCGCCTGCAAACGGGCAAGGTGTCGAGCCTGCAGACCAACGTGGCCTATTACGTGCTGGTAGGCGCCAACAATACGATCCAGCTGTTCGCCTCCAAGGAGCAGGCGGTGCTGTACCAGCAGATCCAGGCGTTGAACCAGACGGCGGAAGGGCGCGCGCTGGCCAAGGCGCTGTTCACGGATGCCGGCATCACGGGTGAACTGCTGCGCGGCTTCGCGGCGGCGGACGTGCGCGGCATGTTCACCGTTTCCACGCACCTGTTCCAGGCGCAGGCGGCGGGTTCCACCGAGGGCTTGAGCGCCCAGCTGCAAGCGCTGCATGCACAGTTGCGCAACCAGGGCTTCGATCCCAACTACCTGCCTGCCGCGCTGGACATCGCAGCGACCAAGGACCTGGTCAAGTCGACGCGCAATCAGGTCGTCTACGACTATGTGGTCGACAAGGAACTGGCGCAGACGGCCGAGTACCACAACTACTGGCGCGATCGGCTGGAATCCGCCGTTGGAACGGCAGTCTCCGGACTGATAGCCGTGGCCGATGGCAGTTTCAAGCTGGCCAACATGAACATCGTCGATGACGGTACCGGGCAATTGCGTGCCTTGCGCACTGGCGACGAGATCTACTTCCGGCACTCCGTGGGCGACGTGCGGGCCGACACGGCCTACTACGCCGTCGTCGGTGCGGACGGCACGATCCGGTTGGCGGCATCGCTGGCCGACGCCAAGCTCTACCAGACCGGCGCGGGGCAGAACGACGGCTTGCTGGCCCTGTACCCGAACCTGGGCCAGGCCATCACGCTGGCGTTCGACGCGTCCAGCCTGAACGGGGCGGGGGTGGAGGCGTATACGCGCGTCTATTCGGTGCGCGCCGACGCGCCCGCGCAGACCGCGCAGGAGATTGCCTTGTATGGCCAAACCTATGACGCGGGCCATTTCTTCTATTTCTCGACGGCGACGTTGCGCAATATCGAGAACAATCTGCTGTATCCGGTGTCGGCGGCCATCAACGAACAGGTCTTCGATCTGGAAGGCAGCGGCGAGGCCGCACTGCCCACCGACCGCTTCCTGAATGTGAAGGCGGGCGCGGACATCGTGCTGCGCACCTCCGGCCAGGGCTCGATCGGCGCTGAACTCGGCGACTACACCTTGCAGCTGCCCAGCCTGGGCGGGCTGTCGGAAGCCGACCGCGCCAACGTGTTCGATTCGTTGCCGGAGGCCGACAAGGCCATCCTGTCGCGCGCCAACGCGGTCAATCTGGCGGGCGTCTACCACACGCTTTACCGCTACATCGGCCCGGCCGGCACCATGCCTCTGGACCGCGCCAGCGTCGATTTTTCCGACACGTCGCTGTGGCAGCGCTTCGAGCCGCTGTTCTCCAACGATGCGTCGCTGATGCTGGGCAGGACGCTGGGCGCCCACAGCGCCGTTCAGTTCCTGTTTGCCGACCGTTTCGACCTGTACCAGAACAGCCGCGACGTCTTCATCTACAACAGCAAGATGCTGGAAGGCGCAACGGCCGGCCAGCGCAGCCAGCTGCAGGCCAATATCGATGCCGCGCGCGCCAACGGCGTGCAGGTGGTGGATATCGGCAGCGGTTTCCTGGATCCGGTCTGGAGCCAGATCAGTGTGCCGTACATGGCGCAGGATGGCGCCAGCCCGCAGGCGCTGAGCGCCGGCATGCTGGTGGGCGACATGCGAGACCCTCGCTACCTCACGCTGAAGCTGACGCGCTCGCTCGCGGTGCAGGCCGTCAACGGCGTGGTCTCCGCGTACAGCGACACCACGGTGGGCCTGGACTCGCCGCAGGGCAGCATCCGCCTGGGCGACATCCATGCCAAGGAAGGCATCACCATCACGGTCAGCGCGCAGGGTGGCTCCATCATCGGTACCGATGCCGGCACACTGGAGAGCGCTGGCCAGGTCAGCCTGGTGGCCGACAAGGATGTCGTGGGCAGCACGCGCGACGCCAACGGCATCTATCAATACGATGGCGAAAAGCACCTGCAGCTGAATCTGGCCGCCGGCCACTCCCTGTACGTGGAAGCGGGCGGCGTGGCGCGCGTGTCGCAGCTGGGCGCGCAGGATCTGAACCTGGTCCTGGCGCACACCAAGGGCACGGCGGCAGGCGGCTCGTCCTACCAGGCGGACGCCAATCTGCTGGTCGGCCAGGTGATCTCGGCCGGCAGCGTGACGTTGCAGGCGGGGCAATCGATCCTGAATGCCACGGCCGCAGGGCAGCGGCAGTATGCGAACGTGGTGCTGTCGGATCTGAGCGCGGCGGACCTTGCCGCATTGGGCTACACGCGGGAGGTCGTCCTGATCGCCGGCATGTCCGTGGGCCAGTTGGGCGCGGACCTGTCGCAGCAGGGTACGCCGCTGCTGATCAGCATCTCGCAGGGCGACGCGCAGGCGGTGGTGCGCGCCTCGGCGGCGCAAAGCGTCAATCTGTACGGCATGCACAGCCTGCGCCTGGGTGGCATCGACGTGGTCGATGCCAACGGGGTCCGCGGGGACGCGCGCATCTACGCGCTGGATTCGATCCTGAACGGCACGGCATCCGGGCAGGCCGCCATTACCGCGCGCAATGTTTGGCTGGAAACGCTGTCCGGCACGATAGGCGAGCTGGGCTCGCCGCTGCTGACGGACATGTCCGGCCATCTGGCGGCCTCGGCCCAGGGTTCGATATCGCTCAGCCAGTTGGGCGTCCACGACCTGACGCTGTCGCGGGTGGAGTCGCGCGCACGCGATGAGGTGCATCTGGCCAGCCAGGCCAGCATCGTCAACGACAAGACGGCGCATCCGGGAGTTTCCAGCGGCCGGACGGGCGCGGTCGTGACGGGCGGCAGCCTGTACTTCACGGCGCGCGGTTCGGTGGGCGGCTACGCGCAGTCCGACACCGCCGGCGGGCAGGTCAACGACGCCCTGATCGTGGCGGCGGTGGGGCCGCAGGCCACGATCAACGCCCTGGCGGGCGGCGATGTGGCGCTGGTGCAGGTGGGCGCGGCGGACGACGCGCAAGGCGTGTCGCAGGCGCTGTCCATGAACGTCGGCCGCATCGAGGCGAACAACGCATGGCTGGTGGCGCGCCACGAAGCCGGCCAGGCCACGGCGTCGGGCGACATCCTCCTGTCGGCGGATTCCGTAATCAGCGTCATGGGTGCGCTCAGTCTGCTGGCGGGCAACAATCTGTCGGTGGCGGGCCGCGGCGGTCTGATGCCGGGCGCGCTGATCCAGGCGGGCCAGCGCATCAACCTGCGCGTGGACCGCGACGACCGCGGCCAGGCCGGCTACGGCAAGGCGGCGGTGGCCGACATCAATGGCCGTCTGCTGGCGCCGCAGGTCCATGTGTACGGCAGCGCAACGGGCGACAACACCATCACGTTCGGCGCCACCGCCGAGATCGGCGGCGGGGTGGATGGCCATGGAGCCTTGACCCAAGGCGTCTTGCTGGACGTGACCGGCGGCTCGGGCCGGGACCGCGTGACGCTGCAGGCGCGGTTGGTCGAACAGCAGGATACCGTCGTGCGCACCTTGGACGGCGACGATGCAGTGGTTTTCGATACCTCCGAGCTGCGCGGCAACGCCCTGGTGCAGACGGGGCTGGGCGATGATGCGGTGTCCTTGTTGAACACGCGCATTGCCGGCTCGCTGACGGTACAGGCCGGCGAAGGCGACAATGCGGTGCTGCTGGATGCGGCTGCCGTGGGCGGCGACACCCTGGTCGTTTCCGGGGCGGGCGCCGACCAGATCATCTTGCGGGATAGCGGCCTGGCCGGCGCGTTGACGGTGGATGCAGGCAATGGCGGCAACCTTGTTCTGCTGGACACCGCGACCGTAGGCGGCAATACCGTCATCACGACC
>NZ_MTLG01000092.1 GCF_002192695.1 Achromobacter xylosoxidans
CCTTCAATACTGCTGCGCGTTGCGGCTTACAGCGCGCCGGTCAGTTCAGGCACGACCTGGAACAGATCGCCCACCAGGCCATAATCGGCCACGCCGAAGATCGGCGCTTCCGGGTCCTTGTTGATGGCCACGATGACCTTCGAGTCCTTCATGCCGGCCAGGTGCTGGATGGCGCCCGAGATACCAACCGCCACGTACAGCTGCGGCGCGACGATCTTGCCGGTCTGACCGACTTGCCAGTCGTTAGGCGCATAGCCGGCGTCGACCGCGGCGCGCGAGGCGCCCAGCGCCGCGCCCAGCTTGTCGGCCAGCGGATCCAGGATCTTGAAGTTTTCGGCGCTGCCCAGACCGCGGCCGCCGGAGACGACGACGCGCGCGCCGGCCAGTTCCGGACGGTCGCTCTTGGCGACTTCACGGCCCACGAAAGTGGACAGGCCCGAATCGGCCACGGCGGCGACGTCTTCCACCGCACCCGAACCGCCTTGCGCGGCCACGGCGTCAAAGCCGGTGGTGCGCACGGTGATGACCTTGACGGCGTCGGCCGACTGCACCGTGGCAATCGCGTTGCCGGCGTAGATCGGGCGCTGGAAGGTGTCGGCGGATTCCACGCCGATGATGTCGGAGATCTGCGCCACGTCCAGCTTGGCAGCCACGCGCGGGGCCACGTTCTTGCCCGAGGCGGTCGCCGGGAACAGGATGTGGCTGTAGCCCGAAGCCACCGCCAGCACCTGGGCGGCGACGTTCTCGGCCAGGCCGTCGGCCAGCTGCGGCGCGTCGGCCAGCAGGACCTTGGCCACGCCTGCGGCGGCGGCGGCCTGGTCGGCCACGGCGCGCGCGTTGGCGCCGGCGACCAGCACATGCACGTCGCCTCCGATCTTGGCGGCGGCGGCGACGGCGTTCAGGGTTGCGCCCTTGAGCTGGGCGTTATCGTGTTCGGCAATAACCAGCGTCGTCATGTTCAGACCACCTTCGCTTCATTCTTGAGTTTGTCCACCAGGGCCGCGACATCGGCCACCTTGATGCCGGCCTTGCGGGCGGGCGGCTCGCTGACCTTCAGCGTCTTCAAGCGCGGCGCGGCGTCCACGCCCAGCTCTTCAGGCGTGACGGTGTCCAGCTGCTTCTTCTTGGCCTTCATGATGTTGGGCAGCGTGACGTAGCGCGGCTCGTTCAGGCGCAGGTCGGTGGTGACGATGGCCGGCAGCTTCAACGTCAGCGTTTCCAGGCCGCCGTCGACTTCACGCGTAACCGTAACCTTGCCGTCGGCCAGTTCGACCTTGCTGGCGAACGTGGCTTGCGGCCAGTCCAGCAGCGCGGCCAGCATCTGACCAGTCTGGTTGGCGTCGTCGTCGATGGCTTGCTTGCCCAGGATCACCAGTTGCGGCTGCTCCTTGTCGACCAGCGCCTTCAACAGCTTGGCCACGGCCAGCGGCTGGAGTTCGGCATCGGTCTGCACCAGCACGCCGCGGTCGGCGCCGATGGCCATGGCGGTGCGCAGCGTTTCCTGGCATTGCGCAACGCCGCAAGAAACCGCCACGACTTCAGCCACGGCGCCCTTCTCCTTCAGGCGGGTCGCTTCCTCGACGGCGATTTCGTCAAAGGGGTTCATGGACATCTTCACATTGGCGATATCCACGCCGGTTTGATCAGACTTGACGCGCACCTTGACGTTGTAGTCAACGACGCGTTTGACAGGTACCA
>NZ_MTLG01000093.1 GCF_002192695.1 Achromobacter xylosoxidans
ATGTCGATATTTCCTATTGAAACGAAATGACGGCTTCAGTACTCTGTATCCCTATAAGCAAAGGGCATGCCAAGTAGCTTTCGGACGGCCCTGCACAGTGGAGACGAAAAAAATGCACCCGTTACCCTGTCGGAACGGTAACTACCAGCGGCCTAGGGCGAGCTCGACGTTACCTTCCGGTAACCGTCGCCGCTTTCTCGCTGCCGGCGCTGCATCAATCGCAATGTGTGCAATGCCGCAACGGGCGACAGCCGCCCCTCCACTCAAATTGGGTACCACTGCCGTCTTTCTGGACGATCAGCTCCAGTTGTTGGACGTTTGGCGATCCGACCTGCAAACCGTGCTGAAGCAAGAGGTGCGATTCGTTCAGAGGCGCAGCTACGGCGAGATCGTGGATCTTCTTTTGCGCGGCCAAATCGACGCGGCTTGGATCTGCGGCTACCCCTATGTCCTGAACGCCGATCGGCTCAGGTTGTTAGCAGTGCCGCAGTACCGGGGAAGGCCGCTGTATCAGTCGTACTTGATCGTGCCGCAGAAGGATCGCGAAACGTCGGAGATTGGGGACCTGCATGGACGGGTCTTTGCCTACAGTGATCCACTGTCGAACTCTGGTTTCCTGGTGCCGCGCACAGAGCTGCTGACCGAGCATCAAGATCCGCTCACTTTCTTCCGCAAAGCTTTTTTCACGTTTGCGCATAGCAAAGTCGTAGAGGCGGTTGCCGCCGGCCTGGCCAATGGCGGGGCGGTTGATGGATACATCTGGGACAGCCTTGCATCACAATACCCAGCACGGTCTGCCGGCGCGCGTGTCGCCTGGAAATCACCGGAGTACGGCTTTCCGCCTATCGTCGTGAGCGACCAAATTGCGTCCACCACGGCCACAGCATTGCGCGACGCGCTGCTTCACATGCATGAGCGGCCAGGAGGGCGTCTCATTTTGCAGCGCCTCTGCCTAGACCGCTTTGTTGGGGGCACCGATGACATGTACGACGACATCCGCAGTTTGGTTCGCATATCCGCGGGCGAGAATCTGGCGCAGGACTCGACATGAGTTTTGGCCGCTGGAATTTCTGGTCCAAAGTTAGTTACCGCTACAAGGTGCCGCTGGCCTTGGCCGCCGCGATCGTTGTGACGGAACTCGTCGTGACTGTGACGTTGGTGCGCACCGCGTATGTCGGCATGCTTCGAGACACACGCCAAAGCGCGAAGACCCTGACACAAGTGTTGTCCCTGTCGGTGCGAGAACCTTTGGTGCGTGATGACCTTTGGCGTGTCTATGAGGCGCTTCGTATTCCGCTCGCCGCAGGAGATGGCGCGCCGGGATTGCGGTCGATCCTAGTGCTAGATCCCAACTTGCGTGTCTACGCCTCGTCCGATCCGCAGCAGTTTCCGGTACTTACGCCGAGTGCTGCGCTGCCAACAGAACTGCGAGCGGCCGCCGAGGCCCTGCGCGGCGATCAGCGCGCTTTTGTCTTCACTTCGCCGGATAGTTTAGATGCGTCATTGGCAGTCGCCGGCGCTGCCGTTATGTCTGAGGACGATGGCCTGGCTGGGTATGTGCTCGCTGCCTATGACGCGGGTACGTGGCGACAACGGCTATATGACTTGGTCGCCCGGGTGCTACTTGTCAGCATTCCTGGACTGCTGTTGCTACTAACTCTCGGGTGGCTCTGGGGAAACAGGATTGCCCAACCACTCCTCTCTTTGGCCAGGGCCACCCAGCGCGTCGGTCGCGAACCTGCCGCCAATATCGAGCACTCGCGACACAAGGACGGCAGCGACGAGATCGCGGCGTTGAGCAAGAGCTTCTCGACCATGCTCAAGCAATTGGAACGACAGGAAGCTCTAGAGCGGGAAATTATTGCTGCGGAGCGGCTGGCTGCCGTGGGACGCGTCGCTGCGGGGGTCGCGCATGAGATCAACAATCCATTGGGTGGCATGCTAAATGCGCTGGACACCATAGAAAAGCACGGTTCCTATGATGAGTTGACGGGGAAGACGCTCGGGCTCACGCGTAGGGGCCTGATGCAGATTCGGCGCACTGTGGGCGCGCTGCTCGTGGAAGCCCGTCTGGACTCGCCGTTGATGCACGCTAGCGACTGGCAAGATCTCCGAGTGCTTATCGAGCCCGAATTATCCGAGAAGGGCGCCACTTTGCTGTGGGATGTCTCGGCGCAGCAAGAGTTGCCACTACCTTCACATCTAGTGCGACAACTGACCTTGAACCTGCTCATCAATGCGAAAAATGCGGTTGATCTGGGCGGGACGGTCAGCTGCACAGTAACCGGAATCCAAGATCAGCTAACGGTAGAAGTCGCCAATTCTGGACAACACATTCCGGACGACGCGCTTCCACACCTGTTTGAGCCATATCGAGTGGATGCGCAGAAGGGCAGCAGGGCTCGTGGCTTAGGGCTATGGGTCACATACCAGATCGTCACGCAATTGGAAGGCACCATCGAGGTGGTCAGTGAGGAGGGCTATACCGCCTTCACGGTGACACTGCCATGCGCCACACCTATACAAAAAGAGCATCAGGAGACACCGACGTGATACAGCCATACGTATGTCTAATTGAGGACGACGCCATCATGGGCGAGTCCATTGTGGAACGATTCCGCCTTGAGGGGATTAGGACCGATTGGTTCTCGAAGGCAAATGATGCGAAGACAGCCATTCAAACCAATTCCTACGGGGCAGTGATCAGCGACATTCGCCTGCCGGACTTGGACGGGGATGAGCTCTATCGGCAATTGGTCGCGCAAGGCTGTACCTTGCCGCCATTCATCCTGATGACCGCCTATGCCACCGTCGAAA
Source organism: Achromobacter xylosoxidans (assembly GCF_002192695.1). Classification (GTDB taxonomy): domain Bacteria; phylum Pseudomonadota; class Gammaproteobacteria; order Burkholderiales; family Burkholderiaceae_B; genus Achromobacter; species Achromobacter xylosoxidans_C. Next base: position 2,818 of record NZ_MTLG01000093.1, read on the forward strand.
AGGCTGTGGACTTGCTAAAACTTGGCATAAAGGACTATGTCACCAAACCGTTTGAGATCGCGAGTCTGATCCAAACCGTGCAAGATGTCTTGCCAATGGACGTCTCTCCTGATTGCCAGACCGAACTCGGCGTGTCTCAAGCGGCCAAGAACCTGCACCGTCTTGTGCCCCGCGTTGCAGGACGGGCTTCGGCAGTACTGTTGATCGGCGAATCAGGTGTGGGCAAAGAGGTCCTGGCGCGATTGATCCATAGTCAAGCTCGACGCGAGATTGCCACACGGCCGTTCGTCGCGGTGAACTGTGGCGCCATCGCGCCAACGATTGCGGAAGCTGAGTTTTTTGGCTATGAAAAGGGGGCATACACCGGCGCTGATAAGGTCCGGAAAGGCTACCTAGAACAAGCCGATGGTGGGACATTGTTCTTGGATGAAGTAGGGGAGTTATCGCCGGCCCTCCAAGCAGCTCTATTACGAGCAATACAAGAAAAACGCATACGTCGGCTCGGCGCCGAACACGACACCCACACCAAGTTCGACCTGATCTGCGCGACCAACCGGAACCTTTCGGAGATGGTAGCCGCAAAGTCGTTCAGGGAAGACCTTTACTACCGAATCAACACGGTGACCCTTGAAGTCAAGCCATTGCGCGAACGGCCTGAAGACGTCCTATGGTTGGCCAAGCGATTCGCCGCAAGCATCGCTGAGCGGCTAGGAGAACCTGCGAAGACGCTTCACCCGCTGTCTTTGATCAGGCTCCAAACGTATCCGTGGCCAGGCAATATCCGCGAACTACACAACAGAATTGAGCGCGCCTGCCTGGTTAGCCAATCCAACATGCTGATGCCAGGAGAGATTTTTCCCGAGGAGCCTGACGGTACTCACTATACGGACGAGTTGCCCACGCAAGAAGAAGCAACACTCACTGCCTATCAGCAGGTCTGTGAGCGGCTTTACATCGAAGAGGTTCTACGACGACATGGGGGCCGGATCCAGGAAACGGCAGACGTCCTGAGCATCTCTCGAAAGAACCTTTGGCAGAAGATGAAACGCTACGGTATCGACTCCAAAAATGCAGGTGACTAGCTCAACGAGATGCGAGGCTTCACGGTGTGGATGGACGGACGCATCTGTAGCCCAAGGACTGCCCAACACCTGAGAAAGCTTGACGTACAGCAAGAATTCCAATAACGTTGGCACTACCAACTAAATGGAATTTGTCCATGGATCAGAGTACTAGACGCCCTCTACCGCAGGACGCAGAGGCGCTGTACGAAGCTGTGAACCAGCTTATTAGGGTGCATCAGTTCCGCGATCGTGATCGCATTTGCTGCTATGACGTTTCGGTAGCGCAGTGCTACGCCCTGGAAACGCTGGTCAAGCAAGGCCCCCTCAGGCTACAAACGCTCGCGCAGGAAATGTTCTTGGACAAGAGCACGGCCAGCCGAATTGTTGATTCGCTCGAGCGGAAGGGCTACGTCAGCCGGGTGGAGGATGTCTCCGATCGCCGAGCGGTGCAACTCGAGCCGACCGCCGCGGGACACCAGCTATATCAGACCATTCGCGCGGATTTAGTGGCCGAGGAATTTGCGATGATCGAGAACATGCAGCCTGAGGTACTGGATGCGTCCTTGACGCTGCTGCGGCAACTGACGCGCGCAGCGCAAGCGCGCTGCGGTGTCGCCTCCACATGTGCTGCCGATCCGCAACCGTAGGCAATTACGGTTTTTTTTGTCCATTTAGTTGTCAGTACCAATTAATTGCGGACCAAGTCCGTGTCTCAACCACGTAAAAAGAGGTGCTTGGAATGAACAAGAATGATCTTCCTATCGCAATCATTGGCGCCGGGCCGGTGGGACTAAGCGCGGCCGCCCATGTGCTAGACAGAGGCATGACGCCGATCATTTTCGAAGCGGGCGAGGCCGCAGGTGCCAATTTGTACAAATGGGGGCATGTCAGAATGTTCTCCCCATGGGGCTTCAACATCGATAAGAAAGCCGGCGAATTGCTCGAACGTGCGGGATGGATCGCGCCGCCAAGTGACGCTTATCCCACCGGGCACGAGCTTCTAACGCAGTATCTGCAACCGTTGGCCGATCTAGAACCGATCAAGAGCCGCCTCCACACCAAGAGCCGCGTGATTGCCGTGAGCCGCGCTGCGCACGACGTCATGAAGAACAGGGATCGTGCAGCCGCACCATTCCTGCTGCGTGTCCGCCGACCAGCAGGTGAGCATGATGTCTTGGCTAGGGCAGTTATCGATGCCTCGGGCACATACACCACGCCGAACTGGATGGGGGCCCATGGAATCCCGGCCCTAGGAGAGAAGGAATTCAAGGCACAGATTGCCTACGGTATTCCCAACGTTCTAGGCGACGCGCGGCAGCGCTATGCGAATCGGCGAGTCTTGGTCGTTGGAGGAGGGCATTCCGCATTCAATGCGCTTCAAGACTTGGTGAAACTCAAGTCCAGCGCCCCACGAACTCAGGTGTATTGGGCTGTCCGCAGTGCCACTCTCGACCGCATCTTTGGTGGCGGTGAGAATGACCAGCTTGAGGGGCGCGGCAAATTGGGCCTGGTGATCAGGCAGTTAATGGAAGAGCGCCGCATAGAGGTTTTCACGAACGTTAACGTTGACCGCGTCAGTGCCTCGAACGAAGGCCTGCTGGTACACACCGGCGCCACGACGCTTCCAGCTGTTGATGAAATTGTCGTGGCAACGGGATTTCGTCCCGACCTTCGATTGATGGCGGAGCTTCGTCTCGAGCTCGACCCCGCGACGGAAAGCCCCGTTCGCCTCGCTCCCATGATTGATCCCAACGTGCATAGTTGCGGCACGGTGAGACCCCATGGCGCCGCCGAGCTCGCGCACCCGGACGAGGGCGTTTTTGTGGTTGGCATGAAGAGCTACGGACGTGCGCCAACATTCCTCATGCTTACCGGCTACGAACAAGTCCGGTCTGTTGTCGCATGGATAGCCGGCGACCGGGAGGCGGCAGAACGCGTAGAGCTTGTGCTTCCTGAGACAGGTGTATGCAGCACCCAGTTTGATCGGACGAGCGTCCAGAAAAGCTGTTGCAACTAATGCAGCCGCACTCTTGCTGACCAGGTCGGTCCCCAGGGCGCAATTTGTCTTGGGGACCGCCTTATTCGTAATGGGATGGCCCAACCGGCGCGAATCCAATATCAGGGCAGAATCAACACAGCTACATCTGCGCGCGTGAGGAGGGCTTTCCAGGGCAGTCCTAGCACGGCATTTCTGATGCCGCCCGAGTGCGATTTCCCTGCAACGATTAGATCGGCATCGATTGCACGGCCATAGCCTAAAAGCACCTCGATTGGGTCGCCCGCGAGAACCTCTAAGCGCGGATCCAGCGCCCGCTGCCGTGCCAAAGACATGATCACGCCCCATTCATCGGCAATCTGTCTTCGCACGCCTTCCACAAACTCATCTTCCGATGCACACAAGAGCTCATCCAGCTTCGGCCGCAGGGCGAGAAAGGTCAGCGCCGAATGGTTGGCCGCAGCCAAATCCAACAGCCCAAGCAACGAGGAATGGCTCAGATGCGCCGGATCGAAATCCACCAATATGCGTGTAAACATGGCGTGCGTCCTGAAGCCCAGGCTGCACCCTTGGCCTCGGTAGTCAGACTCGCCACTCAACCAAGGCTAAATGTTCGCCAATGGACTTCCGCTATACCAATCGAATTGTTCGATATGTCCAGGTATATGGAATTAATTGCCATCCGTCAAGGCCAAGACGTATTCGACCGCCGAGTCGGCAGAGGAAAGCCGCTACTGGGTTTGATCCTCATGTACCATCGCTTCGCGGCCCAGGCGCGCGATCTCTTCCGCCATGCCTTTGCGTTCGCTATATCGGTCCGTAAGATAGTCGCTTCGATCTCGCACCAACAAGGTGAACTTATAGAGCTCTTCCATGACGTCGACCACCCGGTCGTAGTACGGCGATGGCCTCATGCGGCCGGCTTCATCAAACTCCTGGAAGGCTTTGGCCACCGACGACTGATTCGGGATGGTCACCATCCGCATCCACCGCCCCAGCACGCGTAGCGCGTTCACGGCGTTGAAAGACTGGGAACCACCCGATACCTGCATCACTGCTAGGGTGCGGCCTTGTGTGGGACGTACGCTACCGGTTTCCAATGGCAGCCAATCGATCTGGCTCTTGAATACCCCCGTAATCGTGCCGTGCCGCTCGGGACTACACCAAACCTGGCCCTCAGACCACAGCGACAGTGCTCTGAGCTCGGCCACCTTGGGATGGTCCGCGGGAACGCTGTCTGGCAAAGGCAAACCACGCGGATCGAAGATCCGTGTCTCCGCACCAAGTCGTGTCAAGATTCGGGCGGCTTCTTCGGTCAGAAGGCGGCTGTATGAGCGTTCGCGCAAGGAACCGTACAACAGCAGGATACGGGGCGGATGCGTCGTGCCTACAGCCAGCGACAGCTTGTCGTGGGTGGGCAAGTCCAGCAATGTTTCGTCCATGCTGGGGAAGTTGAGATCGGAAGGGGAAGAATACGTCGTCATTGCAAAACACTCACTCGGGCAAAAATTGTAATTTCGGGCGGCTGAGCCACGCTGCCAGCCAGAAGCTGGCCGCCAGTAGGACAGCCACTACAAGGATGGCGACTAGGACGCCATCGTAGGAAGAGCCAACCGCCCAGAGCGCTGCAGCGCCCACGGGCGCCGCAGCGCGCGCGAATGTCATTGGTACAGTCAAGAGTCCGTTGATAGCGCCATAGGCATCTCGGCTCAGCATTTCCGGCACGACCATGCCTCGCACGATCGTGAATATGCCGTTGGCGCCTCCGTAGACCACGCAAATGGTCGCCACCACAAAGAAATCCGCATGTAGGTAGGCGAGGGCGCCAAAGGCCATCGGGAAAACGGACACCACGGCCGCGCCCACTGCTCGCATTGAGGCGCGCGCCGCAAATAGGCTCACCACGATCCGGCCCGCCACTTGGGCCGGTCCAATCAACGCGATCGCCTGAACCACAGAGCCGGTGTCGATGCCACGCTCACGTAACAGGGGGTACATGTGGAACGTGAAGGCAGAGAACATTGCCGCGTATGCCGTTAGCGACAGCAGCAGGGCCCAAAAGACGGGCCGTCGCAGCGCTTCCCGAACGGCCAGGCGATTTCTAGCGCGCTGCTCAACAGGATTAGCAGTACCGACAGGCCTGGCATCTCGACCTGGCTGGATGAACAACAGGTAGGCCCCCGTGCAGATGATGGCGTTAACCGCCGCAAGTACCATCAGCGCCTCGCGCCAGCCCCATAGACTTAATAGCCATTGCACTAGCGGAATGAAGACCGTGCTTGCAAACCCACCCCATAGTGTCAGCGCGGTGATGCCTGCCCGGGAATGGCTGGGACCAACGCGACGTGCGACTATGGCGAATGCCGGCTCATAAAGGGTCGCTGCCTGCAGCGCACCTATTCCTGCCACCAGCACATAGAAAGCCGCTAGGGACGTCACTTGAGACCAAAGCATCAACAATGCGCCCGCGAGCAGCGACGAAAACCCCATCACCCAACGGCCGTACCCACGGTCGACCGCAACGCCGACTGGATATGCCGCCAGCGCTGCGAGGACTAGCCCTAGCGTGGCAGCACCATAAAGGTCAGGCTTGGTCCAGCCGAGCTCCTGGCCCATCGCCTCGGCAATCAACGGAAAGCTGTAATAGAGCGATCCCCAGGAGCAGATCTGCCCAATGCCTAACGCGGTGATCAATCCGTGCGCTTTCTCGGCGGGAGCGGCGGCTGTGGCGACTGTCGAAGCGACTGGCATGGCTCAGCGCACGCGCTTTCCGCTATCGTCGATGACGACTTCACCATCCTCTTTGGTGAACGGGCCGCGCTGAGGGGCTTCCAGAATGTCCAGCACTACCTCGGACGGTCGGCAGAGGCGCACACCCGCGGGAGTCAAGACAAACGGGCGATTGATCAAGATCGGGTGTGCCAGCATGGCGTCAATTAACTGATCATCGCTCAGGGATTCGTTGTCCAATCCCAGCTCCAGGTACGGCGTACCCTTCTGCCGAATCGCTTCCCGTACGGTCAGGCCGGCCCGAGCAATAAGATCGACCAGCATCGCGCGATCGGGCGGCGCCTGCAGATACTCAATGACTTGCGGCTCAATCCCCGCGTTGCGAATCAGCGCAAGCGTGTTTCGGGAGGTGCCACATTGGGGGTTGTGGAAGATAGTGACAGTGTTCATATGCATGATTAAGCGGTGAGAGAAGATGCGTTTTCGACGAATGCAGCCACTTCGGCCGCGGTAGATTTGGCGGTGCGCATGATGCCGATGAGCGTGGCGGAGGCAAATCCGGTCCATTCGCCGTAACCAACGAGCCATAAGCCCGGGACCTTTACGGATTGGGTGCCGGAGACCTGAACCTTGCCGTCAGCCTCTACAACGCCCAACGTGACCAGATGACCTAACGCAGGCCGAAAACCGGTGCACCACACGACGGCATCCACCGACGACTCTGTTCCGTCCGGCCAGACGACGCCATTGCGGGTAAAGCGGGAGAAAGGGCGCACGGAATGAAGTACCCCACGGTCGCGAGCCGCGCGTACTGGCGGCACCATGACGACATCGCCGAATCCGCCGGGCAAATCTTCGGGCGGTCTGCCCAACTGGATCGCCTGCCAACGTGCCGTCGCTCTTTCAAAAAGCACCCGTCCATCAACGTCGTCCGGCAGAAACAACGGCTCGGCAGGCGTGACCCAGGTGGTCTGGGCAACTTCGGAAAGCTCGGCGAGAATCTGCGCTCCAGAATTGCCCCCCCCGACAACCAGCACGCGCTTGCCGGCATATGGCGCAGGCGAACGATAGTGCGCAGAATGCACCTGCTCTCCCTGGAAGATGTCATGGCCTTCATACGAAGGGATGAATGGCGCGCTCCACGTGCCTGTGGCGCTGACCACGGCCGTCGCTCGCCAATCGCCCTGGTTCGTCTTGATGACGAATCCGAAATCCGCCTGCTGTAGGGCCTCGACGATAACGGGCCGCTCAACACGGAAACCGTAGCGCTCTTCGTACTGTGAGAGATAGTCGACAACCTGATCGCGTGTGGGATAGCCCTGCGTCGGTGGCATTGGCCAGCCGGGAAGCGAGCTCCACTGCGCGGGCGAAAATAGGTGCAGCGAGTCCCACCCGTGACGCCAAGCAGCGCCCGGTCCGGTCTCGGCATCGAAAAGCACAACTTTCAACGCTGTGCGTTTGAGGAAATAAGCTAGAGCCAACGCGCTTTGGCCAGCCCCCACGATGACGACATCTGCCCAGCGGTCCTGAGAGGAAACGTCCATTAGGCGTCCTCGGTGGCGTCTGAGATGGGTGGCGCCGACACGCCGCTGCAGCATTCCGCAGTAAGGTAATTCACCAACTCGTCCATCAATTCGATGTTTGCGCGGTAGCGCATGAAGCGGCCTTCCTGCTCAACGGTGAGCAGTTGCGCCTGTGTCAGGGCCTTAAGATGAAATGAAAGGTTGGTAGGCGGAATGCCCAGCTCTATAGCGATCTGGCCGGCAACGCACCCATGCGGGGCCGCTCGGACGAGCAGGCGAAAAATGTCCAGCCGTACGCCTGAGGCTAGAGATTCAAAAATGGTGACAGCGGAGTCTTTGTTCATGCATCAATGCTACAACAATTGTTGAACTATTGAAATGGATTGTCCTCGCTGTCATCGAATTGTCATGTGACCAGCAGAATATGTCTGTAATTTACGACGGATGGAAGTGAGATGGAGCATATCAATTCCCCTGCAGCGCGCCCTCAGGCGGTTGTACGCGCGCTCGCCCCGGCAAGACCTTCTCAAACCACCACTCTTGATGCCGTCTTGACCCTGACAGCGCTCAGCCATTCGACACGATTAGGCATCTTCAGAATGTTGATTCGCCAGGAACCCCATGGCATGGATGCAGGGGAGATTGCGCTGGTGGTCGGAGGGCCGCGTAGCACTGTGTCTCAACACCTGGCGGGACTTGCAAGAGCCGGTCTGATCGTGGGGCATAGAACTGACGACTATGTTCGTTATAGGGCGCGGCTGAGTGGAATCTATGGCCTCTTGGAGTTCATCTTAGAGGAGTGCTGCGCAACAGATCCCTGTGGTTGCTTGCCGAATGATGCGGAGAGCTTTTGGAGCGTCGGCGAGCCGGCTCGATAACAAATGCCTGTCATAAGCCGTTAATACTTTTTATTCATTATGTCCATAGATCACGATATATCGAATAGTTGTGATGGCTGGGCTGATGAGGCCCTCAACGTACCTACACAAGAGAGAAAACGCATGTTTGCACTGGCCAAAAAATACGCGGCAGGATTGGGAATTTTCATCGCACTCGGCACGAGTGCAGCTCAGGCCGCGGATATCACAGGTGCGGGATCCACGTTCGTCTACCCAATCCTGTCGAAATGGTCCGACACTTACAACACCAAAACGGGCAACAAGATCAACTATCAATCGATCGGCTCAGGCGGAGGGATCGCTCAGATCAAGGCTGGAACCGTTGACTTCGGCGCCTCGGACAAGCCGTTGCCTCCCAAAGAGCTCGACGAGGCTGGATTGGGTCAATTTCCTGTTGTTATCGGCGGCGTAGTGCCCGTGATCAATATCGCCGGAGTCGAGCCGGGCAAGCTGCGATTCACGGGTCCACTGCTTGCCGATATCTACCTGGGAAAGATCCAAAAATGGAACGACAAGGCCATTGCTGACCTGAATCCGGAGGTTAAGCTCCCCGACGCAAAGATCACGGTGGTGCACCGTTCCGACGGCTCAGGAACTACCTTCAACTGGGTCAACTACCTATCCAAGATCAGCCCCGAGTGGCAAAGCAAAGTGGGGGAGGGCACCTCTGTGCAATGGCCGGTGGGCGTCGGGGGTAAGGGCAATGAAGGCGTCGCTGCGTATGTCAAACAAATCAAGAACTCCATTGGCTACGTCGAACTTGCGTATGCGCTGCAGAACAAGATGTCCTATGCCGCGGTGAAAAATTCGGAAGGCAATTTTGTCGCGCCCAGCGACAAGACATTCCAGTCGGCTGCCGCTCACGCCGACTGGAAGAATGCGCAGGACTTCCACCTAGTGATCACCAATGCACCCGGTGCTGACGCTTGGCCTATCTCGGCGACTGTGTTCGTCATGATGTACAAGCAGCCCAAAGATGCCGGTCGCACAGCGGCAACGCTCGAATTCTTCAAATGGGCGCTGGAAAATGGCCAGCATGAAGCCGAGGCGTTGGACTATGTCCCGCTGCCGAAGGAGCTTGTTGCTCAGATCGAAAGCTATTGGGCCGCACAAATCAAGCGCTAAACCGAGGTCGACGATCTCCACCAGGCGCCACACACCATCGGCGTAACGCGGCGGGATCGTCGACCAACTGGCCGCTTTAAAAGGCTGACGTAAATGTCGAACAATCCGGGACTTAATCCCGCGCTAACACTGCACACGGACGAGCTGCGATCTCGGCGAGACGCCGCATCGGACAGGGTGTTTCGCCGCACTGTTGCCGTTGCGGGCATCTTCGTACTTGTGTCGTTGAGCGGAGCCGCGCTTTCTATGCTTTGGGGGGGGAGACTCGCGTTCAGTACGTTTGGATTCGAGTTCCTCTGGTCAAGCGAATGGGATGCCGTCAATCACAAATTCGGCGCGTTGGTACCGATCTATGGAACATTGGTCACGGCTCTGATTGCCATGCTAATCGCCGTACCTGTGAGTTTTGGGGTCGCCTACTACCTCACAGAAGTGGCGCCGAAATGGCTGCGCCAACCTGTGGCCTCGGCGATTGAATTGCTGGCGGGCATTCCATCGATCATCTATGGCATGTGGGGGCTCTTCGTCTTCGTGCCGGTGATGGCCGAGTATGTGAATCCCTGGCTTGACGAGCACCTCGGAACACTGCCATTTGTCGGCGTGCTTTTTTCCGGCCCGCCGCTAGGCATGGGTATGCTGACCGCCGGCATTGTCCTGGCCATCATGGTCGTACCCTTCATCACGTCCGTGATGCGGGAGGTGTTCCTTACCGTACCTCGTCAATTGAAGGAATCCGCCTACGCCCTGGGTTCTACCACCTGGGAGGTTGTCTGGAACATCGTGTTGCCGCATACACGTTCGGCGGTCATTGGCGGAATATTCCTGGGTCTGGGAAGGGCGTTGGGCGAGACCATGGCGGTGACCTTTGTGCTCGGCAATGCGCATCGGCTGACTGCTTCGTTGCTGGAGCCAGGCAATTCAATCGCGGCGACCATAGCCAACGAATTCACTGAAGCCGACTCGGACATCTACCTGTCTTCATTGATCGCGCTGGGCTTCCTGCTGTTTATCGTGACCTTCATCGTCCTCGCTATCGCCAAACTGATGCTGAATCGGCTGAATCGGCAGGAGGGACGGGTATGACCCCACATGGTCTGCGACTGCAACGCGTGCGCGCCGCCCGAAATCTGGTGTCGGTAGCCCTCTCGATGGCCGCTACTCTCTTTGGATTGTTTTGGCTGATATGGATCCTTTGGACCACCGTCACCAAGGGGTTAGGCGCTCTGAAATGGGACCTTTTCATCAAGATGACGCCACCCCCAGGGGCCGACGGTGGGCTGGCCAACGCCTTGTTTGGAAGTTTGATCATGAGCGTGGTTGCCATTCTGCTGGGTACGCCTATAGGGATCGCTGCGGGCACATATCTGGCCGAATATGTGAATCGGCACAGAATCGGCGCAATGATTCGGTTTGTGAATGACATCCTCCTCTCGGCGCCTTCAATTGTGTTGGGGCTGTTTGTGTACGAACTGGTGGTACGGCAGACGGGACACTTTTCTGGATGGGCTGGCGCGATTGCATTGGCATTCATCGTGCTTCCCGTTGTGGTCCGCACCACCGATGAGATGCTGCAACTGGTTCCAAGCCAAATGCGCGAAGCTGCGCTCGCGCTAGGGGTGCCTCAGTGGAAGGTGACGATTCAAGTGTTGTTCCGGGCTGCGCTGCCAGGCATCACAACAGGCGTTTTGTTGGCCTTGGCACGCATCAGCGGCGAGACAGCCCCGTTGCTGTTCACAGCGTTGAACAATCAATATTGGAATGCGGACCTGAGCGCGCCAATGGCGAGTGTGCCTGCGGTCATCTTCCAATATGCGATGAGTCCATACGAAAGTTGGCACGCACTGGCCTGGGCGGGCGCATTCGTTGTCACGATGTTCGTACTAATTCTGAGCTTGCTATCGCGCGCAATTTTGTCACGCAACAAGGTGAATCATGACTGAATTTGCTCTTCCGTCCTCACTACTGGCAGCTACTGCGGCCGGAGCTATGGCTGCGCGCAGCGCACCCTTGGCGGATCCCGTTACCACACCGCAACCGAAAGTAGTGACGAGGGATCTATGCTTCTATTACAAGGGCGCGCAGGCGCTCAAGAACGTCAACATTGAACTTGCCGGCAATCGTGTGACCGCGCTTATCGGACCCTCTGGTTGCGGAAAGTCCACGCTCCTGCGCATCTTCAACCGGATCTATGCGATCTACCCCGGTTTAGAGGCCCGGGGAGAGGTCCTGCTGGACAATCAGAACATTCTCGATTCGCAGTACTCGATAAATCGTTTGCGCAGCAAGGTTGGAATGGTGTTTCAAAAGCCAGTCCCATTTCCGATGTCCATCTATGACAACGTCGCATACGCAATCAAGCACTATGAGCGTCTACCAAAAGCCGAGATGGATGCGCGGGTGGAAGCTGCATTGCGAAACGCGGCTCTCTGGGACGAGGTGAAGGACAAGCTGAACGAGAATGCGCTAGGTCTGTCCGGCGGTCAACAACAACGACTCTGCATTGCACGCGCAATTGCTCTGCGGCCGGAGGTATTGTTGCTCGACGAACCGACATCGGCGCTAGACCCCATCTCTACCGCAAAAATAGAACAGTTGATTGCCGAGTTGAAGAAGGACTACACCGTGCTGATTGTGACCCACAACATGCAGCAGGCGGCGCGGTGCTCCGACTACACAGGCTTCATGTGCGCAGGTGAGCTTGTGGAGATGAGCAGAACTGACGACCTGTTCACCAAGCCCAAGCGCGAACAGACCTCTGACTACATCACCGGACGATTTGGCTAGACATTGACTCTGAATGGCAAGGAATGGCTTTACAGATTTCGATCATTCCATTAAAGTCGAACTATGGAAATGAAAGACGCTGTTAAAGCCCTAGCTGCGATTGGTCATGAGTCGCGCCTGACCGTCTACCGCCTCTTGGTCCAGGCAGGCCCCGCGGGTTTGCCTGCGGGCCAACTCGCCGAAAAGACGGGGATTCCCCCATCGTCACTCTCCTTTCATTTGAAGGAGTTGGTGCACGCCGGCTTATTGGCCTCGCGGCAAGAGGGCAGATTCGTCATCTATGAAGCTAGATTCGAATCTATGGCTGAACTCCTTGCCTATCTGACAGACAACTGCTGCGGTGGCGAACCGTGCGCACCAACATCCATTGCTGTGTGCCCATCGCCTGCATCTGCTCGCGCTCGGCGCTCAAAAACCTCTCTTGAGGAGTCCACATCATGACTGACAAGGTCTACAACGTTTTATTCCTATGCACTGGCAATTCGGCGCGCAGCATCATGGCCGAAGCGCTGCTCAATTCGCTGGGGAAGGGCCGATTTCACGCATATAGCGCTGGCAGCCATCCCGGCGGCCAGGTAAACCCGTTCGCCATCGAGAAAGTTCAAGTCCTGAACTATCCGATAGAAAGTCTGCGCAGCAAGAGCTGGGATGAGTTTGCCAGCCCCGACGCACCGCAAATGGACTTCATCATCACCGTCTGCGATAACGCTGCGGGCGAGGTATGCCCAGTCTGGCCTGGTCAGCCGATCTCGGCCCATTGGGGGTTTGAGGATCCGGCGGCCGCGCTTGGGACCGATGACGAAAAGCGTCGAGTTTTTGAGAAGGTCTTCCGACAGATCTCTGCGCGGATAAATATTTTTGCGAACTTGCCTATTGCGGCGCTAGACAAGGCAGCTATTCACCGCGAACTGCAGCAAATAGGCGAGCATTCGGCTACAGCGTAACGCGCGGGACATGGCTCGTGGTCGACATCCACGAGCAAATTTTTTGAACGAACATTTCGAAAATTGTTGGATCATCAAAATGAAAACCATACGAATCTTCGATCCGGCGTTGTGCTGCAGCACTGGCGTCTGTGGCACCGACATTGATCAAGCGCTGGTCACGTGCGCGGCGGACATTGATTGGGCGAAGCGACAAGGTGCCCGTATTGAGCGCCTGAACTTGGCTCAGCAGCCCCTAGAGTTCGCCCAAAACCCTGTGGTGAGCGCATTTCTCGCCCGCGCGGGGGCAGACTCCCTTCCATTGACTCTGATCGACGATGAGATCGCGCTGGCCGGCAGATATCCGACGCGTAACGAACTCTCGCTTTGGGCAGGTATCAACGGTGAACCCAGCTCCAATGGGCAATCAGCATGCTGCAGTGGAAATAGAAGCTGCTAAGGGGATGATTATGAAGTTCCTGGACGAGACACCCAGGTTTATGTTTTTCACGGGCAAAGGCGGGGTTGGGAAGACTTCTCTCGCCTGCGCTACCGCCGTCACGTTAGCGGAGCAGGGCGCGCGAGTGTTGCTGGTTAGCACCGACCCGGCCTCGAATGTCGGCCAAGTGTTCAATACAGAAATCGGCAATCGCATCACGGCTATTGAGGCGGTTCGCAACCTTTCCGCCCTGGAGATCGATCCCCAAAGCGCTGCGCAACAGTACCGCAATCGCATCGTTGATCCCGTGCGCGGCGTATTGCCAGACGACGTCGTGCGGGGAATCGAAGAGTCTTTGTCCGGGGCCTGCACAACAGAAATTGCAGCATTCGATGAGTTCACATCATTGCTGACCGAAGCAAGTCTGACATCTGATTTTGATCATGTGATCTTCGATACTGCTCCGACAGGACATACCATCCGTTTGCTCCAGTTGCCTGGCGCTTGGAGCAGCTTTCTGGAAGCGGGCCAAGGCGATGCGTCTTGCCTTGGTCCCTTGGCAGGTCTGGAAAAGCAGCGCAACCAGTATCGGGAGGCTGTCGCTGCTCTCGCGGATTCACGCCGCACTCGATTGGTACTCGTCGCGCGTGCCCAGCGAGCAACGCTGGACGAAGCCGCACGGACCAGCCAAGAGCTGGCGGACATAGGGCTTTCGCAGCAGCACCTGGTGATCAACGGTGTCCTGCCCGCCGCAGCCGTAGAGCATGACGCCCTGGCGGCAGCTGTCTATGAGCGCGAACAGGCTGCTATTGCCGCCATTCCGCCGCAGCTGGCTGCGTTGCCTCAGGACCAGGTGACACTAAAGGCGTTCAACATCGTGGGTTTGGGCTCATTGCGGATGCTCCTTAGCGACAAGAACGTGGTCGCGGCTGATGTGGGCAACGAAGCCTTGCCCGCGATTGAGGCCCCCGATTTGGCATCCCTCGTCGAAGACATTGCAGCCGATGGGCATGGCTTGGTCATCGTCATGGGGAAGGGTGGAGTGGGAAAGACCACCTTGGCAGCAGCTGTGGCCGTCGAACTCGCGGAACGCGGCTTCCCGGTTCATCTCACCACCTCAGATCCCGCTGCGCACTTGGCCCGCACATTGGAAGGCACGTTGCCCCATCTAACGGTAAGCCGAATCGACCCACACGCTGAAACCGAACGATATCGACAGCACGTCTTGGCTACGAAAGGCGCAAAGCTGGATGCGGAGGGCAGGGCCTTGCTGGAAGAGGATCTGCGCTCTCCCTGCACCGAAGAGATAGCGGTGTTCGGCGCTTTTTCTCGGATCATCCGTGAGGCAAACACCAAATTTGTCATCATGGACACCGCGCCGACAGGCCATACATTGCTGCTCTTGGACGCAACGGGTGCCTATCATCGCGAGATTGTGCGCCAGATGTCGGGTAGCAATGTCCACTACACCACGCCAATGATGCAGTTGCAGGATCCGGCACAGACAAAGGTCTTACTTGTCACGCTCGCAGAGACGACGCCAGTGCTAGAAGCCGCAAATCTCCAGGAAGATCTCCGGCGCGCCGGCATTGAACCCTGGGCATGGTTGATCAACAACAGCATTGCCGCGGCCGGCCCGAGTTCGCCATTGCTGCGTCAGCGCGCGCGAAATGAACTCAGCGAAATCAAGGCCGTCGCTCAACGCCATGCCAAACGGTACGCTGTAGTTCCCTTGCTGAAAAGCGAGCCAGTCGGCATCCAACGTGTCCGTGAGTTGACGGGATACCACGATGAAGCCGCGGCGGATCTGCGTGCTTCCTGACCGGCCGAGCAACCAGCACAGTTCGTTCTACAAACAAAAGAAGAGTTCCACGAATGTTATTAGCTGCAATAGCGATCTTTGTTCTCACCCTAATTCTGGTTATCTGGCAGCCTCGTGGCTTGGGAATAGGATGGAGCGCGAGCCTCGGCGCTGGCCTTGCACTTCTCGCTGGTGTTGTCCAGATGAGCGATATTCCCGTCGTATGGAATATCGTGTGGAACGCCACGGCAACCTTCATCGCCGTGATCATCATCAGTCTGTTGCTGGATGAGGCGGGCTTCTTCGAATGGGCAGCGCTGCACGTCGCACGTTGGGGCAAGGGCCATGGTCGTGCTCTGTTCGCACTGATCGTCCTGTTGGGAGCCGCAGTAGCTGCGCTGTTCGCGAACGACGGCGCAGCATTGATACTGACTCCTATCGTAATGGCTATGCTGCTGGCGCTGGGGTTCAGCCCGGCGGCCACCTTGGCGTTCGTCATGGCCGCTGGCTTCATCGCGGACACGGCAAGCCTGCCGCTGATCGTGTCCAATCTCGTCAACATTGTTTCTGCCGACTTCTTCGACATCGGGTTCAACCGTTATGCCGCAGTGATGGTGCCCGTCAACTTTGTTTCGGTCGCCGCCACTCTGGTTGTGTTGATGCTCTATTTCCGCAAGAGCATTCCTGCGCGGTATGACGCAGATCAGCTGAAAGACCCCGTAGCGGCCATACGTGACGCGAGTACTTTTCGGGCAGGCTGGATCGTACTAATGCTTCTGTTGGTAGGCTTCTTTGGTCTGGAACCGCTTGGAGTACCCGTCAGCGCTGTGGCGGCTGCGGGCGCGGCAATCTTGCTGCTTGTCGCGGGGCGCGGCCATATCATCAGCACGCGCAAGGTGATACGGGAAGCGCCTTGGCAAATCGTGGTCTTCTCTTTGGGAATGTACCTAGTCGTATATGGACTGCGCAACGCGGGCTTGACTCAATACCTCGCTGATTTGCTGAGCAGGTTTGCAGTGCAGGGGATCTGGACGGCCACGATTGGCACGGGGCTAATGGCGGCATTTTTGTCGTCAATCATGAACAATATGCCGACTGTCTTGGTCGGGGCCTTATCGATTGACGCAAGCCAGGCCAGCGGTGTGGTCAAGGAGGCAATGGTCTACGCCAACGTGATCGGCAGCGACTTGGGCCCAAAGATCACCCCAATTGGCAGCTTGGCTACTTTGCTTTGGCTGCACGTGCTCGAGCGCAAGGGAACCACGATCTCCTGGGGCTATTACTTCAAGGTTGGCATCGTGCTAACGCTTCCAGTACTTCTTTTGACGCTTGCAGCTTTGGCGGTCAGACTGGGCTAGCCCCCCTGGAAACACGAGGCCTGGTGATCTGTGATCGGAGCCAGCTTCCGAATGGTTGTATGAAAATAAAGTGCCAGCTCGGTAGGGATGTTGGTGCCGCAAATACCAGTAGCCGGCCGAGCAGATAAGCCTGAGCGACTTGAGCATCTGCCGGACTCAACTGCGAAGCGACTGTCCAGCCGGGAGTCCAAGCAACAGATGATGTCAGAAACACCAAGGACCCGCGGCGACTTGGATGCATAGCTCTCCCTCTCCAAAATACGGGCAGGAAACTCACTAGCAATTCCGCCTATCGGGGGCAGATTGGAGTCCCTTGCACTTGGCAGAGATAAGCACGTGCGTCAACTCGGGCTGCAAGGTTCCAGCGAAACGAAATGCGATTGCTGAGTAAGGGCTGGACTGTCAACGAAAAAGCGCTCAATCAAATTTCGTGCGCCGCCAAGTTCGCTCGGGACGCCGACGTTGCTTCGGCTGAGACCGCTATTGGCATGTCCGCCGCTGGCGGGATGGAGTCGCGGGTGAGGTGACATCTCCAACGCTTAATGTCCAGATGTTCCTTGGGATATGCAGAACAGGCCAATACTGGACCCGTGGATATGTGGATGATCGCTGCGCGACCGCCCATCTCGCTGCGCTCGGCCCGTGGACAACCCTGCTGGACAAACGGTGGACAGGCTGCGCCTGACCACGCGCTTGCCCACAGGGTGTGCCCACCGGCTCCTGTGCTTCACCCACATACCCACCGGCCCACATCGACCATCAATTTGAAATACGGACTTCAAAACAGCAATGCGCTTGGTGCTTCGTGTCCGGACGACGCGGTGTTTAGCTGCTAAACACGGTTGCGGCTAAAGCGGGCAGTTCCGCCACCAGCAGCACCTACTCTCCTCGATGTGTAATGGAATCCATCAGGGTCTGTCGCTCGATCTCTTCTCTTACGCCAGGATCCTCCAGCATGCGCTGGGCCAGCCGGCGCAAATACACTCGTATTTGGATAGGCGTCTTCGGTTCTTGGGCCATGACCAGCAGCGCGTTCCGCAGGCGGCAGTTGAAATCGCGCTCTCGACCAATCTCCCACGCCAGTTTGGCAATGGAAGCGCGGATCGCGTCCCAACTTTCACCCGGGAAGTCATAGATCAAGCGGATATCCGCGCCGCATAGCGGCTTGCGGAACCGCTTCATCGGCGCCTCTACGAATCCTGGTATCTCTCTGGATGCACTGACGTGCCAATCCTCGCAGGTCCAGATATCTCGGTCTGCGCCGGCGGCAAACGTCCAGCGCTTGCACCCACGTTCGGGCGAATCATGGGTAGGGCTGAGCCTCGGGTGGCCGCAGTTCGCCTTGGTCCCAATCAGGCCACGGAAGTGCGCACAGCAGAAACAGGTGTGGTTGGCGGGATTGGCGCCATTTGGGGCTGGCATATGAATACTGTATAAATGTACAGTATTTGTACGACGCCGGCTCCGATAAGTCAAACGTGCGGCGCGGGGCCTCAGGCTGCCAAGCGGTGCTCGTAATAAGGGCGAGGGCGGTCATCCAGGATCTCGTAGCACGAGGCCAGGTTGCGGTGGTCTGGATTCAACCACGCATCGATGTTCTCTGGCTTGATCTGGACTATGCAGCGGTCATGGCCAGCTGCAGCTACCTCGGGCGGTGGTTCGTCTGTGATCGCCGCGAATGAAAGAAGGCGCCCTTCAGGACCTTTCCATTCCGACCACAAGCACGCAATGATCATCTCCTGGGCTGGCTCAGGAGTGAACTCCAAAATCACGCTTTCTTCCTTTTCATCTGGCGCCAGCTCGCGCTGTTCCAATGCATGCCTAGCCACATGCTCGTAGAACTTGTTCACGATCAGGATGGCGTGGTTGTGGCCGAAGGTATTGCTCCAATACCGTTCGAGACTGTCTCGCCTGGCGTTGTAGGTGCCGGGGAATCGCACGTCATGGCTCGCAGGCTTTCCAGCGAGCCTGCATTGATAGCGCATTGGTCGGATGATCCGGTCCTGACCGTGCCCCGTTATCACCGGTGCATAGGAGCCAGGGAAGATCCGGCTGTCAGAGGGCTGCAGCTTGTCGCTCTTCAAGCGAGAAAGCTTCGCCAGAGCGCGTTCGATCTTGTTCGAAGCAATGCGCACGTCATTCTGGGCTTTCTTGGTTACCTTGGTTTGCAGGCTTCGTTCCGCATTGACCAGCCGCGTGCGCTGCGCGAAGACCAACTCCTCGAGCTGGTGTAACTCCAGCTTGTCCCACTGCTCCACAGATTCTGCAATCACAGCTGCAGGGCCCCCATCCGATGCACTGAACGACAGATCCAGCGCCCGGGGCGTCAAAGGCCGTGAGCCTGTCGGGTGGTACAGGTAAAGATTCACGAACTCGTCAAAATCAACAGTGGCGCGATAGCGGCGCCCGAGCTTCTTGTAGGCAGCTTCAACCTGCGCGGAATAGCACATAGAGGCCTCGCTTCGAAAGAACTGGCCCTCAACGGAGCCTACGCAGCGTATTGGATTCAATTCTACGGCGCTTGCCTGATTGTCTGCATCTCGCCAGGACCTATCGAAGCGAGGCGCGTTCGCGCAGAGCATGAAAAATGCCCGAACCAAACGGTTCAGGCATTTAGGCTAAGCGCCATTCCAACCCGGGCAGGAGCCCTGGACGATGTGCCTGCGTGGGGCAGGGCCCAGTCAAATCGCCAGGCCACACGTCCGAAAAAAGCCCAAGACCTCTGCGGGTCAATAAGCCTTTCCTTCGCTGGGCTTGAACTCGCCGCTCGTCGCCTTCTTATCGGCAAGGGCCCTGGCCTCTTGTTCGGATTGGCCACAAGCGGTTAGCAAGGCGGCGGCGGCCAGCAGCGCGGCCAGGTTCTTCATCAACATGGGGTCTCCAGGGAATGGGATGAATCTTCTTGATGCGGAAAATCGGCCCCGAGTATTTCACAGGTCATCAAGCACTGCACGGAGCACACAGTCGCATGCCTTGCGGTTCCGGACAGACTCGGCACGGCGCGCGGCTTTATAGCCGCGCCGAGTCTTTCAAGGGCTTTCGCGGCATAAACCGCTCGCTTGCGCTCGCTATTTATTCCACGTCCCTTGACCGGCCCCTCCTGGCCTGCGCCCGCCTGCCCCGTGCAGTGCAATGCAGATCGGCTGCCATTGCTGCACGTGAGGAGCCATCCATGAGCCGCGTCGTCCTGGGCGATTGCCTGTCGATTCTTCCGACCTTGCCTGACCGTTGTGTCGATATGGTGCTGACGGATCCGCCGTACCTGGTGAATTACCAGGACCGGGCCGGACGCAGCATCGCAAACGATATCAATGACGATTGGCTTGCGCCGGCGTTCAAGCAGATTCACCGCGTCATGCGCGACGACACCTTGTGCATTTCGTTCTACGGCTGGAATCGGGTTGACCGTTTCTTTGCTGCCTGGCGGGCGGCAGGCCTGCGCGCCGTGGGTCATATCGTGTTTGCCAAGCAGTACCAATCCAAGGCCCGGTTTCTCGGGTATCGCCATGAAGCCGCGTATCTGCTGGCCAAGGGACAGCCGCCCGTGCCGGAAAAGCCGCTTCCCGACGTGATGCCCTGGAAGTACTCGGGCAACCGCCACCACCCGACGCAAAAGCCCGTCGAATGCCTGGCGCCCCTCATTGAAGCATTCACGCAGCCGCGGGGGATTGTTCTGGACCCCTTCGCCGGCTCCGGCTCGACGTGTGTTGCTGCGCGCCAAGTCGGCCGCCGCTTCTACGGCATTGAGATGGATCCGAAGTATCACGCAGCCGCCATGGAGCGTTTGCACCTGGCCAACCAAGAGAGGATTGCAGCATGAACCAGCAGACCAACGACAACGCGGGACTGCTCGCATATCTCAGGGGCTACGGCCGGAACAACCCGAAGGGCTTGGAGGATATCGCGGCCTATCCGGGCTGGGCGTTCCTTGCCTCGAACGATGCCCATCGCCGGATGGAGAAAATCCTTGAGTCCTTGCCTCTACACGAGGTGATGGCCATCGCGAACCACGAAATAGACCTCAACGAGTTAGCCCGCCAGGTTCTGGCCGAACAGAGCACGGAGTAGATCATGGCAAGACCGATACTGTCCGAAGCTGCACAGCAAGAACTACTGCGGATTGCTCGCGAACATCTGTTCTTGGAGACACTGGAAACCCGAAAGCACGGCAGCCTGGATTTCAAGGAGCAGGCGGTTTGGTGCATTCGGGATGCACTAGAGGCGGCCTATCTTGCCGGCATGGTCGATAACCACCGATCCGAGTAGCGCCGAAGGCGCGTAAGCCAGCGGCCCGGCACACGTCGGTGTGGCCGCTGGCGGCCAACGCGAATAGAGGGCCGTCGCCTGCGGCGCCGACCAGTGCAACCCCGGCCGAACTGCGGAAGTTAGAGCCCGCGCCGGAGGGCGCGGGCTAGGGGCGCTCGCCGCGCGGCACGACTGCGCCTCACTGGCCATGCCTCTCGCATGCCTTGCCTGCCAGCCGCGGAGCCCTACAAACGCCGACTGTATCACTACGTTCCTCGTTCCAAGAGGTCCGCTGCGCCAGGTGCTCACCCGTTCGGTGCTCGGCCTTCGGCCTGCGCTCCGCGTGCGGCCTCCGCTCCTGCCCCTTTCCAGTCGTCACTACGTGATCCAGATCGGCTCGGGCTCAGCGACTAACAGGACTGGCGGCAACAACCGCGAAGACAAAGTCCAGCGATTCCAGCCGTTCACGACCGGGCTAACGATCTTCAGGCCTGGCCGGCCCAATGAAAAGCCACTACAGAAAGGAAGCATGGCATGGATACAACCCCGATCACCTCAGCGCTCACGGTCATCGATGAGTCGGCGATTCTGCCGCGAATTGAGGATCTGGAGCTGGCGCAGGCGGACGGCGAATTGACGGATGCGCAGCGCCATGAATTGACGGAGTTGCGCGGCCTGGTCGAGCAACTGCATGACTTCAACAGCGATGACTATTTCTCCCCGATGCTCTATCGCTCTGACGTCCGCGTTCCGCCTGGCCCGGCCGTTGATTACCGGTGGGTGAAGTTCGACGCCCGCCAGTACCTCGCTATCGCCACCGAAGAAGCATAAATCTCCCACATTCCCCCCTAGCAAATCACCACGTAGAAAGAGAGCCGCGATGCAAACCATGACCGCTACCTACTCGCCGGAAGACAACAAACTGCGCCTGCACACCATGCACCGTCTCGACCAGGCGACTTACGCCACCGTTTCTGCGGCTGGCTTTCGCTTCGCGCCGAAGCAAGATTTTTTCGTAGCTCCGGCCTGGACGCCCGAACGGGAGGACGTGCTGCTGGCGCTGTGTGGCGAAATTGAGGATGAGCAAAGCACAGTCGCAGGCCGGGCGGCAACCCGTAGCGACCGATTCGAAGGCTATAGCGATCGTCGGCTGGTTGAGGCAGAGGCTGCACATGCGCAGGTTGACGCCATTACCGCGCATATTCCCTTTGGGCAGCCGATTCTGGTCGGTCATCACAGCGAGAGGCGCGCACGCAAGGATGCCGAGCGTATCGAGAATGGCATGCGCAAAGCGATCAAGCTAGCTGAAACGTCGCGCTACTGGGACAACCGCGCCCGCGGCGCGGCCCGCTACGCTGCGATCAAGGCGGATCCGGGCGTGCGCGAACGCCGGATCAAAGGGCTTGAGGCTGAGGCGCGCAAGTTCACCACAGATAGCAAGGCAGATGAGGCACTCCTGGAACTGTGGAGATCTGAGCTGACTATGGATCGAGCGCTCGCGCTGGCCAACTATTCGCGCATCTATCGCAGCTTCCCGCTGGCCGAGTATCCCCGCGCTTTGCCCGCCAGCCAATACGAGGGGCAAATGGGCCTCTGGAGCGCGCTGTCCGAAGGAGTTGTTTCTATCGAACAGGCCGCGATGCTGGCTCAGGAAACCTTGCAGGAACGGTTGGCGCGGGCTCGTCGGTGGCTGCATCACACCGAGGGCCGCCTTGCTTACGAGCGCGCCCAGCTCGAAGAGCAGGGCGGCGCCACGGCGGCGCGATTTGAGTTTGTGCGCGGTGGCCAGGTCCTGGCGCGTGACGAGTGGTTGACCATTTTGCGCATTAACAAGGGCGCCGGCGGCGCGATTGTTTCCCTGACGACCTCCGCGCCGCGATTCATGGGCACGGCGGCGCAATTCCGGGTTCCGGTGGAAAGAGTGAAGGACTACCGCCCGCCCGTGCACGGCGGCGCTACCGATGCCGCAAGCCTGCCCCCTATCGTCAACTACCCCGCGCCCGGAGTCCGGGAAATCACCGCCGCTCAGTGGAGCGCAATAAACCGGGATTACAAGGGCGTGCGCACTGAGCCGGCCGCGGCCGACCATGGCGCATATCGCTATCGCCGCGCCATGTTCTTTGAATCGGGCGGCTCCGTTCTTGCGCATGTCTATATCACAGACAAGAAACGCGTAGACATCCCGGCCGCGATGAAGGAGCCGCTGGCCGCCTAACAGACGCCGCCGCCGGCGCAGCCCCCGCGCCGGCGGCGCTACCGAGGAATAGACGATGTACACAACGACAAGCAGCCGCACGGAACGGGAAGCCCGCCGAGCTCGCATACTTGGGCTGTCGCACAATTTGCGAGCTGGCGTGCAGCCGATCGCTGCAGATCAACTTTTTGTCAGTGGCGCCGCGTTGGCGGACCAGGTTGTCACGCTAGCGGACATTCGACCCGGCGCCCGCGTCTTTGATCCCAGCGCCGGGACTGGGGATCTTCTGGCGGCCGCCGCCAGGATCCGGCCCGGCGTACAGCTGCTGGCAGTCGAAATTGACGCCCGCCTTGCGGCGGGCCTGCGTGCACGAATGCCCGAGGCATCTGTGAAGGTCGCTGATTTCCTCGACGTGAACCCCGCTGCGCTCGGCCTGGTCGACCGCATAGTGATGAATCCGCCGTTTCGAAATGGGGCGGACATCGAACACATCGAGCACGCCCGCCGCTTTTTGGCACCGGGAGGCCGCATGGTCGCCATCTGCGCGAATGGACCGCGCCAACACGCCAGGTTGCGGCCTGCGGTCCTGGCGGCAGGTGGCACCTGGGAGCCGTTGCCCGCCGGCATCTTCAAGCACGCCGGCACCGCCGTTAGCGCAGTAATGCTCAGCTTCGACGCCTGAAGGAGATATCGACGTGGCCAGTTCTTTACATCGTGAGCTTTGCTCGGCCGCAGTTGAATGGCTGTTGCGGCCTGGCAGCAAGGGTGGACCCGGGTGCACTGTTGCATTCTCTGAAGTGCAGTCCCCTTGCGGGCGAGAAGTGATGGACGCATTTGGCGTGCGGTCCGTAGGTTGGGAAACATACTCAGTCTTGGTCGAAGCCAAGATCTCGCGAGCCGACTTTCGAGCTGATTTCTCGAAGCCCCACCGGCAAGATCCATCGCTCAGCGTCGGGACTTATCGCTACTACCTCGCGCCAGCCGGCATGATTTCTACTGACGAGTTGCCTCCCCGATGGGGCCTGGTCGAGTATGGTCGGCCGCGTTTCCGCGTGGCGGCAGGGCATTTGGCGGTTCGGGCAGGGCCGTCGCTGCGATACGATCAGGTGTCAGACCAGCGTGTCGCCGACTGGGCTCATGACGTCAATCACGGCCGAGAATTGGGTACGGTCGCGAGGCTGCTAGCCAGATTGGGCAATGTTGAGACGCTGCAGAATGAACTAAAGCGGGTTCGCGGGAAGCATGCCCGTCAGCAGGCAATGCTGCAGCGCCTGCACGAAAGTGAACGAATTTCTCGGGCCGATACGCAATCGATGCGCTGGATCCTGGACGAAAGAGGTATCGACTTCGATCAGGCATTAGCTGAGTTGCGCGATCGCGAGGCGATTGGGTTGCGTCGGCTTCGTCGGCAGCGGGATCAGGATAGCGGCGAGCTGTTCTGACATCGGTTCCGTATTGAACGACAAGGCCTGTGCGTGTCCCTGCGCCTGGCGGCTCCGGGCCGGGCTCTCGTGCTTCGCATCGAGCCTGGCCAAACACCGGCCAGTCTCGCCCCTTCGGGCTTCCATCCTTCCCTCCCTCCGGTCGGCTCACGCCTCCGCGCCTAGCGGCGCTGCGCACGTCGCGGCGCGACGTTTGCCCAGGCCTTCGGCCAGTTTGAGCCCTTCGGGCTAGGGGCGCTCGCCGCGCGGCCGGCCCGGGATCGCTATCGAGCAGGCGCAATGCCTGTCCTGGCAGTTCGTCGCCCTAAATCCGCCGACTGTATCACTGCGTTCCTCGTTCCAAGGGGTTCGCTGCGCCGGATGCGCGCCCGTTCGGTGCTCGGCCTCTGGCCTGCGCTCCGCATGCGGCCTGTGCTCCGCCCCTTTCCAGTCGTCACTCCGTGATCCAGATCGGCAAGGGCGACGAACTACCAGGACGGGCGGCATACAACGCGCAGCCGCCGAACTGCGAAGCTCGATCCGAAAACCTACGCAGGGGCTCGGAATCTTCAGTCCAGGTCAGCACAACAAATCATTTTTCGGGAGATTCACGATGTGTTCCAAGCAAGCCAACAAAGCGGTCAAGGCGGAGCATCGGCTCGTCAGCCTCTACACGTTGTCGAAATGCGTTGAATCGGACCAGACACGGCAGGCATTCGTCAACCGTGGCATTTCCTTTTCCGAGCGCAGCGCAGCCGATCAATCGCCGCCGGCCTCGCCTGTTGTGGCCACCATCGTCAAAGGCCAAATCGTTGCTTGGACGGGACACCGGCCGGACATGATCGAACTGCTTGCCGACCTTCTGGACCTGGGGCCGGTCCCGGAAGGCGGACTGGCCTACCTGGAGCAAGCCGAAGAGGCGGTGTTGACCCGATTCCAGGTCGTGGTCGAAATCGAGAACCATCAATTGAACCACCAGGATTTTTTCGACGAATGCGGCGATCACCCGCTGTATCGGGGTTCCACGCTGCTGAACTGGCTGGGCTACTGACCCCTACTTGAAATGAAAAGGCCCCGTCCGGCGGCAACCGGCGAGGCCTGCATCCCAACCCCCCCTAGCAAGGAGAACTGCGATGAACCACGACTTTATCAGATTGGCGAACGACATGCGACGTGCCCATGCCCTGGGCCTGCCTTTCCGCATCCCGGCAATGACCATGCGTGACCTCGCTGCACTTTTCGCGTTTGTGCAAGACGTTCCGGCCTCCGCGCAGTTGCACTGATCCAGATAATTCGACCTCAGGAGTACAAGCAATGAAATTCGATTCCAAAGAACTTGCCGCCGTCCACGCTGCCAGCATTCGTACAGAGATCCCGTATGTGCAATTGCGCCTCAGCGAAACCTATCAGGCTCGTCGCCCGCAGGATGCG
The DNA here is from genome assembly GCF_002192695.1 of Achromobacter xylosoxidans. GTDB lineage: Bacteria > Pseudomonadota > Gammaproteobacteria > Burkholderiales > Burkholderiaceae_B > Achromobacter > Achromobacter xylosoxidans_C. The sequence goes on from NZ_MTLG01000093.1 coordinate 28,751, forward strand.
GAGCAGGACCCGGAAATCCAGGAACTGAAGGCGACGATTAAGGCGATGGGCGGCTTGCTGCATAACCTCGTGGTTGTCGCGTGCGCGGATGGCACCTATGAGGTGTGCGCCGGCGGTCGTCGCTGGACCTCCATAAACTTGCTGATTGAGGACGGGACCTTTCCCGCTGACTATGTTGTGCCGTGCCTCATCATCCCGGCCGAGTTTGCGCACCATGCCAGCCTCATCGAGAACATCGGCCGCAAGGCCATGCACCCGGCGGACACGTTTGAGAGCTATGCCCGCCTGCGTAGCGAGAACTGGACTATCGAAGCAATTGCGGCGGCGCACGGCGCTACGGAATCCGCTGTCAAGAAGCTACTGGCGCTGGGCAATGTGTCGCCTGCGCTGATGCAGCTGTTTCGGGATGGCAAGATCGATATGTCGGAAATGCAGGCCCTGGCCTCGGTGTCCGACCATGCCCGCCAGGAGGCTGCATGGAAGGCGGCGAAGCACCAGGGTTGGAACCGGGATGACGCGATCCGCAATCTGCTTTCGGAAACCGAGATGCGGGGCGACTCGCCTGCTGCTCGATATGTCACTGTCGCCGCCTACGAGAAGGCGGGCGGCGAAGTGCGGCGCGACCTCTTCGAGAACGACGCCTATCTGGCCGACCCGGAGAAAGTACGCACGATGGCAGAGGCAAAGATGCAGCGGTCCAAGCTTGCGAAGGCCGTAGCAGGAGAGGGCTGGCTGTGGGTCGAGTACCGCGTTTCCTTTGAGCATGCTGACAAGAAGCCCTTTGGCGAGATCCAGCGCGTGCGGCAGGAGCCGAGCAAAGAGCAAGCCAAGCGCATTGATGGCCTGAGAAAGAAAATCGAAGCTGCACAGGCCAAGCTTGCGGAACTGCGCTCGGTCGAGGGCTACGACGAGGCCGACCTGAACAAGGTGCGCGGCCTGATACGAGGCTACGAAGGTGAACTCCGAGCCATCGAAAGCGAGCTGCGAGATTTCTCGCCGGAATTGAAGGCGTTGGCCGGTGTGGTTCTGCACCTGGACCATCAAGGCGAACTGACGGCCACACGTGGCCTGATCCGCCAGGATGAGCGCGATGCGGTGTCGCAAATTCTGCGGACCAAGGCGGGCGGGGAAGGGGCTGCGCAGGCCGTGGATCTGCCCCCGGTCAAGACGCGCCCGGTACATTCGGAAGCGCTGACGAACCGCCTGCAAGCACAGCGCGTTATTGCCCTGCAGGCCGAGGTCATGATCCGCCCCAATCTGGCCCTGTGTCTGCTGGTGGAACAGATGCTGGGTGATATTGACTGGAACCGCCGCAGTGCCAGCGGCGATACCTTCGATTTCTCGGCACGGTCGGCACATCACGAATTGACGAACACGGATCCGGGTATCAAGGACAGCGCCGCTTGGGCGACCGTGCAGGAGCAAATCGCACTGGTGACGAAGGACATACCCGAGGACGACGGCGCAGTCCTGCCCTGGCTTCTGGCGCAGGCGCAGGCCGACGTTATCGACATGCTTGCAGTGTTGATCAGTGCGACGATTTATCGTCATCGCAGCCATGCGCACGGCACGGAAACCGGACACCTTGACCGGCTGTCGGAAATTGTCGGCCTGGACATGAGCAAATGGTGGCAACCCACGGCCCAATCCTACCTGGCGCACGTGTCTAAAGAGCGAATGGCTTCTGTTGTCGCGCAAGAGGTCGGCAATGAACAGGCGCAGCAGCTGTTGGCGATGAAGAAGGCCCAGGCGGCTGCTGCTGCTGAGGAACTGCTGGCGGGGAAGGGCTGGGTTCCTGAACTGATGCGCACGCAACCCCTTCTGACCGAAATGGCGGTGGAGCACCCCATGGGCGAGATGGAGGCGTAAGAACCATGTCCGCCCGGGGGAAGCCCCGGGGCGGACGGCATCAGTTTCGCTCTGATAGCTATTGCATCGTGTATCGTTGCGGGATACAATAACGAATGATCATCGGATTCCGCCACAAGGGTCTTGAGACCTTCTATCGCACAGGTTCAACGCGGGGCATCCAGGCCGCGCACGCCAGCAAGCTGAGACGGATTCTTGCCGTCTTAGACGTGGCGAAAGGACCGCAAGATATGAACATGCCCGGCTACAAGCTGCACCCGCTGAAAGGGGATCTTGCGGACCATTGGTCGGTCTGGGTCAACGGCAATTGGCGCGTGACCTTTCGATTTACCGAGGCCGGTGCCGAACTGGTCGATTACCAGGACTACCACTAGGAGCCAACATCATGATGCACAACCCTCCGCATCCGGGCGAAATTCTCCGGGAGGATGTTATCGCTGCCCTGGGTCTATCCGTGACTGACGCCGCTGAACGGCTGGCCATGTCCCGAGTGGCACTTTCCCGCGTGCTCAACGGCAAGGCCGGAATCAGTCCGGACCTTGCGGTCCGCCTGGAGCAGGCCGGGGCCAGCACCGCCCAAGCGTGGGTGGCCATGCAGGCTAACTACGACTTGTGGCAGGCATTGCAGCACGAGCAGCCCCCTGTCCGGCCGCTGGCCGCTGTGGCTGACGCGCACTAACCCCCACAACACCCGCCAATGCAAAAGGCCGCCCTAGGGCGGCCTTTTGCATTGGTTGTGGCGGTGGTTTCATGCGGGGCGGCCATTCCCACCGGCTGCGCCGGCGGGGCCGTCCTGCGGACTTCGTGAGCGTCCCCCGGACGCTCACAGGTGCCCTTAAGGTCCCCGCCGCCAGGGCGGCGGCGGATCCCTTAAGGCCACCACACAGAACGCACCCTGCGGGTGCGGTCATCTCTTTGATTTTTTTGGGTTTTTCCTGCCGGAAACCTTTTTCCTTTGTATGACACCGAAAGCCTCCGACCACACCCAAGTCCTCGGCACATATGGCCTTCTTTCAACTTTCACTTGTACACAAACGGCGGTGAAAGAGACTTTTCAGATCAGAAATGCGCCAAAACTCCGATGACGTCTACATTCAGTCTACCGTTTGTCTACACAATGTCGCCTGCTGTCTACCGACTGTCTACGTCTTGTGACTTTGTGTCTCCGAATTATCTACAGAATGTCCACGTAATAGGGTTGTGGTCTGGCTGCCCGCAGGGAGCAGCCCGGACTGCGCAGCACTTCGTTCTGAAGGCGCCGAAGGGCGAGTTCCATTCAGCTTATGATGTGGTTCACTGAAGCTGACCTGAAGCCAGGGCGGAGCCTCGTTCGCGCCGGCCGCTATCGACCCAGAGTGGACTAGTGAGTCATGTCCTGTGGTGTAAGTTTTTTCGCATCAGTGCATTTTGCAGTGTCACGCCCCGCAGAATAGGAAATCCTCGCTCCACCACTTGAAAACCGCAGTGCAAAAAGAATGGCTCAGCGGTCTTGCTCACATCCGCCGTGAGCTCGCTAATCCCCAGTAGCTTGGCTTCGTCATGGATACGACTCATTAGCAAGGTGCCGACGCCTTGTCGCGGATAGGCCCCCGACACAAAGAAATGATCGATGTATCCGTTGGGCTGAATGTCAGCATATCCAGCAATTTCACCTTCGACTTCAACGACAAATGGTCGTAAATCCCTCATGCGGCTAGCCCACTCTTCTGGGGCAATGTCTGTCGGTGCCCAAGCCTCTATTTGTGCTGCTGTGTAGTCACGTGATGCGATGTCATGTACAGCCGATAGAAAGACCTGAAATAACGCGCCCTCGTCCTGGTGAATGACAATAAAGTTCTGTTCCAGAGGGCCTTTGATTTCAAAGAGTTTTCTGAAAATGTGGAAAAATCCATGCCATTAAAGTTCTGGCCCAGATTTGCACCCTATGCTTAGGTGCATGACATTAAAGTTCTGGTCTGGGTGCCGCTCAATCACCGACGATGGCGTTGATTTGCAGATTGAGCCTGATACCGATGTAGCTGTATGGCTCTATTGTTCCATGGGAATGTGAATGCACTGGTTCGATCACAATCTGGTTCTGAGAGACGTCTATCGTCTCGCGTTAATGCTGGAGTTCGGAGCAAATAGACATAGCACTCGCTTCGACGATGTGGGCTGGCTGGGCGGGCTACACGATGAATTCTTTCGGAATGAGGCCGAGCACCTTCTGGTTTCCATTGCTGCGGCGATTCGACGGATTCAAGATCGAGAGTGGAGTGCGATGTCTCCGCAGGAGCGCAAACACCATGCAATGCATCCGTTGTCGGATGAAGACAGCATTGGTTTTTATGCAAATAACCCGCCCAAGGATTCTCTGAACTTTGGTCTTCGCCAAGCGTGCAATTGCATCATGCACGGTGAGAGCATCCAATGGAAGGACCCTGCCGAGGGGAATTTGCAGGCTGTTTGGACGGCTCCGTACTACGACATGGTCTTGAGTGGAGCAAGTCGAGCGGATGGAAAGAATTTCCTGATGACCGGTGCTTTTGTCTTCTTGGTCGGAGCTGAGAACGATGGCTCATGGGAAGCCGTCGTGCACCTGCCGCGATTCCTGAAGTCCGCGACAGAAAAGGTCAGAGGGCTTATGCCTTAACGTATGGGCTATCGCAATGCGGCAATCATCTAGTTTTCAGACATGACAGGCAGTAATCGACTAGTTTTCCGACAAAACAATCGGTAAGCGACTACTTTTCAGACATTTTTACCCAGCATAGCTGGGTAATCGAGTGTTTTTCAGACATCGGGGATAGGTTTGCGCTGTCTAGGCACCCTTGGTTGTTCTGTCCAAAGCTTCCAGTTTCCAGGCTGGGGCGGGATCTGAAGTGGACTGAGTGGTCGCCCGGGTGGACAAAGAAAAGCCCGAAGCGAATGCTTCGGGCCTGGGTCCCGATGCTTACTGGAAGCCTCGCACGTCGACGGGGCCCAGGCGGTTGGACGTGCTGTTGTCGTCCAACTGGCCGTTAACGTGTGGAAGCCTGCCCCAGTGATTCGCTAGCCATAACCGGCTTGTTTCCTATTCGGGTGATGGACTGAACCTGTGAACCGTCCGGCCTTTCGGCCCTCAACACCTCCAGCACCTGATCAAAGAGATCTTCAGTCTTCCAGCGTCGAAACGTCCAGCTCAGGTCGTTAATGCTGAAGCCTTTGGTCGGCACCTTAGCCCACCATATACCCGAGGATAGTTTCAGGAGGATGGCGTCCAACAAGTGCCTGCGGGAGTGAATGATCTTCTGTGCGTTGAATTTTGGCATCAGGATTGGCTCGATCAGCTGCCATTCCTGGTCGGTAACCAATGATGTTCCATCCGAATGCAACGGGATATTGATTCCTCCAGCGGACGCCTTAGATTTTCGCTGAGGGTCCGCCATCGAGTGAAAAATCATCGTTTCACTCGTTCCCGTGACGCTGTCCTCTGCTGGTATGGTCATCGCTATCAGCGTCGCAGTAGTCGCAAAAACCTGATTGCCAACCCTAGGCCCATGCAATGCAATTCGAAAGTCACCAAGAGGAAGAGACATCCGCAGGGTCCCGTTTGATGCGCCCAGATAGACGCTGTGCATCGCATGCTTGGCTGACTTGGAGAGATGCAGCCACTCCAGGGGCTTATTGGGTGCTGTGTTCTCCCTGCAACGACGAGTATGTCGGATGTAAGCGAGATTATCGATGACGACAACGGGCGTCGCTTGCGCATAGTCGACATAAGCGAGGAGATCCGGGCCTGCTATCTTGAAAGCCGCCGGAAACAATATCGGGCTGGGTTTAAAGAATGCCTGCATCAGCACTAGAGCAGGCACATGGACCGTCAGGCCGCCATCAACGAATTTGAAGACTTCGTGGCGAGTCAGGCACCCTTCGGGAAGCTCAATATCCACTCCAGCGAGATATTCTTCGGGATCTGAGAGGGACCACGACGATAGGCTGCCCTCGTACAGGACGCGATAAGGTTTCGTAGTGCGAGGTACCTTTAGCCGATCGCTCGCGATTTCCTCGATGCGCCTATGCTCAATACCTTCGTTCGACGTAAAAACTTCAATGCTGCTGGTGTTTGTTAATTTGCAGGCAGAGTTGACCCACTTTTACGTTTGATTTGCATC
>NZ_MTLG01000094.1 GCF_002192695.1 Achromobacter xylosoxidans
CGGGATTCCGATGCTCGCCCCGGTGGGGCTGCGCTTCGGATCCCTCCGTCCGGCCACCGGCTCACGGCATCTGCCCATGAACGGGCCTGAAACCAATGCATTAGGCGACTCTCAGCCGAGGCTGCCCGGAGCCATCCGAAGCGCAGCCCCATTGGGGCGAGCATCGGAATGGCGCAGGGCGGCCTCGGCGGCTACAGAACCCTGGCATCCGCAAGCTCGAAGCCCTGCCGCTCCGCCCCCCGAAAGTGCTTGCCTACAAGGGTTGTCAGGGCTTTCGATAGGATTTATTGCGAATTGTGACGTTATAATTCCCGGCTGCTTGCATGGGGACGTTCCCCAGAAAGGAGCTCCCAGCATGGTAATGATGTTGCCTTTCCTGACTGGCCTGATCGCGGTGTGGTTCGGCATGCTAGGCCGGCGCCGCCCCTGCGTGACCTTCTGGCTGCTGACGCTGGCGCTGTTCGCCGCCTGGTGCCAGTACCACATGACCAGCCCGCTGGCCTTGTCGTTCTGAGGGCGGGGCGATGATCTTCTCTCGCAATCCCGCGCGCGGCTCGCGCATCCTGAACGGCCTGGCGCTGCTGGGCGTCACCGGCGCCCTGGGCATGGCCTTCTTCTGGCAGATCGCCTACGACGAGTTGCCTTGTCCGCTGTGCCTGTTGCAGCGCGTGGCGCTGTTGCTTGCGGGCGTGGGCTTTTTGCTGAACATGCGGCTAGGGCCTTCGCCCATGCACTATGCGATGAGCATCGCGGCCGCATTGGGCGGCATGCTGGCCGCGGGCCGGCAGGTGCTGCTGCACATCGCGCCGGGCGATCCGGGCTATGGCTCGCCGCTGCTGGGCCTGCACTTCTACACCTGGGCGTTCATCGCCTTTGCCGCCATTATCGTGTTCTGCGCGCTGATGCTGACGATCGACCGCAAGTGGGGCGACAACATGCTGCGCAAGCCCGTGTCGGTGCTGGGCGTGCTGGTCATGGCCCTGTTTTTCCTGATGGCGCTGGCCAATGTGGGCAGCACCACGCTGGAGTGCGGTTTCGGGCCCTGCCCGGACAACCCCGCCAGCTATCAGTGGCTGGATTCCGCCGCCGCCACATAGCCCCGCGCTCGCGCCGGGTAAAATACCGGGTTTCGCGGCATCCGTCCGCGGTCCTTTGACTTTCCGCGGCCTTGCGCCGCGGTCTCAACTCTACGACACCGGTTATGACAGCCAAGACTTCCGCAGCGGCAGAGGCCACCCCCGTGGTGGGCGTGATTATGGGTTCTTCCAGCGATTGGGAGGTCATGAAGCACGCGGTCACCATGCTGGAGGACTTCGGCGTTCCCCACGAGGCGCGCGTGATTTCCGCGCACCGCATGCCGCAGGACATGGCTGAGTACGGCGCCGAGGCGCATGCGCGCGGCCTGCGCGGCATCATCGCCGGCGCCGGCGGCGCGGCGCACCTGCCGGGCATGATGGCGGCGCTGACCGAAGTGCCGGTGTTCGGCGTGCCGGTGCCGTCCAAGTACCTGCGCGGCGAGGACTCGCTGCTGTCCATTGTGCAGATGCCCAAGGGCGTGCCGGTGGCCACGTTTGCGATCGGCGAAGCCGGCGCCGCCAATGCGGCGCTGCACCTGATCGCCACCCTGGCGGGCACGGATGCCGGCTTGCACAAGAAACTGGTGGCGTTCCGCGCGCGCCAGACGCAAGCCGCGCGCGACATGAAGGTTCCGCCCGAGGCCTGATCAGAATGACTCAATCGACTGCTTTCATGATTGCCCCCGGCGGCTGGCTGGGTTTGTTGGGCGGCGGCCAACTGGGCCGCATGTTCTGCCACGCGGCCCAGAGCCTGGGCTACAAGGTCGCGGTGCTGGATCCGGCCGCCGAATGCCCGGCGGGCATGGTGGCCGACCTGCACATCCAGGCGGCCTATGACGACGAGGCCGGCCTCGAGCGCCTGGCCCATGCCTGTCAGGCCGTCACCACCGAATTCGAGAACGTGCCCGCGGCCAGCCTGCGCACGCTGGCCACGCGCTGCCGCGTCAGCCCGGCGGCCGACGCCGTGGCCATCGTGCAGGACCGCATCGCCGAAAAGACCTTCATCGCCGCGCAGGGCATCCCGGTGGCGCCGCACGCCGCCATCCGCAGCGAGGCCGACCTGCGCGCCGCGCCGCAGAACCTGTTCCCGGGCATCCTGAAAGTCGCCCGCCTGGGTTACGACGGCAAGGGCCAGGCCCGCATCGACACGCGCGAGGAAGCGCTGGCCGCCTTCGCCGAATTCGGCGGCGTGGCCTGCGTGCTGGAAGCGCTGATGCCGCTGGATTACGAGATTTCCGTGGTCCTGGCGCGCGGCTTTGACGGCGCCAGCGTGGTGTTCCCGGTGGCGCGCAACGTGCACCGCGACGGCATCCTGGCGGTGTCGACCGCCGCGCCCGTGCAGCAGGACGCGGCCCACGCCGAACGCCAGGCCCGCGCCACGCAGGCCGCGCAAGCGATCGCGCAGGGCCTGGGCTACCACGGCGTGCTGTGCGTGGAGTTTTTCGTGCTCAAGGATGGCAGCCTGATCGTCAACGAGATCGCGCCGCGTCCGCACAATAGCGGCCACTACACCATGGACGCCTGCCTGACCAGCCAGTTCGAGCAGCAGGCGCGCGCCATGGCTGGCCTGCCGCTGGGCGGATCCGATCTGCTGGCGCCCGCCGTCATGCTGAACATCCTGGGCGACATCTGGTATCCGTCGGCCACCGCCACGGCGCAGCGCGAACCCGATTGGGCCGCCGCGCTGGCCGTGCCCACCGCCAAGCTGCACCTGTACGGCAAGCGCGAAGCGCGCCGCGGCCGCAAGATGGGCCACATCACGATCGTGGCGCCTACCCTGCAGCAGGCCCGCGACGACGCCGCCCGCGTGGCGGCGGCGCTGGGCATGCAGGCTCCCGAGTAAAGCGCGGACGCCATGACTTCCTTGCCCCCGTCTGCTTCCGCCAGCGCCGCGGAGATCGCCCAGGCCGCGCAGCGCATGCTGGACGGCGAGTTGGCCGCATTCCCCACCGAGACCGTCTACGGCCTGGGCGCGGACGCGGAGAACCCGCAGGCGGTCGCCAAGATCTATGCCGCCAAGGGCCGGCCTTCCAACCATCCCGTCATCGTGCACATCGCGCCGCAAGGCGATTTGTCGTACTGGGCGGCGGAAGTGCCGCAAGAGGCGCGCCTGTTGATCGACGCGTTCTGGCCCGGTCCGCTTACGCTGATCCTCAAGCGCGCGCCGCACATCGTCGACACGGTCAGCGGCGGCCAGGACAGCATCGGCATCCGCTGCCCCTCGCATCCGGTGGCGCAGGCGCTGCTGGCGGCGTTTGCCGCGGGCAAGCCTAACGGGCAGGGCGGCGTCGCGGCGCCGTCGGCCAACAAGTTCGGCCAGGTGTCGCCGACGCGCGCCGAGCACGTGCGCAGCGAGTTCCCCGAGGAAGTCGCGGCCGGCATGCCGGTGCTGGAAGGCGGCGCTTCGGATGTAGGCATCGAATCCACCATCCTCGACCTGTCGCGCCTGGACCGCGGCGCCGGCCCCGTGCTGCTGCGTCCCGGCCACATCAGCGCCGCGCAGATCGAAGCGGTGCTGGGCGTGCAGGTCTTCGCGCCCGACGCCGCCGCGCCGCGCGCCTCGGGCACGCTGAAGGCGCACTACGCGCCGCGCACGGCACTGGAGCTGGCCTCGGACGCGCGCCTGCGGGACGTGGTGCAGGGGCAGGGCCTGCCCGAGGGCAAGGTCGTGGTGGTCGCCTACGGCGATCGGCCCGATGCGCTCGACGGGCGGGTGCAGTGGCAGGGCGTGCCCGCCGATCCGGCGCGCTATGCGCAGGCGCTCTACGGGCTGTTGCGCGACCTGGACAAGCAGGGCTACGCCCGCATCATTGTGCAGGCGCCGCCTGCCACCGATGACTGGCACGCGGTCAACGACCGCATCGGCCGCGCCGCCGCCGCCTTCACGCTGGACACGACGGATCTGTGAGGCTCGAGCCTCACGCCGCCAGGAACTCCCCGATCCGCTCCACCGCCTGCCGTAACGGCGGCAGGAAATCTTCCGTCAGCCGGTTCAGCGGCACCCGCGCCGCCTTGACGCTGACGTTGACCGCGCCGCAGGCCTTGCCGCTGGCCGAGCGCACCGCCACGGAAATGGCGCGCACGTTCAGTTCCAGCTCCTGGTCGACGACGGCGTAGTCCTGCTCGCGGATGCGGGCGAGTTCCGCGCGCAGCCCGTCTTCGGAGACGATCGTGAATTCGGTGTACGGCTGCAGCTCGGTCGCGGCGAAGTAGCGGGCCAGCGCCGGTTCCGGCAACTGCGCCAGCAGCACCCGGCCGATGGAGGTGCAATACGCCGGCAGCCTGCTGCCCAGCCCCATCGAGGTCGCCAGCAGGCGGGTGACCTCGGAGCGCGCCAGGTACAGCATTTCGTGGCTTTCCATGATGGCCAGCGCGCAGGTTTCGTTGATCGTGGCGCTCAGTTCTTCCAGCACCGGCTGCGCCAGCGAGACGAAGGGCGTGGACGAGAAATAGGCGTAGCCCAGGCCCAGGATGCGCGGGGTCAGCACATAGAGCCTGCCCTGCTGTTCGGCGATGCCCAGCAGGATCAGCGTGTGCAGGCAGCGCTGCACCACGGCGCGCGGCAGGCCGGCGCGGCGGCTCAGTTCGGCTGCGGTCTGCGGATGGCGGCGCGTGCCGAAGGCGCGGATCACATGCAGGCCGCGCGCCAGCGTCAGCATGTAGTCCGGATCGCCGCGCAGCTGGTCGGGGTGATCTTCCGCCGCGAGCGGCGCGGCATAGCCGGGCGGGGGAAGATTGGGCCGCATCAGGCTGCGCGCAGTGGCGCGCCGGTGCGCGCCTGTAGGGCTGAGAGGGTCATGCCGTCGATCATATCCCGAACCAGCAGCCCGCCAGGCGTGACCTCGATGACGGCCAGGTCGGTATAGATGCGGTCCACCACGCCGGCGCCCGTCAGCGGATAGGTGCAGCGGTCGACGATCTTGGGTTCGCCGCTTTTGCTGTTGTGTTCCATCATGATGTAGACGCTGCGCGCGCCCACCGCCAGGTCCATGGCGCCGCCCACGGCCGGCGCTTCTCCCGGCTTGGCCAGCGACCAGTTGGCCAGGTCGCCGTTGGCGGCGACCTGCATGCCGCCCATGACGCAGATGTCCAGATGGCCGCCGCGCATCATCGCGAACGAATCCGCATGATGAAAGTACGCGCCGCCCTCGAGCAGGGTCACGGGCTGCTTGCCGGCGTTGATCAGGTCCAGGTTGATGTCGGCCTCGGCGGGCGGCGGGCCCATGCCCAGGATGCCGTTTTCGCTGTGCAGCACGATCTCGCGGCCGGCCGGCAGGTGGGCGGCCACCAGCACCGGCATGCCGATGCCCAGGTTGACATAGCTGCCGTCGGGTATGTCCTGGGCCAGGCGGCGCGCCATGGCTTCGCGGGTCAGGGGTTGGAACATGCGGATTCCTTTGCGGTTCGGCCAGCCCTAGCTGGAAAAGGCGGCGTTGGCGACCTGGGTGACGCGCTTGACGAAGATGCCCGGCGTCACCACGGCTTCGGGCGAGAGCTCGCCCAGCGCGACCTTGGCGCGCACCTGCACGATGGCGGTCTTGGCCGCCATGCACATGACGGGCCCGAAGTTGCGCGCGCTCTTGTTGTAGGTGAGGTTGCCCCAGCGGTCGGCCAGGTCGGCCTTCACCAGCGCGAAGTCGCCGTGCAAGGGGTGTTCGAAGACGTGGCCGCGGCCGTCGATCATGCGCGTTTCCTTCCCGCGCGCCAGCTCGGTGCCGTAGGCCGTGGGCGTGTAGAACCCGCCCAGGCCGGCGCCCGCCGCCCGCAGGCGTTCGGCGATGGTGCCTTGCGGCACGCATTCCAGTTCGATGCGGCCCTGGCGGTAGAACTCGTCGAAGACCCAGGAGTGCGAGGCCTTCGGAAACGAGCAGATCACCTTGCGCACGCGGCCAGCCTTGATCAGCGCGGCCAGGCCGGTTTCGTGGTTGCCGGCGTTGTTGCTGACCACGGTGAGTTCGCGCGCGCCCTGCGCGATCAGCGCGTGGATCAGTTCGGTGGGCATGCCGGCGCCGCCGAAGCCGCTGATCAGCACGGTGGCGCCGTCGTGGACGTCCGCGACGGCTGTTTCTGGGGTGTCGTAGAACTTGTCGATCATGGCGGGGCTCCTGCGCGCTCAGTCCACGGTGATGCGCGCCTGCTTGATGATCCCGGCGTAGCGGGTCGAGTCCGTCTTCATCAGCTCGGCGAATTGCGCGGTGGTGCCGCTGGCCGGCAGAAAGCCCGCGTCCAGGAATTTCTGCCTGACGTCGGGTTCCTTGACGATCTCGCTGATCTCGCGCGCCATGCGGTCCACGATAGCCGCGGGCGTGCCGGCCGGCGCCATCAGCCCGGCCCACGAGCCGGTGACGAAGCCGGGCAGGCCGGCTTCCTCCATGGTCGGGATCGAAGGCTCGGTCGGCCAGCGCGCCTTGCCGGTGAATGCCAAGGCCTTCAGCCGGTTCTGTTTGACGTACTGCATGGGCACGAGGATCGGGTCGAACACCATGGATACCCGGCCGCCCAGCAGGTCGGCCAGGATGGGCGCGCTGCCCTTGTAGGCCACGTGCGTCATCGTGATCTTGCTTTGCAGCGCGAAGTCGGCGCCGGTCAGGTGCGCGCTGGAACCGTTGCCGCTGGAGGCGTAGGTGAGCTTGTCCGGATTCTTGCGGGCATAGTCGACCAGTTCGGCCACCGTCTTCACGGGAATGTCCTGGGCCACGAACAGGAACAGGGGCAGGTCCGCCATCTGCACCACCGGCGTCAGGTCGGCGGGTTTGTAGCCCAGCTTGTACAGGTGGAAATTGATGATGTAGGCCGGAAGAATGGACAGGAAGGTGTAGCCGTCCGGCTCGGCCTTCGCCGCGATGGCCGAGCCCACGCTGCTGTTGGCGCCGGGGCGGTTCTCGATGATGATGGTCTGCTTCAGGCGCGGGCCGAGCTTGTCCATCACGATGCGGGTGACGATGTCGGTCGAGCCGCCGGGCGTGTACGGCACGATGATCTTGATCGGCTTGCTGGGCCAGTCATCCGCCGCATGGACGGCGCCGGCCGCCAGCCCGGCCGCGGCCAGGGTCGCGCCCAGCAGGGTTTTGAGAGTGCTGCGGCGGGACGGCAAAGTGCTTGCATATGCCATGGGTTGGTCTCCTCCATGAGTCGGCCGCTGGCGAGAGCGCGGCCGTTATTGTCGGGATTGCGGCGCCGGCAGCGGCGGGCCCGGGACGCGAAAAAAAGTATGGCATCAGGGCCTGCGGGGATCACGGCTTGGCGAGCGGATAAAGTTCGGTGACCGGACAGCTCTGCAATCTGTTGGAACGGCGGCCTGCCTGCGGGTTTCCACTAGGCGCCTTCGCGTTGTTCACGCCGTGGACATGGCTTAATCTGGCGGCCGGCCCAGTAAGGCAGGGCTCGGTTTCAACCGCAGCCGGCTTACAAGCCGGCGCGGGCATCCATCTCAGGAGAAGCGATCATGAAGCGGTCCATCTTGTTTGCAGCCGGCGCCTTGGCCCTGGCTTGCGCATCCCAGGCGGCGGTGGCGGGGCCCACCCTCGATGCCGTGAAGAAAAAAGGATTCGTGCAGTGCGGCCTGACCGACGGCGTATCCGGTTTTTCGGCCACCAACAGCAAGGGCGAATGGGAAGGCATGGACGTGGACATCTGCCGCGCGGTCGCGGCGGCGGTGTTCGGTGATCCGACCAAATTCAAGGGCACGCCGCTGTCCACGCAGCAACGCTTCACCGCGCTGCAATCTGGCGAAGTGGACGTGCTGCTGCGCACCGTCACGCTGACGCAGACCCGCGATACCTCGCTGGGGCTCGCCGCTGTGGCCGCCAGTTTCTACGACGGCCAGGGCATCCTGGTGAACAAGAAGCTGGGCGTGAAAAGCGCCAAGGAGCTCAACGGCGCCACGGTCTGCGTGCAGCCCGGCACCACCACCGAGCTCAACCTGGCCGACTGGTTCCGCACCAACAACATCGAGTTCAAGCCGGTGGTGATCGACAAGGTGACCGAAGTCGTGCGCGCCTTCGAGTCGGGCCGCTGCGACGCCTTTACCGACGACTCCTCGCAACTGGCCGCCGTGCGCGCCACCCAGGTCGCCAAGCCGGACGACTACGAGATCCTGCCGGAGCGCTTCTCCAAGGAGCCGCTGGGCCCCATGGTGCGCCAGGGCGACGAGAACTGGCTGGGCATCGTGCGCTGGACGCTGTTCGCGTTGATGGAAGCCGAGGAATACGGCATCACGCAGAAGAACGTGGACGAAATGTTGAAGAGCAAGAACCCCAACGTCTTGCGCATCCTGGGCGTGACGCCGGGGGCGGGCAAGAACATGGGGCTGGATGAAAAATGGGCCTACAACGCCATCAAGGCGGTGGGCAACTACAGCGAAGTGTTCGAGCGCAACGTCGGCAAGGACAGCAAGCTCGGCCTGCAACGCGGCACCAACGCGCTGTGGAACAACGGCGGCGCCATGTATCCCTGGCCGATCCGCTAAGGTTCGCGCCCGTCAAGACGGCCCGGTAACCCGGGCCGTTTTTTATGGCATCGCCACGCGATACGCATGAACCGTAATGCGGTACGCTATGCGCTTTCCACCGGACGCCCCATTACGCGCCATGACGCAGACCCGCAACGCCGAGGATTCCCCATTGTTCATCGCCGCGCTGGCGCGCGGCGTTTCTGTCCTGCGCGCCTTCAGCGAGGGCCAGCCCGCCATGACCTTGCCGGAACTGGCGGAAGCGACGGGACTGAGCAAGAGTTCGGTGCAGCGCTTCACCCACACGCTGTGGACCCTGGGCTATCTGCGCAAGGATCCCGTGAGCAAGAAGTTTTCGCTGGGGCCCTGGTCGCTGGAGCTGGGCATGAAGTACGTGCAGACCAGCCCGCTGGTGCTGGGCGGCAATCCCTTCCTGCACACGCTCAACCGCAACAGCCAGGAAACCTGCAGCCTGGCCGAGCCCGACGGCTTGGACATGGTCTACGTGGCGCGCTTTGCCACCCACAAGGAAATGTTCGTGAACATGCCGGTGGGCATGCGCTTGCCGCTGTATTGCACGGCGGCAGGTCGGGCGGTGCTGGCCAGGCTGGATCCCGGCGTCGCGCGCGATTTCCTGGAACGCTGCGACCGCAAGGCTTACACGGCCGCCACCATCACCAGCATGGACGAGCTCCTGGCCGAGCTGGAGTTTGCCCGCCGCCATGGCTATGCGCGCTCCAACGGCGAGTTCTACCCGGGCGACATCACGGTCAGCGCCGCGGTACTCGATGCGGGTGGCACGCCGGTAGGGGCGGTCAACGTGTCGGTCCCGTCCAGCCGCTGGTCGTTCGACCAGGCGCAGGCAGTGTTTGGTCCGCAAGTGGTGGAAACGGCGCACGCCATCAGTGCGTCGCGCACGCTGGGGCGGTCGCGCCCCTTCTATGAGATGGAGCCGCCAGGCGGCGCGCTGCGCGACGCGATGCCGTTCGCGGGCGACGAGGTCTGATTCCGCGGCGGGCAGGGCGCAGGCGCCTCGCGCCTGCGTGCCTTTTATTCATACTGATTTAGTCGGATATAAAACAACCGATTAGGGGAAACTCCCTAATTGGCTGGATGCTTGTACGCGCGCTACTCTTATTTCGACACGTTCATATCGCACAGCGATTTGATTGAATCTAAATAGTGATCCCGATCTTGTCCATGACAGCGGGTCGTCACACAGGAGCCGAGTTGTGCAGCAGCCAGCCGAAGTCCGTTTTCATCCCGTCGCCGGGTTCATGGGCCTGCCTTCCGCACGCGCCGCCGGCACGGGGGCCGCACGCGCCTGCGTGGTGGGCATCCCCTTCGATTGCGGCACGCATCCGTTCCGGGTGGGTTCGCGCCAGGGGCCGGACGCGATCCGCGAGCAGTCCAGGCTGCTGCGTCCGGTCGACATCTTCCGGCGCCACGGCATCGACAATCCGCCGGAATTCCTGCGCGCGATCGATGTGGGCAATGTGGCCTGCCATCCGGGCGATCCGGACGCCTCCTATCCGCTGATCGAGGCCGGCATCGGCGCCATCCTGGATTCGGGCGCCATACCGATTTCCATGGGGGGCGATGGCGCGGTCACGCTGCCGCAGCTGCGCGCCGTGGCGCGCCGCCATCCGGATTTCGTGGTGCTGCATTTCGATTCGCACACCGACACCTATCCCATCCCTGGCTACAACACGGCCACCACGTTCACGCGCGCCGCCGAAGAGGGGCTGCTGGACGTGGCCTCCAGCTTCCACGTGGGCACGCGCGGCAGCTCCTTCATGCCGGGGGTGCTGGAGTTCGGGCGCGAGGTCGGCTACACGATCCTGCCTTACGACGATTTCGACCAGGACCAGAAGGGCGCGCTGGAACAGATCAAGCAGCGCATCGGCCAGCGTCCGGTGTACCTGTGCTTTGACATGGACATCTTCGACCCCTCCTGCGCGCCGGGCGTGTGCACGCCGGAATGGGGCGGGCTCTCGGCCAAGGAAGGGCTGGCGCTGCTGCGCCAGCTCGCGGGCCTGAACTTCGTGGCGTTCGACGTGAACACCGTGTCGCCGCCGCAAGACGTGCAGGGGGCCACGGCTTTCCTGGCGGCCACCGTCATGCAGGAATTCTGCGCGCTGGCGGCGGTGGCGGTGCAGCAGTATCCGCAGGGGCGTCCGGCCTGAGCCGGCAGCGCCACGCCGATAACTTCATTCAAGGGGAAAACGATGAAATTCAAATCCATCCTGTTGGGCCTGGCTGCCGCCAGCCTGCTGGTCCATGCCGGCGCGCAGGCGCGCACGCTGGACGAGATCCGCGCGGACCAGAGCTTGAACGTGGTCACCACGGCGTCCGCGCCGCCGCACGGCTTCAAGAATCCGAAGTCGAACCAGCTGGAAGGCATCATGGTGGACGTGGCCGCGGCCGTGGCCAAGCACCTGAAGGTGTCGGACAAGCTATCCGATGTGCCGTTCTCCGGCTTGATTCCGACGCTGACCTCGGGCCGCGCCGACGTCATGTCGGCGCCGCTCTTCATCACCGAGGAACGCGCCCGCGCCATCGATTTCTCGGCGCCGGTCTATGAATGGGGCGAGGGCATCGTGGTCAGCGACAAGGCCGACAAGAAGTACGCCAAGTTCGAAGACATGAAAGGCCAGCGCGTCGGCGTGCTGGTGGACTCGGTGCAGTTCAACATGATCAAGGACATGCCCGGCACCAAGGTGTCGACGTACCAGGACTATTCCACGCTGCTGGCCGACGTGCGCGCTGGCCGCATCGACCTGGGCATCGTGGACCCGCCCAGCATCATCTACCAGATCAAGACCAAGAACATCCCCGGCGTGAAGCTCGACACCGGCTATCAGCCGCAGCGCAAGTGGCAGGTCGGCATGGCGGTGCAGAAGGGCAACGCCGCATTGCTGGAGGCGGTCAACGGCGCGCTGGCCCAGATGAAGCAGAACGGCGAGCTTGCCGCCATCGGGCAGAAGTGGGGCGTGGCCGACCTGATGAGCAAATGACGCCACAACGGCACGGATAAGGAGCACGACTTGGATCTCGCGACCCTGCGCATGTACCTGACCCCCCTCGCCGAGGGCACGGTCTGGACCCTGGCGCTGTTCTTCTCTTCGGCATTCCTGGCGGTGGCCCTGGGCCTGGTCGTCTGTCTGTGCCGCCTGTCGCCGTCGCGGCTGCTCAGCCGCGGCGCGCGTTTCTACATCGATGTGATACGCGGCACGCCGCTGCTGCTGCAGCTGTTCTACATCTACTACGGCCTGCCCGAAATGGGCGTGGTCATCAACGGCTTCGTTGCCGGCGTGCTGGGCCTGACGCTGAACTTCGGCGCCTATCTGGCCGAGCTTTTCCGCAGCGGCATCCAGTCCGTGGACAGCGGCCAGTACGAGGCGGCGCGCGCGCTGGGCCTGGGCAAGGTGCAGCGGCTGCGCCGCATCGTGCTGCCGCAGGCCTTGCGCACCGTGTTCCCGGCGCTGGGCAACTACGCGCTGGTGCTGATCAAGGAAACCTCGCTGGTGGCCGTCATCAGCGTCTACGAGCTGATGCGCGCGGGCGAAATGCTGGCGGGCGCCACCTTCCAGGCGCTGACCGTCTACACCATGGTGGGCGTCATCTACTTCGCCATGTGCAGCGTGCTGTCCTACGTGTTCCGCCGTTCCGAAAAGCGCCTGACCGTGCCGGGCTACTGGAGCGGCGCCGGCGAAAACCATGACATTTCCAAGGCCTGATGCGATGGATGGATTGAACTACGCCGCCCCTATCATCACGATGCAGGGCGTATGCAAATGGTATGGCGACTTCAAGGTGCTGGACGAGCTGGCGCTGGAGGTGCTGCCGGGGGAAAAGCTGATCCTGTGCGGGCCGTCCGGCTCCGGCAAGTCCACCACCATCCGGCTCTTGAACCGGCTCGAGGAACACCAGCAGGGCCGCATCGTCGTCGACGGCATCGAACTGAACGACGACCTGAAGAACATCGAGCGCATCCGCGCCGAGGTTGGCATGGTGTTCCAGCATTTCAACCTGTTTCCGCACCTGACCGTGCTGGACAACTGCACGCTGGCGCCGATGCTGGTGAAGGGCGTGCCGCGCGAGGAAGCCGAGGCCCGCGCCATGGAATACCTGGAACGGGTCAAGATCCCGCAGCACGCGTCCAAGTATCCGGGCCAGCTGTCCGGCGGCCAGAAGCAGCGCGTGGCGATCGCGCGCGCCCTGTGCATGCGGCCCAAGATCATGCTGTTCGACGAGCCCACCTCCGCGCTGGACCCCGAGATGGTCAAGGAAGTGCTGGACACCATGGTGGCGCTGGCGCGCGATGGCATGACCATGGTGTGCGTGACGCATGAAATGGGTTTCGCGCGCGAGGTCGGCGATCGCGTGGTCTTCATGGACCAGGGCGCCATCGTCGAAGCCGACACGCCGGACAATTTCTTCCGCGCGCCGCGCACCGAACGCGCGCAGGCCTTCCTGGGGCAGATACTGGGTTGACCGGGGTATTCAAATTCCGTTTGGCGGAACCTGCGGAATGGTTCCATGACGGCGGCCTGAAATGGCTCTAGCCGGTTTCGGCTACGCTACCTATCATGCATGTCACGCGGGCGCGCATGCGCCCATGCACCGCCAATGGAAAACGATCAGGGAAAAACGATGAACGGCGCTGATAGTCTTTGCGATACCTTGCTGGCCAACGACGTGGACGTTTGCTTCGCGAACCCCGGCACATCCGAAATGCATTTCGTCGCGGCATTGGATCGCAAGCCGAAGATGCGCTGCGTGCTGGGACTGTTCGAAGGCGTGGTGACGGGCGCGGCCGACGGCTATGCGCGCATGGCCGACAAGCCTGCCGCCACTCTCTTGCACCTGGGGCCGGGGCTGGGCAATGGCCTGGCCAACCTGCACAACGCCAAGCGCGCCCGCACGCCCATGGTCAACATCGTGGGCGACCACGCCACCTATCACGTCCAGTACGACGCGCCGCTGACCAGCGACGTCGAGGGTGTCGCGCGCCCGATGTCGCATTGGGTCAAGCGCACCACCAAGGCCGCCGACCTGTCCGCCGATGCGGCCGAGGCCGTGGGCGTGGCGCGCCGTTCGCCGGGCAATATCGCCACGCTGATCCTGCCGGCCGACGCGGCCTGGACGGATCTGCCGGAAAACGGCGCTGCGCCGGTGCTGGCCAAGAGCGAGGCTTTGGCGCAGACCTCGGAGGAAGCCGTGCGCGCGGCGGCCGCCGCGATCCGCTCGGGTGAAGTCACGACGCTGATGCTGGGCGGTTCCGCACTGCGCGAGCGCGCGCTGAACGCCGCCGGCCGCATCGCGCGCGCCACCGGCGTGCGGCTGGTGTCGGAAACCTCCAACCGCCGCATCGAGCGCGGCGGCTCGCGCACGCCGGTGGACCGCCTGCCGTACCCGATCGACCTGGCGGTGGCCAAGCTGAAGGACGTGCGCCATCTGGTGCTGGTGGGCGCGAAAGCGCCGGTCGGCTTCTTCGCCTATCCCGGCAAACCCAGCCTGCTGGCGCCGCCCGACTGCAAGCAGGTGGTGCTGGGCACGCCCGAGCAGGACCTGGCGCATGCGCTGGAGTGGCTGGCCGACGAGCTGGGCATCGCCCAGGACGCGCCGCGCCTGGCGGCCGCCCCCGCCAACTACGAGGTGCCCCAGTCCGGCAAGCTGACTGGCGCCGCCGTCAACATCCTGGTCGCGCACCATCTGCCGGAGCAGGCCATCGTCTGCGACGAGTCCATCACCCAGGGCCGCGAATTCCCGCTCTACAGCGTCAACAGCGCGCCGCACGACTGGCTGATGCTGACGGGCGGCGCCATCGGCATCGGCCTGCCCATGGCGACGGGCGCGGCGGTCGCCTGCCCGGACCGCAAGGTCATCACCCTGCAGGCCGACGGCAGCGGCATGTACACCTTGCAGGCATTGTGGACGCAGGCGCGCGAGAACCTGGATTGCCTGACCGTGATCCTGGCCAACCGTTCCTACGCCACGCTGCACGGCGAGATGAAGAACGTGGGCGTGCAGGAACCGGGCCGCAACGCCCGCCGCATGCTGGACCTGGAGGAACCGTACCTGGACTGGACGCATCTGGCGCGCGGCATGGGCGTGGAAGCGGTCAGCGTGGACACGGTGGAAGGATTCGCGCGCGCGCTGCAGGAAGGCCTGAAGCGGCGCGGCCCGTTCCTGATCGAAGCGGTGATCTAAACGCCCAGATAGCGCGTCAGCTGCTCGGGCTGCCGGGCCAGCGACGCGCTGTCGCCGTCTTGCACGATCTGGCCTTTTTCCATGACCAGGCAGCGGTCGGTGTGTTCCAGCACGGCGCGGTAATTGCGGTCCACGATCAGCGTGGACATGCCGCTGGCGCGGATCTGCCGGATGATCTTCCAGATCTCGGCCACGATCAACGGTGCCAGGCCCTCGGTGGCTTCGTCCAGGATCAGCAGTTCGGGATTGGTCATCAGCGCCCGGCCGATGGCCAGCATTTGCTGCTCGCCGCCCGATAGCTGCTGGCCGCCATGGCCCAGGCGTTCCTGCAGGCGCGGGAACACCTCCAGCACGCGGGCGTAGGTCCAGTCCTGGCGGCCGTCGCGGCCGGCGCGCGCCGCCACCTGCAGGTTCTCGCGCACGTTCAGGTTGGGAAAGATGCCGCGCCCTTCGGGCACATAGGCCACTCCCAGGCGGGCGATGGCGTGCGGCTGCGCGCGGGTGCAGTCGCGGCCGTCCACGCGCACGCTGCCCCGGGTGCTTCTGACGTGGCCCATCAGGCTGCGGATCAGCGTGGTCTTGCCCATGCCGTTGCGGCCCACCAGGCCCACGGATTCTCCCGGCGCAATGTGCATGTCGACGCCGCGCAGCACATGGCTGGCGCCGTAATGGACGTGCAGGCCGCCGGCTTCGATCAATGCGGTCATACGCTGGCTCCATGGCTGTCTTCGCCCAGGTAGGCGGTGCGCACGTCGGGGTTGGCGCGGATCGCGTCTGGCGTGCCGCTGGCGATGGCGGCGCCGTTGACCATGACGGTGATGGTTTCGGCAACGCGGAAAACCGCGTCCATGTCGTGCTCCACCAGCAGGATGGCGTGGCCGGGCTTGAGTGCTTCCAGCAGCTCCAGGATGCGGTCGGTTTCCTCGGGGCCCATGCCGGCCAGGGGTTCGTCCAGCAGCAGCACCTGCGGTTCGCCGGCAAGGCACATGGCGATTTCGAGCTGGCGCTTGCGGCCGTGCGGCAATAGCCCGGCCTCGCGCGCGGCGTCGTCCGCCAGGCCGGTGCGCTCCAGCGCGTGGCGCGCAAGCTCCGCGCTGTGGCGGCATTCGGAGGCGGACCGCCACCAGTGCCAGAAGCGCTGGCGGCGGGCCTGGGCGGCCAGCCTGCAGTTTTCGAACACGCTCAGTTCGGGAAAGATGGTGGAACGCTGATAGCTGCGGCCCAAGCCCGCGCGCGCCCGGTCGGGCTGGCGCCAGGCCGTGATGTCGCGTCCGCCCAGCATGACCTGGCCGCTGCTGGGCGCGAGTTCGCCCGATAGGATGTTGATCAGCGTGGACTTGCCCGCGCCGTTGGTGCCGATGACGGCGTGGACCTGGCCGCGCTGCAATTGCAGCGACACGCCGTTCACCGCCGTCAGGCCGCCGAAGCGGCGCGTGACCGCGCTTGCGGCAAGCAGGACGTCAGACATGGGGCTCTCCCTGGATGGGCAGGCGGGCGGGGGCGGGCTGGCGGCTGGCGCCGGCTGCGTCGGGCTTGGGCGAGGAGGGGCGGTCCTGGACCTGGGCGGCGTCGCGGCTGGCGCGGCGCTGACGCAGCTGCGCCGGCAGTCCGGCCAGGCCGTTGGGCAGCAAGGCCACCAGCGCGATGATGGCCAGGCCCAGCGGCAGATGCCAGTGGCGCGCGTATTCGCCGAAAATCTCCTGCGACTGGAACAGTTCCTGCAGCAGCACCAGCGTCACGGTGCCCAGCACCGCCCCGCCCAGGCTGCCCATGCCGCCCAGGATCACCATCAGCAGCACCAGGCCCGATTGTTCCCAGGCCAGCAGCTCGGGCGTGACGAAGCCGTCTTTCAGGGCGAACAGAAAGCCCGCCAGGCTGGCCAGCGTGGCGCCGATGACATAGGCGGCGAGCTTGTACGGATAGGTCGAGTAGCCGGCCGCGCGCATGCGCTGTTCGTTGATGCGGATGCCAGCCAGCGCGGCGCCGTAGGGCGAGCGCCGCAGCAGCGCCAGGAAGCCCCAGGTCAGCGCCAGGCAGGCCAGCACGAAGAAGTAGAAGGTCCGGGCATCGCCCAGGTCGAACGGCAGCCAGCCGCCCACCGAAAGCTCGGGCCGGAAGTACAGGTAGATGCCGTCGCTGCCGCCGCCGATCTTGGTGTCGTGGAACACGTAGTAGGCCATCTGCGAGAACGCCAGCGTCACCATGATGAAGTACACGCCGCGGGTGCGCAGCGCCAGCGCGCCGGTCGCCAACGCGTAGGCCGCGGCGGCGAGCAGGGCGGCCGGCAGCAGCCACCACAGGCCGGCGGCTTCGGATTCCGGCGAGAGCAGCGCCGCGACGTAGGCGCCGATGCCGAAGAAGGCGGCGTGGCCCAGACTGACCAGTCCCGCGCCGCCCACCAGCAGCTGCAGGCTGAGCGCGAAGATCCCATAGATCATGATCTTGATCGCCAGGCCGGTGTAGTAGTCGCTGCCGCTCCAGGAAAAAACGGCCAGCGCCAGCAGCGCCGCAATGGGCAAGAGTCGGTTCAACATGGTCAGCCCTGCTTGAACAGCCCTTCGGGCTTGCAAAGAAGTATGAAAGCCATCAGCAGGTACACCAGCACGCCTGCCGCGGACGGGAACAGCACCTGGCCGAAGGTCTCCACCACGCCCACCAGCATCGCCGCCAGGAAGGCGCCGCGGATCGAACCTATGCCACCGATCACGACCACCACGAAGCAGATGATGAGCACGCCGTTGCCCATGCCGGGATAGACCGAGGACACCGGCGCGGCGATGCTGCCCGCCAGGGCCGCCAGCGCCACGCCCGCCGCGAATACCAGGCGGTATAGCTTGTTGATGTCTATGCCCAGCGATCCGATCATCTCGCGGTTGCTGGCGCCGGCCCGCAGCATCATGCCCAGCCGCGTGCGCGTGATGACCCAATACAGCAGCAGCGCCACCGCGATGCCGACGGCAGAAATGAACAGCCGGTAGACCGGATAGGTCATGACGTCGCCCAGCGCGATGCTGCCCTGCAGCCAGGCGGGCAGGGGCACGCCGTGCACGTCATTGCCCACCAGGATGCTGCGCAGTTCTTCGAAGACCAGGATCAGGCCGTAGGTCATCAGCACCTGCTGCAAGTGGTTGCGCTTGTACAGGTAGCTGAAGAAGGCGGCCTCCAGCAGATAGCCCAGCGCGCCGGCGGCCAGCACGCAGAGCGCCAGCGTGGCCAGGAAACCGCCGCCCAGCCAGCGGTCGACGGCCGGTCCCAGCGCGAACGCCATGTAGGCGCCGATCATGTAGAAACTGCCGTGGGCAAGATTGATGATGCCCATGATGCCGAAGATCAGCGTGAGTCCGCTGGCCACCAGGAACAGCAGCAAGCCGTACTGGAAAGCGTTCAGGCTTTGAATGAGCATGATGCTGATGTCCATGGGGCCTCCCTGTGGCGGATTGCGCTTGGCGTCAGAGCTTGCAGCCGCGGGCCGGATCGGCCAGCTTCTTCACGGCGACATCCACGACCTTGTTTTCCAGCCCGTCGACGCGGCGCAGGTAGATGTCCTGCACGGGGTTGCCCGCGCTGGACAGCGTGAAGGGGCCGCGCGGGCTGTCCACCGTGGCGCCGCGCATGGCCTTGCGGAAATCCTCCTTCTTGGCGAAGTCGCCCTTGACCGCGGCCAGGCCCGACTGCATCAGCTGCGCCGCGTCATAGCCCTGCACCGCATAGACGTCGGGCTGCGCCTTGTAGGCCTTGCTGTAGTCGGCGCGGAAGGCATTGTCGCGCGGCGTGTTCAGGCCGTCGGCATAGTGCAGCGTGGTCAGCAGGCCTTGCGCCGATGCGCCCTGGGCCTCCAGCGTGCCGTCGGTCAGGAAGCCCGAGCCGTACAGCGGGATGGTCTTGCCCAGGCCGGCCGCATGGTAGTCCTGCACGAACTTCACGGCCCCGCCACCGGCGAAGAACGTGAACACCATGTCGGGCTTGAGCGCCGCGATCTCGGTCAGCAGCGGCTGGAATTCCACGTTTGGAAACGGCAGGCTCAGTTCCTTCACGACCTTGCCGCCGGCCTTCTCGAAGCCTTCCTTGAAGCCGCCGATAGCTTCGTCGCCGGCGGCGTACTTCCAGGTGATGGTGACGGCCGTCTTGTGGCCCTTGGCGAAGGCCACCGGACCCATGGCGTAGGCCGGCTGCCAATTGGTGAACGAGGTGCGGAAGATGCCCGGGCCGCACAGCGGGCCGGTGATGGCGTTGGCGCCCGCATTGGTCACGATCAGCGTGGTGTCGGCGTCCTTGGCGGCCTTGGCCAGCGCCATCGCCACGCCCGAGTGCACGGTGCCGATCAACACGTCCACCTGGTCGCGCTTGATCAGGCGGTTGGCGTTTTCGGCGGCCTTGGCGGGGTTGGACTCGTCGTCCACCTTGAAGTATTCGATCTCGCGTCCGCCCAGCTTGCCGCCTTGTTCGGCGACGTACAGCTTGAAGCCGTTCTCGATGGCGTTGCCCAGCGCGGCGTAGGTGCCGCTGTAGGGCAGCATGAAGCCGACCTTGATCTTGTCGGCGGCCTGGGCGCCGGTGGCGGCGAGCGTCAGAGCCGCGGCGAGCGCAGCCCGGTTCAGGGCGTGGTTCATGGTTAGTCTCCGTGCTTGTTATGGGCCGACGCAGAGGTCAGCGGGGTTTTTCCAAGCCGCCGACGAAGCCGGCGACGGCCTGGATAACGCGGGCTGGCTGGTCCCTGTGCGCCGAGTGGCCGCAGTCGGGCAGTTCCAGCAGTTCGGTCTGGGGCGCAAGCCGGCGTATGCCGCGTATCTGCGCCAGGCTGCCGTATTCGTCGTCCACGCCTTGGATGGCAAGCACGGGACAGGCGATGCGGGGCAGGTAGTCGTCCAGGTTCCAGCGGCGGAAGGCCGGGTCCAGCCAGATGTCGTTCCAGCCCCAGAACGCCGAATCCGGGTCCGCGTGATGGCGGCCCAGCCGGGCGCGCAGGTCCGTTTCCAGATAGGCCTGGCGCGCCTGCGCGATGCTGTCGACCGACACGTCTTCGACCAGGATATGGGGGGCGGCGGCCACCACGCCGGCGACGGCGTCCGGATGCATGGCGGCGTACAGCAGGGCGATGGAGGCGCCGTCGCTGTGGCCGAACAGCACCGGCTTGTCCTGCCGGGCGTCCAGGTCCAGGGCGCGCAGCAACGCGGGCAGTACGTCGCGCGCCTCGCGTTGCATGTAATCCACCGGCCGCTTTTCTTCGGAGCGCAGCGGCGTCGATTGTCCATATCCCAGACGCGAATACACCAGGCCGCGGCAGCCAGCGGCCTCGCAGACTTGCCGGGGCCAGTCCTTCCACATGGACACCGAACCCAGTCCTTCGTGCAGGAACACCAGCAGCGGGGCGCCGGGGCGATCGGACCCGATCCACTGGCATTCCAGCCGCAGGTCTCGTCCGCCGGCATGGAACTCGGCAAACACGGTCTCGGCCACGGCGCAGGCGTTCATGGCGTGGCCTCTTCCAGCTGGCGCAAGCGGAAGCGCTGTATCTTCCCGGTGGCCGTCTTGGGCAGTTCTTCCGTGAAATTGATCTGGCGCGGATACTTGAACGGCGCCAGATGCTGCTTCACGTAGTTCTGCAGCGCGGCCCCGGTCTGCGCGTCGGGCTCGAAGCCGGGGCGCAGCACCACGTAGGCCTTGGTCTTGACCAGCCCGTCGTGGTCCGGCACGCCGATCACGGCCGCTTCCAGCACGGCCTCGTGCTGCACCAGGATGTTCTCGACCTCCACCGGCGATACATACTGGCCGCTGACCTTGATCATGTCGTCGCTGCGCCCGGCATAGGTGTAGTAGCCGTCCGCGTCGCAGGTGTACTTGTCGCCGCTCTTGAGCCAGTCGCCCAGGAAGCACTGGCGCGTCTTGTCGCGGTTGTTCCAGTACATCAGCGCTGCGCTGGGACCCTTGATGTAGAGGTCGCCGATGGCGCCGGGCGGCACCGGGGCGCCGTTCTCGTCGCGCAGTTGCACTTCGTAGCCGGGCACGGGCTTGCCGGTGGTGCCGTAGCGCAGCTGCCCGGTCTGGTTGGAGATGAAGATGTGCAGCATCTCGGTGGAGCCGATGCCGTCCAGGATCTCGCAGCCGAAGTGGCGCGTGTAGCGTTCGCCGATATCACGCGGCAGCGCTTCGCCGGCGGACGTACAGATGCGCATGGCGACCTGCTCGCGCGCGGGCAGGTCGGGCGAGGCCAGCATGCTGGCGTACAGCGTGGGCACGCCGTAGAACACGGTGGGCCGGTGCTGGGTCAGGCGTTTGAAGACCGCCTGCGGCGTGGGGCGTTCGCCCATCAGGATGACGGTCGCGCCCACCGATAGCGGAAAGGTCAGGCCATTGCCCAGGCCATAGGCGAAGAACAGCTTGGCGGCCGAGAACACCACGTCGTCCTCGCGGATGCCGAGCACGGGCTTGGCGTAGAGCTCGGCCGTGTGCCACAGGTTGCCGTGGGTATGGACCACGCCCTTGGGCTTGCCGGTGGAGCCGGACGAGTACAGCCAGAACGCGATCTCGTCGGATAGGGTGCGCGCCGCCGGTGCAAGCGGCGCGGCGGCCAGCAGCGATTCGAGTTCGCGCGCGCCTTCGGGCAAGGGGCCGGCGGGCTGCGAAACCACCAGGTGTTCGACATCGGCGGCGGCCTGCCCCAGCGCGGTCTGCACCACCGGCAGCAAGGCGCCCGACGCGAACACGGCGCGTACCCGGCTGTGGCCGATGATGTAGGCGTAGTCGTCCGCGGTAAGCAGGGTGTTCACGGCCACCGGCACCACGCCCGCATGCAGCGCGCCCAGGAACACCACCGGCCAGTCTACGGTGTCCTGCATCAGCAGCAGGATGCGCTCCTCGCGCCGCAGGCCCAGCTGGCGCAGCGCGCCGGCCATGCGCGCCACCCGTTCCGCCAATTCGCCGTAGCTGATCTGGCGGGTGTCGTCGATGTAGGCCGGCTTGGCGGCGCGCGGCGCATTGAGCGCCGCCAGGTGGCTGGCGAAGTTGAGTTCGGCGGGACAGGCGTTCACGGTTGTCTCCTGATGTCCTGTGGGGTGGAAGCCGCGCTGTGTGTGTTTTTCTGGCGGTGGGGTGGGGCGGGGCCTCTCAGGTGCGCGTGAATTCGATGGCGCCGCCCGGCAGCAGATACAGCACCAGCGCGCGGCCGCCGCTCACGGTAGGGCTGTGCGCGCTGCCGGGGCCGTAGACCAGCCAGCCGGCGCCGTGGCCGTCGAAGCGGGCGCCCTCCGTCAGCGGCATGATCATGTCGATCTCGCCATTGGGGTGCGCGTGGTGCGGGCCGGCCAGGTCGTTCATGTCGACCACGTCCACCGAGCAGTCCGCCAGGTCGGGCGCGGGCTTGATGACGCGGCCGTAGCGGATGCCGCCGCCTTCCCGGCCGCACATCCAGCCCTCGGCCACGCCTTGCCTACAGGTGGCGTAGATCTCCTGGAACAGGGCGCTTTGGGGGCCGGCCTCGCGGTTCAGGCATTCCTGCAGCGCCGCGTCCAGCGGCTGGCCTTGCGTCAGGCGCGCTACCTCGCGCATCAGGGCATGGAATTGGTCAGGCGTACTCACCGGGCTCCTCCTTTACACTGTCGGCGCTTCAGAATCGAGATGAAATCGACTGCTGTTTTGTTGCGCGTGAGCCGAGCCGCTTTGGACTCGATGGAGGAAAAATAGTGCTTCCATTGATCAGGGTCAAGCACTATAGTGCATAAAACGTGGTAATCAGGGTTTTTGCGGAGTCACGTAAACATGAATCAAGCGCTAGACGCGGCGCCATCCGAACCCAGGCGGGAGGCGTTCCTGGTGGCATTGGGCGAGCGGGTGCGCCGCCTGCGGGCCATACGCGGCATGACCCGCAAGAGCCTGTCGCAGGTCACCGGCGTATCGGAGCGCCACCTGGCCAACCTGGAGCACGGGGTGGGCAACGCCTCCATCCTGGTGCTGCTGCAGATCGCCCGCGCCTTCAACTGCGCGCTGGCCGAACTGGTGGGCGACGTGACCACGGAATCGCCCGACTGGCTGCTGATACGCGAATTGCTCAGCGGCCGCACGGAATCCGACCTGCAGCGCGCGCGCGAAGCCCTGACCCAGCTGTTCGGCGTGGGGGCGGGGGCGCAGCGCCCCAACCGCACGCAGCGCGTGGCGCTGATCGGCCTGCGCGGCGCGGGCAAGTCCACCCTGGGCCAGATGCTGGCCGACGACTTGGGCTACCCGTTCGTGGAATTGAATCGCGAGATTGAGCGCGTGGCCGGGTGCAGCATCCTGGAGATCCATAATCTGTACGGTCCCAACGCCTACCGCCGCTACGAACGGCGGGCGCTGGAAGAGGCCGTGCAGATCTACCCGGAAATGGTGCTGGCCACGCCGGGCGGGCTGGTGTCTGAACCCGCCACCCTGAACCTGCTGCTGGCGCATTGCTACACGGTATGGCTGCGCGCCACGCCCGAGGAACACATGGGCCGGGTCATGGCGCAAGGCGATTTCCGTCCCATGTCGGGCAACAACGAGGCCATGGCGGACCTGAAGCGCATCCTGGCCGGACGCGAGGCCTTCTACGCCAAGGCGGATCTCACCTGGGTCACCAGCAACCTGGACGTGCAGGAAAGCTTTGCCGGCCTGCGCACCCAGGTGCGCAAGGCCTGCGGCCTGCCGCTATAGGCGGATTCGATGCCGGCCGGGCCGGCAATATGCATTTTTGTGCATGCCCCGCTTGACGGGGCTTTTTTTGTCCTCTAATCTGCACAATAATTCATGTCGTGCAGTATTTTTCCTGTTTTGACAGGAGTCCGAGGAGACACACTATGAGCAGCACCCTCAACCGGGTTGATTTCCGGACCGACCCCGAGCAGTACCGCCATTGGCGCCTGAGCTTCGACGGCGCGGTCGCCACGCTGGCCATGGATGTCGCCGAGGACGGCGGCCTGCGTCCGGGCTACAAGCTGAAGCTGAATTCCTACGACCTGGGCGTGGACATCGAACTGCACGACGCCTTGCAGCGCATCCGCTTCGAACATCCGGAAGTGCGCACGGTGGTCGTGACCAGCATGAAGGACCGCATCTTCTGTTCCGGCGCCAATATCTTCATGCTGGGCCTGTCCTCGCACGCCTGGAAGGTGAACTTCTGCAAGTTCACCAACGAAACCCGCAACGGCATCGAGGATTCCAGCCGCCACAGCGGCCTGAAGTTCATCGCCGCGCTCAACGGCGCCTGCGCCGGGGGCGGCTACGAGCTGGCGCTGGCCTGCGACGAGATCATGCTGATCGACGACCGCTCGTCCGCGGTCGCGCTGCCCGAGGTGCCGCTGCTGGGCGTGCTGCCGGGCACCGGCGGCCTGACCCGCGTGACCGACAAGCGCCGCGTGCGCCATGACCACGCGGACATCTTCTGCACCCTGGTCGAGGGCGTGCGCGGCCAGCGCGCCAAGGATTGGCGCCTGGTGGACGACGTGGTCAAGCCGGCCCGCTTCGAGGAGGCCGTGCGCGAACGCGCGCAGGCGCTGGCGCAGGGCAGCGACCGCCCGGCGGGCGAGCAGGGCATTGCGCTGACGCCGGTGCAGCGCACGGAAAGCGCCGACGCCCTGTCCTACCGCTATGTGGACATCCAGCTGGACCGCGACAAGCGCCAAGCCACCTGGACGGTGCGCGCGCCCGAGGGCGCGGTGCAAACCGGATTGCAGGACATCGTCGCCGCGGGCGCGGCCTGGTGGCCGCTGCAGATGGCGCGCGAACTGGACGACGCCATCCTGACCATGCGCACCAACGAGCTGGACATCGGCACCTGGATCATCAAGACCGAAGGCGATGCCGCGCTGGTGCTGGCCGCCGACGCCGCGCTCCAACAGCATGCGGACCACTGGTTCGTGCGCGAAACCGCCGGCATGCTGCGCCGCACGCTGGCGCGCCTGGACGTGACCTCGCGCAGCCTGTTCGCGCTGATCGAGCCGGGCTCCTGCTTTGCCGGCACCCTGCTCGAACTGGCGCTGGCCGCCGACCGCAGCTACATGCTGGACAACGAGGACGAATCCGCGCCCGCGCAGATCGTGGTGGGCGAACGCAATTTCGGCGCCTATCCGCTGGTCAACGGCCAGAGCCGCCTGCAACGCCGCTTCTATGAAGAGGAGACGCCCCTGGAAGCGGTGCGCGCGCGCACCGGCCAGCCGCTGTCGGCCACCGAAGCGCTGGAGCTGGGCCTGGTCACCTATGCGCCCGACAACATCGATTGGGACGACGAGGTGCGCATGATGCTGGAAGAGCGCCGCGCGCTGTCGCCCGACGCCCTGACCGGCCTGGAAGCCAACCTGCGCTTCGGCGGACAGGAAACCATGGAGACCCGCATCTTCGGCCGCCTCACCGCCTGGCAGAACTGGATCTTCAACCGCCCCAACGCCGCCGGCGACAAGGGCGCGCTCAAGCTCTACGGCAAGGGCGAACAGGCCGCATTCGACTGGAACCGGGTCTGACGGCCCCGCGATACCGCGCCGCGTGTATGCGGCCCACCCAAGGAACAGGAGCGAGACATGTCTGGCATCAACTACACCGATAAGATCCCCAACAACGTCAATCTGTCCGGCGACCGCACCTTGCAGCGCGCGCTGGAACATTGGCAGCCCAACTACCTGCAGTGGTGGCAGGACATGGGACCCGACGGCTCCCACGGCTTCGACGTCTACCTGCGCACGGCGGTCAGCGTGCAGCCCGACGGCTGGGCGCACTTCGATCACGTCAAGATGCCGGACTATCGCTGGGGCATCTTCCTGGCGCCGCAGGACGGGCAGCGCAAGATCCATTTCGGCGAGAACATGGGCCGCGACGTCTGGCAGGACGTGCCCGGCGAGCACCGCGCCAACCTGCGCCGCATCATCGTCACGCAGGGCGATACCGAGCCGGCCTCGATCGAGCAGCAGCGCCACCTGGGCCTGACCGCGCCCTCGCAGTACGACCTGCGCAACCTGTTCCAGATCAACGTCGAGGAAGGCCGCCACCTGTGGGCCATGGTCTACCTGCTGCACCGCTACTTCGGCCGCGATGGCCGCGAAGAGGCCGACGCGCTGTTGCAACGCAGTTCGGGGGATTCCGACAACCCGCGCATCCTGGGCGCGTTCAACGAGAAGACGCCGGATTGGCTGGCCTTCTACATGTTTACCTACTTCACCGACCGCGACGGCAAGTTCCAGCTGTGCGCACTGGCGGAATCCAGCTTCGATCCCTTGGCGCGCACCACCAAGTTCATGCTGACCGAGGAAGCGCACCATATGTTCGTGGGCGAATCCGGCATCTCGCGCGTCATCCAGCGCACCTGCGAGGTCATGAACCAGTTGAAGACCGATGACCCGGCAAGCGTGCGCGCCGCAGGCGTGATCGACCTGCCCACCATCCAGCGCTACCTGAATTTCCACTACAGCGTCACCATCGACCTGTTCGGCGCGGATCAGTCGTCCAACGCCGCGATCTTCT
Source organism: Achromobacter xylosoxidans (assembly GCF_002192695.1). Lineage (GTDB taxonomy): Bacteria > Pseudomonadota > Gammaproteobacteria > Burkholderiales > Burkholderiaceae_B > Achromobacter > Achromobacter xylosoxidans_C. Next base: position 26,203 of record NZ_MTLG01000094.1, read on the forward strand.
ACGGCTCCGGCCTGAAAGGCCGCTACGAAGAGAGCAAGCGCACCGACGACCACCAGCTGAAGAACGACACCTACCGCGTGCTGACCGTGGAAAACGGCAGGCTGCGCGAGATCGAGGTGCCGATGCTGAACGCCCTGAACGAAGTGCTGCGCGACGACTTCATCCGCGATTCGGTCGCTGGCATCGGACGCTGGAACAAGGTCATCGAAAAGAGCGGCCTGCCGTTCCGGCTGCAAGTGCCGCACAAGGCCTTCAACCGCCAGATCGGCACGCTGGCCGGCATCCGCATGTCGCCCGAAGGCGAGATCCTCTCCGAATCGCAATGGCAGGCCAACAGCCACAAATGGCTGCCCACGCCCGAGGACCGCGCCTTCGTCGCATCGCTGATGGGCCGCGTCACCGAGCCGGGCAAGTTCGCCAACTGGATCGCGCCGCCGGTCATGGGCGTCAACCGCCAGCCGGTGAATTTCGAGTACGTCCGTTTCAACTAAAGCGGGGCGGCGGCCGTTTCCGCGGCCGCCTACCGGAGCATGGGGTAGACCGAGATGAACGCTCCCTTACCAGCAGAAGTCCTGAAGCAGCACTTGATCGATCCCGAGATCTGCATCCGCTGCAATACCTGCGAAGAAACCTGTCCGATCAAGGCGATCAGCCACGACTCGAACAACTACGTGGTGGATCCCGAGATCTGCAACGGCTGCATGGCCTGCGTGCCGCCTTGCCCCACCGGGGCGATCGACAACTGGCGCCTGATGGTGCGCGCCGAGGCTTATGGCGTGCAGGAGCAGTTGGGCTGGGAAGAGCTGCCCGGCGAGAAGGCGCTGCCGGAAACGGCTGCCGCTGCGCCGGCTGGCGATGAACCTGATGCGCTGCAGCCTGCCGCGCCCGCGCCGTCCGCCGCGCCCGGCGCGACGGTCCCGCCCTGGTCCGCCGCCCATCCCTACGTCAATCTGTACACGCACAAGACGCCGATGACGGCGACCGTGGTCGGCAACTACCGCGTGACCGGCGCCGACACGGAAAGTGACATCCACCATATCGTGCTCGACTTCGGCGAGCTGCCGTTTCCCGTGCTGGAAGGGCAGTCCATCGGCATCCTGCCGCCGGGCGTGGATGCGCAGGGCCGGGCGCATCACGCGCGCCAGTACTCGCTGGCCAGCCCGCGCGACGGCGAGCGGGCCGGCTACAACAATCTTTCCCTGACGGTGAAGCGCGTCACCGAGGATCACGCGGGCGCGGCCGCCCATGGGGTGTGCTCGAACTACCTGTGCGACCTGGCCAAGAACGACAAGGTGCAGGTGATAGGTCCGTTCGGCCATACTTTCCTGATGCCCAACCATCCGCGCGCCAATCTCATCATGATCTGCACCGGCACGGGTTCGGCGCCCATGCGCGCCATGACGGAACGCTACCGCCGCCGCATCGAGACCGGTGAAAATGGCCGGCTGCTGCTGTTCTTCGGCGCGCGCACCGAGCGCGAATTGCCATACTTCGGGCCGCTGATGAAGCTGCCGCGCGACTTCATCGACATCAACCTGGCGCTGTCGCGCGAAGCCGGGCAACCCAAGCGCTACGTGCAGGACCTGATCCGCGACCGCGCGGGCGCGGTGCGGGAACTGCTGGCGGACCGCAATACCTGCATCTACGTGTGCGGCCTGAAGGGCATGGAAGTGGGCGTGCTGGACGCCCTGCGCGACGTGACGGTGCAAGCGGGCCAGGATTGGTCTATCCTGCATGATGCGTTGCGCCGTGAAGGGCGCCTGCATTTCGAAACGTACTGAATCCACAAACATGCGTGGCAATCGGCGCGCCATGGCGCGCCGATTGCATTTGCGGGGGGAGTCCATACATGAAGTTCGCCGAGTTCAAGGACGGCATGGTCATCAAGGGCGGTCCGGTCACCCTGACGGAAGCCGAGATCCTGGAGTTCGCACGCAAGTTCGATCCCCAGTGGTTCCACACCGATCCCAAGCGTGCATCCGAAGGCCGCTGGGGCGGGCTGATCGCCAGCGGCTGGCACACCTGCGCGCTGGCCATGCGCATGGCCGTGGAAGCGGCGCTGCACGATTCCGAATCGTTTGGTTCACCCGGCCTGGGCGAGGTGCGCTGGCGTACGCCGGTGCGCCCAGGCGACACCCTGCGCCTCGAAGCGCGCGTGCAAGGCGTACGCACCTCGTCGTCGCGCCCGGACCTGGGCATCATCACCTGGGCCTGGACGGTCCTGAACCAGCACGACGAGGGCGTGCTGGAACTGGACGCGACCAGCCTGTTCGACCTGTCGGGCGAAAACTGAGGCCGGCCGTCTAGCGCTTGCCCGTCTGCTTCAGGATGGCGGCGGCTTCAGGACCGGCCGCTGCCTTCCAGTTCTTGACCGAGTCCGCCGCAGCATCCTTCAGGGCGCGGCGCACGGGCAGGGGCACCGACGTATTGATCGCCACGCCGTTCTTGCGCATGTTGGCGTAGTTCTGCTGCAGACGCCCGTCGATGCGCTTCCATTGTTCGGTTTCGGTCTGCGCCGCCGCCTGGTCGATGGCGCGGCGCGTGCGCGCGTCCAGCGCCTGATAAGCCTGCAGGTTCATCGTCGCCACCGAGATCGGCATGGCGTAGTTGATCTCCGCGAAGTTGGGCAGGTGCTCCCAGAGCTTGCGGCCCGCGCCGCCGTCGCCCGACGACAGCACCGCGTTCACCTCGCCCGAGGCGATCAGCGGCATCGCGTCCGCGAAGGAAATGTTCTGGGCGCGGGCGCCGGCCTTCTGCATGACGTCCTGCGACGTGGCGTCGTAGGTGCGGATGCTCAGCTTCTTCAAGGCCGCGACGCTGTCCAGCTTCTGCTTGGACCAGATGCCGGACGCCGGCCACGGCGTGGTGTAGAGCAGCTTCTGTCCATGCTCCGCCAGCAGCTTTTCATAGGCGGGGCGGGCGGCCTTGTTGAGGTTGCGGGCCTTGGACAGCGAGTCCGCCAGAAACGGCAGGGACGACACGCCGAACAAGGGGTATTTGGTGGCCAACGCGCCGGCGAAGGCATCGCCCGCATCCACCTTGCGCGCTTGCACCGCATCGATCATGTCGGCCGACTTGATCCCCTTGGACGCGTCAAAGCTGGCGTCGATGACCACATTGCCCGCCGTCTTGGCGCGGACCAGTTCGGCAAAGGTGGACACGCCTTGTCCGGGCATGGAGGTGGCCGGGTACTCGGTGGCCATCGTAAGGGTGGTGGCGGCGTAGGCGCCATGCGCCATGAACGCCATGGCGATGCCTGTCATCAGGCGGAGGGTGGGACAGCCTTGCATGCGCGGCTCCTGGGCTTGGTGGGAAACCTGGCCGTGACACGCGGGAAGGCGCGGGAGCGCCCGGGCTTGTGCCTGGCCGATGCCGCCAAGCGTACGGCGAGTGCCAGGGCTCGCCTATACGGGCTTTCGGCAATGCGCGGACTGTTGGGTCGGCGGCCGCGCGCTTCCTACGTGATGGGCTGGCCGTGCATCTTCAGGAAAGACAACTTGTCCCAGTAACCCCGTTGGAAGACGATCCTGCCGCCGCGCACGGTGAAGAAGCCGCAGCCGCGCAGCCCCAGGGGATCGCGCCACTCCAGCGCCGCAACCTCGCCGGCTTCATGGATCATCTCCACGATGCAGGTCATGTCGGCCTGGGCAAACTCGCGTTCGAACATCGCGCGTATGGCCTCGCGACCGACGATGGGCTCCTGGGTGACCTGGTGGTTCACTGCTGCTGCATCGTAAAGCTCGGCCAGGCCAGCGGCATCGGCGGCATTGAACCGTAAGACCCATTCTTCGACCAGTTGCCGCGGAGTCATGTGTGTTTCCTTTTTGGGGAGGGCGGACTTATGTTGTAAACGAAATGCAGGCACATTGCCGATAGCGGGAGCTGGGCAAAAAAAAACCGCCCCGAAGGGCGGTTTCGTCGGAACCGATCAAGCGATCAATAGAACGCCTGGATGCCGGTCTGCGCACGGCCCAGGATCAGGGCGTGCACGTCGTGGGTGCCTTCGTAGGTGTTGACCACTTCCAGGTTCACCAGGTGGCGGGCCACGCCGAACTCGTCGGAGATGCCGTTGCCGCCGAGCATGTCGCGCGCCAGGCGGGCGATGTCCAGCGCCTTGCCGCAGGAGTTGCGCTTCATGATCGAGGTGATTTCGACGGCGGCGGTGCCTTCGTCCTTCATGCGGCCCAGGCGCAGGCAGCCTTGCAGGGCCAGCGTGATTTCGGTCTGCATGTCGGCCAGCTTCTTCTGGATCAGCTGGTTGGCGGCCAGCGGGCGGCCGAATTGCTTGCGGTCCAGCGTGTACTGGCGGGCGGTGTGCCAGCAGGCTTCGGCGGCGCCGACGGCACCCCAGGCGATGCCGTAACGGGCCGAGTTCAGGCAGGTGAACGGACCCTTCAGGCCGGACACGCCGGGCATCATCTGGTCAGCGGACACTTCCACTTCGTCCATGACGATTTCGCCGGTGATCGAGGCGCGCAGGCCGACCTTGCCGTGGATGGCCGGAGCCGACAGGCCTTTCATGCCCTTTTCCAGGATGAAGCCGCGGATCTTGCCGTCGAAGTCGCCGCCGACGCACTTGGCCCACACCACGAAGACATCGGCGATGGGGGAGTTGGTGATCCACATCTTGTTGCCGGAAATCTTGTAGCCGTCGGACGTCTTGACGGCGCGGGTTTCCATGCCGCCGGGGTCGGAACCGTGATTCGGTTCGGTCAGGCCGAAGCAGCCGATCCACTCGCCGCGGGCCAGCTTGGGCAGGTACTTCTTCTTCTGCTCTTCGCTGCCGAATTCATTGATCGGCACCATCACCAGCGACGACTGCACGCTCATCATGGAGCGGTAGCCGGAGTCGATGCGTTCGACTTCGCGGGCGATCAGGCCGTAGCTGACGTAGTTCAGGCCGGCGCCGCCGTATTCGACGGGGATGGTGGCGCCCAGCAGGCCCAGTTCGCCCATTTCGGAGAAGATGGCCGGGTCGGTCTGTTCGTTGCGGAAGGCGTTCAGCACGCGCGGAGCGAGCTTGTCCTGCGAATAGGCCAGGGCGGCGTCGCGCACCATGCGTTCTTCGTCGGTCAGTTGCTGGTCCAGCAACAGGGGGTCTTGCCAGTGAAAGGAAGGATTCGAGGACATGCTGGGTCTCCGCTATGGATTTCGGAATGCTAGAAAGTTTAAACCTAAAATAATTCGGGCGGCAAGCGGCGAATGGAACGGCGGGCGCGCGGCGCCCCCGTTCCGTCCCGCCTTCAGTGCTGCGCCTTGAGCGCCGCGTCGCGGATTTTTTCCAGGGTCGTGCCCGGGGTGATGGTTTCCGGATCGATGAAGCAGTGCAGGATGGCCGGCTTGCCGCTGGCCAGGGCGCGTTCGAAAGCCGGACCGAACTGCTCGGTGGTCTCGACGCGTTCGCCGTGGCCGCCGAAGGCGCGCGCATAGTCGGCGAAATCCGGATTCTTCAGCTCGGTCGCGGAAATGCGGCCGGGGTAATGCTTTTCCTGGTGCATGCGGATCGTGCCGTACATGCCGTTGTCCACCAGCACCACGACGATGGGCAGGTCGTACTGCACCGCGGTCGCGAATTCCTGGCCGTGCATCAGGAAGCAGCCGTCGCCGGCAAAGCAGACCACGGTCTTGTCCGGCGACACGCGCTTGGCGCCCACGGCCGCGGGCAGGCCGTAGCCCATGGAGCCCGACGTCGGCGCCAATTGCGTGCCGTAGCGCGTAAAGCGGTGGAAGCGGTGCAGCCAGGTGGCGTAGTTGCCGGCGCCGTTGGTCATGATGGCGTCGGCCGGCAGCGTCTTTTCCAGATAGGCCATGACCTGGCCCATCTGCAGCGCGCCGGGGGTGGCGATGGCGCTGGGGTCGCTCCATTTCAGGTAGGACTCGCGCATGGCCTGCGTGCCGGCGGCCCAGGCGGGCTGGGCCGGCGCCTTCAGGCCGGCCAGCGCCTGCGCGAAGGCGGCGGGCGAGGTATTGATGGCCAGGGTGGGGCGGTAGACGCGGCCCAGCTCGGCGGTATCGGGGTGCACGTGCACCAGCTTCTGCTTGGGCACGGGAATGTCCAGCAGCGTGTAGGCCTGGCTGGGGTTTTCCGACATGCGGCCGCCCACCAGCAGGATCAGGTCCGCGTCGGCGACGCGCTTGAGCAGCGCCGGGTTGATGCCCAGGCCCACGTCGCCGATGAAGCAGGGGTGGTTGGCCGGGAACAGCATCTGGCGGCGGAAGGACACGGCCGTGGGCAGCGCATGGCGCTGCGCAAAATCGGCGAATTGCTGCACCGCGCGGGCGTCCCAGCGCGTGCCGCCCAGGATGGCGACCGGACTTTTGGCCTCGGCCAGCAGCTTTTCCAGGTCGGCCAACTGGCCGGCCGTGGGGGCGGAATCAATGACTTCGTAGCGCGGCGCGTCGGCGACCTTGGCGGCTTCGACCAGCATGTCTTCCGGCAGCGCGATCACGACCGGGCCGGGACGGCCCGAGGTGGCGATGTGGAAGGCGCGCGAAACCAGTTCGGGGATGCGCTCGACCTGGTCGATCTCGGTGACCCACTTGGCCTGCGTGCCGAACACGGCGCGGTAATCCATTTCCTGGAAGGCCTCGCGTTCGCGCATGCCGCGCTCGATCTGGCCGACGAAGAGGATCAGGGGGGTGGAGTCCTGCTTGGCGATGTGTACGCCGGCCAGCGCGTTGGACGCGCCCGGGCCGCGGGTCACCATGCAGATGCCGGGTTCGCCGGTCAGCTTGCCGTGGGCGTCGGCCATCATGGCCGCGCCGCCTTCCTGGCGGCACACCGTGACCTTGATGTCCGCATCGTGCAGGCCGTCCAGCACCGCCAGATAGCTTTCGCCGGGAACGCAGAAAACGTGTTTGACGCCCTGTGCAACCAACTGGTCGACCAGGATGTGTCCGCCAAGGCGGGATTCTTGCTGGGACATGGGGGTAGTGGTCATGATGAGCCGAGGTTAGGACATCCGAGCATAATGTTCCTTGATCGCACAATGCAATTGATAAAATTGCACAATCTATTGACCCACCGGCACGAGCTGCCATGCTGCGCCGCGGCAAGATCCGCGCGGCGCGGCAGCGGCGGCGCCCGCCGGCACCTGGCGGTTCCCGCGATATGAGAAACGGCATTCCCAACCTGAGCGCCTTGCAGGCGTTTGAAGCGTCAGCCCGTCTGGGCAGCTTTTCCCGAGCAGCCGAGGAATTGTCCCTGACGCACAGCGCCGTCTACCGCCAGGTGGCCAGCCTGGAGGCGCGCCTGGGTGTGCAGCTGTTCACCCGGGTGCGGCGGCGCATCGTGCTGACCGACCACGGGGCGGAATACGCCGGCCGCATCCGCCACCATTTGGACCAGATCGAAAAAGACACCTTCGGCCTGGTCAGCCGTACCGGCATGGGCCGCAGCATCCACATCGCCGTGGTGCCCACGCTGGCGACGACCTGGCTGATTCCGCGCCTGGCGGACTTCCAGCGCGAGCATGGCGACATCACCGTCAGCCTGTCCGTGCGCACGCTGCCGTTCCAGTTCAAGGACCAGCCCTTCGACGGCGCCCTGTACCACGGGGACGGATTGTGGCCGGGCACCCAGGGCGTGCTGTTGTTCCCCGAACGCGAATTGGTGCCGGTGTGCGCGCCGGAGCTGGCGGCGCGCACGCCGGAGCCCGGCGCCAGCGCCTTGTCCGGCATGACCCATCTGCACCTGGCTTCGCGGCCGGACGCCTGGCGCCAGTGGTACGCGGCCAATAGCCATCTCTATGGCCCGCACGCCGCAGGCGGGCCGCGCTACGAGCTTTTCACCATGGTGATGGCGGCGGTGCAGGCCGGCCTGGGCGTCGGGCTGATGCCGCGTTTCCTGGCCCAGCCCGCGCTGGACCAGGGCACGCTGGCGATGCCCGTGCCGCAATCCCTGGCGGTCAGCCAGGGCTATTACTTCGGCTATCCCCAGCGCAGCGAACGCTCCGAGGCGCTCAAGCTGTTCGAGAGCTGGCTGAAGTCCACCGCCGCGGGTGTGGGTGGACGCTGAGCCGTAGAATCCAGGCATGCCCGCGACCCGCCCCCCGCTTGAATCCCAGGCCGATATCGACGCCTTCATCGACGCCGTCTGGCTGGAAGACGGCCTGTCGGCCAATACCCTGGCCGCCTACCGGCGCGACCTGACCGGCTTTGCCCGCTGGCTGGAAGACCCCGAAGCCTACGCGCGCGAGATGGCCGACCGCCACGGCGATGCGGCGCAGGCCCACGCGCTGCCAGCGGGGCCGGCCAAGCCCTTGCGCGATGCCGGCAAGGCGGACATCGAAGCCTGGTTCGCCTTCCGCCACGAGGAAACCCGCGCCACCACCGCCAACCGCAGGCTGGCCGCGCTGCGCCGCTTCTACGCCTGGGCTTTGCGCGAACACCGCGCCGAGCGCGATCCCTGCCTGACCCTGATCGCCGCCAAGCAGCCGCCGCGCCTGCCCAAGACCCTGTCCGAGCAGCAGGTGGACGCCCTGCTGCGCGCGCCCGACCTGGAACAGGCCCGCGGCCTGCGCGACCGCGCCATGCTGGAAACGCTGTACGCAACCGGCCTGCGCGTGTCCGAGCTGGTGGGCGTGCGCACGCTGGACGTGAGCTTGAACGAAGGCGTGGTGCGGGTGGTGCTGGGCAAGGGCGGCAAGGACCGGCTGGTGCCCCTGGGCGCGGAGGCCGCGCATTGGATCGACCGTTACCTGAAGTCCGGGCGACCGGAATTGGCGGCCGGGCGCGTGAGCGACGCGCTCTTCATCACAGGGCGGGCCGAAGCCATGTCGCGCCAGGCTTTCTGGCAGCTGGTGAAGAAATACGCCCTGCTGGCGGACGTGCGCGCGCCGCTGTCGCCGCACGTGCTGCGCCATGCCTTCGCCACGCACCTGCTGAACCATGGCGCCGATCTGCGCGTGGTGCAGATGCTGCTGGGCCACGCCGACATCTCCACCACGCAGATCTACACGCACGTCGCGCGCGAACGCCTGAAGGCGCTGCACGCGGCGCACCATCCCCGCGGCTAGCCGGCACGCGCCGTTTCAAAATTCTCTTCACGCATAACCATGAGCAAAGCCCGCCACGTTTCCGAAACGCCCGCCACCCAGTTCCTCAAGCAGAACAAGGTGACGTACACGGAACACACCTATGACTACGTCGACCACGGCGGCGCGGGCGAAGCCGCGCGCCAGCTGGGCCTGGATCCGCATGCGGTGGTAAAGACCCTGGTGATGGAGGACGAGTCCGCCAAGCCCCTGATCGTGGTCATGCACGGCGACCGCGAAGTCTCCACCAAGAACCTGGCGCGCCAGGCTGGACTGAAGCGCGTCGAGCCCTGCAAGCCCGAGGTGGCGCAGCGCCATTCGGGCTACCAGGTAGGCGGCACTTCGCCATTCGGCACGCGCAAGAAGATGCCGGTGTGGGTCGAGGCCGAAGTGCTGGATTACCCGGTGGTCTATATCAACGGCGGGCGGCGCGGCTATCTGATCGGCATAGACCCCAAGGTGCTGGTGACGCTGCTGGGCGCCAAGGGCGTGTCGGTCGCGCTGGAGTAGGGCGCTTGCGCGCGCGTGGTATTCCCATACCACCACCCCGGCCGAAGGCGGCGCCACAATAGGGGCGTAGATCAAGAACCGGAGCCCGGCCACGGGCGCTGAACCGGCTTTCCGCCATCCCTGGGAGACAAACATGAGCAAGCGACTGTTGATGCTGGTCGGCGACTACGCCGAGGACTACGAAACCATGGTGCCGTATCAGACCCTGCTGACGGTGGGGCACACGGTGCACGCGGTATGCCCGGACAAGAAGGCGGGCGACACCATCGCCACCGCCATCCACGATTTCGAGGGCGCGCAGACCTACACGGAAAAACGCGGCCACAATTTCGCGCTGAACTACGACTTCGATCGCGTCGAGCCGTCGTCCTACGACGGCCTGGTGATTCCGGGCGGCCGCGCGCCGGAATACCTGCGCCTGAACGAAAAGGTGCTGGACATCGTGCGTGCCTTCGACAAGGCCGGCAAGCCCATCGCGGCGGTGTGCCACGGCGCGCAATTGCTGGCCGCGGCGGGCATCCTGAAGGGCCGCACCTGCTCCGCCTATCCCGCATGCGCGCCGGAAGTGCGCCTGGCGGGCGGCACCTATGCCGAGATTGGCATCGACCAGGCCTACACCGACGGCAATCTGGTGACGGCGCCGGCCTGGCCCGCGCATCCGGCCTGGATGTCGCAATTCCTGGCGGTGCTGGGCACCAAGATCACGCCCTGATCTCCAAGGCCAAAAAGCGCCAGGGCTGCAAGCGTGCAGCCCTGGCGCTTTTCCTTGCGTGGCTAGGCGATCAGGCGAAATCGAGCACGATGCGGCCTTCGATCTGGCCTCGGCGCATGCGGTCGAACACGTTGTTGATGTTCTCCAGGCTTTCGGTGGCGACGGTGGCGTGCACCTTGCCCTCTTCGGCGAACTGCAGCGATTCCTGCAGGTCCAGGCGCGAGCCCACGATGGAGCCGCGCACGGTGACGCCGTTGAGCACCATGTCGAAGATCGACAGCGGGAAGTCGCCCGGCGGCAGCCCGTTGAGCGCCACGGTGCCGCCGCGCCGCACCATGCCCAGCGCCTGCTCGAAGGCCTTGGGCGACACCGCCGTGATCAGCGCGCCGTGAGCGCCGCCGATCTCGCGCTTCAGGTAGGCGGCCGGATCGGTGGTTTTGGCGTTGACCGTGACCTCGGCGCCCAGGCGGCGGGCGAAGTCCAGCTTGGCGTCGTCGATGTCCACCGCGGCGACGTTCAGGCCCATGGCCTTGGCGTATTGCACCGCCATGTGGCCCAGTCCGCCGATGCCGGAAATGACCACCCAGTTGCCCGGACGGGTATCCGTCATCTTCAGGCCCTTGTAGACGGTGACGCCGGCGCACAGCACCGGCGCAATGTCGACGAAGCTGACGTTCTTGGGCAGCAGGCCCACGTAGTCGGCCGCGGCCAGCGCATATTCGGCGAAGCCGCCGTTCACCGAGTAGCCGGCATTCTGCTGCTGTTCGCACAGCGTTTCCCAACCGCCCAGGCAGTGCTCGCAGTGTCCGCAGGCGGAATACAGCCAGGGAATGCCGACGCGGTCGCCTTCCTTCACGTGGGTTACGCCCGCGCCCACCGCCACCACGTGGCCGACGCCTTCGTGGCCGGGAATGAAGGGCGGGTTGGGTTTGACGGGCCAGTCGCCTTCGACCGCGTGCAGGTCGGTATGGCACACGCCGCAGGCTTCGATCTTCACCAGCAATTCGCCCGGACCCGGGCGCGGCACCGCGACCTCTTCGATTGCCAGGGGCTTGCCGAATGCTCGAGCAACCGCCGCTTTCATGGTTTTATCCATCACTGCCTCCGAAGTCTGATCAAGATTCCTTATGCTCGAACGTGGGCGCCTTCCCAGCCATGATTTATATCAACGGAGGGGCTGTCCGCTGACGCCGGAAACGTGTGGTTGCAGAAAGAGGCCGGCCGCCGCGTCTTGCCGGGGCCGCGGCAAACGGCGTACAGTCGGCGCTAGGCCTCCCGGCCCAGGCCCAAGGTCCCGTCCCGAGTTCCAGGAGCTCCCATGTGTGAAATCTTCATCCGCGCCAGCGAGCAGTCCTACGCGCCGGAAACCCGTTCGCTGCGGCTGCACGGCGTGGCCACCAGCCTGCGGCTGGAACAGCTGTTCTGGCAGGTATTGGAAGAAATCGCCGGCCGCGACGGCATGCGCGTGACGCAGCTGATCGAACGCTTGTACGACGAATTGATCGAGTACCGCGGCGAGGCCGCCAATTTCACCTCGTTCCTGCGCGTGTGCTGCCTGCGCTACCAACTGCTGCAGGCAGAGGGCCGCATTCCCCTGGACGCAGCCGTCCCGATCCGTTCGCTCAACCCGCAGGCCGTGCTGGAAGGCCTGCCGCCCACACTGTACGACGCCCAGCCTTTGCGGCCGAAACGCAAGGCTGCATAAACGGCCACACTGGCTGTCGCTGCCGCGACGCCAAAAAGCAAAGGGCCCGAATCTTCGGGCCCTTTGTTCATGTGGCAGCGTAGCGCGGCCGGCGTTCAGCCGCCAGACTGGATCGACGCCATCGCCACTTCGTTCTGCACGATGCGGCGGATGCGCACCGCATCGCCGATGCGCGAGAGCTTGCCTTGCGAATCCAGCAGCACGATGGCCAGGTCGCGGCCGTTGATGCGGGCCAGCATGACCAGGCATTCGCCCGCTTCGTTGATGTAGCCGGTCTTGGACACCTTGATGTCCCAGTCGGGCTTGCGCACCAGCAGGTTGGTGTTGCGGAAGGTCTGCGTGCGGTTGTTGACCTCGACGTCGTACTCGGTATCGGTGGAGTAGCGGTGGATCAGCGGGCGTTGCGAGGCCGCGCGTAGCAGGCGGGCCAGGTCGTGCGGCGACGAGACGTTGTCGCTGGACAGGCCGGTGGGTTCGATGAAGCGGGTGCTGGTCATGCCCAGCGCCTGCGCCTTGGCGTTCATGGCGGCCACGAAAGCGGGCAGGCCGCCCGGATAGTGGCGGCCCAGCGCGTTGGCGGCGCGGTTTTCGGACGACATCAGCGCCAAATGCAGCATGTCGCCGCGCGTCAGCTTGGTGCCCACGCGCAGGCGCGACGTGGTGTGCTTGAGGCCGTCGACGTCGTCGTCGGTGATCTCCAGCATTTCGTCCATGGGCAGGTTGGCGTCGACCACGACCACGGCGGTCATCAGCTTCGAGATGGAAGCGATGGGACGCACCACGTTTTCATTCTTGGCGAAGATGACCGTGGACGTTTCCAGGTCCTGCACGTAGGCGGTGCTGGAACGCAGGGCGGCGACTTCGGCGCGCATCGACGCAGCGGGCGGCGGCATGGCGGCCGAACCCAGCACGGCGGTGGCGGCGGCGCGTTGCGCGCGAGAGGGCTTGTTCGGCTTGCCGTTCTTGCCGGCGGCCGCGCCCTTCTTGGGCGGCGTGCCCTTGGCGGCGACCTGCTTGCCGCCCTTGGGGGCGGCGGCTTTCTTGCCGGAGGAGGATTTTGGGGGAGCCTTTTTGGCGGAAGAGGCGGCTTGTTTGCCCGAGGCGCTCTTGCCGGAGCTGGCCTTGGGGGCCGGAGCCTTCTTCGCTTGTTGCGCCTTGCAGGCCGACGACTTGGCGTTGGTCTTGCAAGGGTCCGTATTCTTCGCGGCTTGCGCGGCGGGGGGCAGGAGCGCGCACACCGCCAGCGCCACCGGCGCTATCGCGTTCGCAATCGCACGTTTCCAGGGAAATGCCATGGTTTGAGCTGGCTTGTCAGTCTGTCAGTAAATGTTTCTTAAGCCGGCGTTTCGTCGGGTCAGGAAAAGTCCAGATGAATTAGAGGCTTACGCGTCGAATTTAAACAGCAATTTCAAGTTGCGCGCAAGGCGATTCGATATCATCGTTCAAAAAAATATTAGTGACGTATTGACGTGGCTTCAATTCGTCACAAGACAAGTCCGAGAAGCTAACGGTACGCCGCGCGTGAGCGTAGCCCGGATTAACCCTCATCCGGCTGAATGCGAGGTTTTTGTCCTGGGCGCCCACGGCAAAACGCACTCATAAAAAGTGCGGCGGCGTCATGAGAATAGGAAACATGCTGGGGAAGAAAGCGTCGGAGCCGACGCCAAGGATGGCCTCGCCGGGTGGAATCGAACCACCAATTGACCCTTAGGAGGGGCCGGTTATATCCATTTAACTACGGCGAGACTATTTCCGATCAGGCGGCAGGGTCGGTCGAAGAGACCGCGCCTGCTCACTAAGGCCTTGATATTGCTGCGAATCTTCCGGTCCTGAGTTTATCACCGGGGACAGGGGATTCGGCGCAGGACGCAAGTCTATCAGCAGGCGGCGCAAGCCCCAAATCCGGTGCCCGCGGCCCGACGCCGCGAACCCGGCCCCCGACGTGGCTATTCCCGGAGCCCGCGGGCTATTTGTATATGATGTCCGAGTCCTGCGCCGCGCGCCGGACCGTCCCGAGGAGGGGGCGGCGAACCAAAACAACGAAAAACGGGTTTCATGTCTAACCAAACCGATACGAATTTCACCCGTACCCTGATCGTGGGCACGCTGGTCGTGCTGCTCGCCATGGGGGTACGCGCCACCTTTGGGCTCTTCATGCAGCCGATGGGCCTGGCGCAGGGCTGGGGGCGCGAAGTGTTCTCCATGGCCTTCGCGCTGCAGAACCTGGTGTGGGGCGTGGCCTGTATCTTCATGGGCATCCTGGCCGACCGCTACGGCTCGGGCCGCACCATCGCGCTGGGCGCGGTGCTGTACATGCTGGGCATGATAGGCACGCGCTTCGCCACCGACGAAGCCACGTTGTACCTGACTGCCGGCGTGCTGGTCGGGCTGGGCCAGGCCGGCACCACCTTTCCCGTGATCCTGCCCGTGGTGGCCCGCGCCGTGCCGCCGGCCTACCGCAGCACGGCCATGGGCATCGCCAGCGCTGGCGGCTCCCTGGGCCAGTTTGCCGTGGTGCCCACGGGCCAGGTGCTGATCAGCGGCCTGGACTGGCCGGGCGCCTTGTGGGTGCTGTCGCTCTTTGTCGCTTGCGGCGCGCCCCTGGCCTATTTCCTGCGCGGACGTCCGCAAGCCCATAGCGGGCCGCAGCAATCGCTGGCCTCGGCGGTCAAGCAGGCGGTGCGCCACCCCTCGTTCCACTTCCTGTTCTGGAGCTATTTCGTCTGCGGCTTCCATACCGCCTTCATCACGCTGCACCTGCCGGCCTACGTCACCGACGGCGGCCTGAGCGCGGGGCAGGGCGCGACCGCCATCGCGCTGATCGGCCTGTTCAACGTGCTGGGTTCGTTCTATGCCGGCAAGCTGGGCGGCAAGTACAGCAAGAAGCGTCTCCTGGCCGTGGTGTACGGCATGCGCGCCTTCGGCATCCTGTTGCTGCTGTGGATGCCGCTGTCGCCATGGGTGCTGTATGCCTTCGCGGCGTGGATGGGCTTGTTCTGGCTCGGAACCGTGCCGCTCACGCAGGGCCTGATCGGCCAGATCTACGGGCTGCGCTATGCGGCCACGCTGTCCGGCATCGTCTTCCTGGGCCACCAACTGGGCAGCTTCATCGGCGTGTGGCTGGGCGGATACGCCTACGCCAAGACCGGCAACTACGACGCTGTCTGGTGGCTGGGCGTGGCGCTGGCCATCATTGCCGCGCTGTTGTGCCTGCCGGTGCGCGAACAACCCGTGGCCCAGCCGGCCGCGGCCTGAGACGCGGCCGCCCATGAAATCTTCGACTCCCTCCGCATCCGCCGCGCGCCGCCATCGCGGCTGGCGGGTTGCGGGCGCGCTGGCCCTGGTCGCCGTCATGGGCCTGGCGTTCTGGGGCTACACCACGCCGGAAATGCAGATCCACTGGGAAAACCTGGCCGCGCTCTGCGGCTTCTAGACGCGTTTTCCGCTCGGCCTCGCGGTATCCTACGGCGGTATTTCTTCCCTCATCGCGCGCGCTCTTGAGCGGGCGCTCCGGATACCCATGCAGGACTCATCGCCTTCCTATTCCGATCTATCGCTGCCGGACATCGGCGGCATGCCTGCCGCCGACACGCTGGTGCTGACGGTGAACAACCGCCTGTCGCGCCGCCTCACGCTGGAGCTGGCAGGCCTGTTGCGCCAGGAGCGCCAGGTCAGCGAATTGCCGCGCATCCTGCCGCTGTCCGCCTGGCTGGCCGATGCCGCCAATGAACTCGCGTTCGAGGCCGATGACGACGTGCCGGCCTACCGGCTGGACAGCTTCGCCACGCAGCTGGTGTGGACCGAGGCGATCCGCGCCGAAGAAGCCGAACGCGTGCTGCTGGACGCGAGCCAGGCCGCGCGCTTGTCGATGGATGCGGACCTGCTGATGGACGAGTGGGAGCTGCAGGTGCCGTCGGGCGCGGACACCGATGAATACCGCGGCTTTGCGAAATGGCGTGCGCGCTACCACCAGGCGCTGGCCGGCATCGATGCCGAGGACGCGAACCAGGGCTACGCGCGCGTGCTGCGGGCGCTGGAGGACGGGCGCCTGCCCGTGCCGCGGCAACTGGTGCTGGCAGGGTTCACGGACATGTCGCCGCGATTCCGCCGGCTGCTGCAGGCCTTTGAAGCACAAGGCGCCGAAGTCTCGCAGTGGCGCGATGCGCAGCGCATCGAAACCGCGGCGCGGCGGTTTGAAGCCGCGGATCAAGGCGCGGAATGGCGCGCCGCCGCGGCTTGGGCGGCCGAGCGCCTGAAGGCGCATCCCCATGGCCGCTACGCCATCGTCTCGCCCCAGCTGGAGGCGGAATCGCCTTTCGCGCGGCGGGTGCTGAGCCAGGCCCTGGCCGGGCACGGGGGCGAAGCCGCGTACGCCTTCAACGTGGCGGTGGGCCGGCCCTTGAACGAGTGGCCCATGGCGCGCGCCGCGCTGGCATGGCTGCGCGCCCTGGCCGAATGCGCGCCGGGCAAGGGCTGCGGCGTCGAGGTGCTGGGCGCGGCTTTGTCGGGCGGGCATTGCGCGGGCGATGTGCGCGACCGCGCGCGGCTGGCCTCGATCGACGCGCGCTGGCGCCGCCAGGCGCAACTGCATGTCAGCCCGCAGGATTGGCGCAAGCTGCTGGCGGATCTGCCTGCGCTGGCGCAGGCCTGGAACCAGGCCATGGAGATCTGGACGCAGGGCGGCCGCCAGGCGACTTGCGACGTGTGGATGCTGCGCATGAAGGCCGCGCTGATGGCGCTGGGTTTCCCCGGCGAAGGCGTGCTGGACAGCGTCGGCTATCAGGTGATGGGCGCGCTGGGCGATGCGCTGGGCAGCTTTTCGGCGCTGGCGCCGGCCGCCGGCCGGCTGGGCGGCGTGGCCGCCGTGAATCTGCTGGATAGCGTGGCGCGCTCCGCCTCGTTCCAGCCGCAGCGCGACCCCTCGGCGCGTCTGGACGTGCTGGGTTTGCTGGAGGCCGAGGGCGGTTATTGGGACGGCGTCTGGATGCTGGGCCTGACCGACGACGTGCTGCCCGCGTCGCCCAAGCCCAACCCGCTGCTGCCGCTGGCCGTGCTGCGCCAGGCCAAGGCGCCGCGCGCCACGCCCGAGCGCGAACGCGAGTGGGCCGAGGGCATGTATGCCGCGCTGTGCCGCTGCGCGCCCGAGCTCATCGTCAGCCACGCGCACATGGACGGCGAACGCGAATTGCGCCCATCGCCGCTGATCGCGGCGGCCGCGCTGACGGACTGGACGCCCGCTGTAGCTGAAGCATTGCCCGCCTTGCCGCAGGAATCGCTGGACGATGCGCAGGGGCCCGCGCTGGCCGCCGGCAACCGCGGCGGCGGCGGCCTGGACGTGCTGGACACTCAGGCGCGCAATCCGCTGTGGGCCTTTGTGCGGCATCGCCTGGGTGGCCGCGAAATGGCGCCTTACGCCGATGCGGCGACGGTCAACGTGCGCGGCCAATTCCTGCACAAGGCGCTGGAACTGGTGTGGGGCATGATGCCCGACCAGGACGCGCTGCATGAGGTCATGGCCGAGGGCCGCCTGCCTGCCTTGCTGGAGCAGGCGGTGGCGCAGGCGGCGGACGAGGAATTGAAAGCCTATGCGCCCGCCTTGCGCACGCTGGAATGCCAGCGCGCCCAGGCCGTGCTGGCATCCTGGCTGGACATGGAAGCGCAGCGCCTGCCCTTTGCGGTGGCGCAGGTGGAAAAGAACCATCAATGGCAGCGCGGCGCGCTCAACCTGAAGTTGCGGCTGGACCGCATCGACACGCTGGGCGATGGGCGCAACGTCATCGTGGACTACAAGACCGGCGTGGCGGCGGCCAAACCCGAACCGGACTGGTCGCGCAGCCGCCCCGTGAACGTGCAGCTGCCGTTCTACGCATCGGTGCTGGCGGACGCCGCGGGCGGCGAAGTGGCGGGCCTGGTGCTGGCGCAGATCCACGCGCGGCAGGTCGCCGCGCAGGGCCTGGCCGACGAAGACCTGGGCGTGCCCGGCGTCACGCTGGCCAGCGACAGCAAGTACTTCGACGGGCTGTCCTGGCTGGAGATCCGGCAGCGCTGGCGCACGGCCATCGAAGCGCTGGCCGACGAGTATGCCGCGGGCTACGCGGCCAACGTGGCGTATCGCCGCGACGATCTGAAATACTGCGATGCATTGCCGTTCCTGCGTTTGCATCTGGATGATGAGGACGCATGACCATGGCTGAACAAGAACGCTTGCCGCACGACCACGTTGCGCGCGCCGACGCGCTGGACCCGGCACGTTCGTTCCTGGTGCAGGCGCCGGCCGGCTCCGGCAAGACCGAGCTGCTGACGGACCGCATCCTGGCGCTGCTGGCCACGGTGAACCGTCCGGAAGAAATCGTCGCCATCACCTTCACGCGCAAGGCCGCGTCCGAAATGCATGCGCGCGTGCTGAGCAAGCTGCGCCGCGGACTGGACGCGCCGCCTGAAGCCATGCACGAGCGCCGCAGCTGGGAACTCGCGCGCGCCGCGCTGGCGCGCAACGACGAACAGGGCTGGCATCTGCTGGACCATCCCGCGCGGCTGGCCATCCGCACCATCGACTCGTTCTGCGCGGGCCTGGTGCGCAGCATGCCCTGGCTGTCCGAGTTGGGCGGCATGCCCGAGATCACGGACGATGCGCGCGCCCAGTACGAGGCCGCCGCGCGTGCCACCCTGGATCTTGCCGACGACTACGAGGCCGTGCGCATCCTGCTCAAGCACCTGGACGTGGATGTGCAGGCGGCCAAGGAGGCCATCGCCGACATGCTGGGGCAGCGCGACCAGTGGCTGCCGCTGCTGCGCCACGGCTCGGACCGCGAGGGCATGGAAGCCATGCTGGCCGAGGCCATCGGCGAGGACCTGGACGCGCTCAGCGAGGCCATGCCCTATGGCTGGGCCGAAGCGCTATGCGGTCCGGCGCGGCTGGCTGCCGCCAATCTGCAAGATGGAGAGGCGGAAAACAAGTTGCTGGCCTTGCTGGACTGGACGGAAGAACCGCCGCCCGACGCCGACGCGCTGGAGCTCTGGCAAGCCGTGGCGCACCTGCTGTTGACGGGCACCGGCACCTTGCGCAAGACCGTCAACAAGAACCAGGGCTTTCCCGCCAAATGCGCGCACAAGGAACCGTTCGTGGCGTGGCTGGAAGCCGCCGACCCGGATGCCGTCTGGGTGCGCCGCCTGCATGCGGTGCGCGACGTGCCCGCGCCGCATTTCACCGATGCGCAATGGGAAGTGCTGGGCGCGCAGCTGATGACGCTGGCGTTGGCGGTGGCGCAGTTGCGGCTGCGCTTTGCCGACACGGGCGAGGTGGATTTCATCGAAATCGCGCAGCGCGCCGCGGCCGCGCTGGGCAGCGCCGACGACCCGGGCGAACTGCTGCTGAAGCTGGACGCCTCGATCCGCCATCTTCTCATCGATGAGTTCCAGGACACCAGCCAGACCCAGCTCGACCTGCTGCGCACGCTGACCTCGGGCTGGCAGCAGGGCGACGGCCGCAGCCTGTTCCTGGTGGGCGACCCGATGCAGTCCATCTACCGATTCCGCAAGGCCGAAGTGGGCTTGTTCCTGGAAGTGGCCGACATCGGCGTGGGCGAGCTGCAGCCGGACTTCCTCAACCTTACCGACAATTTCCGCTCGCAGGCCGGCATCGTCGAATGGGTCAACCAGTCGTTCGCGCAACTGCTGCCCCGGCGCAGCGACGCGGCGGCGGGAGCCATCGCCTACAGCCCGTCCACCGCTTTCCACGAAGCATTGCCGGAACCCGCGGTGCGTTTCCATCCGGCGTGGTCGCGCGAAGGCGCGGCCCCCGCGGAAACGCAGGCCGAGGACATCGCGGTGGCCTTGGTGCGCCAGGCGCTGATCGACCATAAGGGCGCCAAGCATCCCGTTGCCGTGCTGGTGCGGGCGCGCAGCCACCTGGGCAATCTGACCCGCCGGCTGGCGCAGGAAGGCATACGCTGCCGGGCGGTGGACCTGGTGCCGCTGGCCCTGCGGCCGGTGGTGGCGGATCTGGTGCAGCTGGTGCGGGCCTTGTCGCATCCCGGCGACCGCTTGGCCTGGCTGTCGGTGCTGCGCGCGCCGTATTGCGGCCTGACGCTGACGTCCCTGCAGCGCTTGTTCGGCGACGATCACATCACGCCGGTGCCGGTGCTGCTGGAGCGCGCGTTGCGCATCGCGCCGCAGACCGCGCCTGCGGCCGCCGCCAGCGCGCCTCAGGGGTCATTGTTCGACGCGGCGCCCGCTGCGCCGGACACGCCATCGGCGCAAAGCGTGCTCGGCGCCGACGAGTTCGAGCGCTTGCGCCAGGTGGCGGGCATCCTGCTCGACAAGCGCAACGCCTCGGGCGCCATGCCTTTCGCGGCTTGGGTGGAGTCGCTGTGGCGCCGCCTGGGCGGCCCTGCGCTGTACGCTGGCCTGTCTGTCGCCAACGACGCGGAAAGCCTGTTCCAACTGGTCGAACGCCTGGCGCCGCACGGCGCTATCGACGTCGCCGCGCTGGATGCCGGCATTGCGCGCTTGTTCGCCGCGCCGGACGCGGCGGACGAAGACACGGGCGCGGTCGAAATCATGACCATGCACAAGTCCAAGGGCCTACAGTTCGAAACCGTCATCCTGTACGGCCTGCACCGCGCGCCGCGCGGCGACCAGGCGCCGCTGGTGCGCTTCGAGCAGAGCGGCGGCCGCGTGCTGTTCGGCCCGGTCAAGCCGCGCGCCGAAACCGAGGCCGATCCCCTGTCTCGCTACCTGGGCGCACGCGAGGCGCGCCGCGCCTCCTACGAAATCGACCGCCTGTTGTACGTGGCGGCGACGCGGGCGCGCAAGCGCCTGCATCTGGTGGGCCACGTGTCGGTGGATGAGGCCAGCGGCCAGGTCAAGACGCCGTCCTCCGCCAGCCTGCTGGGACGCTTGTGGCCATGCCTGGCCATACCGGCCCCGCCGTCGCTTGACGGCG
The DNA here is from genome assembly GCF_002192695.1 of Achromobacter xylosoxidans. GTDB lineage: Bacteria > Pseudomonadota > Gammaproteobacteria > Burkholderiales > Burkholderiaceae_B > Achromobacter > Achromobacter xylosoxidans_C. The sequence continues at coordinate 47,109 of NZ_MTLG01000094.1, forward strand.
AAACCATGGCGCAGGAAGCCGACGGCCCCGAGTGGCAGGGCGAACCCTTGCGGCGCGTGGACCGCGCCGGCCTGGCGCAATTGGCGGGCATGGCCGACGTGGCGGTCAGCCCCGGCTTTGGCGCCACGGCGCGCGGCTCCTGGGGCGATGGCGGCGAGCATCCCGCCTGGCAGCTGGAAGCCGGCTACGACGCCGCCATTGGCACCTTGTCGCATGCCTGGCTCGCGCGCATCGGCCAGGACGGCGTGCACGCCTGGTCCGCCGACGCGCTGGCCCAACGCCAGCCCGCCATGCGCCGCCAGCTGACGCGCGCAGGCATTCCCGCCAGCCAGGCCGACGCCGCCTCCGAAGCCGTGCTCGAAACCCTGCAAGCCACCCTGGCCGACGAACGCGGCCTATGGCTGCTGTCCCAATCCGGCGCCCGCCGCGAATGGCCCCTGATAGACGCCGCCGGCAAGGTATCCGTGATCGACCTGGCCCTCAGCACCGAAGACGGCTGGCTCATCGTGGACTACAAGACCGGCCGCCCGCACCCTGGCGAAACTCCCACCGCCTTCGCCACCCGCATGCGCCAACGCCACGGCGATCAACTGCTGCGCTACTGCGCCCAAGTCACGGCCCTGGACGGCCGCACTGCACGCGCCGCCCTGTACTTCCCAAGAGCACGTGCCTGGATCGACCTGAAAGAATAAAGAGGGAAAGGGAATAGAGAGGCAAAGCGAAGAGAGAGGCAAAGCGAAGAGAGAGGCAAAGCGAAGCGAGCCGAAAGGACCAGCGAAGCGAAGTCCCAACCCCCTCCCCCTCGGGGGGAGGGCTGGGGAGGGGGCCCACATACAGCCCCCCGGGGCCCGCCAACCAAGATTCGAGCAAGCAAGCGAAGCGCAGCTCTGCTAGAATCTTGGTTGGCGGGCCCCTCCGCATGGTTCGGCGGTGAACCTGGTCAGGTCGGGAACGAAGCAGCCATAGTCGTTTAGGGTCAGTGCCGGAGTAAGGCTCGCCAACCGGATTCTTCAAGGCAACGCGTCATGACTATCCATGATGTCGTCGCTTTCAAGGGGGACGGGGTTATTTTCCAAGGATACGTTCCACGGGAATAAACCCGTCCCCTTTGCGTTTCAGGCCGCGCGGGGCATGGCTGTCATGCTTCTGCGCCGAACCCCGGAAGCTGGACCGGCCATTTCGGGCCAGCTTGCGAAACAGGCTCTACAATCCACCCATGACTTATCTGGTACTGGCCCGCAAGTGGCGGCCGAGATCGTTCGATACCCTCGTGGGACAGGATCACGTGGTGCGCGCGCTGACGCATGCGCTCGACACCCAACGCTTGCATCACGCCTGGCTGTTCACGGGAACCCGCGGGGTGGGCAAGACCACGCTCTCGCGCATCCTGGCCAAGTCGCTCAACTGCGAAACAGGCATCACTTCCAAGCCTTGCGGCGTCTGTCGCGCCTGCACGGAGATCGATGCCGGACGTTTCGTCGACTATCTCGAACTGGACGCGGCCTCGAACCGCGGCGTCGAGGAAATGACGCAGCTGCTGGAACAGGCGGTATATGCGCCGGGCGCGGGGCGTTTCAAGGTCTACATGATCGACGAAGTCCACATGCTGACCGGGCACGCGTTCAACGCCATGCTCAAGACGCTGGAAGAGCCGCCGCCGCACGTCAAATTCATCCTTGCGACCACCGACCCGCAGAAGATTCCGGTGACGGTGCTGTCGCGCTGCCTGCAGTTCAACCTGAAGCAGATGCCGGCCGACTCCATCGTCGGCCATCTGCAGGCCGTGCTCGGACAGGAAGACGTGGGTTTCGAGGTGCCGGCCCTGCGGCTGATCGGGCAGGCGGCTTCGGGCTCCATGCGCGACGCCCTGTCGCTGACCGACCAGGCCATCGCCTACAGCGCCGGCAACCTGACCGAGGACGCCGTGCGCGGCATGCTCGGCACCATCGATCAGCGGCATCTGGTGCGCCTGCTGGATGCCTTGTCTACCGGCGACGCCAAGGGCGTGCTGGCGGTGGCGGACGAACTGGCCATCCGCGGCCTGTCGTATGCCGGCGCGCTGGCCGACCTGGCCGTGCTGCTGTCGCGCGTGGCCATCGAGCAGCGCGTGCGCGGCGTGACGCCGGCCGAGGATCCCCTGGCCGGCGACATCGCCCGGCTGGCGCAGGTCCTGCATCCCGACGCGGTGCAGCTTTTCTATTCGGTGGCGGTGCATAGCCGCAGCGAACTGACCCTGGCGCCCGACGAGTACGCGGGCTTCATCATGGCCTGCCTGCGCATGCTGGCGCTCAATGGCGACGCCGGTCCGCAGACCGCGCTGGAAGCGCCTGCCGCGCCGGCCCGCCAGACGGCCGATGCAGCCGTGGCCGCCGCGCCTGTTGCCGCATCCGCGCCCCCGGTGGCGCAAGCCGAGCCCGCAACCGCACCGGTCCAGCCCGCTGCTGCGCCGGTTGCAGCGCCCGCGCCGGCTCCCGCGGTCCCGGCGCCGCCTGCGGCTGCGCAAGAGGCCGCAATGGCCGAATCAGCCGCTGCCGCACCTGCCGCTCCGGCGCCCGAATCTGTGCCCGCTGCCGCGGAACCCGAGCCCGCCGCCGTGGCGCAAGCCGATCAAGACGCCCAGGCCGGCAGCGTGCCGCCCTGGGAGGAACTGCCGGCCAATGCGCCGACAGCATCCGAATCCGACGCCGGCAAGACCGCGGGTTCGGCCGCGCTGGCGGTCACGCCGGCCACCGCCGCGGCCATCGCGCCGGCGCCCCAGGCCGACGACGGCGAAGGCCCGCCCTCCTGGGTCGACGAAGAAATCCCGTTCGAAGCCGAAGGCGGTTTCGCGCCGGACAACGGCTTTACGTCGGACCCCGACGACGATGATTTTGAAACCCTGGCCAGCGCGCCCTCGGCCATGCCGCCCGCCGCCGCGCCAGCCAGGCGCGAAGGTCCGGCGCCCGCGCGCAAACGGCAGTCGTCACGCGCCCGCCTGACGGACATGACTTCGGAAACCTGGCCCGAGCTGGCCGCGCGCCTGCCGGTCACCGGCCTGGCGGCGGAGCTGGCGCGCCAGAGCGCATGGGCCGGCGTGCAGGGCGATGCCGTCATCCTGCGCGTGGCTGTCAAGACATTGGCCGAAAGCGAAAGCCGCGTCCGTCTGCAGACGGTGCTGTGCGAACATTTCGGGCAGGGCATCCGGCTGGACGTCGAGGTCGGCGTGACGGGCGAGGCGACGGCGCATGCCGTGGCCCAGGCCGAACGCGCCGCCCGCCAGCAGGCCGCGGAAGACGCGGTCGCAGTCGATCCTTTTGTACAGGCGCTCGTCGCCGATTTCGGCGGCCAAGTCGTGCCCGGCTCGATCCGCCACGTTGATTCCCCCGCCGCCGCTGCCTGACGCGGCGGCTATCTCTCATTCCCCTCGTTCAAGGAAGCATCGATCATGATGAAAGGACAACTGGCCGGCCTGATGCGCCAGGCGCAGCAAATGCAGGAAAACATGAAGAAGGCGCAGGACGCGCTGGCCGATATCCAGGTCGAAGGCGCCTCCGGCGGCGGCCTGGTCAAGGTCACCATGACCTGCCGCCACGACGTCAAGCGGGTCGCCATCGACCCGTCGCTGCTGGGCGACGACAAGGACATGCTGGAAGACCTGGTCGCCGCCGCGTTCAACGACGCGCTGCGCAAGGCCGAAGCCACCTCGCAGGAAAAGATGGCCTCGGTTACCGCCGGCATGCCGCTGCCCCCGGGCATGAAGCTGCCGTTCTGAACGCAGCCCCAAGGCCGCAATGGACCCGCTACTGCCTGAACCCGAGCCGCTCGTCTCGCTGATCGAGGCGCTGCGGCGCCTGCCCGGCGTGGGCGTGCGCTCCGCTCGGCGCATGGCCTATCACCTGCTGCAGCATGATCCGCAAGGCGCGGACATGCTGGGGCGGGCGCTGGCAGGCGCGGTGCATGACCTGAAGCATTGCGCCCGCTGCAACAGCTTCTCGGAAGAAGACGTCTGCGGCACCTGCGTCAATCCCAAGCGCGATCCCTCGCTGCTGTGCATCGTCGAGACGCCGGCCGACCAGAACATGATCGAGTCCAGCCACGGCTATCGCGGCCTGTACTACGTGCTGATGGGCCGGGTCGCGCCGCTCGAAGGGATCGGTCCGCGCGAGCTGGATTTCGAGCGGGTGATCAAGCGCGCGACCGACGGCGTGGTGCAGGAAGTCATCTTGGCCACCAACTTCACCGCCGAAGGCGAAACCACCGCCCACTTCCTGGGCGAAGCGCTGGGCGAACGCGGGCTGCGGGTCACGCGGCTGGCGCGTGGCGTGCCTGCCGGCAGCGAGTTGGAATACGTCGACGCCGGGACCATCGCCTGGGCCCTGATGGAGCGCAAGACCACCTGATTCCGCAGTACCAGAACGCCTTGCCGGCAATGTATCGGCAACGGCAAAACAGTGAGGTAGACAAACCATGTCAGCGCTGACCGGACTGAAGGTCCTGGAACTCGGCACGCTCATTGCCGGCCCGTTCGCCGCGCGCATCTTCGGCGAATTCGGCGCCGACGTCATCAAGGTGGAGACGCCCCACGGGCCTGACGGCACGGGCGGCGGCGACCCCATCCGCAGCTGGCGCCATCTGCACGAGGGCAACTCCCTTTGGTGGACGGTGCAGGCCCGCAACAAGCAATCCATCGCACTCAACTTGAAAGACCCGCGCGCGCGCGAAATCGCCCGCAGGCTGGCGCTGGACGCCGACGTGGTGGTCGAGAACTACCGCCCGGGCGTGCTCGAGAAGTGGGGCCTGGGCTACGAACAGCTGCGCGCGATCAACCCCGCGCTCATCATGGTGCGGCTGTCCGGCTATGGGCAGACCGGTCCCATGAAGGACCAGCCCGGCTTCGGCGCCATCGGCGAATCCATGGGCGGGCTGCGCTACGTGTCGGGCCATCCGGACCGGCCGCCCCTGCGCGTGGGCATCTCCATCGGCGATTCCATCGCCGCCTTGCACGGCGTGATCGGCGCGATGATGGCGCTGCGCCACCGCGACGCCACCGGCGGGCGCTGGAACGGCAGGCAGGGCGCGGATTGCCAGGCGGGGCAGGGCCAGATGGTGGACGTGGCACTGTACGAGGCCGTGTTCAACATGATGGAAAGCCTGGTGCCCGAATACGACGTGGCCGGCGTGGTGCGCGAGCGCACCGGCGGCGCGTTGCCCGGCATCGTTCCCTCGAATACCTACACCACCCGCGATGGCCAGAATATCGTCATCGCCGGCAACGGCGACGCGATCTTCCACCGGCTGATGCGCGCCATCGGCCGCGACGACCTGGCCGCGGATCCGGGACTGGTGCGCAACGACGGCCGCGCCAAGCGCGTCGACGAGATCGACGGCGCCATCCAGCAGTGGTGCGGCGCGCGCGGCATCGAAGAGGCGCTGGGCGTCCTCAAGGGCGCCGACGTGCCGGTGGGCAAGATCTACAGCGTGGCCGACATGTTCAGCGATCCGCAGTTCCTGGCGCGCCGCATGATAGAGCAGCATCGCTTCCCCGACGGCACGCCGGTCAAGCTGCCGGCCGTGGTGCCCAAGCTGTCCGAGACGCCCGGCGAGACGCGCTGGGTGGGTCCGGTATTAGGGGAACATACCGAGGAAGTCCTGAAATCGCTGGGGTATGATTCAGCGGCTATAGAAGAGCTGGCAAAGACCGGCGCTATCGGTCTGCCCGACAACTAGGAGACAAGCACATGTCAGTCACTCGCCGTGATCTGCTCAAGATGGCCGGCGCCGCCGGCGTCATGGGCATGGCGCCCGCCATCGTGCGCGCGCAGAAGCTGGAGAAGACCAAGGTCCAGATCGCAGTCGGCGGCAAGCCGCTGATCTACTATCTCCCCCTGTCCATCGCGGAAGCCCGCGGCTACTTCAAGGACGAAGGGCTGGACGTCAGCATCGCGGACTTCGCGGGTGGCTCCAAGGCCTTGCAGGCCGTGGTGGGCGGCAGCGCCGACATCGTGTCGGGCGCGTTCGAGCACACCTTGTCCATGCAGTCCAAGGGCCAGGCCTATCGCGCCTTCGTGCTGCAGGGCCGCGCACCGATGATAGGCGTGGGCGTGTCCAAGAAAAACCTGCCCAACTACAAGGGCCCCGCCGACCTGAAGGGCAAGAAGATCGGCGTGACCGCGCCGGGCTCGTCCACCAACATGGTGGTCAGCTTCTTCCTCGCCAAGCATGGCCTGAAGGCGTCGGACGTCTCCATCATTGGCGTGGGCGCCGGCGCCGGCGCGGTGACCGCGCTGCGCAGCGGCCAGATCGACGCCATCTCCAATACCGACCCCGTGGTGTCGATGCTGGAAATGCCGGGCGACATCCAGATCATCGTCGACACGCGCACGCTCAAGGACACCAAGGACATCTTCGGCGGCAACATGCCGGCGGGCTGCCTGTATACGCCGCAAGCCTTCATCGACGCCAATCCCAACACCACCCAGGCCCTGGCCAATGCCCTGGTGCGCGCCGACAAGTGGATCCAGAAGGCCGGCGCCGACGAAATCGCCAAGGTCGTGCCGGAAACCTATCTGCTGGGCGATCCGGCCGTGTACAAGGCCGCCATCGCCAAGAGCCTGGAAGGCTTGTCGCCGGACGGCATGATTCCCGAGGATGGCGCGGCCACCGCGCTCAAGGCGCTGGCCGCCTACCAGGCGGATTTCGACGGTTCCAAGATCGATCCGTCCAAGGTCTGGACCAACGACTACGCGCGCCGCGCCAACGAGAAGTACCCCAATGGCTGAAGCCGCGCTGTCGCTGGAAAACATCAGCTGCACCTTTGTCTCCCGCGACGACCGGTCGCAGCGCTACACCGCTGTCAGCGACACGACCCTGGCCATCGAGCCAGGCGAGTTCGTGTCGGTGGTGGGCCCGACCGGCTGCGGCAAGTCCACTTTGCTCAACGTCGGCGCCGGCTTGCTGGCGCCGTCCTCGGGGCAGGTGAAGGTGTTCGGGCAGCCGCTGTCCGGCATCAATGAGCGCGCCGGCTACATGTTCCAGGGCGAGGCCTTGCTGCCCTGGCGCAGTGCGCTGGACAACGTGGTGGCGGGCCTGGACTTTGCCGGCGTGCCGCGCCAGCAGGCGTTGGAGCGCGGCCGCGAATGGATGCGCCGCGTCGGCCTGGGCGGTTTCGAAGGCCGCTATCCGCACCAGATGTCGGGCGGCATGCGCAAGCGCGCGATGCTGGCGCAGACGCTGATCCGCGATCCCGACATCATCCTGATGGACGAGCCGTTCTCGGCTCTGGACATCCAGACCCGCCAGCTCATGGAGAACGAGGTCCTGGACCTCTGGATGGCCAAGCGCAAGGCCGTGCTCTTCATCACGCACGACCTGGACGAGGCCATCGCCATGAGCGACCGCGTGGTGGTGCTGTCGGCAGGGCCGGGCACGCACCCCATCGGCGAATTCGCCATCGACCTGCCGCGCCCGCGCGACGTGGCCGAAGTGCGCACGCATCCGCGCTTCGTCGAGTTGCACGCCGCCATCTGGGGAGTGTTGCGCGAAGAAGTCTTGAAGGGCTATGCCCAACAGAAGCGAGCCTAGGCCATGCCCAAACTGATCAAACCCGGTTCGGCCAGCCTGCGCTTCTGGCAGTTGCTGTTGCTCGTCATCATTCTTCTCGTTTGGCATTTCGCCTCGCGCGATCCCAAGGTGGCCTTCTTCTTCGGCGAACCGTTGAAGGTGTGGGGCCGCATCTGGGCCTGGTTCGTGACCAACGCCGACATCTACACCCATCTGGGCGTGACGCTGACCGAGACCGTGCTGGCCTTTTTCATCGGCACCATCGCCGGCCTGGCCTTCGGCTTGTGGCTGGGCCTGTCGCCCGGCGCCAGCGCGATCCTCGATCCCTACATCAAGGCCGCCAACTCGATGCCGCGCGTCATTCTGGCTCCCATCTTCGGCATGTGGTTCGGCCTGGGCATCTGGTCCAAGGTGGCGCTGGCCGTGACGCTGGTGTTCTTCATCGTGTTCTTCAACGTCTACCAGGGCGTGCGCGAAGTCAGCCCGACCTTGCTGGACAACGCCAGGATGCTGGGCGCGCGCAGGCGCCAGCTGTTGCGGCACGTGTACCTGCCTTCCGCCACCAGCTGGGTGTTTTCCAGCCTGCATACCTCGGTGGGCCTGGCCTTCGTGGGCGCGGTGGTGGGTGAATACCTGGGCTCGGCCAGCGGCGTGGGCTACCTGATCCTGCAGGCCGAAGGCACCTTCGATGTGAACACCGTGTTCGCGGGCATCATCGTGCTCACGGCGTTTGCGCTGGTGCTGGACGCCGTCGTCGGCATGGGCGAAAAGCGGCTGATGAAATGGCAGCCCAGGTCCGGCGAAACCGAAAAGATCTGACCGGAGTTTTCCATGGCCCGCCTATCCTACGCCGACCTGACCCATCCCGAAGCCAAGCCCCTGGTGGACCGCATCGTCGCCGAGCGCGGCAGCGTCCTGCACCTGTACCAGATGCTGCTGCACAGTCCCGCCGTGGCAGGCGGCTGGCTCAATTACCTGACCTCGATCCGCCAGCTCAGCACCTTGCCCGGCGACCTGCGCGAACTGGTCATCATGCGCGTGGCGGCCATCAACGGCGCGCCCTACGAGGCCGACCAGCATGCGCCCATCGCGCTCAAGGAAGGCGTGTCGCAGGCGCAGCTGGACGCGCTGAATGATTGGGAAAGTTCGGACCTGTTCGACGAACGCGAAAGGGCGGTGCTGGCGTATACCGACGCCATGACGCGCAATGTGCAGGTGCCTGAACCCGTGTTCCAGGCGGCCCGCGCGGCCATGGGCTCGGAAAAACTCATCGTGGAGCTGACCGCGACGGTGGCGGCCTACAACATGGTGTCGCGCTTCCTGGAAGCGCTGCAGGTGCACTCGCACGATCACCGCTGATGGGCGCGCGCGGCCACTGGGGCCGCGCGCATGCTTGCCGATATGGCGGCGGAAAGTCCCGCTCAGGCGCGCTGCGCCTCGATCAACGCATCCAGCTTGACCGCGTCCGCCACGAACAGGCGGATGCCCTCCGACAGCTTTTCGCTGGCCATCGCATCTTCGTTGAGCAGGGTACGGAACGTGACTTCGTCCGCGCCGATGCGGGCGATGTGGTCGGGGATGCCGTCCGCGCGCAATTGCGCGGGCGCGTCGCCCTCGGTGCCGGCCAGCTTGGTCAGCAGTTCCGGGCTGATGGTCAGCAGGTCGCAGCCCGACAGCGCCAGGATCTGGCCCACGTTGCGGAAGCTCGCGCCCATGATCTCGGTGGAGATGCCGAAATGCTTGTAGTACTGGTAGACCCGGGTGACCGACAGCACGCCCGGATCGCGCGCGCCGGCGTTGTCGGTTTCGACCCAGTTGGCGCCGGCGGACTTCTTGTGCCAGTCGTAGATGCGGCCGACGAAGGGCGAGATCAGCTGCACGTGGGCGTCGGCGCAAGCCACCGCCTGCGGCAGCGAGAACAGCAGGGTCAGGTTGCAGCGCACGCCTTCCGATTGCAGCGCGCGGGCGGCCTGGATGCCTTCCCAGGTCGAGGCGATCTTGATCAGCACGCGCTCGCGCGGCACGCCGGCGGCTTCGTACAGGGCGATCAGGCTGCGGGCGCGTTCGATGGTGGCGCGGGTGTCGAAGGACAGGCGGGCATCGACCTCGGTCGACACGCGGCCCGGGACGATGTCCAGGATGGCGCGGCCGAAGGCGACCAGCAGGCGGTCCATGAGTTCGGCGGTGGGCGCGCCGCGGTGTTCGCGCGCGGTCTTTTCCAGCAGGGGGCGGTAGGCGTCCTGCTGGACCGCCTTGAGAATTAGGGACGGATTGGTGGTGGCGTCGGTGGGACGCAGCGCCTTCATGGCTTCGAAATCCCCCGTGTCGGCGACGACGGTGGTGTGGTTGCGCAGGGCGTCAAGTTGGCTGGACATGGACGGTACGGCTCGCAGCGGGCTAGGGTTGAAGGTGTCCTAGCGTATCACTGAGGCCGCCAGGCCGCTGTCGGGCGGATGAGGGAGGGGGGCGGCGGGACGCGGAAAAACGGGCCAAAACCCCGTTTCCGGCCTTATTTGGCGCGGTTCGCCGGGAAAATCGGCCGCTCAAGGTATAATCCGAAGGTTTGATTATCGATTCTAAAACCGGGGTTTACTGTGCTGCCGCAACTCTTTCCCGAGGGGATCAACCGCTTCCCTCCTGCAATTCTGGCTCTGGCGGACGGTACCATTTTTCGAGGCGTGTCGATCGGTGCGCCTGGGCATACCGTTGCCGAAGTGGTGTTCAACACCGCGATGACCGGGTACCAGGAAATTCTCACCGATCCCAGCTATAGCGGCCAGATCGTCACGCTGACCTATCCGCACATCGGCAATACCGGCGTCAACGCCGAGGACGTGGAAGCCAAGCGCGTCTTTGCCGCCGGCCTGGTGGTCCGCGACTGTCCCGCCCGCGTGTCGAACTTCCGTTCCACGCAATCGTTGCCTGAGTACCTCTCCGAGCAAGGCGTCGTCGCCATTTCCGGCATCGACACCCGCAAGCTCACCCGCATCCTCCGTGAAAAGGGCGCCCAGGGCGCCTGCATCTTCGTCGGCGCCGACGCCGAGCGCGCCGTCGAACTGGCCCGCGGTTTTGCCGGCATGGCCGGCCAGGACCTGGCCAAGGTGGTGTCGATCAAGGACAGCGCCGAATGGACCGAAGGCACCTGGCAATTGGGCAAGGGCTTCTCCAAGCCCGACCAGTCCAAGTTCCACGTCGTGGCCTACGACTTCGGCATCAAGACCAACATCCTGCGCCTGCTGGCTGATCGCGGCTGCCGCCTGACGGTGGTGCCGGCCCAGACCAGCGCCGAGGAAGTCTTCAAGCTCAACCCCGACGGCGTGTTCCTGTCCAACGGCCCTGGCGACCCCGAGCCCTGCGACTACGCCATCGAGGCCACCCGCGCCTTCCTGGACAAGAAGCTGCCGGTGTTCGGCATCTGCCTGGGCCACCAGATCATGGGCCTGGCGGTGGGCGGCAAGACGCTCAAGATGAAGACCGGCCACCACGGCGCCAACCACCCCGTGCAGGACCTCCAGTCCAAGCGCGTGTTCATCACCAGCCAGAACCATGGCTTCGCGGTTGACGCGGCCAGCCTGCCGGCCACCGCGCGCGTGACGCACGTCTCGCTGTTCGACGGCACGCTGCAGGGCTTCGAGCTCACCGACCGCCCGGCCTTCTGCTTCCAGGGTCACCCCGAAGCCAGCCCGGGTCCGCACGACATCCTTGAACTGTTCGACAAGTTCATCGCCCTGATGTCCGGCCAAAAGTAAAGATTGCATCATGCCCAAGCGTACAGACCTAAAAAGCATACTCATCATCGGCGCCGGCCCCATCATCATCGGGCAGGCCTGCGAATTCGACTATTCCGGCGCACAGGCGTGCAAGGCGCTCAAGGCCGAGGGCTACCGCACCATCCTGGTGAACAGCAACCCGGCCACGATCATGACGGACCCGGAAACGGCCGACGTCACCTACATCGAGCCCATCACCTGGCAAGCCGTCGAAAAGATCATCGAGCGTGAAAAGCCCGATGCGCTGCTGCCCACGATGGGCGGCCAGACCGCGCTGAACTGCGCGCTGGACTTGGCCCACCACGGCGTGCTGAAGAAGCACAACGTCGAACTGATCGGCGCCAACGAGCACGCCATCGAAAAGGCCGAGGACCGCCAGAAGTTCAAGCAGGCCATGACCGACATCGGCCTGGAATCGGCCAAGTCGGGCGTCGCCCACAGCATGGACGAAGCCTGGGAAGTGCAGCGCCGCATCGCGGCCGAAGTCGGCACCTCCGGCTTCCCGGCCGTGATCCGCCCCAGCTTCACCATGGGCGGTTCGGGCGGCGGCATCGCCTACAACGCCGAAGAATTCGAAACCATCTGCCGCCGCGGCCTGGAAGCTTCGCCCACCAGCGAACTGCTGATCGAAGAGTCGCTGCTGGGCTGGAAGGAATTCGAGATGGAAGTGGTCCGCGACAAGGCGGACAACTGCATCATCGTCTGCTCCATCGAAAACCTGGACCCGATGGGCGTGCACACGGGCGACTCCATCACCGTGGCGCCGGCCCAGACGCTGACCGACAAGGAATACCAGATCATGCGTAATGCATCGATCGCGGTATTGCGCGAGATCGGCGTGGATACGGGCGGCTCGAACGTGCAGTTCGCGGTCAACCCCCGCGACGGCCGCATGATCGTCATCGAGATGAACCCGCGCGTGTCGCGTTCGTCGGCGTTGGCGTCCAAGGCCACCGGCTTCCCCATCGCCAAGGTCGCCGCGCGCCTGGCCGTGGGCTACACGCTGGACGAGCTCAAGAACGAAATCACCGGCGGCGCCACGCCCGCCTCGTTCGAACCCTCGATCGACTACGTCGTCACCAAGGTGCCGCGTTTCGCCTTCGAGAAATTCCCCACCGCCGACGCGCGCCTGACCACCCAGATGAAGTCCGTGGGTGAAGTCATGGCCATCGGCCGCACCTTCCAGGAATCGTTCCAGAAGGCGTTGCGCGGCCTGGAAGTGGGTGTGGACGGCTTGAACCAGAAGACCACCGACCGCGAGAAGCTGCAGGTCGAACTCGGCGAACCCGGTCCGGAACGCATCTGGTACGTGGGCGACGCCTTCGCGCAAGGCTTCACGCTGGACGAAGTGCACAACATCACGCACATCGACCCGTGGTTCCTGTCGCAGATCAAGGAAATCGTCGACATCGAACTGGCGCTGGAACAGAAGACGCTGGCCGACCTGGATTACGCCACGCTGTGGGAACTCAAGCGCCGCGGTTTCTCCGACCGCCGCCTGGCCTTCCTGCTGGATTCCTCGGAATCCGAGGTGCGCAAGCTGCGCCACCAGCTGAACGTGCGTCCGGTCTACAAGCGCGTCGACACCTGCGCCGCCGAATTCGCCACCCGCACGGCCTACATGTACTCGACCTACGAGGAAGAGTGCGAAGCCGCGCCCACCGACCGCAAGAAGATCGTGGTGCTGGGCGGCGGTCCGAACCGCATCGGCCAGGGCATTGAATTCGATTATTGCTGCGTGCACGCCGCGCTGGCGCTGCGCGACGACGGGTACGAGACCATCATGGTCAACTGCAACCCGGAAACCGTGTCCACCGACTACGACACCTCGGACCGCCTGTACTTCGAGCCGCTGACGCTCGAAGACGTGCTCGAGATCGTCCACAAGGAAAACCCGGTCGGCATGATCGTCCAGTACGGCGGCCAGACCCCGTTGAAGCTGGCGCGCGCCCTGGAAGCCAACGGCGTGCCCATCATCGGCACCAGCCCCGAATCCATCGACGTGGCCGAAGACCGCGAGCGCTTCCAGAAGCTGCTCAACAAGCTCGGCCTGCGCCAGCCGCCCAACCGCACCGCGCGCACCGAAGGCGAGGCCCTGGCCCACGCCGCCGAAATCGGCTACCCCCTGGTCGTGCGCCCCAGCTACGTGCTGGGCGGCCGCGCCATGGAAATCGTGCACGAGCAGCAGGACCTCGAGCGCTATATGCGCGAGGCCGTGAAGGTCAGCAATGACTCGCCCGTGCTGCTGGACCGCTTCCTGAACAACGCCACCGAAGTGGACGTGGACTGCCTGGCCGACGGCGAAACCGTCTTCATCGGCGGCGTCATGGAACACATCGAGCAGGCCGGCGTGCACTCGGGCGACTCGGCTTGCAGCCTGCCCCCGTACTCGCTGTCGGCGGAAGTCATCGCCGAGATCAAGCGCCAGACCACGATGATGGCCAAGGCGCTGAACGTCAGCGGCCTGATGAACGTGCAGTTCGCAATCCAGGGCGGCGACGTCTACGTGCTGGAAGTGAACCCGCGCGCTTCGCGCACGGTGCCCTACGTTTCCAAGGCCACCGGCCTGCAACTGGCCAAGATCGCCGCGCGCGCCATGGCTGGCCAGACCCTGGCCGCGCAAGGCATCACCAAGGAAGTCGTGCCGCCTTACTTCTCGGTCAAGGAAGCCGTGTTCCCGTTCGTGAAGTTCCCGGGCGTGGACACCATCCTGGGTCCGGAAATGAAGTCGACCGGCGAAGTGATGGGCGTGGGCACGAGCTTCGGCGAAGCCTTCGTCAAGTCGCAACTGGCCGCGGGTGTGCGCCTGCCGGAATCCGGCACGGTATTCATCAGCGTCAAGAACCAGGACAAGCCCCTGGCGGTGGAAGTGGCGCGCGGCCTGCACGCGCTCGGCTTCAAGCTGGTCGCCACGCGCGGCACGGCTGCCGAGATCGAAGCCGCCGGCATTCCGGTGCAGCTGGTGAACAAGGTCACCGAAGGCCGTCCGCACATCGTCGACATGGTGAAGAACGGCGAGATCTCGCTGGTCATCAACACCGTCGAAGAGCGCCGCAACGCCATCGCTGACTCGCGCACCATCCGCACCCAGGCGCTGGCCGCCCGCGTGACCTTCTTCACGACCATTGCCGGCGCCCGCGCCGCGGTCGAAGGCATGCAATACCTGCGCCAAGGCCTGGGCCTGCAGGTCTATCCGCTGCAGGAGCTGCACGCTTCCTTGCAAGGCTAAGCCGGCAAGCGACACAATAGGGCACGCGAGAGCGTGCCCTATTTTTTTGCAACGCGGTTCCGCAACGCCACCACAGGCTATAGGCACACATGGAAAGAGTCTTCATCACCGGCGCCAGCAGCGGCCTGGGACGCGCCCTGGCGCAGCAATACGCGTCCACGGGCGCCACGCTGGGCCTGCTGGGCCGGCGCGAGGACGCGCTGCGCGAACTGGCCGACAGCCTGCCCGGCGAGCACCGCTGCTACGCGGTGGACGTGCGCGACCGCCAGGCCCTGCATGCCGCGGCCCAGGATTTCATTGCTTTCTGCCAGGGGCGGGTGGACGTGGTCATCGCCAGCGCCGGCATCAGCGCCGGCACCTTGACCGAGCATGGCGAGGACTACGACGTCTTCAAGGCCATCGTCGACACCAATCTGCTGGCCACCGTGGCGACCTTCGAACCCTTCATCGCGTCCATGCGGGCGGCGGGATCGGGCCGGCTGGTGGGCATCGCCAGCGTGGCGGGGGTACGGGGGCTGCCGGGCGCGGGCGCCTACAGCGCGTCCAAGTCGGCGGTGGTGACCTATTGCGAAAGCCTGCGGCTGGAGCTGGCCGCCGAAGGCGTGGACGTGGTGACGATCGCGCCCGGCTACATCAAGACGGCAATGACGGCCCACAACCCGTATTCCATGCCTTTCCTGATGGAAGCGGACGCCTTCGCCCGCCGCGCGCGCAGCGCGATCGGGCGGGGTACATCCTATGTGGTGATTCCGTGGCAGATGGGCATCGTGGCCAAGTTGATGCGTCTGTTGCCCAACGCCGTCTACGACAGGCTGGCGCGCAACGCGCCGCGCAAGCCGCGCCGCGCGCGCTGAACCCTCAGGGCACGACGTCGTTGCCGACTTCGTCGCTCACGTGGCCCACGTCGCCCCAGTCCAGCACCTGCCATTTGCGTCCCTGAACGCCGACGCGGTTGATGCTGACGTTCAGTAGCGAGGCGTCGCGCGGCCCGTTCAGCGGCACGCCCGAGGCATGGCGCCAGATGATGTCCAGCACGCCGCCGTGCGTGAACATCAGGATGCGTTCGTCGTCGTGGCGGCTGGCGATGTCGTCCACGGTCGAAATGACGCGGGACTGGAATTGGCCCAGCGTTTCGCCGCCGTCCAGCGGACGCAGCGGGTCGCGGCTCTTCCAGGCGGCAGCGGCTTCGGGGGCCAGCACGTCGATGCGTTCGTGGTCCAGGCCTTCCAGCACGCCGAAGCCGCGCTCGCGGATGCCGGGCTCCACGCGCACGCGCAGGCCCAGTTGTTCCGACACCGGCACGGCGGTGGCGTGGGCGCGCTGCAGGTCGCTGCTGTAGATGGCGTGGATGGGCGTGTGGCGGGCTTCCTCGCGCAAGCGCGCGGCCAGCAGGCTGGCCTGGTTGACGCCGAATTCGTTCAGGGGGATGTCTTGCCAGCCTTGCAGGCGGCGCTGGCGGTTCCAGTCGGTTTCGCCGTGGCGGATGAACCAGATTTCAGTCATTACGGTCTTGATGCGGGTTTAGAGCTGGCCGGGCGCGATGGGCGCGCGCGGTTTCCAGATGGTTTGAATGATCGAGCTTAACGCGACCAGCGCAGGCTCGCTAGCGCGCTCATAGGGCAGGATGAATCCCAACATGGCATCCACGCGCGCCTGGCCCCAAACGATGAAGTCGTTCGACGCCGCGCCCGCCAGCGCGGCTTCCTCGCGCAGCAGGGCGCAGCCGGCGCCGGCGCGCACCAGCGCATCCAGGTTGGCCTGGTCGTCGTTCTGCATCACGATGCGCGGCGACAGGCCATGGCGTTCGAACATGTCGCGCAACAGCAGGTGGGTGTGGCTGCCGGATGGGCCATCCAGCCAGGGCAATTGCGCCACCTCGCGCCAGCCCCCGCGCTTGAGCACGGCGGCATGTTCGCGGGGCATGGCGATGCGGTAGCGCACGCTGCGCAAAGGTTGCCAGAGCACGCCGCGCGGCGGATTGGCGGCGATGATCAGCGCTGCCGGCAGGCGGCCGGTGCTGACTTGTTCGGCCAGGGTGGCGGCGGGCAGCGTCTGGGTCTTCAGTTCGACCAGCGGCAGGCGCTGGGTAACGGCCGAGGCCAGTTCGCCCAGGCGCAGGAAATCCGGCTTTTCACTGGGTACGCCCAGTTCGACCGCGCCGTGCAGGCTGCCCTGCAGTTGCTGGGCTTCGGATTTGAACTGCGCGCCCAGCACCAGCAGGGATTCCGCGGTGGGCAGCAGCACCTCGCCCGCCTTGGTCAGCGCCAGGCGGCCGCCGCTGCGGTCGAACAAGGCCACGCCCAGGCTTTGTTCCAGCGCCTTGATCTGCGCGGTCACGGCGGGCTGGGTCAAGGACAGCGCCTCGGCCGCCTTCGTCAGGTTGCCCAGCCGGGCGACCGTGACGAAGGCGCGGATCTGATAGATTTCCATGGCCCCGAGTTTAGGCCGCCAAGAGCCGCACTTGGGTAGGTTCGAGGCCGATGGAAACGGGCGCGCCGACGGGGAACGGCGACAGCCCGGCCAGATGCGATTGGTCCGCCGTCAGCCGCTGCTCGCCGATCTGCACCTGATAGCGGGTGAATTCACCCAGGAACTCGCTGCTCTCGACGATGCCCGGCAGCCAGACATAGCGGGCATCGCCCAGCCCGTCCGCCATTTCGATCTGCACGGTGTGCGGGCGGAAGCTGGCCGCCAGCCGCGACGCGGCTGGCGCTTCGCCGGTAAGCGGCAAGTGCAGGTCGCCCACGCCTTCCACCGCCAGCACCACGCTGCCGCTGGTGCGTTCGCGCACGTCGCCTTCCAGCACGTTCATCGTGCCCACGAAGTTGGCGACGAAGCGGTTGACCGGATAGTCGAACAAGGTGCTGGGCGCGCCGATCTGCTGGACCACGCCATGGTCCAGCACCGCCATGCGGTCGGCGGTGGTCATGGCCTCTTCCTGGTCGTGGGTGACGAAGATGGTGGTGATGCCAAGCCGGCGCTGCAGGCTGAGCAGGTCCTGGCGCATCTGCACGCGCAGCTTCTTGTCCAGGTTGGACAGGGGCTCGTCCAGCAGCAGCACCTGCGGTTCGATCACGATGGTGCGCGCCAGGGCCACACGCTGCTGCTGGCCCCCGGACAGCTGGTTGGGGCGGCGCTTGCCATACTGGGACAGGCCGACCAGGTCCAGCGCGGCCTCCACCTTGGCGTGGATCTCGGCGCGCGGCAGCTTGCGTTCGACCAGGCCGAAGGCCACGTTGTCCCAGACCGACATGTGCGGCCACAGGGCGTAGTTCTGGAATACCATGCCGATGTTGCGGTTCCAGGGCGGTGTGCCGCTGATGTCCTTGCCGTCCACCAGCAGCTGCCCGGCGCTATGCCGGTTGAAGCCGGCGATCAGCCGCAGCAGCGTGGACTTGCCCGAGCCCGAGGGACCCAGCAGCGCGAAGAACTCGCCGGGCTCGATGCTGATGTTGACGTCCTTGAGCACCTCGGTCTTGCCGTAGGACAGCCGGATGTTGCGGCATTCGACGCTGACTTTCTTCATGCGGATTCCCCTTCATTGCGAGCCGGCCGCTGGCGCGCCTGGGCGCGTTCCACCAGCAGGTGCGAGACATACGTGCCGATGGCCACCGCGGCCACCGCCAGGACGCCGAGCGCGGCGCCGGGACCCCGGCCGGCCGCGCTCTGCATGTACAGATAGATGCCATAGCTCATGGGCGCCTGGCTGTCCTTGGTCACCAGCATGATGGTGGCCGACAGTTCCACGGCCGCGGTGACGAAGCTGGTCACGAAGCCGGCCAGCATGCCGCCCGCCATCAGCGGCACCACCACCCGGCGTATCGTGCTCATGCGCGTCGCCCCCAGCGATTGCGCGGCCTCTTCCAGCGAGATGTTGATCTGCTGCAGCGAGGCCACGCAGGAGCGCAGGGCATAGGGCAGTCGCCGCACCGAGTACGCGATCATGATGATGATCCACGACGAGGTCAGCAGCGTGCCGGTGCCGGGCAGCTCGATGCCGCGGAAGGTGCGCAGAAAGCCGATGGCCAGCACGATGCCGGGAATCGCCAGCGCCGCGGACGCCAGGAAATCCAGCCACTGGCGCGCCGGCAAGCGGGTGCGCAGCATCAGGTAGGCGATCGCGGTGCCCAGGATGACGTCCACGCCCGCGGCCAGGCCGCAATAGAGCAGGGTGTTGGCGATCATGCCTTGCGATTCGGAGAACACCGCGGAGTAGTGCGCTAGCGTGTAGCCGTCGGGCAGCGGCGCGAAGCTCCAGACGCTGGCCAGCGACAGCAGCAGCACCCCCATGTGCGGCGACAGCACCAGTAGCAGCACCAGGATGATCCAGCCATAGGCCAGCACGCTTTCCATCGGACGCAGCTTGCGCTTCTGGATGGAGCTGCCGCCCTTCTGCAGGGTGGAGTAGTCGCGGCCCTTGAGCACGCGCGCCGACAGCCACAGCGCCAGGATCGAGAACCCGACCATGATGACGCTGATCACATAGCCCAGCGGATCCTCCAGGCCCACCTGCGTGATGCGCAGATAGGCCTGCGGCGCCAGCATGTTGGTGGTGCCCAGCACCAGCGGCGTGCCCAGGTCGTCGAACACCTTGACGAATACCAGCGACGTGCCGGCCACATAGCCGGGCAGGGCCAGCGGAAAGATCACGCGGCGGAACAGGCGGAAGCCCCGCGAGCCCAGGTTGAAGGCCGCCTCCTCCATGGCGCCGTCGATGTTGCGCAGCGCCACCACCAGGTTCATCAGGATGAAGGGGAAGTAGTGCAGCGATTCCACGAAGATGACGCCGTTCAAGCCTTCCATGAACGGGATGGTGAAGCCGAACCAATCGTTGAGCAGCAGGTTCACGCTGCCCGAGCGGCCGAAGATCAGCTGCATCGCGACCGCGCCGACGAAGGGCGGCATGATCAGCGGCAGCACGCCCAGGGTCTGGATCAGCAGCGCGCCGCGGAAGTCGAAGCGCACAGTGAAGTACGCCAGCGGCACGGCGATGAGCGACGAGAGCAGCGCCGACCAGCCCGCCACGTACAGGCTGTTGAAGAAGGCTTCCTTCATCAGCGGCTGGTTGAAGAAGGCGCCGAAGTGGCCCATGGTGAAGCTGCCGTCGGCGTTCACGAAGGCGGTGTAGAACACCGTGCCGACCGGCACGGCCAGGAACAGCAGCAGAAAACCGAACACCAGTAGCGCCGTCAGCAGGGGGCCGACGGGCAGGCGCGAGTGGCCCGAAGAATT
Source organism: Achromobacter xylosoxidans (assembly GCF_002192695.1). Taxonomy (GTDB): domain Bacteria; phylum Pseudomonadota; class Gammaproteobacteria; order Burkholderiales; family Burkholderiaceae_B; genus Achromobacter; species Achromobacter xylosoxidans_C. The sequence continues at coordinate 66,879 of NZ_MTLG01000094.1, forward strand.
CATCGAGATTCCCGAAATCGTTGCCAGGTGAAAACCGCGGCGGCGGACGGGACTGTTCCCGTCCGGCCCGCGCGCGTGCTGCGTGTGTTGCGGCCTAGAGCGCCGCGGCCTGCTTGGCGAGCTTCACGGCTTCTTCGTAGTTCGCCTTGGAACGGCCGTTCCATTCGCCTTCCAGCTGGGTGATCTGCTGGTTCACGGCGGCGTCCTTCTTGTTGCCGGCGAAGATCGCCAGGAAGGCCGGGTCGGCGGCCTTCTTGCCGTCGATGAGCGGCGCCCAGGTCAGCTTGCGGGCTTGCGCCAGCAGCTCGGCCGCCTTGCCGCTCTTGGCCTTGTCGCCCAGCTTGGCTTCGGCGTCGTAGATGGCCTTGGTGGCGGCCTGCAGTTCCTTCAGTCGGAACGTGACCGTCTGGTCATACAGGGACTGCACCACGTAGTAGCGCGACTGCGACAGGTCGGCGTTGAACTGCACCTTGCTGCGCTTGGCGATTTCGGCGGGGTCGGGGTAGCCCTGGGGAATCTTGCCGGCCAGCGCCGTGTAGGGCAGCACCGGCAGGCGCGAGATCTTGGGCTCCAGCAGCAGTTCCTGCCCGGCCTGGCTGAGGGTGAAGGCGATGAACTTCTTGCCTTCCTCGGTGTTTTTCGCGCCCTGGATCAGCGCGATGTTGGCGGGCACGATGGCGGTTTCGGAGGGGTAGACGAACTCCACCGGGAACTTGGAATACTTGCTGGACAGGCCGAAGAAGTCGATCACCGGCCCGGCGCCGAACTGGCCGTTGTTCACGCCATCCGGCACGCCGAACGAGCGCTCGGTGACGGCGCTGCTGTTGCCCGACATGCGCAGCAGGGTGCTCCAGCCTTCGTCCCAGCCTTCGCCCTGGAGGATGGTTTCCACGGTCAGGTGCATGGTGCCCGAGCGCGACGGCGAGGTGATGCCGACGTGGCCGAACCATTGCGGCGACAGCAGGTCCTTCCATTCCACCGGCGCGGGGATCTTGTGCGCCGCGATGTAGCGCGTGTTGTAGATGATGCCGTAGCCGGCCAGGGCCTGGCCCAGGTACATGCCGCCGGGATCGTTGATGGGGTAGTTGCCGATCTTGTCCGGCACCTGCTTGTTGGCCACGTCGGCCGAACTCGCCAGCAGCTTGTCGCGGCCCAGCACTTCGAAGGCGTCGGGCGCGCTGGCCCAGAACACCTCGGGGCGCTGGCCGGCGGGCGTTTCGCGCACATAGGCGATGCCCGACACCGTGTTCTTGTTCAGGATTTCCAGCGTGATGCCGGGGTTGGCCTTTTCGAAGGCCGTCTTGTAGGCCTGGGTGAGGTCTTTGGGGAACGACGTGATCACCGTGACGGTGCCTGCGAGGGCAGGGGCCGCGCAAACGGCCAGCACCGCACCTGCAAGGGCTGTGCGCATTGCATGCATGGTTTGTCTCCGTGGTTTTAGATTTGTTCGGAGACAGTACTGGCCGGCCTGGGCAGCGTCCAATCAGAAATTTTGATGCGCGCCATCAATGCGGGCGCCCCGGCCGCGCGGGGCGCCGTGCCTTGTGCCCGCTAGGCTGTGGCGGATACGCCGCCTTGCATGGCCCGGGCCTGCTTGTCCATCACGGCAGTGATCTGCTGCTGGATCTGCATCGCCTGGGCATTGAGCGCCATCAGTTGCTGGGCCTTCATTTCGGCCGGCATGCTGCTGGCCTTGACCTTGGCGATCTGGTCCATCACGCGCTTGAGCTGCTTCTGCAGTTCCTTGATCTGGCGCGTGTAGGCGTCGTCGTTGCTGGAGTCTTCGGTTTCCTTGGTTTCCTGCACGTTGCCCATTTTCAGGCCGCCGGGGTTGTTGATGCGGATCTTGCCGTCCGGGGACGCAGAGCTCGCTGCTTCGCCGGAGGCGCTCTTGGCTTCCTTGTTGGCCTGGATTTTCTCGGCCCACATGTCCGCCAGCGTGGTGGCGCGGGAGATGCCGCTGATGGGATTGATCGCCATGATTGTTCCTGCCTTTTCAAGGGGTCGGGGTTTTCACTAGTACGGCATTCCAGCGGCGAACTTAAGCATTGCCCCCCCTTTGCGGCCCCCTTTACACTGGCGCCCGCTTACACCCAACACCTATTTTGGGATATCCATGTCCAATTCCTACTTTCCGCGCTGGCGCCTGGCCGACGACACCGAGCCCGGCGTCATCATCGCGCCCGACGAAAGGCTGTCCTGGCCCAAGAACGTGGCCATGGGCGCCCAGCACGTGGTCGCCATGTTCGGCTCCACCGTGCTGGCGCCGCTACTCATGGGCTTTGACCCGAACGTCGCCATCCTCATGTCGGGCATAGGCACGCTGATCTTCTTCCTGTTCGTGGGCGGCAGGGTGCCCAGCTACCTGGGTTCCAGCTTCGCCTTCATTGGCGGCGTGATCGCGGTGACCGGCTATGCCGGCGGCGGTGCCAACGCCAATATCGGCGTGGCCCTGGGCGCCATCATCGCCTGCGGCTTGGCCTACACGCTGATCGGCCTGATCGTCTGGTTCGTCAACGCGCGCGCCGGGGGCGGCGCGAACTGGATCGACACCCTGATGCCGCCCGTCGTCACGGGCGCGGTGGTCGCGGTCATCGGCCTGAACCTGGCCCCTATCGCCGCCAAGGGCGCGATGGGCGCATCGGGCTTCGACAGCGTGATGTCCATGGTCACCATCCTCTGCGTGGGCGGCATCGCGGTGTTCACCAAGGGCATGGTGCAGCGCCTGCTGATCCTGGTCGGCATGATCCTGGCCTGCGTGGTGTACGGCATCCTCGCCAACGGCATGGGGCTGGGCAAGCCCATCGATTTCTCCGGCGTGGCCGCCGCGGCCTGGTTCGGCCTGCCGCACTTCGCCGCGCCGGTGTTCAAGGCCGAGGCCATGGGCCTGATCGTGCCTGTCGCCATCATTCTGGTGGCCGAGAACCTGGGCCACGTGAAGGCCGTCAGCGCCATGACCGGTCAGGACCTGGACCGCTACCTCGGTCGCGCCTTCGTCGGCGACGGGGTCGCCACCATGGTGTCCGGCGCCGTGGGCGGCACGGGCGTCACCACCTATGCCGAGAATATCGGCGTGATGGCGGTCACGCGCATCTATTCCACCCTGGTGTTCGTGGTGGCGGCCCTGATCGCCATCGTGCTGGGCTTCTCGCCCAAATTCGGCGCGCTGATCCAGATGATCCCGGGGCCCGTGCTGGGCGGCATGTCGGTGGTGGTGTTCGGCCTGATCGCCATCGCCGGCGCCCGCATCTGGGTGGTCAACCAGGTGGACTTCAGCGACAACCGCAACCTCATCGTGGCCGCGGTCACGCTGGTGCTGGGGGCGGGCGACTTCACCGTCAAGCTGGGCAATTTCACGCTGGGCGGCATCGGCACCGCCACCTTCGGCGCCATCATCCTGTACGCCTTGCTGCGCCGCAGGAAATAGGCGGCGCGGCCATGCGCGGACTCCGTGTCCCGCGCATGGCCGGCTGGCGCACCTGGCTAGGTGCGCGACAGCCGCGAGGCCGCGGCCGTGCCGGTCAGCGCCACCGGCGCCGCCTCGATCACCTGTCCCGATTGCGTCTTGAATACCGAGGTGGCCTCGGCCAGGCGCCGCGCCTGTTCCTCCATCGCGGCCGCCGCGGCCGACGCCTCCTCGACCAGCGCGGCGTTCTGCTGCGTCACCTCGTCCATCTGCGAGATCGCCAGGCTGACCTGGTCTATGCCGCCGGCTTGCTGGGTCGAGGCGGCCGAGATCTCAGCCATGATCGCGGCCACGCGCTGCACCGAATCCACGATTTCCTGCATGGTTTGCCCGGCGGCCGCGACCTGGGCCGATCCGGCGGCGACGGTGTCCACCGAGGCCTCGATCAGCGTCTTGATCTCCTTGGCGGCCTGTGCGGCTCGCTGGGCCAGTGAACGGACCTCGCCCGCGACCACGGCAAAGCCCTTGCCCTGTTCGCCGGCGCGCGCGGCTTCGACGGCCGCGTTCAGCGCGAGGATGTTGGTCTGGAAGGCGATGCTGTCGATCACGGACACGATGTCCGAGATCCGCCGCGAGCTGTCCGAGATGCCGTGCATGGTGGCCACCACCTGTTCCACGTTCTGGCCGCCGCGCTGCGCCACGTCCATGCTGACCGCCGCCAGCTGGTTGGCCTGGGCGGCGTTTTCCGCATTCTGCTTGACGGTGACCGCCAGCTCTTCCATGGTGGACGCGGTCTCTTCGAGCGCCGCGGCCTGTTCTTCGGTACGCACCGACAGATTGGCGTTGCCGGCCGCGATTTCCGCCGCGCCCACGTTGATCTCGTCCACGCCCTGGCGCACGGACGTCACCGTGCGGGTGAGGCCCTCCTGCATGCGTTTGAGCGAAGCGAACAGGACGCCGATCTCATTGTTGGAGCGGGTCTCCACGCGGTTCGTCAGGTCTCCGGCCGCGATGCGATCGAAGTGCCTGCCGGCCTCCTGCAGCGGACGGAGCACGGCGCGGCGGATGAAGGCCCAGCACAGCGCGGTCAGCAGCAGGGCGGCCGAAATCAACGCGACCGCCGAAATCCGCGCGGTGGAATAGGTCTGCTCGGAGCTTGCCAGCACGCCGTCGCTGCGCTCCTGGACCCGGGCCAGGAAGGCTTGCATGTCCTTCATGAAGTAGGCGTCAGCCTGGGGCAGCCGCCCCTCGTCCTGGCGGTACTTGGCTGGCGAGCGTTCCTTGAGGTCGGATTCCAGCGTATCCAGGATGGTGGCGTAGGCGGTGAAGCGCCCCTGCAGCGCCTCGGCCAGCTGCTGACCGCGCGGACTCTTGGGTACGGCCATGTAGCGGGCAAAACGCTCGCGCGCCTGTTTCAGATGGTTGGCGGCTTCCTCGCCGGCCAGCCCGGCCTGATCCATGCCGCCGGCCTGCAGGGCAGCCATGCCTGCACCGAGCGCCAGCCGCGCGCGCAGCAGGGCGGCGCTGGCCTCGTACAGAGGATCGACCTGATGGACCGCGACATTGTTCAGGTCCTTGATCTCGGTCACGCTTTTCTCGGCGTTCATCCAGCTCAAGCCGCAAGCCAGCGCCAGGGCGACGACGAAGCAGCCCAGAACCAACAGCATTCCAGTACGGACTTTCAGTTTTTCCAGCATGAGAGCTCCTCGTTCTTGAACGCGATCCGCCATGCGCGGGAAGGGGCCAGGCCGCCCGCCGCGCGGCGGAACGGCGAACGTCGCGCCGGATGGCTGCGATGCGTCCGCCACCACTGCAAACACCCGCAAAAACAAATCTCTTGCGCCCGGCTCAGCCTTGGCCGGATGGTAGTTTTCCGAGTGCAATATGTATTTAATTGTTATTAATGACACAATTTGTTGTTTTATACCGCGTCAGCCTGCATTTCCTGGCGTTTTTGAGAGTTGTGTTTTGGTGGTGTTGCAAAAAACTATCGAAGAGTAGTTTTTATGCAACATACCCGTCACGAAGGCGCGGCCGCGGGCGATTCCAGCCGGTTTCCGGATGGATTGGAAAAAACTGGAAAAAATGACGGGTTTTAGCGGGTTACAGCGGCGAAATGCAGCGAAAACGACGTTTTCTCCGGCGGCTTGCAATTCCCGTGGACTTTGACCACAATATGACCTTGATTGCCCCGGTTCCGACCCGAGCCGGGGTTTTGTTTTGGTCGGCCGCGCCGCTCGCCCGTTTTGCTTTCACCCGGTTGCCTGCGCGCGCCAGGATTCCGACCTTCACCGAGAACGCTCCGTCCGGGGCGTTTTCTACTTTTGTTTGGGAAACGACATGTCTGCCATTCCTTTGACCGTGCGCGGGGCCGAGCGCTTGCAAGAAGAGCTCCAGCGGCTGAAAACCGTGGAACGTCCTGCCGTTATCAACGCGATCGCTGAAGCGCGTGCGCAGGGTGATCTGTCGGAAAATGCCGAGTACGATGCTGCTCGCGAGCGCCAAGGCTTTATCGAGGGCCGGATTGCCGAGCTTGAAGGCACGCTTTCCAATGCCCATCTGATCGATCCTACCGCCCTGGATGCCGAAGGGCGCGCCGTGTTTGGCGCCACCGTCGACATCGAGGACCTGGATTCGGGCGATCGTGTGACGTACCAAATCGTCGGCGACGTTGAAGCCGACATCAAGTCGAACCTGATTTCCGTGTCCAGCCCGGTGGCGCGCGCGTTGATCGGCAAGAGCGAAGGCGATGTGGTCGAGGTCAAGGCCCCGGCAGGCGTTCGCGAGTATGAAGTCCTGGGCGTGCGCTACATCTGACGCCAACAGTAGTAAGCTGGAAACTGTCAAAACACCATAGTCCGAACAGTGCGTTCGACTGAATTCCGCGGTTTAATGCGGATCGCTATGGTGGACCGGGCGCGTAAAGCGCCCGTTTTTGTGCCTGGCGCTTACCTTTTCGACGACTTGCGGCTGGTGCCGCTGCGTGCTCCGGCCCGCAGGCTGAGCGCGCTGCCAGCGCGGCGGGGAATGCCGTGACCGCTGGCGGTGGTCTTCCTGGTGCCGGGACGCATGGGTTTGCCGTTCTTGTTGAGCTGGTCCTGGGGCACGAAGCGCGTCTTCGGCTTGGGCTCTTCGGATTCGCTGCGGCGCGGACGCTTGGCCAGGGTCTTGCCTTCGGCGGCCAGCTTCTTGGGCGTGTGCGGCTCGGAGGCGCGGCGCTTGGCGGGGCGTTCGGGTTCCATGGCGGCCAGCGCGGCGGGCTTGATATTGCCGGCCAGCGGGCGGAACAGGATCAGCGTCTTTCCCAGGTGGTGCACCGGGGCGCAGGAAAGCGTGTCGCAGATGGTCGACAGCATTGCGTCGCGGGCCTCGCGGTCGTCGCCGCCGGCGCGCACCTTGATGAGGCCATGCGAAGTCAGTGCCAGGTCGATTTCCTTGAGCACGGCTTCGGTCAGGCCATTGTCGCCAATCAGGACGACGGGGCGCAAAGGGTGAGCGGCGGACCGAAGGTCGCTGCGCTCACGAGAGGTAAGTTCTAATATAGGCATGCGTGGAATTGTACGGTAATGGCCAAGAATAAATTCTCTAAAGACTGGATTCACCAGCACATCAACGATCCCTATGTGAAGCTGGCGCAACAGAAGGGCTACAGAGCCCGCGCCGCTTTCAAGCTGATCGAGATCCTGGACACCGAGAAGCTGATGCGCCGGGGCGACCTGGTGGTCGACCTGGGCTCGGCGCCCGGCAGCTGGTCCCAAGTGGCGCGCGAGCGCCTGGCGGGGCCGGGCGGGATCGTGGACGGACGCATCATCGCGCTCGACCTGCTCCCCATGGAGCCCGTGGCGGGCGTCGAGTTCATCCAGGGTGACTTCCGCGATGATGACGTTTTGAAACAACTGGAAGACATGGTCGGATCGCGCGCGGTGGATCTTGTTATTTCCGACATGGCCCCCAACTTGTCTGGGGTGGGTATTGCCGACTCCGCGCGCATCCAGCATGTGTGCGAGCTGGCGATGGAATTCTCCTGCGCCCACCTCAAGCCCAACGGGGTGCTGATCGTCAAGGCTTTCCACGGCAGCGGCTTTTCGCAGATCGTGGAGTCCTTCAAGCAGCGCTTCAAGCGGGTGGTCGAACGCAAGCCGAAGGCATCGCGGGACAAATCCTCCGAAACCTTTCTGGTTGCGCGCGATCTGAAGTAGCCCGGGTCCGGGGCGCGCCGCCTCGGACTCGAAAAACTCACAGCCTGCCGGAACAACGACCAGAAAATTCGCGAATCAGACAAAACCTAGAGCGGCTCAGCCATCCCGGGACGCAATCCGGTCTGACAGGGTAGAATGAGCTATTGACATACTTGTGACTGTGCCATATGCGGGTGCACGGTCGCCGGTCGGAATCGAAAGCAGGAGATCGACCTTGAATAATTCATTTTCGAAAGTCGCTGTCTGGATGGTGATAGCCCTCGTGCTGTTCACCGTCTTCAAACAGTTCGACGGACGCGCTCAGACCCAGGACGGCGTGACCTACACGCAGTTCATGGACGACGCCAAGGCGGGACGTATCCGCAAGGTCGACGTCCAGGGCGACGTGCTGTACGTCACCCCTGACGCGGGCCGCGCCTACACGCTGACTTCGCCGGGCGACCTCTGGATGGTCTCCGATCTGCTGAAGTATGGCGTCCAGGTGTCGGGCAAGCCGCGCGAAGAGCAGTCGCTGCTGATGAGCATCTTCGTCTCGTGGTTCCCCATGTTGTTGCTGATCGGCGTCTGGGTGTTCTTCATGCGCCAGATGCAGGGCGGCGGCAGGGGCGGGGCGTTCAGCTTCGGCAAATCGCGCGCCCGCATGCTCGACGAGAACACCAACCAGATCACCTTCGCCGACGTCGCAGGCTGCGACGAAGCCAAGGAAGACGTCCAGGAACTGGTCGATTTCCTGCGCGACCCCAGCAAGTTCCAAAAGCTGGGCGGCCGCATTCCGCGCGGCGTGCTGATGGTCGGCTCGCCGGGTACCGGCAAGACGCTGCTGGCCAAGGCCATCGCGGGCGAAGCCAAGGTGCCGTTCTTCAGCATCTCCGGTTCCGACTTCGTTGAAATGTTCGTCGGCGTGGGCGCGGCCCGCGTGCGCGACATGTTCGAAAACGCCAAGAAGCACGCTCCCTGCATCATCTTCATCGACGAAATCGATGCGGTCGGCCGCCAGCGTGGCGCCGGCCTGGGCGGCGGCAACGACGAACGCGAACAGACGTTGAACCAGATGCTGGTGGAAATGGACGGCTTCGAGTCCGGCCAGGGCGTCATCGTCATCGCCGCGACCAACCGTCCCGACGTGCTGGATCCCGCGCTGCTGCGCCCGGGCCGCTTCGACCGCCAGGTCGTGGTGCCGCTGCCCGATATCCGCGGCCGCGAGCAGATCCTGAAGGTCCATATGCGCAAGGTTCCGCTGTCGCCCAACGTCGACGCGACCGTCCTGGCGCGCGGCACCCCGGGCTTCTCCGGCGCCGACCTGGCCAACCTGGTCAACGAAGCCGCGCTGTTCGCCGCCCGCCGCAATGGCCGCACGGTCGACATGTCCGACTTCGAAAAGGCCAAGGACAAGATCATCATGGGTGCGGAACGCCGCTCCATCGTGATGCCCGAAGAGGAACGCAAGAACACCGCGTACCACGAGTCCGGCCATGCGATCGTCGCCCGTCTGCTGCCCAAGACCGACCCGGTCCACAAGGTCACCATCATTCCGCGCGGCCGTGCGCTGGGCGTGACCATGCAGCTGCCTGAGACCGACCGCTACAGCATGGACAAGGGCCGCCTGCTGTCCACCATCGCCGTGCTGTTCGGCGGCCGCATCGCCGAAGAAATCTTCATGGACCAGATGACGACGGGCGCCTCGAACGACTTCGAACGCGCCACCGCCATCGCCCGCGACATCGTCACGCGTTACGGCATGACCGACGAGCTGGGCCCCATGGTCTATGCCGAGAACGAAGGCGAAGTGTTCCTGGGCCGCAGCGTCACCAAGACCACGCACATGTCGGAAGCCACCATGCAGAAGGTGGATACCGAGATCCGCCGCATCATCGACGAGCAGTACAGCGTCGCGCGCAAGATCCTGGAAGACAACCGCGACAAGGTCGAAGTCATGACCTCCGCGCTGCTCGAATGGGAAACCATCGACGCGGACCAGATCAACGACATCATCGAGGGCCGCCCCCCGCGTCCCCCGAAGACGCCTCAGGGCCCGTCGGATACTTCCGATACGCCGCCCACGGGCCTGGCGGCAGGTGGCAATACGGCTGCCGCTGTCTGAGGCTGCTCATCCTGAGTTATGGCAAATAACTTCCTTTGCGGGCGCTTCGAGTTTGATCTCGAGCGCCCGCTTGTCATGGGTATCGTCAATGTCACGCCGGATTCGTTTTCCGACGGCGGCCAGCACGACGATACGGATTCCGCGGTGGCGCATGCGCGCCAACTGATTGCCGAAGGCGCCCAGATCCTGGACCTGGGCGGCGAGTCCACGCGTCCCGGGGCCGATCCGGTGTCGGTGGCCGACGAACTGGCCCGGCTGCTGCCGGTGGTGGAGGCGCTGCGCGATTGCGGCGTGCCGCTGTCCATCGACACCTTCAAGCCGGAAGTCATGCGCGCCGTGCTGGACGCCGGCGCGGACATGATCAACGACATCTATGGCTTCAGGCAGCCCGGCGCCGTCGAGGCGGTGGCGCATTCGCGCTGCGGGCTGTGCGTGATGCACATGAAGGGCGAGCCCCGCACCATGCAGGCCGCTCCGCCCGAGTACACCGACCTGATCGGTGAAATCGGGCTCTTCCTGGGGGCTCGCGCGCACAAGCTGCGCGCGGCCTGGATCGATCCTCGCCGCATCGTGCTGGACCCGGGCTTCGGCTTCGGCAAGACGGGCGACCAGAATTTCCAACTGCTGCGCCGGCTGTCCAGCCTGCGCAGCGCCGGCTATCCATTGCTGATCGGCCTGTCGCGCAAAACCATGATAGGCCAGGCAACCGGCCGGCCCGTGGGCGACAGGTTGCCCGGCAGCATCGCCGCGGCGCTCGCCTGTGTGGCGCGTGGCGCTTCCATCGTGCGGGTGCACGATGTGGCCGCCACCGTCGACGCGCTCAAGGTATGGCACGCGGCAGAACAAGGAGCAATCAGTACATGATTCGACGCAAATATTTCGGTACCGATGGTGTCCGCGGCGAAGTCGGCGGTCCGGTGATCAACGCCGAATTTGCCCTGCGCCTGGGTTACGCGGCCGGCCGCGTGCTGGCGCGCGAGCACGCCGTGCGCGGCGGCAGCCGTCCGCAGGTCGTGATCGGCAAGGACACACGGATTTCCGGCTACATGCTGGAATCCGCGCTGGAAGCCGGCCTGTCGGCTGCCGGCATCGACGTGCTGCTGGCCGGTCCGATTCCGACGCCGGCGGTGGCCTACCTGACCCGGGCGCTGCGCCTGGTGGCGGGCATTGTCATCAGCGCTTCGCATAATCCGTACCAGGACAACGGCATCAAGTTCTTCTCGGCGCAGGGCATGAAGCTGCCCGACGAGATCGAGGCCAGCATCGAAGCCGCCCTGGACGAGCCGCTGGGCTGCGTCGCCTCGGAAGCGCTGGGGCGCGCGCGCCGCATGGGCGACGCGCAGGGCCGCTACATCGAATTCTGCAAGAGCACCTTCCCCAACGATCTGGACCTGAACGGCATGACGATCGTGGTCGACGCCGCCCACGGCGCCGCCTACAACATCGCGCCCCATGTGTTCCGCGAGCTGGGCGCCGAAGTGCATGCCATCGGCGTCAATCCGGACGGCTTCAACATCAACAAGGGCGTGGGCGCGCTGCATCCCGAGCTGCTGGCCCAGGAAGTGAGCGCCCGCGGCGCCCAGCTGGGCATCGCGCTGGACGGCGACGCCGACCGCCTGCAGATGGTGGACGGCGAGGGCCGGATCTACAACGGCGACGAACTCATGTACGCCATCGTCCGCGAACGCATGCAGCGCGGCAAGGTGGACGGCGTGGTGGGCACGCTGATGACCAACTTCGGCTTCGAGCGTGAAATGCAGCGCCTGGGCGTGGGCTTTGAGCGCGCGAACGTGGGCGACCGCTACGTGCTGGAGCAGATGCAGGCGCGCGGCTGGCTGTACGGCGGCGAAAGCTCCGGCCACCTGCTGTGCCTGGACTGCCATTCGACAGGCGACGGCATCGTTGCCGCGCTGCAGGTCCTGACCGCGCTGCGTCGTAATTCGGTCGGGCTGGCGGAGTGGCTGAGCGATCTGCGCATGTATCCGCAGAAGATGATCAACGTGCCGCTGGCCCCCGGCCAGGACTGGAAGACGCACGCAGGCCTGAGCGCCGCGCGCAAGGCGGTCGAAGCCGAGCTCGACGGCCGCGGCCGAATCCTGATCCGCGCCTCGGGCACCGAGCCGAAGCTGCGCCTGATGGTCGAGGCCGAAGATGAAGCGCTCGCCGTATCCTGCGCCGAGAAGCTTGCGGCCAGCCTGGGGTAAACGACGGCGTCCGATTGCGAGCAAGGCCACCCGGCGCGTGACGGGTGGCCTTGTTTGTTCAAGGGTTGTATAGATTTGTAAAGTTTTGTCGATTTGGGCGGAGGATTGATTTATTCGCTCCAGACTAAACTTCATAGTCACGTAACATATTGGTCAAGTCTTTGACATACAGGGCGTCCACACTGGCTGGACTCTCTAGGAGCTTCGCGCAATGCTGGAATTAGCACGCATCAATCCGAGCCGTAATGCCGCAGAACCTTGGACCGGCGCCGCCGCCAAGGTGCTGGTGGTGGGCTTGGCGCGCACCGCTGAAGAAATCGAGCAGATTCAACGCCTGCGCTATGACGTCTTCACCGAGGACATGGGCGCGGTGTTTCCCGACGCCCAGGATGGCATCGAGCATGACCGCTTCGATCCGTTCTGCGAACACCTGATGGTCCGAGAGCTGGATACGGGCCGCGTGGTCGGCACCTACCGCATCCTGACGCCGGAAAAGGCGCGGGAGGCCGGCGGTTATTACTCGCAGTCAGAGTTCGACCTGTCCGGGCTGGGCTCGATCCAGGACGAACTGGTCGAAGTCGGCCGCTCCTGCACCCACGCCGACTACCGCGGCGGCGGCGTCATCATGCTGCTGTGGTCGGGCCTGGCCGAATACCTGCGCCGCGGCGGCTATCAGTACGTGCTGGGCTGCGCCAGCGTCAGCCTGCGCGACGACGGCGTCACCGCCGCCGAAGTGTGGCGCACCATTTCCAAGCAACTGCCGCAGGGCGACGAACCGCGCGTGACGCCGTTGCACCGCTACCCGGTGGAAAAGCTCAACAGCACTTTGCCGGCGCGCGTGCCGCCGCTGATCAAGGGCTATCTGAAGCTGGGCGCCAAGGTCTGTGGCGAGCCCGCCTGGGATCCGGACTTCAATGCCGCGGATTTTCCGGTGCTGCTCAAGATGGACCGCATGGACGAGCGCTACCGCCGCCACTTCGGGCTGGACCAGCCCGCAACCGCCAACGCCCAGCGCTGAGGCCATCATGCGCCGCCTGCTCCGCCGCATGAAGATCAGACTGATACGGCGGGCCACCAGGCCTTTGCGCATGGAGCTCAAGCGGCTGGATCGCGAAACCGATCTGTCGCCGTTCTAGCACGCCGGCCCGGCTGCGCGGTGCTGGAATAGGGCGGCGCGAGCGCGCCGCCCGGCTGGTTCCTCAGAACTCCAGCAGTTCGAACGAAAAACCTACCTTGTTCCACTCGGCTTCTTCCGCGCGCAGCGTGAAGTCGCTCAGGGGATGCTGCGCCAGCCATTCGCGGTTGACCCGCACCACGATGGAGTTGTCGCGCACCGACGCCGTCAGCGGCAACGGCTCGATCTCGTTGCGGCGGCGGAACAACAGCACCGCCAGGCGCAGGCTGAGGATGGCCTTCCATTGCGCGCGCGACCGCACCAGCGGTTCCAGCTTGGTCAGCTTGCCCTGGTGGCCGAGCGCCAGCAGCGCCAGCAGCTGCTGGTCGGCGCGCGAGAAGCCCGGCATGTCGGCGTTTTCCAGCACGTAGGCGGTGTGCTTGTGGTACGCGTTGTGGGCGATGGACAGGCCCACTTCGTGCAGGTCGGCAGCCCAGCCCAGCGCGGGGCGCAGCTCGGCGCGTTCCGGGCCGTCCGGGAACATCGTGTCGAACAGGGTCAGCGCGGCGTGGTGCACGCGGCGCGCCTGGTTGACGTCGACGTGGTAGCGCTTCATGAACTGGCGCACCGATTCGTCGCGTTTGTCATGTTCGTCGTCGCGGCCCAGCAGGTCGTACAGCACGCCCAGGCGCAAGGCGCCGTCGCCGGTGTGCATGACGTCGATGCCCAGTTCATCGAACAGGGCGCTCATGATGGCCAGGCCACCCGGCAGCACGTCCGAGCGTTCGATCTTGATGCCTGGGAGCTCGGACGGAATCACGCGGCCCGAGCGGATGATGCGGTCCTTCAGCTTGTTCAGGCCGGCGCGCGTGATGCCGCGGTCCGAGAAGCGGCATTCGGTCAGGATGGCGAACAGCGCCTTGGCCGTGCCGGAAGAGCCGTAGGCTTCCTTCCAGCCCATCTTGCGGTACTGCTTGGCGATGACTTCGATTTCGCGGCGGGCGGCCAGTTCGGCCTGCTTCATCTGGTGCGCGTCGACCACGCCGTCCGAGAAGAACTGGCGGCTGTAGCTGACGCAGCCCATGTAAAGCGAGGACATCAGGCCGGGTTCGTGGCCCTTGCCGATGATGACTTCGGTGGAACCGCCGCCGATGTCGATGACCAGGCGCTTGTTGGGCGAGGGGGGCAGGGTGTGGACCACGCCGGAGAAGATCAGGCGGGCCTCTTCGCGGCCGGCGATGACTTCGATGGGAAAGCCCAGCGCGGCTTCGGCGCGCGGCAGGAAGTCGCGGGTGTTGCGGGCGACGCGGAAGGTGTTGGTGGCGACGGCGCGGACCCGGTTCGGGTGGAAGCTGCGCAGGCGGTCGCCGAAGCGCTCCAGCACGGCGATGGCTCTGTCGATGGCCTCGTCGCCCAGCCTTTTTTCAGAGTCCAGGCCGGCCGCGAGCCGGACGGTTTCCTTGAGGCGGTCGATCTGATAGATCTGGGGCGTACCGTCCTGTTGAACGATGCGTCCGATGGAGAGGCGGAAGCTGTTGGACCCGAGGTCCACCGCGGCCAGAAGTTGATCCATGCGGCTCGTAAATATTGTCTGAGAGGTGGCCCGATTATAGAGACCCCATGTGACAGCGCCCCCGCGCACGTTTTTTTTCTTATAGAACAGGGGTTTGCGGCATCTGATCGGCCTGCTATGCGTCCCGGTTTTGGCGTACGCTACGTATTTGCTGCTGTGTCATGGAACCGTCACTTTTTTGCAGTAAAACTCCACGCTCTCCCTACGTATGGAATCCGGTATGCCCTCACGCCCTCCTGCCGAGCCTTTGCTTCTGAACCGCGAGTTGTCGCTGCTGAAATTCAACGAACGCGTGCTGGCGATGGCGGAGAATCCCAAGACTCCCTTGCTGGAACGCCTGCGCTACGTGTGCATTGTCAGTTCCAACCTGGACGAGTTCTTCGAGATCCGGATTTCCAGCCTGAAGGAGCAGCAGCGCCAATCGCCCAACCTGGTGGGGCCGGACGGCATGACGCCGGACCAGGCCTTCGAGAACGTGCAGCAGGCGGTGCACGCGCTGGTCAACCGCCAGTACAACCTGCTCAATGACGAGATCCTGCCGGCCATGCACGCCGAGGGTATTTCGCTGCACCACGCGTCCGAATGGAATCCGCAGCAGCAGGAGTGGGCGCGCGAGGTCTTCAACCGCGACGTGATGCCGCTGCTGACCCCGATCGGGCTGGACCCGGCGCATCCGTTTCCGCGCGTCTACAACAAGAGCCTGAATTTCATCGTGTCGCTGTCGGGCGCCGACGCCTTCGGCCGCCAGGCATCGATCGCCGTGGTGCAGGCGCCGCGCGCCTTGCCGCGCCTGATCAAGATGCCCCAGGAACTGTCGGGCCAGCCCGAGGGCTACATCCTGCTGACCTCGCTGCTGCGCGCCTTCGTCGGCGAGCTGTTTCCGGGCCTGGAGATGCTGGGCTGCTACCAGTGGCGGGTCACGCGCAACAGCGACCTGTTCGTGGACGAGGAAGAAGTCACCAATCTGCGCCATGCCTTGCAGGGTGAACTGTCGCAGCGCAACTTCGGCGCCGCGGTGCGCCTGGAAATCGACAAGCTGACGCCGGTCGAACTGGAACACTTCCTGCAGCGCGAGTTCTCGCTCAAGGCCGAGGACACCTACCGCGTTCCCGGGCCAGTGAACCTGTCGCGCCTGATGCAGCTGTGCAACTCGGATTCGCGCCCGGACCTGCTGTTCCCCGATTACCGCGCGCCCGTGCCGGCGCCGTTCGATCGCGTGGGTGACAAGCCTGCCGAACTGTTCGAGGCAGTGGCCGAACAGGACCGCCTGTTGCACCATCCCTACCAGTCGTTCCAGCCTGTCATCGACTTCCTGACCGCCGCCGCGCTGGATCCGGACGTCATGGCGATCAAGCAGACCATCTACCGCACCGGCGAGGATTCCGAGCTGATGAAGATCCTGCTGGCCGCCGCGCGCGCCGGCAAGGAAGTGACGGTGGTGGTGGAGCTGATGGCCCGCTTCGACGAACAGACCAACATCAACTGGGCCTCCAAGCTCGAAGAGGTGGGGGCGCACGTGGTGTACGGCGTGGTGGCGCACAAGACGCACGCCAAGATGGCCGTGGTGCTGCGCCGCGAGAAAGGGCGCTTGCGCCGCTATGCCCACCTGGGCACCGGGAACTACCACCCGCGTACGGCGCGGCTGTACACCGACTTCGGCCTGCTCACCGCCGATCCCAAGCTGTGCGAGGACATGGATAAGGTGTTCGCGCAGCTGACCGGGCTGGGCGCGCGTCGCTCGCTCAAGGCGCTGATGCAGTCGCCCTTCACCATGCACGACGGCATGGTGGCGCTGATCCGCGCCGAGGCCCGCGCGGCCAAGGCCGGCAAGCGTTCGCGCATCATGGCCAAGATGAACTCGCTGCTGGAAGAGCAGATCATCGAGGAACTCTACAAGGCTGGCCAGGCCGGCGTGAAGATCGACCTGATCGTGCGCGGCGTATGCGCGCTGCGCGCCGGCGTGCCGGGCCTGTCCGAGAACATCCGGGTGCGTTCCATCGTCGGCCGCTTCCTGGAGCATTCGCGGGTCTTTTATTTCTACGCCGACGGCGAAGAAACGGTGTATCTGTCGTCGGCCGACTGGATGGACCGCAACTTCTTCCGCCGGGTGGAAATCGCGTTCCCGATCTACGACAAGACCCTGAAGAAGCGCGTCATCGACGAAGCCTTCACCTATGCCCTGCGCGACAACCAATTGGCCTGGCAGCAGCAGGCCGACGGCGACTACGCCCGAGTCAAGAGCCGCCGCGAGCCCTTCAACCTGCACCAGTACCTGATGCAGAAGCTGGGCGTGTAAGCCTTCCCATGAAAATGGGGTTTGTCCCCATCAGCCGCCGGCCGCCCTGGTTTCCTTGGGCGGCCGTCTTGTTTTCAGGCGGGGGCGCATAAAGCGTATGTGACTGTCACTATCCTGTCATGTGGGACTTCTAATATTCGAGGGTCGCTGAAAGACAGGCAGTTTTCCAAGCCTGCCAGACTCCTCCAACGAGCACAGAAGGAACCCTGATGTTCAAACGTGTCTTCAAACAAGTTTCCCTGGGCGTCGCGCTGAGCGCCGCCGTGTTTGCCGTCCAGGCCGCCGACGTGACCGGCGCCGGCGCATCGTTCCCGTACCCGATCTACGCCAAGTGGGCGTCCGACTACAAGGCTGCCACCAACAGCGCCGTCAACTACCAGTCCATCGGTTCGGGCGGCGGCCAGCAGCAGATCATCGCCAAGACCGTCGACTTCGGCGCCTCGGACGATCCCATGAAGGCAGCCGACCTGGAAAAGAACGGCCTGCTGCAGTTCCCGGCCGTCATCGGCGGCACGGTGGCCGTGGTGAACGTCGACGGCATCGAACCCGGCAAGCTGAAGCTGTCGGGCAAGGTCCTGGCCGACATCTTCCTGGGCAAGATCAAGAAGTGGGACGACGCCGCCATCAAGGCGATGAACCCCGACCTGAAGCTGCCGGCTGCCGACATCATCGTCGTGCACCGTTCGGACGGTTCGGGCACCACCTTCGGCTGGACCAACTACCTGTCCAAGGTGTCGCCGGACTGGAAGTCGACCGTGGGTGAAGGCAAGGCCGTCAAGTGGCCGGTGGGCCAGGGCGGCAAGGGCAACGAAGGCGTCGCCGCCTACGTCGGCCAGCTGAAGAACTCGATCGGCTACGTGGAATACGCCTACGCCAAGCAGAACAAGCTGGCCTGGACGCAGTTGCAGAACAAGGACGGCAAGTTCGTCCAGCCGGAACAGAAGGCTTTCGCCGCCGCGGCCGCCAACGCCGACTGGAAGAGCGCGCCGGGCATGGGCGTGGTCCTGACCGACGAGCCGGGCGCTGATTCCTGGCCCGTCACCGCCGCCACCTTCATCCTGATCCACAAGTCGCAAGACAAGCCGGCTCAGGGCAAGGCTGTCCTGGAATTCTTCGACTGGGCCTTCAAGAACGGCGCCAAGTCGGCTGAAGCCATGGACTACGTGCCGCTGCCGGAAGCCGTGACCAAGGAAATCCGCGCCGCCTGGGGCGAGGTCAAGGCCGCCGACGGCAAGGCTGTCTGGCAGTAATGGATGGAGCGCGGGGGAGACCGGGCAACAACCCACTCTTCGCCGCGCAAGCCGTATCAGCGGCCGTCCCTTGAACTTTCGCGAGAGCGCAACGACAGGGACGGTCCGCCGCAAGACCTTCGCAGTTCTTCCCCTGGTTTCCTAAGGAAAGTCCATCCATGAGCGCGGTAATGGATAATAGTGTGCCGCTTTCGCCCAGCGTGGCGGACTCCGTGACTACCGGCACGCCTTCGCCTATGAAGCAAAATAAAAACGCGCTGATGGATGCGCTATTCAAGAACCTGACCCGCCTGTTCGCCTTCCTGGTGTTCATCCTGCTGGCGGCGATTCTGGTTTCCCTGATCTACGGCAGCCGCGAGTCGCTGGCCAAGTACGGCCTGTCGTTCCTCTGGCTCAACGACTGGGATCCGGTCAATTCGAACTACGGCGCCGTGGTGCCCATCATCGGCACGCTGCTGACCTCGGCCATCGCCCTGATCATCGCCGTGCCGGTCTCCTTCGGCATCGCCATCTTCCTGACCGAGCTGTCGCCGACCTGGCTGCGCCGCCCCCTGGGCACCGCGGTCGAAATGCTGGCGGCGATTCCGTCCATCATCTACGGCATGTGGGGCCTGTTCGTCTTCGTCCCCGTGTTCCAGCAGTATGTGCAGCCCTTCCTGATCGCCACCCTGGGCAGCCTGCCCGTGATCGGCGGCATCTTCGCCGGGCCGCCTTTCGGCATCGGCATCTTCACGGCCGGCCTGATCCTGTCGATCATGATCATCCCGTTCATCGCCGCGGTCATGCGCGACGTGTTCGAGCTGGTGCCGGCGATGCTCAAGGAGTCCGCCTACGGCCTGGGCAGCACGACCTGGGAAGTGATGTGGCGCGTGGTACTGCCCTACACCAAGTCGGGCGTCATCGGCGGCATCATGCTGGGCCTGGGCCGCGCGCTCGGCGAGACCATGGCGGTGACCTTCGTCATCGGCAACGCCTTCAAGTGGTCCGGCTCGCTGTTCTCGCCCGGCAACTCGATCGCCTCGGCGCTGGCCAATGAATTCAATGAGGCGGGCGGCATACAGAAGTCGGCGCTGCTGGAACTGGGCCTGATCCTGTTCCTCATCACGACCATCGTGCTCGCCCTGGCCAAGATGCTGCTGGTTCGCCTGTCCGCCAGTGAAGGCAAGAAAACCTGACGCGCCGCGAGCACAAGGAAAAGATCATGGCTGTATCCGTACTCAATATGCAGAACGGCACCTATCGCCGGCGTCGCGTGATCAACCGCATCATGCTGACCGTGTCGCTGGGGACGCTGGTGTTCGGGCTGTTCTGGCTGTTCTGGATCATTCTGACGCTATTGGTGAAAGGCGCGCCCGCGCTGTCGTACACGCTCTTCACCGAGATCACGCCGCCGCCGGGGCAGACCGGCGGCCTGATCAACGCCATCTTCGGCAGCGTGATGATGGCCGGCGTGGGCACGCTGATAGGCACGCCCGTCGGCATCCTGGCCGGCACCTACCTGGCCGAATACGGCCAGCGCGGCTGGCTGGCGCCCGCCACGCGCTTCCTGAACGACGTGCTGCTGTCGGCCCCGTCCATCATCATCGGCTTGTTCATCTATGCCGTGTACGTGGCCCAGGTCGGGCACTACTCGGGCTGGGCCGGCGCCATCGCGCTGTCCATCCTGGTGATTCCGGTGGTGGTGCGCACCACCGACAACATGCTGCTGCTGGTGCCCAACAGCCTGCGCGAAGCCGCAGCCGCGCTGGGCTGCCCCAAGTGGCGCATGATCACCTTGGTGTGCTATCGCGCCGCCAAGACCGGCATCATCACCGGCGTGCTGCTGGCCATCGCCCGAATCTCCGGCGAAACCGCGCCGCTGCTGTTCACCGCGCTGTCGAACCAGTTCATGTCCTTGAACATGAACGGCCCGATGGCCAACCTGCCGGTCGTGATCTACCAATACGCCGCCAGCCCCTTCAAGGACTGGAACAACCTGGCATGGGCCGGCGCCACGCTGATTACGCTGCTGGTGCTGGGCATCAACATCATCGCCCGCAACATGTTCCGCAAGTAAAGATCGCTTTGCCGGCGCGCTGGGCGCGCCGGAGCCAAGGGAAACCAAATGGAAAACACCGCTAACGCCGTCAAGAACAAGATCGAGGTCAAGAACCTGAACTTCTACTACGGCAAGTTCCATGCGATCCGCAATGTGAACATGTCGATCCAGGAGAAGAAGGTCACCGCCTTCATCGGCCCGTCGGGCTGCGGCAAGTCCACGCTGCTGCGCACCTTCAACCGCATGTTCGAGCTCTATCCCGGCCAGCGCGCCGAGGGCGAAATCATCCTGGACGGCGAAAACCTGCTGACGGCCAAGACCGACATCTCGCTGATCCGCGCCAAGGTCGGCATGGTGTTCCAGAAGCCCACGCCGTTCCCCATGAGCATCTACGACAACATCGCCTTCGGCGTGCGCCTGTTCGAGCGCCTGTCCAAGGGTGAAATGGACGAGCGCGTGGAATGGGCCCTGAGCAAGGCCGCGCTGTGGAACGAAGTGAAGGACAAGCTGCACCAGAGCGGCAACAGCCTGTCGGGCGGCCAGCAACAGCGCCTGTGCATCGCGCGCGGCGTGGCCATCAAGCCCGAAGTGCTGCTGCTGGACGAGCCGTGTTCGGCGCTGGACCCGATTTCGACCGCCAAGATCGAAGAGCTGATCGCCGAACTGAAGAACGACTACACCGTCGTCATCGTGACGCACAACATGCAGCAGGCCGCGCGCTGCTCGGACTACACCGCCTACATGTACCTGGGCGAGCTGATGGAATTCGGCCAGACCGACCAGATCTTCGTGAAGCCCTCGCGCAAGGAAACGGAAGACTACATCACGGGCCGCTTCGGCTGATCGCCGGGTTTCGGTTCCGCAAAAAAACGGGCATTCCGGAGTAAGAACGCAGGGCGGCCGACCGGGGGGCGGTCCTCTGGCGGCTATCCACCGCAGCGTCGGAAGCCATATTTAATTTAGGCTCGAAATATATAGGTATCAATCAGGGAGATGCCGGCGGCGGGCGGCTTGCGGCGCGCAGCAGGGCGGACATAGGCCGCCCGCCCGGGATCTGGTATAGTTGCCACCCTTCGGGGCGTAGCGCAGCCTGGTAGCGCATCTGCTTTGGGAGCAGAGGGTCGTGAGTTCGAATCCCACCGCCCCGACCAATATCCATGCGTATCTTCGGATACGCAGAGCAAGAGAAGTTCAAAGGTGGACCGAATGCGGACCGCCTGCAAAAAGGCCCCAATCTCATTGAGATCGGGGCCTTTTTGTTGATCCATCGGAATGCCGATCAGGGTTTGATGGCGCCAACGCCCGGGCTTCCGTTCTCGTCTGACGGAAACTCGCTTGCGTATTCCGCTCTTGAGATTTCGAGACCTTGGGGACGCGGCTTTCCTGACGCTCGATCAACCTCAAGTTGCCTTTCGCGCACGTTTCGGGCGTGTCGATGTATGCCTCAGATTGGCAATAGCGGTAACTGTCATTTCGCTCCGTCCTGGCTGGATTGGCCGGCGCTATGATGGTCGTACACACTTGGGAGTGCGCCATGTGGAAATGCCGAAATTGCGGGCTTGAAGTCATGTTCTCGGCTGCCCAGCCTGAAGTGGACGAGGAGGGGTGTTACTTCCTTTGTCCCAGTTGTGGACATCGGAATGCACTGATTAATGCTGGAGGCGGTGGATCGGACGACACGCTGGAATTGGCCCAGCCGGACGAATAACGCATTTATCCCTTCTCTCTCAGGTTGCCTTGCCGGGACGAAAGGCGTGACAGGATCTTTCTTGTTCTTGTAGCGCGCGCCAACCCCATGCTGCGGATGCCATCGGCCTCTTATGTCCGGCACATCGTCAGGGGCGGGAGCGGTGCGTTCAGGGCGGGCGGGATGCGCAAGAGTGCGAGAGAGGCTCGACCTTGGTCAGATCAGGGATGTTGGATTAATATCGCGAGGCGACAAATATAATTAGACACAACTGGTCGGAGGGCGTAATGGCTTGGGCGAACGCTTGGATGAAAACCAGAGAGATGTGGCGGCGTAGGGGTGCGATCTCATGCATCACACTTGGATACTTGATCGCCGTCCATCAAATCTTGGCCGCCACCGATGCCTACGAGCAGGTTCGCAGCGTCCTGATTGAACACGAGCATTTTGAACTGGACGAACTGGTGCTTCTTGCAGCGCTGGCATCCCCCTTTGCCTGTGTCGCGCTCTGGATCCAAACCCGCCGCTTGCGGCAGGAAACACTGCAACGACG
Organism: Achromobacter xylosoxidans; assembly: GCF_002192695.1. Lineage (GTDB taxonomy): Bacteria > Pseudomonadota > Gammaproteobacteria > Burkholderiales > Burkholderiaceae_B > Achromobacter > Achromobacter xylosoxidans_C. Next base: position 89,300 of record NZ_MTLG01000094.1, read on the forward strand.
AGCGCTGGACGAGCTCATGACCGAGCTTTTCAAGCGAGTGCAGGAAAAGGATCGGCGCACGTGGTAGCGATCACGGCGCATGTCCGGGTTGTTGCGGGTGGATGACGTTCACGCTATCGCCAAAACTAGGGATGCTCTGCACTGGCCCTGATTCTGAAATCAGCCGATGTGCAT
>NZ_MTLG01000095.1 GCF_002192695.1 Achromobacter xylosoxidans
CGAGCATCGGAATCCCGCAGTCCGGACGCCGGCGACTCAAGAACCCCGCCTCACAAATTCGAAGCGACAGGGCTTCAAGCTTACGGATGTCAGGGTGCTTTAGCCGCCGAGGCAGCCCTGCGCCATTCCGATGCTCGCCCCAATGGGGATGCGCTTCGGATGGCTCCGGGCCACCTCGGCTGGTAGTCGCCTAATGCGGTGGTTTCAGCCCCGTTCATGGGCAGATACTGTGAGCCGGTGGCCGGGCGGAGGGATCCGAAGCGCAGCCCCACTGGGGCGAGCATCGGAATCCCG
>NZ_MTLG01000096.1 GCF_002192695.1 Achromobacter xylosoxidans
AATCTGCTGGTGTGCCCGAACGTGGACTCGGGCAACATCGCCTACAACTTGTTGAAGACCGCCGCCGGCAGCAACGTGGCGGTGGGGCCGTTCCTGCTGGGCGCCAACGCACCGGTGCACATTTTGACCTCCAGTTCCACCGTGCGCCGCATCGTCAACATGACCGCGATGACGGTGGTCGATGTCAATACACCGCGTTGATGTGACGCCACCCGGTCCGGCGTGCCCGCGCACGCCGACCGGCCTGGTCCTGACAGGAGGCGGCGCCCGCGCCGCCTATCAGGTGGGCGTGCTCAGCGCCATCATGGAATTGCTGGATCCGGATTGGCATTCGCGTTTCCAGAATCCCTTCGACATCATCTGCGGCACGTCCGCCGGCGCCATCAACGCCGCGGCGCTGGCCTGCCGCGCCGACCGGCCTCATCTGGGCGTGCGCCGCATCCGCCGGCTGTGGTCCTCGCTGAATACCGACATGATCTACCGGGCCGACGCGCCCGGCCTGATACGCACCGGCGTGCGCTGGCTGGGCTTGCTGTCGCTGGGGTGGATGTATTCGGGCCTGACGCGCAAGCGGCCCCATTCGCTGCTGGACAACAGCCCCATGCAGGCTTTGCTGGGCCGGGTGCTGGATTTCCAGCACCTGCGCACCAACCTGGAAACCGGCGCGCTGTCGGCGCTGGCGATTACGGCCTCGGGCTACACCAGCGGCGAGCACTTGACCTTCTACCAGGCGCACACGCCCATCGAGCCCTGGCACCGCTATCTGCGCCTGGCGCTGCCCACGCCCATCGGCATCGACCATCTGATGGCCTCGTCCGCCATTCCCTTCGTCTTTCCCGCCCGCCAGGTGCAGGTGCATGGCAAGGGGGAGTGGTGCGGCGACGGCTCGATGCGCCAGCTCGCGCCCATCAGCCCGGCCATCCACCTGGGCGCGCACCGCGTGCTGGTGATCGGCACGGGGTTCCGCGATGAAACCCACCCTGAAAACCGCGAGGATTCGCCGCCTTATCCCTCGCTGGCCCAGGTCGGCGGGCATGCGCTGGCCAGCATCTTCCTGGATGGGCTGTCGGCCGACGTCGAACGCCTGGAACGCATCAACTTCCTGATGGACCAGTCCGGCGGCGAGGGCACGCATGGCCATGCGCGCCGCATCGACGTCCTGACGATCACGCCCAGCCAGTCGCTGGACGTCATGGCGCTGGAACATTTGCAGGATATGCCGGCCCAGGCCCGTGCCCTTTTCCGCGTACTCGGTGTATCGTCCGATCCAGACCGTCCCGGCGGCGGGTCGCTGATGTCCTACCTCTTATTTGAGTCCAGCTACACCAAGCGATTGATTGAACTGGGTTATGCCGATACGATGCAGCGTAACGACGAAGTGATCGCCTTTTTCAAGGGGGCTCAGGCATGACGCGCAATGGCCAATCTACTCTGCAGCGGCAACTGATGCGCGGCGGTGCGCTGGCCCATGACGGGCTGGACAAGAAGGCCGTGGTGGACGCCGCCCATGAGCTTGGCCTGGCCCTGTTCGTTGCCAATTGCGATCCTGCCCGCAGCCGTTCCGCGGTGCTGCGCGCCATCGTCAAGGCAGTGGATTTTCCTGAGTACTTCGGCGGCAACCTGGACGCTCTCTACGACTGCCTGTGCGACACCGTGCTGGACCACAAGACCGGCGTGGTGCTGTGGCTGTACAAGCTGCATTCGGGCGACCCGGCGCTGGAAGAAGATTCCGGCCGCATCGAAACCGTTTGTTCCGACGCGGCGGATTTCGCCCGCGAAAATGGTCGCGTCTTTGCGTATGTCATTGAACACGCAGGGCGCCATCCGGACCCCGAGCCCGGGGTGGCGGCAGCGCCCTACGGCGAAGACCACTGATCCGGCCGTACTACCAGGCCAGCAGCGCGCTGGCCGCCGACAGCAATGCCAGTCCCGCGGTCTCGGTGCGCAGCACCCGGGGGCCGAAGCGCACGGCCTGCACGCCGGCCTCCTGGGCTTGCGCCAACTCCTTGTCCGACCATCCTCCTTCCGGTCCCACCAGCAGGGTCAGCGCCTGCAGGCCGGACGTGGCCCGGAGCGCGCCGGCCAGGTCGTCCTGCGCTTCCGGGTGGCACAGCAGGCGCAGATCCTCGGCGGGCTGTTGCAGCCATTCGGCCAGGGTGAGCGGCGTGTCCACCGCCATCAGCCGGTTGCGGCCGCATTGCTCGCTGGCGGACTGCGCGATGCGCTGCCAATGCGCCACGCGCTTGTCGAGCCGGGCGCCGGACAGCTGCAGCACGCTGCGTTGCGCGGCGATGGGGCTGACGCGCGCGGCGCCCAGCTCCACGGCCTTTTCCACCACCCAGTCCATCTTGTCCCCGGAGGGCAGGCCCTGCACCAGGGTGACGCGTCCGCCCAGTTCGGCCTCGCGTGGCAGGAATTCGCCCAACTGGGCAAAACCAGCCTTGCCTTCCACTTCGAGGGTGGCGGGATACTCGCCGCCCTGGCCGTTGAACAGCGCGACGGCCTCGCCCGCGCGCAGGCGCAGCACGCGCAGCGCATGGTGCGCCAGGGCTTCGGGAAGCGCCACGCGGGCGCCGGTACTCAGGGGGATATCGCAGAAGAAGCGGGGGACTGACATAAATGTGCGAGAACTGATTTGATGTGGAGAAGGATACTTTTGCCGCCGGGCCGTCCCAAGGCAAAAACACCCCCTTGGGGGGCAGCTAGCCCGCGCAGCGGGCGCGGCGTGGGGGCACTTGTCCTCAGAAAGCTAGCCTAGCACGGGCCGCCTTATGGCCGATGGCGTGGGGGAAACCCCTGGATGCTAAAATCCCATGCTTCGCAACCTACTCAACTGGCCCCTATTTTGACCGTAGGTCCGCCAGCTTCAAAGAGCCTTCCGAATGAGCAATCCGACCGCCCCTAAACTTGCCTTGGCGGATGCCATCCGCGCCCTCGCGATGGACGCCGTGCAACAAGCGAATTCCGGGCACCCGGGTGCTCCCATGGGCATGGCGGAAATCGCCCAAGCCTTGTGGGCCGGCAACCTGCGTCACAATCCCACGGATCCCGCCTGGGCCAATCGCGACCGCTTCGTGCTGTCCAACGGCCACGGCTCGATGCTGATCTACGCCTTGCTGCACCTGACCGGCTACGACCTGCCGATCGAAGAGCTGAAGAATTTCCGCCAGTTGCATTCCAAGACCCCGGGCCACCCCGAAGTGGGCATCACCCCGGGCGTGGAAACGACCACCGGCCCGCTGGGCCAGGGCCTGGGCAATGCCGTGGGCATGGCGCTGGCCGAAGCGTTGCTGGCTGCTGAATTCAACAAGCCCGGCCACACCATCGTCGACCACCACACCTACGCCTTCACCGGCGACGGCTGCCTGATGGAAGGCATCTCGCACGAAGTCTGCTCGCTGGCCGGCACGCTCAAGCTGGGCAAGCTGGTCGTGCTGTATGACGACAACGGCATCTCCATCGACGGCCACGTCGAGCACTGGTTCGCCGACGACACCGCCAAGCGCTTCGAAGGCTACGGCTGGAACGTGATCCGCGGCATCGACGGCCATGACGTCGCCGCCGTGGACGCCGCCATCAAGGCTGCCCGCAAGCAATCGGAAAAGCCCACGCTGATCGTCTGCCGCACCGTCATCGGCAAGGGTTCGCCCAACATGGCCGGCACGCACAATGTGCACGGCGCGCCGCTGGGCAAGGACGAGATCGCCGCCACCCGCGCCGCGTTGGGCTGGTCGTCGGAACCGTTCCAGATTCCGCAAGACATCTACGACGGCTGGGATGGCCGCAAGCAAGGCGCCGCCGCCCAGGCCGAATGGCAGTCGGCGTTCGACGCCTACGCCGCCGAATTCCCCGCCGAAGCCGCCGAGTTCAAGCGCCGCATGAAGGGCGAAATGCCCGCCGGCTACGCCGAACAGTTCAAGGCGTTCCTGGACGCCACGTTGGAAAAGGCCGAAACCGTCGCCACCCGCAAGGCTTCGCAGTTCGCGATCACCGCGCTGGCGCCGCTGCTGCCGGAAATGCTGGGCGGCTCGGCCGACCTGACCGGCTCCAACTTCACCGACTGGAAGGGCGTCGCCGCCGTCCGCGCCGGCGACAAGGGCATCCAGTTCGGCCGCCACATCAACTACGGCGTGCGCGAATTCGGCATGGCCGCCATCATGAACGGCGTGGCCCTGCACGGCGGCTACCTGCCGTTCGGCGGCACCTTCCTGACGTTCTCCGACTACTCGCGCAACGCCATCCGCATGGCCGCGCTGATGAAGCAGCGCGTGGTCCACGTGTTCACCCACGACTCCATCGGTCTGGGCGAAGACGGCCCGACCCACCAGTCGATCGAGCACGCTTCCAGCCTGCGCCTGATCCCCAACCTGTCGCTGTGGCGTCCTTGCGATACCGCTGAAACCGCCGTGGCCTGGAACGCGGCCGTGACGCGCCCGACCAGCATCGGCATGGACGTGCACGACGGCGGCCCGACGGCCCTGTTGCTGTCGCGCCAGAACCTGCCGTTCGTGCCGCGCGACGCCGCCACGGTCGAGGCCATCGCCCGCGGCGGCTATGTGCTGCGCGATGCCGAAGGCGCCCGCGCCGTCATCATCGCCACCGGCTCGGAAGTCGCCATCGCGCTGGACGCGCAGGCGCAGCTGGCCAAGGATGGCATCGCCGTGCGCGTGGTCTCCATGCCCAGCACCGACGTGTTCGACCGCCAGGACGCCGCCTGGAAGCAATCCGTGCTGCCCAAGGGCCTGCCGCGGGTGGCCGTTGAAGCCGGGATTACCGCCTTCTGGCACAAGTACGTGGGCCTGGAAGGCGCCGTCGTCGGCATCGACCGCTACGGTGAATCCGCGCCTGCCGGCGCACTGTTCAAGTTCTTCGGGCTGACCGCCGACAAGGTGGCCGAGACCGTCAAGCAAGTTTTGTAAAAAGGAGCTTAGTCATGACCATTCGCGTCGCCATCAACGGTTACGGTCGCATCGGCCGCAACATCCTGCGTGCCCACTACGAAGGTGGCAAGAAGCACGATATCGAAATCGTCGCCATCAATGACCTGGGCGATCCCAAGACCAACGCCCACCTGACGCGCTACGACACCGCCCACGGCAAGTTCCCGGGCACCGTCGAAGTCGACGGCGACTTCATGGTCGTCAACGGCGACAAGATCCGCGTGCTGGCCAACCGCAACCCGGCCGAGCTGCCCTGGGGCGAGCTGAAGGTCGACGTGGTGCTGGAGTGCACGGGCTTCTTCACGACCAAGGAAAAGGCCGGCGCGCACATCAAGGGCGGCGCCAAGAAAGTCATCATCTCGGCCCCCGGCGGCAAGGATGTCGATGCCACCATCGTGTACGGTGTGAACCACGGCGTGCTGAAGGCCACCGACACCGTCATCTCCAACGCTTCGTGCACCACCAACTGCCTGGCCCCGCTGGTCAAGCCGCTGAACGACAAGCTGGGCCTGGAAAACGGCCTGATGACCACCGTCCACGCCTACACCAACGACCAGGTCCTGACCGACGTCTACCACGAAGACCTGCGCCGCGCGCGTTCGGCCACCATGAGCATGATCCCCACGAAGACCGGCGCCGCCGCCGCCGTGGGCCTGGTGCTGCCGGAACTGAACGGCAAGCTGGACGGCTACGCCATCCGCGTCCCGACCATCAACGTGTCGCTGGTCGACCTGTCGTTCGTGGCCAGCCGCGACACGACCGCCGAAGAAGTGAACGGCATCCTGAAGGCCGCCTCGGAAGGCGAGCTCAAGGGCATTCTGGACTACAACACCGAGCCCCTGGTTTCGGTCGACTACAACCACAACCCGGCCTCCAGCACCGTTGACGCGTCGCTGACCAAGGTTTCGGGCCGCCTGGTCAAGGTCTCGTCCTGGTACGACAACGAGTGGGGCTTCTCGAACCGCATGCTCGACACCACCGTCGCGCTGATGTCGGCCAAGTAAGGAACACGGCTAGTCGATAGAGGGGACGGATTTGTTTTCCGCGCGTGCGGAAAATGGGTTCGTCCCCTTTGTACGCCCATCGTAGGAATCCAAATATGTCCAAGGTCAACACTCTGTCCGCGCTGGCCAAGTCCGGCGCCCTGTCCGGCAAGCGCGTGTTCATCCGCGCCGATCTGAACGTGCCGTTCGACGACGTCGGCCGCATCAGCGAAGACACCCGCATCCGCGCCTCGGTGCCCGGCATCCGCATGGCGCTGGACGCCGGCGCCGCCGTCATGGTCACGTCCCACTTGGGCCGTCCCAAGGAAGGCGTGCTGACCGAGGCCGATTCGCTGGCCAAGGTCGGCCAGCGCCTGTCCGAGCTGCTGGGCATGCCCGTGCAGCTGGTGCGCGACTGGGTCGACGGCGTCCAGGTCGATCACGGCCAGGTCGTGCTGCTGGAAAACTGCCGCGTCAACGTCGGCGAAAAGAAAGACGACGAAACGCTGGCCAAGAAGATGGCCGCGCTGTGCGACGTCTACGTCAACGACGCGTTCGGCACGGCCCACCGCGCCGAAGCGACCACCCACGGCATCGCGCGCTTCGCGCCCGTGGCCTGCGCCGGTCCGCTGCTGGCCGCCGAACTGGACGCCCTGGGCCGCGCGCTGCACGAACCCAAGCGTCCGCTGGTCGCCATCGTGGGCGGCTCCAAGGTGTCGACCAAGCTGTCCATCCTGCAATCGCTGGCCGACAAGGTCGACCAGCTGGTGGTGGGCGGCGGCATCGCCAATACCTTCATGCTGGCCGCCGGCCTGTCCATCGGCAAGTCGCTGGCCGAACCCGATCAGGTCGACCAGGCGCGCGCCGTGATCGACATCATGAAGCAGCGCGGCGCGGCCGTGCCGATCCCGGTGGACGTGGTGTGCGCCAAGTCCTTCGGCGCCGACGCCGCAGCCACCGTCAAGGCGGCTGAAGACGTGGCCGACGACGACATGATCCTGGACATCGGTCCCAAGACCGCGGCGCAACTGGCCGAGATCCTGAAGCAGGCCGGCACCATCGTGTGGAACGGCCCGGTGGGCGTGTTCGAATTCGACCAGTTCGCCAACGGCACCGAAGTGGTGGCGCGCGCGATCGCGGAATCGGAAGGCTTTTCGATCGCCGGCGGCGGCGACACGCTGGCCGCCATCGCCAAGTACGGCATCGGCGAGCAGGTCGGCTACATCTCGACCGGCGGTGGCGCTTTCCTGGAGTTCCTGGAAGGCAAGACCCTGCCCGCCGTGGCCGTGCTGGAAGCCCGCTACGCCAAGTAATACGTCTTGCCAGGCAAGACCGAAGCCGCCCCGGTGGGGCGGCTTTTTTTACGCCGACGCCTTGATCCCGGCCGCCCCGGTTTGGCTGGCTTGGTGTAGCCTTGGCGCAAACCGGCGCGCCCCGCGCTCGCTTCATCCCCGATTTCTCCGCAGCACCATGAACCTACGCTTCATTCCCGGCCTCAACAATTTCCGCGGCATCACCCGGGAATCGGCGCGGCGCGACATCACCGCTGGCCTTAGCGTGGCGGCGGTGGCGCTGCCGGTGGGCCTGGCCTACGCCGCCATGATGGGCGTGCCGCCCGTGGCCGGCCTGTGGGCGGCCATCGCCGGGATGCTGGGCTACGCCCTGTTCGGCTCGTCGCGCACCTTGATCGTGGGGCCCGACACGGCCACCTGCACCCTGATCGCCGCCACGCTGACCGGAATGGCGTTGACCACGCCGGAAGACCGGCTGGTGGCCGCCACCGGCATCGCCCTGACGGTCGGCGTGGGCTGCCTGATCGCGCGCGCCCTGCGGCTGGGCGTGCTGGCCAACCTACTGTCGCGCCCGGTACTGATCGGCTACATGGCGGGCGTGGCGATCACGCTGGCGCTGTCGCAGCTGAGCGGCCTGACTGGCGTGGGCCTGCGCAACAGCGGGCTGGTGCATCCCTTCCTGGAACTGTCGCGGCGCCTGCCGGAAATCCAGATCCCGACCCTTATCCTGGGCCTGACCTCCTGCGCCTTGCTGGTGGCGGTCAAGCGCTGGCGGCCGAACTGGCCCGGCCCCATCCTGCTGGTGGTGCTGGCCTGCGTGCTGTCGTGGCTGTTCAACTTCCCCGGCCTGGGCATCGCCGTCGTGGGAGAAGTGCCTGCCGGCTTGCCGGCCCTGAGCCTGCCGGTGCGCCTGGAGGGCGTGGACGGCATCCTGCTGGGCGCGGCGGGGGTGCTTGTGGTGAGCTTTTCGAGCGGCATCGTGACGGCGCGCAGCTTCGCCGCGCGCACGGGCGAACACGTGGATCCCAACCGCGAACTGGTGGGCTTTGGCGCGGCCAATATGGCGGCGGGCCTGTTCCAGGGCTTCGTGGTGACGGGCGCGGACTCGCGCACGGCGGTGGGGCTGGTGGCGGGCGGTTCTTCGCCGCTGGTCAGCGTCACCGCGGCGCTGGCGCTGGCGGTGGTGGTGAGCCTTTTGAGCGGGCCGCTGTTCTGGCTGCCGCAGGCCGTGCTGTCGGCCATCCTGCTGCTGGCCGCCATCAGCTTGTTCGATGGGCACGCCTTCATGCGCCTGGCGCGCATCTCGCGCATCGAGCTGGCGTTCGGCATCCTGGCCGCGGTGGGCGTGGTGGGCTTTGGCGTGTTGCAAGGCGTGGCCGTGTCGGTGGGCGCCACGCTGCTGTATGCGATGTACGTGTCTGGCAATCCGCGCGATGCCTTGCTGGGCCGCTTGCCCGGGGAAACCGTGCTGGGCAAGCTGCACCTGAATCCCGAGGCCCAGCCGGTGCCGGGCGCGGTGATCTGGCTGTTCGAGTCATCGGTGTGGTTCTTCAACGCTGACGCCTTTCGCCGGCGTGCGCGCGAGATCATCGAGCAGGCGGGCGACGTGCAGTGGTTCGTGCTGGATGCCGAAGCCATGACCCAGGCAGACGCCGACGCGGTCGAAGCGTTGTATGAATTGAAGCATGCGCTGGACGAGCGCGGCATCACGCTGCTGGTCGCGGGCGGGCACGGCCAGTTCCGCACCGCGCTGGAACGCTCGGGCCTGGTCAAGAAGATCGGCCGTGAAAAGATCTTCGGCAGTCCCGAGCAGGCGGTGGAAGCGATCGAACGCTGGCGCCAGGCGCCGCCCGCGGCGCTCGGCTAGCGCTAGTCGATGATGTGATAGCCGCCGTCGATGTATATCGTCTGCCCGGTCATGCGGCGGGCGGCGTCGGTGGCGAGCCAGGCGGTGGCTTCGCCCACGTCGTCGATGGACACCAGGCTGCGCGTGGGCGCCTTGGCCTGGGCCCGGTCCAGCAGCGCGTCGAATTCGGCGATGCCCGAGGCGGCGCGCGTCTTCAGCGGCCCTGGCGATATCGCGTGCACGCGTATGCCTTGCGGACCCAGTTCCGCCGCCAGGTAGCGGGTGGCGGATTCCAGCGCGGCCTTCACCGGCCCCATCATGTTGTAGTGCTCGACCACCATCTGCGAGCCGTAGTAGCTCATGCAGAACAGCGCGCCGCCCTTGCGCATCAGCGGCTCGGCCAGCTTGGCCATGCGGATGAAGGACCAGCAGGACACGTCCATGGCCTGCAGGAATCCGTCGCGCGAGCAGTCGGTCACGCGGCCGTGCAGATCGTCGCGCGGGGCGAAGGCGATGGAATGCAGCACGAAATCCAGCTGGCCCCATTCGGCGGCCACGCTGTCGAACACGGCCTCCAACTGGCCTTCGCGCATCAGGTCCAGCGGCAAGAGCAGCGGCGCCTCCACCTGGCGGGCCAGCGGCTCCACGTGGCGCAGGGCCTTGTCGTTCAGGTAGGTCACTGCCAATTCCGCGCCCAGGGCGCGAAAGGCCTTGGCGCAGCCCCAGGCGATCGAATCCGCATTCGCGATGCCCGTCACCAGGCCGCGCTTGCCCGCCAGCGGCAGGAGCGCGTTCATCGCTGCCTCACCAGTTCCAGCGTGTGCTGGGCGATGATCAGTTCCTCGTTGGTGCGCACCACGTAGACGCCGATGCGGCTGTCGTCGGTGGAGATGCGGGGGCCGTGGCGGGCGTTGCGTTCAGGGTCCAGCTTGATGCCCAGCCAGCCCCAGTGTTCGCTGATCGCCTGGCGGATCTCGGCGGAGTTCTCGCCCACGCCCGCCGTGAAGACGATGCCGTCCACGCCGTTCATGGCGCAGGCCAGCCCTATCATGCCTTCGGCCACGCGCCAGGCGAAGTACTGCAGCGCCAGCTTGGCCGAGGGTGCGTCGCTGGCCAGCAGTTCGCGCATGTCGTTGCTGATGCCGGAGAGGCCCTTCATGCCGCAATCGTGATAGAGCAGGTGCTCGATCTCGTCATGGGTCATGCCGCGTTCCATCATCCACAGCACCACGCCCGGATCCAGGCGGCCGGGGCGGGTGCCCATGGGCAGGCCTTCCAGCGCGGTGAAGCCCATGGTGCTGTCCACGCTCTTGCCATGATGCATGGCGCAGGCGGAAACGCCCGAGCCCAGATGGGCCGCGATGATCTTGCCGCCGGCAATGTCCGGCAGCGCCTTCTTCAGGCGCTGCGCGATGTACTCGTAGGACAGGCCATGGAAGCCGTAGCGGCGCACGCCTTCCTGGTACAGCCGTTCCGGCAGGGCGTAGCGGTCGGCCACGTCGGAGTGGCTGCGGTGGAACGCGGTGTCGAAGCAGGCGACCTGCGGAATCCAGGGGCGGCGCTCGCGGATCACGCGGATGGGCGCCAGGTTGTTCGGCTGGTGCAGCGGCGCCAGCGGCGTGAAGGTGTCGAGCTTGGCCAGGATGGCGTCGTCGATCAGCACCGGTTCGGACAGTTCGGGGCCGCCGTGCACCACCCGGTGGCCCACCGCCAACGGGGCGCCGCCCAGGTGGCCGCTGAGCCAGGTGCCGACGACTTCCTGGCCGTTGGGCACGTCGGGCGCGTGGCTGGGCGCGATCTCGCGTTCGACCAGGGTCTGGCCGGCGGCGTCGCGCACCTTCAGCTTCGGGTGCGAGGTGCCTATGCCTTCGAGCTGGCCGCCCAGGCGCGGCGCCAGCTCCTGCGCGCCGTCGATGTCGTACAGGTAGAACTTGATGCTGGAACTGCCGGCGTTGATGACGAGGATGGTATCGGTCATGGCGCTGTGATTCCGGATTCCGAAGGGCGCTTCAAGCGAGCGGGCGGGCTTGCTGTTGGGCCAGGTGGTGGGCGTAGATCGCAGCCACCGCGCAAGACGCGAGGCGCGAGCGCGGGCTGTCGGCGCGGCTGGTCAGGATGATGGGCACGCGCGCCCCCAGCACGATGCCGGCCGCTTCGGCGTTGGCCAGGAAGGTCAGGTTCTTGGCCAGCATGTTGCCGGCCTCCAGGTCGGGCACCACCAGCACCTGGGCCACGCCGGCCACCGGCGAGCGTATGCCCTTGATGCGCGCGGCGTCGGGGCTGATGGCGTTGTCCAGCGCCAGCGGGCCGTCCAGCAGGCCGCCCGCGATCTGGCCGCGGTCGGCCATCTTGCACAGCGCGGCGGCTTCGATGGTGCTGGGGATGCTGGGGTTGACCTGCTCGACCGCCGACAGGATCGCCACGCGCGGCTCGCCCAGGCCCAGGCCGTGGTGCAGGTCGATCACGTTGCGGATGATGTCGGCCTTGGTTTCCAGGTCCGGGAAGATGTTGATGGCGGCGTCGGTGATGAAGAGCGGTTCGGCGTAGGTCGGCACTTCCATGATGAAGACATGGCTGATGCGCCGGCTGCTGCGCAGCCCGGTGCTGCGCGCCACCACTTCGTGCATCAGTTCGTCCGTGTGCAGGCTGCCCTTCATCAGCAGTTCGGCTTCGCCGCTGCGCACCAGGGCGACGGCGCATTCGGCCGCCGCGTGGCTGTGCGGCGCGTCGACGATGCGCGCATCGCCCAGGTTCAGCTTGTGCTCGGCGGCGGTGGCGCGGATCTTTTGCTCGGGGCCCACCAGGATGGGCTTGAGCAGGCCCAGGTCGCGCGCTTCGAGCGCGGCCGACAGCGAGGGTTCGTCGCAGGGGTGGGCGATGGCGCAATGCGCCGGCGCCAGCGTCTGCGCGCGCGCGATGAGCCTGTCGTAATGGGACGTAGGGGGCAGCGTCATGCGGATTTTGCCTTGGCGGATTTGCGCGCGGGACGCGCGGTGGGTTTGGCGGAGGCGCTGCGCTTGGCGCGCACCGGGACGGCAGGTTCGGCCGCGGCCGAGGGCGCGTCGTGCCGGGCCGCCGCTGCGCGCACCGATTTGCGCGCAACCGCCGGCGCTTTCTTGGGCGCTGGTTGCTGGGCCTCGTCGCGCTTCTGCGCGCGGCGCTCGGCGTACTCGAAGAGGCGTTCCATTTCGTCCAGGCTGGTGCGGGCGGCCTCGCTCAGCGGCTCGGCGGCTTCCAGCACGTGCTTCATGGTGTCCAGCGCTTCACGGATCGCGGGGGCGGGCGCGTTCTCCAGCAAATGCGGTATGGCCTGGATGGCGGAAGCCGCATCCAGCGTCATCATCAAGGCCTGGTCGCGGATGATGTCCTTGAATTCCTGCAGCGACAGCGCGGTGTCGGATTCGGCGCGCATCTTGCGGATCAGCGCGTAGCTGCGCTCGTCCAGGCCGCCTTCGGCGCCCGACACATACAGCAGCATGCGGATCGCAGCCACGCGCAGGCCGCCTTCCAGCATCAGCGAACGCAGCTCGGCGGCGCGCTCTTCCATGAAGCGGCGATGCTCGGGCGATACGCCGGGATGCTTGCGCGGCGGGCCGGAGCGCGCGCCCAGGCCGGCCAGGTCTTGCACCAGGGGCGAGCCGTACACGCCCATGAAGGTGCGTTCGTCGGCGGAATCGCGCAGTTCCTGCCAGATGTTCAGGCTGGTCTCGATCAGGTTCGAGAACATTTCCTGGGCCATCAGGAAGGGGTTGTCGGCCGACGCAGGCTGGCGGTGTTCGCGCACCTGTTCGGCAACCTGCGCGATGGGCGCGATGACCGGATTGCGGTCCGAGATCAGTTCATAGGGCAGGCGCAGCGGATGCAGGCGCTGCGACCACTCCGCCGACTGCGGCGTCACCAGGGCGCGCAGCCAGGGCTGCACGAAGCTGCGGTACATGCCCAGGTTGATGTCGGAAATGCGGGCGACGGCGGCGAAGCGCCGGTCGTCCTCTTCGTTGCGCTCGACGATGGCGCGCACGTCGTCCAGCGTGCGCTGCTCGAACGACAGCACGTAGTTGCCGAAAGCCAGGTCGGCGTTGGGCGTGTCGGGTGTCTTGTCGGCGATCTCGGCCTGGTAAATGCCCGGAGGCAGCACGTCGATCATGTCGATGTTGGACGTGAATTCCTGGTGCTCCTTGCGCGCCACGCTGCCGGACACGAAGATGCCCAGATGGCCGATGCTTTCATGCACCGCATAGACGATGGTCTGGCCATGCGCCAGCACTTCGGATTCGTCCTGGTACAGGTCGGGGATCCAGCCCAGCGCCTGCGGCGGGGGCGTGATGTTGTCGCCCTTGGAGCAGAACACCACGATGGGCGAGCGGATGTTGCGCAGGTCGATGCGGATGCCGTCCGAGGTCACCAGGCCGGCAGTGGCCAGGCGGTTGCCGACGAACAGGTTGTCGACGATGTACTGGATTTCCGGACCGTTCAGGAAGACGTGGCCACCCCACCATTTCTCGAAGCTCAGGTAGCGCTTGGCTTCGGTGTCGACGTGGGAGTACAGGTTGTACTGCTTGGACCACAGGGTATTGGCCGGATTCAGGTTCTCGAAGTTCTGCACCAGCCAGGCGCCATCGAACTTGCCGTCGCCCAGGTCGCTGGTCAGGGCGGTGAGCCAGCTGCCGCCTAGCAGGCCGCCGGCGTAGCGCATGGGGTTCATGCCGCGCCAGCCTGCCCAGTACGACAGCGGCGCGCCCGCCACGATGATGGGGCCGAACAGTTCGGGGCGGACCGCGGCGGTCATCATGATCTGCCAGCCGGCCTGGCAATTGGCGACCACCACCGGCTTGCCTTCGGCGTTGGGGTGCAGCGCGATGATCTCTTCCAGGAAGCGCGCCTCGGCCATCATCACGTCCTCGACGGTCTGGGTCGGCATGGGCTGGGGCAGGAAGGTGGCGAAGTAGCAGGGGTGGCCGGCGCGCAGCGCCACGCCAATCTCGCTTTCGGGCTTGAAGCCGCCGATGCCGGGGCCGTGGCCGGCGCGCGGATCGACCACCAGGAAGGGCCGCTTGATGGGGTCGGTTTCCACGCCTTCCGGCGGCTTGATGCGCAGCAGGCCGTAATTGACGGGGCGCGGCAGGCAGCGGCCGTCCATCACCAGTTCGGATTCCATGCTCAGCACGTTGGGCGCGCGCTTGGCCATGTGCTCGTGGTACTGGTTGCCGCGCTGGCGCATCACGTCGGCGTAAAGCACGCCGCGCTGCCAGGCGTCCACGGCGTATTCGTAGGCGGCCGTCCAGGGGTTGAAGGGCGGGGCGGGTACGCGATCGTTGCCGGATCCGGCCATGGCGATCTCCTGTAGGTTGCTTGCAGCGGCGGACCGCCGCGCCGGTTCAGAGTGGAACCGGCCGAGTTGACCTCTCCATTACACCGCAACTGATGTTGCGGTGCAACATCGAAGGCCTTGATACGGGTCAAGCACTGGCCGATTTACCTGTCCCCTTTAGGACAGGCCGGCCGGGCGGCGGTTCAAACCGCGTCGTGGCAGACCGCTTCGATGCGGTTGCCCGAAGGGTCCACCAGGAACGCGGCGTAATACTGGGGGTGGTAGTGCTGGCGCAAGCCCGGGGCGCCATCGTCGCGCCCGCCATGGGCCAGGCCGGCGGCATGGAAGGCGTCGACGGCGGCGCGGCTGGGCGCCTTGAAGCACCAGTGGCGGCGCGCGGCAGGCGCGCCGGCATCGTCGTCGGCGAACACGGAGAGGTAGCTGTGCTGGCTGCTGCCGGCGCGGCAGCGTTCGCCATAGCCCAGCGCGTCGGGGCGGTCATAGACCTTGGCCGCGCCCAGCGCCTGCATGACGGCGTCGTAGAAGGGCCGGGCGGCGTCCAGGCGGGCAACGGCGATGGAGACATGATCCAGCAATTGCATCGCGGCTCCCGGGCGTTCAGGCGCGGGCGGCGGCGTTGTGCTCCAGCCATTTCTGGACGGAGGGGCGCTGCCACTGGGCGTCGGCGTAGGCGCGCAGCGCGTCGGGCAGGTCGTCCTGGAACAGGCGCTTGAGCATCACGGCGAGGTCCGTGTCGGCGATGCACCATTCGTCGAACAGCGAGGTCCGGCCTGCGCCCACCAGGGTGCTGGCGACGTGGATGAGCTTGGCTGCGGCGGCATGGGCGGCGTCCGACAGCGGCAGGCCGGCGGCGCCGTAGAACACGGTTTCCGTGGGGCGTTCCTGGCGCAGCGCACCCAGGTCGCTGCGCAGCCAGGCCTGCAGCTGCCGCGCGCGGGCGCGTTGGCGCAGGTCGCGCGGATACAGCGCCGCGTGCGCCGGGGCGGGGAAGGCGTCTTCCAGGTATTCGGTGATGGCGCTGGATTCGGTCAGGCTGAAGTCCGCATGCGTCAGGGCCGGCACGCGGGAGGTCAGCGCACGGCTCTGATACGGCTGCATGCGTTGCTCGCCCGCTTCCAGGTCGATGGGGCGCACCTCGAACGGCAGCTGTTTTTCCGTCAGCGCCACATAGGCCGACATGGCGTAGGGGCTGAGGAACAGGGAATCGACGAATAGCGTAAGCGGGGCGCCCAAAATCTAGTCTCCGGTCTGACGGGTAACAATATGCGCCGCGGCGACGGGCCACGGATACGTCAAAGCGTAACGCATCTGCGGCGGGCCTGTCGCGCCGGGGGCTTCAGTCGACGATGAAGAGCTTGGCGCCGGTGGCGGTGGATGAGCGGTGCGGTTCGGCCTGGTCGGCGACCTGGTAGCTCATGCCGGGCGTCAGCACGAATTGCCGGCCGTCTTCCAGTTCGGTGTGCAGTTCGCCTTCCAGGCAGAACAGGATGTGGCCCTTGCTGCACCAGTGGTCGGCCAGGTAGCCGGGCGTGTACTCGACCATGCGCACGCGCAGGTCGCCGAATTGTCGGGTGCGCCAATAGGCCATGCCGGTGTCGCCGGCGTGTTCGGTGCGTTCGACCTCGGACCAGTCGGTGGTGCCGAAGGGGATGTTGCTCATTTTCATGGTGCTTCCTGCGTCGTGGTCCGGACGCGACGGCGTCCGGTATGGAATGGATGCTATGCCAGCGCGGGCAGCTTCTTGTGCCAGAACATGGCGCGGCCGGTGGTTTCGTCCAGGGCATAGCCTTCGAAACCGAGCTTGCGGTACAGCCCCTGGGCGACCGCGTTGCCTTCCAGCACTTCCAGGGTGATCTTGCAGCAGCCCAGATCGCGCGCCCGCTCTTCCAGCGCCGACAGCAGCGCCTTGCCCACGCCGCGGCCCTGGAATTTTTCCGCCACGCCCAGGTCGTGCAGATTGAGCAGCGGGCGGCAGGAAAAAGTGGAGAAGCCTTCGAGATAGACCGCGACGCCGGCGGCTTCGCCGTCGATGTGGGCCAGCAGCGCGCGCGCGGTGGGGCGGCGGGCCAGCTCGGCGATCAGGTTCTGCTGCGCGTAGGCGGGCAGGGGAGCGTTGCCGCCCATGGGACCGCTGGCGTACTCGTTCAGCATGGCCAGCACCTGGCGGCCGTGTTCGGGGTTGTTGAAGTCTACGTCGATGATTTCCAGCACGATCGGTTCCTGTGGGCTTGCCGTGGTCGGGGCTGGCGCATCCGGGCGCCAACCGGACATTATGCGCGATGCCGAAAGCCTGACAAGGCGCATTGAAAAATCGTCCCATAACCCCTATCTTCTTGATATCCCAGGCCGAACCCGGCGCAACCGGAGGCGGCCGCAACGCTTTGCCAAGGGCTGCACATGGAGTTCAAGGACTACTACAGCATTCTAGGGGTGGAGCGGGAGGCCTCCGAAGACGACATCCGGCGCGCCTACCGCAAGCTCGCCCGCAAATATCATCCGGACGTCAGCAAGGAAAGCGACGCCGAAACGCGCATGCGCGACGTCAACGAAGCCTACGACGTGCTGCGGGATAAGGAAAAGCGCCTGGCCTACGACAATCTCGCCGCGGGCGTATCGCCCGAGGGCAGCTTCCAGCCGCCGCCCGGCTGGGACGAGGGCTTCGAGTTCCACCGCGGCGCCGCGCCCGGCGACGAGGCCCAGTTCAGCGAGTTCTTCTCGTCGCTGTTCGGCGGCCGCAAGCGGCGCGGCGGCGCGCAGCAGCAACAGGAATTCCGCGCGCGCGGCGAAGACCACCACGCCGCGATCGAGGTGGACCTCGAAGACGCGCTCAAGGGCGCCACGCGCGACATCAGCCTGCGTTCCATGCAGATGGACGAGCAGGGCCGCCCCCACATGCAGACCCGCACGCTCAGCGTGCGCATCCCCCCGGGCGTGCGCGAAGGCCAGTACATCCGGCTGGCCGGCCAGGGCATGCCCGGCTACGGCGGCGGCGAGAACGGCGACCTCTATCTGGAAGTCCGCTTCAAGCCGCATCCGCGCTATCGCGCCGACGGCCGCGATCTTTACATGACGCTGCCGGTGGCGCCCTGGGAAGCGGCGCTGGGCGCCGGCGTGCACGCGCCCACTCCGGGCGGCACGGTCGAGGTCTCGATTCCGCCTGGATCCGCCAACGGGCGCAAGCTGCGCCTGCGCGGCCGCGGCATTCCGGGCGATCCGCCCGGAGATCTCTACCTGGTGCTGGACCTGGTGCTGCCGCCCGCTGACAGCGAGGCGGCCAAGGAGGCCTACCGCAAGCTGCAGCAGGACCTGCCCTTCAATCCGCGGCGTCACCTGGGGGTATGACCATGAAAAAAATAGTCGTCACCACCGCCACGATCGTGGGCAAGTCCCGGCCGCTGTCCGCGGACGACCTGGCCCGCGCCTGCGGCGAGGAAGTCGAATGGGTCGTCCGGCTGGTCGAAGTCGGCATCGTCAACGCCAGCGGTCCCCGGCCCGCCGAATGGCGCTTCTACAGCACCGATTTGCAACGCGCGCTGGATGCCCGCCGCCTGGTGCGGGACTTCGGCGCCGGCTTGGACGCGGCGGCGCTGATTCTGGACTTGAGCCAGGAGGTACGTCGCCTGAAACAGCAACTGCGCGTACTGGGGGGCGACGAGAAGTAGGGGGCAATGGGTAAACTAGCTTGTCGTGGAACCGTACAAGCGAAAATACCTTGGAGACACCCTCCGCTCCCGCGCCCGCTCTTGCGGGCAGCGCCCGTATCGATGGCCTGAAATCCTGCCTGCCCGTCATGATCGGCTACTTTCCAGTGGCCGTGACCTTCGGCATCGCCGGGGTGGCGGCAGGCCTGTCACCCCTGCAAGTGGTGCTGATTTCCGTGCTGGTCTATGCCGGCGCCAGCCAGTTCCTGCTGCTCGCTTCCATCAAGGCCGGTACGCCGTGGCTGTGGGTGGTGGCGCTGTGTTCGCTGCTCAACGCTCGGCATTTGCTGTACGGCCCGCTGCTGTCGCGCTTCCTGCCCGCGGCGCTGCGCGACCGCCTGAAGGTCGCCTTCCTGCTCACCGATGAGGTCTTCGCCACCGCGTTCAACCGCCTGCAGACCGTGGAACCCGCGGGCCGCCAGCGCTGGATGATCGCGCTGGGACTGGGCGCCTGGCTGACCTGGATCGCCGGCACCGCCGTCGGCGTCTATGCGGGAGACGGGCTGGAACGCCACTATCCCATGCTGTCCCAGGTGATGCGCTTCGCGCTGCCCGCGTTGTTCATGGCCCTGGTGTGCCAGAGCGCCAAGCGCGGCATGGGCCTGCCCATCGTGGCGGCGGTGGCCGGCGCCGCCGGCGTGGCTGCGCTGGGCCATACCAGCCTGGCCATCCTGGCCGGCGCGGTCATCGGCTGCGCTGCCTATCGCCTGAGGAGGTCCGCATGAACGCCGACGGACTGGGTTTCTGGGGCGCGGTGATCGCCATGGCGGCCATCACCTATCTGACGCGCGCCTTGCCCTTCATGCTTTCCGAGCGCAGCCGCCTGCTGCGCCATCTGACGCGCGAAGGCTCGGCGCTGGCCGCGTTGGGACCGTCGCTGCTGGCCGGAATCGCGGCGGCGGTGATCGTGCCCGACCTGCTGGCCGCCGGCGACCAGGCGGCCAACCTCGGCCCCTACGCAGGCGGCCTGGTCGTGACCGCCGTGGCGGCCCGCCTGGTCAGCAACGCCGGTGTCGCGGTGCTGCTGGGCATGGCCGGATACGGGGTGTTGCTGGCCTTGGCGGCGTAAAGCCAGCGCGGCAAAATGGTCGGACTTCCATGGAGACCGACCATGCTTACGCTCTACCATGCGCCGCGCTCGCGGTCGTTCCGGATACTCTGGCTGCTCGAAGAACTGGGCGTGCCCTACGACACCGAAATGGTGTCCATCCGCGGCAGCGACAGCGCGGGCCACATGCCCTCGGATTACATCGACATCCACCCGCATCGCAAGGTGCCGGCCCTGGTGCACGACGGCGTGCCCATCTTCGAGACGCCGGCAATCGCACTCTATCTGACCGACCTGTTCCCCCAGGCGGGGCTGGGGCCGGTGGCGGGCGACCCGCTGCGCGGTCCCTACCTGACCTGGCTGGCGTACTCCACCGGCGTGTTCGAGCCCGCCATGGCCGAGCGCGCCTTCAAGACGCCGCATCACGCGGGCGCGCTGGGCTGGGGCTCGGCCGAGGAGGTCGAGCAGGTGCTGACCCGGGTCCTGCAGGCGCGGCCGTTTTTCCTGGGCGAGAAGTTCTCGGCGGTGGACATCGTGCTGGGCGGAACCCTGCAATACATGATGCAGGTGAAGGTCATGCCCGAGACGCCCGTGTTCACGGCCTATGCCGAGCGGCTGGGCGACCGCCCGGCCATGCATCGCGCCCTGCAGCGCGACGGGGACATCGAGGACGCCTGAGGCGGCGCCCCGGGCTTTAGCCGCGACCGATGCGCGCGCTCAGGTCCGCCTGCCATTCCTGGGGGCGGCCCAGGTAGCGGCTGGGCTCCAGCATCTCGCAGACCCCATCGCGTTCCAGCGCCAGGGTGGGAAAGCCGCTGCCGCCGACCTGCGCCAACAGCTTGCGGCTGGCGGCGATGTGCGCGGCGGTTTCGGCGCCCTGCGCCGCGGCGTAGGCCGCGCGGAAGGCCTCCGGGTCCAGGCCGATGTCGGCGGCCAGGGACTGCAGCACGGCCGGATCGGCGATGCGCAGGCCTTGCACGTAGTGCGCGCGCTGGATGCGCTTGAGCAGGTCCAGCCCGCGGCCGGCCAGCGTCTGCGCGGCCAGGATGGCGGTGGTGGGCGGCTCGGAATCGAACACCGCGCCCTCATCGCGCAACAGGCCGTTGAAATAGTCGTCGCCAAAGGGCTGGCCGGTCAGGCCGGCGATGCGCTCGTCATGCGGCATGACGTAGCGGCGCAGCCTGTCGGTGACCGGCTGGCGGTTGCTGCCCGTCATCATGCCGCCGCCATGCAGCGCGATGTCCAGGCCGGGAACGGCGCGAGCCGCCTCCACCAGCGGCGCGGCGCCATAGCACCAGCCGCAGAGCGGGTCGAAAATGTAATGCAGGGTGGGATTTGAGGTAGCCATGGCGTCATGGTAGACGCGGGCAGGGCTGGCAGGAAGCCTGGCGGGGTAGCCAGAGTGTTGCATCGGCCGTGCAGATTGCCTGCACGGCCGTTCGATATCAACCGGCGATCTGCACGCCGATCCAGAACAGGCCAGCGGCCAGCAGCATCGAGGCGGGCAGGGTCAGCACCCAGGCCATCAGGATGTTGCGCACGGTGCTGCCTTGCAGGCCGCTCTTGTTGGCGATCATGGTCCCGGCCACGCCCGAGGACAGCACGTGGGTGGTGGACACCGGCAGGCTGAAGACGTTGGCGATGCCGATGGCGCCCATGGCCGTGACTTGCGCGGACATGCCCTGCGCGTAGGTCATGCCCTGCTTGCCGATCTTCTCGCCCACCGTCAGCACCACGCGGCGCCAGCCGACCATGGTGCCCGCGCCCAGTGCCAGGGCCACCGCCACGATCACCCAGAAGGGGGCGTATTCGGTGGTGGCCGTCAGGTCGGCGCGCAGGCGCTGCAGGTCGGCGCGTTCGCGGGCCGGCAGCCCTTCAATGCGCGCGACCTTCTTGGCCGTGTCGTCCAGGCAGAGCAGGTAGCGGCGCACGGAAATGCGCTTCTCGGCCGACAGGTCGGCGTAGTTGGACACGCCGTGCAGGTCGGTCTGCAGCGCGGCGATGGTCGGCATGGTCAGTTCGGGATCGCAGCGGAAGTTGCGCGGCAGCTCGGTGGTCGCGTCCACGCGCTTGAGCGCCAGGTATTCGCCCAGCATGGCTTCATTGCGCTGGTAGAACACGTTCAGGTGGTTGGCGGCGTCGCGGGTGCGTTCGATCTGGTAGGTGGTGCTGTTGGTGTCCAGCACGAAGTTGGCGGGCACGATGCCGATCAGCACCAGCATGATCAGGCCGATCCCTTTCTGGCCGTCGTTGGAGCCGTGCACGAAGCTCACGCCCATGGCCGACAGCACCAGCACCAGGCGGTTCCAGAAGGGCGGATGCTTCTTGTTGTCGATGGCGCGGCGCTGTTCTGGCGTCTTGTGCATCTTGGAAAGCGGCAGCCAGCGCTTGAGCGCCAGCAGCAGGCCGCCCGCCACCAGGAAGCCGGCCACCGGCGACACCACCAGCGACAGGCCGATGTCGATGGCCTTGCCCCAGTTGACGCCGTCCGCCAGCGGCAGGTCGGTGATCAGCGCGTTGGCCAGGCCCACGCCCAGGATCGAGCCGATCAGCGTGTGCGAGCTGGACGCCGGAATGCCGAAGTACCAGGTGCCCAGGTTCCAGGCGATGGCAGCGGCCAGCATGGCGAACACCATGGCCAGCCCGCGGCCGGTATCCACGTTGATCAGCAGCTCCACCGGCAGCAGGTGCACGATGGCATAGGCCACGCCCACGCCGCCCAGCAGCACGCCGAGGAAGTTGAATATGCCGGAAAGCACCACCGCCAGATGCGGCGGCATGGCCTTGGTGTAGATGACCGTGGCCACGGCGTTCGCCGTGTCATGGAATCCGTTGATGAATTCGAAGGCCAGGACGAAAGTCAGGGCCAGCGCAAGGCTGAGGCCGACCCAGAGGTCTAGGCCGTGGAAGAGGTCGAACATGGAGGCGGGGGAGGTTCCGGCGAGAGGAGCCGATTATTGCAGATTTGTGACCTGTCACTGGTTGCTTGCGGCTACCAAGTGCAGGCGGCTGACTCCGCCCGAAGTCAGAATTTCGAATACTGGAACTCGATTTCCATCGGTTTACCCAGATTTGCGGACGTATCCGCCTGGATCAGCATCACCGCCAGGACGCCCAGATACAGGAGGCATAGCCACAGGGTTCTTTTCATGGTCGGCCGTCCTTCATGGGTAGAAAACTTCCGCGATCTTCTGGTTCACGCGCAGCCAGCCCAGTTCCCCCAGGTGCTGCACGTCCCGCAGCGTCCCCACTTCGAAGGGGGCGCTGTACATGTCCATGCAACGCATGGCGTAGCGCTGGCACAGCGCCGCCACCTCCCGCTGCACGGGGCCGAACCGGTCCAGGTCCTTGAACACCAGCGGATGCAGCGGCTGCATGACGAACAGGGCGTTGACCCCGCGCTGGCGCAGCAGCGCCATCAGGGCGTCCAGTTCGCGCAGCTCGTCGCGGCCGGTCAGCGGCTGGGGCAGATAGGCGGTCTTGCCGCCCTCGGGAATGCTGCGCAGGTATTTATTGAAGAACTCGTCGCGCACGGCGTAGCGGTTGCCGCCCATCAGGGCCTGTTCGGCGTGCTGGGCCTCGGCGGCCAGCGCCTCCCAGTCCACCACCCGGGCGGCCGGGGGCGGCCCCTCGCGTTCGCGCTCGGGAGCAGGCGCCGCGTAGGCGGGCGTCCACAGATCGACCAGGCGCTGGCGGAAGACGTAGGCCTGTTCGGCCGCCATGGACCACGCGACGCCCGCGTCGCCCTTGGCCCGCAGCCAGCGCGCCACCTCCGCCCGGCCCTCGGGCTGCCGCAGCAGGCGCGGCAGCAGCGGGTTGGCGTGCTCCTTGAACTCGTCGGGACCCAGCCCGCCTTCGCCGTCGAACCAGCCCGGCGACAGCATCACCACCACGCGCGAGGCCGGCGACAGGTCCTCGGCCATCGCCGCCAGCACCAGTTGCATGCCCAGCGACTGGAAGCCCGAATGGCCGTAGGCCAGCACGGGCATCTGCAATTCGTCGGCCAGGTAGCGGTAGGGCACGAAGCGCAGGTCGTTGCTGGTCAGTTCCGACGAACCCAGGATCACCAGCCGGTCGCCCGTGCGCAGAGCCTGGCTCATGCGGGACAGGTTGCGGGTCTGCTCCTGCAACGTATTGCCCAGGTTGGGGATGTAGATGCCCGGGGCGGCTGCCGGCACCGGTTCCGTCTTCAGCGCCAGCGCGTGCAGGGCGCCCCACCCGGCGGCAGCCGCCGCGGCCAGGGCCAGCGCCGCCGCCAGCGCATGCTGCCGTAGTGTGCGTTTGAACATGGGGAACCAATGCCTTGCGGGGCGCTCTCTATTGGGACAGGTTTGTTAGCGGATGTTATCGAGCGGGCATGACTGGAACAAGCGCGGGAAAGCGGGGCCAGGGTGCAATTCGCCTTTTTGCCACAGGGTCTCCGGCCTTCGCGCCGCCCGCCGCCGCGATTCCCGCAGGGAAGGAATGCGATAGCATCGCTCTGGCGGGCCTCTTCTGGATTTCCATGATTGACCTCGCCCGCGGCCGCATCCGCGCCGCCCGACTGTTTCTCACCAAGATTGCGCAGCCCATGACCGCCACTACCCGTATCGCCCGCAAGCACCCCGACGAACTGATCGTGGGCCTGGTGTCCGTTTCCGACCGCGCTTCCAGCGGCACCTATCAGGACCTGGGGCTGCCCGCGCTGCGCGAATGGCTGGGCGGTGCGCTGACCTCGCCTTGGCAGGCGGTGGACCGCCTGATTCCCGACGAACCCGCACGCATTTCCCAGACGCTGATCGAACTGGTGGACGGCTGCGGCTGCGACCTGGTCCTGACCACCGGCGGCACCGGTCCGGCGCGTCGCGACGTCACGCCAGAGGCCACGCTCGCCGTCGGCACCAAGGAAATGCCCGGCTTTGGTGAACAGATGCGCCAGATCAGCCTGCGCTTCGTGCCCACGGCCATCCTGTCGCGCCAAGTGGCCGTCATCCGGGAAACGCCCGAGCATGCCGCCCTGATCGTGAACCTGCCCGGCCAGCCGAAATCCATCCGCGAAACGCTGGAAGGGCTCAGGGGCGAGGACGGCGCCGTGCTGGTGCCTGGCATCTTCGCCGCCATTCCCTATTGCATCGATCTTATCGGCGGCCCGTATGCCGAAACCCGGCCGGAAGTCATCGCGGCCTTCCGCCCCAAATCCGCCCGCCGCAAGCCGCAGGCCTGACCTGGCGCTGCGTTATATTGGCCGCCCCAGCCACCCCCAACCGCTCGAGAGTCCCATCGCCATGAAGGTCCGCACCGTTTTGTCCCTTACTGTCCTGGCAGCCTTGTCGGCCTGCGCCAACGTCAAAGACGTGCGCGACCGCGATCCGGTCTTCTACGGTTCCACCCAGCGCACGGCCGAGGACTATACGGCCTGCGTCGCTGAATCCTGGAAGAACCTGGGCGTCAATTTCCAGCAGAAGGCGGTGCGCAACGGTTTTGAACTGATCCAGGAAGACAGCCTGGGCGTCGAAGCCGTGCTGACCACCACGCACTGGAAGGGCAAGACCGAAGCGCGCCTGTCCACGCGCATCGCGCGCCGCGACCAGAGCATCATCGAGCCCGCCAACCTGTGCCTGTGAACGCCATGCAGCATCGTCGCGACGTCCTGCGGCTGGGCCTGGCCGCGGCCGCTCTCTGCCTGGGCCTGCCGGCCCGCGCGCAGCAGCAGAGCGGCTTCATCAGCCGCAAGCTCAATGTCCCCGTGCCTGGCGGCGTGGCCGTCCTGGGCCTGGGCAATGCCGAGCGCGCGCCCGAGGTCAGCTTCCTGGGCCGGCGCGTGCTGGTCGTGCGCGAAGAGGGCAAGCAGTGGATCGCCGTGGTCGGCATCCCACTCAGCGTGAAGCCGGGCGAGCAGCAGGTGGATATCAAGGACGCGCAAGGCAAGCGTGTGCTGTCCTTCAGGGTCGGCGCCAAGGAGTACAAGGCGCAGCACATCACGCTGAAGAATCCGCGCCAGGTCAATCCGGATCCGGATGACATGAAGCGCATCGAACGCGAACAGGCCGAGCAGGCCGCGGCCAACCGCGCCTATCGCGCCGGCATCACGCCCAGCAATCTGCTGCTGGATCGCCCGGTGAACGGCGGCCGCCTGTCCAGTCCCTTCGGCCTGCGGCGCTTCTTCAATGGCGAGGAGCGCAATCCGCATTCGGGCCTGGATTTCGCCGTGCCCTCGGGCACCCCGATCAAGGCGCCGGCCGCTGGCGTGGTCGTGCTGGTGGGGGATTACTTCTTCAACGGCAAGACGGTGTTCCTGGACCATGGCCAGGGCTTTGTCAGCATGTTCTGCCACATGTCGGCCATCGACGTGAAGGTCGGCGACGAAGTGCCGCGCGGCGGATTGGTGGGCAAGGTCGGCGCCACCGGCCGCGCCACCGGTCCGCACCTGCACTGGAACGTCAGCCTGAACGACGCGCGCGTCGATCCGGCCATCTTCATCGGGGCATTCAAGCCCTGATCCATCCCGGGATTGGGGGCGCGGACCTGCGCGCCCTCAGGCCGTGGCGGCCTGCTGCGCGATCAGTTGCAGCACGTGCTGGTGCACGCGCTCGGCATAGTCCATCTGCTGCCGCACGTCGAGCTGCTCGGCTTCCTGTTCGTCCAGGCAGTTGTCGTACTTGGTCTTGGCGTCGGCGTAGGTCAGGCCGGTATTGCGCAGGCTGTTGATGAAGGCCTCGCGCGACTGGTGCAGCAGGCGCAGGCCTTCCTCGCCCTTGACGAATTTTCTTCGCGCGAGGGCAAGCTGGTCGGCGGCGGCTTGCAGATCTTGTGTCAGGTCCATCTTGCTTTCATGCTTATCCTGCCGGCGTCGCGCCGGGCAGAGGGCGCCATTCTTTCATGAACGGGCGCTCCACGCATTACGGCATTGCGCGGCCCAGGTTTAGGGCGGGCGCGAAAGGGGAGCCGGCGCGGGGCCGGCCCTGTCGCCTTGGCTTAGCGGCGGAACTGCTGGGGACGCTGCGGCGCGGGACCGCGCTCGTCCTTGTGGCGGAAATTGATGCGGCCCTTGGTCAGGTCATACGGCGACATTTCCAGGGTGACGCGGTCGCCAGCCAGGATGCGGATGCGGTGCTTGCGGATGCGGCCGGAGGCGTAGGCGCCGACTTCAATGCCGTTGTCCAGCTTCACACGGTAGCGGCTATCGGGCAGCACTTCGTCAACGATGCCGTCCAGTTCGATGAGTTCTTCTTTAGCCATTCTTTTCTCCTATCAAAACGCGCAGCCATACCGACGGCATGGCGCGCCGCGCAAGGCGGCAAGCGCGTCGGACCCGGACTAGCGGGTCCAGCGGTTTGAACGTAAAACGTCCGGGCAAGCGCGGGTATGGGCCACGGCATCCGAAGCGGATGTCTGAAATGACGGATACTCGCGCCGCGTGGGCAGTGTGCGCGCGATGCGCGGCTTGGTCGCGGCGGCGCATTTTGCGCAAATCGCCGGAAGAAGCGGGGTGTAGCGGTTGCTGCCAGGCCGCGCAACGATGGAGATGGAGGCGCGCCTGGCGGAGGCGGGTTTGTTCCGGGTAAACCAGGCACGTCCTGGGTTGTCCCGGAGCATTGCCCGCAGGCCGTACAGGTTGGCACTCAGAGTGACCGAAGCCCGGTTTTTGCGGAAAAATCACGGACTTATGTTACTGCAAAGCGCAATGATTAGCCAGTATTTATCTGTCACCGCGCCGTGATAGTTGTTGCTCAACGACTCTGGCCCGAGGGGATCCGATTCCGGTATTCGCTTTCCACCTGGCCGAGCACGGACCAGAACGGGCCAGGGGCGCGGCCGGCCAGACGGGCCTCCAGCACGCCCAGGTGCACATGCCAGCCGCCGGCCACGTCCACCATGCCATCGCGCGAGTCCAGCTTGCGGTGCGTCAGCACCAGGCGCGTTTCCTGGCCCTGCGGCGACAGTTCGAACGTGACTTCTGAGGGATGGCCAGGGGAGCCTCCCCAGGTGAACGCCAGCAAGTGCGGCGGTTCGCAGCGCGTGACGATGCCTTGCGTCGTCACGCCGCCCTCATACGGCTTGTAGGCGGCGGGCACCGGCTCGGCCACCGAGGACAGGTCGGCGTGCATGAAGCGCAGCGTGACGCCGCCGCCTTCGCGCAGCTCCATGTCGCCGGACGCCAGCCAGCGGCCGCGTTTCTCCGATTCGGTGAGGAATGCCCAGACCTCGTCGACGCTGGCGGGCAGGATCCGCGTGAAGCGGATGGAGGTGGGGTCCAGGACCACGCCGTGTTCACTCATGTTGTTCTCCAGGAGAGGCGGCCGGGGACCGGTTGGCGATGAGCGCGGCTTCCAGCGCGCCCAGCTTGCCCGACCAGAATTGTTCATAGAAGCGCAGCCACTGCATGGCCTCGGCCATGGGTTCCGGATTGAGGCTGCACACATGGGTGCGGCCGCGGATGGAGCGCTGGACCAGGCCGGCGCGTTCCAGGGCCTGCACGTGCTTGGAAGCGCCCGCGAAACTCATGCTGTGGGGCGCCGCCAGCTCGCCTATGGTCTGCTCGCCCCGAGCCAGGCTGCGCAGCATGTCGCGGCGCGTGGGGTCGGCCAGCGCGCGAAAGACGGCATCGAGGACGGGGGAGGGGATTGATTCAACCATGAGGTTGAATATAGTTCGGCCTCTGGATGAAATTCAACTAGTTGGTTGAATTTTTATGTAACGGCCTGCGGGTGGTCTTCTTCCATCGCGCCATACGCGTCGGGGTACTGCGGCAGGCCGTCGCTGATATCGAACCACGGCGCTTTGCTGGCGACATGGCAGTGGGCCGCCGGCTTGATTCCCGGATCGTCGTCCAGCGGACCCAGCGGCAGGCCGTAGACGTCCGGGGTCTGGTCGAAACGGGTCAGCAAGGGCGTGCCGCAGGCTTCGCAGAAGCCGCGGTAGCTGCCGGGGGACGAGCAGTACCACGTGACGTGGTTTTCGCCCCGGCTCCAGGCAAAGTCCTTGGCCTGGACCGTCGCCCGGCTGCGGAATGCGGCCCCGTGCGCCTTGCGGCAGATCGTGCAATGGCAGTTGAGGGCGTCGGTGAGCGGGCCGGTGATCTCGTAGGCGACGCGGCCGCACAGGCAGGAACCTTTGATCATGATGAACGCCAGGCTGGTGGGGGAATATCCCCAATATACCTGCGGCGCGGCGGGCGGGAACCGGCTTTTATGACGAACGTCTTTCAGATCGTTGCGGTGTCCCTATTTTCAGCCAAATCAATCGATCCGCAGGTCATCGTGCTGTCATGCCGCGAAAACAGAATGCCGCCATGAACACATCCATGGGGATTCGACGATGACTTATGCCATCGAAGTACACGGGCTCTGCAAGAGCTTCCACGCCGGCGCCAAGGCGCTGGACGGCGTGAACCTGCAAGTGGCCGACGGCGAGATGGTCGCCTTGCTGGGCGCCTCGGGTTCGGGCAAGTCGACGCTGCTGCGCCATCTGTCGGGTTTCGTGGCCGGCGACGCGGGCAGCGTGGCCGTCAACGGCCGCATGATCCAGCGCGATGGCCGCCTGAGCCGCGACGTGCGCTCCGCGCGCGCCGGCATCGGCTTCGTGTTCCAGCAATTCAATCTGGTGGGCCGCCTGCCGGTCATCACCAACGTGCTGACCGGCCTGTTGCCGCGCGTGCCGCTGTGGCGCAGCCTGACGCGCTGGTTCCTGCGCGGCGAAGTGCGGCAAGGCCTTGAAGCGCTTGCCCAGGTTGGTATAGACGACTACGCATTTCAACGCGCCTCGACGCTGTCCGGCGGCCAGCAGCAGCGCGCGGCCATCGCCCGCACGCTGGTGCAGAACGCCCGCGTCATCCTGGCCGACGAACCGATAGCCTCGCTGGACCCGGAATCGTCGCGCCGCGTCATGGACACGCTGGCCCAGATCAACCGCAGCCGCAAGGTGGCGGTGGTGGTGTCGCTGCACCAGGTGGACGTGGCCCTGCGCTACTGCCCGCGGGTGGTGGCGCTGCGCCACGGCAAAGTCGTCTACGACGGCCCCTCCGCCGCGCTCACGCCGTCCATGCTGAGCGACCTGTACGGCTCCGAACTGAGCGAGCTGCTTCCCGAATACGCGCCGCAAGCGCCGGCCATGCTGGGCATGGCGCCGCTGACCCGACTGGCGCAAGCCGCCTGATACCCGATCCATTTCCCCCCGGAGCCCTTCCATGCTACGCAGAACCTTTGTCACCCTGATCGCCGCCGCGGCCCTGTCCGCGCAAGCCTACGCGCAAGATGCCAAGACCCTGAACTTCGGCATCATCTCGACGGAATCGTCCACCAACCTGAAGTCGGTATGGCAGCCCGTCATCGACGACCTGAGCCGTTCGATCGGCGTGCCGGTCAAGCCCTTCTTCGCTTCCGATTACGCCGGCATCATCGAAGGCATGCGCTTCAACAAGGTGCAGATGGGCTGGTTCGGCAACAAGTCCGCGATCGAGGCGGTGGACCGCGCCAAGGGCGAAGTGTTCGCCTCCGTCATCGACAAGGACGGCAACCCGGGCTACTGGTCGCTGCTGATCGTCAACAAGGACAGCGACCTGAAGACGCTGGACGACGTGCTCAAGCGCGGCGGCACGCTGAGCTATGGCGCCGGCGATCCCAACTCGACCTCGGGCACGGCCGTGCCGGGCTACTACCTGTGGGCCGCCAACAAGATCGAGCCCAAGACCTTCTTCAAGACGGTGCGCGCCAGCAACCACGAGACCAATCTGCTGTCGGTCATCAACAAGCAGGTGGACGTGGCCGTCAACAATACCGAGGCGCTGGAGCGCTATCGCCTGAACACGGGCAAGGACGCCAACGACAGCGTGCGCGTGCTGTGGAAGTCGCCGTTGATCCCGGCGGATCCGCTGGTCATGCGCAGCGATCTGCCGGCCGACCTGAAGGCCCGCATCCGCGATTTCTTCGTCAACTACGGCAAGGGCAAGGACGCCGAGCGCGAATTGGCCAACCTGAAGGCGCTGACCTACCAGGGCTTCCGCGCCTCCGACAACCAGCAATTGGTGCCGATCCGCCAGATCGAGCTGGCGCGCGAGAAGGCCAAGGTCGAAGCCGACACCACCTTGGGCCAGGCCGAAAAGCAGAAGCAGCTGGCCGAACTGGACAGCAAGCTGGCCGGCCTGGGCCAGCCCGTCGCCAAGCAGTAAGCCCGCAAGCGGCAAGCCGGCGCGCCGCGGGGCGCGCCGGCTTGCCCACACCTGAAACCCAACTAGCGGATCGCCTTTTCATATGAACGTAGCCATGCAGACTTCCCGCCTTTCCGCCGCGCCGCGCTCGTCGCTGCCTGTCCTGCTCGTATGGGCCGTCGTGCTGGCGCTGCTGGTCATGTCGTGGCAGGGCGCGGATATGCGGCCCCTGGACCTGCTGCGCGATTCGGGCAACATGGCCCAGTTCGCGGCCGACTTCTTTCCGCCGAATTTCCGCGACTGGCGCATGTACCTGGACGAGATGATCGTCACCGTGCAGATCGCGGTTTGGGGCACCTTCCTGGCCATCGTGGTGGCCGTGCCGCTGGGGCTGCTGTGTTCGTCGAACATGGTGCCGGCCTGGGTCTACCAGCCCATGCGGCGCCTGATGGACGCCTGCCGCGCCATCAATGAAATGGTGTTCGCGATGCTGTTCATCGTGGCGGTGGGCCTGGGGCCCTTCGCCGGGGTGTTGGCGCTGTGGGTGCACACCACGGGCGTGCTGGCCAAGTTGTTCTCGGAAGCGGTGGAGGCGATCGATCCGCGCCCGGTCGAAGGCGTGCGCGCCACCGGCGCGAATGCGCTGGAGGAAATCGTCTACGGCGTGATTCCGCAGGTGCTGCCGCTGTGGATCTCGTATTCGCTGTACCGCTTCGAATCCAATGTGCGTTCGGCCTCGGTGGTCGGCATCGTGGGCGCGGGCGGCATCGGCACCGTGCTGTGGGAGATCATCCGCAGCTTCCGCTACGCCGAAACCTGCGCCGTGATGATCATCATCGTGGCGTTCGTGGTCATCATCGACATGGCCTCGGCGCGCATTCGGCGCGCGCTCATCTGAGCATGGGCGGGGCCCCAGCGGGCCCCGCCGGCCTCAGGCCTCAGGCCGGCGGACGCAGCGCCTGGAACGCAGGCAGCGCCAGCAGGCCCGCCAGCTGCGCAGCCTGCACGTCGGCGTCCGAAACCGCCGCGCGCGGCATCAGGAAGTTGACGGTGCCCAGGCAGACTGCGCCATACACCACCGGCACATTGATGACGGAGCGCAGGCCCAGGCGCTGGATCGCGTCGTGGTCATTGAAGAACTCGCGGATCGCCTCCTCGCCTTCGCCCACGAACAACTTCTGCTCCAGCAGGACGTGGCGGCCCCAGGCGGTGCCGCTCTTGTCCTTGCTGCCGCCGGGCGGATAGGCCTCGGGGTTGGAACTGTACAGCCGCACCACCCGCATGGCCTGCGCGTCATAGCGGTTGACCGTGCACAGCGTGTGCGCCAGCGCGGCGTGCGCATGGGCATCGATGGCGCAGAAGGCCGCGGCCGGATCGGCGGCGGCGTAGGCCTGGGCGATGGCGGCCACGCCGGCCTCGGCCGACGGGTCGAGATGGGTGCTGACGGTCATTCGGCGGTGATGCCCAGTTCTTTGATCAGCTTGCCGTACTTGTCCGCGTCGCGCGCCAGGATCTGGCCGAACTGTTCCGGCGTGGTCTCGGTCAGCAGCACGCCCATGTCGCCCATTTTCTTGATGACTTCGGGCCGCTTGAGGATCAGGTTGATCTCGCGGTTCAGGCGCGCGGTCAGCTCGGGCGGCATGCCTGCCGGGCCGAAGGCGCCGTACCAGACCGACAGTTCATAGCCCGGCAGGGTCTCGGCCACCGTGGGTACTTTGGGTAGCAGGGGCGAACGCGCTTCCTCGGTGACGGCCAGGAGCTTCAGCTTGTCGTTCTGCACGTGCGGCAGGGTCTGCGTGCCGGCGCTGAACAGCACCTGGGTGCGGCCGGCCACGGTATCCAGCACCGCGGGCGCGCCGCCGCGATAGGGGATGTGCATCATCTTCACGCCGGCGGCCTTCTCGAACAGCGCGGCGCTCAGATGATTCGTGGACCCCTGGCCGGCGGAAGCGTAGGCCACGGTGCCGGGATTGGCCTTCAGGTAGGCGATGAATTCCTTGACGTTGGACGCGGGCACCGACGGGTTCACTACCAGGGTGTTGGTGACCAGCGCGAGTTCGGCGATGGGCGTGAAGTCCTTCACGCCGTCGAACGGCATGCTGGAGTAGAGCGCCTGGTTCATCGTGTGGGTGCTCATCGAGCCCACCAGCAAGGTGTAGCCGTCGGGCTTGGCGCGGGCCACGAAGGTGGTGCCGATGTTGCCGGACGCGCCCGAGCGGTTTTCCACGATGACGGGTTGGCCCAGCGATTGGGTCAGGCCTTCGGACAGCACGCGCGCCAGGATGTCGGTGGAACCGCCCGCGGCCCAGGGCACGATCAGGGTGATGGGTTTTTCGGGCCAGGCGGCATGCGTGAGCGCCGGTGCGACCAGCGCCAATCCCAGCGCGCAGGTGCGCAGCAGTCGTTTGAATTGCAGTGTCATGGTGTTTACCCCTTTGCGTAGTTTCCGGTCTGTCTGCCGGTTGGATGAAACAGGTTCAGCGGCCAGCGGCATAGCCCTGCATGCCGCGCGGGTTGGCGCCGGCGCGCAGCAGCAGGCCGCCGCCGGCGGCAGGTTCGCGGGTGCAGGCGCTGATGCGGCCTTCCGACCAGTCCGGCCCTACCTTGACCTCGTGGCCCGCCGCGCGTAACGCCTCCAGCGTGGCGGCCGGCATGCGCGATTCCACGGTCAGCCGGTTCAAGGTCTGGCTGCGAGGCCAGAACGAGCCCGGGAAATGATCGACGTGCCAGGAGGGCGCTTCGATTGCCTCCTGCAGATTCATGCCCATGACGTGGCGCAGGAAGAACGCCACCGTCCATTGGTCCTGCTGATCGCCGCCCGGCGTGCCGAAAGCCATGTAGGGCTGGCCGTCGCGCAGGGCCAGGCCGGGCGACAAGGTGGTGCAAGGGCGCTTGCCCGGTTGCAACTGGCCCGGCACGCCGTCGTCGAGCCAGGTCATTTGCAGCCGGGTGGTCAGCGGGAAGCCCAGGCCGGGCACCACGGGGCTGGACGACAGCCAGCCGCCTGACGGGGTGGCGGCCACCATGTTGCCGTCGCGGTCGATGACATCGATCTGGCAGGTGTCGCCCACGAAGATCTCGCGCGCGGCCCATTCGGCTACCGGCGGCAGCGCCGCGAAGGTCGGCTCGCCCACGCCGAAGCGGGTGTCGGACGCGGCCAGGGTGCGCACGGCTGCGTCCAGGTCGGGCAGGCGCGGTGCCAATCCGTTCGGGCTGCCGGGCCGGAACTCGGATGAAGCGCGGGCGCCGATGCCGGCCGCGCGTGCGCGGGCGTAGTCATCGCTGAGCAGGGCGTCCAAAGGCACCTGCGCGAAGTCGGGGTCGCCGTACCAGGCGGTGCGGTCGGCGAAGGCCAGCTTGGCTGCCTCGGCCACGTAGTGCACGAATTGCGGCGAGGTCGGCTCCAGTCCGTCCAGGCCCAAATGCCGCAGCATTGCCAACTGCTGCAGGTGGACCGGGCCTTGCGACCAGACCCCGCACTTGGCCACGGTGTAGCGGCCGTATTGGACGGTGAGGGGCTCGTCGTAGCTGGCGCGCCAATCGGCCAGGTCGGACTTGCGCAGCAAGCCGCGGTTGCGCTGGCCGGTGGTGTCGCGCACCGCCGCATGGGTGTAGTAGTCGTCGATGGCATCGGCCACGAAGCCGCGGTACCAGGCCTCCAGCGCCGCGTCGATGCGCCCGCGCCGGTCGCTGCTGCTGGCGTGCGCCTGGTCCAGGATACGGGTGTAGGTGGCGGCGATGGCGGGCGTACGGAACAGCGCGTCGGGCGCGGGCACGCGGCCATCGGGCAGCCAGACCTCGCGCGAACTGGTCCATTCGTCGCGGAACAGCGCCTGCACCGCCAGGATGGCCTGCGAGACGCGCGGCACCAGCGGAAAGCCGTTGCGCGCATAGTCGATGGCCGGGCGCAGCACGTCAGCCAACTCCCAAGTGCCGTAATCGCGCAGCAAGGTCAGCCAGGCCCCGAAGGCGCCGGGCACGGTGGCGGGCAAGAGGCCGATGCCCGGCACCAGGTCCACGCCCAGGCTGCGGAAGTACGCCGGCGTCGCCAGCGCGGGCGCAGGACCCTGCCCGCATAGCGCGCGCATGCGTTGCTCCTGTTCGCTCCAGAACAGAATGGGCACTTCGCCGCCGGGGCCGTTCAGGTGCGGCTCCACGATCTGCAGCGTGAAGCCGCCGGCGACCGCCGCGTCATAGGCATTGCCGCCGCGTTCCAGCACGCCCATCGCCACCTGGGAGGCCAGCCAGTGGGTGGAAGAGACCACGCCGAAGGTGCCGCGTATTTCGGGGCGGGTGGTGAAGGAAGCGCTCATGGGATCGGTCCGGCCGCAGGGGAATGTTTGCAGTATAGGGACATGAAATAACTGATTTTGTCTTTGTTGGCATAATTGAATAACCAATTGGTTATAGGAAAGATCGTGACCTGGGATGCCGCCCGTCTCGCCAACCGTCTCAAGCATCGCCACCTGACGTTGCTGATCGAGATCGCCCGGCACGGCTCGCTGACGCGCGTGGCGGCCGCGGCGGGCATCAGCCAGCCCGCCGTCACCAAGGCGCTCACGGAGATCGAGGACATCTTCGGCGCGCCGCTTTTCACGCGCACCGGGCGCGGCCTGCAAGCCACGCCGCTGGGCAACCTGGCCCTGGTGCGCGCGCGGCACATGCTCAGCGACCTGGACCTGTGGGCGCGCGAGGTCGAGGCCTTGCACGCCGGCCGTTCCGCGCATCTGCAGGTGGGTGTGGTGCCCTACGTGTCCAGCGCCTTGCTCACTGCGGCGATCAGCCGCCTGCACCAGCGCCACGGCGTCACGCTCAGCCTGCACCGCGCCACCACCGACCATCTGGTGCCGATGCTGCGCCGGCATGAACTGGATTGCATCATCAGCCGCGCCACCTCGACCGTGGCGCCGGACGACCTGATCCACCGCGTGCTGTACCGCCAGCGGCCGCGCCTGATCGCGCATGGCCGGCTTGCGCAGCGGCTGGCGCGGCGCGAACCGGATTGGGCCGCGTTGGCAGCGATGGACTGGGTGCTGCCGGCCGCCAACACGCCGACGCGGCAACTGATCGTGGAGCACTTCATCCGCGCCGAGTTGCTGCCGCCGTCGCCGGTGCTGGAGGCGTACTCCACCGATGTGATCGAAGGCATGCTGACCATGAACGAGGCGTTTATCTCGGTGGTGCCGGAAGACATCGCGCGCGAACTCTGCCAACGCGGCAAGCTGGGCATGGTGCCCTGGGATTTCGGCTGGGAGTTGCCGCCGATCAACCTGATCCGCCGCAAGCGCGAACAGCCGCTGGCGGCCGAGGAGCGCTTTTCGGACATCTTGCTGGATCTGTGCGGCGATGCCGCCGCGCCCTGGGCTCAGGGCGCGGGCGAGCGGCGCTGAACCGCGCCCTTACGCCGCCAGCTTGCCGCGCGCGATGTCCAGCAGCGTGGCGGCGGCCGTCTCTGGCGCCGCGTCGTTGCTGACACGCAGCAGTTGGCAATGCAGAGGCACGGGGAAAGGCTGCGTGGCGCGCGCCAGGCGCTGCGCGATCTGTTCCGCGCTTTCGCGGCCGCGTCCCGCCAGGCGGCGCGCGAGCTGGCCGGGGTCGACCGTGACTTCCACCGCCGTCAAGGCCGGGTAGCGCGAGTGCGCTTGTTCCAGGTGGGCGCGCGAACCGTTGATGATGACCGCGGCGCCGCAGGACAGCCAGGCGTCTATCTCGATACCGATCCCGTACTGCAAGCCATGGCTGGCCCAACGCAACGCGAAGCAGCCCAGCGCGGCGCGGCGTCCGAACTCGTCTTCGGTCAGGCGCAGCGCGTCCTCGGTATCGCCGCTGTCGCGGGTGATGTAGCGATGCGCGACCAGCACGGGCTCGTCGCCGCGCAACTCCGCGCGCAGCAGGCGCAGCAAGGTGTCCTTGCCGCTGCCCGACGCGCCCATCAGGTAGATCAGCCGGGCGCCGTCGGCGGGAACGGAGGGTGTCATGCCGCTGCCGGTCCTTGCAGATAGCTGGCGCCCGCGGCGTCGGTGCTGGAGCCGTCAAAGCCGTAGTGCCGCGCCGCGACGAAGTCCGCGCCCGGCGCAGGCTGCACGTAGACGCTGACGCCGGGCACGGCCATGGCCTGCCCGCGCAAGGGGTCTGCAAAGGCGGCGATGCCGGCCTGCGCCTGGGCCAGCGCCTTGCCTTCCAGCTTGCCGGTCAGGGTGATGTGGAAAACATAGGTTTCGAACACATAGGGGTAGCCCCAGCGCGCCAGCATGGATTGCTGCTCCGGAGTCAGCGATTGCGGCTGGCGGCGGGCGGTTTCCTCGGCCGTGGGCGGCGCGCGCAAAGGGTCCAGGTCGCGCACGGCGGCCTCGGCCAAGGCCTGGATCCGCGTCCGGCCTTGCGTGTCGGACGAGGCGATGCGCCAGGCCAGGAAGCCGCGCAGCGGCTCGCACTCCAGTTCCAGAGAGAACGGGCTGCCGTTAGCGGCCAGCTGGCGAGCGGCCGCGTCGAGCTGCTGCGGACTGACGCCGGGGTTCAGGCGGAAGGGTGGTTTGAGCGTGGCGTGCAAGCCATAGTGGCGCGGCGCCGTGGTCCAGGCATGCGAGTCCGCGTCCTGCCCCGGTAGCGGCGGCAGCGCCTCGCCGGTGTCGGCGCAACGGCCCAACCAGCGGCTGCCGTGTTCGAGCCAGGGGCCGGTGGGCGCCAGGTAGAGAGCGTAGCGATGGGCGAGCGGCATGGTCAGGCCGCCATGCGCTGGCTGTGGCCGTCGCCGAATGCGCGCGTGGCGTAGCGCAGTTCGCCGCCCACGATCGCGGCGCAGACGCGGGGCAGGCCCGGCACCTGATCGTCCACCACGATGGCATCGGCGATCAGTCCGGGCGCCAGGGCGCCGCGGTCCTTCAGGCCGGCGGCGCGTGCCGGATTCAGCGACACCAGGTCCCAGGCCTGCGCCAGCGGCAACACGCCGTCGTTGGCCAGCTTCATCACGGCGGCCAGCGGGGCAGGGTAGTAATAGTCGGACGTCAGTATGTCGCACAGGCCCGCGCGGACCATTTCGGTGGCACTGGGCGCGCCCGTGTGGCTGCCGCCGCGCACAACGTTGGGCGCGCCGAAGACCACGGAGTCGCCCAGGTCGCGGGCCACGCCGGCGGCCTCGCGGGTCAGCGGAAACTCCGCCACGCCGCAGCCCAGCTGGTGGTAATAGCGGCGGGTGGCGGCGTCCGGATCGTCGTGCGAGGCCACCTTCAGGCCCGCTTCCTGCGCGCAGCCGGTCAGCTCGCGCATGGCGTCGGCCACCGAATCGGCGGCGGCCATGGCGGCGCGGATGCGGTCCTGGAAAACGTCGAGGTCGCACTCGGCGCGGTGGGCGTACTGCATTAGTTTGCGCTCGTCGCCCAGGCGGCGCGCCATGCTGGGCAGGTGGTCGTTCAGCGCCAGGAAGCGCACGCGGCCGTCGCGTATCCATTGCTGGGCAATATCCAGGCCGCCCACATGATGGGTTTCGAAGCGCAGGTGTACATAGTGCCGCGCGCCCATGAGATAGCGCATTCTTTCCAGCGCGTCGAACATGCGTTCGGCGTAAGCCTCGCCGCGCAGCCCGCCTTCCCAGGACAGGGTCACGCCGTGGAACTCGGTGGTGATGCCGTTGGCCAGCAGTTGGCGGTCCACGTCGAACAGAGCGCTGTCATAGGGAAACGTCACGCTGGGCCGCGGCATGACGGCGCGCTCGAAGGCGTCGCCGTGCAGGTCCACGATACCGGGCAGCACCAGCAGATTGCCGGCGTCGAACCAGGGCGCGCCCCGCGGTGCCGCGGCGGCGGAGCCTTCGATCAGTCCGCCATGGAACCGCAGGCTGGCCTGTTCGACGCCGCGCGGCGTCAGGATGCGTTGGCCTGTGACACCGGCCAGGGGCGAGGGGGCGTGCGTGTGTGTGTTCATGGCGTGACGTTAGCGGGATTGCATTACAACCAGATGTCTAGATGAGTTCAATTGCCTGGCACCAGTTTCCGCGCCGTCCCGCGGGCTTGCGCGCGGGACGGCGGCCTTGAATCAGGTGTCGTCCGTCACCATCAGCTGCACCATGTCGCCCACGAAGCGGGCGACGCTGTATTGCAGGGGCGAGCCCTCCTGGTCCACGTTCAGGGCTTCTACCTGGAGTATCGGGCGGGTCTTGGGCTGGCCCAGCAGGCGGGCGATCTCGGGCGTGGGCAGCGCGGCGGTGATGCGCGACCACTTGCGCGTGTAGTCGCCGATGCCGTAGTGGGCGTAGACCTTGGAGATCGAGCGCAGCGATGCCAGCCGCTCGGCGAAATCGGGGAAGCGCTTTTCGTCGAAAAAATGTTCCGAGACGCTGATGGGCCGGTTCTCGGCTTTGCCGACGATCTGCACGCGCAGCAGCGCTGCGCTGCGCGCCAGGCCCAGGTGCTTGGCGATGTCGGCCGCGCGCAGGCTCTGGCTGCCCAGCACTTCCTGGTGGCCCAGCATGCCCTGGCTGCGCAGATTCTCGGAAAAACGCGTGCGCTTGCCGATGGCGTAGTCGATCGCGTGCTCATGCACGAAGGTGCCGCGCCCCTGTTCGATCCGGACCAGGCCGCTTTGTTCGAGTTCGCCCATCGCGCGGCGGATGGTGTGGCGGTTGACGGAAAACTTGGCGGCCAGCTCGGGCTCGGACGGCAGCTGTTCGCCCGCCGCATAGAGCTTGTTGCGGATGTCATCCGCCAGCGCTTCGCCGATTTGCCGCCAGACGGCGATGCCGGAACCTCTTTCGACCATAGGGTGTGCTCGTGCTGTCACATCAGCTTCATGAAGAATGGCAGTGATTGTGCCCTATGCGGCGGCAGCCGCAAAGGCGCTGCGGGCGCGCTGCAACTGTCATCAAAAATTCACGCCAGGCTGTTGAACTTCCTTTTCGGAGCGATCATACTCCATCCGGTCGTCTAGACGTTTAGAGGAAAAAGATGGATCACCCCAAGACAGGGCAGGATGCGGCGGGCGCGCAACGCGCCGCCTGGATGCGCGTGCTGGCGCTGGCCGATCCGGCCGCGCTGGATGGCGCTTTTTGCGCGCTGGCGGGCAAGCCGGAACACCAGACGTTGCGCCCCGCGCAGACCGGCATGGCCATGGTGCGCGCCCGCAGCGGCGGCACCGGCGCGCGCTTCAACCTGGGCGAAATGAGCGTGACACGTTGCGCGGTGACGATGGGCGAGGGCGTGGTCGGCGTGGCATACGTGCAGGGCCGCTCGCAACGCCATGCCGAGCAGGCCGCCGTGGCCGACGCGCTGTTGCAGCTGCCGGAATGGCATGACACGGTGCAGGCCCAGCTGATCCAGCCGCTGGCCCGCCTGCATGCCGAACGGGTCGAGCGCCAGGCCCGCGTGGCGGCGCAGACCAAGGTGGAATTCTTCACGATGGTGCGAGGCGAGGACTGACATGCAGCAACAGATACAAGCCGCCGCGGCCTCGGGCCGGGCGCTGCTCCCCGGATTCCCGGACCCCGTCGGCGACGCGCAGGCCACATTCCGCGCGGCGCTCGACGCCATGGCCCATCCTGGGCGCATTAATGAAATCCTGGCCGAAAGCGGCGTGCCCGCTGGCCTGTCGCCTGCCGTGACCGCGCTGCTGCTGACGCTGGTGGACGTGGACACGCCGCTGTGGCTGCCCGAAACCGTCGGCGCGGACGCGATCGCCTTCCTGCGATTTCATTGCGCCTGCCCCATCGTGCCGTCGCCCTCGCTGGCGCGTTTCGCCGCAGTGCCCGCTGGCAGCAAGGCGCCGGCGCTTTCGGCCTGCCACCAGGGGGACCCGGCCTATCCTGATCTGTCGACCACTTTGCTGATCGAGGTCGAATCCCTGTCGGACGGGGAACCCGCCATCCTCAGCGGCCCGGGTATCAAGAGCCAGCAGCTGCTGCACGCGGCAGGGCTGCCCGAGGGCTTCTGGCGCGAATGGCGTCTCAATCATCAACGCTTTCCGCTCGGCGTCGACGTGTTCCTGACGCAGGAGCGGCGGATCTGCGCGCTGCCGCGCAGCACGCGCAAGGAGAACTGACATGTACGTAGCCGTGAAAGGGGGCGAACGCGCCATCCTCAATTCCTACCGCATGCTGGACGACTACCGGCGCGGCGACCGCGAAGTGCCCGAGCTGAGCCTGGACCAGATCCGCGAACAGATGCCGCTGGCGGTGTCGCGGGTCATGGCGGAGGGCTCGCTTTACGATCCGCAGCTGGCGGCGCTGGCCATCAAACAGGCGGCCGGCGACCTGATCGAGGCGGTGTTCCTGCTGCGCGCCTACCGCACCACCTTGTCGCGCTTTGGCTATACCCAGCCTATCGATACCGGCCGCATGCGCCTGCAGCGCCGCATTTCGTCCACCTTCAAGGACGTGCCTGGCGGCCAGATCCTGGGGCCGACCTATGACTACACCCAGCGCCTGCTGGACTTCTCGCTCGAAGCGCGGCGCGAGGCCGACGCCTTGCCGCCGGGCGGCGAGGCCCTGGACAGCGCCATGCCGCGCGTCACCGACCTGCTGGCGCATGACGACCTGATCGACGCGGAAGCCGTGCCCGAAGGCGATCCCGAACCCTTCGACCTGACCCGGCAGCCGCTGGACTTCCCGGCTTCGCGCGCGGCCCGGCTGCAGAACCTGGCGCGCGCCGACGAAGGTTTTCTGCTGTCGATGGGCTATTCGACCCAGCGCGGCTATGGCAACACCCACCCCTTCGCCGCCGAGATCCGCTATGGCGCGCTGGAGGTGGAAATGCACATCGAGGAACTGGGATTCGCCGTCACCGTGGGCGAGATCGAGATCACCGAATGCCAGATGGTCAGCCAGTTCGCCGGCAGCGCCGAGGAAGGCCCGAAGTTCACCCGGGGCTACGGGCTGACCTTCGGCTATGGCGAGCGCAAGTCCATGTCGATGGCGCTGGTGGACCGCGCGTTGAAGGCGCGCGACCTGGGCGAGCGCGCCGATTCACCGGCCAATGACCACGAGTTCGTGCTCTACCACAGCGACAACGTCGAAGCCTCCGGCTTCGTGCAGCACTTGAAGCTGCCGCACTACGTGGACTTCCAGGCCAATCTTGAACTGTTGCGGCGCATGCGCGCCGACCGCGCCGCGCCCGAGGCCGCGCGCACCGATCTGATGGACGAGGCGGTTGCCCCATGACTACCCAACACGCAACGGTCGAACGCGACGACCACTACAACTTCGCCTACCTGGACGAATCCACCAAGCGCATGCTGCGCCGCGCCTTGCTCAAGGCCGTCGCCATTCCCGGCTACCAAGTGCCTTTTGGCAGCCGAGAAATGCCGCTGCCTTATGGCTGGGGCACGGGCGGCATCCAGGTGACGGCATCCATCATCGGCGCGCACGACGTGCTCAAGGTGATCGACCAGGGCTCGGACGACACCACCAACGCCATCAACATCCGCCGCTTCTTCGGCCGGGTCACGGGCGTGGCGACGACGGAATCCACGGCTGCGGCCACCATCGTCCAGACCCGCCACCGCATCCCCGAGACGCCGCTGGCGGAAGGGCAGATCATGGTGTTCCAGGTGCCCATTCCTGAACCGCTGCGCTGGCTCGAACCCAGCGAAACCGAGACGCGCACCATGCACGCGCTGGCCGAATACGGCGGCATGCACGTCAAGTTGTACGAAGACATCGCGCAGCATGGCCACATCGCCACCACCTACGACTATCCCGTCATCGTGAACGGGCGCTACATGATGCGGCCTTCGCCCATCCCCAAGTTCGACAACCCCAAGCTGGACCGCAGCCCCGCGCTGATGCTGTTCGGCGCGGGCCGAGAAAAACGCGTCTACGCGGTGCCGCCCTACACCCAGGTGAAGAGCCTGGACTTCGAGGACCATCCGTTCCGGGTCGAGACCTGGAACGAATGCTGCGACCTGTGCGGCTCGCGCGAGAGCTATCTGGATGAAATCATCCTGGACGACGCCGGCACGCGCCGCTTCGTCTGCTCCGACACCGAGTACTGCAACGACCGCCAAGCGCAGCAGCAAGCCGACCAGGAGGCCGCGGCATGAACCCCCAACCTTTGCTTTCGGTGCGCAACATGACGCGCACCTGGGACGGCGTGCACGGCTGCCGCAACGTGAACTTCGACCTGTATCCCGGCGAAGTGCTATGCGTGGTCGGCGAGTCCGGCTCCGGCAAGAGCACGCTGCTGTCGGCCGTGTCGTACCAGACCCGGCCGGACGCGGGCGGCGTCTGGTACGACACCCGCGACCAGGGCTTCACCGACCTGGCCGCGCTGCCGGGCGCGCGCCTGCGCCTGCTGTCGCGCACCGACTGGGGCTTCGTGCGGCAGAACGCCCGCGACGGCCTGCGCATGCAGGTCAGCGCGGGCGCCAACATCGCGGAGCGGCTGATGGCCGTGGGCGACAGGCACTACGGCGACTTGCGCCAGGCCGCGGGCAACTGGCTGCAGAAGATGGAGATCGACGCGGGCCGGCTGGACGACAGGCCCACTTCGTTCTCGGGCGGCATGCAGCAGCGCCTGCAGATCGCCCGCAACCTCGTGACGCATCCGCGCCTGGTGTTCATGGACGAGCCCACCGCCTCGCTCGACGTGTCGGTGCAGGCGCGCCTGCTGGACTTGCTGCGCCAGCTGGTGGCCGACCTGGGCCTGGCGGCCATCGTCGTGACCCACGACCTGGCCGTGGCGCGCCTGCTGGCGCACCGGACCCTGGTCATGCGCGGCGGCGAGGTGGTGGAAAGCGGCCTGACCGACCAGATCCTCGACGATCCGCAGCATCCCTACACCCAGTTGCTGGTGTCCTCCATTCTGCAGAGCTGACCATGCCTGAAAAGACTCCCATGATCGAGGTGCGGGGCCTCGGAAAGATGTTCACCCTGCATAATCAGGGCGGCATGCGCCTGCCCGTGCTGGAGTCGGTCGACTTCGACGCGGCGGCGGGCGATTGCCTGGTGCTGGCGGGGCCATCCGGCACCGGCAAGAGCACCTTGCTGCGCTGCCTTTACGGCAATTATCTGGCGACCGAAGGCAGCATCCGGGTGCGCTGGAACGGCGCATGGGTCGAGCTGGCAGGCGCGCCCGAGCAACGCATCCTTGCGCTGCGGCGCGAGGTGATCGGCTACGTCAGCCAGTTCCTGCGCGTGATTCCGCGCGTGTCGGCGCTGGAGGTGGTGGCCGAGCCGCTGCGCGCGGCGGGCGTGGAGGCCGATGAGGCACGCTCCCGCGCAGCGACGCTGCTACAGCGCCTGAACGTTCCGCCGCGCCTGTGGGGGCTGGCGCCCGCCACCTTCTCGGGCGGAGAGCAGCAGCGCGTGAACATCGCGCGCGGCTTCATCGCCCGTCATCCCATCCTGTTGCTGGACGAGCCCACCGCCTCGCTGGACGCCGACAACCGCCAGGTCGTGATCGAGCTGATCCGCGAGGCCAAGGCCGAGGGCCGCTGCCTGCTGGGCATCTTCCACGATGCCGAAGTGCGCGATGCCGTCGCCACGCAGACCCTGGCGCTGCGTCCCGCCCAACCCGCCCTGGCCGATCTGGAGCAATGATGCAGAGCACTTATCTCACCCATGCCCGAGTGGTGTTGCAGGACCGCGTCCTGGAGGACAGCGCCGTGCTGATCGACGATGGCCGCATCGTCGCCATCGAACCCGCCGGCGCGCGCGCGGACCGCGAGATCGACCTGCGCGGCCAGACCTTGCTGCCGGGCTTGATCGACCTGCATTGCGACGCCATCGAAAAGGAAGCCGAGCCGCGTTCGCGGGTGCTGTTCCCGCTGGATTTCGCGGTGGCCCAGGTGGACCGGCGCAATGCCGCGGCCGGCATCACCACGCCTTATCACGCGCTGTCGTTCGCCAACAGCGAATGGGGCGTGCGCAACAACCAGACGGCGGCGGAAGTGGTGCGCACGGTGCGCGCCTTCGGCCAGCACAGCCTGGTCGACAACCGCGTCCATTGCCGCTACGAAGTCACCGACGCGACCTCGGTGGACGTGCTGCGCGCGCTGATGGACGAGGGCGCCGTGGACCTGCTGTCTGTCATGGACCATTCGCCCGGCCAGGGGCAGTTCAAGACGCTGGAATCCTATCTGCAGTACATGATGGGCAACCATGCCATGAGCCGCGAGCAGGCCGAGGAGGCCGCGCAGGCCAAGACGCGCGCCAAGGA
The DNA here is from genome assembly GCF_002192695.1 of Achromobacter xylosoxidans. Lineage (GTDB taxonomy): Bacteria > Pseudomonadota > Gammaproteobacteria > Burkholderiales > Burkholderiaceae_B > Achromobacter > Achromobacter xylosoxidans_C. The sequence continues at coordinate 44,409 of NZ_MTLG01000096.1, forward strand.
TGGCGCGGTGGCGCGGGTGGAGGCGCTGCTGTCGCATGCGCAGGGGCTGGGCATTCCGACCGCCAGCCACGATGACGATTCGATCCAGCGCATCGCCACCATGCGCAACCTGGGCGTCGCGATGAGCGAGTTCCCGATCACCCTGGATACCGCGCGCGCCGCGGTATCCTGCGGCCTGCCGACGATTCTGGGCGCGCCCAACGTGCTGCGCGGCCAGAGCCAGAGCGGCTCCATGCGCGCCATCGACGCCATCCGCGCGGGCGTGGCGAGCTGCCTGTGCTCGGACTACCAGCCGTCGGCGCTGATCGCCGCGGCCTACACGGTGGCCGCGCAGACGGACCTAACGCTGCCGCAGGCGGTCGCGCTGGTCACGCTGAATCCGGCGCAGGCTTGCGGCCTGTCCGACCGCGGGCGCATCGCGCCGGGACTGCGCGCGGACCTGGTGGCGGTGGCGCAAGTGGGCACGCAAGCGCTGATCAGCCATACCTGGTCGGCGGGGCGGCTGGTATTCTCGGCGCACTATCCGCCCATGCGCGCGAGCGAAAAACGGACGTCCGAGCAGCAGGCCGTGGCCGCCTGAACCGGTTCCTGGAGAGAGATGTGATGCATCCCATTGTGACGGCCGTGGCCTGCAGCCCGACGCACGGGTTCAGCAAGCCGGTGGTGCCGGCCATCATGCTGTTGCAGGGACTGGGCGTGGAAGGCGACGCCCACATGGGCGTTACGGTCAAGCACCGCTCCCGCGTCAAGGCGGATCCCACCCAGCCCAATCTGCGGCAGGTCCACCTGATCCACGGCGAGCTGCACGACGAGCTGCAGCTCGCCGGCTTCAACGTGGCCGAAGGCACCATGGGCGAGAACATCACCACCCGCGGCATCGACCTGCTGGGCTTGCCGCGCGGGGCGCGCCTGCATATCGGCGCGGACGCCGTGGTCGAGATCACCGGCCTGCGCAATCCCTGCTCCCAGCTCGACAACTACCAGCAGGGCCTGACCGCCGCCGTGCTGGGCCGCCATCCGGACGGCAGCCTGATGCGCCGCGCCGGCGTCATGGGCATCGTCATCGAAGGCGGGGCGGTGAGCGCGGGCGATCCGATCCGGGTGGCGCTGCCGGACCTGCCGCACCTGCCGCTGGAGCGTGTCTGAGATCTGCGTGCGCAGGGGCGATCCGTCGCAAAAACATCACCGGCGGGCGCTGCCGGGAGGCCGCGCATCTGGTTAAATGGCGGGAAAGGCGCGGCCGCGATTTCCGCGGCGCGCCGGCCCTTTTTCCGGAGTTCGCGATGGCACGATTCAATTTCACCCAGGATCCCGAGGAACCCGACCTGTGGGCCGCGGAGAACGTCGCCGCCGGCAAGGGCCGTCCGCCCATCCACGTCATGATCCAGACTGACGGCGAAGAACCCGACGGCAGCGCGTCCAAGGTGGTCAAGGCCATCATCGACGACCTCGACGACCAGATCCTTGCCGCGGCCGAGTTCCTGCTGGAAAACTACTCCTACGAGCACTACAAGAAGCTCGGCCTGGACGACAACCAGCTGCTGCAGGAAGAAACCCCCGAAGCCATGGCCCAGCATGCCGTGCTGCGCGCGCTGTGGCTGTTCGACGAAGACGGCGACGGCTATGAACTGTGGTTCACGCTGCCCTGGGATCCGGTGCATACCTACGACGTGGAGTTCGAGGACGGCGCGCCCGTCTCGTGTTCGGTCAACGACTAGGGCGTATGGCGCCTAGGGCCGTTCCAGTTCGAACTTCGTCGCCTGGCTCTGCCCCAGCGAATCGTCGTAGCGGTACAGCATCTTCAGGGACTTGCCCTTGCGCACCGTGTTGGCCGCGGTGTTCTCAAGCACCACATCGATCTCGCGGCCGACGAATTCTGTGCAGTCGGTATCGGCGCGGGCGCCATCGGGAATGTCCGCGTTCCTGACCTTCAAGCGGAACATCAGTTGCGTCAGTTCCGTGCCGTCGGTGCGGTACTGGCGCATCACCACGGGCAGGTTGGCCACGGTGCCGCCCAGCTCGCAGGAAATGCGGGTCCAGGCGTAGGAGGCGGGCGCGGCGGACATCAGGGCCGCGGCTGCCAGGGCGCAGCGCAGGCTAAGGCGTTTCATGGCATGAGAACTGAGCGCGGCGCCCATGCGTGCCGCGCCGGGATGGGGAGCGCAGGGTTTATATGTTGCTCCCGGCCATGGCGCCGGTCAAGCTGGCGCAAGCCATGAAAAAAACGGGCCATGCGGCCCGTTTTTCATTGCCCGCTGTTTCAGGCGTTCTGGTTTGCAGCCTGGCCCGCAGGGGTTTCCTCGGCTGTGGCGGACTCGGTATCGGCCGTGTCCTCGCGATTGCCTTCCAGCTTGGAGATCACGGCGGTGGCCAGGCTGTTGCCGACCACGTTGGTTGCGGTGCGGCCCATGTCGAAGAACTGGTCGATGCCCATGATCAGCAGCAGGCCGGCTTCGGGCAGATGGAACATCGGCAGGGTCGCGGCCACCACCACGAGCGAGGCGCGCGCCACGCCGGCCATGCCTTTGCTGGTCACCATCAGGACCAGCAACAGCGTCAGCTGCTGCGTAAAGCTCATCTGGATGTTGTAGGCCTGGGCGATGAACAGCACCGCGAAGGACTGGTACATCATCGAACCGTCCAGGTTGAAGGAGTAGCCCAGCGGCAGGACGAAGCCCGAGATGCGCTTGGGCACGCCGAAGCGCGTCAGCGCCTCGATGGTCTTGGGATACGCCGATTCGCTGCTGGCCGTGGAGAACGCCAGCAGCGTGGGCTCCTTGATCAGGCCGCCGAGGCGGAAGGTGGATTTGCCCAGGAACAGGTAGCCCACGGCGAACAGGATGGCCCACAGCAGCGCCAGGCCCAGGTAGAACTCGCCTATCAGCTTGCCGTAGCTGACCAGCACGCCCAGGCCCTCGGTGGTGATGGCGGCGGCCATGGCGGCGAACACGCCGATGGGGGCGAAGCGCATTACATAGTCCGTCACCCGGAACATGATCTTGGCCAGCTCGTCGATCAGGTTGTAGATGGTGTTGTGGCCCTTGCCGCGGATGAAGGACAGGGCCGCGCCGAAGAACAGCGAGAACACCAGGATCTGCAGGATTTCGTTGTTGGCCATGGCCTCGGCGATGCTGCGCGGGAATACGTGCGTGATGAAGGCCTTGAGCGTGAAGTCGCCCGTCTTCAGGCCCGAAGTCAGGCCCGCGTCCGGCAGCGCCAGGTTCATGTGCGCGCCGGGCTGGAAGATGTTGACCAGCGCCAGGCCCAGCAGCAGCGACAGGGCGGAGGCGGCGATGAACCAGACCATGGCGCGCATGCCGATGCGGCCCACGGCGCTGGCGTCGCTCATGCTGGCCAGGCCGGTCACCAGGGTGGCGAAGACCAGCGGGGCGATGATCATCTTGATCATGCGCAGGAAGATGTCGGTGATGAGACTGAAGTACGAGGCGATCTGCAGCGCCTCCTTCTCGTTCTGCGCGTAGTTGTGGCAGAAATAGCCCACCACGATGCCCAGCACCATGGCGATGCCGATGTAACGCGTCAGCTTCTTAGTGTTCATGATCAAAACGGAAAACAGGGATCGCTTGCCTGGCCCGGGAAGGCGGGCGCGCCGGCATGGAGGCGGGCAAGAGGATCCGGAGACGGGATGCCAGGGCGGATCGCGAGGTTGCGGGTTTACCCTTGGGGCGCGATCTTAACGCCGCCCACCTGACACGCAGTTGTCAGGACGGGGACGGATAAGGCGGCTTGCCGGGGAGTGGCTCCGGGGCCGGCGATACCGGAGTTGTATCAATTTGGAACTGCTGCGCTATCGCCCGCCGTCATGCCAGAATGGGCCGATCCCGGCGTGCGCGGCAGCGGCGCGGGGCAACACGAACAACAGGCCCCTGCGCGGGCCGCACAAGGAGACCAGGCAATGCCGAAACGCGAATTGTCCGTGCTGGCGTCCGGATACACCTATCTGGAAGGGCTGCGCTGGCACGAAAGCCGCTTGTGGGCGTCGGACTTCTATACCGAGCAGGTCATCGCCGTGGACCTGGACGGCAAGGTCGAGCAGATCTGCAAGGTGCCGCAGCAGCCGTCCGGACTGGGCTGGCTGCCGGATGGCCGCCTGCTGATCGCGTCCATGAAGGACCGCAAGCTCCTGCGGCGCGAGGCGGACGGGACGCTTGCGGTTCATGCCGACCTGTCGGCGTACGCGGGCGGTCCGGTCAACGACATGGTGGTGGATGCGCAGGGCCGGGCCTACGTGGGCAATTTCGGTTTCGACCTGATGGCGGGCGAGCCGGTCCGCAACACCGGCATCGTGCGCGTGGACCCCGATGGTTCCGTGCGGCAGGTGGCCGACGGGCTGTGCTTTCCCAACGGCTCGTTCATCACGCCGGACGGCAAGACCATGATCGTCAACGAAACCTTCGGCAACCGCATATCCGAATTCGATATCCTGGCCGATGGCGGGCTGGGGCCGCGCCGCGACTGGGCCGATTTCGGCCCCTTGCCGGCCAGCGGCGATCTGGGCGTGCTGATCGCCGCCTCCGCCATCGGGCCGGACGGCGGCGCGCTGGACGCGGAAGAGGCCCTGTGGGTGGCGGACGCCATCGGCAAGCGCATCGTGCGCGTGGCGCGCGGCGGCAAGATCCTGGAGCAGATCGACACTGGCGAGTTCGGCATCTTCGCGGCCGCCCTGGGCGGGCCGGACGGCCGGACCCTGTTCATGGCGGCCGCGCCGGACTTCATCGAGGCCAACCGCCGGGCCAAGCACGAAGGCTGCATCCTGATGACCCGGGTGGACGTGCCGCACGCCGGCAGGCCGTAGACGCGGCGGTTCCTGGCGCGGCGCAAGCCGCCGCGCCATCGGTCCTTCGGGCGAGCCGAAGGCTGGTCTGAGCCTTTCGTACTCATCTGAATGGACCGGATACGGGCGGTTGCAAGACCTTTCGTCGAATCCCCCGTAAAATCACCCCATTCAGCAAGTCTTCAATCATCTTTCAATAGACAGTACCTAAGGAGGACCACTCATGGCCCTAGTCTCCATGCGCCAGTTGCTCGACCACGCCGCCGAGCACGGCTACGGCATTCCCGCTTTCAACGTCAACAACCTGGAACAGGTCCAGGCCATCATGGAAGCCGCTGCGGAGACCGACAGCCCGGTGATCATGCAGGCCTCGGCCGGCGCGCGCAAGTACGCGGGCGAAGGCTTCCTGAAGTACCTGATCCAGGCCGCCGTGGAATCCTACCCGCACATCCCCGTGGTCATGCACCAGGACCATGGCCAGTCGCCCAAGATCTGCCAAGGCGCCATCGACCTGGGCTTCTCCAGCGTCATGATGGACGGTTCGCTCAAGGAAGACGGCAAGACCATCGCCGATTACGACTACAACGTCGAAGTGACCAAGAAGGTCGTGGACACCGCCCACAAGCTGGGCGTGACGGTCGAAGGCGAACTGGGCTGCCTGGGTTCCCTGGAAACCATGGAAGGCGACAAGGAAGACGGCCACGGCGCCGACGGCAAGCTGACCATGGACCAGCTGCTGACCGACCCGGAACAAGCCGCCGACTTCGTGCGCCGCACGCAGCTGGACGCCCTGGCCATCGCCATCGGCACCAGCCACGGCGCCTACAAGTTCACGCGCAAGCCCACCGGCGACATCCTGTCGATCTCCCGCATCAAGGAAATCCACGCCCGCCTGCCCAACACCCACCTGGTGATGCACGGTAGCTCCAGCGTGCCGCAGGAACTGCTGGCCGAGATCCGCGAATTCGGCGGCAACATGAAGGAAACCTACGGCGTGCCCGTCGAGGAAATCCAGGAAGCCATCAAGTACGGCGTGCGCAAGATCAATATCGACACCGATATCCGTCTGGCCATGACCGGCGCGATCCGCCGCTTCTTCGCTGAAAACCCGGAAAAGTTCGACCCGCGCGAATACCTGAAGCCGGCCCGCGCCGCCGCCAAGGCCATCTGTGTGGCTCGCTACACCGAATTCGGCACCGCCGGCAACGCCAGCAAGATCAAGGCCCTGCCGCTGACCGAAATCGCCGCGCAGTACGCCTCGGGCAAGCTGGCTCAAGTGGTGCAGTAAGCAAGGCTTCGGGTTCGACGCCTGCCGAGGCGTCCGGCCCTCGAGCGCAATGAAGAGCGGTCCGCGCATGCGGACCGCTTTTTTTTGCCTGCGCCGCGGCTAGGGCGCAGGCGAGTTGCGGGGGAAGTGCGGCACGCTCCGGTCCACGTGATGCCAGGACGGGGCCGAGTCGGTCCAGAGGCTGGCGCGGAACGCCTCCGGATCGTCCAGCGACCCGGCCCGAACGATGTCATAGCCCATGCCCGCCGAATTGCCGAACAGCGGGGTGCCGCAGTCCGCACAGAAGCTGCGCATCACGATATGGCCGGATTCGCCCCGATAGCGGTGCTCCTTGGGGCTGCCGCGCAACAGCGTGATGGAGCCGGTCGGGAAAATCAATGCATGGGCCGGGGCGCCGCCGCTGGAATACTGGCAGTCCCGGCAATGACAGTTGGCCGCCGTGATCGGTTCATCGGTGATGGCGTAGCGGACGGCGCCGCACTGGCAACCGCCGGTCAGGTGCACCTGCGCGTCGGCGTGGGCGCTGCGTTTGGGGGAAGCATCCTGCATACGACTCTGTCTCCGGGCTTGGGGTCAGCGCCGTGACGCCAGAGGCGGCCGGCGCGCATCATATAGGAGGCCAGAGCCTAACCCGGCCATTGGGCGGCGTCGAGGGGAGGCCCGGCAAAACCTGCCCATTTGCAGTAACCTATGCGCTTCGCAAGACCCGTGCGCGCCGCGCCGGCCTTGCCCGCGGTTCCCGGATTCCGTTCTACTTCCCGCCCTGGCGTCTGCCCGAGGCGGGAATCTTCATTATTGCCATAGGCCATTCCCGTGACTTCTGCTTTGCATCAATCCAGCATCAAGTCCTTGCCGCTGCTGGGCCGCGGTAAGGTGCGCGACATGTACGCGGTGGGCGACGACAAGTTGCTGATCGTCGCATCGGATCGCATCTCCGCGTTTGACGTGATCCTTGACGACCCCATCCCCGGCAAGGGACAGGTGCTGACCGAACTGACCGAGTTCTGGCTGCAGAAGCTGGCCCACATCCTGCCGAACCACTCCACCGGCATCAAGGCCGAAGACGTGGTGGCGCCGGACGAAGTCGACCAGGTGCGCGGCCGCGCCGTGGTGGTCAAGCGCTTGAAGCCCATCCTGGTGGAAGCGGTGGCCCGCGGCTACCTGATCGGCTCAGGCTGGAAGGACTATCAGGCCACCGGCGCCGTCTGCGGCATCAAGCTGCCCGCCGGTCTGCAACAGGCCAGCCAGCTGCCCGAACCCATCTTTACGCCCGCTGCCAAGGCCGAATTCGGCATGCACGACGAGAACGTGGACTTTGCCCACGTGGTCAAGGAAGTCGGCCAGGAAATGGCCGAACGCATCCGCGACGTGACCCTCAAGCTGTACGCCGAAGCCGCCAAGTTCGCGGCCACCAAGGGCATCATCATCGCCGACACCAAGTTTGAATTCGGGCTGGACGACGACGGCACGCTGTACCTGATGGACGAAGTGCTGACGCCGGACTCCTCGCGCTTCTGGCCGGCCGACGGCTACCGCGTGGGCATCAGCCCCCCGTCGTTCGACAAGCAGTTCGTGCGCGACTGGCTGGAAACCCAGACCTGGGACAAGACCCCGCCCGCGCCGCGTCTGCCGCAGGACGTGCTGGAAAAGACCGCCGCCAAGTACCGCGAAGCCCTGGACCGCCTGGTCGCCTGAACGCTTCCGGCCAAGGAAAACCCGCTCCTAGGGCGTCCGGATGAGGAAAATCCGGACCGCACTTCGGTTTTGTGAGCTAGGGTTCTTGAGCCGCCGGCGTCCGGACTGCGGGATTCCGATGCTCGC
>NZ_MTLG01000097.1 GCF_002192695.1 Achromobacter xylosoxidans
CCGAACCGAAGTTCGAACGCGACAGCAGCGCGACCTTGGGCGCCAGATACATGCGGCGCATCTCGTTGGCGGCGGCGATGGTGAATTCGGCGATCTGTTCGGCCGAAGGTTCATCGTTGACGTGCGTGTCCACCAGCACCACCGTGCGCTCGTTGAGCAGCAGGATGTTCATGGCGGCGTACACGTTGTGGCCGGGACGGCGGCCGATGACCTCGTCCACGAAACGCAGGTGATCGTGGTACGCGCCGACCGAACCGCAGACCATGCCGTCGGCGTCGCCCAGGCGCACCATCATGGCGCCGATCAGGGTCATGCGGCGGCGCATTTCCACGCGCGCCATTTCCTTGGTGATGCCGCGGCGGCACATCAGTTCCCAGTACGTGGTCCAGTACTGGTGGAAGCGCTCGTCGTATTCCGGGTTGGTGACTTCGACGTCCTCGCCCAGGCGCAGCCGCAGGCCCAGCTTTTCAATGCGGGTCAGCAGCACCGACGGACGGCCCACCAGGATGGGACGGGCCAGGCCTTCATCGACGATCACCTGCACCGCGCGCAGCACGCGCTCGTCTTCGCCTTCGGCGAACACGATGCGCGCCGGCCCGCCCTCGCGCACGATGCGCTTGGACGCCGAGAACAGCGGCTTCATGAAGGCGCCCGAGTGGTACACGAACTGCTGCAGCTGCTCTTCGTAGGCTTCCAGGTCGGCCAGC
>NZ_MTLG01000098.1 GCF_002192695.1 Achromobacter xylosoxidans
CCGCTGATCCTGGCGCTGGCCAACCCCACGCCCGAGATCCTGCCGGAAGTGGCGCAATCGGTGCGCGACGACGTGGTCATGGCCACGGGCCGTTCGGACTATCCGAACCAGGTCAACAACGTGCTGTGCTTCCCGTACATCTTCCGCGGCGCGCTGGACGTAGGCGCCACCACCATTACCCGTGAAATGGAAAAGGCGGCGGTGTATGCCATCGCCGAGCTGGCGGAAGAAGAACAGAACGAAGTCGTGGCCGCGGCCTATGGCACCTACGACATCTCGTTCGGCCCTGAATACCTGATTCCCAAGCCCTTCGATCCGCGCCTGATCGTGCGCATCGCGCCGGCGGTGGCCAAGGCCGCGATGGAAGGCGGCGTGGCGACGCGTCCGCTG
>NZ_MTLG01000099.1 GCF_002192695.1 Achromobacter xylosoxidans
CCGCTGATCCTGGCGCTGGCCAACCCCACGCCCGAGATCCTGCCGGAACTGGCGCAATCGGTGCGTGATGACGTAGTCATGGCCACGGGCCGGTCGGACTATCCGAACCAGGTCAACAACGTGCTGTGCTTCCCCTACATCTTCCGCGGCGCGCTGGACGTGGGCGCCACCACCATCACCCGCGAGATGGAAAAGGCGGCGGTGTACGCCATCGCCGAGCTGGCGGAAGAAGAACAGAACGAAGTCGTGGCCGCGGCCTACGGCACCTTCGATATTTCGTTCGGCCCCGAATACCTGATCCCCAAGCCTTTCGACCCGCGCCTGATCGTGCGCATCGCGCCCGCGGTGGCCAAGGCCGCGATGGAAGGCGGCGTGGCCACGCGTCCGCTG